>DASP01000016.1 GCA_002503825.1 Methanoregulaceae archaeon UBA467
TTTCCGGGAATGCAGGATACAAGGAGGAAATAACCCAGGTCCCATCAGGCTGAATCATGAATAATTCTTTTCAGACCACACTCCTTATACCGGCACTCCCGGGGCCGGTGCCCCGCCGTATGCGTGCGTCCCCGTAATGTGACAGGAACCGTACTTAATTCTTTTAAAAAGATAACAAAATCCCAATCGACCCTGCCCACAGGATTTCGCCCGGGGTTTTGGCAGGGAGGGGAGCAACCCCTCCTGTCAGAGAAATGGATCGAACAGGTTTTATCGAGATGAGCATTTCAACCACGCTCTGTTCTTTTTAAAAATCTATAGAATCCCGGTTAACCCTGCCCACAGAGCATCCTGCAGCGGGGCAGGGAGGGATACAACACCTCATGTCTGAGGTACTTGGCTGAACAGGTTTTTCGATAATTCATACACCTCTCCTTACGCTGGCACTCCCGGGATGATGCCGCAGCCGTTGGGACGGTTCCATACTACCACAGGAGCAGTACATATACAGTTTAAGAAAATCAGGGCCCTGCTGAAACGCTTCCCGTCCCATCACTGTTCCTGCTCATTTACTGGTTCAGAGGATTTCTTACCGGTAAATTATCAAAAAAAAACGGACCCTTTCAGATCAGATAACGATCGTCTCTCCCGGGGTCATCACCCTGACCTCGATATCAGTCGTCCTCTCAAGCGCGAGCTTGAATGGCCCCGGGTCCTGTTCGATAGCAGGCCACGTGTTGTAATGGATGGGGATGACCAGACGTGCGCCGATATACTGTGCGGCAATCATTGCTTCTTCCGGTCCCATCGTGAATCTCCCGCCAATCGGCAGCAGTGCCACGTCAGGCCGGTACAGTTCCCCGATAAGTTTCATATCGGAAAAGAGTGCCGTATCACCGGCATGGTATATCTTCAGCCCGTCAATCCCGATGACAAAACCCGAACACCCTCCGCCGTTGCAGCAGATACCGGCTTCTTCTATCCATGAAGAATGGACCGCGGGCGTCATCGTGAATTTTACCCCGTCAATCGTGAGGCTCCCCCCGATATTCATCGATTCTGCCGGGACACCCTTTGATACGAGATACTTTGCGACTTCGTTGATACTAACCGTATGCCGCTTCAACGACACCGCCTGGCCCATGTGATCGGCATGACCATGGGTCACCGCCACGATATCGGGGGCCGCGGGCAGGTCATGTCCCGGGCTGAATGGGTCGATAAGGACCGTTTTTTTTCCATTTAAGAAGACACATGCGTGCCCGTACCATGTCAGTTCCATGCAGTAATGATGGCATTTATCCTATGAAAAATATCTCCCGGAATGATTCCCACGCGGCGGGACCGGACTTCACCATTACCTGCATATCGCGATCAGGTCCGGATCATGTGCCGGCACACCCCACGCCGGTGAACCGTGATATCCTTCACATGACAGTGCGATAGAACACGGGAAACGCCACAGGAACCGGGGCGCCCTGCGTACCCGGCCCGGTAAAAACCTGAAAAATCAATTTTTTCAAAAAATAAAAAGAATAAGACCCGGCTGGAACATATCAGGTAACATCGATCATCTCGGCTTCCGTGATGTCGATCGAATCACCGAGACTATCCTTTGTTGCGCTGCTCGTCATCTGTTCCGTGAGATCACGGTCTTCCATGACGTCCTTGATCCGTTCCAGGTACATATCGATGGTGTGATCGTCCCGCTGTTCTATCACATGGCGGTATTCACGCAATGTTGAAGGACTCACCCCGAGGGCCTCGCTGATCTCCTTCATCGTCTTTCCCGAGATCAGGAGGTCTTCCATCTGTTCCCGGTCGAACGGCATCTTGAAGTCGAGATCCCTGAAGAGTTTCAGGCGGACACGTGCCCTTGCAACGGTCTTGGATAGTTTCTCATCACCGAGATCACGCGCAATTTCAGTATCGTTCTTGCCTGCGTAATAGGCCGATACAAGTTTTGCGAGCTGGATCGGTTTTAGTTTCGTTTTAAAATAACCCTGGTCGAGAATTTCACGCATCACGAGCGCAATTTCCCGTTCGACTGCGTCACGGTCACGCAGAGTACCATGGATTTTTTTCATCGGCTCAACAATCTTTGTTTTGCCGGATATATTGGTAAACAGCTCAAGGAGCTGGCTTTTTCGTTTATCTTCCTGCATTCCACCACACAATTGAATTAAGGGATATACATACGGTCCATCATACTTAAGGATATCTTTCTGAGCCGGTCAAATCCGGATTTAAAAAATTCAGGCTATATTATTCATACTAGAATATTAAAATTGTGGTAATGCACCAGTTTCACACCCCGGGATGAGAGGGCAGGTTCCCGGCATGATGACAGGAAAATCAATATCAGGGTTTTCCACCACCATTCAACCCCGGTACAAAGATTCCACACACCTTTTTCATGCTCTGAGCTGATTTAGATAAAACAACTGTGATCGCCATGAGTGACGTCTACGATAAAATAATGGATCTGGCAAAACGACGCGGATTTATATGGCCCACGTCGGAATGCTACGGCTCTGTGGCGGGCTTCATCGACTATGGCCCCCTTGGCTCCATGATGAAGCGTCGCATTGAGAATGTCTGGCGTAAGTTCTACGTGGTCAGGGAAGGGTATTACGAGATAGAGTGCCCTACAATCGGCCAGGAGGACATTTTTATCGCATCGGGGCACGTCAAGGGTTTTTCAGATAAGATGTGCCAGTGCCCTCACTGCCGCGAATACCTTCGTGCCGACCACGTCGCCGAGGCGCATGACATACACAACGCATCCTCAATGAGTGCCGAAAAGCTCGCAGAAGTGCTCTGTGCACTTTGTTGCCCTGCATGCGAGGAGGAACTCGGGCCGGTCGAGGTCTTTAATTTCAACCTCATGTTCCAGACAGCCATCGGACCCGGATCACAGCGGACCGGCTATTTAAGGCCTGAAACCGCACAGGGGATGTTCACCGATTTCCAGAGGCTCCTCAGGTTCTACCGCGACAAGCTCCCGTTCGGGGCCGTTCAGATCGGGAAATCCTACAGGAATGAGATCTCTCCCCGCCAGGGAATGATACGGCTGCGTGAATTTACCCAGGCAGAGGCTGAAATATTTGTACACCCCGCTGAAAAGAACCACCCTGCATTCCCGAGGTACGCAGACTACAGGGTGCCGCTGCTGGGCATTCAACAGCAGGAGGACTGTACTGAACCGCTGTTCGTCTCAATGCGTGATGCAGTGCAGCAGGGCATTGTGGCAAACGAGTATGTTGCCTATTACCTCGCACTTACCCACGACCTCCTGGCAGCGATCGGCGTCAGGCCTGACAAGATGAGATTCAGGCAGCACCTCCCGGACGAAAGGGCCCATTATGCAGAGGACTGCTGGGATGCCGAGGTCTTTTCAGAACGGTTCGGATGGGTAGAGACCGTCGGGATTGCCGACAGGACCGACTACGACATCAAAGCGCACGAGCGGCAGAGCGGACAGAGCTTCGCGGTTTTCATCCAGTATGACACACCGCAAAAAGTAAACCGTGTACGTGTCACTCCTGACATGGGGGCTCTCGGACCAAAATTCAGGGGAAAAGCAAAAGCAATTGCAGACGCGCTCTGCGAATGTATACCGGGTCCCGAAGGCGCGACCGTGACAATTGACGGCGAAGAGATATTCATCCCGCCTGAACTTTACAAGGTCAGGGAAGAGACCGTGGATGTGCCGGGAGAGGAGGTCACCCCGCATGTCATAGAGCCGAGTTACGGTATCGACAGGATGATATACGCAGTCCTCGAGCACAGTTATGACGAGGAAATGGTGGATGACGAAGAGCGCAAGGTCCTCCGCCTCACCCCGGCCGTTGCACCGATCCAGGTCGCAGTCTTCCCGCTTATGAACAGGGACGGCCTTCCCGAAATCGCCCTCGATATAGCCGAAAAAATACGTATAGCCGGTTTAGTTGCTGATTATGACGATTCAGGCGCGATAGGAAGACGCTACCGCAGGCAGGACGAGATCGGAACGCCGTTTGCGATCACGGTCGACTATGATACAAAAGAAGACCATACCGTGACACTTCGTGACCGCGACAGCATGCAGCAGGCGAGGGTTCCGGCAGAGGGAATCGACGCGCTCGTGCGTTCGCTTGTTGAAGGTACACGTATGTTCCAAGAACTCTGAATATGAAATGTATCACGCACCCGTATATACGTAAAGACAGTCTTGAATCGAGAGAATACCAGCTCTCGGTTGCGATGAGGGCACTCGACGGCAATACAATGGTGGTGCTGCCTACAGGCCTTGGAAAAACCGCAATCGCACTCATCGCCGCTGCATCCCGCCTGTATAATGAAGGCGGGAAGGTGCTGATGATGGCCCCCACAAAACCACTTGTAGAACAGCACCTCCGTTTTTTTGAAAAATTCCTTGTCATCCCTTCCGGGGGCGGTACCCCTCCGCGTTCTGCACTCTTTACCGGTGAAACTCCTCCGGAAGAGCGTGCACGGGAATGGGACGAGTCAGCCCTGATCTTTGCAACACCGCAGGTGATAAAAAATGACATTATCGCCGGGAGCTATTCGTTAAAAGACGTTACCCTGCTGGTTGTCGATGAGTGCCACAGGGCAGTCGGCAACTATGCGTACGTGTTTATTGCAAAGCGTTATCTCACCACGGGTGAGAACGGCAGGATCCTCGCAATGACCGCTTCTCCCGGTGGCAATGTCGAAAAAGTACAGGAGGTCTGCAGCAATCTCGGCATCCGGATTGTTGAGACCCGCAGTGAAGATGACCCCGATGTCTCACCATACGTCCATGAACGGGAGATAGAGGTCATCAGCGTTGACCTTCCCGGGGAACTCAAATCGGTATTAAATGACCTGAACACGCTGCTCGACCAGCGTCTCAGAAAAATTGAGATGCTCCATTTCCAGGTACCGAAACGGCAGCAGCTCAGCATGAGGGCATTGAATGATCTCAATTCCAGGATACAGGAACGCATTCAACAGCGGGACCCCGAGGCGTACGCCGCTGCCTCACTCTATGCCGAATGCATGAAACTCAGGCATGCAATATCTCTTGCAGAATCGCAGGGGAGCAGGGTGCTCTCCGCATATGTCACAAAACTCTATAATGAAGGATCATCGGCGGGCGGGTCAAAGGCAAGCCAGCGACTTGCACAGGACCCGTTTTTTACCAGGCTCCTCGAGCGGTGCAGCTCGTGGAGAGAAGAACTTCACCCGAAGATGGACCTTCTTTACGGGATTACACGTACCCAGCTTGAAGACTGCCCGGGCAGCCGTATCATTGTCTTTGCGACCTACCGGGATACCGTGCAGCAGATCGTCGACCTCCTGCAGAGCAGGGGGATCCGGTGCGAGAGGTTTGTCGGGCAGGCATCAAAAGACAGCGAAAAGGGACTTTCACAGAAAAAACAGCTCGAAGCCCTCGCCAAGTTCAGGGATGGAGAATTCCTTGTGCTTGTTGCCACCTCGGTCGGTGAGGAGGGCCTCGACGTTCCATCCACGGATATGGTCATCTTTTACGAGGCAGTGCCGTCCGAAATCAGGAGCATCCAGCGGAAAGGAAGGACAGGACGGAGCGGAAGCGGTAAAATCGTTGTGCTGGTAACGAAAGGGACTGCCGACGAGACATTCCGGCATGTCAGCCAGCAGCGCGAAAAAGCGATGGCTGCCGGGATGAAACGGCTCAAAAGTGCATCGGGCGGGAACGGTCCGCCGGTATTGCCGCTCACCGGTCCCACAGCGCAGTCCAGGATCGAATCATTTGCAGAAGAAGGGCCCCGGCTCTTTGTCGACGACCGGGAGACGGCATCAAAAGTCGTTGAGGTCCTGAGTGACATGGGGGCCGCAATCACGCTGCAGCGGCTTGAACAGGGCGATTACGCGATAGGTGACCGTATTGTCATCGAACGCAAGACCGCACGGGACTTTGTCGATACCCTCGTTGACAGGGACCTCATAGGCCAGCTGAGAGCCCTCGCTGCCGCTGCGCCACGGCCGGTACTGATCATCGAGGGGGATGATATCTATGCACAGCGGGACATCCACCCGAATGCCATCAGGGGTACCCTTGCCGCAATCACGGTCGACCTCGGGATCAGTCTCCTTTATTCACGGGACGAGTCAGATACGGCCCAGATGATCTTCATTCTCGCAAAGAGGGAGGAAGAGCCCGCATCGGATCGAAGGCTCGCACAGAGGAAGTCCTACCAGTCACTACAGGAGCAGCAGGAGATGATCATCGCTGCTTTTCCTGAGATAGGCCTGAAAAATGCCCGCCTTCTGCTCAACCATTTCGGCAGCATACAGTCAATAATAAATGCAGAGCGGGAAGAGCTTTGCAGCGTGAAGGGGATAGGTGAAGGGAAGGCCGGCCGTATCCATGAGCTTTGCAGGCGCGCCTACCGTCAGGACAGCATATTGTAGGCTTCGATTCCTTTTTTTACCGAGTTCATCAGGACGAGGACACGCTCGGGATCGGGCTCGTCAGAGATCCGTTCACACAATGCTGCAAGCATATTCTCCATTGATCCTTTCAGTTCCCGGGTGTTCTTTCGGGGGGCCACACCTGTGGGTTTTTCATTATTCCTCAAAGAACTGCTGCTTTTTTCTTTACTTTCCACATTTTTTTCAGATTCTTTGCATACGACGCAGAGGGTCTCTCCTTTAATCTCAAACAACGGGCACCCGCACGTAGAACAGGTTTTCGAGAGCATTTTCCCGCCTTTCAGAAGGTAGGCAGCCATAATTTCGTCTTCAGTCATCATGTGGTCATCACCGATCGTCTTTATTAAACTATATAAGTGCGAATATAAGTATTAATAAGAGAAGGAAAGAGGGCATCCCATGATAAATCCAGAAAAAACCATTGAAAATTGTATCCTGATGCTGCAGCACATCATGGATGACAGTACAATTCCACGTAATATCCGCCGCGTTGCAGATGAAACCCGGCAGCTGCTGATGAATAACTCAAAGGGGATCGGCCTCCGCGCTGCAGAAGCCATCTCGAAAATCGATGAAATCAGTAACGATCCGAATATGCCGGTCCATGCACGGACCCGTATCTGGGAGCTTGTGTCCCAGCTCGAGACTATTCCTCTTGACTGATATCAGGGGATTTTTTTCTTTATTTACTATTTTTCCGGGTTGGAAAGACCGGATACATGGCCTGGTTCTGCAGTTCAACAGGTGTGAGTACTCCCGGTAAAAGCCCGGGTATCAGAAAAACGACGAGTGCCGGGTTATTCGCCCGATACCGTCAGTACAACAGTGCGGGTCCTTTGTGCCCTGACATCGAGTTCAAGGAGCACCACCTGCTGCCAGGTCCCGAGCATCGCCTCACCCGATGTAACCGGAATAGTAAGATCCGGCCCGACAAGCGACGCCTTAACATGAGATCGGCCGTTTCCGTCTCCCCATGCACTGTCATGAGCATAGGGAATCGCATCGGGTGCCAGAACAGAGAGTGCCCGTTTCAGGTCTTTTAATACACCTTTTTCGTATTCTATGGTCGTGACTGCCACGGTTGATCCTGTAACAAACACATGTACCATCCCTTCCCTGATCCCGCTTGCGGTCACCGCATCCTGTACCTGCCGTGAAAGATCGACAATCTCTCCTTCACCATTCGTGTTCACCTCGAGAATGTTCCGATACATACCACTCATTTCATCCTCTCATGAAAAAATATGAATCCATATCATATTGATGCACCGCGGTGTGTTCACCGGCATCACCGCAGTTGTATCTCAGGAGACGGGTCGTGGGACCGTGCTCAGTTCTTTTACGGAAATGCGGCTTTTATACCCATTCTCGTTCTCGTGCTGCGCTTAGTGGTTTAAGGATTTCGAGAACACAGATTACTCATTCTTTGATTGAATCTAAAAAAAATTACGATGATAAATCCCCGGGTTCGCGGAGTTCATCGTTTTCCCGGGATTCATCGTTTTCCCGGGATTCATCGTTTTCCTGGAATTCCCCGGGTTCCTGCATTTCACCGGGTTCAGGCGATTCGTCGGTCTCCGGCAGGTCACCGACTATCTCGGGCTGCAGAACCGCGACCCCCACGACCCTGTCGCCATAGTCCATCTTCATGATCCTGACACCCCGGGTGCTCCGCTTCTGGATGGAGATCCCCGAGACCTTCGTCCTGATGACGATCCCTGAAGCACTCATAAGGATGATCTCCTCCTCGTCAGAGACCGCCTTTGCAGCCACCACCCCTCCGTGATGGTCGGTCAGGATGTTCCTGACACCCATGGTGCCCCTGCCATGGCCCCTGAACTCATCGAAATCGGTCCTCTTCCCGTACCCTACCTCAGTGACCGTAAGGAGGTAATCCTTATCGACAAGAGCGATTGCCTTTAACTCGTCCTTGCCTCTCATCCGTATGCCGATGACTCCCATCGCATTCCGGTGGCGGGGTGAGACCGCCTCTTCATGGAACCGGAGACTCTGCCCTTTCCGGGTGGTCAGGACAACCTCGCGCGTGCCGTCGGTGATCTTGACGTCCACGAGTTCATCGCCTTCCTTTAAGTTGATCACGTTGATGCCCGTGGACCTGGGACGTGACAGTTCAATGAGCGGGACCTTGAGCACCATGCCCCTCTGGGTGGCAAAGAACATGTAAAGGTCAGGCCTGAAATCGCGGACCGGTATGACCGTGGTGACCCGCTCATTGTTCAGGTTCAGGAGGTTGACGATAGCCTTGCCCCGGCTCGTCCGGGAACCTTCAGGGATATCATAGACCTTCAGCCAGTACACCCTTCCGCCGCTGGTGAAACAAAGCAGGTAATCGTGGGTATCTGCGACAAAGACACTCTCCACGTAGTCTTCGTCCTTTGTCGTCATGCCCATGATCCCCCGCCCGCCGCGGCGCTGCTGGCGGTAGGTGTCGAGGTCCATCCGCTTGATGTAGTTCATCGAGGTCAGCGAGACCAGCACGGTCTTGTCCTCGATCATGTCCTCCTTTTCAATCAGGGTATAGTCGCGGGTAATGACCGTCCGCCGTGCGTCGCCGAATTTTTCACCGACTTCCTGCACATCTTTCCGAATCTCGCGCCTTATGTTGATTTCGTCAGAAAGGATCTCTGAGAGGCGGGCGATCTCATTTTCAAGCCCGACCTTTTCGTCGATGATCTTCTGGTGTTCAAGTGCGGCGAGGCGGCGGAGCTGCATCTGGAGGATGGCATTCGCCTGGATTTCGTCCAGCCCGAACTTGCTTATGAGACTGCCCCGCGCCGTATCCGCCGTATCGGATGCCCGTATCGCTGCGATCACCTCGTCGATCCGATCGAGTGCGGTTAAAAGTCCGATCAGTATATGGACCCGTTCTTCAGCCTTTTTCCTTTCGAACTCGCTCCTGAGCCTGATGACTTCGATGCGGTGCCGGACGAACTGCTCGATGATTCCCTTGAGCGGGAGCACTTTCGGCTGGTTGTCGACGATTGCAAGGTTAATGATGCCGAAGGTCGTCTGGAGGGCCGTATGCTTGTACAGCTGGTTGAGGATCACTCCTGCGACGACCCCTTTCTTGAGCTCGATGACAACGCGAAGCCCGTCCTTGTCAGACTCGTCCCTGATATCCGATATCCCTTCGATCTTCTTTTCTTTTACAAGCTCTGCAATATGCTCGATAAGCTTGGCCTTGTTGACCTGGAACGGTATCTCGGTGAGGATGATACGCTCACCCTTTGCCCCCCGGTCCTCGATCTCGGCAATGCCGCGGATCAGGACCTTTCCGTACCCGGTCTCGTAAGCACTTTTAATCCCGGCATTTCCGATAATCTCTGCACCGGTCGGGAAATCCGGGCCCGGGATGATGGTCATCAGTTCATCGACTGAGACGTCAGGCTCGTCCAGATACCTGCAGATGCCGTTGCAGACCTCCTTCACGTTATGCGGGGGCATGTTTGTCGCCATCCCGACCGCAATACCGCTTGACCCGTTTATAAGAAGGTTCGGGACCCGTGCAGGGAGGACCGACGGTTCCTTCAGGGACTCATCGAAGTTGGGGACAAAGGCGACCGTATCCTTCTCGAGGTCCTCGAGGAGCTGTTCGGCGATAGGGTTGAGACGGACCTCGGTATAACGCATGGCCGCTGCAGAGTCCCCGTCGATGGACCCGAAGTTACCCTGCCCTTCGACCAGAGGGTACCGGTAGCTGAACGGCTGGGCCATCTTGACGATAGTATCGTAGATTGCCGAATCCCCGTGGGGGTGATACTTACCCATGACGTCTCCGACCACACGTGCGCTCTTCTTTGTGGGTTTGTCGCTGGTATTTCCCATCTCCCACATGGCATAGAGCGAACGCCGGTGCACAGGCTTCAGCCCGTCGCGGACATCGGGAATGGCCCTGCCGATGATGACACTCATTGCATAATTGATGTACGAGGTCTTCATCTCGTTCTCGATGTTGATCGGGATAACACGTTCACCCGTTGATTCAGGGGTGCCGGATACGGGATTCTCCTCAGATGTCAAGGTTTGTCACCTCCTTTGAATGGCGTTTTATGAAATCTTTTCGTGCGGCCACATCTTCTCCCATGAGCTTTTCAAAAATCTCATTTGCATAACCTGCATCTTCGATGGTGACCTGCTTGAGGACCCGGCGCTCGGGGTCCATGGTCGTGCTCCAGAGCTGCTCTGCGTTCATCTCTCCAAGACCCTTGTACCGCTGGATGCTCACACCTTTCTCGCCGAATACATCCATCAGCGCCCTCATCTCATCCTCGTCAAAGGCATACTTCTCCTGTTTACCCTTGGCAACCCGGTAGAGCGGAGGCTGGGCGATGTAGACATACCCGTCTTCGATGAGCTTTTTCATGAACCTGAAGAAAAATGTCAGCAGGAGTGTACGGATATGGGCACCGTCCACGTCGGCATCGGTCATCAGGATGACGTGGTGATACCGTGCTTTTTCCGCGTCGAAATGCTCTCCGACACCGGTACCGATCGCAGATATCAATGCCTGTATCTCGGTATTTTTCAGGATCTTGTGCTGGGTTGCCTTCTCCACGTTCAGGATCTTTCCTTTCAGGGGAAGGATGGCCTGGAATCTCCGGTTCCTCCCCTGTTTTGCCGAACCGCCTGCGGAGTCACCCTCCACGATGTATACCTCACTCTTTGAGGGGTCCCGTTCAGAGCAGTCGGCAAGCTTTCCCGGGAGGCCCGAACTTTCAAGGGTACTCTTTCTCCGTGCAAGTTCCCGTGCATTTCGTGCAGCTTCCCGGGCCCGTGCCGCTGCCAGGGCCTTTTCGACAATCGCTGCGAGGACTTTCGGGTTCTCCTCAAAATATTCGCTCAGGGATGAATAGGCCAGGGAATCGACGATTCCCTTGACGTTGCTGTTGCCGAGCCGCATCTTGGTCTGGCCCTCGAACTGCGGATTTGCCATCTTTATACTTATAATTGCAGTCAGACCTTCCCTGACGTCTTCACCCCGCATGGCGAGCGAGGCATCCTTGATAAGATTATTCTTCCGCGATGAGTTGTTGATTGCCCGGGTGATCGCACTTCTGAAACCTTCGAGATGCGTACCGCCTTCCCGCGTGCTCACACTGTTCACGTAGGTGAAAACCTGTTCCGAGTAGGTATTTGTATACTGAAGCGCAACGTCGACTTCCAGCTTGTTCTCGGGGTCTTTCTTACCAAGCGAGATGACATCCGGGTGGGTCGGCTCCTTTCCTGTGTTGAGGTACTGCACGTACTCAGAAATACCGCCCGCATAACAGTATTCTTCACTATCCCCCGTCCTCCGGTCGTCGATCCGGATTTTTAGGCCGCTGTTCAAAAATGCAAGCTCACGCAGGCGGTGGGCAAGGACGTCGTAATCAAAGTCGACCGTTTCAAAAATTGTATCGTCGGGAAGGAACGTAATGCAGGTCCCTGACAGCTGAACCCCGTATTGCGCCAGGAGGTCATTCCTGTTCCGGAATTTCCCGGGTATTTTTTCGCCGTACCAGAGGATATAGCGGGTCTCGAGGTCTTTTTCAGTCTCTTCGGCCTGCTGGAGCGGGACACTTACCCGCCCCCGTTCAAACCGCATCTCGTAGATATTTCCGTCACGGTACACGACGGCGATGAGCGAACGGGAGAGTGCGTTGACCACCGATACCCCCACACCGTGCAGCCCGCCCGAGACCTGGTATGTGCTCTTGTCAAATTTTCCGCCGGCATGGAGCACGGTGAGCACGATCTCCAGCGCACTTTTCTTATTCTTCTGCATTATATCGACAGGGATACCACGGCCATTGTCAAGGACCGTTACCGACCCGTCGTTATTGATGGTCACTTGAATGAAGTTGCACACGCCTGCCAGTGCTTCATCGATAGAGTTATCGACCACCTCATATACCAGGTGATGAAGGCCGCGGGTATCGGTACTGCCGATATACATAGCCGGGCGTTCACGCACCGGCTGGAGACCTTCGAGTACCGTGATATGAGATGCATCATAGGTATCAGTCATTTTTAACCTCCGCTAAAAAACACGCATCACTATACAAAACGATAATCACACTTAGTATTGATTTTTTTACCACTTAATGGTGACACTCCGCGTCACTTCCCCGCACCACTTCAGTGGAATTCTCCGATATCGGGATCAGGTATTCCCAGTGCCCGGTCTATCGCAAGGATCAGTTTGTTCAGTACCCTGACAACTTCCTGTGCGTCCTCCTTGTCCATCGAACCCGGCTGGTGCCATACAATCCTTTTCCTGAGCTGGGTCGTCAGGGTCTCGATTTCTGTCCCCCTGAACTGTTCGGGAACTTCCAGTCCATCGAGGTGATCGGCGGCGCCGTAGAATGCCTTTTCGGGCGGCAGGGCAAAATGTTTGCATATCATCACGATGCTGACGATGAACCCGTGGCCGAATTTGCTCTCCATAGAAAGGAAATTGGTCTTTTGAACGAAAAATATGACTGTCAGAAGAAGTTCACGATACCGGTCCAGACAAGCACCGGGGTGCTGATTATCAGTGCGAAACTGGCAGCCAGAAATGCCCATTCATACCCTTTAATGGCTTTTTTAGTGACATAGAGGTGGCTGTCCTTCCCGTATCCCCTGCAGAGCATTGCAAGGTAGGTTCGTTCGCCCTGTTCATATGCCCTGATAAACATCGTTCCGATAGTGTACCCGAGCATCCGGACCCTGTATTTCCACGGGACAACCCGGTTGAACGGATCAAAACAGCGTGTTTCAAGGGATTCCGTCACTTTCCGGTACATATACGCAAATACGAACAGGTAGCGGATCATCATGCCGAGGATGAGGGCGAATTCAGGCGGAAATCCAAGTCTCCCCGCCCCTTCGAGCAGGTGCTGCATGCGCGTGGTTGACGAAAGCAGGATGATAAACGAGATGCAGACAAGGAATTTCACCAGTAATATAGAGGCAAACTGGACCGATTCTGCATAGATATGTATGTTCAGGGGGAGTGTCACAATCGGGTGAAATACCTCGTAATAACGGTTTTCAAAAAAAATCTGGAAAAAAATGATGAATATCCCGAAGGGAAGAACCATCGCGAGCCGCCAGAAGTATACAGATACGGGGAGCCGTGAAAGGGCCCATAACACCGCAAAAAAAATAAAAAATATGGCTCCCACCGTGTAGACGGCCGTGGAGTAGGGAACAGATACGACTGCAATAATCGCTGCGAATGCAACAAGGATCTTTACCCGTGCATCGAGACTGTGGATATGACTCTCCCTGTAGGACTGTTTTTCTATCAGGAAGAGGTCTTCAATCATGGCTCTCCCTTGAATGCCTTTAAAAATGCCGATTCAGCTTCCTGGAAGGTATATGCCATGCTGACATCAATGCCGTGTTCACGCAGGCTTCTGATCAGCTTCGGGAGGAGCGGGACGTCGAGCCTGACCGACGTGAGAAGTTCGGCCTGTGAAAAGATCTCGTCTATTGTCCCTGATGCGACAATGGTCCCCTTATTCATCACGTAGATATAATCCGCGATCTCGGGGATGAGGGAGACATCGTGACTGGAGAATATGACCGTCATCCCGTATTTTCTTGAAAGGGAGTTGATAAAACCGACCAGGTCTGCAACACCCTGCGGGTCCAGGCCTGCAGTCGGTTCGTCGAGGACGAGGACCTGCGGTTCCATGGCGATAATCCCGGCAATCGCCACTCGTTTCTTTTCTCCACCGCTGAGATGGTGCGGCACCCTGCCTGCCCGGTCTTCCATCCCAACCATTCTGAGCGCTTCTTCCACCCGGTGCCTGACGGTCTCCTCGTCAAGACCGAGGTTGGTCGGGCCGAACGCAACGTCCTGCTCCACTGTTGGTGAAAAGATCTGGTCGTCGGCGTTCTGGAAGACCACCCCGACAAATTTCCGTACTTCGCGGATGTTCTCCTTGGAGATCGGCTCTCCCCGGATCAGGACCGATCCCGACGTCGGTTTCAGGATCCCGTTAAAATGCTTGAAAAGGGTACTCTTTCCTGCACCATTTGCCCCGATGACTGCGATCCTCGCATTTCGTGGTGCGATAAAATTGACCTTCTCAAGTCCGGTGACACTACCGGGGTATACGTACGTGAGATCCCGGGTCTCAATCAGGTGCATGAGATATGTACCTTGATCAAAAAGGATAAATTCTATTTGTTTTCTTGTTGCTGCGGACGGGCCGCAACCTTTGCAAGACCAAGCACAATAAGAAAACAAATTGCTATTCCGACGAGAACCGCGATTATTTCACCTGTTTTTCCCAGGCTCTCCCCCATACCGTAATCAGGAAAAGGTGAATCATAGGCAAAACCGCCGTGAACGTCCTCGACCAGTTCGGCTTCCTCCGGGGTGACACCGGTCAGGGTTTTTTCGCCCTGGACGACCAGTGCCGTGCTTTCCAGCCCGTCAGGGTCAGGCGATGCCATAAAAACTGCAGCAACGCCGATTATCAGGGCGATGACTATTCCGGCAATGATAAAGTTCTTGATATCCATCATACCGCGGCCCCCGTCTTGATGTCCATAAGGTCGGGCCGGGCATGAATAATAAGGTAGACGGCTGCCGCGGTGACCACTCCTTCAATGATACCTATTGCCGCGTGATACGTCCCCATTGCGATAAGTCCGGGAACAAGCGGAAACGTTCCTGCGACCCATAGCTCAACAGACGCCGCAAGCGCAGGGATCAGGCAGGCAAACCACGCTGCAATGCCGGCAGAGACGTAGGGGTTCTTTATGACCGCCTTTATGCCGGTATACCCATAGAAACCAACGAACCCGCCTATCACACCCATGTTGATGATATTTACACCCATGGTGGTGAGCCCGCCGTCACCAAAGATAACTCCCTGTATGATAAGGACGATGCTCAGGATGAAAACCGCTGCAAACGGAGATCCGAGAACGATTGCTGCGAGGGCTCCGCCAACAAGATGCCCGCTTGTCCCCATTCCGACCGGCAGGTTGAATGCCTGCAGGGCAAAGATGGCTGCTGCAAGTACGGCAACGATTGGCACTTTTTCTTCGGAGAGCTCCTTGCGTGCCCAGCGAAGTGCAAGGGCGATAAAAACGAGGGCAATTATCCAGTAAATGATACCCTG
Organism: Methanoregulaceae archaeon UBA467; assembly: GCA_002503825.1. Taxonomy (GTDB): domain Archaea; phylum Halobacteriota; class Methanomicrobia; order Methanomicrobiales; family Methanospirillaceae; genus UBA467. The sequence continues at coordinate 15,585 of DASP01000016.1, forward strand.
TGTAATCGGTATGAATCCATCGGGAATATGCAATATTTCACCTTCAGTAATACTAATTTAGATAATCGTATTAATTAATAGTTAAAAAGTTTTTTTATTTGATGATCCCTCGTACTCCTGATCTGACAAGTACGCTGAAAAGAGGAATAATTTTTGGGTTTTTAAGAAGGCGCCTGACAAGAATACCGGGGCGGTCCATGTCGCCGCAGGCCTTGATCTCCTCAATTATCCCGGGATCAGAGAGTACCCTGATGAGTTTTTCAAGGTCGCCGGGAGTCAGCGCCTGCCTCATGCGGAAGAGCCGGAACCCGAGCGCCAGCTCGCGCCCCATGTCATTTTTCCAGAGGGTTTCATACCGCGAGAGAGACAGGTCCCCCGTATCACCCGATTCACATGCCTCGAGCGCTGTTGCCGCCGCGTAACGGGCAGACCTGACTCCGGTATATACCCCGCCGCCGGAAGTCGGTTTGGCAAATCCGGCAGCGTCCCCTACGAAAAGAGTCCGGTGGCCGTACGTGCGGGGCATGATGCCGAGCGGGATGGTGCCGGTCACGAGATTGATACACCCCTTCGCTCCCGACGAATGCAGGAATGAAAAAAATCTCTCCCTGACCTGCTGCATTCCACAAAGGCCGATACGGACGCGGTCCTCCCCGGACGGGATTATCCAGCCGAAAAATTCAGGTGATGCATCGGGATGGAGCTCGACAAGCCGTGGGTTTTTCTCCAGTTTCGCATCCGCCTGTATACCTGAGAGATACACCGGCGCACGAGCCATCCCGAGCGCACGGGCGATACTGCTCCTGGGTCCGTCGGCGGCGATGAGAACCTTGTACGAAAGTTCCTGCCTCCCGTTCATTCCCCGCGTCAGGATACCGGATGTTCCGAACCCTGCAAAAGCACACTTGAGCCTGGTATCGGCGCCGGCACAGGCGGCCTTCTCCGCCATCTCACGATCAAGTGCCCCCCGGTCTACGACATACGCCTTTGTCCCGCCGGTGTCGAACGAGAGATCAGGGCCGCGGGAGGAGACGACCCGTGCACCTGTGATGGTGTGGAGAACAGGGTGCCCGGAAACCTCACATTCGCCAAATGCGGCTGACGAGAGGAGCCCGGCGCACTGGACCGGGTACCCGACTGCCGCGTGTTCCTCGATAAGGCAGGTCGAGAGCCCGTTCTCTGCACAGAGCCGTGCAGCTGTACTTCCTGCCGGTCCTGCCCCGACCACCACCACGTCATACCGCTCCCGGTTCATATCAGGATAAATCTTTGAATTACAGTGCTATCAATATGGGCGTTCATTTCCGGTCCTGTCATCTGTAACTCGGACACCTATTTCTGATACAAACCACAAGTAATCTGGTACGATGGCAGAAGATCCCCGCTTTGAGTGGAAACAGTGCCTGATCCTGAGAAGCGACATTAAGATGAGCTGTGGAAAATCATGCGCACAGGCTGCACATGCAGCAGTTATCGCCTCCGATAAGGCCGATACGCAGACAAAGAAAAAATGGCTGCAGGAGGGACAGAAAAAGGTCGTGCTGAAAGTGTCAGGTGACCGTGCGCTCTTTGAGCTCAAGGTGCTTGCCGAAAATGCCGGGATTTCCACCGGGCTTGTACAGGATGCCGGCATGACCGAGGTCCCGCCCGGTACTGTGACCGCACTCGGCCTCGGGCCGGCTAAAAGTGATATTCTCGATAAAATAACCGGTAATCTCTCACTACTATGAAGGAAAGCACATATCCCCTCGAACGTGAACTCGGCATGAATTACTATGCGAGTGATACCCCGGGAATAGGGGGACGACTCAGGACGACCGCAGAAGATTTCGTGGTCGAGGAAGTACCATGCAGCACCGGACCGGAAGGTCCCTACCTGATATGCAGGCTCACAAAGAAAGACTGGGAACTCCAGCACCTCGTGAAGGAACTGGCAAACCGGCTCGGGATTTCTCACCGGCGGGTTGGGTTTGCAGGCACAAAAGACCGTCATGCAGTGACGAGCCAGCTCATCTCCATTTATAATGCGGACCCTGAGCGGGTCAGGAACCTGCAGATAAAAGATGTCACCATCGAGGTTATCGGGACCGCAAACACCGCACTGTCGCTTGGCGCGCTCTCGGCCAACCGGTTTTGCATAACCATCCGGGACGCATGCTCCAAAAACCTCAGGGAGGAGGTCGCGGCAGTCACGGAGACCTGCAGATCGGCTGTCCCGAACTATTTCGGTGTGCAGCGTTTCGGGGTGATCCGTCCGCTCACCCACAGGGTCGGCGAGTTCATCCTGAAGGAAGACTATGAAGATGCCGTATGCTGCTATGTAGGCGAGGCATTTCCAGGTGAACCCGACGAGGTGAAGACTGCACGACGATCATTCCTGGATACACGCGACCCGGTTGCCGCGCTGAAAGATCTGCCGGTCATGCTCTCGTACGAACGGTCCATGCTTCACCACCTCGCTACCGTGGATGGTGATTACCAGGGTGCACTCCACATGCTGCCCCCAAAACTGCTCTCGATGTTTGTCAGCGCCTTCCAGTCGTATCTTTATAACAAGGCCCTGAGCATGAGGATCAGCGACGGCCGTACCCTTTCCGGGCCGGTTGCAGGCGACCGCCTGATCTTTGAAAATGGCAGGGAGGACCGTGTCAGTGCGGCAACGGCAGGTATTGCAGCCGTCCACGTATCACGGGGACGCTGCAGGATCGCCATTTTCATGCCAGGGTCACTTGAATTCGTTCCTGCCGGCCCCGATGACCGGAACATCGAGTCGCTGATGCAGGCACACGGGATCACTCATGCACATTTCACATCGGCCTCACGATATGTAAAGACAAAATTTGACGGGGCACTCAGGCCGATCTCACTTTCAGCCGAAATTTCGAGCGAAATTAATGGAAACGATGTGAAATTATCATTTTCCCTCCCGCCCGGACACTATGCCACCACGGTCTGCCGGGAGTATATGAAGGCCGACCCGCTCCTGATGATCTGACCGGGGTCCCTGAAGGTACTCGCGAGAGAGAAAGTCACTTTTTTCCAGCGGGTGGAAATCCGGATAACCTGTACTGATGATCCCTGGCCCACGGAACAGGGGGCGTATCCGGGATTATATTTAATGAAAGAGACCTATCCACGTTTTTTCGTTCGCCATCCTTAAAAAGCCGGATTTTCTGGCCCTGCAGAAACCTTTCCCGTTCTTTGACGATTGCTGCTGAGTACCGGATATGAGGATTTCAAAAAGAATTATAGAAAAGAAAATCCCTGGACAGCCGGTTCAGGAACTTTGCCGCAACGCCGGAGATGAAAACCTGGAGAACATTCCATCCTGTCAGATCAAGCCGTGATTCGTTCGTATTGATCCGCACTCCTTTCCATTGACATTCCCGGGGCTGATGCCACCGCCTTATGTGCTGGTCCCTGAAATGCGACAGAAACCATGCTCATGCAGTTTAAAAATAACAGGATCCAAGTCAATCCTGCCGGCAGACCATCCTGCAGCGGGGCGGGGTGAAACCCCCACCTGTCATATCGTGTCGTGGATTACACCTTCTTTTCCCGCGTACTCTTTATGCTGACATTCCGGAAGCTGATCCCCAGGTCGTATGTGTGCAACAAAAATGCAACAGGGATTGTGTTCATTAATTTTAAAAAAAATTCCGGCTCCTTTTAAAACCCTTTCAATACTTTTTTCGTTCCTGCGGATTTACAGGCAAAAGGGTTCGGGCAGAGTAAAAAGAATGGGAAAAACGCCCTTTCATTCTTCAGGGCCGGCTTCAGCGTCCGGGTAGAGGACGTCGTACTCGGTGACCAGGTTCGTGCCGCACATATAGTGATTCTTGAGCCTGAGGCTGATCATCTCTTTTTCGGAATCGATATGCATACCGCCGACAAGTGAGGGGGTATCGGCACCTCCCACAATAAATGGCAGGTGGATCAGCCTGATCTCATCTACCAGCCGGTAATGGAGCATGTGCCAGTTGAGGGTCGGCCCTCCTTCGATCATCATGGTATGCACCCCGAACTCTGTTTTCAGGATATGCATGAGGCGGGGGAGGTCCACGCGGTCCTGCCCGGCACGGATGATCGTTACACCCTTCTCTTCAAGCCGTCTGACGTTTTCCCGGGGTGCATTCTCTGCGACCGCAATCACTGTCGGTGCATCGGGCCCGAGAACATTCGCATCCTGAGGGATGTCCGCCCTCCCGGACGGTATCACGCGGAGCGGACTCTTCCCTGTCACGTACCGGACGGTCAGGAACGAATTGTCGATCTTTATGGTATTTGATCCTACCATGATCGCATCACATTTCGCCCTCGTCTCATGCAGGAGGAGCTCGGTCGCATGATCCATATACTTCATGAGAATCTTGCTTGATGTTCCCTTTTTAAGGGTAAGTTTACCGTCTACCGTGATTTCTGACATCATCAGGACGTGCGGGCGCTCAAGTGACTGCAAAAGGTTCCTCCACCTTTAATTTAGAAAGATTTTGTATTGATATGTAATAGAAGTTCGTACTTTCGGAAAAAGATCTTTTTTTCTCCCTTGTTTCTGCCGGGCAGTTGCCCTTCCTGTCAGGATCCATTCTTATCCCCTCTGTTATTCCATATTTCCCTTTGGTTTACTCATTTCTGTCGAAGGAAACACGCGGAACCATTGATGCGAATAAGTATTATTATTGCAGGCCAATTGTACTAAGCTATGAATATTACCGCACTCAGGCCAAAATTTGTTCATTATCTTGAGCCGGTCTCGGGTGTATTTTCCAGAATAGGAATATCTCCAAACCAGATATCACTCCTTTCCCTTGCATTCGGAATCCTGTGTGCCTGGCTTTTTTACCGGCAGGAGTTTGTCCTCGGAAGCCTGATGCTGGTCATTTCCGCTGTCCTTGACCTTGTGGACGGGAGCGTGGCCAGGAAGACTTCACGCCAGACACGGTTTGGAGCGGTATTTGACTGGATCGTCGACAAGTACGTGGATTCCCTTGTCCTGCTGGCAATCGGCCTCTCGGGAGTGGCAATCCTGACCAGGTTTACATCGCTTCCGCCGGTTGCCGATTTCGCCGTGGCAGGTTTTGCCATCATCGGTTCCATGATGAATACCTTCATAAAACCGGTCGTCTATGCCGAGATCGGGTACCAGGAACGGGTTGATGGAAAGATCGATGCGCCGCTCGAAGGTATCGGTTTTTTCGGAAGGCCTGAAACCTTCCTTGTCCTTGTCATCGGTGGCCTGACCGGATTTATCTGGGTATCGGTCATCCTGATTGCAGTCTGTACAAACCTCTCCGCGTTGCAGAGGATCATCTACCTCTACCGGCGATTCTCCTGATCTCATCCCGGTAAAGGTCAAAAAGGCTGATCGCGAACTCCGCGAGGTCCGGGATTATCCTGAAAAGCCCGTACGCAATTGCAATCAGTAAAACGAGAGCAAGAAGTTCTGCAAATACGTTGTGCACCCAGAAGAAGCTCTCATATCCGTACTCGCCGTTCCCGGCAATTTCAGGAAGGTAGGGGAACCACTGGTCGGTATACGCAATTATCACCGCGGTGTTCCTGATTAAATTCAGCAGGTAGATGGTCGGTACGACCAGCAGGAATGCAAGGGTTTTCTGTTTCAGGGTGGTCTTTACCGCCGCCGCAACGCCAAGCATTATGGCTATCGCCTGGATGCCGGTACAGGCAAGGATTATCTCCACCCGGAACCCGTTTCGTATCACCATGTTCCATGCGTACAGGTCCGTGGTGTAACCGAGTGCAGTGAGCAGCCAGAAGACCTGGCCGACCGTAACTGATATGAGCCAGTCGCCAAGCGGGGTGAACGCAAACGGCGCATAGATCAGGAACGCAATTGCAGCTGCATTTGTAAGCTGCATTACAAGCCGGTTCTCTTTTAAAAGGTTTTTTGCGGTAATTACAAGGAATGGAATCGAAATAACCGCCATCAGCGGGTACAGGAAATTATTGATGGAGAGATAATAGGGGAGCTCGGAAAACAGGAACAGGACCATCCCGGTCCACCCGAGCACGGCAAAATATTTTTTATACCGGCCGGGAAGCAGAAATGCAATAAAAAATATGCAGGAGATGAGAACCAGGTATTCCTTCATTCGTTAATATTTAACCGTGTTTGTAAAAAAAAGATACTGACGGGGAAGCTGGAATACCATTGGCGGACTGCCCGGATTTCTGGTTTTTTTTCTCATATCCAAGCTTTAATCTTGTTTGCACACTCATAGATAACCGATGTTCTGTCCCGAATGCAAGAGTCTGATGATCTCTTCTGCAGGCCAGCTGAAATGCCGCAAATGCGGTTATATCAGGAAGATCTGTGAAGATGACCAGATGTCCAAAACAACCAGAAGAAGCGAGAAGGAGATTGTAATCGTGGAAGACGAAGGGACGATCAGGACCCTGCCTTCCATTGCAATAAAATGTCCGAAATGTGAACATAACGAGGCGTTCTGGTGGTTACGGCAGCTCCGGGCCGCTGATGAAAGCGAAGTCAGGTTCTTCCGCTGCACCGCATGCGGCCACACCTGGCGCCAATACGATTAAGGCTATAAACCTTTTTTATTCCTTTTCTGCCTCTTTTTCCCTGTTAAAGAGCAAGCATAAAGGTTAATATGAATACTAAATTATTAATGATGATAATCTGGTTTTACCTCGTGAACAGTGACCAGGATAAAAATTTTGAGAAAATGATGGTAGCAGGGATATAATGGCCGAAAAATTTGATGTAAAACTTGAAAACAAGTGTTATTTACCGGACCCTTCCTATAAAGAACAGTCATGGATCGGGGATTATACAAAGGCATACAGGGAATTTTTATCAGACCCTGATGCATTCTGGGACTCAGTCGCAAAGGAAATTGACTGGTTTTCGCCCTACGATCGGGTAAAAGAGTGGAATTTTCCCTACGCACGGTGGTTTCTCAACGGGAAGACAAATATCACCCATAACTGTCTTGACCGTCATGTGATGAACGGGCGCAGAAACAAGGTGGCCCTTATCTGGAAAGGCGAGGACGAAGAGGAGCGCATTTACACCTATCGCCAGCTGCACCGTGACGTGATGAGGTTTGCCAACGGCTTAAAAAGCCTCGGGGTAGGAAAAGGGGACCGGGTCTGTATTTATATGCCGGTCGTTCCCGAGCAGATCATCGCGATGCTCGCGTGTGCCCGCATAGGGGCGGTGCATTCTGTTGTATTCGGGGGATTCGGGGCCGGTGCCCTGAACAACAGGATAACAAGTGCAGGCGCCAGGGTAGTCATCACCGCCGATATCACCATCAGGCGTGGTAAGTCAATTCCACTCAAGCACACTGTCGAGGAAGCGGTAATCGACGCCCCGACCGTGGAGCATATCGTCGTCCTCCGCAGGGAGCTTGAGCAGCCCGTTGAGATCCACAAGGAGATGGAAGTCGATTACTATGACCTCCTCCGGGATATGGACTCACGCTGCGATCCTGAGATCATGGACTCCGAAGACCCGCTCTTTATCCTGTTCACCAGCGGCACCACCGGCGCGCCGAAGGGGATCGTCCACACGTGCGGGGGATATTCGGTCGGAGCGTACTACTCTACCAAAAATGTGCTGGATGTGAAGGAAAACGATGTGTACTGGTGTACTGCTGATCCCGGGTGGATAACCGGGCACTCGTACGTCGTGTACGGCCCGCTTTCACTTGGCGCAACAATCCTTATCACTGAAAGTACTCCTGACTACCCGGACCCCGGAGCCTGGTGGAAACTCATCCAGGAGTTTGGTGTTACCGTATTTTACACCGCCCCGACTGCCATCCGCATGTTCATGAAGGTGGGGGCGGAATGGCCCGATAAATACGATTTAAGCTCGCTCCGGATTCTTGCATCAGTCGGTGAACCGCTCAATCCTGAAGCATTCGAATGGTTCTACCGCGTGATCGGGAAAGAAAAACTTCCCATTTTCGACACGTGGTGGCAGACCGAGACCGGCATGCACATGATCACCACGATGATAGGTGAGCCGATGAAGCCGGGCTTTGCCGGAAGACCGATCCCGGGTGTTGTCGCAGATGTCGTTGACAAGGCAGGGAACTCTGTTCCCCCCGGAACGGGAGGGTTCCTTGTCGTAAGGGAACCGTGGCCGTCGATGATGCGCACGGTCTACAATAATGACGAACGCTACCGCAAGTACTGGGAGACCATTGAAGGGTGCTATACTGCAGGTGACATGGCCGTAAAAGACCAGGACGGGTATATCATGGTAATCGGCCGTGCAGATGACCTGATCATTGTTGCCGGCCACAATATCGGTACAGCCGAGGTCGAAAGCGCCCTTGTCTCCCACAAGGCGGTTGCAGAGGCGGCAGTCATCGGAAAACCGGATCCCATCAAGGCAAATACGATAAAGGCCTTCGTGATTCTGAGGGACACCCATGCACCAAGCGAAAAACTCAAAAACGAGCTCGTCTACCACGTGAGGATCACGCTCGGACCCATTGCGATGCCCTCGGAGATCGATTTCGTGGAGAGTCTCCCGAAAACAAGGAGCGGCAAAATCATGCGAAGGGTCCTGAAGGCTCAGGAAATGGGCATAGATCCGGGCGATATCTCGACCCTCGAGGAATAACAACACCCAACTTTTTATATACTGTTCTGTGGCATTTATAAATATGAAGATCAAGCCAGAGGATTCTCTCAAGATTGAAAATATCGTTGCCTCAGCAAAGGTGACCGATTATCTGGATCTTCCAGCGCTTGCATCGCAGATCAAGGATGCCGAGTACAATAAGAAACGGTTCCCGGGGGTTGTCATCAGGATGCAGAATCCAAAGATTGCCGCCCTCGTATTCGGTTCCGGAAAGGTGGTGCTCACCGGAGCGAAGAGCATTGAGAGCCTCTCAGAAGGACTGGAAATCCTGGGAAACCTGCTCAGAGGCCTTAATATCGACATTCCCCAGAAGCTGAGTTATAAAATCCAGAACATCGTTACATCTGCAGATCTCGGTTCAGGTATAAACCTGAACAAAATCGCCGTTGGTTTCAACCTCGACAGGATCGAATACGAACCTGAACAGTTCCCGGGACTGGTCTACCGGCTGGAAAACCCGAAAGTCGTGGTGCTCCTCTTCGGGTCCGGAAAACTGATCATCACGGGTGGAAAAGAGCCTGAAGATGCACGCAAAGCAGTACAGAAGATTTTAAACGACCTGAAAAACCTGGGTCTCCTCTAAAATTTTTCCCTTTTGCCGGAATGATGTTGCATCCATCATCCGTTTATTTTTAAATGAAATTAAGAATAATAATATTTTTATATATTAATATTGAATGATAAGATACACACACAGGTGTACGCATGAGATCCAGAAATGTTCTTTATTTTACACAGAAAGAGGAGGAATTTGCCAATCTTCTCATCAGGATCGGAATAAAACGGAACGTGGCCAAGGTTCTTGTCTATCTTGCACATACACCTGAAGCGACTTCCCGTGATATCGAACGGGGCACTGACCTCCGCCAGCCTGAAGTAAGCATCGCCATGGCATTCATGATCGAACAGAAATGGGTTGAAAGCCGGGAAACAAAGGCAGAAAACAAGGGAAGACCGGTAAAAATCTACAAACTGGCACTTCCGATCAGTGAGATCATGGATATTATCGAGAAAGAGAAAAAGGAAGAGGCTAACAACCAGTTAAATCTCATCCGGCAGCTTCGGGATTATATCTCCTGATCTTTTTTACCTGTGCCGGGGAAGGACGCGGCATTCCCGTTCTCCCCCGACAATCACCATTGTTTTTGCAGTAAAACCGCAAAAGAGCCCGCATGTGACCACTCCCGGGATACAGTTCAGGAACGTTTCCAGAAATCCGGGGTCCGCTATCGGACCGAACGCGGCATCGAGGATGAAATTACCGTTATCGGTAATTACCGGGCCGTCTTTTTTCACCCCTTCACGAAGGTGCGGCATCCCTCCGGCGTTCCGTATCTCGTTCATGACCGGCATAACTGCAAAAGGTATGACCTCGACGGGAACAACCGCATCCAGTTTCCCTGTGATTTTTGACTCATCCACAACAATAACGACGGTTCCGGCCGCTGCGGCAACACATTTCTCTCTTGTCTGCGCTGCGCCCCTCCCCTTGATCAGGCGGAGTGCGGGGTCGACCTGATCTGCCCCGTCGATGCACAGGTCAATGACAGGGTAGTCATCGAGGGAACTGAGCGGTATATTCAGTGCCCTCGCCCGAATCGCCGCCTGGTATGACGTTGGAACCCCCGTGATTTTAATGCCCCCGCTTATTTTTTCAGAGATCTTTTCCATTGCGTAGAGGACCGTCGAACCGGTCCCAAGCCCGACCACCATTCCATCCGTGACCATCTCAGCGGCCCTGTATCCGGCCTCGCGTTTCGCAGTATCTGCTGGCTGCATATGTATCGTACCATACGTGCGTGAAGGATGGTATTAGCAATACCCTTCCACTCCCTTTCAATAACCCCGGTCATCAGGGCCGCACGCCGGACACTCCCGTCATCATTATCCGGCTGTTGGTGAATGGAATCCCCCTGGCAGAGCCTGTACTCCCGCATCCTGGTCGCACCTTTTCCGGTTACGAATTCCGTCAACGAGCCGGCCGGTCACTGCAGGCCGGATCCGTCATTGCAGAGAAACAGGGTTCCTGAAACGCACGTATCAATAATTCATCAGGAACCGTCATAAAACGGGAAGGGATTCAAAAGGGGATAAAAAGAGATTCAGGGACAGAATATATCTTTTAATTCCCGGGACGCTGATCCGGCGGTGCAGTCCAGCGTGATCGGCGTGATCGATACATTTCCTTTTCTGATGGCATGGACATCGGTGCCTTCCTCGGCATCCTCGATAAGCGGCCCGTTGATCCAGAAATATGGCCTTCCACGCGGATCAAGGCGTTTTTCCACGCCGGTAAGGAATAGTTTGTGGGCAAGCCTTGTTATCTCAAACCCTCCTTTCATGACTGACGGGATGTTTACGTTTATCACGTCGGCACCAGGCGGGAATTTTCGTTCAAGAAAGTGTGAACAGACCTCGCGTACAACTGATTTGGCATCTTCAAAACTTTGTGCGTAATATTTCGGGTCATCGAACTTGTCACCCTGGTCTTCCACCTGGAGCGAAAATGCAATTGCCGGTGTTCCCTGGTTTGATGCCTCAAGTGCGGCCCCGACAGTCCCTGATGTCATGATCGACTCAAACGAGAGATTCTCCCCGATATTAATCCCGCTCACCACCAGTGCAGGTTCGAGCCGGAGTGCATAGAGTCCGATAATAACAGAATCGGTTGGTTTTCCGCCGACTGCATACGCCCGCACGCCGTTCATCTCCACTTCCGTGGCACGGATGGGTTCAAATATGGAGATAGACCGGCCTACCGCACTTTGCTGCGTTGCAGGGGCAACAACGATAACCTCTGCAATCCCGGAGAGGGCATCATATGCTGCCCAGAGCCCGGCAGAGTTGATCCCGTCATCGTTTGTGAGCAGTATCCTTGGTTTCATGTCACCAGACCATAGGAGACAGGGACACAAATAACTGATCAATCGGTATGCTCATCTTTCCGGCACTCCAATTATTACCGGATGAAGGCACTACTCGCCGAATATACCGTTTTCCACGACCCCGGGCTCGCTCCTGAAGGAGCGGCAATGCTTGGTGTGCTCTCTGAAAGTTTCAGGCGCTGCGGGTACGAGGTAGTGCAGCCACAAAGCGGGGATTTCGATCGTGAAATCCGTCGCCTGGCTCCTGACTGTGACGTGGGCCTTGTCATCGCCCCCGATGATATCCTCCCATCGTTTACGGAGACCCTCGGACACCTGACCCATAACCTCGGGTGCGGCACCATGAGCGCCGCGATATGTGCCAACAAGCGGCAGTCCGGCCGGATCCTTTCCCGCCATGGCATTGCCGTTCCTGAAGAAGTGGCATCAGGGAAAAAAGTGATAAAACCCGTGACGGGGTGCGGTTCCTCAGGCGTGCGGATCACAGAACTTCCTCCCGGCGAAAATGAGATCGGCCAGGAGTATATCCCCGGTGAACCCCTGAGTGTCAGCCTGATCGGGAGCAGGGTCGTCGGCAACGCCTGCATGTATTACAGCGGTGATGAACCGCTGGTCCTTTCGATAAACAGGCAGAATATTGAAATTGACCGTGACGGGCATTTCAGGTACCTGGGCGGCATTACGCCGGTCCTGCACGAGCGCTCGGACGAGATCGTCAAAACTGCCGTATCGGCCCTCAAAGTCCTCGGGTGCCAGGGGTATACGGGAGTCGACGTCATTGTGGCCGACAGGGTATACGTGGTCGACGTAAACCCGCGCATTACCACCAGCATCACCGGCATCGCTGCCTGCATGGAGGAAGAGATTGCAGACCTGCTGATCAGGGCTTCCCGCGGCGAACCGATGCCGGAGATCCATATGACCGGGACCGTGCAGTTTGACAGCCGCGGGAAGGTGACAGGCCTGTGATCGGGATCGATGTCGGCGGGGCCAATTTAAAAATTGTCGATGAAAAGGGCGTTTCCATCCATTATTGTCCTCTCTTTGAGGGTGCACCGCTGCGGGAGCTCCTCGCCCTGCACAGGGAGCACGGGAATGATACTGCATATGTCGTGATGAGCGGCGAACTTGTCGACTGTTTCGAGTCAAAGCAGGAGGGAATATCATTTATCGTCGACGCCGTGAAGGAGGTTTTCCCTTCTGCAGTGTTTTACGGGACAGACGGGAGATTTCACGCAGGAGCCGTACCTGCACTTGCCGCCGCAAACTGGCTGGCCTCGGCAGATTACCTCCGCAGCCAGTATCCTGGCGGGATCTTCGTCGATTTCGGGAGTACTACTGCGGATATCGTCCCGCTGACCGATTTTGATTCGCTCCTTGGTCTGACCGACCTCAAACGACTGCAAAAGGGGTATCTCATTTATACGGGAGTGCTTCGGACCAGTATTCCAACGCTCCTTCACTCCGTTTCACTTGCCGGTGTGAAAACCCCGCTTTCCACCGAGTTCTTCTCCCAGAGTGCAGATGCGCATCTTGTACTTGGTCATATCCCAGAAGGCCTTTATTCATGCGATACCCCGGACAAGGGTCCGAAAACCCGGGTTGCCAGCCTGCGAAGGCTTGCCCGGACAGTATGCGCAGATCTCGACGAGATCGGCGGGGAGGGTGCCATGGAGATTGCACGGGCTTTCTGGAAAGTGCAGGGGGACATAATAACAGAAGGCATCCGGGCCGTAAGAGAGAAAACAGGGGCTGATACAGTGCTGACTGCAGGCATCGGCGCACCCCTTATCGCACCCCTGTCCGGCGGCGTGGACCTCTCACGACTCTGCGGGCCTGCTGCAGATGCCCTGCCTGCCTTCGCCGTACGCGAGGTGGCACAACGGACTCCCGGGCTTTGAGCATCCTGTTGTTCGCGGCATCGATTGCCGTTACACTTGTGCTCTACCGCATGGGATTTCCATTCTTCTTTGTTTTTCTCTTCATCCCGCTTATACCGTTCTTCCGGTCCGGAAAAAAAGTGAAACGCTGCCCGGCGTGCGGGTACGAGACCGTTTCAGACAGGGTTGAATTCTGTCCCTATGACGGCACGCCGTTACACCCTGCGGGAGGCGAGGATGGAGAGGGACATCACTGAGTCAGGTATCCGGATCCCGAATATGTTCGTCGTCGGTATATGGCCTATATCCATCATCGCGTAATTCCTTACAGATCCGCGGTCAATCTGTATGCCAAGCTGCCCCATCACCACGGCTACCCGGTGAAGAGGCATCTCTTCGGCAAGTACGATGCAGAGATCGACCACGGGAGAACCGATCCGGGTATCGGGATAAAAGGGGGCATGTGCGGACGAGACCCGGCCGCACACGGAACAGCGAAACCTTTTGACCCTGACGACGACATCCCGTCCCGTATCGTTTTCAATTAATGTGACGAACTTCCTGCTCTTCGAGTCATACCCTGACAGCGGTCCCCCGCAATGCGGACATGCCGGGAGGTGGGTGAACTCATGTCCGTCTGCTCCTATCAGGGCATTCTGTATAACCGCGGCCAGCATGGGCGGAACCCTTACTTTTTTTTTCATACGATTCTCCTCTCCCCGGTTCGTATCATTCTGCGCAACCGGATTTAAAAAAATAAATAATAAATTAATTTTTTATTATGTTCATTACATGTGGTTATCATGCTTCCACCACTACCCACTAATATTCATCAATTTTTGTGATGTTAATCATTACTGTTAAATAATGACCATGGCGAGATCTGTATGTTAGAGGAAAATACCATGGACGTTAAGTATGTTCAGACAACCTGTCCCTACTGTGGAACAGGATGCACGTTCAATCTCGTGGTAAAAGATGGAAAAGTCGTTGATACCGCACCGTATCACCGCTCGCCCGTCAATGAAGGCAAGGTATGCCCCAAGGGCACCTATGCACACGAGTTCGTGAACCACCCCGATCGCCTGACCGTGCCGCTCATCAAAAAGGACGGCAAGTTTGTCGAGGCCAGCTGGGACGAGGCATATGACCTGATTGCAAAGAAATTCAAGCAGTACAAGCCTGACGAGTGCGCCTGCCTCTCATCCGCACGTGTCTCCAACGAGGAGAACTACGTAATGATGAAGTTCGCCCGCGGTGTCATGAAGACCCGTCACATTGACCACTGCGCACGACTCTGCCACGCATCCACCGTGGCCGGCCTTGCTTCCACGTTCGGCTCGGGTGCAATGACCAATTCGATCCTTGACATTGCAGAATCCAAGTGCATGTTCATTCTCGGGAGCAACACATTCGAGCAGCACCCGCTGATTGGACGGAAAGTGATGCAGGCGAAGGCAAAGGGAGCAAAACTCATCTACGCAGACCCGCGTTTCACCCCCACCGCCAGGCAGGCTGACCTCTACATGCAGTTCCGCTCAGGCAGTGATGTCGCCATCTTAAACGGCATGATGCAGGAGATCATTAAGAACGGCTGGGAGGACAAGGAGTTCATCGCAAAGCGGACCAAGGACTTTGACAAGCTCAAAGAAATGGTCATGAAGCCCGAGTACTCGCTTGAAAATGTCTCCAGCATATCGGGAATCCCGGTTGAACAGTTAAAGACCGCCGCCGAGTGGTTCGCGAAGGCCGAGTCGGCCTGTATACTCTACTCGATGGGTATCACGCAGCACACGACGGGTGTTGACAACGTCAGGTCTGTTGCAAACATCCAGATGCTCACCGGGAACCTCGGCAAGGCCGGAGCTGGTGTGAATGCACTCCGTGGCCAGAACAACGTGCAGGGCGCCTGCGACATGGGTGCACTGCCGGTCGTCTTTACCGGGTACCAGAAGGTCATCGACGAGGCAGCCCACAAGAAGTTCGCCGATGCATGGGGATTCCCGGACGGGATCTGCGAGGCCAAGAACGGGTACGAAGTGACCACCATGATGGATGTCCTCGCCGACAAGCCGGGCGAGCTCAAGTGCATGTTCATTATGGGCGAGAACCCGATGATCTCGGACCCCGACCTCCACCACGTGGAAAAGGCAATCAAGAACCTCGAGTTCCTCGTCGTGCAGGATATCTTCATGACCGAGACATCAGAACTTGCAGATGTTGTCCTTCCCGCATGCTGTTACGCAGAAAAGGACGGTACGCAGACCAGCACCGAGCGCCGTGTCCAGATGTGGAGAACGGCACAGGCTCCGCCGGGACAGGCAAAACTCGACTGGCAGATAATGTCTGAAATCGCGGCAAAAATGGGATATGAGAAACAGTTTGCATGGAAGAGTGCCGAGGAGATCTTCACCGAGATCGCCAAGGTTACTCCGTCATACGCCGGCATGAACTATGAAAGGCTGAACAAGCCTGAGGCACTTCACTGGCCCTGCCCCACAGTGGAACACCCGGGAACACCGATCCTGCACAAGGAGAAGTTCGCCCACCCAGACGGACTCGGCCAGTTCTTCGCAGTCGAATTCAAGCCCCCGGCAGAAGTCCCGGATGCAGAATATCCGTTTATCCTGACGACCGGCCGCTGCCTGTGGCACTGGCATACCGGAACCATGACCCGCCGTTCCGACGACCTCGAGGCTGAAGAGCCGACCGGATGGATCGAGATCAATCCCGAGGACGCAAAAGCACTCGGAATCACGGACAAGGAAATAGTCAGGGCAATGACCCGCCGTGGCGAAGTGAATGTACCCGCCCGTGTCACAAAGAATATTATGAAAGGCGTGATGTTCATGCCGTTCCACTTCAAGGAATGTGCAGCAAACGTCCTGACCAACAACGCACTCGACCCCATCGCCAAGATCCCCGAGTTCAAGGCATGTGCTGTCAAGGTTGAAAAGATCCAGGGGGCCTGAAAATGGTAGCAAAAGGTGAGATGGTCTATGCATGGACCAGTGATGCAGATATTGCAGCAAAGGCAGAGTGTGGCGGGGCAGTCACCGGACTCCTCAAGTTCGCGCTCGAGAAAAAGATTGTCGACGCGGTATTTGCCATTAAGAAGGGGCAGGACATCTATGACGCAGTCCCCGCACTGATTACGAACCCGGCCGACCTCAAGGACACGGCAGGTTCACTGCACTGCGGGACGCTGCTCCTCTCCAAGCTCGTCAAGAAATACCTTGACGGTGCAAATAACATGAAGATCGCAATGCCTGTCAAGGGCTGCGACATGATGGGGCTCTACGAGCTCGCCAAGAGACAGCAGGTCAACCTCGACAACATCATCATGATCGGTGTCAACTGTGGGGGTACAGTCAGCCCCATTACGGCACGGAAAATGATTGCTGACAAGTTCGGCGTTGATCCTAACGTTGTTCACAAGGAAGAGATCGACAAGGGCCAGTTTATCATCGAGTACGAGGGCGGCCACAAGGGCATCTCAATCGATGAACTGGAAGAGGAAGGATACGGGCGCCGGAGCAACTGCCGCCGCTGCAAGCTCAAAATCCCGCGCCAGGCAGACCTTGCCTGCGGGAACTGGGGTGTCATCGGCGACAAGGCCGGGAAGGCAACCTTTGTTGAGGTATGCAGCGAGAAGGGTGCAAACCTCCTCGAACAGGCCGTCAAGGCCGGTGTGATCAAGACCGAGAAAGCAGACCCGAAGGGAATCGAGATCCGCAAGAAAGTCGAGTCGGCAATGCTCAAGCTTGGCGACAAGTGGCGGGCAAAGGACTTTGAAGGTCTCGGCGAAGGGCGTGCACGCCTTGAAAAGATCATGAAGGAGACCTCGAGGTGCATCAAGTGCTACCAGTGCATTGACAACTGTCCGATCTGCTACTGTGTAGAGTGCAGCACCAAGAAGCCATACCTGGTCAAGCCGGGTGAGGTCCCGCCGAACTTCATGTTCCACCTGATCAGGTTCGCCCACATTTCAGACTCCTGTATCAACTGTGGCCAGTGCCAGGAACTCTGTGCAATGGATATTCCAAATGCACTCTTCATGCACGCACAGCAGACCGAGCTCGAAAAGATGTTCGGCTACACGCCGGGTGTCAACATGGACCTTCCGCTCATGGCGCTTGTAGAAGAGCGTGAAGAGCGTGACAGGCTGTCCGCAACCGGAAGCGACCAGATATTTGATATATTCAAATAATCCCCGGGCTTCTGACCCCAAAATATCCTTTTTTCACGCACTGTTCATTCCCTGCATCAATACATCAGCAAGATCCGTGTGGATTTTTACCGGAGATATCGGATAACCAGGACACTGAACAGATAACAGACATATAAACCTGCTTTTCCAGGAAAAGTTGAGGCAGGACCCCGGTATGTTAAAAGAAGGGGCCCTCCTGACAAAGACCGAATCTGAATTTTATCTATTCATTTCTTTCTGCAAATTCAACCTCTGTCCAGTCCCGGATTTGATCCGTCAGCCTCCTGAACCCGGCAAGGATATCGTCATCATCACCTGATTCGGCCGGGTTCTGAAACGGGTGATGAATGATTTGGTCCGCCCGTGGAAGGACCTGGCATACCTCGTCCACGCAGTCACAGAGGGTGATAACAGGACTTCCATTCATCCCCATGAACTCCTTTCGGAGACTTCGAACGCTGGCCGGAGATATCGATTCCCGACACCCCCATGAGTTTTACCGCATACGGGCTTACACCGTCGGGAGCCGTCCCGGCTGGAAAGACCGGATAACGGTCCCCGTCACGATGTCGCAG
This sequence comes from Methanoregulaceae archaeon UBA467, assembly GCA_002503825.1. Taxonomy (GTDB): domain Archaea; phylum Halobacteriota; class Methanomicrobia; order Methanomicrobiales; family Methanospirillaceae; genus UBA467. The sequence goes on from DASP01000016.1 coordinate 33,773, forward strand.
GAGACCTTCCGCCATCTGCAACCGCACCGGATTACAGGTGCATACAAACAGTACGGCTGGTTTTACAACAGCGTCACCAGGCAGAGTGCACCTTCCCGGGAGTTTATTTTATCTCGATCCGTTCCCCGGTGACGAGGTAATAGACTTTCTCTGCAATCTTGCAGGAATGGTCGGCACAGCGCTCAAGGTACCGGGCGACCATCAGGTAATTGGTACACCGGGTAATCAGCCTTGGATCCTCCATCATGTAGGTGATCCCTTCGCGAAAGATCGTATGCCGCAGTGCGTCGACACGGTCGTCCCGCTCGGAATGATGCGAGATATAGGTTAGATCTTCCAGCTCGTAGCCCCTGAGTGCGTCATCAATCATTGAGAGAACAAGGTCACCCATATGGGGAAGAGAGAGCGCTGTGACAAGATCGGTATATTTTGTCTCATTATTGATGGTTTTTATCACAACGTTGGCGATATCCTTTCCATACCTGCCAATCCGCTCATTGGCAGCGATTACCTTTAATGAACAGACTATCATCCGCATATCCCTGGCAACGGGCTGGTACAGGGCAATCAGCCTGTATATCTCCTCTTCCAGGGTTTCGTTAAGATGTGTAAGCTCCTCTTTTCTTTTTTTGACCGACTCGGCGAGTCTGAGATCGTTTCGTTCCAGTGCAACCATTGAGTCCCGGAGCATGGACCGTGAATGGGCACTCATAACAAGGATCTGTTTTTTCTTTCCGGCAAGTTCCGCATGAAATTTCTCTGACATTTCCACACACCTATCCGAACCGGCCGGTGATGTAATTTTCGGTCAGTTCTTTATTCGGGTTTTCGAAAATCTGGGCTGTTTCACCGTATTCAATCATCTCGCCAAGGTACATGAAACCGGTATAATCACTGACACGCGATGCCTGCTGCATGTTGTGGGTGACAATGATGACACAATAATTTTTCTTGAGTTCATCGATAAGGGACTCAATTTTTGAGGTTGCAATCGGGTCGAGTGCCGAGCATGGCTCGTCCATCAGGATGACCTCGGGCTCAACGGCAAGGGTCCGTGCGATGCAGAGGCGCTGCTGCTGACCGCCCGAAAGGCCCATTGCCGATTCAGAAAGACGATCCTTTACCTCTTCCCAGAGTGCAGCATTTCTCAGGCTTTTTTCCACAATTGCATCAAGTTGTTTCCGGTCGGAAATCCCGTGCACTCTCGGGCCGTACGCAACATTTTCATAGACGGACTTCGGGAACGGGTTTGGTTTCTGGAAAACCATGCCGATCGCCCTCCTGATCTCAACCGGGTCGGCACCGTTTGCATAGATATTTTTGCCGTGGTAATTGATGCTGCCAGAAATCCGGCAGTGGTCCACAAGGTCGTTCATGCGGTTGAAACAGCGTATCAGGGTGGACTTTCCACACCCTGACGGCCCGATGAGGGCCGTGACATGGCGATCTTTTACTTCGATTGAGACCGACCGCAGGGCCCGGGTGTCACCGTACCACAGGTCGAGGTTTTCTGTTGTCAGTATTGTTGATTCGGACAATTTTTTTTCACCATCTCAAAATTTTATGGTAATGGTTTCTCACTGCGATCGCGACCGAATAGATAGCGATCACGAGTATCAGCAGGACCAGCGCAGTCCCGTATTTATTCCCCTCAGCACCCGGAACATTGGTCGCGAGGATAAAAAGGTGATAGGGCAGCGCCATCACCGGCTGGAAGAGCGAGGAGGGGAGATACCTCTGGCTGAATACTACGGCGGTAAACATGATGGGTGCAGTCTCACCTGCTGCTCTTCCGACAGAGAGAATGGTACCGGTGATGATCCCGGGTGCTGCCGGCGGTAAAACGACCTTCCTGATAGTCTGCCATTTTGTTGCACCGAGCGCAAGACTCCCTTCACGCACCGAAGACGGGACACTTTTTAGCGCCTCCTCTGTGGTCCTGATGATCGTGGGAAGGACCATTAATGCAAGCGTTATCTGGCCGGCAACAAGGGAAACCCCGAACTTCAGATAAATTACAAGGAATGCGAACCCGAACAGGCCAAAGACGATAGACGGAGTACCGTTCAGGAGGTCTGCCCCGGTCCGTATCAGCCTGGTCATCCGCCCTTCCTTTGTATATTCGTTTAAGTACACCGCCGCCCCGATACCGAGCGGGAGGGCAATGGCAATCGCTCCAAGGGTAAGGTAGAGCGTCCCTACGATGGCCGGGAAGATCCCTCCCTCCCTTCCAAGGTCCCTCGGGGGCTGTGTCAGGAAATCCCATGTGAGATAGGGGAGACCGTTTGATATGATATCAAAGAGGATAATTCCGAGAATGAGAAGCACGGTCACCACCGATGCGACTATCAGTGAAAATGCAATTTTTTGTGCAATTTTCGGAGATATCCTTGCTTTAATGAGATAAATGCCCGAAAGGACGAGGAAGGTTACGATAAACCCTGCAAGTCCTGCAATTGCACGCATTGCCAGCGAGACTACCCCGGTGAGTACCCAGAAAAGGTGCCGGGTAACCGGTGCATGCCAGGAACGACCCTCTGGCAGCGGTGATTGCGGCATTCCGCACCGTTTCTTTGCCGGGGCCATGTTCTTCTCTTTGATACGCCCGAGAATGACCATGGCCAGAAGGTTGACAACGAGGGTGATAACGAGCAGGACGACCGCGACCCCGAACAGGGCATGATAGTGGGTGCTCCCGATCGCCACTTCCCCCATCTCGATACCGAGTGTCCCGGTAAGCGTCCTGATCGGGGAGAGAACATTCCAGATTGGATCGGGAATAATGGCGGCATTGCCGGTCACCATCAGCACTGCCATGGTCTCGCCGATTGCCCGTCCTGTGCCAAGGATTATTGCAGCAGTAATACCAGAGAGCGCTCCCGGGACCATTACCCTGCTTAAGGTCTGCCAGCGGGTGGCACCGACCGCAAGCGACCCTTCGCGAAACTCTTTCGGGACCGAAGAAATGGCATCCTCGGAGACGGAAATGATTGTCGGGAGTGCCATGATTCCAAGCAATATCGATCCTGCCAGCCATGATTCACCGGTCGGGACATCAAATGAAATCCTGATCCAGTTTGTAAGAATTATCAGGCCGAAAAACCCGTATACCACCGAGGGGATACCTGCGAGCAGCTCGATCGCCGGCTTGATGACGGCCTTCACCCGCGGCGGTGCAAGTTCTGATATGAAGAGTGCACTGCCGATACCAAACGGAACTGCAAGGACCATCGCCCCGACCGTGACAAGGAGAGTCCCCACTATCAGCGTAAAGATACCATATGAGGGGGGCGTTCCGGTGGGGTTCCATGAAAGGCCGGTCAGAAAGTCCCAGACCCCGGCCTGAAGAAATATCGGGTACCCGTCGATGAAGAGGAAGAAAAGAATGAAGAATATAGCGATAACGGCGAAAATAGCGCAGAAAAACCATACGGTCTTAATCGCTGATTCTTTTGCGCCCAGCCATTTCTGGGTCCGGGACGGATGATCCTGAGTATGCCCTGCACCCATGAATCAACGCCTCCGGACCTTTGTACTCTTTTTAAAAAATGAAGGGAGAATTTCAGGTTCCTTCACGTAAGCGTGACTGACACTGACATTCAACTCATCAGAGCGGCACATAGCCTTCATCAACGACTATTGCCTGTCCTTCTTTACTCTTAATAAATTCAATGTAGTCCTTTGCAAGACCCTGCGGTGCGCCCTGCGTGAGCATGAGGAGCGGCCGTGAAACAGGGTATTTTCCATCGAGGACGTTCTGAACTGTCGGTTGTACTGCCTCGCCATTCACGTTCAGGCCTATTGCCCTGACATCATTGTCGATATATCCGAGCCCGACGTAGCCGACTGCACCCGGAGTCTGGGCGACAGTCTGTCTGACAGCTCCGTTGGAGTTCTTTTCAAGCATTCCGGGAAGCGTATTCTGTTTCTCCATCACCTTTTCAGTGAAGAACTCTCTTGTTCCCGAGGCGCTGTCCCGGCCAATAACAACGATTGCACTGTCAGGTCCACCAAGCTCCTTCCAGTTGGTACAGGTGCCAAGATAAATTGCCCTGACCTGTTCCAGCGAAAGTGTGCTGACGGTGTTCGACGGATGCACAATTACTGCAATACCGTCATTGCCGATAACAGTCGTGACGAGATCTGGGAACCGGGTCTTTTCCTCGCTCTTTAAATCACGCGATGACATCCCGACATCTGCAGTCCCTTCGCCCACTGCCTGGACCCCGACACTTGATCCGCCGCCGCTTACCTGGATGTCTGCCTCTGCATGAGTATTCATGTATGCTTCTCCTGCCGCCTGCGCAATGGGAAGAACCGTCGTCGAGCCCGTCACTTTCAGGGTCTGTACAGGAGTGGTCCCGCTCCCTGAAGGTGACTGTGTGCACCCGGTTGCGAGCAGTGCGATAACAAGGACAAATGCAAGTCCGAATGTGAAAAATCCAAATGAACGTTTTCTGTCTGCCATGCTGTTCTGCTGGAAGAGTTAACCTGTGCTTATATACTATTTTTCGATGGAGACTATATTGTCATATATATCATATAGAGAACGATAGTTACAGATAGAGAGTTATAGGGTGATCCCGGGTTTGAAAAGTGCGGGAACGCTGATACCATAGTGCTACGACTGGCAGGGATAACCAGGGGTTCGGTTTATGTCGTCAAACTGCCGGAAGAATGGGCTGAATCGCATATAAATGAAAAAAATGATCCTTACGCAAATGTATATCAAAACGATCCGCCATATTCTGGATACGGTGCAGTAGAATGGGAGACCCGACACCTGTGGAGGTTACCGACAGTACATGGGAGATGGTGGTGGAACAATCGAAAATTCCGGTCATTGTCATGTTTTACAGCCCGGCATGTGCTTTTTGCCGGAGTATGGAGCCCTATTTTCTCCAGTATTCAGAGGAGTACAAAGACCTTGTGGTGTTTGCCAGACTTGATATTACGGCAAACATGTGGACTGCCGAGCGCTACGGGGTCAGGGGAACACCCACGTTCAAGTTCTTCTGTCTAGGAAGACCGGTCTCAGAGATGGTCGGGGCCGTCTATCCGGCACTCCTTAAACGGATGGTTGATGAAGGCTTAAAAAACGGGGAGACCTGCCTGAAGCATACAACCTCTGTCAATTACGATATCACAGGATATGGATAATAAGAATTTTCAGTCACCATTTTTTTTTTTGCGGGAACCACTTCGTCAAACAGGTCAGATCGTGTCTCCCGTTCATGGAGGGCGGGTGTGGCGTGCCGGTTCTCCACGTCCTGTGTGTTATTTTCAGCCGGCCGCTGATAATTTCAAAGAATTTTTTTTTTTGACCCGGAACACCACGTTAAAAGCTCCGGATATACGACAGTTCCTCTCCATCTGACAGATCCGTTGCAGCTGCAGTCCCTGCCTGGAACACAAAGGAACGGGATAACTGCGCGGGAGGTTGCTGGCGCCTGACCGGTCACCCGGATAATACGGATACAGTCCGGGGAACATCCTGTCGAATTCATTTCCTGCACGGATCCAGCCCTTTTACTGAAATTCCACCCGGATACAGTTACACCGGGAGAGAGTGAACATGTATATATATTCTGCTCCCCAAAATGTTGTTACAAAAATAACAACAGTGAACGCACATGAAACCGCGTTATTTCATTCTGTTTGCAGTCCTGATGGTGCTCTTTTCATCCCCGGTACTTGCAGGGACCAGATATATGGCCGGGAGTCCGCAGCTGAGCGCCTCTCTTCTCGGGGATAATGAGTACCTGCCCGGAGATGATGTGGTGCTGACGGTTGTTGTCCACAACAGCGGCTTAAATGACATCAAGATTATCCAGCAAAACATCGATACAGGCGGAGGACTCCCAAATACTGCAATGATGGCGAGTGCCACGCTCAGGCCGGGCGATGCCCCGCTGATCATTAAAACTGATCCCCAGATGATAGGAGATATCCCGGGTGGATCGAGCATATCAGTTCCATTCACGGTAAAAATACCCCAAAACGCATCTTCTGGTGTGTTTACACTTCGCCTGGACGTCGGGTATACCTACCTTACTGATACCGAGCAGATAGGGATGGAGAGTATTATCTATCATTACCGGACAGAGGACGAGTCCCTCGAGATCCCGTTCACGATTAAAAAAATCGTCTCCATACGCGTGGATGAGGTAGTGACCGAGCATATCAATGCGGGATCCGAAGGCTATGTCACGATAACAATACACAACAACGGTTATCTTGCCGGGAAATCGACGATTGCACAAATTTCCAGAAGCGGGACATCGCCGGTTGTTCCGGTCGACAGCAGCACATATATAGGCGATTTTCCCCCGGGCGCGAGTGTCCCCTGCCGGTATAAGGTCAGGGTAACCGGGAATGCCGGGGTGCAGGCCTACCCGCTTGATATTGCAGTGGTGTATGTGAACAGGGAAGGAGATACCGTTGCATCGGAGCCGGTTACAGTGGGGGTTCCTGTAAAGGGAAAGGTCGATTTTGAGGTCGCATCTCCTTCAGCGGTTATAAATCCCGGAGGCACCGGGAAGATCACCGTTGAATATGTCAATACAGGAGCGGAAACGGTATACAGTGCACAGGCACGGATAAGTGCGGCAGAACCCTTTTCCAGTTCTGATGACACCGCATCCCTCGGAGATATGAAGCCGGGCGACCGGGTAGCCGCGGAATTCGAGATCACTGCCGACAGGTCCGCCACGGTCAAGGAATACGGGCTCGACTCCGAGATCCGCTATCGTGACGCCCTGGATAACAGCCGAATTTCAGACACCATGAAGGTCACCGTGGTCGTCAGGCAGCGCAGCGGAATTGACTATATCCTCCATAACGCCGTCCTTATGAGTATAATCATTGCAGCACTTATCGGGGCCGGCTATTTTATCTACACGAAAAAAAGAAATAAATGAACCGTTAAAGCGGTATTTTCTTTTTTTTCATGAAGGAATCCATACGATTCAGGAACGGCGGACGGGTGCTTTTTAGAGAGGTTTCCATTTTCGTAAAGGGCGTGCAGAACACACCATCCTCATGCCAGGAATAAAGAGCCGGACCGGCAAGTCCCCGTACAATAAATTGTTTTCAGATTCAGGCACGTATTGCAGATATATTTCCGTGTATCCCGGGGTCCGGACCGGCGATTAAATGGTTAATGTCAATAAAAATAAAATGTAAATAGAGTAGGCATGGCAGGCCATGCTGAGACCACGTCATTTAAAAAAACCCTGACGATAGCCATTGTAGTCGGAGTAATCTCCGGTTTCGGGGCCTGGCTCTTCTTCCAGGGGCTTAAAATCGGGGTACGGTTCTTCATGGGAACCCTGCTTGATTACCAGATGCCCCTCGAAGGCGAGTCAATGCAGCAGATCGCCCTCTGGGCACCACCACCCCATATATGGCTGATCATCCCGATAATCTGTTTCGGAGGTCTCCTGTCCGGAATTCTCGTCTACCGGTTTGCCCCCGAAGCTGCAGGACACGGGACCGATGCTGCAATCAAGGCGTTCCATGGTGACGGGAGGGTCAGGTGGAGGATCCCCCTTTTAAAAGCCGTGACCTCAATCCTGACGATCTCAACCGGGGGCAGTGCAGGCAGGGAAGGCCCGACCGCACAGATATCGGCCGGTTTCGGATCGATTGCCGCAGATATGCTCGGGATGTCAGCCCGTGACAGGCGTATCGCAATCGCAACCGGGATCGGTGCCGGGATAGGTACAATCTTCAAGGCACCCCTCGGCGGTGCAATCCTTGCAGGTGAAATCCTTTATCTCCGCGATTTTGAATCAGATGCAATCCTCCCGGCATTTCTTGCATCCATCATAGGGTACTCCATATTCGGGACGTTTGAAGGGTTTGATCCGATATTTGGCACCGCAGGCATAACATGGAGTGTATCCCAGATCCCGCTCTATGTTCTGCTCGGGATATGTTGTGCAGCTGTCGGACTCCTGTATGTATGGACATTTTACCGGACTAACAGTATATTCGATAATTTTTTTAAGAAGCGCGGTATTCCACCCCATTTCAAGCCCCTCACCGGTGCGTTTCTCGTCGGGCTGGTCATAGTCGGTCTTGCCTACCTCTTTCCGCAGGGCTATATCCTCGGGCTTGCATCGATGGGCACCGGCTACGGGTTTGTCCAGCTCGCCATCTATTCCATGCTCCCGCTCTCGGTCCTTTTATTCCTGCCGTTTTTCAAGATCCTGACCACCTCCCTGACAATAGGTTCCGGGGGAAGCGGGGGTGTATTCGCACCCGGCCTTGTCATCGGAGGAGCAACGGGCGGAGCAATCGGCACAATCCTCTATCTCCTGCTCCCCGGACTCGTCCCGATTACCTCGGTCCCTGCATTTGTTGTGGTGGGAATGATCGCACTCTTCGGCTCGGTCTCTCATGCCCCGATTGCGGTGATGATCATGGTCGTGGAGATGACCGGTGATTTTTCGATGCTGGTCCCGTCCATGGGAGCGGTTGCCATAGCCACCGTTCTTGCCGGAAACAAGACCATATACAAGGAACAGGTAATGAACAAGGCATCATCGCATGCCCACCGGGGAGAGTACCTTGTGGAAATCCTTGAGGAAATCCGGGCGGGTGATGTGATGACACCATTTGAGCGGCTCCGATGCCTTACACCGCAGGATAAATGCAGAATGGTGATCAGGCTTATCGATGAGACCACCCATACCGGTTTTCCTGTTGTCGAGGAAGACCGCCTGGTCGGTATCGTTACGATCGGGGATATCAGGAACCTGAAGGCACAGGGTGGCGAGGTGGCAGAGATCAGGAACTGTATGACTGCCGATCTCATCACCGTCACACCCAATGATGACCTTGAAAAGGCCCTGAACCTGATGATCAGCCACGAAATCCACCACATCCCGGTCGTTTCCGAAGAAAAACCCGATAAAATTGTAGGATTTCTTACAACGACAGATATTATGCAGGCATATTCTCATAAGATGGCAGCAATCCAGAATGGAACTACATAACCGGGTTAAATTCCCGTTCACTTTTTAATAACCGTTCAATTTTTTTCGACCGGGAAACCGCCCTGAAAAAGTCTCCCCCTGTCAGCATTCCTGGTTAAATATTGATACGGGAATCCCGGAAATGCCGGAAATACTGAGGACCCCGGTGTAACCGGCCCAGGAATTTTCCTGCACCGCTGGAGATGGAAATGAGGAGATGATCCTGTCCTGCCTGATCACATCGGGATTGGAACTTGTTATGACGCACTCATTCTCTGCTGGCACTCCAGGGGCTGGTGCCCGGCCCATGATCGTATGTGTGCGTCCCCACAATGCGATAAGAACCGTGCCCGGTTCATTTAAAAATAAAAGGGTCCCCCTCATCCCTGCCCCCAGCATATCCCGCGGTGGTGGACCGGGGAGGTTGACACCCCCGTGCCATATTATGTCGTGATTACTCCCTCTTTGACCTCACTTCTAATGCCGGCATCCCTCCCTGCCCCTGCAACGAAAGACGACCGGGACATCAGGTATGCGCCCGCGGGGGTAGTATTGCCCGGATACATTCGTGTTTCCCGGACGGTTCTGAACGTCAGGATCATTCTGATCTCAAAAAAACGATATTTTGGACAGTTCAGGGTTTTAATTCCATATAGAGGTCCACACATAGGTTTATGAGCTGTTGTGCTCAACAATTTTTTACAGCATTCTTTTCGTCCATACGGACAGTGGTTATATGCAACAAGAGGAAAACGAGGATTCCGACAGCGATTCCCACCAACGTCGTATTTACTCAATTTTATACGGGTTTCGACCCCGTTGCGGGTATATACGGTATGGTTCAGGGAACAGGTCTTTTTGCCCGGATTTGATACTACTGGTCCACACCTGCCGGACGGGTGTCATATGAACCTGGTTCCCGCATGGTTCCACTGCGAACCATGGAGTGCCCGCGACAGTGTGATGCCGCATTTTACATATGCTCCAGCAGTACAGCGGGCGACACGTCAGGGAGGGGCCGTTTCATGAGCACGAAACGCGATACGCTCTTCCAGAAAGATCACATCTTCGAGGTGAAACGGGACGGTGTGACGCACGTGATCAGCGAGACGTATGATTACAAGACTGAACCCTACTACGCCATCCTCTCTCTCGAGATGAAGGGCATTGCGGTCGCACCGGGGAGCACACCGGTGCTGGACGCGTATGTTGTCCCGATATGCCTTGAAAAGGCCGGGCTTGCAGGAATCCCGGTCTGCGAATGGATAATATCGCACTCGTATGTCCAGTACCCGGCGATCATTTACGGGATCAATTATTTTGCCACATCAGAAGAGTTTGCGATTGTAGAGGACCCATCGGAAGGGAAAAAAGCGATCAAACATGTCACGAACAATGGAAAATACCCGTTCTGTTACCAGAAACTGGATAAAGGGGCGTCCATAATAAAGACCGTGGCGATTTTTGGAAAGATATGCGCAGGTGATCCTGCACTCGCTGACATCGCTGAAAAGATCTATACCCTGTTCCGGATCCCACTCGTGACCATGGTCGTAGTAATAAATAACGGGACTGCCCCGTGTCTCTCCTCACTTGCACCCACCCGCTATTCCAGGCTGACTCATGAAGAAAAAGCGCTGTTGCATGCATATGTAACGAACCAGGAGTTTTTATGAGCAGGCTCGGCATTTTCGTGGACAGGAAAACCCTCTCCAGCGCTGAACAGCTTCATGCACTGATACGGTGCAGGGACGTGGCAGAAGCACGGGGACACTCGGCTGAATTTATCTTCCCGGTCGATATTCGTAAGATACCGCACATGGACGCCCTTTTTATCAGGGCACGGACCGATCCCATGAACGTCACCTACGTCGCCGCACGGATAGCCCGTTTCCATTCTGTCCCGGTAATCGACGACCCGTCGTCCATCCAGATCTGTTCAGACAAGATCAACATGTACTGCCACCTGATGAAGAAGGGCGTTTCCATACCAAAAACAGTTTTTCTCTCAAAACACGACCTTTCGCACACCCGCGTGCTCTCGCTGTTCGAGGACCTCGGAACCCCGCTTATTGTCAAGGAACCCTCCACGTCGTTCTCGCTCCGGGTGGAGAAGGTGCATGACCCGGCCGAGTTTTTACGGGTGGCGAAACGGTTTATCAGGATGTCAGACTGGATAGTTGTCCAGCAGTACGTCGAGAGCGTGTATGACTGGAGGGTGGGAGTCCTTGGCGGGAAACTCCTTTATGCCTGCACTTACACCATCCCTTCAGCCACGTTCAAAATTCAGGCGTCTGTCAACGGGCATATCGTCTACTGCAGCGTGGCGAGCGTCCCAGAGGAGAAAGTACCTCCGCATGTAATACAGCTCGGCCTCGATGCCGCGAACGCAATCGGAGACGGCCTCTACGGCGTGGACATCAAGAACAACAACGGCGATGCCTGCGTGATCGAAGTAAACGACAACCCCTCGCTGGAAAGCGGCGAAGACGATTATTACCCTGATGTATACGACAAAATTGTGCAATACCTGCTTGAGAAGTGATTTTTTAATGAATAAAGAATGGATTGATATCGCTGAAGAGATCTGCCGCCGGTGCGGGGGTATATGTTGCGTTGATGCGCATCCGCCCGTATCGACCGGGCGAAAAGATCTGATGGTCCGGGCCGGAACAAGTGAGAATGTCTTTGAATTTTATGGCTATCAGCGCCTTGCGGCCCGGAGCGACGGTACCTGCATAATGATGAAAAACGGTCGCTGCCAGGTACACGGGATCAAGCCCGAGACCTGCATTTCAGGACCGTTCACGTTCGATCTGCATGGAAATGTCCTCGAGATCTACTTAAAGAGGGAATCTCTCTGTCCACTTGTACGGTACCTTAAGGAAGACAGGGAGGCTTATGACTGCCAGTATGAAATGGCGGTGAAAAATATCACCTCACTCGTGGAGGAGATCCCCCGCAGCGAACTTGAGGTTATTGTCCGCATTCCGGAACCGGAAACAGATAAAGTGGCTGAAATCATACTCACGCGTGGATATGTATGAGGATCGGAACAGAACACGAATACTCGGTCAATTCACCGGATTTTGACCCTCTCCCGATATCAGACCGGATTATCGAGGAGATTTCAGGTTCGGTCGCAGGCGAGATCCCTTTTGCAGGTCTTTCGCTCTGCAAGGAGCTCCAGAAGACCGTTATAGAGTTTGTTCCTGCCATGCCTGCGGAGACGGTGCAGGACCTCGAAGCATGTATCCTTCCCGGTATCGTTGAATTTCACCGGCGGTTCGGTGACCGCTATCACCTCCTCGGGCTTGGCATGCACCCGCTTCTCAGGCTCGAACAGACCTCCGTGTGGGACCATGACGAACAGGAGTACTATGCCGCCTACGACAGGCTCTTTAATATCAGGCAGCACGGATGGCTGAATATTCAGGCGCTGCAGATCAACCTCGAGTACAGTGACGAGTCATGTCTTGTAGACCTCTTCAACAGGCTCAGGTGCCTGGTTCCCTTCCTGGTGGCGGTGACTGCATCGTCCCCTCTCGTAGAAGGGAGAATGACGGGTTTCCTGGATAATCGTCTTGTCTATTACCAGGAGAACCAGCGGCAGATCCCGCTTATATGCAACCGGATTATCCCGGGAAAGATAGAGCGCCTTAAGGATTACCTGTCTGTACAGGAGGAGATATACCGTGAACTCAAAAAATACGATGCTGATATTCTCTGCGAAGAATGGGTGACTTCAGGCGGGCTGATCGTCAGGTTTTCACGCCCCTGTATCGAGATAAAAGCCCTCGATGAACAGGAATGTCTCCGTTCGGACATGGCAGTCTGTGCATTTGTCAGGGCGCTGCTCAGGTGCGGGTCTCTGGATCTTGAAGAAGACCGCGATGCCCTTGTTGAACTTACCGGAGAGGTTATGATAAAAGGGACTGCTGCAGTCCGGCCTGAGCTCGACGCCCTCTTCAGGAAGGCCTGTGCGGCAGCATCACGGGACGAAAATCGATATCTCCCCCTTATCGGCGAGCGGATAGCTGACGGGTCCCTTGCAGAACAGATGCGTGCGAAGCTGGACCGGACGGGAGATATCAAAGGAATGCTCAGGGAGCTCTCCGAAAGCCTGCGGTCAAATGTTCCATGGACCGCCGGTTAATATCTCCACCGGGTGAGAGTGCGGGACCGGCAACATCCATGAATGCAACGGACCTCTTTTTTTCCGGTTCGTCTGAAATCGCCGCACTCAATATGCTGACACTCCCCGGGCTGAGGCCTTGGCCGTTGTGGCGACCCCTTATTGAGATAAGGACCCTGCTCAGATCTTTTACGAAAATAAGGCTCTGTTGATACCCTTCCCGCTCCCATACCACTCCTGCCGAGTTACTGATACAGGCCTTTCACCAGAACCGGAAACAAGATACTCTCTGCCGGCCCGGTCTGCAAGCAATCCCATATCATCCGGTGCCGGGATCAGTGCAAAACCGTCCCGGTACGACCAGCTCCTCCATAATAACTGCATGCATTATCTTTGACGGTCAGGAAGCCGGGGTTCACCCACCCTGTACGTCGTTTCAGCAATGCTCCGGACGGTTGCCGCCTGCTTCCGGATTATTTACCATACCTCGGGATCAAAGATCCGTCATCCGCCATTTTTCTTTCTCTTTTCCATGACAACCACGATAATAATCCCTGCCAGCAGAACTCCCGCTCCTGCGGCAATAACATCGGCTTCAAGCTGAAGGATCAGGAAAAAACAGGTCAGGATTCCAAGGACAGGAAGTACTGGCAACCCGGCGGGACTGACTGGGACACGGAAACGCGGGTTATAGCCGGGCATGCGGTACCTGAGAAGAATCACCGTGGCATTTATGACGATAAATGTAATAAAAAGGAGAAAATTGGTTATATTCGCTACAAATCCGATGTTTTCAAAGAATGTAAACAGCATGGAGAGCGCCCCGACCACAATGATGGATATGAGCGGAGTGCGGAGACGGGGATGAATATATGCAAGCGGGCCGGGAAGTGCCTTTGACCGCGACATCCCGTAGGAGATCCGTGACGCCGCCAGAAGCATGAGGAGCACGGTATTTGATGTCGCAAAGAGGGCGATTACCAGGAAGGCCAGAGATGCGTCCGTTCCCCATGCAGCATTCGCAACAGTCACAAATGGTGCCGGTGACGAGGACAGGGCTTCCCACCCGACAACACTTACACATGAGACGGCGACTAGAACGTAGAGGATGATCGAGATGCTGATGGCAAGTACAAGTGCTTTCGGGACGACCCGTTCGGGATCGCGGACCTCCTCAGAGAACTTGACCATCTCTTCAAAACCCATGTATGCAAAAAAGACAAGTGCTGCCGCAGAGAGAACTCCCCCGGTTCCTGCCGGCATGAGAAAGTAATCAGCACGCCCGAGATAGGGGATGCCCGCGATAATAATCAGGACCAGGCCCCCTGCTTCCACGAGTGTGAACACAGATGCAAGCAACGTGCTTTCCCTTACGCCGTATATCAGGATCAGGGAGAGAATGAAGATGATGCCAATCGCACCGGCAACGTCTGAAAGGGGTAACAGCGCCCCGAGGTACCCTGCAAACCCGATTGCAACCGTGGATGCCCCGATAATGCCTGAAAAGATTATGAGCCATCCGATTACAAAAGCAGCCCGTTTTCCAAAGGCCCGCAAGGTGTATTCGTATTCTGCTGATGCATCGGGAAACATGGATGCAAGCTCAGCATAGCTGAGGCATGTGAAGAGTGCCACGATTGCAGATATAATAAAAGAAAGCCACACGGCATTCCCGGCCATCCCGGCAGCAGTGCCGAGAAGGGCGTAGATACCTGCACCAAGGATGATCCCGACACCCGCAAGGGTGACTTCGGCTATCCCGAGTTCACGCTTCAGGGATGGGGCCGGATCGTTTCCTTTTGCATTCACATTCCATGATTGGCAGGATTATCAGAATATATTTTCCAATAAGGCCGGCAGCTCTTTGAAATGTTAAATTTGGAAAAATTCAGGACGAAAAAAGAGAAGGATTTAGTATCTGGGCTTCCTGTGTTTAGGAAGGCAATCCCGGCAGTATACTGGTCTTCCTTCGGTTGGCTTGAACGGGACTTCACACTCTTTTCCACAGTCTGAACAAACTGTCTTTGTCATTTCGCGGGGACCACCGAAATTTCTCGGGCCGCCAAACTTTCTCTCATTCATTCTATAACTCATGCAGTATGGTGTCTGCACATATAACTGTACCTGTAACCTATATATATATGTTCATAGAATCAGGGGAAAATTCCAGAAAAAAATGAGGGTCTCTTTAAATAATCTGCTATCGGTTTAAAAGATTCAATATATTGATTTTAGTGAGAATTAAACAGGATATCAGGGTTTATTTTTATGTGTCAGGATATCTCCTGCACCATCCTGCCGTTGCGGAAGATCGAGATCTTTCCCCCGCTCTGCGATACCACGATCCCGATGGCACTGGTGACCATGGTGATCCCGGCGACCGATGAGTGCCGGGTCCCAAGACCCTTCGGGATCCCGACGCTGCTGGTATCAATGGTAATGTACCGTGCCGCCGCCTCGATCAGGCCGTCACCCCTGATGATAAACGCACCGTCAAGCTGTGCCAGTTCCTTCACGTTCTCCTTGATATCGTGGTTGGTAATCATGCGGTCTTCGGTCCTGTGCCCCTCGAACGGGTTTAATATGAGCTGCTTCGACTTTGCAAGCACGTCCGGCGAATCCCCGATGATGAAAGCCGTGCCGAGCTGCTTGCCTTCACGTCCTTCCTTTGCAATCTCCATGCAGATATTAAAGACTGCATCAAAGACCTCCCCTGATACATCCGTATCTGCGATGACCCTGTCTTTCCACATCGCAGTGCTGATCCTTCTGCGGTGGTCCCTGCTGTCGTGGTCGGTGATGTCATGGCCGATACAGACTATCTCGGTTATATGGCCGGTATCGTCACGGACTGCCTTGTTTGTCCATGCCACCCATGCAGGTTCACCGTCCCGGAGCGTCATCTCAAAAATTCTGAGCGACTGCCCTTCGCCGTTAAGGGCGACATCATTCACAAAACTGGTAATCTCCCTGCTTTTTGCCAGGCCGGGGGATATTATTGTCCCGATAATATTCTTCCCGATAATTTCAGGGGCTGAATACCCAAAAAAAGACTGGGCATATTTATTGAAAAACGTGATTGTGCCATCGGTATCAAGTTTCATGATCAGGCTCGTCGAGTTATGGATCATCTCCCTGTTCCGGAGCTCACTCTCTTTTAAGGCTTCTTCCACCTGCCTGATCCGTGACATATCCTCGCAGACAAGGATCATCCCTCCTGCAGGGTCCGCCCTGTTCTTCCGAATCCTGAGCCGGACAGGGATGACTGCACCTGATTTGCACTTTATGATACTGTCAGAATACCCCCACCCATGGTCATCGACCCGGATCTTCATCTCGCGGAATGCATGTTCGCACTCTTCTGCCGTCGGGAAAAGGGTAATTATATTCTTACCTGAAAGGATTCCCTCGTCGTATCCAAGGGCCCGGGTCATGGTCGAATTGACCCAGTCCATGAGCTGCCCGTGGATCTGGCAGACCCAGAGCGGTGTCGCCTCAAGGATTGACGTCAGCATGTCGCAGCGTGCTGCAAGGTCCCGTTCCGTCTTTTTTCTCATCACGGCCTGGAGTATCATTTCGCGGAATTCGGTGACAGGGTTTCTCGGCTCTATTCCCCTCGGGAACGGAACTTCGGTTGCATTATTGACATCCTCGAGCACCAGTGAGCCGTTTGTCCGGGTATACATGATAAACGGGAGCGAATGACCCCTCATCTTGAGATACTTCAGGAGTTCGATCCCGTTCATATCGGAAAAAAACTCTATGCCGTTGACTTCGGGGAGATGGTAATATGAGACGATAACATCGTAATTCCTGCTTTTCAGGATTTCAAGTGCCTGCTTTGTGGACTGCACCGCATCCACACGGACCTCTCCCATCTTTTCTAGGTAGGAACGTGTTGCGTCGATAAGCTCAGTATTGTCATGCACCAGAAGAACCGTGATCATTCCTGTCACCACTACCCGGACCAGAAAAATTCAGGTAATTATTGGACTGATAAGGATTAAATAATTATTGAATCGCGGAAATCAAAATTCTGCGACTGTTTCCGTATGTTATACCGGACGAAAGAAAAGAAGTGAAGTCAGTTCCCTCTTATCCTGACCTGTAATCCCTGCTGCGGTCTTTCCGGCGGTAGGGATTTGAGTTTTTCCGCTGGCGTTCAGGGGCTCTTTTACCGCTTATACCAACGAGATGACTTTGATCGGTCTGCCGTTCCGGTGATGGCGTTGAATTCGCCTGCATCTTGAGGAGGGCTGCCGCGACTTCGAGTGACGTGTACTCCTCGCCCATCAGCTGCTGCACCTGCTTTGTCTGGGCTTCGAGTTTTCCTTCCTCGAGGATGGGCTTGATCTTCCTGAGAAGAAGGGTTGCTCTCTGCTCGGCAAGTTCATCGTCCGACGGGATTGGGTGGGGTGCGATTTTTATCCGTGCATACTTCTGGATATCCCGCAGTTTCCAGATCTCCTTTCCGGAAACGAAGGTAAACGACCGCCCGGTACGTCCGGCCCTGGCGGTTCTTCCGATACGGTGCACGTAGTATTCGGGGTCCTGCGGGACGTCGTAATTGACGACCGCCTCTATATCGTCCACGTCGATACCGCGTGCGGCCACGTCTGTGGCGACGAGGATTTCGATGTTCCCATGCCGGAACTTGCCCATGACCCGCTCCCGCTGGGCCTGGTTCATGTCACCATGGAGCCCTTCGGCAGAATACCCCCTGGCAATGAGGTGCCCTACAACGTCATCCACCCTTCTCTTGGTATTGCAGAAGATGAGGGTGAGTTTCGGGTTGTACAGGTCGATGACCCTGGTGAGCACCTCGAGCTTCTCGGATTCCCGAACCTCAAAGTAGCTCTGCTCGATTAGCGGCACAGTGAGCTGCTGGTGGACCACCTGGACGGTCTGGGGGTCTTTTAAGTACCGCCCGGCAAGGTCAGTGATCTCGCGCGACATGGTCGCAGAGAAGAGGACGGTCTGGCGTTCTTTCGGGGTTTTCCGGAGTATCGCCTCGATATCGTCGCGGAACCCCATGTCCAGCATCTCGTCGGCCTCGTCAAGCACGGCCATTCTGATACCGGAAAGGGAGACCGAGCCACGCTGAAGGTGATCGAGCATCCTGCCCGGTGTTGCAATGATGACCTGAACGCCTTTTTTTAAGGCGAAAAACTGTCGTTCAATCGGCTGGCCGCCGTACACCGGGAGAATGCTCACCCCGTGCTTGTATTTTGCAAGGCGCATCAGTTCTTCTGATACCTGTATTGCCAGTTCACGTGTCGGGCAGAGGACAACTGCCTGCACGGCCTTTTTGCCGGGGTTGACCATCTCGAGGATTGGAATTCCGTAGGCAGCTGTTTTTCCGGTCCCGGTATGGGCCTGACCGATGACATCCCTGCCCTCACGTATGGGCGGGATAGAGAGAGACTGGATTGGCGTCGGCTCCTCAAAGCCAAGATCGCGGACCGCTCTCTGCAGCTCTTCAGAAAGAGCCAGATCTTCAAAGGATAATGTCTTCATGTGAATTCACATCGCCGAACCAGTATATTTCCACTCTGTATAGTATCTTTTATGATCGTAAAATAGAATGATCTGTCCTGATTCGTACCATATATTCGCATGCCCTCTCCTTAATAGTGTTTATCAGGGACCCCTCTTCTTCCCGGGTTTGACAGAGAGCCATTAAGTGATGAGGACATGATAGTTTTGCCGGGAATCGTTGCATGGACCGTTTCGAAGGACTCTCGACAGAGATGAAGTCACTGAAAAAAGAGTACCGCCGGGTATTCATGGACTCAAAAAAGAAGATGTGCGCCTGTCCGGACTGCCCGAGCTACAACGAGTGTGCGCGTAATTCCGGGGAGACCCTCTTCTGCATGTTCGGGATGTCCTTTCACTGCATTTCCGCAGATAAGGGATGCACCTGCAGGGACTGCCCGCTGTACCGGGAATTCGGGCTGACCGGGAACTACTTCTGTATGAAGGGGTCGGAGAAGGCGATGCGGTATGATACGGGGCTGGAGTGAGGGGGGTTTCTCCCCGGTTTGTTTTGTGGTCACTCCGCTGGTTCGTATAGAGGGACAAGATTTATTCCTGTTTTATAGCGATTAATTGGGGATTAGGTTCTCCAGGGAGTCCAGTATTAGTCACTGAACCGCCGCCGGGGCGGCCTTCGGGGGCGGCGGCATGTATCGCAATGAGTTTGTGAAGCAGGCTGATTACATATTACCTGTTCCGGGATTAATTCTCGTTTATAAATGTCAGCAAAGAACAATTTTTTTTACGGTATCTGATTGGGAATCGTTTTTTAATGCGTCATGATGTCTGGCGTTCTTTTTGCTATTAATAAAAATCCGGTATTTTTGAGATCTGCCTCAATCAATCATCATTCTGTTCCGGGTCCTCATCATCGAGGTCATGCTCCACGGCACCTTCCTCCTGAATTTCCGAAAAAACCCTGCATCCCCCGCTCCACATCCACCATCCTGCAATAAGGATCATCGGTACACCGATGGGGATGCTGATCCCGGCCGGACCGTCGAATAAAAACCCGTACTGGATCATGCATGACGCAAGGAAGAGAATTCCCGCGAATATCAGGATTCCACCGCAATATTTTCTCTTTATGGTCTTTTCTTTCTGGTCTGCAACACGCAGGATAAGGGAAATTAAAATTAAAATTACGGCAACCATCCAGACGATTACGGATAAAGCGGTTTTCCCGCTGTAGATACCAAGAGATATGTATCCCATATCATTGCTGATCGGTAATATACAATTTCCAACATAACTCTGCTGGTAGCGGAAGAGCGCCCACTGGACTCCGGTGCCGAGCCACTCACCGATAACATAGATATTGATCGGAATTACGAAAAGCAGGAGATTTATCAAAATATCGGTCTGGCTGGGGTGGAGGTCTTTCATATAACTGTCAACAGGAATGGAACGCTTCTTCTGATTAGTGTATCGTATTTTCAGTTTCGCCGGTGATCTGAGCGGATGTGAAACCCGGGTTATAATACGGCTGATTTTCATTGAATTGATTTTATGCGCCTTTTATCGGACGACTGAGATCCAGAGACTGTTTCGTAATCAATGTAGATGGGATATTCGGAATCAACCCGCCAAGACCAGCAGGGAACCATAAAATTTGATGAAATTCCTTTTTTTCACTTAATCTCTTCTTATAATCCTTAATCGCCTCGTGCAGGGCATCTGCGGCTACATCGTCAACCAACAAAAAACCCTCCGGGCTGTTCTGTTCATTGAAACGGAGACAGGGTATTGATGCTGTGAAAGCTAGCTCGTCTCCAGGAGACGGGACAGGAACGTCGTTTTAAAAAAAATCATCTTTTATTTTGCTTAGGGTTTTGTTTTCCTTAAAATGATATATCCCGATTCTCCTTTATTTGCCTTGATTTATTTTTTTGATAAAAATCTAGTGCTTTGAGCCCTCTTAAATTATGAATTGGTACAAAGTACTTTATCTTAGTACGTACTATAAAATTTAATGAATAAGATTTACTGTGTCGATTTATCCGATGAAGAACGAGAATACCTGGAAAGCCTGGTTAAGAAGGGAAAGGGTCCGGCCTATCGGATTAAGCATGCATACATCCTGTTGAATGCAAATATTCATGGGCCAAATAAAAAAGATCAGGAAATAGCATCCTATCTCCATTGTCACCTTCAAACGGTTTATTCTGTGCGCAAAAGGCTGGTTGAACAAGGATTTGAAGCAGCTTTGGAGAGAAAACAGCGAGAATCTCCTCCAACCCCACCAATTCTGGATGGAGAGAAAGAAGCAAGACTGATTACAATCGCATGCAGCAAACCACCCAATGGGCGATCTCGCTGGACATTGAAGTTACTCTCCGATAAACTCATTGAATTAGAGATCGTCGATACAATATCTCCAAAAACTGTTGGCCGGGCGCTAAAAAAACGAGTTAAAACCACATCTCCGAAAGTGCTGGGTAATACCACCCGACCAAAACGATGAGTTTGTCGCCCATATGGAGGTCATTTTAGACCTTTATCAGCGCTCCTACAACCCCGATACTCCTCTAATCTGCATGGATGAACAACCGATCCAGCTCATAAATGAGGTCCGTACTCCACTGCCCGCTGGATCGAATTGCGTGGAGCGATATGACTATGAATATAAGAGAAACGGGACAGCAAACGTCTTTATGTTCACTGAACCTCTGGACGGCTGGAGAAAAGTGAGCATTCGTCAGAGAAAGAAGAAAGAGGATTGGGCGATGGAAATCCGGTCATTAATGACAGAAGATTATCCCGATGTAGAACGGGTGATTCTCGTCTGTGATAATTACAACACGCACACGATAGGAGCTTTATTCAAGGCATTCAAGCCTGAAGAAGCTGCTGACATTATGAAACGGTTGGAAATTCATCATACTCCGAAACATGGAAGTTGGCTCAATATCGCAGAAATTGAACTGAGTGCATTGACTCGACAGTGCTTCAATGGTAGAAGAATCGGTGAAATTGAAACGGTTCGATTTGAGACAAAAGAATGGGTAAAGACTCGGAATAGTAATCAAATATCTGTGGATTGGCAGTTTACTGCCAAAGATGCACGAGTAAAACTAAAAAGACTTTACCCTCAGATTAAGATGGCTTAGTGCACTAGATCAATTCTTAACACTCTCTGCCCATCCGCATACTTTAAAGCCCAACTTTGCCATTTGGATTTTTTTGCTTAAAATTGGATAAGAATTTGACACTTTTTGAGGCTTTGTAAGTGTGCCAAAAAAAAAGACCATAATACGAAGAATTTTTGAATTGTTCATCTCTCTAACGAGATAGAGAGTTTTTACTTCAAGCATATTTCTACGAAATTCATCAAAAAATCTCTATCGAATTTGACAGTCATCGTGGATTCGTGGGAACGTAAGGCTAAAAGTATGTCTACTCCAACTTCGATGCCATTAACTCAATGATTATAAGGTTAAATTGGGGTATTTCATCCGGGAATACGTGATGATTTACTGAACTGTCAAATTCGTTTTCCTGACAAAAAATTGGTGCTGATAGGTAGCATCTTTTGAATGTTATGGATCAGACTGGCAAACTTAGGTTAAAGGAGGGTGCTGACCGGGACTGATCCACATACTTAAGAGGGGCCCATGGATATGCTGAAAGAAGAATCCAGAGATAACGGATAAGTTAATTAAAATCAGGAAAAACTACCAAAAAGAAAAGAGATTAGAATTGTTTGTCAAACAGGACCTGCGTGGCACCGTCAGTAAACGTTCCGGTAATAATTAACCTGGACCCAGCAGTAGTTGTTACACCCGGATAGATTGTAAATACCTGTCCAACTGTTGGTGTGGTTGCAGTTATACCGTATGATGTTCCATTCCCGTTTGTCCAGGACAGATTATTACATGTTGGTAAATCGGTTCCACCCTGCACAGTCACTTTGAATGCAGTATTATTCGCTGCAACAGTCAGTCCAACATTTTTCGACGTCCCAGTCGAGCCTGCAAGTCCAAATACGAATGCCGCAATGACCGCCGCCAGAATGACGGTGATCGCGACCATCAGGATCACACCGATAACGGGTGATACTGCCTCATCATTGTTGATAATCTTCATAGTCAACACCTTGATTTTTTTCAGCAATGCCCGCTCATACGCAGACAAGACACTGTACCACGTTATAACTTCGGTATCTATTTATAATTTATTATCTCGGCTACACGGGCCCTTCCGTCAAAGTGCGCCATATAATCCCCCAATCGAGAAATAAACCGCAAAATTGGTCCTGAAAAGATGAGAAGAACATTAATTCCAATCGCGATAAAAAATGAAATCTTCATCTTCTGATAAAGAAGCGCCGGATTATCCGGACATCCTGATCCCGCCGGGAAAATCCGCTACCGCCTGTATCATCACGACACAATTTTCTTTGTCCTTAAATACCCTGCGGGAATGCGGATCTCTATCCGTGCCCCGCTTTCCGGCGACCCTGTTTCTGCAATTGAAAAACCCAGGGCCGGAAGAAACTCCCGTGCGAGGAAGAACCCGTTCGCCGTCTCGGAGACCCACTCCCGCTCAAACAGGAGCTCTCTCTTATCAGGCGGAATACTCCCTCCATTATCCCCGATGGTGAGTGTAAGGTTCCCGCCAGATATCCGGTGTCCCAGCCGGACTCCGGTAACATTCCGGGGAGAGAATGTAATGTCCCGGAGTATTCCGCCAATGAACTTTTGCAGGATGGGAAATGTAAATACCTCGTACTCTTCCAGTCCCGGCTCAATAGTGTAATCCGCATCTTTCCCTTCTCCGAGTGCATCCCTGACGGCCTGGCCGAGGTCGATCCAGCAGGGCATGTTCCCGGCGATCTCCTGGTATTCGCGGGTGAACTCGATCTGGCGCTGGACCTTTTCTGCTGCGGTAATCTCCTTTTTGATAAACTCCCTCACTTTTAAATCCTCAATCATATCTTCAGAGAACTGCAGGAACCCGATCATGATCGTGAGCTGGTTGAGTATGTCGTGGCGGATGAGTGCATTCATCTCCCTGAATTTCACAAGCGCGTCGAAGAGGATCTTTTCGGAATTGGTCGGAACGGCCCGGGTTTTCCACGTCCAGAGAACCCATTCGCCGCAATCGGTGGAGAGGTTGACGGGCAGATATGTACTCTCTATGGACTGCCTGGTACCGGCGGCATCCCAGGTCTCATCAACCGTGAGAGAAGCCCCGGCGGTGACTGCATCACTGATATGTTTCAGCTGGTGTTCCGGAAACAGGACGTCGGTCTCCTCCCGGAGTTTCCCGGTGATCTGGTCTGTGTTACGGTCAAGCATCCCGGCACCGGCCCTGTTTGTGTACATGACCTCTCCGGCCGAATTAAAAATAAAAAACGGACATCCGATCGCATCGGTCACTTTCCGGAACATCTCATCCTTCATTCTGCACCCGCCCTGATGCACCCGGCTGCTTTTTTCCTGATACCCGCATAATTGCCCGGCACTCCGTTCAACTCCCGCCTTTATAAAGTAATAACCGGTTCCCCCACATGAGCTTATTGGATCGGTGGCGGATTGGATTTCTATGTCGAATCGCTCCCATCCTGCCCCATAGGATATACGCCGCCGCCCCCGTTGGGCGCCCCGGCGGCGGTTTCGGTGACGGCAGCGTGATTTGAAAGAGAGAAAAATCAATCATTAATACTATGACAAAAACTGCGGACACATTATACCGCAAAAAATCTCAAAACCCGGGAAAACCCTGCCCAACGACAATCCCATAGCTGGGAGGGTCAGGGAGGGCCGCAACCCCGTCCTGTCTTTTTTAATCGCAACGACAGGATTTCTAAAAAAGAATGAACAGAAAGAATATTTCAGGAGACACTATCTTTTTTCCCTTGCAGCATCGGGATTCACAATCCGTACCCCGGAGCTGCTGAGGAGTGCGCCGCCTATTGCCTTTGCAGTAAATTCCTTCGCCTTCCGGAATGCAACGGGAATGTCGTCACCTGAGGCTGTAAACGCTGCAAGCGCCGCAGAAAAACAGCAGCCCGAGCCGTGTACATCGTAGGGGTAACGTTTTCCACTGCATGTCCATTCCTTCCCGTGTCCCATCAGGATATCAACCGCCTCGTCACCATCAAGGTGCCCGCCCTTCATGACCACGTACTCCGGTCCCAGCCCGAGGATCCGCCTCCCCGCTTCCCGTGCCAGATCGAGGTCCGAGATCTTTTCTATCCCTGAAAGGACCTGCGCCTCAAAAATATTCGGCGTGATGACTGTTGCACGCGGTAACAGGAGCCCGACCAGGTCCTGCACCGCTTCCCCGGGGAGGAGGCCGCAGCCGCTGGTGGATATCATCACCGGGTCAAGGACATACGGCACACCCGCAGGGAGACACCCGGAAAGTGCCCGGATAATATCAGATGATCCAAGCATCCCGCTTTTTATGCACCCAATAGGGAATTCCCCGCTCACGGCCTCCATCTGGAGCTTCACCATTTCAGGCGGTACTGTCCATACCCCGAGCACTCCGCCGGTGTTCTGGGCGGTGACCGCCGTCAGGACCGACAGGCCGTACAGCCCGGCTGCACTGAACGTCTTTACGTCGGCCTGTATCCCGGCCCCTCCACCGGAATCTGACCCTGCAACCGTGCAGGCACACTTCAATATCTGATTCCCGGCCATATCACCCGTTTGGTATGCGAATTGTTCAATCTTGCCATCGGAACCGGATTCGCCCACACAGGTGTATTGTCCTCCAAAGGAGGATTTATCAGGAATGCTGACAGTGGAAAGATATACGCTATACTGGTACGACACCGGGGGGGGCCGGGATGCCTGAGACTTCCGTACAGTTCCGCAATGATGATACCGCGAGCGTTTATTGTACCGAAGGTGTCCGCCTGTCACGACGTGGACGTCACGAGGACGGGCTCCGCTGGGTTGAACGGGCCCTCTCTGCAGACCCGTTCTATGCCCGGGCATGGGCGAGCAAAGGGTTCATGCTCGGCAAAATGGGACAATACGACGAGGAGATCGAGGCATGCGACCGGGCGCTCGCCATCAACCCGGACCTTCTCGATGCCTGGCTCAACAAGGCGTTCGCACTCGGCCACCTGCACCGGTTCGAGGAGAAGATTGACTGTTGCGACAGGGCAATTCTCATCAATCCCGGTTTTGCCCCCGCATGGAATGCCAAGGGACACGCCCTGGGAAAGCTCGGGTTTTATGAAGAAGAGCTGAAATGCTGCGAGATTGCGGTTGCACTCAGGCCCCGCTACATCAGTGCGTGGGTCAACAGGGGATTTGCCCTCCTGAAGTGCAAGCAATATGGCATGGCTATACATTCCTTTACCCAGTCCCTGAATTATTACCCGGGATATATATCGGCGTGGATCCAGATGGGAATAGCCCACTGCGAGGCAGGTTCGGACAAGGAAGCCCTCGCGTGCTTTGAAAAAGCCGAATCCCTCGCCCCGGAGAACACCGGCGTCTGGTACTGGAAAGGGCTCGTGCTGAGCAGGCTCGGTTTACACGCGGATGCAGCACCGTACCTGGAAAAGTTTACCGGGATAAACCCGCGGAACGCGGAGGCGTGGATCCTTTTGTCCAACTGCAATTTTATGCTCGGCCGGCTGGACGAGTCGATGCGCTCTTTTCTGGTCGCCTACGATATTGACAAGCAGGACATAGGCAGCTGCCTGTCGCAAAGTGTCGCCCGTGCAAAGGAGAAAAATTTTGATGACTCGCTGCGCTTACTGTCCCAGGCATTCGGCATTCTCCTCAGGTAATACACCTTATCACTCTCAGGCGAACATTTAAACCGGCAGCTGAAAGGGCGGAAAATGCCCTTGCACACCAGTCCTTTTCGTTCCGGCCCGTAATAAAAATACACAAGAATTACGGTTATTTTAACCAAAAACCTCTTATACATATGCTACGTCGTATAGTTTTAAGTAGTGCGGGTACAAATACAACAGAGCAGTTTATTCTGGAAAGGAGTAACAGGCCGGAATAATATCTGGTACATGAGAATCCGTGCGATCCGGGTAAAAACCGGGGTTTTCGTCATATGCGCTTTACCATATCAGGACGTGGATCAGAATGTCAGTCATGAGTGGCCCGGAAACACAATCTGCCGGAAGATCCCTTTCCAGGCGTGCGGTGAGAAGTATCGGTACCGTTATGCGGACCAACTCACTACAGCACGTTGAACACTCCCCACAGGCAGGGAGCTATTATGCCTGTTTTGTGAACCGACGATGACACGAATGCTTGCACCTCACACCACCTGTCCCGGCTGCCGGGAAGAAGTCTACCTTGACGAACTGGTTAAAGGACGGTGCCCGCTCTGCGGTTGTACGCTGGAAGATTTTGAAGACGGCCAGGGCGAGATGGAGGAGTTCATCGACAGGTGCGACTTCTCCTGGCTGGTTTTTAATTATTTCATATTCAAAAAGTTCGACGAGATGGGTGTAAGCCCGCTAAAGATCATGCAGTACGTCTCGGGATATGAAGATCCCTGCCTCCGGAACGTTCCCGGACTGCAGAACACATCGTTCGAATTTGACGTCCCGTTCACTTTTATGGACAGGATACGACCGAAACGCTGTGATACATGTGGAAAATTATTCATACGGGGCGGAAAGAAAATGGTCTCAGGCGACCTCTCTGACCCCGGGTTTACCTTTACCTGCCGCTGCAGGAAATGCCTGGTTAATAAGCCCGTCCAATAAGGGCCCCTTTCCCCTCTTTTCCACACCCGACACATTTTCCCTGAACTTCACCCGTGAAGCCCGGGCGGATCCCGGTGCCGAGGATGCTTGCATTGACCTTTTCTTCGATCGAATCGGCACAGTCTTTCTCCCCGCACCATGGTGCCACAACGACGCCCGCCTGGACACCGTCCATCACTTCATCGAGTGTAGTGGCGATGCGGACATGTGACTGCATATGCTGTCCCGCTTTTTCACTCATCGAGACGGTAAATGCGGCCAGCGTATCCCTGACACCTTCGGCGAGGCGGTCCCTGCTTATCGCAGATTTTTCACCGTAGCGGGTAACGCTGGTCACCTGGCCCGAATCGATGTCCCTCGGCCCGATCTCAACTCTGAGCGGCACTCCCCGCATCTCCCAGTACCAGTATTTTGCACCCGGCCTGATATCCCGCTGGTCAGTCTTTACCCGGAACCCGGCTGCAGCGAGCTCGGATTCAATTGCACACGCTGCAGCGGTCACCTCGTCCTTTCGTTTCCCGATGGTGATGGGGACAATGACCACCTGAACCGGTGCGACTGCAGGTGGCAGTACCAACCCGCGATCGTCCCCGTGAATGCTGATGAGTGCGGCGATAGACCGCTCTGAAATCCCGTAGCAGGTCTGGTACGCAAGCTGCTGGACACCGTTGATATCCTCGTATTTGATCTCGAACGTCTTTGAGAAATGGTCGCCAAGGTGGTGCACGGTCCCGATCTGGAGGGTCTTCCCGTCAGGCATGATGGTATCGACGGCAATCGTATAATCAGCGCCCGGGAACTTGTCCCAGTCCGGCCGCTTCGAGACGATGACCGGTATGCAGAGGTGGGAATAAAATTCCTGGTACAGGGCAATCGCGCATTCGACCTGGCTTTCCGCATCGTCCCATGTTGCATGGACGGTATGGGCTTCCTTAAAGGAGGTGATCTCCCGCAGGCGGATAAGGGGGCGGGTATGTTTTGTCTCGTACCGGAAGGTGTTGACGATCTGGTAAAGCTTCAGCGGGAGGTCGGCGTGCGAACGTACCCAGAGTGCATACATGGGATAGATGGCACACTCGCTCGTAGGCCTGAGCGCGAGTTTCACGTCGAGCGGTGTAAGCCCCCCGTGGGTGACCCAGTAGACTTCCTCCTCGAATCCCTTGATATGCTCTGCCTCCTTCATGAACTCGTGTTCAGGAATAAGCAGCGGAAAGAGCGTCTCCTGGTGTTCCCGGTCGAGGAGGAGGCGAAGATGATCATATACGTTTTTCCTGATCGCAAACCCGAACGGGAACCATACGTAGAGCCCTTTGACCGGGTAGCGGACATCCATGATCTCGGCCCTCCACAGGAGTTCATTATACCATGCGCTGAAGTCTTCCCTGGGCGGCAAAGCCCCCTGATCGTCTTCCATAATTCAGCCTCTCAAGCTACCAGACGTATGATCTCTGGCGTAATAAATGCCTCTGTAAATGCCGCAATAGCCACAAGGGGGATAACAACGGTGAGAAATACCCGTGCAAGCCGTAGTGCCTCACCCGCTGCATCGGCATCCCGGTACAGTTCTTTCCAGAGGGACCGTGCAAGCAGGACCCCAAGCGTTGCAGAGATGATGAATGCAGGGATTTCGAAGATCCCGTGCGGGACAATTGCAGCAAGGACATAGATGATGCTCTTCTGTTCACGGACAAGTTCGATAATGGCCCCGATGACAAGCCCGTTTGTCCCGATGATAAAAAATGTCAGTATACCAAACGTCGCCCCGCCGAGGAACAGCAGAATGCATGCCTGCAGGTTGTTTAAGAAGAGCTTCACGGCGAGTAGAAGGGGTTCATTATCCATAATCTCACCCATTATGGCGTCCTTGAAGAGCTGGAGGAACTCTGTCCCGATCTCAGGGTTCCGGGCCGTCAGCAGGATCCCGGCGCAGAGGGAGAAGATAAAGAAAAAAATGACGACCCCTGCTGCATTCCGAAATTCACGTTCAGACATAGAGTATCATCCGTACCATGTCCCTGATCCCCGGAGCCAGGCCGACAGTAATCATCGCAAGGACAATAAGGTGCCAGAGGATCTCTGCACCCTCGTTCCGAAACTTCTGCAGGATGTAAATCCCAGGGAACAGCACGACGAGCTTCAACGGGAACATGACAAATGCCGTCCCTGTAAGGGCGATTAAATTCGACCCGACCACGTGCACCTCCATGTACTGGAGCGGGTGGAGGTCGATTCCAAAACTGGTGGCGCTCGCATCAAGGAGTTGTCCGAAGATCAGCGCGATATAGACCGGGTCTGCGGCATAGTCCCATGAAAGGAGATAACGCATGACCGCGTAGACCAGCGCTGACGAAATAACTGCCATCGTAAGTATTATCGCGAGCACATCGAGGGCTATCACCCCGTTCGAGAGCCCGAACACTACCAGTAATCCTGCCGTGTACACCGATGCCGCAATGCCTGCGACCGCGTACGGGTAGACATAATCCCTGACCCACCCGCGTCTTTGCAGCCAGGCCGAGAGGACAAGCGCCCCGGCCGTATAAAAAAATATGACGAAATAGATGAGCGGGGTGATGAGCAGGTACTGGAGGTCCGAGGTGATCATCCCGGTGTCCTGCACCACGCGGGCAAGTCCCCCGAGCACCACGAACGGGAGGGTGGCGATCACGAACCTGCCGTCAATCCTGAACTGTGAGCGGGAAAGCCACCGGTAAATGATATATATCGCAAGGATCAGAACGACAGCATAGGTAAGGGTATCAACCACATTGTAAGGCTGGCCGTACCTTATCGGATCAATGTAGTATTTGTAGATGAATTCCCTAATCATTCCTGATATTAATGAGCGCAGATGGTATTAAAGTACTCAAAAGGAAAACTTTTGACAGATCCAGGTGGATGCAGCTCCCGCGGGACGTGGTAATAGGCCACGACGCCGTCGACCAGATCCCGGCGGTCTGCAGCGATCTCGGCCTCGGAAGATCTGTGCTCGTTATAAGCGGGCGTCATACGCTTGATTACGCAGGGAAACGCATCTGTGACCTTCTCAGCGAAAAATCTGATGTCAGGACGTTTATTGCAGAGACCATCAGCATGGAGGTCATCGGAAAGGCCGAGATCGAGGCCAGGGGTGTGGACCTGATCGTCGGGGTCGGGGGAGGCCGGGTCATAGATACGGCAAAGATTGTTGCATATAACCTTGACCGGCAGTTCATCAGTGTCCCGACTGCAGCCTCGCATGACGGTATTGCATCTGCCAGGGCATCGGTCCCGATGGAGAGCGGGAGCGTCTCGCTCGATGCACAGCCGCCTATCGCCATCGTTGCCGACACCGGCGTCATCGCGGGCGCACCGCACCGCCTCATGGCGGCCGGGTGTGCCGACATCATCTCCAATTATACCGCAATTCTTGACTGGGAACTCTCGCACCGGCTTCGTGGCGAACCGGTGAGCGAATATGCCGTCGCTCTCTCCAGGATGACCGCCGAGCTCCTGATGAAGAATGCAAAGGGCATCAAACCACACCATGAAGAGACTGCATGGTTTGTGATCAAGGCGCTTGTCTCATCAGGGGTGGCGATGAGCATCGCGGGGTCTTCACGGCCCGGAAGCGGCGGAGAGCATAAATTCGGTCACGCACTCGAACGCCTCGTACCGGGAAAAGCGCTGCACGGGGAGGCATGCGGCATCGGGACCATCATCACGATGTACCTGCATGGCGGGGACTGGAAGGCCATCCGTAACGCCCTGAAGGATATCGGGGCACCAACGACACCTGCAGATCTCGGAATAGACGATGATACCGCAGTCGAAGCCCTGCTGATGGCAAAGACTATCCGTCCCGAGCGTTTTACTATTTTAGATATGGGACTTACCAGGGAATCCGCAGGTGACCTTGTGAAGATGCTCTATCGGGAGTGACGTCTGACCATGGCTGAAGCAAAATCGAAAGTGACACTGATCGGGACCGAGCTGGCCAAACCGGGCCTTGAGTTCATCTATGAAGGACAACTCCCGGACTGCGAGAGCTGTCCGCTGAAAAAGGCGTGCAATAACCTCAGGCAGGGGAAAAAATACCGGATTGTCGGGGTAAGACCTGCACGGCATACCTGCCTCGTTCACCTGAACGGTGCATGTGCGGTCGAAGTGGTGGAGTCACCGATCTCCGCACTCATCAGTGCTGACATGGCCATTAAAAATACCCGCATCCAGTATGAATTTTCCTGTAACCGGAACGAATGCGGGAATTATGACCTCTGTCACCCTGAGGGCATCATTGCAGGGGACAAGTACGTCGTCGTCGAGGTCATCGGAAACGCCCCTGACATCTGTGAGAAAGCCCGGAACCTTCAGCTGGTCGAGCTGATGCCGCTCTGATTTTTTGCGGGTTGTACTTTAAAAGAATGTATAATTCAAAGGAATATTGTGCGATTGTTTTTTAATTGCACCAATATTTTCCCACATCTCTGTTTTTGTAGAATTGAATGAATGTTTTTCCGGTGACACCCGGATAAGTCACTGAAACCGCCGCCGGGGCGCCCTTCGGGGGCGGCGGAACGTATCTTATCTGGTTGAATATGAACGATAAGGCTGGTAACCGGACCCGGATATTTTTAAAGAAGTAACATTTGCATGAAATACATCTATCAAAGACAGGAGGGGCTGCACCCCCTCCCTGACCCACCCCGCGTTGGGATTGCCTCCGTGGCAGGGTTTATCCACGTTTCCGATATTCTGGCAAGGTAGTTTTTAACCGTATGTATTACGGACAATCATGGAAACCGCCGCTATTGAGATACCGAAATATACCTCATTTTCATCGTGGATTTCCTGTCATCTCAACCAGCATCCATCCATCTCACATTATTCACCATTCGGCTGCATTCCATAGTGCATACGCTGAACCGGTCACCGATGAAAGGCCCTTCAGCTGCGAGAGCCACCGCAGCGGAATCGCATTCATCCCGAAGAATGCCCCGGACAGGGCCCCGCAGCAGGCCCCGATGGTATCGGTGTCTCCGCCGAGATTGACCGCCCTTACGAGTGCATCCTCAAACGACCGCGCATGCAGGAAAATTTTCAGGGCCGCGTGGGTCGTATCGAGGGCGTCCGGCGAGGGAATTATGTCGAAGCGGTCATACGCACCGAGCACCCCGAGGACTTCATCATCCCGGCAGGCACGTGATGCCCTGGCAAGGGACTCCTCCCGGGAATACCCCCTGCACATGTCACTGATCATGCGGTTCAGCCATGCCGAACAGGCACCTGCAACAGGGTCGGCATGGGTCAGCTCAGAGCAGCGGACGCTGTAATACTCCACCTCGGATCCCCGGTAAAAAATACCGATGGGCGGCCCTCTCATCACGCTCCCGTTCGTCCTGCTCCCGCCCTTCTGCCGGTGCACGATCCGTGCGGCAAGGGAGGGGTCGGTGCCCTTCATGACCAGCTCAAATACGGCCCCCGATGTCGGCCCGTACATCTCGGGAAACCGGCGGTAGCCATAAATCAGTCGCCCGACAATATCATATGGACAGAAGCCCCTGCAAAGAGCAAGGGAATCTGCAATCGCCAGCGCCTGGAGGGTGTCATCGGTAAAATTACCGGCGATGCGGTTGTGAATTCCCCCGCTCTCCATTTCAGTGACGGTTTTTGTGTACGGGGGCAGACCTTCAAGGGGCGCACCCAACGCGTCCCCAATTGCAAGCCCCGTCACTACCCCACCTGCCCGCATAAAGTCGGATATAAACATCACCAATAAAGTATATGTGGTCAGGAAAAAAGTAGTGTTTTGAAGTAAAGGTGATAGTGTGCAAAAGGAAGAACTGCTTCATTTACATATGCTGATGATTCACATCAAAAAATATTATGAAGGCATCACCGGTGAGGAAATCGCGACCAAACAGTATTCTTCTCTTGAAATTTCTCCAGTCCATATTCATAAAAACAAGAAGTGTCACAAGGATGCCATCCTTGCTCTCGGTGACGAGATCGTAACTCACATCAAGGGGAATACCCTGGTGCGGGTTGACTACACCGGAGAGGCAACAACTGAAAAGGTTGCAGTTGAACATTAATCTGTTATGAGTGGTCCGGATGTCTACCGGGAGATCATCTCCCTCCTCTTTTCTCATGCTGACGGGGTGCAGGACGTCACCCGTATCAAGATCCTGATCTGCCGCAAGTACGGTCTTCCCGAGGTCCCCAAAAACTCGGCGCTCCTTGCCGCTGCGTTGCCGGAAGAGAGAGAGACATTACGCAAACTGCTGCTTGTAAAGCCTACCCGGACACTCTCCGGCGTTGCGCCGGTTGCAGTGATGACCTCTCCCTCACCCTGCCCGCACGGGAAATGTCTTCCCTGTCCGGGCGGCCCTGACCACCCGTTCCAGTCACCGCAGAGTTACACCGGAGAGGAGCCCGCCGCACTGCGGGCCCGGGAGCACGGGTATGACCCGTTCTCCCAGGTCCATGCAAGGCTCGGACAGTTCGAACTGCTGGGGCATCACGTGGACAAGGTGGAGCTGATCGTCATGGGCGGCACGATGACCGCACGGACACCCGGATACCAGGAATGGTTTGTGACAGAGTGCATCCGGGCGATGAACGAGTACCGCGGCGTCCCGCAGATCTCAACTCCGGACCGGGATTCGATCTTCCGGCAGAACGAGTTTTCACCGGTCCGGTGCGTGGCCATGACGTTCGAGACCCGCCCGGACTGGTGCCGGACTGAACATATCAACCGGATGCTCGACCTCGGGGTGACCAAGGTCGAACTGGGCGTGCAGCATGTCGACGACGATATCCTCGCCTTCAACCGGAGGGGCTGTACGGTACAGGATGCCGTTGAGGCCAATACCCTGCTCCGGGACGCAGGTCTGAAAGTCGGGTTCCATATCATGCCGAACCTGCCCGGGAGTTCGATTGAACGGGACAGGGAACTGTTTGAGACCCTCTTTTCAGACCCCCGTTTCAGGCCGGACTTCTTAAAGATCTATCCGACGCTGGTAACACCGGGATCCGAAGTGGAGGACCTCTGGAAACGGGGCGGGTATGCACCGTACCCTGAAGACGATTTAATTGAGCTGATCGCATATGGAAAATCACTCCTGCCCGAATATGTCCGCCTGCAGAGAATCCAGCGCGATATCCCTGCAAAGCTTATCGTTGCCGGGTCTAAACACAGCAACTTCCGCCAACTCTGCCAGCAGCACCTCAAAGCCATGGGAACACGCTGCCGGTGCATACGGTGCCGCGAAGTCGGGAGGACCCCGGAATGGGGTGAGCACGAGACCAGGAAGCTGGAGTACGAGTGTGCGGGAGGGACTGAATATTTCATATCGGCAGTGGCAGGAGATGCGCTTATCGGGTTCTCGAGGCTCCGCACAGGTGGCAACCGGCACATGCCCGGGATCCGGGATGCCGCACTCCTCCGTGAACTCCATGTTTACGGCGCGATCGTCCCCATCGGCAGTTCTCCGGACGAGGACCAGCGACAGCACCGGAAATTCGGAAGGCTGCTGCTGAAAGAGGCAGAAGAGACCGCCCTTGCCGAAGGATACCGCCGGCTGGCAGTGATGAGCGGGATCGGTGTCCGGCCGTATTATCGCAGGCACGGCTACGAACGGCACGGACCCTATATGATCCGGGAGCTTGGATGAAAGCGGCGACACTTGAATTCCTGAAGCAGAGATTTACCGATTATTACCAGCAGGAATACCTCCTTGTCCCTCCTTCTCTCGGGCAGCGTGAGTGGGGGTTCATCTTTTTCGACCCTGATTACCCTGAGATCAGGATGCGCCGCCATATCGGGTTCTCCGGCCGTGAAGAACTGATAACCTATGTCAGGAGCATGGTCCCGGCCCATGCCTACTATTCCACTGCATATTACATGACTCCCGGTGCACCGACCATGAACGAAAAGAAGTGGCTCGGCGCCGACCTGATCTTCGACCTCGATGCCGACCATATCGTGCGGGGCCCATATGACCTGATGCTCGCCCGTATAAAGGAGGAGACGCAAAAACTCATCAGTATGCTCACCGAGGAGATGGGGTTTGATCCGGGTGCGATCAGCATTGTTTTTTCCGGCGGGAGGGGATACCATATCCATATCAGGGACATCTCGGTGCGGGGCTGGGGCAGCGGGGAACGGCGGGAGCTGATCGATTATGTATGCGGGATCGGACTCGACCCGGCCCTTGTCCTCAACCACCGCACACCTTCACCCCGCGGATGGCATCAGCGTTATATCAGCTCCCTCACTGAGTATCTTCAGAGGCTTGACGCCATGGACCCGGGTGAGGCAGTGCGGGAGCTGTCCACGCTCGAGGGTGTGGGAAAGGTGACTGCAGAGGAATTTTACAAAAAAAGGAGAGAACTGATGGAGAAGCTGAAAAATTCACCGGAACGTGTCAATTTCAGGGATCATACGATCGGAAAGGTCCTGCCCGCCCTCCTCGAGGCAAAAACCGGGAATTTTTACGCGCTTCTTCTTGATAAGGCCGCACGTGCCGACGAACCGGTCACCACCGATATCAAGAGACTGATCCGGATGCCCTCATCTCTCCATGGCGGAAGCGGCCTGCGGGTCACTCCCATAGGTATCCGCGAGTTCCCTGACTTCGACCCGCTGACAGATGCGGTGGTGTTCGGGGACCGGCTGATAAAGACCGATGTCTCAATGAAACTGGGCATGTCGCTCCGGGGTAACCATTACCAGCTTGAGAAAGGTGTCAACGATGTCCCGGAAGCACTTGCAGTCTTCCTCTGCTGCCGCGGGATAGCCGAGATCGCGGGAGGGGTGTAAGCCCGCCATGCACCTCGATGAACTCAGAAGCATCCTGCTCTCTGAACGGGAGACCGGCCGGCTGATCCAGATTCACGCCGATCTCTTTGTCTCGACAAAGAAAGATATCGAGACGCTGATGAACGAGGTCTACGAACACGAAGACCCGTTCTCGGACCGTGTCCGCATCCAGATCGAACGCGTGAGCAGCATCAGGGAGACGCTCTGCGATATATTCAGGATCAGGTCTGAAAAAATCCTGGCCCTCGCGCAGGCACAACAGGACGGCCAGTACGTGGACAGGGAAGAATTAAAAAAGATGCTTCCTGATGAAAGGGAGATGTTTGACCAGATCTCGGGCGCAATTGAGCGGGCGCGGTGCCAGATGGTTACCGGAACACCGGTTATCCGTACAACTGCCGAAGGGGAGGTTACGGTTGTTTCCGACCCCTGTTCTGCGATACCGATGGCAGAACCGCAGCAACACCCATCTTTTGTAGTCTCCCGTGTTCTGGCAGATATGGAGCCCTTTATGGGCGTCGACGGGAGAATTTATCATCTTCTGAAAGAAGATATTGTGACACTTCCCGAACGGAATGCGGGAGTTTTGTGTGAACGCAACATAGTCTTAAATATCAATCTAAGCAAATAATACTGGTATTTGATACTATTTACGGAGAGGCAAATTTCATGAAAATGCCAACGAAATTCAAAACCTACTGTCCAAAATGCAGGAATCACCAGATGCACGAGGTCGAGAAAGTCAAGAAAAGCAAGACCACCGGACTGCACTGGATCGATCGTCAGAAGGCACGCAGGGGCAGCGTAGGAAATATGGGTAAATTCTCGAAGGTACCGGGTGGCGACAAACCCACAAAGAAGATCAATGTGAGGTACCGCTGCAGCGTCTGTGGAAAGGCACACCTGCGGAAAGGCTTCCGAATATCAAAGTTCGAACTGACGGAGTGATCCACATGGTACGACAATCAAGAGAGAACCGGAGTAAATTTGTCAGGGTAAAATGCCCGGACTGTGAAAACGAGCAGCTTGTATTTGAGAAAGCAAGCACAGTCGTTGACTGTGTGGTATGCGGTAAAGTGCTCGCAGAACCCACTGGTGGAAAAGCAAGCATCAAGGCCGAAGTACTCGCAGCAGTTGAGTGATCAAACCATGAGTGAGAGAGAGTGGCCTGAGACTGGTGAACTGGCCGTCTGCACTGTCAGGGAAGTGAAGGATTTTGTGGCATTCGTCACCCTCGATGAGTACAACGACAGTGAAGGCCTTATTCCCATATCCGAGATCGCAACCGGGTGGATCAAATATATTCGTGATCACATCAGGGAGGGTCAGAAAGTGGTATGCAAGGTCCTCCATGTCGACACCAGCCGCGGCCACATCGATCTCTCATTAAAGGATGTCAACGAGCACCAGCGGCGGGAAAAAATCCGTGAATGGAAGAACGAATCCAAGGCACGGAAATGGATAGGTTTTGCCGCCGAATCATCCGGCGAATCTGCCGAAGTGATTGAATCTGCACTGTACCAGAAGTACGGAGATCTTTATACTGTTTTCGAGGAGATCGTCATCTCCGACGAGACGGTCCTTGACGGGACAGGCCTTTCCAAAAACGCTGTCGAGGCTATGCTGAAGGTCGCACACGAGAATGTCAAGGTCCCGAGAGTGACCGTCGCCGGGAACCTGATAATGACCTCAACCAAGCCGGACGGCATCAATATCATCAGGAGAGCCCTTCGCAGCGCCGAGCCGAAAATACCGGGCGTGGATATCGAGCTTACCTATCTAGGGGCACCTGCCTACCGTATCAAGGTGACCGCACCGGACTATAAAAAGGCAGAGAAGGCCCTCGAAAAGGCTGCAGGTGCTGCTATAGGCGTCATCGAGCGGACTGGCGGAGAAGGCAGACTGGTGAAAAAACCGAAGTCCGGAAAGGCTGCATGAAGGGACGCATACGGCGCTGCTCCCGGGACGGTACATATACTCTTCACCAGGCCTGTCCGCTCTGCGGCGGGCCTGCCGATACTCCTCATCCTGCACGGTATTCACCGGATGACAGGTATGGGGTGTACAGGAGGATTGCACGTTCATGGATGAGATAACGATCCGGCTGCTCGAGGGTGTCCGGAAAGACGATATTCATGCACCGGTGTTGATAGAGGGCCTTCCCGGTATCGGCCATGTCGGGAAACTTGTGGCAGAACACCTGATCCACGAGCTTGGTGCCGTGAAGGTGGCAGTGATCGAGTCCATCTTTTTCCCGCCGCAGGTCATCATCGGGGAAGACGGCACCGTCAGGCTTGCCAACAACGAACTGTTCCATTATTCCGGCGATGCAGGAAATTACCTCTTCCTCGTCGGGGATTACCAGAGCACGTCTGCCGAGGGCCATTACCTCCTTGCCGATACCTACCTTGAGATCGCAGAGAGCCTCGGCGTGAAGATGATTTATACGCTCGGCGGGTATGGTGTCGGGCACCTCGTCGAGGAGCCGCGTGTGCTGTCAGCAGTCAACCACCCGGACCTCCGTGCACAAGTCGAGGCGGCCGGCGGAAGTTTCAGCAGGAATGAGCCTGGCGGGGGCATAATTGGTGC
Organism: Methanoregulaceae archaeon UBA467; assembly: GCA_002503825.1. Classification (GTDB taxonomy): domain Archaea; phylum Halobacteriota; class Methanomicrobia; order Methanomicrobiales; family Methanospirillaceae; genus UBA467. The sequence continues at coordinate 72,517 of DASP01000016.1, forward strand.
TGCGGGGCTCCTGCTGGGACTGGGCGGGCAGCGGGGCATTGACGGGATCTGCCTGATGGGGGAGACGTCAGGGTACCTCGTCGACCCGAAAAGTGCCGCGAGTCTGCTCAGGGTGCTCACAAAACTCATTAAAATCGAGATCGAGTACGCCACCCTCGACCAGCGGGGTGCGGCAATGGAACAGATGATACAGAAACTTATAGAAGGCGAACAGATGACCCAGGACGATGAACTGAGGTACATCGTCTGATGCAGGTTTTCGCCGATTTACACATTCATTCACTTTTTTCAATGGCATCCTCCCGGACGATGCTGCCGGGACCTATCTGTACAGCCTGCAGAGAGAAAGGATTACAGGTGACTGGCAGCGGTGATGCACTCCACCCGGAATGGCGCCGTATGTGGCTCGAATTTAACAGTCAGGATTATGAAATCCTGGTCGTTCCGACCACTGAAGTGGAAGACACAAACCGCGTGCACCACCTTATCCTCGCTGAAACATTTGACACCTTCGTGGAACTGTATGAACGTTTTCTGCCCCACAGCAGGGATATCGCACGAAACGGGAGACACCATATCAGGCTTGGCGGGGAGGCGGTCGCACGCATCGTCCATGAATGCGGCGGATTTATCGGTCCTGCCCATGCGTTCACCCCGTGGACGTCCCTTTTTGCAGCATTTGACCGGGTGGGAGACTGCTACGGGGCCGAACGGCCCGATCTCCTCGAACTCGGGCTCTCTGCAGATTCTTCATACGGCGCTCCGGTCAGTGACCTTGCCGGCATCCCGTTCCTCACCAACTCTGACGCCCACAGCCCCGACCCGGCAAAACTCGGGCGGGAGTTCAACGGTCTTGAAATAAACCGGTCGACGGTCAGGACGGTGCTTGAGAGCATCTCCCGGCAGAAGATATTCATGAATGCCGGTTTTTTCCCGGAGGAGGGGAAATACAGCAGCACGGCCTGTATCAGGTGTTACACCAGGTACAGCGCCTCCGAAGCTGCGGGTCTCGGGTGGAAATGCCCACTGGACGGCGGCAGGATCAAGAAAGGAGTGGCAGACCGGGCTTCCGAACTGGCCGACGGCCCGCCAGGAGAACGGCCGCCGTACCTGCACCTGCTACCCCTTGCCGAAATCATCAGGACGACGTATTGCATCTCCTCTCCCGGGACAAAGAAATGCCGTGACATCTACCAGCGGTTCATCAGCGCATTCGGAAACGAGATAGCGGTGTTGACCCGTGTACCTGTGCCCGAGATCGCCGAGGTTGATCCTGCCGTGGCATCTGCAATCGATTCATTCAGGAATGAGCGGGTCGAGCTCTTCCCTGGCGGAGGGGGAAAATACGGTTCTTTCAGGTTATATTAATGAATGAATGGCCGGCTTCAGGTCATCCCATGAGATCAGGCGTTCCCCGGGCTGATGCCGCATCAAAGCCTCACCAGAATATCACTGCCGATCGACGCGCAGGATACCCTGTTTATTTCCCGGCAGTGCGCTCCCCTGCGTATTGACTCTCAAAAGTAAGAGAAGTCACGTTTTTTCAATCAGGGCTCCGGGAGGTCATTTCAGGGAGAGAAAAAGGTTAAGGGGGTTCCATCCATACATGATCAGGATGTTGCAGGTTCATAGAGACATCTGTGGATATTGCGGGTGCTGTGTATCAGTCTGCCCTGAGGGAGCGCTCGAGTTGATCGATGCCTACCTCGAGGTCGAGGACTGGTGCACATCCTGTGGAATTTGTGCCAAGGTATGCCCGCTTGGAGCGCTGGAGGTAATAAATGAAAGATAAATACGATATGCTGATCGTCGGGGGAGGGCCTGCCGGGGCGGTGGCAGCACGGACTGCCGCCGAATCCGGTCACTCGGTGCTTTTAGTCGAGAAACGTCCGGCTATCGGCGTGCCTGTCCGATGCGCGGAAGGGATAGGAAGGGATGTCCTTGCAGAGTTCATCGATCCCGACGAGCGGTGGATCTCGGCCGAGATCAAGCGGGCCACGATCGTTGCCCCTGACGCCACCTCGATGATACTTGAATCAGATCTGGCGGGAAGCAAGGTCGGGTACATCCTCGACCGCAAGATCTTTGACCGTGAACTGGTGTGGCAGGCTGCCGATGCCGGTGCGGATATAGCCGTCAAGACCCGCGCCACTGCCCCTGTGCTCCAGGACGGCGCAGTGAAAGGTGCATTCATCGATTCCTGCGGACAGAAAAAGAAAGTTACGGCTGACGTCGTTATCGCAGCTGACGGTGTCGAATCAAAATTCGCACGCTGGTGCGGTATCGATACGACCGTCCCGGTGAGGGAGATCATGAGTTCTGTCCAGTACATCATGACCGATATCGATATCGACCCCCATTCAACCGTCTTTTTCCTTGGCAACGAGGTCGCTCCTGAAGGGTACCTCTGGATATTCCCGAAAGGGGTCCGCTCGGCAAACGTGGGAATTGGTATAAGCGGTAAAAAGAGCGGTGAAGGTCACAGGGCAAAGGACTACCTCGACCGCTTCGTCGCATCGAGGTTCCCGGACGGAAAAATTATCGAGTGCATCGTCGGCGGGGTCTCGGTCTGCCAGCCGCTTTCCTGCACGGTGGCGGACGGGCTCATACTGGCAGGGGATGCCGCACGCGTGGTCGATCCCCTTACCGGCGGAGGTATCTACAATGCAATGTATACGGGAAAACTCGCAGCCGGTGTTGCCTCAAAGGCAATTTCAAAGGGTGACACGAAAAAAGCCGCCCTGATGCCCTATGACCAGGAATGGCGGGCATCCGCAATGGGAAAAGCTATCGCCCGCAACTACATGATAAAAGAATACTTAATCAAGCTCCCTGACCAGAAATTGAACGATATTATCCAGTCCGCATCCCAGTTGAACCTCAAAGAGTTCAGTACGCTCTCGCTGATAAAAGAACTGATATCGAGGAACCCAAAGCTGCTGGTCGAACTGACCGCGCTCCGGGCATCACTCAGGTGATCTCCGGAGCTGCCTGTTGAGGAGTTCGAGGCAGTCGTCCTCAGCCTCTTTTTTTGTAAAAACCGTTATTGTGTCGCCGGGCCGTATTTTCACGGTCCCGCTCGGGATGATGAGTTCCCCGCCGAGGCGGCGTATGGCGATAAACACGAAGTCCTTCACTTTCAGTTCGCGGATCTCGTGATCGACGATCGGTGCGCCCTTGTCTGCCACCACCTCGAAGATGGTCCCGCCGGGAATCGATGCAAGCTGCTGCAGCTGGGGGTTTTCCGCCCAGTAATAAAGCCGTGTCGCCACAAGTTCGTCCGGGTTCTCGCTGATCTTTACCCCGACCTCCTTGAAGAGGTCCGAGTGCTCCTTCTGGTTGACAATGGAGACGACGTTTGTCACCTTGAACCTCTTGGCAAGCCAGCAGGTCATGAGGTTGACCGAGTCATCCGAGGTGGTGGCTATCAGGGCGTCGGCCCGGTCGATACCCGCATCCTCGAGGATGGACTTGTCGGTTGCATTCCCGGTGATTGCCAGTACATCATAGTGCTCCAGCATGTCACTGCACCGCTGCTCATCCCGGTCGATGATGACAACGTTATTTCCATGTTCAACCGCGAGTGCTGCAAGACTCCTGCCGATACCCCCGAGTCCGACAATGATGATGTACATAGGTACGGGTTACCATCATTGCCATTGAAATAATTTGCGCATCGATACTTAGATCGTGCTCTGCGGGGTAGACGAAGCGGGCAAGGGTGCCGTCCTTGGACCACTGGTGGTGGCTGCAGTGAGCTGTACGTCGCAGGAAGAGTTTGCGGGAACGGGAGTCAGGGACTCGAAACTTCTCAGGCCTGCGGTAAGAGATCAGATTTATGAGCATATTACGGGCATATTTCCTTTCAGCGTGCTTGTGATATCAGCAGCAGAGATCGATTCCGCACGGCAGCGGATGACCATGAATGTACTGATGGCAGTCTCTCATGCACGGGTCATTACCAACCTCTCGCCGGAGGCCGCGTATGTCGATGCGTGCGACGTGGTTGCCTCGCGATACGGATGCATGGTCACAGAACACCTCGGATGTTCATGCGAGGTGAGAGCCGAGCACCATGCAGATGAGCGTCACCCGGTCGTATCTGCCGCCAGTATTATTGCCAAAGTCACCCGTGACCGCGCCATGGCCACGCTTGCAGGGGAGTACGGGGCGGTCGGAAGCGGATATCCATCTGATCCGGAAACCATTGAATTTCTTTCGTCCTGTATAAGGGATACAGGAGACCCGCCCCCGTTCGCACGGCGGAGCTGGATGACGGTAAAAGAGATCCTCCTGAGAAGAGAACAGTCATCAATCACGGATTTTTTTTAGAATTCTGACCCGTTTTTTTGTATCCGCGTTCCACAATTTTATCTAGATACCCTTCGTATATATGATGAATGGACTGGCTCCTGATCATCATTCTCCTTATCGCGATTTACGGGGTGATTGCCTGGTATATTCACCGTAAGAACCTTTTTCCCGATCATATCGTATTTTATGGCCCGATAATGGCGATAAAAAGCAGCAGGGTCGCGTTTTTAGACTGGTTCAGGCATTTTTCAACGTTTTTCCGCCTCTATGCCTCGTTCGGCGTCCTGATGGTGGTGATCATCTCCGTGGGCATTACCGTCCTCCTGCTGATATCAGTTCACCTGACGCTCATCTTCCAGCCCGAACCGACCGGGATATATGCGCCAAGAAATATTCTCCTGCTTCCGGGAGTCAATGAATACGTCCCCTCGACATTTGCGGTATGGTTTGCATTTGTCCTTGCCATCGCCATCCATGAGCTTGGCCACGGCATCCTCTCCCGCATCGAGGATATCAAGGTGAAAGGGATGGGGGCTCTCCTGTTCGTCATCCCGATCGGTTTTTTTGTTGAGCCTGACGAGGAAGAACTGGAAAAGAAGAAGGGAATGCCAAAGATACGGATGTTCGGGGCCGGGATCACCAATAATATCGTGATCGGTGTGGTCTGCTTCCTGCTCATGATCCTGCTCGTCGGCATGGCGGTCCCCACCTCTCAGCCGGTCATACAGGGGGTCTACCAGAACTACTCTGCCCAGCAGGCCGGAATACCGGCATACTCGGTGATAACCGGCATTAATGGTGTGCCGGTCGCGACGATCGACCAGGTCTCGGCAATGTTGAACCAGACCAGTCCCGGCGATACGATTGCACTCACCGTCAGTAACCAGGGGACAGCCGGGACGTACAACCTCACCCTCACTTCATGGCCTGAGGAGCTTGGCGAGCGGAATTCGGGCTTTATGGGAGTATATTACTACAGCGGTTCCGCAGTCATCGGGGCCGTGCAGAACAGCGCCTCGCCGCTCGGGTTCCTCATGCTGCTTACCGTACCCTTCAATATGTCAGGGGATGGGCAGTTCTTAAGGATACTGGCATTTGATACTCCTGCAACCCAGTTCTACTCGGTACCGTTCGGCCAGTTCTGGGTCCTCGTCAACGTGCTCTTCTGGTCAGGATGGATCAATATCAACCTCGGCATTTTCAACGCCATACCCATGGTCCCCCTCGACGGCGGGTACATCTTAAAAGAAGGTGTGGAGCGGGTGCTGGACCGGAAAGGGTTGATCAGGTATGCCCAGCCGATCGTGTCGGTGATATCCACGTTCATGATCGTGATGCTCATTTCTCTCGTCGCACTGCCATATCTCCTTCACCTGTAAATCCCGGGGGAAGGATAATCAGTTCTTTTTTATGATACGATTGCTTCCCTTGCCGCACCCGTGGAAGCTGAAAGTTCAGCAGGCGAGGTCCCGGGGCTGTTGCGTCCCCGCAATGCAACAGGGTCTGATGCTCACTTATGAAAAATAACAGAATCCCAAGTCAGCCCTGCCTGCAGACCATCCCGCGGCAGGGTGGGACAGGGCGGGATGTAACCCCTCCTGTCAGAGATATGGATCGGACCGGTTTTATCAAAATGAGCGTTTCAACAGGGTATTTATCGAGAATCCCGGGAATGATCATTTCAGGCCGGCGGTATCTTTAATATCCCGCGGGTAAAGAGGGCATGCGACGGTTGCGGAATTGGGGTATACCGTCCTTACATGAAGGGGGAGATGGAACAATGGTTACTATCAGGGACATCCCTGCAGAAGTGCGGTGGGCGCTTGCCACAAAGGCTGCGAACGATTTCTCGTTTGCCTATTCGGCAGGGGTAAGGAGTATCGTCGGGGAGATGTTTGACACTGAGCTCTCCGCCATGGAGACTCATATGTGGGCCGGTTACGGAAAAGAACAGGCCACGCTTGCAAAAGGGTTCGGCTTTCCGCTGCGGAATGCCCGCCATGTCGCCGATGCTTTTTCGACGCTCTCTGTCTTATTGCAGGGCCCTGAAATCGACAACGGCGAGGTAACGGACGGTCCCGGTGATTCGGCCGTCATCACCGTGGAGGCATGTCCGATGCTCAACAGGGCAAAAAAAATGGGAATTCCGGGTGAAGCCATACTGCAGGGATGCAGGGCATATGCACAGAGTTCGGTGAGCAGTTTAAACCCTGATTACAGGATATCAGTCGACCGCTCGATGTGCCGCGGTGACGCCGAATGCGAGATGCAGGTAAAAAGAGCCCGGCCTTCGCGAACATAATATCATTTTCTCTTTATTTATGGATTTTTCCCGAAAGGGAATGTATATCTCATATCTTTAAAATAACTTATACAGGACGTGACAGTACAAAAGGCGCCGTCGGGACGATATCCATGATACTCAAATCCTGCAGGAAGGCATACAAAAACGAGACCCAGCGCACGATCTCGCCTGAAGAGACCCTCGCACGTATCGAAAAGACCCTGCCTGCTGCCGGCATCACCCGTGTGGCCGATATCACGCAGCTTGACAGGATCGGGATACCAGTCTTTTCCAGTATCAGGCCGACGGCAGACACAGGTGCAATATCGGTATATAACGGGAAAGGTGCAACGCCAGCCGAGGCACGGGTCTCTGCCATGATGGAGGGGATAGAGAGGTATTCTTCAGAGATCCTCGATCGAACCGTTACGACCTGCCGGTACCGCGATTTCAACGGGACCGCCCCGGCAGTCGAACCCGCATCGCTCATCCTCCCTGCACGGGCAGATCCCGACATGCCGATCCCGTGGGTCACCGGTTATGATATCAGCCGCGATGAAGAGGTGCTGGTGCCGGCGAGCGCAGTCTTCCACCCGCTCCCGAAGCAGTATCCCCAGCTCTTCAGGACCTCCACAAACGGGCTGGCGTCGGGGAATACCCTTGAAGAAGCAATATTCCATGCCCTGATGGAGGTGATCGAGCGGGACGCCTGGTCCCTTGTCGAGGTCACGAGAAATACCGGTCCGAAAGTTGTCGGGATCGACGACGCGCTCTCAGGAAGCCTGCTGGCAAAATTCGACGATGCGGATGTGGAGGTGCAGATAAAGAATATCACCAGCGACATCGGCATTCCGACGATTGCTGCGGTTTCAGACGATACCCGGTTAAAGGACCCGGCCCTCCTCACCATCGGCATGGGGACTCATACCAGTGCACGAATCGCCGTGTTAAGGGCGCTGACAGAGGTCGCTCAGAGCCGGCTTACCCAGATCCATGGCGCACGCGAAGATACCACGGTTGCAGACGTCAGGAAAAAGCTCGGGTATGAACGGAGCAAAAGGCTGAATAAATACTGGTTTGATGCCAGATCAGAGGTGTGCTTCGGGGATATTGCATCGTGTGACAGTGACGACTTCTTAAAAGACATCAGGGTCGCCATCGAGGCGCTGAAGGAAAAGGGTCTCGACCGTATAATCGTAGTCGACCTCACCCGCCCCGAGATCGGTGTGCCGGTGGTGAGGGTCATCGTGCCGGGTCTTGAGACGTATGCCATGGACCAGGAGCGGATCGGCCGGAGGTGCCATGATGCCCGCAATCGTCGTCTTTCTGGGGCCCAGCCTGAGACGTGAAGAGGCCGCAGCGATCGTTCCTGCATCGTTCAGGCCCCCGGTAGCCAGGGGTGATATCCTTGATGCCGCCGCAGACGGTGCGAGGATTATCGGCGTCATCGACGGGGTCTTCTTCCAGGAATGCTCGGTCGGGCACCGGGAGATCCTTGAAGTAATCAGGCAGGGGATACGGGTGGTCGGTGCCTCAAGCATGGGTGCGCTCCGGGCCGCCGAACTGGACACCCTCGGCATGGAAGGTGTCGGCGAAATCTACCGCCTTTACCGGGACGGAGCGCTGGTTTCAGACGATGAAGTGGCGCTCGTCTTCGATCCTGATACATTTGAACCGCTCTCCGAGCCGCTTGTCAATATCCGCTGCACGATCGACATTGCCCGAAGCGAAGGCGTCATATCTGGTAAAACGGCCGAGCAGCTGTTTGAATCTGCACGTGCCCTCTATTTTCCGGACCGGACCTATGACCAGATATGCGGGAATGCCCGGGGGCTTGCTGATGAAGGTGAATTGAAGAGATTTGAAGAATTCGTGTCTCATCACCCGTTTGACCAGAAAGCCGATGATGCCCGGAACGCACTGGTCCGGATACGCGATCTCGCCGCGTCGATGGGTCTCCTGTGAAGGGATACTCTGCTTCTGTTTTACAGGGTCCTGGCGCTTTTCCGCATCTTCAGGCAGGTTGATCAGGAACGTTAATTAATAAAGGACCGGGGAATTACCCCGGTCTCACTATCCAGTTTACCAGGCTATTTCACCTCTAATTCCTTCTCTTCTGATAGCGTGCAATTGAGGGCGTTATCCCAGGCAGCTATCCGGTAACGAACCTTCTGGTGCTTGTATTTTTCCAGGCTGACCGTTACCCCCCCACCTGACAGGTTCTCAAAGAGGCGCTTTACGACAGTCCTGTTCAGCAGGAGATCGATCCTTGCGAGTTTGTGATTGCAGGGGGTTGGCTCTGATGCCGTGTATTCAAACAGGTAACCCTGGCGCTCCTTCCGGGTGGAGACCGTTACATTCACCGGCGCATTAAAGTCTTCGTGGGTCCTTGCATTCCCCATCCCCGCCTGGAGCGGATAACTCCCCGGACCACAGCCGGGGTACGTCTCCCGCAACCATCTCTTGTGACTGGTGAATGCATCGAACCCCTTCAGGTCTATATAAGCCGGCTTGTTGATCCCGATCCCGTCCCTGAATGCCGATTCGAGGAGGGGAACCGAATCCAGCTGGAAACCGGCAAGCAGTGTCTCGACCGTATCAATGGCGACCGAATCCTTCGAACAGAGGATCGCATTCATAAGGATGAAATCGGTCCTGGCATCCCAATCGTCGACGTTGTTTGCCGGGCCACACCGGTTCCCGGTAAGGGCATCCATGATCACGAAATCGAACCCGCGTGCACGGTTCATCGCACACAGGTAATCAAGGAACAGGCGGATATCGCCCGTACCGAATCCATATCCGGCATGCTCCTGTTTCTCAAGAAGGCCGAGCATCGATCCCCAGTGGAGTTTGAGCGCCCCGGTCATGCCGCAGAAGCCATGGCTTTTGAGAATCGGGATCCCTATATACACATCGCAATAGTCTGCCTCTCCCTGCGCCTGTTCCTTCGTCCGGAGGAATCTGGGGAGCCACACCTCGCTCCTCCCCCGGATCGGCTCCTCGATGACGGTCAGGAACCGCTCCGACATCGGAACTGAATCAAGGTTGACGAGCTCTGCTCCGGACCCTCCATCGAGTACCCCGTCGGCATTGTAATCGTAGCAGATATCGTTCTCATCAACGGTTTTCCCCGCACTCCGCTGTAAGCGGGCATAGTGAAAACTTTGCGGATTATTTTTATTGGATGGATCCTTTTCAGGAGTGAATGTTGCATCGATGACCTTCAGGTCCGCGGTTCCACCAGACCCGATGATCTCCCGGACTTTCCCGGCGACGTATCTCACAATCCGCGGGTCAGAGATGATCCCCCGTCCCTTCTCCCCCGGCAGGCCCTGGCCCGGCCCGACGATGTTGACCTTGATCACCACTCTGTCTCCCGGCCTGATGATCGCCGGAAGGCCACGCGGCCCCAGCACCTGTGCAATTGCATCATCGATAAGACCCGGGATCTCTTCATCGGCCGGCTCTCTCGTCATGCATGAAAATCCAACGACGGGTAAGGGATAATCAGGGAGAATGTTCCGGCGCGTGCTGGTATTCTCATACACCGCTGCAATTGTAGTTCCCCGGACACCCCCGATGAGGGGGAGCTGTTTCACATCATCGTGAATTTTCTCCCACCGGCGACTGATATCGCTGGAATAATGAACCCCTACGGAAGGGGACGTGCGGCCAGCATCAGAACAGGTGTCCGATGCCGGATCATCAGATTGATTCATCGTGGTAAACCTCTTTGATGAGGAATTGGATCATCATGGTTAATAGCATACTTGTTAAAGATTCTTCATATCCGCCGTTCAGCATTTCCTGCACTGGCGGCAGAATCACAGGCAGAGTGTCAAATGGTGAACCAGAGATTATGATGAACAATCAGGATTACTACAGGGATAAGATTTGTATCGTTACCGGGGCGGACTCCGGTATTGGCTATGAACCGGGGGCCGTTTTCTCTGACGTCAGGCGGTGGTGAGCAGGTGTTATGACCATGTTCCATGCAGACGACAATACGACCCAAAGAATGGCAGCTTCTTCCGGCTGGTTTTCACCTCCCGTTCACGTACCTGGCGGTGGAATAGAATGAATAATGAGAACACGCAGCAGGACCCTCAGGGCCGGCAGCAACTGGAATCCTATGTCACGAAGAGAGCGGAAGTTGATCTCTCCATCGAGGTTGTCCTCCTCATCATCGGAGGGGTATTCTTCCTCCTCTTCGGTGTGCTCCTCTTCCTGATTAATAAAGGGATGCTCCCCTATAGCGAGGACAGCATGTACGGGCTTTTCGTGGTCCTCGTCTCCATGCAAATCATCACGATGGGCAAGACCCCGTTTGGTGATCTCCTCCGTTCGTGGGTCGTGGTGATTATCGGGTTAGGAACAGCAATTCTCGGGACTCTGGCCATCTTCTTCCCCGGGCACCTGAGCGTGACGATTCGTGTCCTTGCTGGTCTGATCGTTCTGATCACGGGAGCCCTGGGACTCTTACAATTGTTCACCTCCAAAGATAAGGCCAGGACGTGGATGAAGGTCCCCGGAATCCTGCAGCAACTGACTGTCGCCTGTGCTGTTGTGTATGGGATCGAAGTAGTGTTGGGGATTATCACGCTCCTTCCCGGCATTGTCCCCAATCCGCTGACAGCCGTGATTCTCGTCATCTTTAGCGCGGGCATATTCTTCCTCGCCTGGTGCATTCATGAGACAAAACGCCATTACCATCCCGGAAACGAGAAAAAGGTCCCCCCACCTCCCCGGTCGGAAAGAGGCATCTGCCTGTTCCGGGATGCCACCCTGACGGTCGGAAATACCTTCAATGCCTACCAGGGAATTCTCCTGACACTCCTCGGATTCCTTGTCCTGTTCATGATTCTCGGTATTTTTCCCTCATACAATACGGATGGCCAGCTTGGGCTGCTGCTGGTCCTGACGTCCCTCCAGTTACTGGCCCTGGGACAGTTCGTGGGAAGCCAGGTGACCCGGTCATGGGTGGTGATCACCCTTGGAATTCTGTTTGCAGGGGCAGGGATCTTCTCGTGTATCGTTCCGGGCATCCTGACCGGCGTGATCCAGCCGCTCCTGGGACTTCAGAACATCATCACGGGGGTCCTGCTCCTGACAACGCAGATCATCGCCCCGACACTGTACGGCATCAGGCACCCTCCGGACGAACCGGTGACGCTTCCCCCGATCATCAGGAGGCTGTTTTTCGTTCTGACAGTCACCGGGATCGTGACAATCCTGTTTGGCATCAACATGCTCACGCCACTCCTCCTGCCGGGCCTGCTCGGGATGGTCATCTATGCCATCCTCATCCCACTCCTTGTCATTATCATGGGGCTCCTTACGTTGAGCATGGTTGCTATCACCCAGAAACTACAGCAGTGTGCGTAAAACGTGTCGTGAAGCGGTGGCTCCCCTGATGGGATACCCCGCTTTCTCCCCCGGGAGTGATGGGCAGACCCTTTGCGGGTCTTATCCCAATAAGCGCATCTAATCTCTCAGAAATATTGGTGGCGGGTATATCGCCATATGGGTGAACGGCTCATATGAGGCCGGTCTGCGAATGTCGGGCACAGGGATGACGATGCACCCGTAGCGTCGGACACCGGTTCGCATTATCTGACGTGCGGAAGGACGTCCTCCCAGATCTTGAGGCTCGCAGCCTCATCCGAAGTTGCCTGGATGCCGTTGGCGATCGCGAGATGAGTATACCCCATCCGCTTCATTTCCTCAATCTTCCTGATAAAATCTTCTGCACTATGGAAGACCGATATAACCCCGCTCGAGAAGGCCCTGTTTACAGCGCCTCCCTTGATTGTACCAGCATCCTGAGGCAGGTTCTCGGGGAGGACCACTTGATCCGGGTCGTAGACGTAAGAAAAATGTCCAACGCGTTCCATTGTGTTCGAATCCTTGCCCGACTCTCTGGCGCCAGCCTCGAAGGCCGGCCAGAGCTCCTCCCTGACGTACTGGGGATTGTTCGCAAGACTGATAAGGTGGTCGCCGAGGCGTCCCGCAAGATTCGCCGCGCGTGGTCCGATAGCGCTGACGTACACGGGAACCTTCTCCTTCGGCCTGGTCAACAAGACCGCGTCATTGAGCGTGTAATATTTTCCAGCGAAGCGGATGGGCTCATCGCTCGTCCACAGCTGGTTCATGATCGTGAGTGCCTCTTCGAGCATCTCAAGCCGCGTATTATTTGAAGGCCACTCGCCGCCGTAGACCGCCATCTCGTTCGGCGGTTCGGCCGTACCCACACCGATTCCTACGCGTCCCGGGTACATCGCTCCCATGGTGGCGAAGGCCTGTGCAACGATTGCCGGGTGGTAGCGCATGATGGGGGCGGTGACGCCAGTGAAGAAGGGCACTCGTTTGGTCGCCTGGAGCGCCGAACTCATGACCGTCCATGCAAAGTTGCATTCAGTCCCACCTGGCATTGCTATCAGGTGATCTTCGACCCATAACGAGTCAAATCCCATTTTTTCGGCTTCTATTGCCTGCCGTAAACACCCGGTTGGTGTCCAGGCGTCTGTAATCGCGAAATATCCAATTTTTACTCCCATAATCTATCCTCCTTACGTATACTCGGCGCAGTTTGCCGTTTCGCGTCCTGCCATATAAACGATGGCCCTTTCTTGAGAAGTTCGTCACTCAGTGCATAGCCACTACCGGAGTCTGCCCCGGTAACGATACAAATCTTGTTTTTGAAATAGTCGTTTGACATAATACTCAACTCCGGTCTGTTCTGTTCATTCGAGGACTCGTGCCCCGGCTCCGTGAAGGATGATTTCCCCTTCTGCCAGCACGGACCGGGTCACCTTCTTCACCGGCAGGGAGGCGAGGGCCTTGATTATGTGGTACTGCCTTGGGTTCTGCATCACGGAAAGCTCAGTCCACCGGAGGGTTCCCTTTCCCGCATATGCCTTATCCACTTCCATGACCTGGGGGAACAGGATAAACTGGCTCAGGTCCGCTCCCGGGGCCCCAACCTTTGGAATATATCTCCACCCGATGGCATCACACGATTTGAACTGGAGTTTCGCTTGTTCCAGATCCTTCCCTGACAGGGGACTCTCCGCTTCAAACATCATCTCAAGGAATGTATTCCCTTCGTAACTTACCGACGTGGCATAATGAGGCCGGTAAATATGCAGGTCCTCGATATCGGCAAAGATCTTCGGCACGCCGGTCTGCTCCCGCCCGGTAAGGATTGGGGCAGTCCTGTTCTCCCAGATCACCAGGGGATATGCAGCATCAACGTGATCCTTTTTTCCGATGAACCGGACGGGTGCAGACACGCTCACCAGGTTGTATTTCCCCCCGGCAAGCCAGTTGATCTCGGTCAACTGGTTCAAAGATACCTGCATTTCAGGTGCCAGTAGCTCGAGTTCTTCCGGGATGTAGCGTTCGAGTTCAGCACGTTCGGTCTCAAACGTCACACTCAACGTTGTTGCCTGTTGTGTTGCTTTAGAGGATGGATTGAAAATATCGCCGCCAAAATGGACGGGCATCATGTAGGACGAATCTTTTTGCAGTCGAAACATATATTATCGCCCAATTATTTACAACGGATATATAAAATCTTATTTAAACGTAATTGTTCAGCTCCGACCTCAGGATCTTAAGACAATGAAGTCATAATAACAATTAGTAGCTGAAAATAACCAGAATAACCAGAAATGTAACGGCACTCCGGAAGTATACCCGGCAGCCTGTGTGATAGCGTAAAAGCCCGCCTGAAGAAGAGCAGTAACGCATTCGTGGTGTTCAGAGAGAAAGCTCAGGGGTTTATGAACTTTATTGACTGGCAGGTAGCCGGTGATCACTTCGGGGTTGCTATTAAACAAAACGCAGTGACCCGGCGGATGAACAAGATGGGGAAGTATATCCTATTCTATTTTGGGGACTCTGACTGGATGACCTGCCTCACCCTCTCCCGTGAAGGTGATGAGATCGGGAAGGCTTTCAAGGATTTAAAAAATGAGACCGATCTTTTTCCTCTGAATACCCGGTAGTGAGAAGACAACCAGTGGGTTCATCTTTGTTGCTGTTCTGATCCTGAACATCCGGACCCGGTTGATGAATAAGATGAGAGTGGCCGGGCTTCCGGGCAAATATTCTGTGGAACTCCTCCTCCTTTCGTTGGATAAATTGAGAAAAATTACCATGGCAGACGGACAGGTCATTACCACTGAAATGACTAAGAAGCAGCAGGATATCTTTGGAGGAGTTAAAAATATGCGCCAAATTTTTTCCGGGAGACAGATCAGAACAGATAAACGGAGCTTTACGATACAGACCCTTTTTCTGAAAATTCTTTCCTGATCTGTTCCAGGCGTTCTTCCTGGAACCTGATATTCATGGCCATGCTCTTGATTGCAAGGCTGATCTCGTCGCTGACCTTGAGCTTGTCATCATTGATCTTATAGGTATTCTCAAGCAGTTTGAGCAGTCTCTTGCTGATGTCGATATTTTTTCTGAGCCGGGAGTACTCGTCGATCGTCTTTTTTTCCACACCGGCGTCCTCGGCCATCTTCATGTCCATCTCGATGACACGGCGGCGGTTCAGAAGGCCCTCGATGGCGTCGTACAGCTCGCGGTGCGTGATCGGCTTCATGATATAGTCTTCAATGTAGATGCCGTATTCCTGCGCCTCGCTTGGCGTGAGTTGTTTTGCAGTAAGCATCATCACCGGGATCACTTTGAGGCCTGCAGTGTTTTTGATATGCATCAGCGTTTCCCAGCCGTCCATGGGCTCCATCATGATATCGAGAAGGATGAGATCGGGCTTGACCGTTTTAAGGATCTCCAGCGCTTCCTCTCCGCCGTATGCCGCGAGCGTACGGTAACCCCCCCGTTCGAGCATGGTAACGAAGATATCGACGATAAAGGGGCTGTCATCGATGACCATGACGGTATACATCAGAAACTCCCTCCGATCTCATTCGCCACCGCTTCAAGCGCGGTTACTGTCGGGGAAGCATCGGATTTCCTTCCGGTTACTGCCACGATCAGCAGCTTTTCACCCGCTCCCATGACGACTATCGTATTGTCTCTGGAGAAGATGGTTACCATGTCAGGTGATGCGGCCTTGATGATGGTGGATGCAGACTCTGCTGAGGCGAAGAGTGTGGCATTCATGGCTGCAAACCATGGTTCGTTGAACTCTGTCTGCATCGATTTTCCAAGCATTATTCCATCACGGGAAATAAGGGCGCAGGCCGACACACCCTCAACTGCCGATATCTTTTCAATGAAGCCGTGAATTTTTTCTTTCAACATATCAGTTCAACCATCCTCTGCTCAGGTATGATAAAGACATATGGAAATTACTCTCATTTCATATTTCTTATGTGTGTACGGGTAGTGGATGAAAGAGTATATAACACCCCCTGTCATCGTTCCCGGGCCGGTCAGATGGTCCCTGTCCGGTACCCGGGCTCGTGCAGGTAAGAGTGCCATGAAATGCCAAAGAGAAGATACATAAGGAATATCGACGAATAAAATAAGAGCGGGGCCATAGGGTAGCCTGGCCATCCTAGGAGACTGGGGGTCTTCTGACCTGCGTTCAAATCGCAGTGGCCCCATTATTCGTTTTTAAAAAGGAGAAACCGCCCCATGAAACTTGATCACCGGTGTTTTGACTGTCTCCTCTCCCGCGTGGCACTGGAGTGCAGCCTGTGTGACGCCAGCCCCGAACTGACCCGGGAGACCGTTGCTTCGTGCAGGGAACTCCTTCTGGACCTGCGAAACAGGCCGCTCCTCCACCCCGAGATTGCCAGTGCGATCCACCGGAGGGCATATGAGGCACTCGGCAGTAAAGACCCGTTTGCCAGGTTAAAGAAGGAGGGGAACCAGGAGGCCCTCGGGGTCTGCAGGGCGGTCCGGCCCGGCCTGTCAACGTTTAAAGACTTTGTCCTGGCCAGCATTATTGGAAATACCTTCGATTACGGGGTAAGTTCGCATAATGTGACAGGAAATTTCATGGAATTTTTCAGACAGGAATTTGCAGCAGGTTTAACTATCGATGATACTCCGCGTATCTTTGAAAAAATATCCCGCGTGGTCTATTTCACCGATAACTGCGGTGAGATCGTCTTCGACCGCCTGCTCCTGGAATTCCTGAAAAAGAGCGGGGCCAGGATTACACTCGCGGTGCGGGACGCCCCGATCCTGAATGATGCAACCATGGCAGAGGTCAGGGAGTTTGGCCTCGACCGCTACGCAGATGATGTGACCACCACCGGCTGCGGGTCTGAACTGGGTGTGAGACTGGACTGTATGCCGCCCCTCCTCTCCGGTGCGATGGAGGACTGCACACTTGTCATCGCCAAGGGAATGGCGAATTACGAATCACTGTCAGAATATTCCGGGCTTCCCCCGGTGGCGTTTCTGATGTCGGTGAAATGCGAGCCGATCGCAGAAGAAGTCGGCGTCCCACGCGGCTCGAAGATTGCACTGTTGCGGGAATAGCGGGAAATTCCGGTAACTGCAGGATTTCACGGCAGAGACCATTTCACACCGGCACCCCGCAATCCTGGCCTGATTCCAAAAACCCCGGATCATACTTTTCCCCGGGGCTGCTTCCGGACCACCGGATTTTTACCACGTGTTTCAATGGGATAGTGCTGAAATGAATGGATAGGTGCGGGAAACCCGGGATAATAAAAAAACGGGCCCTGCCGGAACGCATCATGTTCCTACACTATTCCTGCTGAGGTAAATATCTGAGGAATTCAAATGACCGGAAATACATGAAATCCCGGTATACGCAGTCAGGGAATTATCCGGCAATGTTACAGCTGATAATGGAGAGACACGTCTGTCCTGCCGGATTATATCACGATCAGTTCTAATTTTGCTGCACTCATTCCATTGACACTCCGGCGGCTGATTATTGGTGTAAAAATTGAAAAAAACAAAAAAATGGGCTTTTTTGAAACCCTTCTCGTTCTCTCACTATTCGTCTTTCGCCGCACTCTGCTTCAGGACACTCCCGGGGCCGATGCCGGATGATCGTATGTGTGCGCCCCCATACTGCGACAGGGACCGTGGCTCAGGTTCTTATAAAAAATCATAAGACCCCGGTTAACCCTGCCCACAGGACATCCCGGGGGGTGGGGCAGGGAGGGGTGAAACCCCACCTGTCAGGAAAATAGATCAAACAGGGTATCGAATTTAAGCTTTTCAAAAAAACAAAAAAAAACTGATTATTTTTACATTACAGGATATGGTCCCTGTGAGACAATCGCCATTAAAAACGCTGCGGCAATGACGATCATCAGGACAAATGCAATAATGACTGCGAGAAGCACTGCGATGGCGGCCTTCTGCGTTGACATATCGTGGAGTTCCCGGACACCGATGACACCTAGAATAATCGACCAGATCGCCCCG
Organism: Methanoregulaceae archaeon UBA467; assembly: GCA_002503825.1. Taxonomy (GTDB): domain Archaea; phylum Halobacteriota; class Methanomicrobia; order Methanomicrobiales; family Methanospirillaceae; genus UBA467. Next base: position 90,509 of record DASP01000016.1, read on the forward strand.
ATCAACGACCCGACAAACGGTATCCAGCCAATCAGCATCGTGGGTGTGAGATTATAGAATACCGACTTCAGCGTCTCCCAGAACCCTTTTCTTCCACCCATGAGATAGACAAAGATATGGAGCCATATCCCGAAAAGAAAGGCGAATATGAGGGACATCGCGAGCAATATGAATATCATCAGGAAGACGAAGAAGACATCAAGTACGGCGGTCTGTGTCGGGTCTGCAAACGGGAAAAAAGAAAGGAACGGGTGCGTTACCGTCACCCGCAGCACGATCATGATTCCCATCAGGACGGCATAAATCGCGCTGATGGCAAAGAAGTACTTTATGGTTTCCACGGGTGATTCATCCCTGACACCCCTGAAGGACGTGACGGGGTCAAAAAGGAAGCCCTTGATCTTTTCCAGAATTGAACTGGTCATACCAATCTCTTCACTTCCTGACTAAAAATAATTAGCGAATTCGTGCGGTGCGGAGCGCATGACGACCGGGCCTGACGGCCAGGCAACTTTTCCGTTCATGCATGATCCCGGGTTTTTTTTGTTCCAGAGTATTTTTCAATAGCTTCATCCAAACCATTGCACATGGTCGAGCTTCTCGGTCTTTCGTTTGGGTGGCTCCTTATCGTGTTTGGGGTGGTGCTCCTGATAATCGAGACCCTCAACCCCGGCTTTTTCATAGCAGTGCCCGGGACGGTGATGATCATCCTCGGCATACTGCTGGTCATCGGGGTCGATGTCTTTAACAGCCCGTACGGGGTCGTCGTCGGTGTGGCTATCGCCATTATCGCATCGATCGTCACTATCCTGATATACCGGCGGATTAACCCGGGTGACCAGTCCCCGACAACCATCAGCCGTGACTCGCTGATCGGGCGGGAGGGGCCGGTTATAAAAAAAGTCGTTCCGGGTTCTATCGCAGGAAAAGTTCTCATTGCAGGGCAGGAATGGAGTGCCCGGAGTGAAGAAGGCGATATCCCGCAGGGAAAGACCGTCAGGGTCGTCCGGTCCGAAGGGGTCCATATCGTCGTTATCGAGGTGAAACAGGATGGCAGTATTTGAGACGCTTATAACAATATTTCTGATTCTTGCAATTGTGATTATCTTTGCCCGCGGGGTGGTCATTATCCAGCCATACGAGCAGGGCCTCCAGATCAGGCTGGGGCGCTACCTCGGGCGGATGAACCCCGGGTTCCGGTGGGTCATCCCGCTGATCACGAACGTTGTGAAACTGGACTTAAGGACGTACGTGATGGATGTCCCGTCACAGGAAGTGATTACCAAGGATAATTCTCCCACAAATGTCGATGCTATCGTATACATCCGGGTCATCGACCCTGAAAAAGCATTTTTCGAAGTCTCCAATTACCGCATGGCAACCGTCGCACTTGCCCAGACCAGCCTGAGGGGTATCATCGGCGACATGGAACTCGATGAAGTGCTCTATAACCGTGATGTCATCAACACCAAGCTCCGGGATATACTGGACAGGGAGACCGACCAGTGGGGTGTCAAGGTCGAACGGGTCGAGATAAAGGAAGTCGACCCGGTCGGGGCGGTCAAGCAGGCCATGACCGAACAGACTGCTGCGGAGAGGGCCCGAAGGGCTGCAATTCTCAGGGCCGATGGTGAAAAGCGGTCTGCCATCCTGAAGGCCGAAGGAACAAAGAGGAGCATGATACTCGAGGCCGAAGGTGACCGTCAGAGCAAGGTGCTCAGGTCCGAAGGGGAACGGATATCCCGGATACTGATGGCGCAGGGTGAGGCACAGTCACTCCGTATCATCTCTGTCGGTTCGCAGCCGCTTGACAAGCGGGCAATCACGGTCCTTTCCCTCGACGCGTTAAAACAGATGGCAAACGGGCAGGCGACAAAGATCATCTTCCCGTTCGAGATCTCATCGCTGATGAAACAGGCGGCACGGTTCATAGGTGCCACGGAGGAGATGCCGGGCGAACCACTCCCGTCGAACATGCCCGGAAACGAAATTCTCGGCCCAATCCCTACCATGGACGAGGTACGGGAAATATTAAAGGAGATGGACAAGACGATCCGGACCGAGATCGGGGTCGACGAGCTCAAGGATATCGGTAAGACCCATAAAAAGACAGGATCGGATTTAATTGAAGACCTTGAGGGTATTGTCGGTGAAACCGAAGAGAACCGGTAAACCGGCTCCCTAATTTTTTTTTAACAGAGTTAATCAGGCACATCTTTTCTGCCTGAACCTGTGCCGCCCTGCCTGGCATCATGCATGTTTTTTTCCTCATCGCAGTTGTACAGAGCCTGCAACGAGGATATTCTTCCCATACTCCTGCACCATTGACTTTATCATCGCAACAGGCCGGGTGCTGCCGGTGATAACAGGGGGATTCTGCCTGGTATGATACCGGAATCGATCCGCCACCCGTCAATCGCGGGATGGTTTGAAAGAAGGGTATCACACCGGCTCGCCGTTCCTGTCCGGGTGAATAAAAAAACGTCTGAAATTTTTTTTTTGGTGAATCGGGCGCTCAGATTTCTTCAGATTTTCTCAATAGTGACCCTGACCCGGTCACCTGCCTTGATCCCGTGTCCCCTGGGGACATCGATGTTAAACCAGAGGCATCCCGGATCGTCCTGCGTATTGTCCTGTGACATCAGGCAGTCCTTGTGCTCATTGATAGTCGCAACGAACTCGACACCGGTCTCAATCTCTGCAATTTTTTGCATACAAAAAATAGTTACGGGATATTAAATTTATACCGGCCTTGACGTTACCATCCAGGTCGTGCTGTTCGAGTAACTCCATTTGATAATGGCGAGCTCCTGACAGATTTCAGAGAGGATCGCCATATTCGTACCCACCTCTTTCGGGGAGAGCCCCAGTTCCTTTGCAATATACTTCGACTTGAAGTAGTGCTTGCCTTTTTCCAGACCGGAGTTGAGGTACTGGATTATCATGTGCTGGGTATCGTTGTATTTTTCACGGATTTTTCGTGTTGCCTTCATATGCTCACCTCAGCAATTGAGATCTGTTATTTATGAGCCTCTATAAATAAATAACTATTCTTTCTGGACAGCAGAAAGGTATTATATAGGGACAATTGTGAAAAAAACTTAAAATTTTGATTTTTCACCTGCACTAACCCCAGGGAAACATAGTGCACCTGTGCGCGGTCTGCGGCACAGGGCACCGCTCCCGATCTGCTTCACCGTGTATCAGGGCCCGACGGCATCGCGTGATATCTTTTTAATGAGGCCTTCGAGGACTTCCTCACGCATGCCCTCCACGAACTTGATGCTGCCGACGACAAGGTGGCCTCCGCCGCTGATACCGCCACCGGGTATCTCGTCCCTTAATTCACGTACCATCTTGGGGATATTCATCAGGACGCCACGGGAGCGGAGCACCGCGAAGTCCGGGCCGAACCCGATGGTTACCACCGGCGAGCCGGCATGCTGTTTGCACAGGCGGTCATGCACCTCTCCTGACGTCTTTCCGGGGGGCGGGAAGGTAAACTTGTGCGCATGGATCTCGACGTCGAGGAGGAAGAGCTCTGCGCCGTTTGGCAGTGTCTGGTGTCGTACGTGCGGCATCGACGCACTCATCTGGTCTGCGATTGCTGCATTTGCCCCCTCGACAAGGAGTGCGACGAGGCGCTGGTGACGGTCCGGGTTCCCGGTGAGGTCGAGCACGTCCTTGGTCAGCTCCCGCCCGTCGTTGAAACGGAGCCAGAACTGCTGGTAATCGAGGGCAAGTGCGATATCCTTGCAGTGGTCCTCGCTGTAGGTCGCTTTGACAAGGTCAAGGAACTGTGCCCGTTCCGGTGCCTCGCTCCTGTCACCGACCCCGGCAACCGCCGGCAGGTGCCGGATCAGGTTCTCGACCGACGGGTTGATCAGGCGGGCGATCTCGGTCCCGAGCATCCCGGCAGTGATACCGAAGTCCCCGCCGACATGGTACGGGTTGACATGGCCCGCAAGATACTGGTCGACGATCTCGTCAGGGTGGTGGTGGTCGACGACCACGATCGGTATCCCATAGACCTGGGCCATCTTTAAGGAAGGTAAGTCCTCCTCGGTCGAGCCGTTGTCGGTCAGGAGCACGAGCGGCAGCTTCTGGCCAAACCTGGCATGGTCCTTTAATGCGAAATCAAGGTCACGGGTGATGTCCTCGATCTCGTAGAAGGGTGCCTTTGACGGGGCCCGCTTGAAGAGGTAATACTCTCCGTCAAAGTCCCCGCCTGATTCCCGGATTAATGCGGTGACCGCCTGCTCGATTGCAACCGCAGAGCAGATCCCGTCGGCATCGGCATGATGGCGGAGGAGGATTGGCTGCGAGGTAAATACTGCCTTCCTGATGATTTTTGCGATATTCCTCATTCCGGGCCTGAGTTTTTCCATGACCTCGCTCGGAACGAGCAGCGGGATCTCGGGCGGTTCGGCACGCTGGTCGAGCGCCAGTTCGATCCGTTCCCGCACGGCCTCCGCTTCGTCGCCCGTGAGGAGCGAGAGCGAGCTCACCTCGATCTGGAGCTGGTTGTTGCGGAGCATTACCTCGCCGACTATCCTGACGAGATCGCCAAGCTCAGCCTCGGGGTATGCACGGACTCCTGCCTCGACAAAGGCGGCCGCGTTTTCCGTTCCCGACTCGTCGACGAGGGTAAAGATGGTCGGGCCGCTGGTCTGCTTGATCTGGGCTATCTCGCCCTCGATCCGCACCGTCCTTCCGACCTTGGTGCCGAGTTCCGAGAGCCGGACCGCGGTTGATTTCTTCTCCACCATCTCAACGGTATAGACCGGGATCGTCGCTTCTTCGAGGTCGATATTTCCGTTGCCCCGTATTGTCAGGACCTTTACAAGGATCGACTCCCGTTCCTTGTGATCGGTCTTCACGTTGCTCTTGTGGACGAGACCCTTGATCCTGTCATTTAACTGGACAAAGGTACCGAAATTTGCAAACCCCTGGACCCGTCCGATGTATGTTTTTCCTTCCTCAACGTCACCGAGGTCACATGTGGCCCCCAGACGAAATACCTTCATATCATGTTCTTTTTCCATGCCTTCACCACGTTATTCGTATACACGTATTGTTCTGATTCACGTTCGCGTAGATATATTCTCATTCGTTACCGGGGTTTATCATGGTAATGGAATCTTACCACGGTCACATGGGCAACGATTGCCTGTTTTGATACCTTCGTTCAAAGATGTTCATCTCAGGCTGACCCCGGCTTTTCCTCCTCGCCGTCCCGGAACGGGATCTCGATCATGTCGAGGTCCGACGGTGCAATCACCTGTCCCCCGAATTTCTTTGAGGCGTCCCTGATATGGCCTCCCGTGCCTGTATAGCGTGAACTGATATGCACAAGCGCGAGGATGCGTGCATTTAGTCCCTGTGCAACTTCACCTGCTTCGCCGGCGGTTGAATGGTAGACTTCACGCGCCCGCTCCAGTTCCTGGTCGTCATAGGTGGCGTCATGGATGAAAAGATCGGCATCGCCTGCATATTCAGAAATACTCCGGTGAAGCGGCCGCGTATCCCCGGTATACACAATTTTCCTGCCCGGGCGGGAGATGCCCATCACGTCGGCCGGGCTGACATGCACCTCTGTCCCGTCCCTGACGATGCAGACCGGCTCTCCTCTCTGCAGCCGCCCGAAGAGGGGTCCCGGCGGGACACCGAGCTCGACTGCCCGTGGCCGGTTGAAGCGTCCGGGGCGGGGATCTTCTGACAGGACATACCCGACTCCGGCCATGCCGTGGTCTGTGGCAAATGCAGACACCGAGTACCCGTTGAACCTGATGACCGATCCGTGCTTCATCTCGATCGAATGCAGGGGGAACTTGACATTGAAACGGCAGAGGTGCCGTATCCCTGATATGCAGTCGTGCACCCAGTCAGGACCGTAAACGGTGAGGGGGTCCTTTCGTCCCATGAACGAGAGGGTCTGGATAAGTCCGATGATGCCGAGGAAATGGTCGGCGTGCCAGTGGGTAATGAAAACTGCATCGACTAAAAACCCGGTCCGTGCACGCATCATCTGCTGCTGGGCACCTTCCCCGCAGTCAAAGAGGAGCGTATCGGCCCCGCGCTTGACCATGATGCAGGGAGGGTTTCTCATCGGGGTCGGAAGCGCACCTGCGGTGCCGAGAAAATAGACATGAAGTGTCTCGCCGCTTATAAGAACCACCCCGAAACAACGGCAATACTCTTTTTCCCCTCTTCAAGGGACCTGCCTTCGACAACGATAATCCCGCGATAATCGCGGGCGATGCATGGTCCGACCACGTTCCACGGGATCGTCCCTTCAGAAACGGCAAGGTGCTCATCCGATTCACCGTGATTGTCATGTACATGAAGATGTGACGCGACCTTAAGGTACGGTAAAAAGTCCCTGACCGCTCCGACCGTGTGGGCATGGCCTATATCGATGGTCATCCCTGTCCCTTCGATCCCGTCGATCATCCCTGACAGTTCTTCAGGTCGCCTGCAGAGGAATTCCTTTATGCCTATCATATTCTCAAGGCATGCCAGCACCCCGTGCTCGACCGCACACTGCCCGATCTCGCGGAGTGCGGTTTTCTGCTGTTCCCATGCCCTGTCTGGCATCATCTTTCCGACAGGTGAGAGATAGCCCGGGTGAATGGTCACCCGGTCGGTCCACACTGACGCCTGCCTGATGCACGTGCACACCTGTCTGACCGATTCGCGCCAGATCGGGTAATTAAGGGTCGCCAGGTTCAGGTCCCCGTAGGGCGCATGAACACTGACCTTCAGGTTCGTGCTCTGCAGCACCTCGTCGATCCGCTTTACGTGTGCCGGATTGTCAAGACGGTAATTCCCGTCCGCCACGATCTCCCACCCCTGGTACCCCGCATCCCCGATACCAAAGACCCATTCGATCGAATCCCAGACCTTGGACGACGATGAGAAATAGCAGGGGTTCATGGTTCACCCCGTATCTCTTCGATCAGGGCCCTGACCTCGTTCCCGAATTTTTCCAGTGCCCCGCTGTTCTCGATCGTGTAATCGGCGTGTGAAAGGGCACGCCCAAGCCCCCAGCCGATCTCCCTGCGGTCACGCGCACGCAGGGTATCCCTATCCGGCTTGTCATCAGCACGCCCGCGGGAGGAGAGCCGCTTCAGGCGCAGGTCAAAAGGTGCGTCGATACCGATGAGGTAAAACCGGCTGAAGTGCGCCCTGAAGAGATCGACTTCGGAATCGCCCCTGATGCCATCGACCAGCACTACCTGTGCACCGAGTGCTTCAATACACGGGATACAGCGCCGGGCGATTGCGTCCATGCCTTCATCCCGCCTGAGCCTGTTTGCACATGCACCGAGGTTTTCGTCGGTGACCGGGAGCCCGGCCTCCTGCACGGCATCCCGGATCACATCGCCCATGACGACCACCGGGATGCCCGCCTCCTGTGCAATGCAGGAGAACTCACCCTTACCACTGGCAGGCAACCCCACGACGCCGATTACTTTCATACACCACCTCCCCGTCTTCACGTGTCCGTATCTTTACCGGGCGCTCAATCCGGTCAGCAACTGCCTGCATCTCTGCAAGCGAGAGCGGCCTGATGTTCCCCTGCACTCCCTGCTGGAGAACAAGCATAACATCCCCTACTTCGCGTGCAATATGCTGCACTTCGTCCTCGTATCCCCGGAACAGTGTCACGACCGTCTCGAATTCGGGAAGATCTCCCGACCGGTGGGCGCTCCTGCACAGTTCAAGCGATTTCTGCACGTTTTGTACAAAATTACCTTTGAGAAGGTTGTCGTACCGCTCCCAGCGTGCCTTGATATCGAGCGATATGCGGTCGACAAGCCCGCGGGAGATGAGCATTTCAAGAGTCCCGGGAAAGACGCCGTTTGTCTGGACGCCCACGAAAAGGCCCATCTCCTTTACTTTTGCCGCGAGGGCGACCAGTGCATCGCGCTGCATGGTCGGCTCCCCGCCTGAAAAGACAACCGCGCTGATCAGGAGCCGGGCGTCGTGTATCATTCCCGCGATCTCTTCGGTGTCACGGAAGTCTTCGCCGGTGAGGATCGCAGAGTTATGGCAGTATGTACATCGCACCGGGCATCCCCGCAGAAAAACAGTGCATACTGACCGCCCCCTCCAGTCAACCGTGCTCAGCGGAACAAATCCCCCGAAATTAACCTTCAAAAAATCACCGTGTGAGTAGTATTGGGCTGGCATTTTATTCAAACTATTGAAACAGCTCATGGGCATACCGGGCGGACTCCTGCACCCCGGGACCCGGCAGAATCGTTGCCGGTTCTGCAATATATCTGATAAAATCAGGTTGCGTAAACCCAAAACAACTTTACTTGTGAAGTAAACAAGCAGAATTTAGTCCAGAAAATCTAAAACAATCATTTATCTTGTCTTTCTTCACAGTACTTACCATGAGTCTCATCGAAGATGCCAGGGCCGGTGTGATCACCGAAGAGATGAAAATAGTCGCAAAGGCCGAAGGCGTCACCGAAGATTTTGTCAGGAGGGGCGTTGCCGGCGGGCATATCGTCATCCCGGTCTCACCGTACCGTAAAGTAAAGATTTGTGGAATCGGAGAAGGTCTCCGTACGAAGGTCAATGCTTCGATCGGCACGTCGTCCGACATCGTCGATGTCGCAATGGAAATCGAGAAGGCACGGCAGGCCGAGCTTGCCGGTGCTGATACGCTGATGGAACTCTCGACAGGCGGCGACTTTATCGATATCAGGAAACAGGTCGTCGCATGCACCACCCTTTCGGTCGGGAGCGTCCCGCTCTACCAGGCCTTTATCGAGGCAGCACGAAAGGACGGTGCGGTAGTCAACATGAAAGAGGACGACCTCTTCCGCATCACCGCCGAGCAGGCGAAGGTCGGGACCAACTTCATGGCCATCCACACCGGGATCAACTGGGAGACCGTAAAGCGGCTGCAGAACCAGGGCCGCCACGGCGGACTTGTCTCGAGGGGCGGTGCGTTCATGACCGCGTGGATGCTGCACAACGAGAAGGAGAACCCGCTGTACTCGGAGTTTGACTACCTGCTCGAGATCATGAAGGAGCATGAAGTGACTCTTTCGATGGGCAACGGTATGCGTGCCGGTGCAGTGCACGACTCAACCGACCGGGCCCAGATCCAGGAGCTCATCATCAATGCGGAGCTTGCCGACAAGGCCCATGCAGAAGGCGTCCAGACGATCGTGGAAGGACCGGGTCATGTCCCGATGGATGAGATCCAGGCCAACGTCATCCTTCAGAAGCGGGTGACGAACCGGAAGCCGTTCTACATGCTCGGGCCGCTTGTCACGGACATAGCCCCCGGTTATGACGATCGCGTGGCCGCCATCGGGGCGTCGCTTTCCTCGGCGTACGGTGCCGACTTTATCTGCTATGTAACCCCTGCAGAGCACCTCGCGCTTCCCACGCCAGAGGAGGTATACGAAGGGGTCATCAGTTCACGCATTGCCGCCCATGTCGGTGACATGATCAAGCTGAAGAAGCGGGACGACGACCTCGAGATGGGACATGCCCGTCGTGACCTCGACTGGGAACGCCAGTTCCAGCTTGCCATGAACCCTGAGCGGGCACGGAAGATCCGCCAGGAACGCATGCCGGCCGATACCGACGCCTGCACCATGTGCGGGGATTATTGTGCGCTGAAAATCGTCGGCAGGCACTTTAATTTCTAAAATTTTACTGGTGCCCTGTCCCTGAAACAGGGTGTCTGTTGCCACTCACCGGGGCATTCCGCCCCCGATAATTTTTGCAGCGATGAAAAACGGACCGCTGCTCCTTTTTTGTCATGACAGTGACCGGACCGCACTTTATTTATTATGGATTGTTTCCGGGGCTCCCCGTTCCCGCCCGTTATGCCGTCAGCAATAGCCGGATGATAAAAACGGCAACGCCCGGGTGTATACAATCCTGACAGAACGATCCGGGAGCGCCGGTCCTGAATGCTCCGGAATCATCCTTTGTGATGTACTACGTAGTAACTGCGTTACAGGGCTGCCAATAAAAAAAGTGTTGCGATCAGACCTTTATGGCCCCTTTATCGAAGTATTTCATCGCGGCAGGAGCATATTTTTTCAATTCTTCGAAAAAGTACTTTCCGAGAGCGGGGTCTGATTCCCATACCGTCCTGTTGATCGTCCCGAGCAGCCAGCCCGGGAGCTCAGGCCCGGCGTCCAGGTGGTCTTTTATAATGACGACGGTCTGGTCGACGTCGATCCTTGTCCCCCAGCCATGGGGCATCGAGAACGCCTCCGTAAAATATCCGGCAGTACCGGGAGCATGGATCTTCAGCTGTTCGTTGAAATATTTCCCAAGCATCGGATCGGAATCGGCGATCGCTCCACAAATTGTGCTGACAAGCCATGCCGGGACATCCGGGCTCTTGTCAAGGACATTCTTTATCACGACGATGGTCTCATCCACATCGTAGTTATTTTTCCACCGGTAGGGCACGTTATTTTCCACCTTACCGGAAAGTGGAATTGTAACCTGATGAATGTTGCTGTCGCCGGACCGCCTTCGGATGCGACCTGTACCAAAAAATCAAACCGCAACCTCCATGCCACCCTGAATTGAGATTCCTGCATGGATACTACTGTTGAGGCAGTGCTGGCTGACATTCGTGAACACGCTCCCGGGATCGCAGAAGATATAGAGGATATGTGCAGGGAGGTTCTCGGCGTCGTGCCACATATCTTTTCCACCATGCGTGAACGGCCTGATATGTGTGCCCTTTCCGCCCTTGCTGATTTTTCCATGTGCCGGCCGCCATCCATGGATGCAAAAACCGCCGAGCTCATCGCGGTTGCGTCGGCAGCGTCCCTGAGGGCTGAAAACTGCCTCAGGGTCCACATCAGGGCAGCAGTGAAAGCGGGTGCATCACGGGATGAGGTCCGGGATACCATCTTTATCGCATCGGTCATGGGAAAGTCAGGCATCATGGCAGCTTCGGTGAGGGTGCTCGAAGAGGCGATTCCGGAGACAGGGGATAAGAAATAATTCTGCTTTTACCCTACATTTCGCGGGTCGGCCTCACAAAATAATATTTTTCGAATGATGGCCCCATAAGTTCAAGAATGTGAGTTACTTCCTCGTCCAGATTCACAATAAACCGTTGTATATGTGAGTTCAAAGCCACCGTGACTTCAGCCGGTCTCATAAACAGAGTAAAGATCCATTTCATAGTCGGGTTCTGAATCGGCTTTTTCAACTGGTTATTCACCGTCGTCCCGGTTTCTTTGAGTCTGGATCGTAGATACCACTCAGCTATTGCATACACAAACAAGCAGAGCACCATAATCATGGATAGAGCCTCAATTCTGCTCTCTTTCTTCAGAAACACCTCAGCAACTCTGAATGATTTATCCTTTAGAAACCTGAATCCCCGTTCAACGGATTGCTGTCCTTTGTAGTATTTCAGAATCGAATCCGCATCCAGATCGAGATCATTTGTTGTTAGGACAAACCTGCCAAGACGAGCTATTTCCCGCTCGATAACTTCTGGAATAATCTCGATCGGCGAATCTACGGAAAATACGGTGACAACAGAATCATCTTTTCCCGGACGACCCTTTTTGCCATTATTCTTCTTTGTTCGGGATAAGATTTGGATCTTATCAGCAGACAGATACGGGTAGTCATCGAACCATAATCGTGCTGCCATTTGTGCATCGGGTTCACACGCGAACTCCTTTGACCGTAACTTTTTCAGTGATTTTCGTGCTTTCTCAAGCCGTTTATCCAGATTTTTCGGGTATTTTTTCTCACTTGCCGCTCTCCTCTTCTCCGAATGGACGAGAACCCATTTCTGCTCAATTCCAGCGTAGTTTACCAGCCGCTCATGAAACGAGTACCCCTCTTCTCCACCGTGAACCATCGGCACATCGGCAACCAGGAGTGTCTTGACTTCATCGATGGTGGCGGGAGGGTGACTTATCCAGAAGGTATGTTGGCCAAGTGTCTGCAGGTTAGGACCGGTATAGAACGCGCTATCAGCAACGTAGTATGCCTTGTCTTCGAGATTGAGGTTCTGTTTCACTTTTTGAATAGTTTCGAGAAGGATTTTTTTGTCTGACTCATTGCCAGAATAGGGCTGGGTGAACAGGGGGATACCATGCTGGTTTGTCACCATGCTAAGTACAAACTGCTTGAGATCCCACCTGAGATCTTTATTGTGACCGTAGGTGATCTGGATGGTCTGGAAATCTTCATCTTCGTTGTCATAGTCGCCGTGGACACTGAAACTGGTAGTGTCAGCATGCAGAAGGTGAGTACCGAACTGGAATTTTTTCATGACGTTCATGACGATCCGGTTGAACAGATCAGTGGTGCCGTAATCGTAAATGCGGTCAAGGGTGCGAAGAAGAACATCATCATTCAGGTGTTCAGGTGTGACCCCGGGACCAAACAATTGTTCTGTCGATAGATTGGTGAAAAACCGGGAGAAGAAGTAGAGTCGGCGTTCGTTGAAACCAAGCCCGTTCAGGAGCATTGCCGTGACAACCTTTGAGTGAGGGAGGATATGATCCCGGGTCTTGGGTAATGCTTCATCGATGACCGCTGATATGCCAAGTTCATCGATCATTCCGGCAACCAGCCCTAAATGCCCTATTTGCCGGGATGTGAAATCCTGTGACGTGAATTGAGGAAATTTCTCCACAAATGAAGTATCGCTGTACTAAGATATATTTCTAAGTATGGAATTTCCAGAAACCGTTATGGGCACGTGCGAAAGGTGGGTTTTACTACCTTTCAGAAAATGTAATTTCATCAGATTCATCCGGGATAGTGATTCACGCCGCCGGCCCCGTGTCAACTCCTGGTAAACCGGTTTCAACAGGGGGGAGGGTGAAACCTGATTGGATGAAACAATCGTATCGCTGCATCAATACCTGATGCAGGTTACGAATATCGGGGACACCGGTCTACTCTGCCCACACACCCTGTCTCCGCAGACCTCCGGTCATTTTTCGTCATCCCGGGGCAGAGGAAAGGATACGGCCATCCCTTCCGGTGGACCGGATGCGTATTATTATCTTTCCCACACCCTTACAGTACTCTTCAGATGAGCAGCACAAAAGCGGCGCTCCGGGAACGCATAAAGCATATCAGGGCTTCATTGTCACCCGGTGAGAGGCAGCGCCAGAGCAGCAGGATCCATGACCTGCTGCTCGGTGAGCTCGATGGCGAAAACCCTGTGATGATCTATGTCTCAAAACCGCCTGAAGTGATAACCACGGGAATTATTGACTCCCTTCTCAGACGGGGGACCGGGGTGGTGGTCCCGATTATCCAGACCGCCGACTGCAGCCTGAGGCTCTCGTACCTTCGCGACCTTTCGGCACTTTCTGTCAGCACCTTCTCGGTACCGGAACCAATAGGAAATGAGATCCCGGCATCCCCCGAATCCATCGGCGTCGTGGTGGTCCCGATGATCGCCTATGACCGGAGCGGTCACCGCCTCGGTTACGGGGCAGGTTATTATGACCGTTTTCTCTCCTCGTCCTGCAACATGAAAAAGATAGGAATCGCCTTCTCCTGCCAGGAAATTGATCATGTGCCGGCAGATGAAAACGATGTGCGGATGGATGTCATCATCACCGAAGAGGGCGTCCTGAACGTCTGATCCTTTTCCGTATAGGTAACCTATATATATAATAACTCACTAACTAAAAGTAAACTCTGTTATCAGGATAGGTTATCATGGCAAATAAAGATTACATGGAAGTTGTGGTCAAAGAGGCGGCAAGGGACGATGCCGGCCGGGGTATCGCGCGGCTCTCCATCGAGGTGATGCGTGCCCTTGACCTGGTCAGCGGAGACGTTGTAGAAATCGAGGGCAAAAAGAAGGCCACGGCTATTGTCTGGCCGGGATTTGCCCAGGATACCGGACATTTAATTCTCAGGATAGACGGTACCATCCGCAGCAATGCTGCAACGGGTGTTGACGAAAAAGTCAGGATCCGGAAAGTCGAGGTCGGGTACGCAAAGAAAGTCGTCATCCAGCCCACCCAACCCATCAGGCTGGTCGGGGGAGAACAGTACCTTGCCCGCGTGCTCAGGGGGAGGTCTGTCATGGAAGGCCAGACCGTCAGGGTCGATGTTATCGGAAACCCGATCACGCTCGTCATCTCAAAAGTGACCCCGAAGGGGATAGCCGTCGTGACCGACGAGACCGAGATCGAGTTGAAGGAGACCCCGTACAAACCGGAAGAGGGGGCCAAGAAAGAGATCTCCGATGTCCATTACGAGGATATCGGCGGTCTCGGGCGGGAGCTGGAGATGGTCAGGGAGATGATCGAACTGCCGCTCCGCCACCCCGAGATCTTCGAGCGCCTCGGGATAGAGCCGCCGAAGGGAGTTTTGCTCTACGGTCCGCCCGGGACGGGAAAAACCCTCATTGCAAAAGCGGTGGCAACCGAGGTTGACGCCCACTTCATCACTCTCTCGGGCCCTGAGATCATGAGCAAGTACTATGGTGAGAGCGAGGGGAAACTCCGCGAAGTCTTTGAAGAGGCGCAGGAGAACGCCCCCACCATCATCTTCATCGACGAGATCGACTCCATCGCCCCGAAACGCGAGGACACCAAGGGTGAAGTGGAACGCCGGGTTGTCGCCCAGCTCCTCTCCCTGATGGACGGCCTGAAAGGGCGGGGGCAGGTCATCGTCATCGCTGCGACCAATATACCGGATGCCATCGACCCGGCGCTCCGGCGCGGCGGGCGGTTCGACCGCGAGATCGAGATCGGCATACCTGATAAAAACGGCAGGATGGAGATCTTCCAGGTCCATACACGCGGTGTTCCTCTCGCAGACGACGTGGATATCGAAAAATTCGCGAATACCACGCACGGGTTTGTCGGGGCTGATATCGCGCTCCTTGTAAAGGAAGCTGCGATGCATGCCCTCCGGAAGGTCATACCGATGATCGAGATCGACAAGGAGATCCCGGCAGAAATGCTGGACCGGCTGCGGGTGACGAACGGGGACTTTGACGAGGCCCGGAAGCACGTCGAGCCGAGCGCCATGCGGGAAGTCCTTGTTGAAGTCCCGGATATCTCGTGGCAGGATGTCGGGGGCCTGGAAGATGTCAAAAAGGAACTTCAGGAGGCAGTCGAGTGGCCCCTGAAGTACCCGACGGTATTCCAGAAACTCAATACCAAGCCGCCAAAGGGGATCCTCCTCTTTGGTCCGCCCGGGACGGGAAAGACCCTGCTCGCAAAGGCAGTGGCAAACGAGAGCGAATGCAATTTCATCTCGGTAAAAGGCCCTGAACTGCTCTCGAAATGGGTAGGAGAGTCTGAAAAGGGAGTGCGCGAGATCTTCAGAAAAGCGCGGCAGGCATCGCCGTCCATCATCTTCTTCGACGAGGTCGATGCACTCGTACCGCGGAGAGGCTCCTACACGGGGTCATCCCACGTCACCGAGAGCGTGGTCTCGCAGATCCTGACCGAACTCGACGGCCTGGAAGAGCTGAAGAACGTTACCGTCGTCGCGGCAACCAACCGTCCGGACATGCTCGACCCGGCACTTATGCGGCCGGGGCGTATAGAGCGGCATATCTATGTCCCGCCACCGGATGCAGAGAGCCGAAAGAAGATATTCGACGTCTACCTCAAAGGCGAGGAGACGCTGCTTGCAGGTGACGTCGACATCGCGGCCCTCGTGGCCGAGACCGGGAATTACGTCGGCGCCGACATCGAGGCGCTGGTCAGGGAGGCCAAGCTCGGGGCAATGCGTGAGTTCATCACGGCAATGGCAGGAAAGCCCGAGCAGGAGATGGCTGACGCGGTGATCAATGTCCGCCTCACCAGGAAGCATTTCGAGGATGCCAGGAAGAAAGTGAAGGGGTCCCTTGACCGCGACACGCTCGAGGCATCGGAACGGCAGTCATGGGAGATGCTCTATAACCAGGACCAGCGGACCATTCTCGAAAACGGGGTCAGTGCACTCAGGCGTGCAGAGTTGACGGGCGAGTCACAGGCAGGCACGACTGCACTCCGGGAGGAGGTCTTCCGGAGGGCAAAGGACTGGAACAAGATAAAGCGGCTCACGCACGAGGTCGAACAGCAGCTGAAAGACCTGGTGCGGACCGGATAAGGAGATACAAAAGGAATGAGCGATTTCAAAGACGACAGCGGCAGGCGAATCGATGACCTTATCAGGCATATCATAGAACAGGCCGAAAAAGCGGACGGGAAACCGGTCTTCATCGGCATGAAGATCTTTATTCCCTCTTCAGGGAATTCCCGGGATGACCCTCCGATCATGCCGGTATCGGTACGGGGTGATTCCACCGAACCGGAGATAGAGATCCACCGGGTCAGGGACCGCATCATGCTCGTGACCGAGCTTCCCGGCATTTCACCGGAAAACATCCAGGTCCTCTTCCGCGATGACCGGGTCTTTATCTGGGCAAAAGATGCCGGGCGCCAGTACCGGGCGAGTGCCGAGGTGCCTCCTGCAGAGAAGGAGAGTACTGAGATCTCGTTCAGGAACGGGGTGCTCGAGGTCAGGTACACTCCCGCAGACTGTTGTCCCGGTATGATCGAACGTACAGAATGAGAACGGGGATCATTTCCCGTCCACGGGATACTCCCATATTTTTATTATTCTTTCGCCCATGTAATAATGAGTGATTTCTATGCCTAAGACCACAATTTCTCTGATTAAAGCTGATGTGGGCAGTTTTCCGGGGCATTCCCGCACCCACCCGAAACTCCTCGAAAAGGCTGCACGCATGCTCAAGGAGCAGGAGGGCAGGCTCCTGATCGATTCGTTCGTGACCCACTGCGGCGACGACCTCGAACTGATCATGACCCACACGAAGGGCGAAGACCATCCCGATATCCACAAGCTTGCATGGGACGTATTCATCGAATGCGCAAAACTGGCAAAGGAGATGAAGCTCTATGGTGCAGGCCAGGACATCCTCTCTGACGCGTTCTCAGGGAACGTGAAGGGCATGGGCCCCGGTGTGGCAGAGATGGAGTTCGAGGAACGCGGGTCAGACCCGGTCCTGATGTTCATGGCCGACAAGACCGAGCCAGGTGCATGGAACTTTTATCTCTACAAGATATTCGCAGACCCGTTCAACACGCCGGGCCTTGTTATCGACCCGAGCATGCACGAAGGCTTCGTCTTCGAGGTGCATGACGTCATCGAGAAGCGTATGATCCGGTTCCGCACCCCTGAGGAGTCCTACAGCCTCCTCGCGTATATCGGTGCGCCTTCACGCTACCTGATCAAAGCGGTATGGAGAAAAGACGGGATCATTGCCGCCTCGACGAGCACCCAGCGCCTGAACATGATGGCCGGGCGGTATGTCGGCAAGGACGACCCGGTCATGATTGTGCGGGGACAGAGCGGGCTCCCGTCGGTGGGCGAAGTGATCGACCCGTTCACCATCCCGGTCATCGTCGCCGGCTGGATGAGGGGATCCCACCACGGGCCTTTCATGCCGGTCGGTCTGCCCGACGCAAACTGCACCCGGTTCGACGGCCCGCCCCGTGTCATCTGTCTCGGGTTCCAGATCTGCAACGGAAAGCTTATCGGACCTGCCGACATGTTTGACGACCCCGCGTTCAACCGGGTCCGCGACAGGTGCAACGAGATCGCCGATATGCTCAGGGCACACGGTCCGTTTGAGCCCCACCGCCTCTCCCTTGACGAGATGGAATACACGACGCTTCCTGCCGTGGAAAAAACACTCAAGGATCGCTGGGAACCGATACCAGAATAACTTTTTTTCTTTATCCGGATATCCCGTCATGTGAGCCGGCGGATGTCTTTAAGCAAACTTTAATTATCTCAGCTCCCAAATTAAGGCAGATGGTCAACGGAATCGTTTTGCCGATCAAAAAAGTATTTTCTCTTGTTGATTCTAAAATTACCGTCGAAATAAAGGACGATATGAGGAAACTTCAGGGTCGACTGGTTGCGGTGGATGAATATTTAAACCTCCATATGGAAGAAACCATTGAGCTGGTTGATAACCAGCGCGGGAGAAGTCTGGGGACCGTGGTTATCAGGGGAAACAACATTCTCTCAATTTCACCGAGTATCTGAGGCTATGACTTCTGTGGAAGAGGCACTGCGGGTAATTCAGTCAAAGCCGGAGGGGGTCCTGCAGAGTGAGCTCTGGAAGATCCTCAATGTCGACAGCCGGAAGTGCTCGCGCATTGTCAAGAAACTGATCGATACCGGCCTTATCGAGCGTGCAGAGTTCAGAAAAGAAGGGATCAAGACATTTGTACTGAGAGCGAAGAAACGCCCGGTCGATCCCTGCCAGATCATGGCCGGAGAGGAGCTTATTCCCTGTGTCGGCTGTGATCTTGAGTGCAACGTTATTGAGTGCCACCGCCTGCTCGACTGGATGTATCAGCTCGCGATCTGCGAGGTTGAAGAGTAGAGTCAGGCAGGCTGCCGGTTCATTTTTTTTTTTTGCCGGACCATTCATCATTCCGGTTTTTTATTCTTTCCCGGGATCTGCTCATATATTCATTTTCTAAAAGGGCATACAGGGCTCTTATCCCTGCATTGCCACGAGGGTTCACGTATCAGATCCGGTAAATACCGCTCGCGCAGCAGGCCGTTCTGATCCGGCCCCCGGTCTGAATATGTACCGCCTGACAAAGACTGCATGGAGGTCATGCGTCTCTTTTCCCCCCTGTACGTGGCTTCCTTGCAATGGGATGGTTCCTGAACAGTTGTTGTCGCTCCACTTCCGGCTCCGTAGGTCTGGTGAGTTTATCAATTATTATAAAAATTCTATTTCTACACCTCTTATCGTCATATTTAGTAATACTAAAATGAAAATATTTATTACTATTACTGTACTACGATCCTGTGCAGAACAGGTCCGGCCGGAGAGAAGCGATCTGCCCGGCCCATGATCACTGCAGCATTTCGATATCCCGGGGAGATCGAATACGCCACCAGATGACCCGCGCTGCACGAACCCTCCAAGTGCCATACCGGTACCACACATGACCGTATACCGGTTGTTCTCCTGAATAACCGGAAACTCACTTTTAAATTTTTTTCTCAGGGGCCGCGTCATTGCCGGTGGCCCTGTTGACGGTCCGCACTCCTCCGGCATGCCGGTTTTAAAATTATCAGTTTAATAATAATTATTAATATAAATTATAAAGTATTGCATATTTCGTTTGCAATTTTAATTAAATATTACTATATAATATGAAAAAAAATGAAATTGTTATGAAAATGAGTATGCTTGTTGTCCTGGCAGGACTTGTCCTTGCCATGCTCGTGATATCGGGCTGCACCAGCAGTCCTGAAGAAGTACATGCGGCTCCGGCCGCATCGGACGCATCCGTGAAGGAACTGACTCTCATTGACGGGTTCGGAAGAACGGTGACCGTCGCTTCACCCCCGGAGTCTGTCGTCTGTTCCGGTTCAGGGTGCCTGCGCTATCTTGTATATATGCACGACCAGGACCTGGCCACAGGTGTCGACAGTATCGAGAAAAAGGACCAGGTAATGGAAGGACGCCCGTATGCTCTTGTGTACGGAGACCAGTTCAAAAAACTCCCCCTGATTGGTGAATTCCGCGGAAAAGACGACCCTGAAAAGATTGTTGCAATCGGTCCGCAGCTTGTCTTCAAGTCCGGTTCAACAGGGACGGCATATGCAACCAGCAGCGATGACGCCGATAAACTCCAGACAAAGACAGGTATTCCTGTCGTGGCATTCCCGTACGGGTCTCTCCGGGACGATACCGAGAAGGCAGAGATGTATGAAGGACTTCGTGTCATGGGCAAGGTCCTTGGAAAAGAGGACCGTGCTGAGGAGGTCATCGCATACATTGACGCAACAATGGCCGACCTCGAACGCCGGACTGCAAATATTTCAGAATCCGATAGAAAGACGGTCTACATCGGCGGGGTCAGCTCTGCAGGTGCACACGGTATCATCTCGACAGAACCGGCATACCCGCCGTTCCTCTGGGTACACGGTGAGAACGTCGCAGGCGGAATGGGTGTCGCACATGCTGACATCTCAAAAGAGGCACTCGTGGACTGGGACCCTGACTACATCTTCATCGATGCCGGGACGATCCAGATGGATGGCGACGGCGCTATCGGCGAGCTGAAATCAGACCCTGCGCTCACCGGCCTCACTGCGGTCAGGGAGGGCAGGGTGTACGCCGTATTCCCGTACAATTTCTATAATACAAACTATGAATCTGTCCTCGCTGACGCCTACTTTGTCGGAAAGACACTCTATCCGGACCGGTTCGCAGACATCGATCCCGGACAGAAAGCAGACGAGATCTTTACGTTCTTTGTCGGAAAGCCGGTCTTCTCTGATCTCAACGGACAGTACCGTGGCCTCGCATTCAACCGGATCCCGCTCTGATGGCACCTGTGTCGCTGATGTATCTACCAGGCAGTCCGGAGGAATGGAAGGGTGCACTTTACTGACGGGATGGTCCCGGGGGACTACCTTGCGTATATCAGGCGAAAATCGCTCTGGATAGTCGCGGGTGTCCTCCTCGTGATCCTCCTGTTCCTCGTCTCTATTTCTGTCGGGGCGGTTGCGATACCGCTCGCGGAGGTTATACAGACCCTGTCCGGCCAGAATATCTCCCACAAGTGGGACACGATTATCTGGAATATCAGGCTCCCGCAGGCGCTGACCGCCATCGTCGCCGGCGCAGGTCTTGCTGCAGCCGGTGTCGCCATGCAGTCGATCCTGCGAAACCCTCTCGGCTCCCCGTTTACCCTCGGGATCTCGAACGCGGGTGCATTCGGTGCGGCATTCTCGGTCATCATCCTCGGGACAGGACAGATGCATTCGACGGTCGCAGACGCGGTCACCATCAATAATCCGTATATAACGACGGCCCTTGCGTTCATTTTCTGCCTCCTTGCCACCGTTGTAATCCTTTTTATTTCTCGGATCAGGGGGGCCTCTCCCGAGGTGATGGTGCTGACCGGTGTTGCACTCTCCTCGCTTTTCACGGCAGGGACCATGTTCCTCCAGTATTTCGCATCCGATGCACAGCTCGCTGCCGTGGTATTCTGGACGTTTGGCGATGTATCGCGGGCAAACTGGAATGAACTCGCACTGATGACCGTGATCGTTGTCGCCGCAGCAATATTTTTTATCTGGAACCGCTGGAACTACAACGCAATCGATGCCGGGGATGAGACTGCAAAAGGGCTCGGGGTAAATGTCGAACGTGTCAGGATGACGGGGATGGTCATAGGGGCGCTTGTGACTGCCGTGATCGTCGCCTTTCTCGGGGTCATCGGTTTTGTCGGGCTTGTATGCCCGCACATGGCCCGCCGGGTGATAGGGGATGACCAGCGGTACCTTATCCCGGCATCCTGCGTAGGCGGCAGCATCCTGCTCCTTGCATCCGATACCGCCGCCCGGCTCATCGTGGCACCCTACGTGCTCCCGGTTGCCGTGCTGACCGCGTTTATGG
Source organism: Methanoregulaceae archaeon UBA467 (assembly GCA_002503825.1). GTDB lineage: Archaea > Halobacteriota > Methanomicrobia > Methanomicrobiales > Methanospirillaceae > UBA467. The sequence goes on from DASP01000016.1 coordinate 111,969, forward strand.
GTGCTCCGGTCTTTATTTACCTGATTATACGGGGGTACCGGCGGTGAACCTCTCTGTCGGGGAGCTCCGGTTCCTCTACAACAACCGGGAGGTGCTTCATGAGGTCTCGTGCACAATCGAGCCCGGCCAGATCGTTTCCGTCCTCGGCCCGAACGGTGTCGGCAAGACTACCCTTTTAAAGTGCCTGAACAGGATTTTAAAGCCGGAGAGCGGTACGATTTACCTTGGGGAGGAGAACCTGCTCGGACTCCGCACGATGGAGATCGCACGCCGTATCGGGTATGTCCCGCAGCGGGTGGAGACCGGCAGGCTCACCGCATTCGATGCGGTCCTCCTCGGGAGACGTCCGCATATCGGGTGGGACATCACTGCAAAGGACTTAAAAATAGTCGATGCAGCCTTTCACCGGCTTTCGATGGAACACCTCCGCCTCTGCTACATCGACGAGATGAGCGGCGGCGAACTGCAGAAGATTGCCATTGCCCGGGCACTTGTCCAGGAGCCGAAGATACTCCTTCTCGACGAGCCGACGAGCAACCTCGACCTGAAGAACCAGGTCGAGATCCTTGCCGTGATTGCCGGGATTGTAAGGCAGCACGATATTGCCGCGGTCATGACCATGCATGATCTCAACCAGGCACTACGCTTTTCCGACAGGTTCATCTTTTTAAAAGGCGGGACGGTCCACCTTTTCGGCACCGGAGACGATGTGACGCCTGGCATAATCGAGGAAGTATACGGGATCCCTGTCATCATCGGGGATCTCGGGGGAGTGCGGTGTATTGTACCGGACCACTGCTGCATTGATCGCAGCACCATCCCGGCGTGTGAAAGGACGCCGTACGATAAAAGGAGATTTATCGGACCGGTCGCTCCTGTCAGGCCGGATTAACCCTGATTTTTAAAAAACGAATGGTATTCCGGAGCCGGAATATGGAAAGACCTTACCAGCCACGGGAATAGTGTTCTGAACAGGGGATACAGACGATTTTTCCGTCCCTTACGCGGGCACGCGATTCTGCTACCATCTCACCGCAGATGCCGCATTTGACCGACCCGAAGATCCTGGCCTTTTCTTCGGGTTTGAGGGTGACGTGAGTGATCGAGAATATCTTGTCTGCGGGCATTTCAAGGATCTTCTTCACGACATCCCCGGAGCGTCTCCTGAACTCCTTTTCCTCGTCGGGTGTTGCAGTATTCTGCATGACTTTTGACCTCAGCAGGCCAATTGTATCATCGATCCGGTCAAGAGTAAAATCAGGCCGTTCTGCGACCCGCACCGCGTCGCCGGTGGTCCTGTTCAGGAAGGTATAGACGTGTTTTCCATAATCGCGAAAGATAAGGTTTCCTTTCCCGATGGTGCACCCGGTCAGGACCTGGATGGCATCGATCCCGCATGCATCATTTTCAACGATCGCGAGGATCTCTTCGTCTTTGTCCCTGCCTGACCTGATCTCTTGTAATGCTGCCTCTGCAGCGCGGTATCCCAGTGCCAGCCCCGGGCAGGTATGCCCGTGAAATTCGACTGCTTCCTCAAATGTTTTTATTTCTGACGTCATCGTACTCTCACTTCATTTTTTATTTTGTTTATTCTTTAATAATTTCATTGAAACTTTTCATACCGGCGTGACAGACCATGAGGTATTTTCCGGGATAGTGAATGATACTGCCGGACGCGCCTTCACCGGAACCGGAATGTCGTGTCAAATCATCATGCTGATACTTTCAGTGCTGATACCTGCCCGGCTGAAAGTATACATTCCGGTAATTTCTTATTTCACAGGTAAGAATACCGGAAAATCAGGGAAAACAAAAAAAACGGGTATTGATTCTCCGCTTCCACGAATGAAAACGGAGTGAGTCCATAGTTACAGAGAGGAGACCGGGGCTATGGATTACTTTGTCGTTATACTACTTTTTCACCCCGCTCCCGTGTCCGCACCCGGATTACGTCTTCAACCGGGGTGATGAAGATCTTTCCGTCACCGATGTTTCCCGTGTTTGCCACGGTGCAGATGATATCTATCAGCGCCTCCACTTTTTCATCAAGGACAACAATCTCGATCTTTGCCTTCGGGAGGAGGTCGACGATATACTCGGCTCCACGCCACTGCTGCGTGATACCTTTCTGCTGGCCCCGTCCCTTTACTTCTGTAACCGTCATCGATCCGACTCCGGCTGCATCAAGGGCTTCTTTTAACGCTTCAATCTTCTGGGACCTGATTATCGCTTCAATCTTCTTCATCTCAATCACCTATTTACTGCAGGCTCTGACACGATGAAATCCGGATAGGCTTCCATCCCATGCTCACCGATATCAAGCCCTTCAATCTGTTCACGGTCAGAGACACGGAGTCCGACGGTTTTCTTCAGCGTGAAGAAGAGAATCGCACCCATACTGAATGCCCAGACCGCTACGACCACTGCAGATATAATCTGGGCGACCATGAAGTCAACGTTTCCATAAAGGAGTCCTGTGACTCCGCCGTACGTCCCGTCAGCCAGGAGGCCGAGTGCAAGGATACCCCACAGACCATTTACCGCGTGAACTGATATGGCACCGACAGGGTCATCGATCTTTAGTTTCCAGTCGATGAACCAGACGCTGAGGACAACCAGGACACCGGCAATTATTCCAATCAGGACGGACTGCCAGGGACTGACCCAGGCACAGCCTGCGGTTATCGCCACCAGCCCGGCAATAATACCGTTACCAGCCATTGGTACGTCGGGCTTGCCGAATTTCCACCAGGTGACAAGCATCGCCACTATTCCACCGGCAGCTGCTGCGAGCACGGTGTTTGCAGCGATGATGGAGATGCGCAGTTCCGTTGCCGCGAGCGTGCTCCCCGGGTTGAACCCGAACCAGCCAAACCAGAGGATGAACACACCAAGCACGGCAAGGGTTATGCTATGACCCGGGATACCGACCGGGGTCCCGTCCTTCCTGTACTTGCCAAGGCGGGGTCCGACGATCCATGCCCCTGCAAGGGCGATAAAGCCGCCAAGGGCATGAACGACTCCTGAACCTGCAAAGTCCAGCGCTCCGAGTTCTGCCAGCCATCCGCCGCCCCACATCCAGTGCCCGTAGAGCGGGTAGATGAACGCGGTGATAACAACGCTTGCAATCAGGTACGTGCTGAACTTCGTACGCTCGGCCATCGCACCGGAGACAATTGTCGCCGCCGTGGCACAGAAGACCATCTGCCAGAACCACAGCTGTATGGTCGTTACATCATAGGCATTTCCTACAAGGAAAAACCCGTCCAGTCCTATGATCAGCCCGGTTATGCCGGTTGCGGTACCCATCATGAAGGCAAACCCGGTTACCCAGTACCCAAGCGCTCCGACGCAGAAATCCATCATGTTCTTCATCATGATGTTTGCCGCATTCTTTGCCCGGGTAAGGCCCGCCTCCAGGAGCGCAAACCCGGCCTGCATGCTCATCACGAGGAACCCGCACATGAGGACCCAGGCAAAGTTTACCGCCGTAAAGGGATCTTCTTCAAACGTTGCCGCACCGGAAGGATCCCCACCGCAGGCAGGGGAGATCACCAGTGTCAGGAGACAGATCATTAATATGATCAGTGACATTCCGTGTTTTGTTATCATCAGGCATACTCCCTCCTGGGAGATAGAAGGAAGTTACTTTCCATGTATTATAAATATATCTATTATGCAGAGACTGTTACTGCGCCATTATTTCGTAAAATTGTGCTTTGAATTAAGAATGGACTGATAATTTAAGAATTTATGGTATCCAGTCAATATACGGTCCACCATAACGGACTGATACGTGCGGGTCACAGGGATCTCCGAAGACAACCACGCCTTTGAAAGATACATCCCACATTCTCTGGTGCTGCCCTGCAGGGACCGGCAAAAAGAGCGCAGGAAATACATGCCATGGCAACCTGGTAAAAATTAAGGCGATAAAACATTAATTTTACAAAATTAACCTGTTTATGAAGTTATTATGGTGTATTCTTCCGGAACGTGTGCAGTCCCGGTGCCGCAGTGACCGGCCAGGTCCATAATACCCTCTCCCGCTTCGATAACATTTAGATAGTGATCCTCCATAGTGTCTGTTACCAGAGGTGCCTCCAGTGAAACAGCCAGAAACAGAAGACCAGGGCGATCCCGGCCCGGGAAAAACCGGGCAGGAAAAGTCCCCGCTTTCCAGGCCCGGGAGCGGGGGTGACCTTGCAGCAGTCTGCAGGTTCCAGGACAGCATCATTGACAATGCACATATTCTTATTGCAGTCCTTGACAGGTCCGGAGAGATAGAGATATGGAACAGGGCCGCCGAAGAGATCACCGGGTACCCTTCCGGTTCAGTGGTGGGAAAAAAACAGGTCTGGAAAGACCTGTACCCGGACCCTGAGTACCGGAAAGAAATAACCACACGTATCCGGGACATTCTCAAAAAAAAGAATTATTTCGAAAACCTCGAGACAACTATCAGGACACGGAACGGCGACCTTCGCACGATTTCATGGAATACCCGCGAGGTGTCCTATGACGACGGGTTAAAGGCGATTGCGGTTGGACGGGATATCACCGGGTTGAAAGTTGCAGAAGAACGTGTACGGGCCCTGAACAAATTCCAGGAGAGTATTATTGACAATGCACACATCCTCATCGCCGTCCTTGACCGGACCGGGACGATCTATATCTGGAACCGTGCTGCCGAAGAGATCACCGGATACCCTTCCGGTTCAGTGGTGGGAAAAAAACAGGTCTGGAAGGACCTGTACCCTGACCGTGACTACCGGCACTTCGTAACAGGCAGGATCGAGGACATTTTAAAGAAAAAGCAGCATTTCGAAAACCTCGAGACAACTATCAGGACAAAGAGCGGAGAGAGACGCATTATCTCCTGGAATACCAGGGAAATCCTCATGGATGGGGAAACGCGTGCCATTGCGGTCGGCTGGGACATCACCGAAGAGAAGGAGGCCATGGAGATGAAGGCCAGGATGGCATCGATTGTCGAATCATCAGACGATGCCATCATCTCTATCGCCCCCGACTCATCGATCGTCACATGGAACCGGGGCGCTTCACGTATCTACGGGTATCCTGCAGAAGAGGCCGTGGGAAAACCGGTTACCATTCTTGAACCAGGAAGCGACGCTACGACACTCCTTTCCCTGCTCGACTCAGTGCGAACCGGGATGCAGGCGAAACGGGCTGAAATGAGGCACATGACAAAGTCAGGCAGGGAAGTCGAACTTTCTTTGAGCATCTCTCCGGTCATTGGCGAACCGGGGGCGGTTAAAGAGGTCTCACTCATCGCGAGGAACCTTTCCGAACAGCGGAATGCCGAACGCTCGCTCACTGCATTTGTCACCGAGGCTGCGCTGAGGCTTAAAAATCCCGTCGAGATCATCAGGGACAACCTGGAAGATATCTGCGAGCTATGGAGAGAGGATAAGATTAATCCCGCCGACGTCATCGATCTCCTCGAGATACAGGCCAGGAATGCAAACCAGATCGTCGATAACCTCAGGGAACTGAACACGGCAATCGTGGAAAGTACGGACGCCATCCCGGAGTCGTATAAAAAGTTCCTCTCGCGGTGAAATAATGCCTGTTCATATAAGCAGGGAAGACCTGGAGACCAAGAAGATATTCCTGGTTCTCTCGTCGGCGGGAAAGATCAGGGAGCGAAACATCGAGATTATCAGGGAGATATCGGGCCAGGGCTTCAAGAGTGTCGTGATAACCACCAATTACCCCTATAAAATCCTGAAAAAGCTGTACGATCAGAACGGGGTTGACCTCTCACAGGTATTTTTCATCGACGCCATTACCGGCAGCTCCACGGTACCCGAAAAGGACCCGATGGTGAGGTACGTCAACAGCCCGGCGAACCTGACCGATATGGGGATCGCGGTCACCGAGGTGCTGAAAGATATCTCGGGCCAGAAGGTGTGCATCCTTTTTGACTCGGTAAGCACCATGATGATCTACCTCTCTTCGGCAAATATCTCCAAGTTCATTCATTTCGTGACAAACAAACTCCGTCTCATGGATATCTCCGGGATCTTCATGGCGGTGGAAAAGGGCCTCGACCCGCAGCTCCTCTCCCAGCTCACCACCTTTGTCGACGAGATCATGGACGTTTCCGCAGAGTGAATGGTCCGGCGAAACGGTTCTGGCAGGTCAGGAATAAATTATCCTTTTTAGAAATTTGGATCTTCCGGCTGATCGCATGTACCCGGTATTTTGGCATGCGTTCACCCGGTACGGCCTTTCCTTTTTTTCGCAAGACGGCCCGATATTCACACGGCAGCCGGGAGAACGTGTCGAAAAGGGGGTTCCCGGGCCCGGATAAATGAAGGGAATGAAGGATGAATCCTTCACCTCTTCTTTCCTGTCGATGCGACGTGGTCGAGCACCCGGTCCCAGACGAGGACGAGGCCGGGGATGATCACGTAGGCAAGGAGCCCTGCACCGACAAAAATACCGACGATAATGACCGACTGTTCCATGCATGCTCCGCATATGCTGATACACAGGTCGTAGCCGGCATCAGGCCAGCGACGGGACGGTGTCAGCCCATGCTTCGACCGTGGCCACGATTGCATCGTCCGAGTAGGACGAGATCCTGACCTGGTCGCGTGAGAAGGTGACGTAATAGGTCTCGCCGCCGGCATCATGGCAGCGGAGGGCACAGAGGTAGCGTTCTCCATCGGTATCGCGGACCGGGTCCCCGCCCATTGCCGCGGTGAGGGCCGCATTGCCGAGAATTTCTGAAATGCCTGCATTGAAGCCGGCAATCGTCTTTGAACGGGCTGATATCTGCCCGACGTTCTTTGCTTCCTCATCTTCGTAGATGATCTTTGCGGTGTAGTTCTCGCGGTTCTTTACCACGGGGTCCATGGTGACTTCCCCGACGGTATACGGGGTGCACCCGAACGGGTTGGTTGAGATGACCTCCTGCACGATTGTGTTGAAGGTGTTCACATCTGCGATCGGGACGACCAGTTCGCGGACTGCCGTCTTGTTGTTGTTTTTGAGGACAAAATCTGCCATTTTTCTCTTTTCCCGCCCCCTCATCCGGGGGCTTTGTTAGAATCAGGCAGGGAGTATCATCTAGTTCAGGAGGTGGTATGAAACCAACGCTGAATTATGCGCCGATACACTTTCTGGAGGCATCGGTTTGCATTTTGAAGGATCGGGACGTTGGACGAAGGTAATCTGGAAAAGAAAAGCCGAACTTTTCTCAGGATACCCGGGACTGACGTATACGTAATCACCCGGATCCGGCACGGCCTCCTCAAAGGGCGCACTGACCCGGGGCATCCCTTCGGGTCCGAACCTCACGTTCCGGGCGGACTCCGTTTCTCCCGCAGGTTCATGGTCTTCGTGGCAGCCTTTACGGTTGATGCCGGGAAGAAACGGCCCGGATAATTGATTTTGCAAAAAGATAGAGTCGCCAGTGTCCTTTCCATGCGCAGAATAACGCAGGCACGCGAGGCAGTGTCACCGGAACAATTCCCATATAGTATACCGGTACATTAGTACCGGGCATTATTTGCATGTCCATATACCCCCGTAGTGTAGTGGTCAATCATGCAGGACTTTGGATCCGGCGACGGCGGTTCGAATCCGCCCGGGGGTATACGAAAATAGTGCGTGGAACGGCCTTCAACAGGGAGCAGATATTCTTTTCCCGAAAAATCCTGTTTCTCTCTGTGTTCTCTCCCGGAGACCTGAAATGCCATTCATTGCGGTTGACCGGTTACTCCAGCCCGGACCTGGCCTTTTTATAGGTACGGATAAGGTCTTCCAGTTCCCGGTCCATCTCTTTTGACTGTTCATCCCACGACGTGCCGCCCGATCTCTCAAGTTCCTTTATTTTTTTGTCGAGCGCCGAATGCTTCCGGTCAAATTCCTCCATAAGTCCTTTGAACCGGACATCCGGGTCGGTTACTACGGTTTCACCGGCATCGATCGTTTTCCTGTCGGATTCAAGTTCACGGAGCGCCGCTTCAAGTCTCCTCACGTATGCATCCTTCACTGCGTGTTATCCCCTTACCCGAATACACAACAGGGAACTATAAAAAACCATTCTTCCCGTTCGCCGGAACCTTCTTCTGCCCGGGCCCGGGCCGGCCTGTACCACCTGGTGACCGTTTCACGACGCGGAACCGTGAAATGTTCCGGCGCCGTAACCATAGGTACGAGTATCTCATGGACCCCGAGTGTATCTTTATCCTCCGTTCCGGTCTGCCACGGCAGGGTCCGGGTTCAGACGAATGTACTGAAAAGGCGTACCGTATGCTTAGCGGGCTCCCCGGGCATCCTGATATTCTTGATATCGGGTGCGGGACCGGTGCACAGACACTGGTGCTGGCAGAGCTGTCGGGCGGCATCGTCGACGCCGTCGATATATACCTCCCGTATTTGAAGGAACTGGAGCGTAAAGCGAAGGAAGCGGGATTTTCAGGGCGCATCCTCCCTCACCCGGCCTCGATGTCGTCATTACCGGTGCCGCCCGGGAGCTATGACCTGATCTGGTCCGAGGGGGCGATCTACCTGATGGGGTTCCGCGAGGGACTTGAGTACTGGAGCAGGTTCGTTCGCGACGGGGGGTATATCGTCGTCACCGGGGTCTCGTGGCTCACCGGTGCACAGTCATACGAGGCACGATCCTACTGGGACCGGGAGTACCCGGGTATGAGGACCGTTCCTGAAAATGTCGGGATAATCCGGTCTCTCGGCCTTTACCCCGTCGGCACGTTCGTCCTGCCGGAATCTGCGTGGTGGGAGACATATTACACCCCTCTCGGGGCCAGGGTGGAACAGATGCGGGCAGAGTACCGCGATGACCCGGACATGTGCGCAATGCTCGATGGGGTCGATACCGAAATCGCCATGTACCGGAACCATTCCGGTGAATATGGCTCTGTCTTTTACCTGATGCAGAAACGCTGAGTGGGTCGGCGATGGTCCTGTACTTCACCTGATCCGGAAACACGGAGTGTGCCGACGAGGGTCCTGTTCTTCACCTGATGCAGAAACCCTGTGTGTGTCGACTATGGTCCTGTACTTCACCTGATGCAGAAACCCTGTGTGTGTCGGCGATGGTCCTGTTCTTCACCTGATCCGGAAACGCCGGGTGTGTCGGCGATGGTCCTGTTCTTCACCTGATCCGGAAACGCCGGGTGTGCCGACTATGGTCCTGTACTTCACCTGATCCGGAAACACGGAGTGTGCCGACTATGGTCCTGTACTTCACCTGATCCGGAAACGCCGGGTGTGCCGGCGATGGTCCTGTACTTCACCTGATCCGGAAACGCCGGTACCTGTGACTGCCCGGTATCCCCGGCGTGTGACCCGGCCTGCGGCACCAGGTCCGTTTATTTTTGATATACCGGCAAAAAACGCACGTATTCCGGACCCGCCCGCGCCTGTTGGAAAAAATCCGGATAAATGCATAAATTAACGGCTGATTTTCTTTATCAGCCACTATCCTTCCGGGAATTGTGTTATGAGACCGCAATATTCATGTACCTGGCCGGCCCACATTTTTTAAGGACAATGAGCAGCAGAAACCGCGTTTTCATCCCGCATGCAGCCAGGACGGCGGTACCGGCAGCGATGCGTGCTGCCGTTATCATCTTCATTACGCGGGTGTGGCTGCTGATCCTCGGGATGGCCGGGCTTTTACCGTCTGCTCCCGGTGGATCCTCTCCTTACTGCTCCCGTTTCCCGGCTCACGGCCGGCATTCCCCGGGTGCAGTGATACCGCCCTTCTTTCTCCTGATTCTGAATCGTTCGTAAATACGGCGGTTTTTCCTGCGGGTCGCCTCATGGTTCCCTGATCTTCGCAAGAAACCGCTCTTTCCTGATCCGTCGATTAATGCACCGTTCCGTGCGAACACCCGTACCCGTCCTCGTGACCATCTCCCCGCCTCCTCCGGGAGGGATCCGCAACCATGAATGCTATCCACAGAACCTACACCAGAAATACCGATAATCCTCTACCGAAAAACGTGTGCACCGCAGAAGAACAGACATATCCGGACTGCCCTGCCGGAAGGGACCTGAGGAGGTGACCAGGCGCCATGCAGGTCTCCCCGCACGGACCCGGACATGACGGTCCCGGGCCGGACCGATATTCCCGGAGTCGTCCGCTGGAATTCGAGGCACGAAACCTCCTCTCATCGGGCGGCTACTATGTCATGCACCGGAGCGGGTCAAAAACCCCGGTCAACCTTATAGGGGTCAGCGATGACGAGGTGCTGATGGTCCAGGTACGCCGCTCCAGAACGCCCCTTTCAGGGGTGCGGGACGTGCACGAACGCTACCATGCCGACATGGACCTGATCCGGAAGGTGGGGGGGACACGGTTCTGTAAAAAAGAGCTCTGGGTCTTTTCCCAGCCGGACGGGTGGCACTATTATGAGGTCTTCCCTGGCGGGCTCATGGAGCTTGACGGGCCGTGAGGACAGGACACATCTTTTCCCGGACCGGTGCCCGTATGGCCGCCCCGGAATCGAAAAGCCGGGTATTCAGGGTCGGCAGCGGGGTCTGTCACCGGGAGATTGCGTACACAAACCGGTGACGGCAACGTCACCAGGGGATCGGCATTCAACCGTTCCGGCAGGAGAGATGGTGTGACTCCATCCCCCGTCTTTGCCTGAATGTACTCACCTCACCCATGCATGACGCCAAAAAGAATTATTTATCATCCGGGGTGATCGTTCGTACATCATGGCACTCAGTCCTGAAACGGAGGCAGAGGTTATGCAGATGCTGGACCTCTATGCACAGTATTACCATGAAAAAAACCTGGACAAACTACTGTCGATAGTATCAAAGGAGATATCAGGATTCGGGAGCGGTCCCGACGAGCTCGTGCTCAATGCCGCCCGGTTCAGGGAGCAGGTCAGGCGTGACCTGGGCCAGGCAGGGACCGTGAAGCTCTCGTTTGAGATCCTGAAGGCCGATGGCGTCATGCCGTGTGCATGGGTCACTGCACTCTGTCATTTTTCAGCAGTCGTCGACGGCAAGGCGCTGTCCATGTCCGGAAGGATGACCGTCGTCCTGCGAAATACCGGATCACGCTGGCTCTTTGAACAGGTCCACTTCTCAATGCCGTGTGCACCGCAGCTGCCCGGGCAGTCTTACCCCGGGTCCGCATAGAAGGACTGAAAATTATTCCTTTTTTTGGGAGATGAACGGGTAAACGGACATTTTCAGGGAGACAGGCTCGTGCTCCGGACTATTGGCAGGTCTTCATACTCACGGCGGACCACCGCTCCCGGAAGAGACAAAAATAATGGAGCCTGCGTATTGCACGCCCGGTCGCAAAGATCTAAAAAAAGTGACGGGTTCCGGCTCAGAACGCCGGGAAGGACTGTTCCCGGATGGGTGCGAGGTTGTACACGTACCAGTTCGGGTAGATGATCTGCGAGACAAAGGTCATGGTATAGCCGTTCCCCTGGAGCCCTTCGAAGTACTGGGGCGTCTCCCACCTCATGTAGGCGGCATTTTTGTCAAACATCTTCTTCTTTGAATTCCAGCGTTCCCCGACAGTTATATAGACATCGTAGGCAGCCGGCGGGAGGAGCTGGTAGAAGGTCCGGAGGTCCCCCTTCACCACGTACACGACGGTCGTGGCAGTCCCGGGTATCCCCTTCGGGGTGAAGGCGACGACGACATCGGTCATGCCGTTCGTGTTGTCGATGGTGAGGTACTGCCAGCCCGGCGAGCTGGACCCTTTCAGGACTGAGCCGCTCATAATCCGGGGATAGACTATGTCGAGCGAGATCTGCCGGTATGCCTCTATCATGGAGGACGACCGTGGCGAGAGCGCGATGGCCCTGTCATAGGCAGCGATGGCGGCTTCATGGTTACCAAGTTTCGCAAGGCTCTGGCCGAGGGCGAAATACGACCGGTAGTTCTCCGGGTCGGCTTCGATTGCCTTCTCAAAGGAGCTGACCGCCGATTCGAACCGGCCCTGTGCGGCATAGCCGGTGCCCAGGGTGTAATACTCAGGGGCCGACAGGGCCGGCGTGGCAGTAGCAGGGCCGGTATCCTCCGCTCCGCACGGCATACTTATCAGGGCGATCACCGTCATTGCAAGCAACAGCACCGCACATTTTGATCCGGAAAGAGATGATGGCATCATGATCACGATGTGGGTACCCTGAACACCCGGGTTAATATAGCTTCTTCTTAGGAGTGGAGATCTGAAAGGGATGACCCCGGGACATCTGCACTGATCTCACTGCATTGGTGGTTCAGCCGGGTTTCCTGCCGCCGGTTGCATGCCGGGCGACCGGACACCTTCGCCCGGTTCTCCTCTACCGGAGGGTATCAGCGGTCCGGGAGGTTATCCTGCCACTGGCTGCATATCAGGTTTAGCAGAGGCCTGCCGTGGATTCTCAGTCAAGAGGGCAGATCAACGGCCCGGGGGGTTATCCTGCATAGGTATTACTTCGCAGGACTACCGGAGCTCCCGCCAGGTCGCTCCTTGAGGAAGGTACTGAAAAAGGGAGGTACCCCGCCACCGGCCGTCCCGTTGACGATCGTGATCCTCCCGTCGGTCACCGGGGTCACCGGGGTGTTCTGCCTGAGGTATTCCGCCACCGGATCGATATCGTAGACGGTTGTCCCGGTCTTGTTTTGTTGCGCTGAAAAGACCTGGCAGCCGTCCCCGCCGCCGGCAAGCCAATTATTCACGAAGACCGTATAGGTCTGGTTATCATCGAGGACCTGGTATTTCCCGTCGGGACCGGCGACAGTCACGTCTTTTACCCTGCTGCCGGGTTCGGTGACCCCGATAAAGGTGCTTCCGTTGTACGTCGCGTTGTACGGGGTCCCGGCCGTATCGATCACGAACCTGATGCCCGATACCTGCAGGAACCCGCCGGAATCGACCGGGCCGTTTGCGTTGTCCAGCGAGGATGCCGAACCTTCGAGGGCCTCGCGGAGGTCGCTGCCCTTCATCTCAACCCTCACGATCTCGTCCCGGTACGGGAGGATCTGGTAGAGCATGTAGTACGTGATGTTTCCCGCCGGGAAGACCTGGTCGCCCCTGATGCCGCCGCCGTTGATGATCGCGATACCGGCATTGCCGAACCAGTCGCGCCATGCATCTGCGATAAAGTCTCCTGCTGCCGCTTCCCCGCTCCTGACGGTGGTCTTGCGGGTATCGATCGGGACCGTCGAGACACCTACGGTCGCCCTGAGCCGTTCGCCGTATTCGGCGATATACGGTGCAAAGAGTGCATCGACTGCCGGGTCGCCGGGGGTGCTGTTATCGAGGTACAGGTAACTCCATTGCGGGTCACGGATACCGGACGTTCCTGCTGAAACTGTGCCGGTGCCGTTACCCTGACTATTCAGGGGGCCTTCCGTTCCGGCCGGCCCTTCCCACGTGAACCGCAGGATACCCAGCCGTTCGCCCCTCATGCCGTCCTGCACGACGACCGTCTCCCAGCCGCCCGGGCCTTCCACGATCTCGTACAGGTAGATATGGTCATGACCGCCGACGATCAGGTCTATACCCGATACGGCCCGGGCAAGGGCGATATCGTCCTCCGATCCGGTATGGGTGACCGCGATGACGAGGTCGGCCCCCTGCGCCCTGAGATCGCCGGCCATCCGCCCGGCAACGCCGCCCAGGTCTGGGTCCACGGTGGTCCCGGCCGCCGGGCTCGAGATCCGGGCGAGGTCAGGAGTCATCAGCCCGAAGACCCCGACCTTTACCCCGGATACGTCCAGCATGGCCGACGGGGTGATGCGGGAGGCAAGGACCGGGTCCTGCACCTGCATGTTGGCACAGACGACTGGGAACCCTGCGGCACCCGTGGCATTGGCATACACTTCCTCGCCGAAATCGAATTCGTGGTTGCCGGGGCAGACGACGTTATACCCGGCGAGGGTCATGCCCTGCATCTCGGGAATGCCCGAGTAGGTATCATAGAAGGTGCCGGTGAGGTCGTCACCGCTTGAGATGAGAAGCGATCCGTCGGCAGTGGCCCTGATCTCCTTTGCAGCACCGGATATCCGGGAAAAGCCCCCGACCATTACACCGCTTTCGTTTTTATACGGCCCGACCTGGCTCTGGAGGTCTGAAGTGGTCATGATAACGAACGAAAGCGTCCTTTCGCTGCGGGAAGGTCCTGAAATGAGCGGGACGATGATGGCAGTTGCGACGAAGAGCACTGCAATGATGACGATGAGGAGCGGGACAACGGTGCGGCTGTTCATAGGAGTATACAGTATGGGGAAAATGATATGAATTACGGAACGGAAGTCAGGGAGGGGGACGGGACCTTTCGGCTACCCGGCAGCTTTATCTGGCCGGCTCCCGGGGTTCATGGAGCTTTTTTCTGATATTGGCATCGGGATCGATCTCTTTCCATATACTTCCGATGAACCTGATAACCCGGTTGCCCGTACCGCACGCTCACGGGGAATTGTCCTTTTTTCGGGGGATCAGGATCCCGGGAAAAGGGTCTGACGCATGCCGGGATACGGAACGGATGCTTCCCGAAACGAACTGAACCGCAATCCAACAGTTCAAATACCCCGGATAACAGTAACCATATCATGAGATTTATGCGACATACGGTTTTGATCCTGCTGACTGCGGTCCTTGCCATGGGAGTGTACGGCGCTGCCGCTGCCGAAATCGGTGGCGAGTCGGGGTATTACCATATAACCTCCGCTCCTTCGGGGGCCGCCGTGTACTTTGACGGCACCTACAAGGGTACGACCCCCATCACGCTGGAGGTGTCCACTACCGGGACTCCCGGGCATACCCTCTCCCTCTCCCTGCCCGGGTACCAGGCCTACACGCAGACCATCCCGGGCAACCCTTCGGCAGGGCAGACCGTCTATATCACCGCGACCCTGACCCCGCTTGCGGGGAGCGGGAAGGGGTACTACCAGGTCTCCTCTTCCCCCACCAACGCGGAGGTGTACTTCGACGGCATCTTCAAGGGGACGTCCCCGGTGACCGTGGAGGTCTCTTCCACCGGGACACCCGGGCATACGATCAACGTGTACAAATCGGGCTACCAGTCATTTTCCCAGTACTACGCGGGAAATCCCCAGGACGGGCAGACGATCTATGTCTACGCCTCCCTTACCCCGGTCCAGAGCTACGGGAGCGTGTATGTGACCAGCAGCCCCCAGGGGGCCACCGCTACCCTTGACGACTCCCGGACCGGGACTACCCCCTACACCTTCACGTCGGTCCCTGTCGGATCGCACTCCGTCACGGTCTCCCTCCCCGGGTACCAGACCTACACCGGGACCGTCCTGGTCACGTCCGGGAGCGCCCCCACGGTGAGTGTCACCCTTCCCCAGATAACCGGAACCGGGAGCCTGTATGTCACCAGTACGCCTGTCGGGGCCCGTCTCTCCGTGGACGGTGACTACTACGGGACCACTCCGACCACGGCAGGCAGTCTCTCCCAGGGGACCCACCAGGTGCTCCTCAGTCTCACGGGATACCAGGACTATTCCGGGACGGTCAGCATAGCCACGGGCCAGACGACATACCTCACCCCCACTCTCGTAAAGGTGGCCCCGACAACGTCGTACGGCACCCTGTCGATCTCCTCCACCCCCACCGATGCGGAGGCCTACGTGGACAACGTGTTCCGGGGCTACACCCCGCTCACCCTGAATGACATCCCGCCCGGGTCCCACACCATCACCCTGAGGCTGGACGGGTACCAGAACTGGCAGGGCACCGTGCAGGTGAACGCCGGGCAGACCACGACCGTTCAGGGTATCCTGGGCCCGGTCCCCACCACGACTTCCACAAAACTGCCCGGTTTCGGGACCGCGGTCGTGATGGCGGCGCTCGGGATACTGGGAGCGGCGGTGTGCCGGAGGCGGGACTGATACAAGGGATATGATCCTGTTTATCCCCATATACTAAGTGTTAAGAGGAAGAAGGTGCCATAACCCTTTGAATTTTCAAGGATTCCGGCAGGAGGACCAATACAGAATGGATCTCGATATGAACGAAATTTCATCCAGGCTTGCGAAGGTACAGGGGATTCATAATGTTCAATTCATTCTGCTCTATGGATCAACGGCAGAAGGGAGGAGCACTGATGAATCTGACATTGACCTGGCGGTTTATTATGAGGGGACGCCAGAAGAGGCGGCCTTCTTCCGCTACCATGCCCTGAAAGCACTCGACGACCCCCGGTACGACCTCTGGATATTCCAGCAGCTTCCCCTGTATATCCGTATCCGTGCACTTCGCGGAAAGATACTCTACTGCAAGGACATCCCGTTCCTTTACACAGTAGCGTATGATACCATCCGGGACTATGATGCATTCAAACACAGGCTGTTTGACTACATCGGGGAGAAGGTACTGTCATGAGCACGATTCCTCCACGCAGGATACGCACGGATCTCATCCGGATAAAACTTGCTGAAATCCGCGACGGGATTTCTGTGGTCCGGGAAAACCTGCCCGGGGAAGAGGCTGAGTTTCTCAGGTTAGGCCTGGTAAAAGATGGAATCTATAAAAAAACCGAATATGCCATTGAAAATGTCCTGGATATCTGTGCCGTGCTGAATTCTGACCTGATGCTCGGAGTGCCCGGGGATAATGAAGACATAATTGCTCATCTCCAGTTGGATCAGGTTATTTCCGACGAGATGGGCGGAAAGATCCGCGGGATGAAAGCATTCCGGAATATCATGGTGCATCGCTACGGGGCGATCAATGATAGTATCGCCTACCGGCTTCTCAACGAACATCTTGACGACTTTGACGCTTTCCGGTCTGCAATTGAGAAATTTTTGTCCGACCATTCTCCGTGAAGAGATGAAAATATTCAGGGTTTTCTCCGGACACTGTTCACCATGATACCAGGTCTCCCTTCACCATTCCTTTATCGTCGTTGCCCTTAATCATCAATCAGCGCGAACCAGTCTGTCGTGTACATCCTCTGCCAGTTCCCGGTCTGGATCCTGCATCCGGACCAGGGCTCCCCCTTATATGCACCCGGCTTCACACTCCGGTGACAGAAAACAGGGTTTATCACTGCATACCATGAAAAAATCGGTGAGGTATGATCTATCGGGTCTATTCCTGCAGGAATGTGCAGAGAGGCCTTGAGTTCTTTGATGACCAGGTTTTTTTTTTGTCTGCCTCATTCTGCGGCTAATGTGGTCAGTAGGTCTCAACCTTCAGCCCTGGAACATGGAGAAAATGCTGATCGCGGGTGATAATCATCCCGTCGTTGCAGAGCGCAATTGAGGCAATGAGTTCATCAAAATCTCCGATGTGACTTCCATTCCGCTTCTGTTCTGCCGAAAGTGCGCCGAATGCTTCATATGTGTCATCGTCGATTGTGAGGTTTATCAGGGCGTTTTGTATGGCAAGAACCTCCTTTACATTGTCGTTTGGCGAAGCAGAGAGGAAGGCACCCCTGTATAACTCAAGAAGATTGATGCAGGTCGTGGCAAGGGGTACCCCTGCTTCAATAAACAGGGTGACCTTTTCCAGGGCTTCTGGTTTATGCCTGATAAGGTCAATCAGAAATGAGGTGTCAAGCGTCGGCATCGAACCGGACCTCACGCATCCGTGACTGCCTCATTTCTTTTGAAACACGTTCGATTGCATCGGCAAGTTCGGGATTCGGACCAAATTCACGAAGTACATCAATTATTGTCCTTTTCGGCGGAGTATACTTTACGATCACGTCAGAAAAACTCATTTTTGAGTTACTTTTCAACCGTGTCAGTCGCTCATACGCCTCTTCACTGATGCTGATAGTCCTGGTCGGCATATCTGTGTATGTGTATGTGCACAGATAAAATTATATCCTCCCCGGGAAACGATCGAATAGTATCCCTATCCCGGCATCAGATTATTGTCCCGGATTCATGTGACTGTTTCGTAGCTGAAATGTTGTAATTCCGGTTTGTGGGGAGTGAGTCCTTTTCCCGGGAGACCCACTCATCCTGTCGGGACATTTTAGAACACCTGATATCTTTCCGGTTTTGCCGTATACCCGTCACTACCTTTCATTTACCATCCACCCGAACATAGTTCCCGTGTACATCCTCTGCCACCTGCTTGCCGGGGTCCTGGTCGGGGTCCTCCTCACCTTCTGGAGGAAGGAGCGGTGGCTCATCCTGGCCGCAGCGATCGGGAGCGTGTTGCCTGATTTGATCGACAAGCCGGTCGGGTATATTGTTCTGGCTGATTCGGTGAACTTCGGCAGGATCTATGTGCATTCGCTGGTCGTACTGCTGCTCTTTTTCATTGCAGGGGTCATTATCTGGAGGTACTACCGGAGCTTTATCGGGATGGCGCTTGCCCTCGGGATACTTTCACACCAGCTCCTCGACCTGATGTGGGAGGAGTACTGGAACTGGCTCTGGCCGTTCTTCGGACCGTTCCACGGGAAAATATTCGAGAACTTCTTTGCCGACGGGTTCTGGCGTGAGATCACGAATCCCTCGGAGTGGATCTTTGCCGCTGCCGTCCTGCTGGTGCTGATCACGATCTACCGGTTCAGGGGGTCAGGGATTATTCACAGGAATACCGGGTTGTTTATGGCACTTTCATGGGTCCTGACCGGCATTGTTGTGGTGTGCGGTATCGCCATCCTTTATTGCGGAGTAACCGGGGTTTACTGTATCCTCACCGGCTGGGACCATTCCATCGATAATGCGCTCGCGGGTATGCTGCTACTCGCCGGGGGGCTGTTGTGCGGGTGGGGGAGCCGGGTACGGGCCGGGGACTGATTGGGAATCCTGGAAAGGAGTGAGTATTATAAGGTATACCGGGTCCAGGCTTCAATGTTCATAATAACATTTCCATTTCGCATGATAGTAAGATTATCATGGAGAGAAAAACGATTGTTTCAGTTGCAGGATCAAAATGGCATTTATGCACATTGTGGTACATATGCACACCAATATATACGATGCTGATCCACACAATTGTATGTCTTCCTGCACAACTGAATCCCAGATTAAGCGCATTCCTGTGAAAGAGCCCACCTGGAGAAGTCTTCACGACCTGAAAGAAGCAGGCCAGAGTTTTGATGAACTGCTTGCCGGGATGATCCAGCGCGAACAGGATTATCGTGACTGGAAGATGATCACAGAGATCGACAGGAACGGCGAGTTTGTAGCCTTTGACCCGGAAGAAATTATGCAGGACGATTAACGGGAACCGGGGAGCGAAAAGATCGTGTTTGCAATCGTCATTGAGAGGAGAGCACAGGAGTTTCTCAAAAAACTCCCCATAAAATCCAGACGTATCATTGTTGAAAAAATTAATGAACTGAAACAGGATCCTTTTCCAGGGGGAAATAAAGAAAAACTTGATTATCCCCATCCTCCTGCAGTCTATCGCCTCCATGTCAGCAGATCGTTCACCGTCTTTTATATGATAGAACAGGAAGAGATGCTCGTGAAGATTGAGAAGATCATGACGATTGAAAAAGCACATAAGAGATACTCGTACCGGGAGAAATAATCATAAAATAGGATTATTTCAATTTTATCACACGTATTACCGTTAAAGTGCCATCTTTTTTTTGCGGCATCACATGGGATTACTTGCACCCTTACCGGCTGGGACAACCAGGTTGATAATGCGCTTGCCGGACTGCTGCTGGTCGCCGGGGGCGTGTTGTGCGGGTGGGGGAACAGGTGGTGGGGCAATGGTGAAACCAGGACCCAATTACATCTTTACATGGTATCCCCTGACCTCTCCATTAAAACGTTCATTGTTCGCAAACTATAATCAACTATAGCGCACCATAACATATTATGGCAAAGACGACGGTCCAGCTCCGGCCGGAGACGAAAGAGAAGCTGGATGACCTGAAACTTCATCCGCGGGAGACCTATGATGATCTTATCAACCGGCTTGCTGATGCAGCGTACGATGATGAATCGCTCTCTGATGATGAGATTGAAGATATAAGGGCAAGCGAAAAAGATATTGCGGCAGGCCGGGTCCGAAACCTGCGGGACATTATGAAGGAGCTTGGAGATGACCAGGTGATCCGTTCCCTGGTGGAATAATGGTCTACCAGGTAAAATTCACCCACAGGGCTGAGAAAGCGTTTGTGGCGCTGCCCCGGATCGCACGCATCAGGATTGCAGTCGCCCTTGAGAAATATGCAGCGAATCCCTTTCATCGTCAGGATGTAAAGAAAGTTAAGGGATGTCCGTCCGATAAGCCACGTTACAGGATCAGAATTGGTGAGTACCGGGCGACGTTCCGTATTATCCAGGACCAGTTGGTCATTTGTGTTGTTGCAGTCGGAAAAAAGAAGAATTATGAATACTGACCCCCGAAAACTGTTC
>DASP01000007.1 GCA_002503825.1 Methanoregulaceae archaeon UBA467
TGTCCGACTGTCTGGATGGATTCATCGTCAAATCCATCTATTATGGGCATATTTTAGGTTTTTAACTTAAGGTACAAAGATCTTGCGGTCGGTTAATTTGGGATTTCATATTTTTTACTGCGAATTGTGGGATACAGGCATTTCCCTGCACCGTATTGATGCATGAACTCATTAAAATCGCATGATCAATCTAATCATCGTCATTTTTTGGATTCTTTGCCGAAATGTTTTTCGTTTACGGGTGAACTGCCACTCTTGTCTGTCATGCGGCAGATATCATCACGCATAAAATACGGTGATCAGACGAAACGGGGTCCGGGGAAGGGGAGGAACTCAGATGACCCCTGACCGGCACCAGTTGTAAAACCGCCATTTATTCCTTAATATCATGAATTAAAGCGTATTAACTCGAATTTTTATGAGAGTAAGATCGGAATGTTTTTGCCATGCCGGGAAAACTATGAGTGAGTTTAAATGTCCTCGGAAACGGGTGTCAGCGGGTTACGCGATGAAAATTTCGATGAAGCGGTTCAACGGAAGAAATTTGAACAGTATATGGAACTGCGCCAGAAAAATCTGCGCAAATGTCACTTTAGTTATCGACGGAAAATCTAAGCCCTGTATTTATCGTTATATTCCTGTCCGACCAGGAATGTCTGAAATCGTAAATATTCCAGTCTCCGTTTCTTCTCCGGCACATATTGTATTTTAAAGGATCCGGGCCTGATCCCATTTTGCAGTGTCGATGGGATTAAGGTTTATCCTGAACATACTCCCGAATCTTTAAGAGGGCGACAGGCCATCCCGTTCCGGATTGAGTCCCAAAAATTGTCCTTACTGAGTAATTGTGCCGTAATCCACACATTTCCGGCAGGGGAGCATGGATGGTCCCGCCACCGGCAATCACTACCAATTTCAGGCAGTAATGCAATATCTGCCGTCTTGGTAATAACGGGGAACGTTTTTGCACGAATAATAACTGATTTGCCCCCCACAAATATAATATTTTTTGAATATAAATATATAGATACATATAAACTATACATTTAAATAGAGTAATATATACTGATATTCACGAGGAGAAAGTGCATGGAAATTCGAAAAGTGCAGATTACCGGGGGGTCATCCTATGTCGTTACCCTCCCCAAAGATTGGGCACAGTCCCACAAGATAAAGAAAAATGACCCGCTGGGAATGATCGTCCAGGGGGACGGCACCCTCCTCGTCACCAAGGACATCCACGAGAAACCGATCCAGCGGACCAAGAGGATAGACGTGACTGCCATTCATGATCCCACCTATCTCTTCAGGCTGCTTATTGGAACCTATATTGCAGGGTTCACCACCATAGAGGTCTTTTCAAAGACCCGCCTTCCTCCCTCGATCGGGATGATCGTACGTGACTTCACCCAGATGACCATCGGACCGGAGGTGGTGGAGGAGACGGACAACCAGATTATTCTCAAGGATCTCCTCAATCCAATGGAAATGCCCTTTAACAACACCATCAAGAGGATGTTTGTGATTGTGAAGAACATGTACCTGGATGTCATGAGTGCCATGGAATCGGGAAATCGCAGACTCGCAGATGAGATCATCTGCAGGGACAGTGATGTGGACCGGCTTCACTGGCTGATAGCCAGGCAGACCAATATCGTGCTGAAGAACCCCGAGCTGGGCAGGAGAATGGCGGTTTCAACCAATATGGTGATGAATTCCCTTATCATCAGCCGGATCATCGAACGGATCGGGGATCATGCAGTACGGTGGGCTGAAAATGCCCGTCGCATCTCTGATCGTAAACTGGACCCCGCAGTCCTGACCCGGATGAAGTCTGCCAGCACCCTGGCACTCTCCATATTCGACAGGAGCATCGTCTCCTATTTCAAGTCCGATATCAGGGAATCGCATGCAAATATCGAGCAGGTAACAAAACTCGAGGAACTCTGCGAAGAGATGAACACGCTGGCCATGGACCAGGAGCCGGAGGTCGCCATAGCGCTCCGCTATATCGCAGAAAGCATCAGGAGGTCCGGAGAATACGCAGGGGATATCTCCGAGACAGTAATCAACTACCTTGTCGAGGAAAAGATCTGATACTTCTCTTTGATCTATAGATAATCTACAACGAAAATATATATTTTCGGTTAATACCATAGTAGCGTCATCTCTTTTCGAAACAAAAATAAGACGGCACCGGCAGATGTGAAGCTGAAAGAAAAAGCCATGGTCCGTGGTTTTTATCGCTGTATGAACCATGTATGTATACAAATCCATGCACTGACGGTATGCTATATACCCTGCCCCGGGTCTGGACTGAGGGAATCATCATTCAAAACCTGTTCCACGGCTGTTCGAACGTTTCCACCAGGCCCCCTTGCATCCACGGTTTTTGCCCGGAATACACGGTGCCCATGCAGGTTATGCATCCATGGAATGTGCCGGGATCCCTAATTACTATCCCGGCACCGCGACTGTCCGGCCGGCTGTAACCGGGAATCGTCGTCACGGGTTATAATGCCGGACTATCACATGCATAAAAAGCCTCAGCAATAATTATAGCATTCAGACAGATCCGACCTTCCGGATTTTTGCCAATAATATATCCCTGGAAAAATTACTGTCAATATTCCTCCATTGTGGCTGCAAATACCAAAATCAGGTCTTACCGGGCTATTACCCTGCATCGCCAGTATTAATACCTCCATCAGGATATTCAATGCATGAAGATCCTGTTCCCAAAATTGAAAAAGAAAGGCACAGCCGGGCTATTGCTCTTCACCGGGGCCCTGATATTCCTCTTCGGAATGATGCTGGCAGAATTTACCTATGTCAACTACAATATGGCCAATAATTACATCTCAGATCTGGGTAATTTTACTCATCCTGTACCGGCGATCATCTTTAACGCATCCATAATAACATTCGGAGCAATGGCAGTCTGTGCCGGCCTGCTCCTCAGGACCGCCCTCGACCGGGGGCTGGCGATACTTATCATCCTGGCAGGAGCCGGGGGTATAGGAGTAGGAGTATTCAATGAGGGCACTATCCTGCCCATACATTATATATCTGCTTTAACCGTCTTCATCGGTGGATGCATCGCCATTTACCGGTCTGCGAAAGTTCTTTACACACGGCCGGTATCTTACATATTCCTGATAATGGCGGGCATTGTGGTATTTTTCATGTCCATCATGATCTTCAACATGGTTCCTGGCTCGCACATCCACTTTGGGATCGGAGTGGGAGGCATGGAGCGCATGGTCGTCTTCCCGACCATATTCTGGGTTTTGGTTACCGGTATCTACCTCGTTGCGCAGGCACAGATCAATGAGACAGGCAGTGCCAGACTGGAGGTCTGACAGAAGAGAGCGCCATAATAATGCCACCTTCCTTTCGGTTACAAAACGTGAAAACCCGCGATATTCTATGAAACCGACAACTTTTGATTGTAATATGGCGGCAGGTGCCTGCATGAGAAATGTTACATTTTCATCGCCGTGTGTTGAAGCAGCCAGAAAAAAAATTGGGTTGAAAGAAACTTAAAAACGCTTTTTGAAGACTTTGGTGTTGAAAGATAGATGCCTCAGCCCGGATTTGAACCGGGGACAACCAGATCTTCAGTCTGGCGCTCTCCCAAACTGAGCTACTAAGGCAGGGTTACTATATTAGTCGTTCAGGATTATAAATGATATCATTTCATCGGACAAAACAGGGTACATGCTACCCATTTTTATGTCAGGCGGTGTATTCTTTGAGGATGTCAGGTGCAGGCAGAACAAAAAAAGGTGCAGAAGACGGACTTGTCGTTTCGGTTGAGTCACGGAAATCGAATGTAGTCCATGTTACTCACAATGACCTCGATGCAGTGGGATCCGATGCGATCCACAGGATGAGGTTTGGCGAGATTATGAGTATCTTCTGTTCTGTCGGCAGTTTTCCAGGGATACTCGACCGTGTGGCAGGGGTCGCCGGAAAAGGAGACCTCCTGAGTATCAGCGATCTCGGATTCCAGCGCCCGGTAGAGGCCAGCCTTGAAAAAGCAAGAAAAAACGGCTGGAAAATAGAATGGCGCGATCATCACCGCTGGCACCAGGACGAGATCGTGGCTGCAGAACACCTTACCGACCACCTGGCGGTGGACGTATCAACCTGTGCCTGCGGGATCTGCGCCCGTGACCTCCTGCCTGACGATGCCGTTGCACAGGAAGTCGCCCGTGTCGTCTGTGATTACGACCTCTGGAAAAACCAGGACCCGCGTGCTGCAGTACTTGGCCAGGTCCTGCAGAGGAAAAGAAACAGGGACCATGTGAGGGACTGCCTCATAAAAGGAGTCTTTACAGACGAGACTATTGAGAAGGAGTACTCCGGGATAAGGAACGAGATGAACGGTATGATGGGAAAAAGTGCCGGAAAGTCTGTCATCCTTGGTAAAAAGTATAAAATTGCCTTTGCGCCCCTCTATGGCTACCCGAGCGAGACTGCGGCGTACATCAGGAAGTCACTCAATACAGATATCGAAGTGATCGTCTCAAAAAACGGCCGCTTTTCACTCAGGTCGGTGCCGCCGGTAAGCCATCTTATCGCGAGGGAATTTTCCGGCGGAGGCCATCCCAATGCGGCAGGAGGATCATTCGAATTCACCCTCTGGGATCGCTTCCTTTTCTGGCTCTTTCGGAAAAACTCACATTTTGACAAATTTGTACAACTCGCTGAAACTATGTAGAGATCGACGAATCCCTGACAAGACTGTCCCAGTATACGCTGCAGCCCTCATGACAATATCCCCCGGTCATAATTGTATCTGCATCCCGGTGGTCCAGGAGTTCGAGTAATGATTCCCTGGTCGGGTCAAGCAGTATAATTTTACCGACCTCATATTCATCCATGGCCCTGATAACATCAGGTATATTGACCCTTGAAACCATGATGTCTCTCTGGAATTCAAGAATTGCCTCAATGTCGTCCTTGGATGGATTAAAAGTCATAAAAAAGGTCTTTTTTCCTGAAAGGGCTTCTATATCTTCCGAACTGACAGATGTTCCCACCAGCACGTGCCCATAGATCCCTTTGTCCCTCATCGATCGCGCCAGTACTTTATACGCACTATAAAGCGCCTGCCCTGCCTCGTCGCTATCACCATAATAATCATCGCGGATGCCAAGATCACAGGGTGCAGGCATGCAGAACCAGAGATCTTTTTTCATACGCACACACATTTCCGCATCATCTGCGATATCCCGGGTATCACACCCGATTTCTCCGGCAATTCGCGATTCTTCCACTCCGATGAAGGCATTAAAAAGCCTTGGTTTGTAAAAACGGCCTCCGGCACAGGCATAGTCTATTTTTGCTTCAACCTGTGGGATAAGCGTATGTTCAAGATGATAGGTCATAAGATCTCCCTCATGTCCACGTCGCTGTGACACCCATTCTGCCAGATCCTCCGGTGACGGCATCGTACTTTCCGATCCAAACGATCTGGCAGGGAATGTGAGTTTTTTTCCCATGTAATCATCTTATTTATAGCATCATTATCAAAAGCATAGTGATGAGTGATCAACCATTACTGGTGACATGCGGACTCCCGTATACCAACGGTCCATGTCATATCGGCCATTTGCGGACATATGTGCCTGCGGATTTTTACGTCAGGTACATGCGGCGCATTGGTACCGATGTCGTCTTTATCTGCGGTTCAGATAATCACGGGACGCCGGTGGTGGTGAGCGCGGAAGAGGCAGGGATTAGTCCGAGGGAACTCTGCGAACGCTACCACCAGCACTTTGATCAGACATTTAAGCGCATGGCGGTCAGTTTCGACCATTTCGGTATGACTGATGATCCTGCAAATCACGACAGGACAAAAAAGATTGTTACAGAACTGATCCAAAACGGCTATGTCTATTCAAAGGTCGTCCAGCAGAGTTTTTGTGTGAAATGCAGGCGGTTCCTTCCTGACCGTTATGTTGAGGGGATCTGCCCGCACTGCGGGACACCTGCCCGCGGTGACGAGTGTGACCAGGGCTGCGGACGTCACCTCGAACCGGGTGAGATACAGGAACCGGCCTGCACTGTGTGCGGCACGCGTGCCGAATTCAGGGATCAGGAGCATTATTTCTTCAAACTAAGTGAATTTCAGGATTATCTTCTCAACTATCTCGACCAGCTGAAAGGGACATTAAATGCCCGCAATTATGCCCTTGGCTGGGTTCGCGACGAGCTTCATGACTGGTGCATAACCCGGACCCTCGACTGGGGCGTTAAATTCCCGGGGCGGGACGACCTTGTCGTCTATGTCTGGGTCGATGCCCCGATAGGGTATATCTCATTTACAGAGGAATGGGCAGAAAAAGCCGGGAAGGACTGGCGCAAATACTGGTGTGGTGATTCAAACGTAACCCATTTCATCGGCGGAGATATCATCTATCACCATTGTATTTTCTGGCCGGCACTCCTGAAAGGGTCCGGATATGGCATACCTCATGCAGTGGTGGCAAGCGGAATGGTCAAGGTGGATGACCATAAATTCTCAAAATCACGCGGATATGTGGTCTGGACCAACGACGACTATCTTGACCGTGGCCTTTCACCCGACTACCTGCGCTACTACCTCCTCTCGTATACCAACCATACAAAGGAACTGAACTTCTCCTGGAAGATGTACCAGGAACGGGTAAATAACGAGCTTGTGAATACCCTGGGAAATTTTGTCTACCGGACATTGTTCTTTGCACATAAGGAGTTCGGGGGAATCCCTGCCATCCCGACCGATGAAGCCATCTTTGACGAGATAAAAAAGTCACTTAACGGAATCGATTCGGCAATGAAGGAGTATGAATTTAAAGGCGCTGTCGACTCCATGATGGCCCTTGCAGCCTTTGGCAATAATTACATCCAGACAAATGCTCCATGGAAACTGATAAAAAGCGACCGGGATGCAGCCATGCAGGTCATCAGGAACTGCCTGACGATTGTGAAAGCCCTGGCACTCCTTACAGAACCCGTTATGCCACAGAAAGCGCAAAGCATCTGGGAGGCGCTTGGCAATTCAGATGCAATATCTGGCCATTTGATAAATGAGGCCCTTACAGGACTGGAAGGGCATCTTCTTCCTTCACCACAGCCCCTCTTTGAGAAACTCGATGACAAACTCATTGCAGAGCTCGATGCCCTGCTTACAAAGAGAGTCGAAGAAGCATCCAGAAAGCCGGTCAAGCAGGATATCATCAGTATCGAGGATTTTTCACGGATCGAAATGCGTATCGGCAGGGTGATCTCAGCAGAACCCGTCCCGAAATCAAAGAAACTCCTGAAATTGCAGGTCGACCTTGGATCTGAAAAAAGACAGATCGTGAGTGGAATCGCGCAGTTCTACAACCCCGGCGATCTGCCCGGAAAGCTCGTGGTGGTGCTGACGAATCTTGCACCTGCAACCATATTCGGTATTGAAAGCAACGGGATGATCCTTGCTGCAGGAGACTCTGCCTCGTTGCTGGTCCCACTTTCCGGGGTTGAACCGGGAACAAAAATCAGGTAATTTTTTTTGGATTAAAAAATCGGGCAATCCGGATTTTTATTCCCATTTTTATGAAACATAATCCAGGTCAGATATCAAACAACACGTACCGATAGTGTTTCCCAGAGCGGGCTATCCCGTGCTATAAATGAAATACTGGTTACCAACAGCCGCTAAAATAGATAAAAATTACCGGGCAGGATTTATAGCGGCTCTTCACCCGGCAGTTAGTTTCGGCATTTTTGGATCGTGCCTTTTTAAAATCGTATAATCAGGATTTATTCCCTTCAGCAAGAGCGTCTTTCATGGCATTCCTGACTTGTTCAGACGATTCATGTTCGTAGGCAGTGCGAATGGCTTCAACCCCTGCAGACCCTCCGAGTTTTAAGAGCGATACCACAGTAATCCGCCTGACATATTCGTTCTCGTCATTGAGTCTGCTGATCAGTGGCTCTGTCGCACTACGGTCTCCGGTTTCACCCAGCGATTTTGCTGCCATATACCTGACATGATCTTTCTGGTCATCCAGCGCTTTCACCAGGGGAAGTATTGCATAACGACTCCGTATAAGGCCCAGGGCCTCGGCTGCCCGGTACCGCACCTTCCAGTCATCGTCCCATAGAAGGATGAGAAGTTCCGGGACGGCCGGTTCTCCCAGTGCAGCAAGGGCAATGGTTGCCTGAAGTCTTACCTGTTTGTCGCTGTCATGGAATGCCCTGACAAAAAGTGGCATAAATTTGAGATCTTTCATCTTTCCCATAAAGACAAGTGAGTATATTTTCACACCCGGGTCAGCACTCTCCTCAAATGCCTGCACCAGTGCTTCTTCTCCAAGGTCAGCTCCATACGTCACGTTATTTACCCCGGGATTATTTTCCTGCTTCATCCTTTGCAACCTCTTCCGATATGCTTCCCTTTTACATTAGCGATGACCTTTAAGAAAATCATCGTTTTCAACATTCTCCTTTCAGGGGAGCACAGGAAGAATATAGTTTTTCAGAATGACCGTTAACATATAGCATTATAAGGTTTATGTGAATTCGGGACCATTTTTACCGGTTTTAACATCAATATACGGCACATCTGGAAAAATATACGATTTAAAGCGCCAGAACACGCAATTCTGGCAGGTATTTTTATTGCAAAAATGACCCTCCGGGACTGGATGATTTAAATCTAATAAATCGGTTTTTTAAACCTTAAATCAGGAATCGGGTAATAATATGACTTTTATCCGGGCGAGGTAATGAGCATATACCACATCATATAAATGCTATTTGCCTGACGATTGCCATGAATCTGCTACGACCGGCTCCTCTTTATTTTAGCGTTTTCAAGAATGGTGAGAAGACGAAAAGAGTTTTTATCAGGGCCTTAATTTCCCACAAACAGGAATTACGGACCCTGTCGCATTCCGGTGACGCTAAAACAACGGATCTGATGCCGGGTGATCGTATGCGTGCGTCCCCACAATGCGACAGGGACCGTGATTAGTTCTGGTAAAAAAGAACAGTATCCGGAACAACCCTGCCTGCAGACCATCCCGCAGCGGGATGGAGCAGGGAGGGGTGCAACCCCTCCTGTCGGAGATAAGGACCGAACAGGTAGTACCGAATTAAGTAATTCAACAGAGTCGATATTCTGGTTTATTCTATGCAGACTGTAGGAGATATGACACATTCCGGCATTAACCGGGGCTGCAGTCTTTTTACATATGTATCAATAATCCTGACAATGGGCCAGAACCCCTTTTTGAACTTACGGATACCTGAATCATGATTGAATTTTTTAAAAATGCAAAAATAAGATAAATTTTTTTAAAATTCAGGATTTCTCCTGAATTTTTCCCAGACCTTAGTAGCGGCGCATGCCGGACTGGTAGGCGATTACCTTCTGGAAGAGGGTAATCTCGCCAGCTGCGGTTGAAACCTCAGAGTAGACGAGGTCTTCTGCCTTGGCTCCAGTGCCGCGGCTTTCCATGATGTGGGCGTTAATGTATGCCATTGCCGAGCCCATTGCCGGGATATCGCCGAAGCCGGTCATCTTGATGTTGTAGTCAACTGCTACTGCGGGGTCTGCAGTTGCCATGACATGGCGCTCGTCTGCACCGGTGGTCAGTGATGCGAGGGTCACGTCAACACCGCTGCCAACCTCGATGATGTTGCAGAATGCCGGGAACGTTGTGTATGCAGCTGCTGCAAACGGACAGAGCATGATGTCAGCAGTGGTCTGGTTGTTGCCAGCACCGTCGAGGAGCAGGCTCTCATCAGAGATCATGCGACCGGTGTCGAGTCCGACGAACTCAACGATCTTGTTTGCCTTAACGTTGAACTGGTTGCCGACCTTGTTTGCTGTGTCAATCTCCATGGTCTTGGCATAGGATACAAGTCCCTGGTCTGCGATGGTGTTCTCGGTGTATGAGCTCACGTACTGGACCTGGTTACTAATAAGTCCGGCGCTGTTCTTTGCAAGTGTTGGTGCATTGGTAAGCTGCCAGACCATACTCTCGGTCTCGGTTACAGTACCGACTGCCTGGATTGTCAGTGCAGTCGTAATTCCCTGGGTCTCAGGGGTCTGGTTGACTCCCGGGTCGGCCATTGCCATGCCGGTGAGTGCGATAAGCATGGCCATTGCAATGACCACGAATCCGATTGTTTTCATTTAGTTCCTCCTACAATTTATGCTGATACTCTCTTCAGCATCAAACATTGTTTTTGGTCAAAAGACATTAATAAACTTTCTCCTTCTTTTGCCCTCATACAGAGTGGTTATGAGTGCATTCCAAAAAATATGTTCATGAACCGGTTGATTTTACTAAAATAACCTGTGTGCTTTAAAATACAAAATACATGCTAAAAAATTGCATTAAATCGTGAAAAATTCCGAATAGAATAGATTTTTAAAAAAGAATTCAGGAAAGTTCCTGAATTCCTTCGTGGTCACTGTCGACCTTAGTAGCGGCGCATGCCGGACTGGTAGCTGATTGCCTTCTGGAAGAGGCTGATCTCGCCTGCTGCGGTTGAAACCTCAGAGTAGACGAGGTCCTCTGCCTTTGCTCCAGTGCCGCGGCCTTCCTGGATGTGGGCGTTGATGTATGCCATTGCTGAGCCCATTGCCGGGATATCGCCGAAGCCGGTCATCTTGATGTTGTAGTCGACTGCTACTGCGGGGTCTGCAGTTGCCATGACATGGCGCTCGTCTGCACTGGTGGTCAGTGATGCGAGGGTCACGTCAACACCGCTGCCAACCTCGATGATGTTGCAGAATGCCGGGAACGTTGTGTATGCAGCTGCTGCAAACGGACAGAGCATGATGTCAGAGGTGGTCTGGTTGTTGCCAGCACCGTCGAGGAGCAGGCTCTCGTCAGAGATCATACGACCGGTGTCGAGTCCGACGAACTCAACGATCTTGTTTGCCTTGACGTTGTACTGGTTGCCGACCTTGTTTGCGGTGTCGACTGACATGGTCTTGGCGTATGATACAAGTCCCTGGTCTGCGATGGTGTTCTCAGTGTATGAGCTCACGTACTGGACCTGGTTACTAATAAGTCCGGCGCTGTTCTTTGCAAGTGTTGGTGCATTGGTAAGCTGCCAGACCATTGAGTCGGTCTCGGTTACGGTTCCAACTGCCTGAACAGTCGTTGCGGTTGAAATACCCTGGGTCTCAGGGGTCTGGTTGACTCCCGGGTCGGCCATTGCCATGCCGGTGAGTGCGATGAGCATGGCCATTGCAATGACCACGAATCCAATTGTCTTCATTTAAGTTCCTCCTACAGTTTATGCTGATACTCTCAGCATCAACCAGTTATTTGGGATGCGGATAAATAAGAACCTTTCTCTTGGACCTTCAGTTGCAGGGGATAGGAATGATTCTTTTTTGTCAAACGTGGCATCTTCTTGCCTGTTTGTGATATTTTTGTCTGATGAAGATATATTGCAGATTCAGACAATGGCAATCAGAAAAAAGAGACTCAAAACAACTGTTTATAAATTTTTAAAAAGGATTCAGGAGAATTCCTGAATTCCTTCGTGGTCACTGGGGACCTTAGTAGCGGCGCATGCCGGACTGGTAGCTGATTGCCTTCTGGAAGAGGCTGATCTCGCCTGCTGCGGTTGAGGTCTCGGAGTAGACGAGGTCCTCTGCCTTGGCTCCAGTGCCGCGGCCTTCCTGGATGTGGGCGTTAATGTATGCCATTGCTGAGCCCATTGCCGGGATATCGCCGAAGCCGGTCATCTTGATGTTGTAGTCGACTGCTACTGCGGGGTCTGCGGTTGCCATGACATGGCGCTCGTCTGCACTGGTGGTCAGTGAGGCGATGGTCACGTCAGCACTGCTGCCAACCTCGATGATGTTGCAGAATGCCGGGAACGTTGTGTATGCAGCTGCTGCAAACGGACAGAGCATGATGTCAGAGGTGGTCTGGTTCTGACCAGCACCGTCGAGGAGCAGGCTCTCGTCAGAGATCATACGACCGGTGTCGAGTCCGACGAACTCAACGATCTTGTTTGCCTTGACGTTGTACTGGTTGCCGACCTTGTTTGCAGTGTCGACTGCCATGGTCTTGGCATAGGATACAAGTCCCTGGTCTGCGATGGTGTTCTCAGTGTATGAGCTCACATACTGAACGGTGCTAAGAGTTCCCATATTCTTAGCAAGGGTTGCCTGGCTAGTAAGCTGCCAGACCATTGAGTCGGTCTCGGTTACGGTTCCAACTGCCTGAACAGTCGTTGCGGTTGAAATACCCTGGGTCTCAGGGGTCTGGTTGACTCCCGGGTCAGCTACTGCCATTCCGGTGAGTGCGATGAGCATGGCCATTGCAATGACCACAAATCCAATTGTCTTCATTTAAGTTCCTCCTATAGTTTATGCTGATACTCTCAGCATCAACCACAAATTTAGCTACGTTCGCATAATAACCTTTCTCTCTTCTTTTCGGGAAAGGACTAAAATACGGTTTTTATTTGGTTAAATTGGGCAAATGCGGGGTTCAATGATATAACCTCCCGGTTCAATATATGCCACTTTCCAGAACCCCGGATTTTACCAGTATATTTTAATTTTAATACTTTTTTGATGAGATCCTGAAACAGGCCCCGTTTTGTTGCATCGTAAAGCTCGCATTAATGCTGCCTTATTTTCTTGCGATTGTTATGTACCCGCTATGGCAGACACGCGTCGAAGGCCGGGTGCCACGCGGACTCCTCGTCATCTCCCGACCTATCGCTTCATGACACGTCGTCTCTGAAAAGAGGCCCTGTGCAGTATCCATGACAACAAACATGTGTTCAAGAAAAGGGTTATAGCATGCAAGATACCCGCCGGGTACAAGCAGGGAATATGCATGGGTGATATGCTCCGGTGTTATGGTCATGTCGAGGTGAACGATATCAAATGTCCCTGTAGCGTCAAGCATACCGGCGGCGACCACTTCAACGTTTTTCAGCCCTGCCTCTTCGATATTCCTGGCCGCGAGGCGGGCAAAGTCGGGCCTTATTTCATAGCTCTTTACGCTCTTTGCAATATTGCCAAAAAATATCGCGGCAATACCGCTGCCAGTCCCGGCATCAAGAACTGTGTCGCGGGTGTTCATCCCGGTATAGGCAATCACAAGCCCGATGTCCTTCGGGAGCATCGGGGCACCTGATCGTTTGGAATGCTCAAAAAAGTCAGTTGGTCTCGGGACCAGGATAGTAAAGATGACGCCTGTATGCGAAGTGAGCGTGTCGCCGGGGTTCACCCCCACCGCCTGGTCAAGGTCCAGCATACCGAGATCAGTGGAGAAAGTGCCACTGCCGGCCCTCACATAAAATTTCCTTCCTTTCCCTGCAAGAAGTATACGTTGGCCCTCTTCAATCATGGCTGGGTAAGCGAGAGGATTGCATCAGCGATATCTCCTCTTGATTTAATGAGTGCATCCCGTGCTTTGTCAAGAGTTACTCCGGCCTGCTCGGCGACCATTTTTACATCATCTTCAGGAATAACAGGGGCGGATTCCTCAAAACGGGGGCTACCGATTACCTGGAACGTAGTCTGGCCCTGCATTGTCATGGCACTCACTTCTGCTGAATCAAATATGTAGCTGCCCTTCGGAGTTGTGATGACGATCTTCTGCACATCGTCGATCTGTTCCACCTGCATTCCGAGCTGCTTCATCATCTGTTTCATCTTTTTAGGGTTGATATTGCCCGGCATCATGTCTGAGACCTTCCGTGCCGTACCTTTACCGCTACTCCGTAATTAAATACAAGCATCTCTTTCCCTGACATCATGGCAGTCCCGCTGGCAACCAGCTCGTCTCCCGCCGAAACGACCAGCACCTCGTCATCAGCGCGTATACCGGGATCGGCACCGGTTACATGCCTTGAAAACGCATTTTTTCCCTGTCGTACAAACTCAATAACGTCATCCTGTATGATAACCCTGTACACAGGTGCACGAAGGGCCGAATGAAGCCGGGTTGCACCTTCTTCGCCGAGGGTGAGCCTGCCGTCTTCCGCCCGTATGGTCGCGATACGTGCTCCCCCGTCAAGGATTTGCCGTATACGCCCGGTCCTTGAAAGTGTAAACTCACAAGAGCCAGGGAAGAGTGCCTCACCGGCACCTTTTCCAAACTGGAAATCAGCAATGACCCTGACCCGGTTGAGCAGACTGTCCTGCGAGTAATTCATTGACACGATTGATAAACACCTCTTCCGATTCTCTGGGGATAAAGGCCCCTGCCGCGATTTTATGGCCCCCTCCAGCGCCCCCGACCTCTGCAGAGGCCACAGTGAGGGCCTGCTGGAGGTCAATTCCTTTTGCGATCACTCTTTCAGTGGTCCTCATCGAGACCTTGGTGAAGACCGGGTCTTCCGGTTGTTCAACCATTATCATGATGGGCTTATGTATATTCAGTTTCGAGAGGGCCATTCCGGCACCGATCCCGACAATCGTATCAGGAAACTTTCTCCCGACATGAATGTACTGGACATGGGAGAGCTCGGCAACCCCAGTATCAAGTATGTATTGGAGTAGTTCCCGTATCACCGCCCTGTGGTTGGCAAGCATATGCTCTGCCTCCCTGTAGGCACTGAGCCTGTCCCCGCGGCAGATTGCACCCCCGACACGGGGTTGTGACCACCTCCCGCAGGCGTTCAGGA
Organism: Methanoregulaceae archaeon UBA467; assembly: GCA_002503825.1. Classification (GTDB taxonomy): domain Archaea; phylum Halobacteriota; class Methanomicrobia; order Methanomicrobiales; family Methanospirillaceae; genus UBA467. The sequence goes on from DASP01000007.1 coordinate 14,659, forward strand.
GCGTGGCAAATTCCTGCGCGTTCCTGACCGGTGTGCGGACAAATTCATCAGGGAAGAGATACGTCTCTGAAAAGAGGCGGTCTACAGGTTCGCCACAGGCGATAAGCTGCTGAACAAGTGCACTGGTCACCCGCCGCTTTTCATCTGCATCCAGTTCTTCCCATACCCTCCAGCGGCCGCCTTCTGCCTGGAGGGGGATGCCCAGTTTCCGGAGGAACTGCCGGGCCCCGTTTATATTATTGCTTATACCGGGAATCAGCGGGTCATCGCTGTACGCAAGGCATATGTGAAGGGGGCGTGTCGATGTGCCGTACGCGTTCAGGTCGCGTGCCCTGATATCAATACAGCCGTGGTCTCTCCCTTCAAGGGCGATCTCCCTTGCAGGCCCGGTGAGCCCGCAGTCTTCCCGTGCCATCATATCCCCGACATTGCCGACCACTGCAATTTTCGAGAGATCTACATTGCCGGAATCCATCTCTTTTGCAATAAAATACGCAACACCTGCCGCACTCATTTTTGTATGCCCGTATGGAAGGCAGTTCACCTGGCGATACTCCATTTCACAGGGCTGGCTTACGTGGTGATCGACAATAAGGACGTTATCTTCAGGTAATCCGCGTTCTTCCAGCAGGTTCTGCTGGCCGGCCCCAAGATCACAGAAAAGTTTGAATGTATCATCCTGCGGGACAAGATGCATGGTCAGGGGTTCAAGCTGGCGGACGAAGACCGAATGTGTCTTAATTTCTGCACGGGACAATGCCTGTGCAAGGATGGCTTCACCTGCAATGCCATCGGCATCGATATGTGAGATGATGGTCACCTCCTCCTGCTCCATAATCTCGTGCGCTGCGAAACGTACATCCTCACCGAGGCTCATTGTTTAGATATTGTAAATTAAACATGAAAAAAGGGTCTACAGGAGCAGTCGTACCTGCCCGCCGCGCCCATAATAATCAGGCAAAACATTTCATAAGGCAAAAGAAACCACATGGTTCTATCGGCTTTGAAACTGCAGGAGGTCACCAGTGTGGACGTGGAGATGAGAGAGTTCCTTGAACCCGGGATACGTACTCCCTCAAGGATGCGGGCTGTCGAGCTGAACGCAGAATACCTTGGAGTCTCATCCCTCCAGATGATGGAAAGTGCCGGGAAAGCCCTGGCAGACATCATCAGGCACCATGCCCCGGATAACGTCCTCATCCTCTGTGGAAAGGGAAACAACGGCGGCGATGGAATGGTGGCTGCCAGGCATGTGCAGGACCTGGAACCGGTCATCGTCTATCATGACGATACCGGTATGAGCAGACAGACCGCATGCCAGTTGTCTGTACTGAAACACTGCAGTGTAACAGTATTTCCGGTCCGCTGCAGGGATGATGTAATCGCCCTCAACACTGCATTTTCAGCCCCCGGCCTGATCCTTGATGCCATGCTCGGTACAGGGTCGTCAGGAAACCCGAGAGAGCCCATAAAAACGATGGTCGACTGTGCAAATTCTTCATCCACGACAATAATTTCCGCCGATGTTCCGACACCCGGAATAAAAGCATCAGAAATTATCGCATTTCACCGGCCGAAAGTATCAGGTTCACATATCGTTGACATAGGTATCCCGCTTGAAGCAGAGTGTTTTGTCGGGCCCGGGGACCTTACCGTTCTGAAAAAGAAAGATCCGGGTGCCCACAAGGGTGCGGGGGGTGAAGTCCTGATTGTGGGAGGCGGCCCGTACCAGGGGGCACCCTACCTGGCCGGCCTCGGGGCGCTTCGGGCAGGAGCCGATATCGCCAGGATTGCATCCCCCGTCTTTGAACCCGTTCCTGACCTTATATACGAATTCCTGCCCGGAACGATTGTCGGGAAAGAGCACGTCGACCGGATCCTGGGCCTTGCTGAAAAAGCAGACGTGGTGCTTGTCGGAAACGGGCTTGGAGACCAGAGCCACGACGTGGTCACCAGTATCGCCCATTCATGCAAAAAAGTAGTCTTTGATGCCGATGCACTCCGCCTTCCGCTTCCTGTTGCTGAAGAATCGATTTATACGCCCCATGCCGGGGAGTTCACGCGGATTACCGGTCAAGCACCGGAAGACGGCCTGGTCGCCCGGGCAAGGACGGTAAAAAATGCAGCAAAATACGGGACCATTCTTCTCAAGGGGCCTGTCGACATCATATCGGACGGCGATCGCGTGAGGTTCAACCGCTCCGGCTCTCCCCTCATGACCGTCGGGGGAACAGGGGACGTTCTTGCCGGCGTAACCGCAGCACTTTTCTGTAATAACCCTGCATTTGATGCAGCATGTAGTGCTGCGTATGTAAACGGAAAAGCAGGGGAGGCCGTCGGGAAACATATCGGCGGCGGGATGATCCCGCGCGACCTTGCAGACCGGATTCCACTCGAATTATTTAAAGGAGGTAATAGCAATGGTTGAATTTTCACATATACAGGATGATAAGGTCCACATGGTGGATATCAGTGAAAAAGGAGACGTCGGGCGCGAAGCGGTGGCATCAGGCAGGATATACCTGAGAGATGAGACACTCCGGGCGATATCGGAGGGGGCGGTTTTGAAGGGGAATGTGCTTGCGACTGCCCGCATTGCCGCGATTATGGCAGTAAAAAACACTGCGGGCCTCATTCCCATGTGCCATACGATACCCATATCGACGGCATCGGTCGATTTTATTCAGGAAAAAGACCACATCCTTGCCCGGGTAAGAGTAAAGTCGTACGGCAGGACCGGCGTGGAGATGGAGGCGCTCACGGGCGCCGGAATTGCACTGCTGACAATATGGGACATGGTAAAATCAGCAGAAAAAGACAGCGGCGGGCAATACCCTGTGACACGAATCACGGATCTCATTGTTGAAGAAAAGCGCAAAGGTGTCTGAAGGTCCTGCGTTCTTCAGTGTATTTTAATATCCCGCAGGTCGATATTGTGAGGTCTACGGGATTCGTCCCGGAAAGGAATGTGGCTCACCATTGAGCTGAACCTGAGGTGATTTGTAAATGGCAAAATCGATGTATGCCTATGTAAGGGACGCCTGGAAGAAACCCGGAGAGTCCGACGTAAAAGCCCTGTTATGGGACCGTATGCAGGTATGGCGGCGTGAAGGAAGCGTCGTCAGGATTGAACACCCGACGCGTATCGACCGTGCCCGGAGCCTTGGATTCAAGGCAAAGCAGGGAATTGTAATGGTCCGCGTGAAAGTCCGCCGTGGTGGACGCCGGAAGTCCAGATATGTCAGGGCCCGGAGAACCGCACGGATGGGCATGGCCAGGATTACTGCAGGGAAGAGCCTGAAGCGCATCGCAGAAGAGCGTGCCTCCCGCAGGTTCCCCAACATGGAAGCATTAAACTCCTACTGGGTAGGGCAGGACGGAAAGCAGAAGTTCTTCGAGGTCATCATGGTCGACGGCCACCACCCTGCAATTAAAAATGATCCGCATCTCTCATGGATAGGAAAGCCGCAGCACAGGGGTCGCGCCGAGCGTGGAAAGACCAGCGCCGGGCGTAAAGGCCGCGGAATGAGGACACGCGGTAAAGGAACCGAGAAAACCCGCCCGAGTATCCGTTCACACGCAAACCAGGGCAAATAACTTAACCCATTTTTTTACTATTCCTACGTGAATGATTACCACTGACGCCGCAGTTCATCCCTACCCGGCAGGCGACTCGTCACTCCGGAGAATGGCAAGCGAAGCACATGAGCTCGGATTTGACAGCATCGTTGCAATTGACGGTCAGAACACTGAAATGTACGGGGTCAGGGTTATCCGCGGAGTTCTGATAAGTGAAAACCAGCTGAAGAATGTCATCGGGCAGGTAAGACGCCGCTCCGGAAAGGGAGACCTTGTGATTGTGAATGCCGGCGAAACAGCGTTTAACAGGTCGGTCATCGCAGTAAAGGAAGTCGGGATCCTGCGGCACATCCATAAGGCCCCGAAAAATTCCTTTGACCATGTCGCCGCGCGGCTAGCCTCAGAGCGGGGTGTCGCAATTGACCTCGACCTTCACCCGGTCATTCATATGAAAGGTCCGTCCCGCCAGAGGGTGCTCCAGAAATACCGTGATATCATCAGGCTCCATACACGGTACCGGTTCCCGCTCACAGTCTCAAGCAATGCATATTCTGTACTTGACATGCGTTCCCCCGATGAGATGAAGAGTATCTGCAGGGTGTTCGGGATGTCAGGCCAGGATGTCGATGATGCACTGTCGGCAATATCACGACTTTTCAATCCGGGCAGCGCGGTAAAGGTGGTCAGATGAAGCCCAGGCCACCGACCATGCGGGAGAAAAAAAGGTACCTGCTCGCCCGTATCGAGCCGCGTGGACTGCAGGTCGATCCAAAAGAGCTCTATTATGCAGTACTTGAGTCACTTACATCTCTTTACGGGGATTCCGTCTCATCACAGGCCCAGCCTGCAGTTATTTCTGCTGCAGGAGGGTATGCGATAATCAGGTGCACACGCGGATACGAAGATCTGCTCAGGACTGCCCTGACTATGGTAACAGGTGTGAACGAGGTCCGGCTTGTGCTCAGGTCATGTGCAACATCGGGGACTATTCACTCACTAAAAACGAGGATCGCCGCTGCCCCCTCCATTCCGGCACCGGATCCAGCGGGACTGGAAATTGGCGGAAAATGCTTTGATGCATACCATTATGGCAGTGAAAAAGTTGATTTAATTGAAAAAGGATTTAAAAATCAGGAACTATTGTTTCTCACACAGACAGATCTGGAGGAGTTCTAATGCAACCACAGGCGTATCAGATGGGATATGACCGGGCAATTACCGTATTCAGCCCGGACGGCCGCTTATATCAGGTCGAATATGCAAGAGAAGCGGTGAAGAGGGGAACCACAGCAGTCGGGATCAAATGTGCGGAAGGACTCGTCCTCATCGTGGACAAGAGAGTCTCGTCCCGCCTCCTCGAAGCCTCTTCGATTGAAAAGATATTCAAGATCGATGAGCACATCGGGGTTGCATCCTCCGGCCTCGTCGGGGATGCACGATCACTCGTTGACCGGGCACGGATCGAGAGCCAGATCAACAGGGTCACCTACGACGAAAAGATCGATGTTGAGGCGCTCGCAAAGAAGCTGTGCGACCATATGCAGACGTACACCCAGTTTGGGGGAGCACGCCCGTATGGAACCGCACTGCTCATTGCAGGAATAAGCGATGGAGAAATGCGCCTCTTTGAGACAGACCCAAGCGGTACACTTCTCGAATACAAGGCAACGGGTATCGGTATCGGCCGGAACGCCGTTATGAAAGTGTTTGAAGAAGAATATAACTACGAAGCCTCTTTAAAAGACACCATTCTCCTCGGGATAAAGGCACTCCATGACGCGACCGAAGGAAAGTTCGATGTCAACACGGTTGAGATCGGACTGATCGAGACAAAAACCCCGGTATTCCGCAAGATGAGCAAGGAAGAGGTCGCATCGTTCATGGAACAGTTTGAACGTTAAGGAGGACATCCCATGATACCACTCGACCAGGCCGTGGTGGCACGCCTGGAAAGCCATGGTGAGAAATTCGAGTTGCTGGTCGATCCGGATCTCGCGGTGAAATTCCGCCAGGGGGAGAAGATCGAACTTGAAGACATGGTGGCTGCGCTATTTATTTTTGAAAATGCATCGCGCGGGACCCGGGCGTCTGATGAAGCGCTGAACAAGGCATTTCATACAACTGATTTTTCCACGATATCCCAAAGGATCATCGAGAAAGGAGAGATCCACCTTACTGCCGAACAGCGGAGAATGATGATCGCCGAGAAACGGAGACAGGTCATCAATTTTATTGCACGAAACGCAGTGAATCCCCAGAACGGGCTCCCGCACCCGCCCCACCGGATTGAACTGGCAATGGAGGAGGTGCGGGTCAACATTGACCTGTACAAGCACCTCGACGAACTCGTCAAGGAAACTGTCAAGGCGCTTCGCCCCATTCTCCCGATAAAATTCGAAGAATTACGTATCGCAGTGAAAATCCCCGGAGATTATGCTGCAAAGGCCTACGGGGAACTCCAGTCGGGCACTGTCATGGAAAAGGACGAATGGCTGAAGGACGGTTCCTGGGTATGCGTTGTACGTATCCCTGCAGGAATACAGACCGAGTTCTACGAGACCATCAACCGTATCACCAGGGGTGAAGGTGAGGTCAAGATACTCAAACAAGTATATTAATCGCTATGACAAATAATAGAAGACAGATATCGGGTAGTCACTATGAGCAAAGGACAACATAAAGCAAAAGGAAGAGTAACAGGCAGTTCAGGCAGATTCGGACCGAGATACGGGAGATTCATCCGTAAAAGAGTGGCCGAGACCGAGAAGGTATCCCGCGCTGCACACCGCTGCCCCCGCTGTGACACTATCGCTGTCAAGCGCAAAGGGACCGGGATCTGGGCCTGCCGGAAGTGCGAATTCAAGTTTGCAGGCGGCGCATACCAGCCGCAGACACCGGTACTCCGTATTGCACTGAGGACCATCGAACGTTCACTCCAGAAGGAGGCGTGAGCAGGTTTGGCAGGATCCTACAAGTGTGCCCGTTGCAAGCAGAAGGTGGAGATCGACATTAATGTCCGGTGCCCGTACTGTGGTCACCGGATACTGTTCAAGGAACGTGGTGCCGCGATCAAAGAGCTGAAGGCTCGATGACCGTTATCACCACATCAAGAAAGCCTGTCCCGGAAATACGATCGCTTGCAAAAGATCTCGCATATGCAACCGGGTGCGAGTACCTTATGCGGGGAAAAATGGGTATGAAAGACCTCATATCCTATGATCCTGTCTTTTTTCTGATCTCTATGGATAAAGGTATTATCAGGATCGAGTTTTATGACAAAGGGAAAAAAATATCTGACCTCTCTGTCACGACACTCTCTGTCACGCAGCGCGACGACGGCCAGAGAAAGGGCGTACACCTCTCAAACCAATCTGTTTATGAACAGTTGAAACCATATATACCGGTAGAATTGACCGGAGAGGGGGGCAGAGACCTCTCTTTCGACGGCACCAGACGTTCACGGTATAACCTGACACTTGCTGACCATGGAACATGAAGCAGTCTTTCATATCAGGTGCGACCACGCAGACAATATCTTTCGCTCGGTCGGACCGGAAATGGCAGGGGAAGTAAATTCCCGCTCACGTGCTGAATGTGCCCGGGGAGGGCAGGATACAATTGTCCTGAAGGTCGGTGCGCGGGATAGTGCTGCATTGAGGGCCTCACTGAATATGTGGCTGCGGCTCATCAATGTTGCACAGGAGATGCAGGATCTCATACATTCAAATGGAGATGACAAAAAATGAATGGAATATCACCAAAAGTGCAGAACCAGATCGCCATGCTGCAGCAGATGCAGCAGCAGATGCAGACTATCGGTGCGCAGAAGACCCAGTACGAGATGGCAGTCAGGGAGGCAAAGCGCGCCACCGAAGAGTTAAATGACGTAACCGAGGATGCACAGATCTTCTTCAGCGTCGGGACGGTTATGATGCAGAAGAAAAAGGAGGATGTATTATCGAACCTCAACGAGAAGATCGAGACCCTCGAGCTTCGCATCAAGTCACTCGAAAAGCAGGAAACCATGCTGCAGGGAAAATTCGAACAGCTCCAGACGCAGATAAAACAGGCACTCGAGGGGAAAGTCCCGAGTGCTGTCTGAAATTACCTTTTTTCCCGTATTTAATCTGACGGCTTTTCAACCCTGTGCAGGAGGTTGATCGCATTGATCATTGCCTCTGCAGAGGCGAGGACAACATCGTCCCCTGATGCACTTGCATCGAAGATATGGCCATGTTCATCCTCGACCGCGATAGTCACATGGCCAATTGCATCTGACCCTCCTGAAATGGCCTCTATGCCAAACTCCTTGAGGGTGATCCGCGTGGGCAGGATACCTAGGATAGCCTTTAATGCCGCATCGACAGGGCCGTTACCGGTACTGCTGTAGACGTGCTCCCGGCCGTTCACAATTGCTTTTACACTGGCGGTCGGGATGACATGGTTTCCTGTCATGATGGCAATATCTTCCATCACTATTACTTTGCGTGCATTTACAACGCCCATGGTGCTCTCTGCAATCTCGTACAGGTCCGCATCCGTCACCCGTTTCCCCTTGACCGAGATGAACTTGACTTTTTCTACGATTGCATCCAGTTCAACGTCTGACGGGTCGATATGGACGTCCTGCAGCATCTGGCGGACCGCGTGTCTGCCCACATGTTTTCCAAGCGTGAGCTTGCGACGGTGGCCAACCATCTCAGGAGTCATAATGCCCGGTTCAAACGTGGCTGCACATGCAATGACCCCATGGGAATGGATTCCGCTTTCGTGGGAGAACGCGTTGTCACCGACGATAGGCTGCGTCGGCGGGATTGAAATCCCTGAATAGCGCGAAATAAGGCGCGAGGTTTCGACAAGCCTTTCCAGCCGGATCCCGGTATCCATACGGTATATTGATTCGAGGACCATCACCGTCTGGGAGAGATCCGCATTCCCGGCCCGTTCACCGAGGCCGTTCACGGTTACCTGCACCTGTGATGCTCCTGCCTCTACTGCCATAGTGGTGTTTGCAACGGCCAGCCCGAAATCGTTGTGACAGTGCACATCGATGGGGCAGTCAACATCGCGGGCTATCCTAAGGATCAGCTCCTTCATGGCTGAAGGAGCGATCACCCCCACCGTGTCAGGGACGTTGATGATCGTGGCTCCGGCATCAGCTGCAGCCCGGAAGACTTCGATTAAGTAGTCAGTATCGGTACGTGTGGCATCCATTGCAGAGAACATGCATAACGGGCAGTGCTCCCTCACGTAAGAGACGATCTCTCCCGTGATCCCGAGCACCTCCTCGCAGCTCTTTTTAATGGTGTGGACCCTCTGGACCTCCGATGTCGGAATAAAGACATGTACCATGTCGACATTGGCATCGATACAGGCATCCACGTCCTCCTTCCGGGACCGTGCAAGGCCGCATATGGTCGACTCCAGCCCAAGATCTGCAATGGCCTTCACTGTTTCAAATTCGCCTTTTGATGACGCCGGAAACCCTGCTTCTATGGCATGGACGCCAATCGCTGAGAGCTGCCGTGCTATCTCTAACTTCTGTTCAGACTTGAACGAAATCCCGGGCGTTTGTTCACCATCACGGAGTGTGGTGTCGAAAACAGTGATCTTTTTAGTCGCCTGGCTATCGGTGAAGAAAACAATTCCCCGCTTCAGTTGTTATGCGAGACATACATGTTTATCAATGCGCCCATACTATAAAAGAGTCACCGGTACCGCCGATTTTGCGATTCTATATCGATACGTTTAATAGCTTTATTCCCCCTATATTATGAGCGCAATGACCCGCCTTAACTCAGCTTGGTAGAGTGCGCGGCTGTAGTATGGATTACCGATTTAGGTAACTGCGCGGCTACCGCGATGTCCCCGGTTCGACTCCGGGAGGCGGGACATCTTGCAGCAACATAAAGGTGCCCAGGTAGTGTAGCGGCCTATCATGTCTGCCTGTCACGCAGACGACTCGGATTCGAATTCCGACCTGGGCGTTTTCTTCTTTTGTCCGGATTAAAACCGCTGGTTTATCTCTGGTTTTCCGTAAAAGATCCCTGTATACGGAGAAAGGGGACGAAATGAACAAGATAGTCGTTTTACCATTGTATTCACACTGTTTTTATATGCGGTATCGCACCTGTGATTATGCTGTACCATGGGTATTTGACAGCAATACACGCATTTTTAGCGACGTTACCAGACCACTGATCAGGAGCCCGATAAAAATCCTGTCCGGGAGAAGGAACCTGATACCATTGAAAACACTATACGAAAGGGCATGGCTGCTCAGGAAGAACGTAAAAGAGGCCATATATCGCAAATCTGAGGGAATAACATGAAAAAAACGTTTCCCGTTGATATTGTGGTTATCACCCCGACTGTCTTTCCATGAATCAAAGGTCCGGTCTCAGTCTCTCTATCCTGTCAATCGCACCCCTGCTTGCGATCTGGACGGTCTCGCTGTCATCGTATGCCGCTCTCTGGAGAGCTCCAATCGCTTTCATATTGCCAATCCGCCCCAGCGCCCATATCGCGAGCATCCGGACACTCTCGTCATTATCATATATCCTTTTCAGCAGCAGGTCAACCGCTTCATCCCCGAAATCTACAAGATTCCGTGCTGCCATCCAGCGGGTGTTGATATCGCTGTGTTTGAGAAGATACAAATGATATTCAACACTGTTCATTTCGATACTATCCGGTACCATTCTCCCCACGTTCCATGACAGGCGTGTTCCATGTCAACAATGAACATGATCAATCATGATAATATATCAACATTGTCCCGGTTATGATCCCCTTCTTCAATCAGGTTTGTCCTGTAATTTTCCGGCCTGATAAAAAGAAAAAACAAAATACGGGAAGAATGGTATAAATATTCATACGAAGACAATAAAAACAGAGATTCCCAACGGGGAGACGATAATAATGAGAAGTCTTAACAGGTTATGTATATTTATTTTTTCATTAGGGGTGCTTTTTGCTATTATTCCGGGAGCGTGTGCATTTGGCCCGTGCAGCTGTCCGTTCAATACGCTGGAGATCGGGGGTCTGCCGTATCCTCCCGGTAATTGCTCGTGCTACTACAACCTGACCGGAATCTATCCTCCCTGTTGTGCATGCCCGTTTAATACATCGTGCTCCCTGCCGCAAAAACCCGTTTTCATGACAGGTGCGACGGCGGCCTTTTCCGCCAGCGTGACTTCGGGAAATGCGCCCCTTTCAGTCCGGTTTTCTGACCTCTCATCCGGCAGGGCAAATGCATGGGAGTGGGATTTTGGAGACGGTACGACGTCAGAGGAACAGAATCCTGTCCACGTATACGAGTATGGAGGGACGTATGATGTCACCCTGACTGTAAGCCAGGCCTATGCACAGGGGGGCTTTACGTCTGCTATCTCTACCGTTAAAAAAGAAGAGGGGCTGATTTCAGTGAACGGCCCCCCGAAACCAGTGCCCGATTTTGGCAATCCCCCGCCTGAACCCGTATCTGTATTCATTGAGGGTCCCACTGCAGAGATCAGTGTTGATACGATTGAATTATTCAGGGCCGATATTGGCACGGCATCTGAACTGATGCCATATGCAGATACAACCGGAGAGGGTTCTCCCCTTACGGCATGGGAAGAAAAAGCCGGTAAAAATGTAATTTTAAGCCCTGATACCGGAAGAGAACTGCCGCCTTCACCTGCAGAACGGCTTGAGGGCGACTTCTCAGCGTCATCACGTGATACCGCAGATATTACTGTCAGTTCAAACCATTACCGGACAACCCCTGAAAAAAGATCAGTTATAATAAACAGGTTACGAAACTGATTCATTTTTTTGTTTATTCCATCTGGCATTCCAGACACTTTTCCTCTCTATCCAGTCTCCGGTATACCCATATCACGATCATGGGATCTGCAGAATTCATATCAAAGGCAGGTCAGATTTCAATAAAAATCCGGTTTTGTTGAAACATTTCCCGTTTTCCCACTAATCTTGTCGATGAACAGATACAAGGATTTCGAATGAAAATGGTGGAACAACCCACAATATAAGGAGATTTTAAATGAACATTTTCATGGCTCCGGAGTGAACCTTACTGGTTCATGTCCGTTTCAACAGAGTCTAAAATCCGGATTATATACCGGCTCTTCAAAAAAACCGATATTTTTTCTCCGATTATCTCATTTTCTCCCGGAATTGATTTTTTCTGTAGGATATGCAACTCCCGGACCATTCATCGTGCATCCACAGCAAATGATTTATGCATGTATGATATCATTAGAATGTTCAAAAGCGGGTGTACCTGCCTGTAGAAACGACACAGGTATATCCCGGACAGCAGAATAAGGTGATCATCATGAAATATTCAGTTATTGTCTGTATCATTCTTGCAGCGTTCATTATGTGTTCCGGTCTTGCAGCGGGATCCTTCTCCGGGCTGAATCTCCCGGAAAAAAATCCGAAAATACAGGACCTCCTCAATTCAGCACGGAATTTTGGCTCTTCTGCCAGCACTTCAGGGTCATCAATGACTTCGGCCTCCATCGTCTCACTGACATATCCGTACCAGCCGGTATCGCGGCCGACGACAATCACCTATCCATATCCGTCTCCGACCTACAACTTCCCGCCATTGCCTGTACCGACCTTACAGCCGCTCCCGTCTCCGACATCCTCTTCCTCGTCATCCAGGGAATGGGGATCGCTGCAGGTCTATTCCTCAGAGGACGGGCTCTATCTCTGGATAAAGTCAGCTTTTTTTGCAACGGACATATGGCAGAATTATGATATGCGCTGGCATGCGGGTGGATCCATTCCGGTCCTGTATGATGGCAACATACTTTCCGGTTCTTACTTCCTCAAAGCAACACGCGGGTCCGGCGAGACAGACCCTGTTGCATGGTGCGGAACTGCAGTAGTCCGTCCGGGCGAAGTGACCTATGTTGCGGTTCTTCCAACATACTGCCCGTTTGGCTGTGACTGGTAAATATATCCTTTTTTTTATCCCCGCTCATCCCGCACTGTTTTTATAAAAACCAGTTCTGTTGAAATCATCGTTTCGATAAAGCCTGTTCGATCCATTTCCCTGACATGAGCGGTTCTCACCCCTCACTGCCCCACCCCGGTGCGGGATGGTCTGCAGGCAGGGTTATCTGGGATACTGTTCTTTTTTACCAGAACTAATCACGGTCCTTATTGCATTGCGGGGACGCACACACACGGGGGGGCATTCAGCCCCGGGAGTGTCGCGATGAGGTGTGCGGCGATTCTGTGACTGACCAGTATTCCCTCAAAGAACTGAGTTCCCATTAACCCATACAAGACCGCGAAGAGACATTTTTATACACCTGTATCGTCACCGGACCCACCCCATTCCATGAAAATATTTCGCTCATCTCAAAAAATTACCGACAGACTGTTTGTGACCGGAACGTCGTCCGGGTCGGAGGAACGGGAGCCTTGCGGTATTTCCGTTTAGGAGTATCACACGGTTTTTAGTGGGATTCGCATGGAAAAATTCTGCCCGTAGTCCGCAAAAATATAAAAAAAAAGGGTTACCGGAAATGACCATCCGGTATGCGATGAGAAAGAGGACTAAAAATAAGGGAAGTTTTCCCTTATTTATACGGTATCAGGCGGATGTATAGGTAATATCCTTTGCAAGGTCGAAGAGACCGCTCGCAGAGGTCACATCACTATACGTCACATCTGTTCCCTTTGCCGTCTCATTTCCAAGACCTTCCTGGAGGTGTGCATCTACATAGATGGTCGCACTTCCCACAGCTGCCTCGTTCATGTCACCGGGTGTCTGGTTGATACCCCTGATATCTGCAGAATACGAGAGCTCAACAGGAGTGTCAACCGACGAAGATGTCGTCCTTGCACTGCTCTGTGACGTAACCGATGCTTCTGTTACATCCATGCTTGATCCTGCCACGACGGTATCATGGGTTGCCGGAAGAACCTGGTCCTGGTCTGCACCCCACGGGCAGCAGCCGACGCTGTCAACCGTTCCGGTTGCAACAACATCAACAAGGATTGACTCATCAGAGAGCATCCTGCCGCCAGTCTGGCCGTCACCGTCTGCCGAATATTCAACAACCCTCTCGGTATAGAGGTTGTCACCGGTTCCGGTCTTGTCAGCGGTATCGAGGTCGGTGTACTTGGCATAGCTCACTGCACCGTTTACGGCCATTGTGTCTTCGCGGTAACTTATCGTGGACTGTCCTTCTCCGTCTGCCCCAAGCGGGGGGTTATCGGTGAGATTTCCGTTGCCCTGCACATAGACAATTTCAGTATGTGCCGTCACAGACCCGATTGCGGCTGCACTTGTGGTAACAGTTATCCGTGCCGTTTCATTGCTCGCAGGAATAGTCCTGGCACCGGTTGCGGTACCACAGAAACCGATCATCAACAATGGGATGATGATAAGTACTATGAATAATTTCGTCTTCATTTCGCCACCTTGATCAAATAATTATATCAGATCAAAATAGTCTACTATCCTCGAAGTATTTATAGTTTCTGAATATACGGTCTTTACAGGGGCAAAACAGATAAAGAATCACACATCTGACCTGTTCTAACCAGACCAGATTTTAAAGAAAATATCGAAAAAACAGATTTTAAACACAATTAAAAAAGTAAACAGGAGGTCCGGGAAAATCAGGGGGTCAGTTTGCTGTTATAGTGGAATGAAAACGCAAACTGGGATATACTTCCGGTTGCAGATGACCGCTGGCTGAAGATTAACTGCGATGCAAGACCCCCGTTGTCATTTCCTTCCATGAGGTTCCCGCGTGAGAATGCAGAGATGCTCCCTGTTGCCGGAACGTTGTTGAGACCGGTAAGGGATACTTTATAATCGACTTTTGGCTGGTCAGTACTTAATGAGCCGATGCTGGTAACAAGTGACCCGGTATTTCCGTTAAAGGTACTTCCCGACCCGACAAGGTTGCTGAATGAAACAGCACTGACGGGAACTGCGAAAACGAGCAGAATAGCAAAAAATGCTGCCCCGATAAATACAATTTTTTTCATTTTAATTAATTCCTCCTCTTGATGAATGATCTTATTTTGTGACCGTAGATTAAATATCTTTCCTACATCCAGTAAGTGACACTTACTGCCCGGAAACCAGATATCGGGTTATTACCGGGTTTATAGCTGGTGTAGCAAGTATATATGGATTAAAAATAAAATTTATGCAATGAAGAGTCCTCTGCTGACCATAATAATTGCACTTCTTATCGCCGGTATTTTTTCATCCGGTTGTCTCATCAATCAGACAGAGACTTCCCTGGACAGGGGCAAACAACTTGAAGAGGCAGGAAATTATAACGAATCACTCAGGATTTATGATGCGGTCCTTAAAACAGACCCCAATAATGCCGTGGCCTGGACAAAGATGGGAAATGTGTACCAGATTACGGGGCAGTATACAAATGCCCTTGACTCGTATGACCATGCTCTTGAGATTGATCCCAACCTGGCCACCGTCTGGGGCTACAGGGGAAATACCCTCCACGCGATGGGAAAATACGAAGAGGCAATTGCGTCGTATGACAAAGCAATTGAGATCGATCCCCATCTTGGGGTTGCATGGGGATACAGGGCCATGTCACTCGCCTCACTCGGCAGGTATGACGATGCATTGAATTCATATGACAAGGCCATCGAAACTGAACCAACCCTTGCCATAGCGGCCGAGAACAAGGGTGACCTCCTGAAGCAGATCGGACGATACAACGAAGCCCTTACAGAATATAACAGGGCTCTCGGGATCAATCCATCCCTGGCATCAGCCGCAAAAAAGAGGGGCGAGCTCTTCCAGGCATTCGGAAAATACAACGATGCGCTGCAGTCCTACAACTACGCCCTTGGCATCACACCGGACGATACCGGGCTTCTATTACAGACAGGATTTATTCTCACCAGTATGGGTGATTACCAGTCGGCCATACAGACATATGACCGTCTCCTTGCAATAAACCCGGACGATGCCACTGCATGGGCTTACAAGGGATTTGCTCTTAATAACCTTGGTAATTACCAGGAAGCCCTCGTTGCATGCGACAATGCGGTCAGGCTGGACCCGGGAAACAGTGTGGGATGGAATAACAAAGGCTTTGCATTAAACAGCCTGGGTAAATTCGACGAAGCGGTATCGGCATATAATACATCACTTTCTCTTGACCCGTCAAACATTGTGGCATGGACGAACCATGGGTATGCACTGAGCAATCTTGGAAAGTACCAGCAAGCACTGGATGCATATGACCGTGCACTGGCTATCGATCCCGGCCTCGCTGTTGCATGGGCTTATAAAGGGTCCACCCTGCAGCGGATGGGACGGTATGCTGAGGCCGTATCAGCATCTGACAGGGCGATATCTCTCGATCCTGATAATTTCATTGCATTGACAACGAAAGGCAGTTCCCTGAGCAGCCAGGGAAAATTCAAAGAAGCTGCAGCGGCCTATAACGACGCATTGAAGATCAACGGTAATTCTGCCACAATCTGGTTCAACAAGGGATTTGCACTACAGAGCGGCGGGGATTTAAATGGCGCAATCGAGGCGTATGACAGGGTTCTGGCACTTGAACCCTCCAATTCCCTTGCATGGATGTACAAGGTATCTGCATATACCTCGCTTGGCCGGGCTCAGGAGACTGTACATGTCTATGACACCGTCCTGAAAAATGACCCTGACAATATTACCGCACTGATGAACACCGCATATGCATATGACCGCATGAGAGAGTATGACAATGCAATCCGCCTCTATGACAAGGTACTCGGTATCGATCCCGGCAACGACGTGGCGCTGCTCAACAGGGGTTACGAGCAGATCAACATCGGCAACTACATCGCTGCAGTGAAATCCTATGACCTTGTCATCGGGAAAGACCCGGCAAATACCGAGGCCTACATTTACAAGGGAATCGCCCTCTACAGGATGGGACAGTATGAAACCGCGGTCGCAACCTATAACAGCGTCATCGAAATTAATCCGAATGTCTCGATGGCGTGGACCAACAAGGGATATGCATTGATCAAACTTGGAAAAATCGATGAGGCGATCGCTTCGTTTGACAAGGCACTTGAGCTCGACCCTGGCAATTATGACGCATATTCCGGGAGAATATCAGCCATCCAGGTCTACTGGCCAGGGTACCAGGGCTGACGGCGCCGGTAAAGCCGGACTATCCGTCAGCACCAGAAATGCTGGTACCCTTTTTTAGGGACTTTCACGCCGTCGACCAGGACTTCCTTTGCATGGATAACAGTTCCTATGCGGGTAACATCCAGCCCGGTAACCGGAAGCAGATCTTCGGGGCAGGTAAAGAGGAGCTCAAAATCTCCTCCGCCGTACAGGGAATACTGTATTGACTCCTCTCTTTCCATCCCGGGGATTAACGGGAGATTTTGAGATTCTATGGCATACCCGCATCCGTTTGCGTCCACCATGTCATAGAGCGAGATGACCAGCCCGTCACTGATATCCATCATGGACGTCGCGCCGGCAGCTGCAATAGCCTGCCCCTCGCAGACTCTCGGCACGGGCTGGAAGAGGTATTTATCAAACCGGTGATTCCCTTCAAGCGCCGCCTGTGCCCTCCCGGTCATCCCCGTAATGCAGAGGGCATCGGAAATCCCCGAACCCCTTCTCCTCACCAGCCGGTCTTTTTCAACTTCCCCGACACCGGTACTGACGAGAGTCAGTTCATCGTGGTGGTCCAGGTCCCCCCCTGCGAGTATGACATCGTATTCATCACAACAGGCCTTTGCCCCCTGCATAATCTCCCTGAGTCGCTCTCCACGGTCAAGACCGGCGGCCAGCAGCACAAACCAGGGCCTGGCCCCCATGCTGGCAAGATCGCTCAAAGTAACCGCAATGGCCATCCACCCCATCTGGAATCCGCTCATACCGGCAGGAAAATCACTCTTCTCGTGGAGCATATCGGTGGATGCAACGAGGTACCGGTCTCCGGACGGCAGGACGGCACAGTCGTCGAGGCAGTTTTCCCTGCCAATGATATCCATCACATCGCGCAGCAGTTCCCGGTCATCCAACTTTTTTCATCTCCTTTCCCCGTTCGGTTCGATATTCCCTGTAAATGTTTTCGATCATGCTGGCTTTTTTCCCGCGCTCGTATTCTCTTTCCGCTTCATCCCAATCAGCAAGGGCCGCCTGTAACGGCTCTTTTCGTGCCAGCCCCTGCTTTCCCTTTATAATGACATCCTCCTTTTCCGGCAGGAGGAGCGGCAGCCCTGATTCGAGGAACGCCTCCCGGAACCGGGGGTCGTCAGGGATCCTGTCAGGATTGCCGACGATTATCCCCATGATACCCGTCTCTGACAGATCTTTTACGACATTTCTTCCCCAGCCGTCGATACGGTCAACATAGAGCAGGTCCCCTTCGCGTATACCAAATTCCTCGGCAAGGTTTTTTACCCCTTCGCGGGTAAAAGAAGGCAGGATCTTAAGGGGAATATGGTCGGCGCTCAAAACCGGTTCGTCGAATTCTTTCATCCTGGCAACCCTTTTCCTGAGGTTCCTTGTCGCCCGCTCTTCTTTTCTCAGTTTCTTTTTCAGGTTCTGGATTATAACGTCCCGTTTTACGATCTCTGTATCCTTCCGGAGAATAAGGTCCTGGTTCGAACGGATTTTTTTCAGGCGTAACTGGAGCCTGGTCACGTCGTGGTCTTTTTTCCGGATATCTTCAGATAACTCCTGAACGAGTGTCCTCAGCCGTTTGACCGTCCCTTCAAGGACACGGACATGTCCGTCCTCTTTCCGTTCAGGTTCGATCTCGGGGATTTCCTCTTCCTTTGGCCGGGTTTTTCCTTTGATTTCCCCGAGTACCTGTTCGAGTGACTGCCCGCGTACGATGCCGGCCCTGACCTCATCAAGGTCATAGCCGGGGGGAACGCGTTTCAGAATGCTCTGGAACTTATTTTTGTAACTCCGGTATGCATCAAGGGCTGCTGACAGGGCATCCCTCTCGTGGTCATTCTGGTAGGTGTACGGCGAGGTGAGCTCAAATTTTGTCTCCACGCTTACGTCCTGCCTGGGGGTGTAGCCAACCGCCTTGAAAGCCCGCCTTATCTTTTCCACAGAAAAGGGCATCTCATGGACATCGGAGGCGATGATCAGTGGTTTGCCAGCCTTGTACAGGGATTCTGTCACGTCTGACAGTGACATCTGCCGTGAACTCTGAAGGTGGAGAAGGTTCCCGTCGAGATCGAGAGCCGCAATCGCCGTGGTGGTACCGGGATCGATCCCGACAATGATATACCGAGGTTTTGCAGACAGCGGCCTGAACCGTATCCGCTCCAGCTTTTTGCCGCTGATTCGCACCTGGACGTCTGCACCGCGATAGGCTGAAACCGGGATCCTGTCCCTCGACGCATAGACCACAAACGAGACGCGGCTGCACCCTCCAAAGGCCTTGGTCTCTTTTTTTTCATATTTCAGGCCTGAAGCGATGATTTCCATCTCGATCTCCCTGGCTTTCTGCTGAACCGCGCCGTGGATCTTCCGTACATAGCGGTTCTGGCTCCATCCGCCTTTTCCCGGAGACCGGTGACGACTCACCACGACATCACTCATATTCTCAAACGCTATCACTTCTGCTCCGGCACCGAGAGTCGCAACCCGTGCTATCGTCCTGGCTTCATCAAAGGGATCGAAACGGTTGAAACTGATGTTATACCGGCTGGCAACTTTTCCAAGTGTTTCCTTTTTTTCGCCGCCGGTCACCTGTACCAGCCTGACAGAAGGGGGAAGCGCCTGGAGAAATGAGAATAGGTCATGCTGGTCGACCGATATCTCCTGAAGACTGTCGACTGCAAGTATATCGGGTTTTTCTGCGGAGAGTATCCGAAAGAGCCGAAACCCTGTAACATCGGATTCCGACACGATCACGTCACCCGCCATTCTGACAAGGGCATAGGTCGGGCGGCGGGAACGGGAACGCACTGACCCCCTGATGATATCGATACCGTAAACCTTCATTCCCTGACCTTTTGAAGTGCTTCTTCCAGAGGCATATGAATATTGAACTTACGACCGAAATATCTGGTGATATTCTCAATATCCCTCCGGAGGATCTCGTCGGCGTTGGGGTGGTCCACCTCAATCCACTGCGGCCAGTCGATCAGGTAGACGGTCCCCTCGCTGTCGAGCATCACATTGTACTCAGAGAGATCTGAATGTATGATTCCTTTCCGGTAAGCATTCGCGGCATTCTCAAGGATGTCATTCATCACCGCTTCAGGTTCATCGGGCCTGCAGCGGTGGAGCGGCAGGCCGGGTATAAATTCCATGACCACCACGTGACGGTTAATATCAACCGGAAGAGGCACACTGACTGAAGTATGTAGTTTTTTCAAGGCTTCATACTCCCTTTCGGCCGAGTACCGGGAGGCAAATATCCACGGGCAGTGACCTTTGTCAGGCATATATTCCCTTGTAACACGCACTGACTGAAAGGATCGCTGCCCGATATGGTGGAATTTCAGGGCGAGCTGACCAAGTCCGAGTGCCTCGTATACGATTGCCTCCTTTCCTTCGCCTATCGGGCACCCTAGGGCCTGGACGGTACCTTTCCTGGTGAGCGAGAGGAGAGCAAGGGTGTCATACCCGGAAAATATCAGGGAATATCCTTCATAGGGAACGGTGTCAAACCGGACCATCCCCCTCTCCATGAGCCTGCCGATCCTGTAATTCACCTCTGACTCCGAGAGCCCGACGGCCTTTACGAGAATATCAAGAGGTACCCACTGGTGCCGCTTCATGAGACGCTCGATGGCTACCAGGACACGGATCTCGTATTTATGAAGAGTCCGTATATGATCAGCAGAAATTGCCATGTGTTCTACACAATTTATCTATCCTGATGATAAAGGTGATCTGATAAATCCCATGCAATGCAGCAAATGCAGGCGCCCGGCCATAATTTACCAGCGGTATTCCGGCCTGCATCTCTGTGAATCGCATTTTAATGCTGATTTTGAGGCCAAGGCAAAACGTGCCGTCAGAAATCACCGCTGGCTTGAGCCCGGTGACAGGATTGCCGTCGCGCTCAGCGGTGGAAAAGACAGCAGCGCACTTCTCTGCTTTCTCACCTCACTGGTGGGAAAACGACGGGATATCGATCTCATAGGCATTACTGTCGATGAAGGGATTGCCGGCTACCGTGATCCTTCCAATGCAGTCCGCATTGCACAGAGCCTGGGTGTTGAATGCCTGACCGTTTCGTTCGCAGATGAATTCGGGGTGACTGTTGATGAAATTGTACAGAAACGGGGGGACAGTCTCTCGTGCTCGTACTGCGGCGTGCTCCGGAGGCACTGCCTCAACCGGGCAGCCCGATCTCATAATGTTACAAAACTCGCTTTTGGATTCAACCTTGACGATGAAGCACAGAGCGTTCTCATGAATGCATTCAGGGGTGACGCCGGAAGACTCCTGCGGGGAACCCGTCCGATTCCCGGAATGGTCACGCGTATAAAACCATTCATGTATATACCTGAACGGGAAGTAGCATTATACGCATTTATGCATGTCACGGGGTTTGAAATAGGGAAATGCCCCTATTCACATAATGCGCTACGGGCTGATATCAGGAACGTCCTTAATGATTACAGCTGGAGACACCCGGCAACGAAATATTCACTGCTCAACCTCGGAGAAGACCTGAGCAGGATCGGAGAAGGGTTCGCAGGAGAGGTGAACACCTGCAGCAATTGCGGGGAACCATGTGGGGATACCTGCCGGAGCTGCCAGATGCTTGACGAGGTGAAACGTGATACAGGATAAGAAGGGCATATTCTGGAGGTTGCTTCACACATCGGAACGGGTAAAAATCGGGCTTTATTTTTTACTCTTCTTTGTCCAGATAGTCGCATATACTGCCCTTTTTCACTATGCGTACCCGATTCTTGAAAATAAACCGATATCATGGCCCACCGCAGTCCTCTTTGTACTTGAAACGGTAACCACCACGGGCTATGGAGAACTCCTGCCGTTTACCAACCAGATCACGATTGTCATTGCAATTATAATGATGGTCACAGGGATCATCCTGATCTTCATGATTATTCCGCTCCTCCTCATTCCATATTTAAGCTCAATGCTTCATACCACGGCACCACGGAGGACCCCGCACGAACTTGAGAGGCACGTTGTCATAGTCGGCCACGGGGAGCTGACAAAATCGCTTATCGAAAGCCTGATGATATCTGATTTAAGCCTGCTGATGGTTGTGGACGATGACCAGACTGCAAAATCGTTTGCACAACGGTTCGGTAAAAGGGCATATGTTATCTGGGGGGATTATGCAAACCCGGTAACATGGCAGCATGCATGGATAAAGAACGCCAGCCATGTTATCGTATGCGAGGATGAACGGACGACCGCAATGATCATCCTCGGGATTCGCGAGATGACCACGGCACATGTCATTGCCGTCGTGGATAAACTCTCTTTTGACCGGTACCTCAAGTATGCCGGTGCTGAGTATGTCCTCTCCCCCAAGCATATTACAGGACAGATCCTTGCACGCCATGCCGGCCTGAGTTCCCATACAAGCAAAGTCCTTGAAGAAACGGTATACGAAACGACCCATGCCGGTGCGGTTTCGGATCCTGACAGGAAAATCAGGTTCCTTCATATCCCAATCATCTCTTGTTCACCGGCAGCCGGAAAAACATTAAAAGAGCTCTCGCTCTTCAGCAGGTACGGCGTTGATGTCCTCTTCCTGTCCCGCCTCGGTCATTTCCAGTATAACCCGTCGGGCGAGGAAGTACTGGACACCTCGACGATGCTCTTTCTCGTCGGAAACATGACAATGATAAAGGAGATGATGGAAAGGGAGTTTTTAAAAGAAGAGTGTGATACCACACTCGCAATTATTGCAGGATACGGGGATGTTGGATCAGCGGCATACTCCGAATTCACCAGTCTTGGTATCGATTGTATTGTCATCGATAAAAAACCGCACCCGGTCAGCGAGGTTGTAGGGAATGCAGAGGACGAAATGATCCTCCGGCAGGCACATGTCGAGGATGCCAGGATTTGTGTGGTTGCCCTGAATGACGATGACCTGAACATATTCACCACGCTGATGGCACGTAACCTTAATCCCTCGCTCCGGATACTGGCCCGTGCAAACGAAGCAGTGTCGGTTGACAAACTCTACCGGGCAGGTGCCGACTATGTTGCCCTGCTCCCGACAATCGGCGGGCAGGTCATCGCAGGAGTCGTGCTCTCTGATATTGTCCATATCATCCTTGATCTTCCAAACGGACAGAAGGTCGTCAGGAAAAGAACGATAAATACCACTCCGAAAAATGTGGATTGGATCGAACGGAAGAGCGGCGTCCGGGTAATCGGGATCGAAGGATATACCCGGTCCCTGGTGCGTCCGCCACCGGATACAGAACTGATGGAGGGGGATTCCCTTCTGGTGACCGGTGACGCCGTCCAATTGAAAAAGTTTATCCGCCTTGTATAAGATGGTGAATTAAGGAGGAATAACCATGGAAGGAGACAGGGGTTGTGCACTGGGCAGGATAGAGCAGATGATCCGTTATGCTCACTGGAACAGTCAGGGGAGAGGTATCGTGATCGGAATCAGCGGGGGAGTTGATTCAGCTGTTGCCGCGGCGTTCTGCTGCAGGGCAGTCGGCCCAGAAAAGGTGCTCGGGATTACTCTTCCCGCATCCGTAACCCGGCAGGAAGACATGGATGACGCAGAAAATCTCTCTAACGTTCTTGGAATCACACATATGGTGATAAATATTGACCCAATTCTCGAGGGATACCGGACACTTCCCGGATATACCGACACCCCATACCTTTCCGGAAACCTGATGGCCCGCACAAGGATGGCGGTGCTCTATTATTATGCCAACAAAGATAACCGCCTCGTATGCGGGACCTCAAACCGCACCGAGTACCTCCTTGGGTACTGCACGAAATTTGGTGATAATGCAAGTGATATCCAGCCGCTTCTTCACCTCTACAAGACTGAAATCTTTGACATCGCACCTGACCTGGGTATCCCTGATGCCATTATCCGTAAACCCCCGTCTGCGGGCCTCTGGCAGGGCCAGAGCGACGAGAGCGAGATCGGGCTCTCCTATCCTGATATCGATGCCGCACTGACAGCCCTTGAAAAGAACAGGTGGCAGGCAACAACTCCGGTCCAGGAAAAAGTGCTTCAAATGGTGAAAAAAAGCGAGCATAAAAGAATATCAGCTCCAAATCTTTATTCCGGGATCTAAATGGCCAGGTTGTAATCCTGCGGCTCATTCAGGAATGATAACCCCACCCACCTTTTTTCCACCAGTTCATACAGGGACCCGGGGACCCCCAGATTTTTCACTGTCTCTTTTGCAGGTATTTTCCGTATCCCGGGAATATCAGGATAACAGCCATTTTTTTCAAATATATCCGTTTCTGTTTCGTAATATGCTGCGCCCTGCATTTTTTCATAAGGGCCGTATATGCTCGTAAACTCATCTGATACAATGTTCGCCATTACAAGATCATCCTTTCCCGGATTGATTGTTACATGACCATAAAAGGGCGGTATCAGCACCAGATCGCCTTTGCCGGCTTCAACAAGGACTATATCAGTTAAATCCTCTTTTTGCAGCAGGTAATGGGCATTTCCTTCCAGTACCTCGTAGAGTTCGGGATATCCTGCACCGGCACTGTTTTCCGGGTGGTAATGGCCCTTGGTCTTTACCAGTTCGCCGCAGATTATGCGTGGTGGAATAACCGTGATATCATATCGTAACTTCTTTGCAGTAAGCCACCGGCGGTCTTTATCAGACCTGGCCAGGGCCCTGTACATAAAATAGAGCGGAGAAGTGCATGTGCAGGAAGGATCTTTCAGCACACTTCTCATATCATCAATGTTCCGCACATCAGGTTCTGGCAGAACTCCATTCCAGACTGGCATTACTTCTTTTTTCTCTTTATAAATACATAATACCCTGCGCCACAGATAACCGCGATAATAACCACGATCACGATTGGATTGGTATATACAGGCCCTGATCCGGCCTCAACCGTCACCCTGACTTTCATGGTGTCCGATATCTGGCTGTTATCAAGTGCATCCCTGTACCGGATCTCTGAATCAAGACCATATTCCTTTGGAGTGGCAGAACTGTCCACACTGACTTCATATCGTGCCGTAACCGTCTGCCCGGGGGCGAGGTCGCCGAGATACGCGGTATCGTCATTGCTGGTAAACGGGTCGACGGCACTGATTCTTGCCTGGGCGTTATATGCCGTGGCATCACCGGTATTCCTGTATTCAACCTCTATTACTTTTTTCTGGCCGGGACTCAATGTTCCGTGTTCTGATGCGACCTCGAACCTGATCTTCCCTCCGACAGGTATTCCGACGGTGGCCGGGTCTGATGTCTGCGTATCTCCTTCCTGGTTCCTGTATACGACACACACATCCAGCGGGTAGGTCTGACTGGTGGCGTCACGCGAGACCGATACCTTGAACCTGCAGTCTACGGACCCGTTTCGCGGGAAGTCTCCGATATATACGCTGCTGTCCGTCGGGATGAGCGGACTGTTCCCGTTCCTCGATATCTTGATTATTGCGGATTCTGCATCTTCGTACCCTGCATTGCGGAGTTTTAATGTGACATATCCCTCGTTTCCAACATTCAGGTGTTCGGGCGTGGCGGAAATGACCTCGAGGTAAACCCTGGACCGGACCTTAACGGGAAGACCGATTGTTTCGTCATTATTCTTGTAAATATAGGTAATACTGTCCTGGCCCTGCTGTTCGGCAGAGCTTAAGTAGGTATACCTGACGTGAAGCGGCAGATTGTAGGCTCCAGCCTGCGCATTTGAATTCACTTTTGCAGCGAACGAGACCTGGACACTCTTCCCACCCGGTATATCCCCGATCATCTGGGGGTCTGACTTGATTACAATCGGGGCATCGCCTGCTTCGAGGCCAACCGTGACCAGTTTTGCGGTATTTGGGAGATCATCCCTCTCCACGATACCGGACTGGACGAATTTTATATCGATCAGGCCCTTGTTTTCGATTTTTACGTTAATTGTGACATCGTTTCCCGGTGAGAACTCATTGGATCCCGATATCGATGCCGTTAGATCGGGCCCGCCTGACATGTATTTTGTCCCTGCCATGGCCGGGACGCAGAGGACGCACAAAAAAACGGTTAAAATTACGAATTGCCGCATCTCCATATGAAATCACGTGTTGTTATTGTTATAACAACATTTATTATTCTACCATATATATAAGTGATTGATGTCAGAATCCCCGGAAAACATCCTTATTCTCGCAGAATCTCTCAAATCTCTTGGTCTCACCAAATACGAGGCCCTTGTTTATATCGCTCTCCTGAAGGTATCCGGAGCGACTGCGACCGAGATACACGAGATATCCGGGGTGCCACGCGCATCGGTCTACCCGGTGCTGGACCGCCTTTTACAGAAAAACCTTGTCGCAGTCTCACATACTACCCCGAAACGCTTCGCGTCCGTACCACCCGATGAAGGAATCGAAAACCTGCTCAAATCCATCGAATCTGATGCAGAGGGTGCGAGAAAAGTACTGAATACAATATTCCATGACCGCAACCGCCTGCAGAAAGGCGAACAGGAACTGATATGGAGTATATACGGGAATGAAAATATCAGTACCAGGATCCTTGACCTCATCAGTAATGCACAGTCATCCATCAGGATCATCTTTTACTGGGCACTTGTAAATGATGAAATTAAAGACATGTTAATCGGGGTAAGTTCGCGTGTCCTGGTTGAGATCGTAACTGACCACTGGGAAGGAGATATTCCCTCCAATATCCGTCTTTTTTTACATGTCCCTCCACCGGGTCACAATATCGGTAAAAAATGCAGTGCCGGCGGGGTATTTTTAATCGATAACCAGAAAGTAATGGTGGTCATGGGGTCGGATGAAGAAGGTACAACTGCCCTTTATTCGGAATCAAAAGGATTTTTCAGGTTTTTTAGTATGTACTGGAACCTCTTTTCATCATGGGCACGTTCAAAGACCGTATAATCCTGCCTAGTAGTCAAGGATCTCGGTCATCGTCTTCACATCCATCAGGCCTTTTATGGCCTGTGTCGTGACATGAATTCCCCCTTCCTTTATTGCAGCCATGGGATTCGTTCCTCCCACCGCAACAATTCCCATATACTGGGGGTCGACTTTTACTCCTAGAGCAGGGGTATTTGGAAGACCTACATCGAGTATACCTGAAAAACTGCTTCCTGCAAGATCATCCATGACCTCCCCGATCAACGTCTCTGCTTCCATATGACACTGCCTGATATTGGCAAGGATGTTCCCGCTTCCCTTTCGCATCACATCGGTAATCGAGGTTATTTCCTGTGATATCAGGACCTGCAGCGGATCAATCGTGGTATACTCGTACATGATAATGTGGGTAAATCTTCTCGGGATACGGCGTTCGATCTCAACGACTCCCCCCCCTATGGGATTTAACGGCACTCCTTTCCTGAGAAGTATCCCGTCAAGCGTTGAACTGCACATCGTGATTATTGCGGTATGACCGTCAGGGACACAGTATCCTGACAACTTCTCTCCTGATTTAAAAAACCGTACTAATCCGCTGACACAGATTCCTGCCCTGTAGGCGTCTTTAAATACCGAGATGGAGTATTCAAGGTCTTCATTCCTGACTATCGACATATTGTATACTACGGTGCCGGTACCTTCTCTCGGGTTATAGGTCACCTGCATCGCATAATCCTCGATCGTATTATTGACAAACTTGAGAGGGAGGTTCATTAAGTATTCTTCAATCATTTGAATAGAAAAATTGTTCTATAAGATGAAGGAAATGTATGGATGATGGATGAAAAAATACGGGAAAAAGCCAAGATTGCGATGCGGGGCATTCTGCAGGCGGCAGGGTATGATGTGGAGGAGGTTGATCCCCCGCTTGACCTCTCGGCCATGCGGGATGGAGACTGCCTGCTTATCATGTGTTCAAACACCCATGAGGAGATCGCCGAATTTGACAGGACTAATTACAGCCTGAGGCTGGAGGACCGGGACCTCGCCTGCAATAAACTTCTTTTCACACTCGAAGAATCGGTACCTACAGAGAATTCCATAGTGTGGGGTGTAAAAGAGTTTGTACGATACGCAGGGGAGGCTGCACTGGCCAGGGTCCTTGAACGACAACTCTCGCTGTCGTTTGTCGAATCGTCAAAACGGGCAGCAGGTACCGCCGCAACAATAGCCGCACCTGAAATAAAGGGTTCAGAACCGGTCGAATCTTCAGGTATTACGCTTACACACCTTCCAATAAAAGTGAACCGGCAGGCTGCAGAAAAGATCGCCGGTGTACAGGGGACACCTAACCTCAGGTTCATGCCTCACTGGATGTATCATTACATCAGTTCGGGTGAGCAGACATACAAGGATCGCCGCATCCCGTTTGATTCGGAAGGCGATGGCGCAATAAACGCCATCAACGGGTTACAGGTCGAAGGGAATGTAAAAAGCGCGGTCGAAGCTGAGATCCCGCAAGGCAGTGACGTTATACAACCACACATTTCCCGCGAGGATGCGACAGAGCGGATATATAACGAATTAATCGAGCGCCTTACACAGCGTGTCAGGATAAAGCAGGAAAAGGGCGATGCCATCTTCTATGAAGAAAAAGTCATCAAACCCGACAGGAAAAATATCAAACTTGAAATTCAGCAGATATACGTTCCCATATGGCAGATCCGTGGCAAAAAGATCATTGAGATTAACGGTTTTACAGGGGAGATCCTCTCCGAACCGATGGACGAGGGTGTAGAGATCCTCTAATCTTCGCGGACTCCATGATCATCGTAATTGGCGGAGGCCCCGCCGGAAGAAATGCCGCGATATACCTCTCAATGGCAGGAAAAGAGGTAACCTTAGTGGAGAAGGGCGGCCTCTCGGGCATTGGCGGGCAATGCCTCCACCACGGGTGCATGATGGTGTGCGGGCTCAATGATGCCGCACGCATACTTTCGGCGGCAGGAATGTTTGCAGAGAGGGGCATATTTGCCAACGACCCGGTTATCCGGTACCCACAGCTCATCTCCTCGCTTGCAGAAATCCAGGTGAAAATTGCGAAGGTTCTTGATAAAGAAACGCGGGATGCCGGAGTTTCTGTCATATATGGCAGCGAAGGCCGCTGTGAGGGCAGGATGGTTTATATCGGCAATAAGGAGCACGAGGCTGATGCCGTAATTTGTGCCACGGGGTCGCACCTTTCAATCCCGGATATTCCCGGAACAGATCTGGACGGGGTCATCACGCCCCATACGCTCCCATCCTTGCGCGAGCTCCCGTCGCGGCTCGTTATCGTGGGAGGCGGCATTATGGCTGCAGAATTTGCGTTCATATTCGATGCGTTCGGCTGCGAGGTCCACCTCCTTTCCCGGAGTGCTTTTCTTAAAAATATTGACCGGAATATGCGGGATATCGCCATTAAAGAACTTTCGGGAGTCAGGATATATGATTACTGCACCACCAGTGAAATCAACGGAAACGGGCGGGTGGAATCGGTCAGCGGGGTTTATTCCAAAGAGGAAATCAAAATAGAATGTGATGCCGTTCTTCTCGCGACAGGACTGGTCCCCAGTTCAGGGACGCTGAATGGTTTTAAGAAGGGGCCGGACGGCAGGATTATCGTCGACAGGAGGATGGAAACAAGTGTTCCGGGAGTCTATGCCTGCGGAGACCTGACCGGTTCCCCATGCCTCACGCCTGTCGCAAGAAAGGAGGGAATTATTGCTGCACGCAATATTCTCGGTGAGGATGTAACGATGGACTATGATGTTATTCCACAGTCGATGAACCTTTTCAGCGAGTTTTCATTTGTCTCACGGGATGCCCCGGAATCTATCTCCGTTGCCATGCCCGGACCTGCAGGACCGGGTACATTCTGGTCGGTTCCCCAATCCATGACTGGGATGGGAAGAGTCTTTTTCAACCCTGCGGACGGGAAGGTCACGGGTGTCCAGTCCGTCGCTCCTGCCGGTGGAATCCTTACCGCGTACCATACATTCCTGATCGAAAATGGCTCCCGTGTGCAGGATTTTGACTCTTTTATGGAAATCCATCCCATGACCGACGCACTCTACCCGCTGATGAAATATGCGTCCGTGGGTATTAAATCAGGAAAATATTCGAAGGAGAGAGATTGAAGGCACCCTTTTCCAAAAAAATTTCGTGTTCCTGAACATACCAGTCACATCTGGATGGTATTTTCCCATGAGCGGACAAGCGCCACCAGGTCTTCGGGCCGTTCATCGATCACCTCAACCGCCCCGATATACACCATCCCTGAATTCCCGTCAATAGTAATGATCTCTCCTTCACGCAGTTCCTGCCCGCCGAGGTAACAGCGGTGACGGCTTGCATTAATTTCGAGGGTCGAACAGTTCACAACGCAGATTTTACCCATCTGGCGTGCAACAACTGCTGCATGGGATGTCCGTGCACCCCGTGCGGTCAGTATTCCACGTGCAACATTTATCCCGGGGAGGTCATCAGGGGAGGCGGTCTCCCTGACCAGTATCGTGTCGCTGCCTGATTTCGCCTCTGTCTCCGCACGCTGGCTTGACAATACAATTTTTCCCGATGCAACACCGCTTGATGCAGGAATGCCGATGGCAACCGGATAATCTTTTGATTTCACTCTTTGCAGGGTAATCGCATCAATATCTATGTCCCTGATCATGTACATCACATCGGCAGGGGATATGATTCCTTCCTGGCACATATTTACGGCTATTTTCAGTGCCGCATAGGGTGAACGCTTGCCTGAACGGGTCTGGAGGAGGTATAGTTCCCCTTCCTGAACGGTAAATTCAATGTCCTGCATGTCACGAAAATGCATCTCAAGCTTTTTGGCAGTTTTCCTCAGTTCTTCAAATGTGCCGGGCATCGCAGAGCTCAGTTCCTTCTGCGTCGTGGCAGACTGGTCCCCTGATACAACATCTTCCCCCTGCGCCCCGAATTTAAAGTCCACAACAAGTTCGTTGTCTCCCTGCCACGGGTTCCGGGTAAAGGCAACCCCCGCTCCCGAATGAGACCCCATGTTGCCAAATACCATGGCCTGGACGGTAACCCCGGTCCCCCGTGCCTCCCCGACAGTGTGAATTTTTCGGAACGCCTCGGCTCTCGGGTTATGCCATGATTTAATGACTCCTTCCACTGCAAGGATGAGCTGTTCATATACATCTTCAGGGAAACGTCGCCCGGTTCCTGTAAAAAAAACACGCTCATATTCTGAAACAAGTTCTTTTAAGCTTCCCGAATCAAGTTCCACTTCATCGGGAACCGCTTCCTGCTTCATTTTTTCCAGGAGGAGCGACTGGAAGACCGCCGGGTCCTGTCCGAAAACGATCTCCCCGAAATTCTGCATGAACCTCCGGTAGGTGTCCCATGCAAACCGTGGGTTCCCGGTCAGAAAAATCAGCCCGCGAAGGGTCTCCCTGTTCAATCCCACGTTGAGGAGGGTATCCATGATACCCGGCATCGACACGGGTGCACCTGACCGGACAGATATAAGGAGTGGCCGGCGGCTGCTTCCAAACCCTGACCCCGTCGCTTTTTCGATGAATGCGATATTTTTGTTCAGCAAATCAGGGAGATATTCCGGTATTTTTTTCCCGTTATTATAATAATCTTCACATACGCAGACATTAAGGGAAAAACCGGGAGGTACTGGTATCCCGAGCCCTGCCATCGTGGCAAGCCCTTCTGCCTTGTTCCCGAACTCTTCAGCCGGTGCTTCTTCAAAGAGGTCAGGTCCGAATTTTATAATATATCGCACGGGTCTGCTCATTTCAGCCACCTAACGGTTCATCTCTTCGATTATGGTATCCCTGAGCCTGTATGCGGCCTTCATGAGGGAATTGGTGGATTCCTCGATGGTCCGTGTAAGCTCAAAATAGACCTGCAACTCCTTGTAATCCGTGGATTCCACTAAAATGACCTTCTGTGAACGGCGTAGCGCTTCATCACATTCCCGTTCGAGGCTTACAACACGGTCAACAGCACGCAGGAAATCCTGCATCTCGTCCCTGCTGTACCCCTTCTGGATATACTGCGATGCAATAAGTGCCCTGAGAAATTCCTGGCTTCCTTTCACAGAGATGTCAGCCATTGCAACAAGCTCGTTATTGATTCCCTTCGAAGAGGTCATGCCCGGTATGAGGGTGGTGAAAAAGGACGCCTCCTCGAGAAAATCAAGTGCATCATCAGCGATATTAATTAATTCGGCAAAAAATTCTGCCGCTTCAATCCGCCGGGAAAGTGATCTGACGCTGTTGACCCGTGCATCGGCCTCCGTCTCCCACTTTTTTGCCCTTTTTGCACTTCTCACGATGAAATCCCCGTCTTCACCGCGTTGTATGTTGATCAGGGAATCGCGAACGACGGTGGCAACTTCGATGATAAGGGTTGCATGCTCTTCGCATATCTCCATCAGCCCTTCATTGGCAGACCGGAAATACCTGAGTAACTCGGTTTTCATCTCGTCCTGTATGAGCAGACGGGACTGGTTTGCGAGCATGCCGGTCGCAGCTGTGCGAAAGACCCACTGGAAATATTCAATGGTCTTCTCCCTCCCAAGGATCTGGTGCAGGGGCTCCCCGTAGCGTATCGGGACTTTTGCTGCCAGCTCGAGTGCATCATAAATGATCCTTTCGCCACCGAGAAGGAGAAACGCCATATGCCCGTATTCCTTATCTGCAGCCCATTTCAATAGCGAAATGCTGTCTTTATTCAGCAGGAAGTTACGCAGCCTCTTTCTGGCACGGTTCCAGTCGATCAAAAAGACCAGCCTGGAGCCGAGATGTTCAAGGAACGCTTCGAGATCTTTTCGTCCTGATGCCGTGTATTTCCCGACCGCAAGGTGGTAGACATTTTTTTCAAATTCATCGGTCGCACGCCGGGAGAGCGTGTCCTCCCACCTGACATTCCATGTATCAGACAGGCCGATAAAGAACTGCAGGCGTGGCATGTGGATGTCGGTATAGATGACAGATACGGTCGGGTCCTCGACATTGATCACCATGACATGGGCATCCGTCATCCCGATATCGTTTTGTATCACCAGTTTCGGACCGTTTCGTGTCGCGGTCGTCCCAAGACCGGGATGATCGAATTTTAAAGGTTTCGTCCTTAAAAGTCCCTTCATAAACGCCCTGACAAGGTTCCGGTCTTCATCGTCAAGCAGGTACGTCATTGCCCCGTCGATAACCTCGCTTGATAAATCCCCCTGCAGGCGGTTGAGTGCCCGGTGCAGGTCCATCACAAGAAGGTGCAGACTGTCTCCCTCTTCAGGATTTCCTGAGGTTATTATCTGGATTGTCGAATCCCTGACCAGATCGTCCTCGTCGGACGGGATATTTTCAATAAGGGATGAAAGACGCCTGTTAAATACTTCATCCCCGTCCCTGGCCCCCGTAACAACCGGCAGTGACATCTCGTTCATACATTTTTTTATTTCAGAGAAGATTTTGTCTGCATGTGGCACCCTGTATATTCCCGGTGAGATCTCGGTTGAATCCGGCACTACCTGGTCAAAATCAATGTTATCGATACCTGAAGTCTCCCGTTCCTCGCGTAAATTCGGTAACTCCCGCTGGGGATTTTTTACGCGTGACTGTACGGTCTGCAGGAGAGTGAAAAAATACTTTATCCGGTCATTTGCCGCAAGTGCATTATTCACAAGGACAGGAAGAATAAGTTCCTCCTCACCGAGTTCCTTGATTATGGTCTCTTTTGTGGTCATCTGTCTTCCCTGGTCCGGTATTTGACGGCTCCATGCCGTTGGGTGTGCATTAAAGGATATTAATGCATGAACCCTTCACACTCTACATCATTCTCCATTCATTTAGAATTTATCACTGTACGTCTCTATAGATCCTGATTTCGCCATTACATCCATTTGTTCTCATGAGAGGGTACGAGGATTCTCCGGCTGGTCAGGAATACATAACTGTCATCTTTATACGTCATCAGCCAGTGATGGATCAGGTGTAGAACCGCGAAATACCGGGAGGTGCTGAATGCCCGTGGAAACAATACATGGAAACACAAAGATTCGTCAGATCGAGGGTGATGTGGGCCCGCTTTCAACAGTACAGAAGATCCTGCTTACCACTGACGGCTCGGTGACAACACTTCTCGAGGCATTTTGCAGCGAGAAGATGGCCATTTCAACATTATTGCAGGAGATAGTGCCTGCAGACAGCAGACAGAAGGAAATCCTGGACCTCCCTGATGGAGGAGCGGTCAATTTCAGGGTCGTAAATATAAAAAATGCACGAACTCATGAGGTCCTCCTCCATGCAGTATCGGAAACCCCGGTCTCGCGGCTTGAGCCGGAATGGCAGCAGGACCTTTTGCGTGCCGATATTCCTATCGGAAGAATACTCGCCGGCCACAGGATCGAGGCACGGAGGGAGCTTCTTGATATCGTCCTTGTGCGTGCAGATGGGGAAATGAGCAGGACGTTCCGGATCCCCCCGGGAGAATTTCTTCTCACCCGCACATACCGTATTATCCACCGGGGAGCTCCCCTGATGAACATCCGGGAGACATTCCCGCTCAGGTCATTCACCCGTAATGCAGGGGTGCTTGTAAAGGCGCCTGCCCGTATTCACCTCGGCCTGATAGATCTTCACGGAGGTCTCGCACGTGTGGACGGTGGAATGGGAATTGCACTTTCACATCCGTCTACTATTGTCGAGGCACGTTTTGCCGCTCGTGTAACCGTCCGGGGAGGGGACCCGGAAATGAACCGGCGCGCTTTGGAATCGGTAAATGCAGTACTTGCATTCCGCGGTGTCTCTGCCGGGGCTCTTATTACGATCCACCAGTCATTACCTGCTCATTCCGGACTGGGTGCGGGGACGTCGCTGGCACTCGCTGCAGCACGGGCGGTAACCGGGCTTTACCAGATCGATATGACCCCGGGTGAGATTGCGAGGATTACCGGGAGGGGAGGGACCTCGGGAATAGGCACCGGTGCATTTGAACACGGAGGATTCCTGGTTGATGGCGGACATTATTTCGGGAAAACACAGGAAAAAAAGGAATTCTTACCCTCCTCGTCGTCACGTGGTGTGCCGCCACCTCCTGTTACGGCCAGGCACCCGTTCCCGGAAGAATGGAAGATCCTGCTGGTCATCCCCGACCTCTTGTCGAAGGTGAAAGGCCGTGCTGAAATGGATATATTTTCACGATACTGCCCTGTCCCTGAAGACGAGGTGGGATCATTATGCAGGGAAATGCTTATGCGCATATTACCGGGTATTGCAAATCATGACCTCGATCTCTTTTCTCAAGGGATAAACGAGGCACAAAACCTTGGATTCAAAAAAGTGGAGATCTCGCTGCAGGAGCGGATAATTCCTGACCTGATTCAGTCCCTGCGTTCCGCCGGGGCTCCCTGTGCGGGAATGAGCTCGTTTGGTCCTGCGGTATTTGCCATTACTGATTCATCCACGGCTCCGCTTGAACGGGCCGCACGGGAAACCCTTGGCGGGACGGCGGCGTCTGTTATTACTACCACCGCTGACAACCATGGGGCGTATATCAGGAATACAGACTAATCCTTATCTTTTTACAGGCGCCAGGTTTCCCTGCGGAGCCCGCCTTATAATGGACTCATACGTACAATAAATAGCACACCTGTGCATCAATGTATATATAAGAGCATAACATATGATCTGTATGACCTTTGATACGGGCCATACTGATTTACACGCCGGACGTTATCCGGATTCATTATCCGTGGTGATGCCGGTGGACTGGTAGAACGCGGCACAGCTCGTGATGCCGCATTCACCATGACCGGAGACGATTTTTTATCTCTTGTACAGGGAGAGAAAAGACCGGTAATTGTCCCGCTCTGCCTTGAAATGCCACTGCCCTCGCTATCTCCCCCGGATTTCTTCGCAGGCCTCTCACCATTATCAGGATACCTTCTTGAATCCATGGAAGGACCTTTGAGGGATGCCCGGTATTCATTCATTGGCTTAAACCCGGAACTGGTCTTTTCAATAGGAAAAACAGTTCATTGCGAAGGAAATGAAGAATTAGCACACTTATTTTCAAATATTTCGGGACATGACCCTGTCGGGTGCATCAAGGATATCCTTGGGCGCCTTGTGGTAAAAGGCCCCCCGGTTCCGGGATTTTCCGGGGGGCTGGCCGGATACTGCACCTATGAACTCGCAGGCGCCCTTGAGCCCGCACTCGGGCCTCTGAAAACAGGTACCCTCCCGATGGCCCGGTTTATGCTGTCGCGGGAGTGTATTGCTTTTGATCACCTGGCAGGTGTGCTCCGCATCATCTGCAATGCACTGGTAACAGGGGCATCAGATCCCTGCGATGAATACATCCGCTGCCATGAAAAAATTCTCGACCTGCGAAACAGGATGCAGGCAATTGAGTCCGGCGGTCCCAGGAAAGAGAGCCCCGCTTCCATGGTCAGCCCGGAACGTACCCGTTCAAATCTGAACCAGCAGGAATTCACCGGCATGGTGGAGCGGGTTCAGGAACATATCAGGGCAGGGGACATTTTTCAGGCGGTCGTCTCCAGGAGAATTGACTGTGAATTTGATGGAGATCCGTTTGCCATATACCGATCCCTCCGCAGGATAAATCCCAGCCCCTATATGTATTACTTTAATTTTGGGGATATGCAGGTTATCGGCTCGTCTCCCGAGATGCTTGTCAGAGTGGACGGGCGGCAGGTGACAACAGTTCCTATCGCAGGGACACGCCCGCGGGGGGAGACCCCGGCAGAAGACAGGGAATTAGAGGAGGCACTTCTTGGAGACGAGAAGGAGAGGGCCGAACATACAATGCTGGTCGACCTGGCGAGAAATGACGTGGGACGGGTGTGCAGGTTCGGGTCGGTCAGTGTTGATCAATTCATGGCAGTGGAGAAATTCTCACACGTGCAGCATATCGTGTCCACGGTGAACGGTGAATTGAAGGAGTCCCTCCACCCATGTGAAGCGTTCTCGTCGTGTTTCCCTGCGGGAACGGTAACCGGGGCGCCGAAGATACGGGCCATGCAGATTATCAGCGAACTTGAGCCGGCCGGAAGAGACATCTATGCAGGTGCCGTCGGTTTTATCGGCTTTGATCTGAACCTTGAATTCGCCATCGCCATCAGGACGGTCGTTGTCAGGGACGGGCTCGCCTCTCTTCAGGTCGGTGCGGGCATCGTTGCAGATTCGGTCGCGGCAAGGGAATTTGAGGAGACTGAGCAGAAAGCAGGAGCCATGATCAAAGCACTTGCAGCGGCAGGGAGTGAAGGTCAATGAAGGTCCTTGTCATCGACTGCCACGACAGCTTCACCTATAACCTTGTCCAGCAGGTCGGTTCACTCGGGGCCGAACCGGTCGTCGTTACCTGTGACACCCCGTATCAGGCACTCCGCGATATGGTCTTCGACAGGATTATTCTCTCACCCGGACCGGGTAAACCGGATGATTCAGGACTCTGCCTCGAGGTGCTGGAGAAATTAAGCCCGGAGATCCCGACACTCGGCGTATGCCTCGGGCACCAGGCGATCTGCCAGGTCTGTGGCGGAGTCATCCGGAGGGCGGAACACCTTGTTCACGGGAAGACAAACCGGGTTTTACATGACGGCCGCGGGATCTTTCTGGGGTTGCCGAACCCGTTCACTGCCGGCCGGTATCATTCGCTGGTGGCAGATCGCGGGTCCTTACCGCCAGACCTGAAAGTCTGCGCAGAAAGTCTGGATGACGGCAGTATTATGGGGGTCCGTCATACCCGTTACCCGGTTACCGGCGTGCAGTTTCACCCCGAGAGTATCCTCACTCCTGACGGGGGTATGCTCATTGCACGGTTCCTTTCCCGGACCAGGGGTCTCCCATGATGCAGGAGATCATTTCAAGGATTACCTCAGGTGAAGACCTTGTTCCGGACCAGGCGTACCAGGTGATGAGATCTATCATGACAGGGTCTGCCACCCCTGCACAGGTTGGCGCTTTCCTGGCAGCCATGAGGTTAAAAGGAGAGTCTTTCCAGGAGTTGCTCGCATGTGCCCGTGTCATGCAGGAATATGTAGTCCCCATTCCGGCAGTCGCCGGATCAAACAGGCTTGTTGATACCTGCGGGACGGGCGGGGACGGCACCGGCA
Organism: Methanoregulaceae archaeon UBA467; assembly: GCA_002503825.1. Lineage (GTDB taxonomy): Archaea > Halobacteriota > Methanomicrobia > Methanomicrobiales > Methanospirillaceae > UBA467. The sequence continues at coordinate 52,468 of DASP01000007.1, forward strand.
GTTTCAATATCAGCACCGCGTCCGCGCTTGTCACGGCCGGGGCAGGAGTGCCAGTGGTCAAACATGGAAACAGGGGCGTGAGCAGCAGGTGTGGATCAGCAGATGTCATGAAGGCCCTCGGGGTTACCATTGAGATCACTCCTGTGCATGCAACAAAGGTACTGCAACGGGCCGGAATGGTCTTTCTCTATGCTCCGCTCTATCACCCCGCAATGTCAGGCGTGGCCGGCGTGAGGAGGGAACTTGGCATACGGACCATATTTAACCTTCTCGGACCGCTTTCAAATCCTGCAGGGGCCGGCGTCCGCCTGCTCGGCGTATACGATCCCGCGCTCACAGAAAAAATAGCCCTTGTCCTCTCTGAACTGGGGGTTTACAGGGCGATGGTCGTCCATGGCGACGGGATGGACGAGATTTCGACAACGGGCCCTACCAGGGTGACAGAACTGGACAATGGGGCAGTCAGGACATATATACTCCATTGCGAGGACTTCGGAATCCCGCCTGCAGTAAAAAGCGACCTCCTCGGGGGAAGTCCGGATGAGAACGCCGGGATAATACGGCGAGTGCTGGAGGGGGCAGCGTCTCCGGCACGGGATATCATCCTCCTCAATGCAGGGGCTGCGATATACCTTGGCGGGAAATCGGCGACACTGACCGATGGAATTCGTTGTGCCGCACGTTCGGTCGATTCCGGGAGGGCCCGGGCAGTCCTGGACTCACTTATCCGATATACAGGGGAGAACGATGATACTTGACGAGATACTGACCCGCACGTCCCGGAGAGTTGCGGAAATGCCTGCCAGCCCGGGAGACTTTTCACGCGGCCCGCGGAGAAGTTTAAACGCTGCAATACTGGCAACAAACAATGTGTACCCCCACAAAAATGCCGTGATTGCCGAGTTGAAGTTCGCGTCCCCGTCGAGAGGCGTTATCAGGACCCGTTCAGAGCCTGGAACCATCGCATGTGAACTGGCTGCAGGGGGATGTACTGCCCTTTCAGTACTTACCGAACCGGATTATTTCTGCGGTTCAGGAAATGACGTCATGATTGTACGGAATGCAGTTGATGTTCCTGTACTTCGCAAGGACTTCATCATCGACGAACGGCAGCTGGATGAAACACTCGCAATGGGTGCAGATGCGGTCCTTTTACTGGCGGGAGTCCTGAAAGAGCGCCTGTCCCGGTTCGTCACCCGTTGTTACGAACTGGATATCGAGCCGCTTGTTGAGGTCAGGAGCAGGAAAGAAGTTGAATGTGCCCTGAAGACCGATGCACAACTTATCGGAATAAACAACCGGGATCTTGCGACCATGCAGGTCAGTATCAGGCCCACACTCATGCTCGGAAACCTGGTACGTAAAGAAGGGCGGGTTTTAGTCACCGAGAGCGGAATGCTCTGGCCATGCGACGTAAGGTGCCTGAAAAGATACTGCGATGCATTCCTCATCGGTTCCGCACTCATGGGATCGGAACACCCGCGAAAAAAGCTGGAGGGATTTGTATACGCGTAAAAATCTGTATGATGAGCCGTCCGGAAGATGCATACTTTACGCCAGGGGCAGGCGCCCTGCCAGTTGAGGTAATGTGCATCCATTTCCGTAGAGCAAATTCACAAAAAACACCAGTCGGGATAATGAAGGCTGACGGTCTTCCTGCCGGCATGGAACAGTTATTCCGGGCAGCAGGACCTTATCCCGGGAATGGAACAGGGGTGCTGTCGTCTGCTGTTGCTGTATCAACAGGCGTCGATGCCTGCCCCGAACGAGAAGAAACTGGAAAAGCTGATCCTTTCCTTTCGCTCTGCCGGAGGAAGATACCATGAAAAAGGGAAGATTTGGAGATTTTGGCGGGCAATACGTGCCCGAAACCCTCATGGGGCCGCTCGAGGAACTTGAGGAGGCGTACCTGCAGTTTAAATGCGACCAGGGATGTAAGAGTACCCTTGACCGTTTGCTGACTGAATATGCCGGAAGACCGACAAAACTGACATTCTGTAAAAATCTCTCTGACATTCTCGGGTGCCGGATATACCTCAAACGCGAGGACCTGCTTCACGGCGGGGCGCACAAAATAAACAATACCCTTGGACAGGCTATCCTCGCCCGTTATATGGGAAAAACACGCCTCATCGCCGAGACCGGTGCCGGACAGCACGGGGTCGCCACGGCCATTGCAGGGGCAGTACTTGGGCTTCCGGTGGAGGTATACATGGGTGCGACCGATATTGCACGTCAGCAGCTGAATGTATTCCGGATGCAGCTCCTCGGTGCAAAGGTGATACCGGTAAACAACGGGACAAAAACCTTAAAAGATGCAATAAACGAGGCTTTGAGGGACTGGGTTGCTAATGTGCGTGATACCCACTACCTGATCGGCTCGGTGGTAGGTCCCCATCCCTACCCGGAGATGGTAAGGGATTTCCAGTCAGTCATCGGTGTTGAGACCCGGGAACAGATACTGGAGCATGAAGGGCGTCTTCCTGATGCGATCGTCGCATGCGTAGGAGGTGGTTCCAACGCAATCGGCATCTTCCACCAGTTCATAAACGACCCCGTCAGGTTATTCGGGGTCGAAGCCGGCGGAAAAGGGCCGGGTCCGGGAGAACATGGCGCATCGCTCTGTGCAGGGAGCCACGGTGTCCTGCACGGAGCCTTCTCGTACCTGCTGCAGGACGGTGACGGCCAGGTCGCACCCACCCACAGCGTGTCTGCGGGCCTGGATTACCCGGGAGTCGGTCCGGAACACAGCATGCTCAAGGAAACGGGCAGGGTGCAGTATCATACCGTGTCCGATGAAGAGGCCCTTGATGCATTCTTCCTTCTCTCGAGGACCGAGGGGATAATCCCGGCGCTGGAGTCGTCCCATGCAGTAGCCTATGCCGTGGAACTCTCCCGGGAATGCCGGAAGGACGATGTCATCGTGATCAACCTCTCGGGAAGAGGTGACAAGGACGTGCACGAGGTCGCACGGCTGAGGGGCGTGGCCATATGAGCAGGATCGATCAGCTCTTCGGATCCCTCGACCGCCCGGCATTCATTGCATACCTGGTTGCCGGTTATCCTGACTTTGAGACGTCTCTCTCCGCTTCAGGGGCGTTGATTGATGCCGGGGCAGACATTCTTGAGATAGGAGTCCCGTTCAGCGATCCGCTTGCAGACGGGCCGACAATACAGCGTGCCCACCAGAGTGCGCTTGAGGGGGGGATGACACAGAACGGGGTATTTAATCTCGTGAAAGAGGTCCGCAGGGATTACACAACGCCGGTCGTGCTGCTCGCGTATGCTAACCATCTCATCGCAAGGGGAATTTCGCGTTTCTATGAGGACGCTGCCGCCGCAGGGGTTGACGGGGTGCTGGTAGTGGACATGCCGCCCGAAGAGTGCGAAGAAGCGCGTCTTAATGCGGAAAAGAATGCAATCGACCAGATATTCATAATAGCACCGACGACACGCGACCATCGCCGGGACATGATCCTGCAAAAATCAGCAGGTTTCCTCTATCTCGTCTCGGTGCTGGGGGTAACGGGAGTGCGTCACAGGCTCTCTCCGGAGACCCTGGCGTTTGTCCGGGACCTGCGTTCGCATACACCGGTTCCGCTGGCGGTAGGCTTTGGGATATCCTCGCCCGACCATGTCATGCCGCTCGCCGGTGCCGGTGCAGATGCCGTGATCGTCGGATCGGGAATTGTTGATATTATAGGGAGAAGCATCGCAGGACAACCGTCTGCGCACGATGAACTGGCCGCATTTGCACGGGATATGCGGGAGGCATGTAACAATTGCAGTAAGATGAATCGATCCTGAATGCAAATCCGGGCCATCCCAAAAACGACTCCTCAAAATGATGGATAAAAGAGAGGGTTTTTCTTTCCCTCAAAGAGGTATTTTTATGGATGCCGAAGATGAGGCCCGGCATTCTCTTTGATTGCTTTACCAGAGTTCCGGACATTCCGGGCACTAATGATTTCATGGTGCGACTCCTGATATAATTCAGGAAGTGCGGGCTCCATGAATCTACGTTCGGTGGCTCCGGCGACAAACGCTCTTCTGGCGGCGTTCCTGTTTGGAGCAAACGCCCCGCTGGCCAAGCTGGCGCTTTCGGATGTGCACCCGGTCATGATGGCGGCCTTCCTTTACCTCGGCTCCGGTCTCGGGTTAATCATATTGTGGGGAATAAAGAGAGGACTCGGAAGGAATGTTAATAAGGAGGCATTTCTCCAGGCGGGTGACCTGAAATGGCTGGCAGGTGCAATACTGGCGGGCGGTGTCGCAGCCCCGATACTGCTGATGACCGGTCTTGCATCAACTCCTGCATCCACCGTTTCACTCCTGCTGGCATTTGAGGTTGTCGCGACAATAGTCCTTGCATACACGATCTTCCGTGAGCATATCGGACAACGGGTATGGGTTGCAACCGGCATAATCACTGCAGGCACGATAGTCCTCTCCTTTACACCCGGGGCCGTCCTGACTGTTTCTGCAGGTGCACTGGGGGTCATCGCCGCCTGTCTCCTCTGGGGACTTGACAACAACCTTACCCGGGTTGTATCCCTCCGTGATCCGCTTACCATCACCATTATCAAGGGACTTGCTGCCGGCAGCGTCTCGTTTTGCATCGCCATCGGAATTCATGCACCCGTACCGGGCATTCCTCTCGCCTTCACCGTCATGGCCCTCGGGTTTGTGACATACGGCCTGAGTATTTTCTTCTTTGTCAGATCGTTGCGGACGCTTGGTGTTGCGAGGACCGGGGCGTATTTTTCTTCGGCGCCATTCATCGGGGCCATGCTCTCAGTCCTGATCTTCCATGAACTGCCCGGGGCCACATTCTTTATCGCACTCCCGATCCTGGCGACAGGCCTCGTTCTGCTTGCCGGAGAGGAGCATGTTCACCGTCACACGCACCTGGCACTCGTTCATGAACACCGCCACCGGCACGATGATGGGCACCATCTTCACGATCACACAGGGGATGTCCCGGATGAGCATTCCCACCTGCACACCCATGATGATATGGAACATGCTCACCCCCATTTGCCGGATATCCACCACCGCCACGAAAAATGACCTGGAATCTCCATTAGTTACAAAATCCGGGAAAACCTGCCCGGTTGAAATCCGTATGATAGGAAATGAACAAGAATAGTGAGGGACGGGGGGGTTTCAACGTACCCATAAAACCCGGTAAACAGTATATTCTGCCCCGTTCCGGAGGTCCCCTGCCCCGTGACTTTTTCACGTGCGGAATACAGGCATGAACTGTATTTTAATCAGCCTGATTTTTAAAAAAAAGCATTATATTCCGTTCCAGCCCGGGTTTTTGCATCGAAACCAACTATTATCGTGCACCTCGCCAAGTGTTCCTCTGAAGGTGACCGAGGATGAAGAAACTTATCCTGATTCTCATTGGAATAATACTTGTAATGGCGCCGGTTTCAGCCTATTCGTCAGATTTATTCGACAACATGGTACCATTCAGCTACCCGTCCCTTGAATCCGCGTTTGCCGTCCCGGCATGGAAGACATGGGAGCCGCTTGCAGTCGCCAGTTATGACGAGGGTTTCAGGGTCCCGACATGGAAGAACTGGACCCCGTATGCTGTAAAGAGTTATGACGAGGGATTTAAGGTCCCGGCCTGGAAGAGCTGGACTCCGAACGCGGTGACAAATTATGAAGATGCGTTTAAAATACCAAAATACACCCCGATGAGCAAGCTCCTATGGGAGGACATATACGGGTTCCCGCTTCACTGATTCCGGCCGGGAGTCAAAGTTGTGAACCTGTAAAACTCGTAAAGCCTGAAGAATGGTAGTAACCGAAGTAATCCCACTCCTTATGCAGCGTGAAAATTCGGGATACCGAATATTATTTTTTTTTCCCGTATTGTCCTTCAAGTTCCGCGATGCTGACGGAGGGGTTGTGGTACCTTGGTCGTTTCGCGGTATGCGGACCTGCCTGGATCGCTCCTGCAGGGCATAGATGGATACACCCACAACACACTTCGCACCTGTCTTTCCAGACGGGCTTCCCCTGAACCAAATCGATATTGCCCGTCGGACAGACCTTTACACAACTTCCACAGGAGGTACAGGCACTGGTAACAGTAAATTTCCGGGCCTTCTTCCGGGCATGGGTGGTAAACCAGGGATATGCCACGGCATGGAAAAGCCGGCCGGGAAAAGCCCCGGGTATGTCCCGGTGTTCGCAGCGTCCGATGATGGGAATTATCCCCATGACCTCGTTATCAGCCGATTCAAGGAGATCTACCTGTTTTGTTCCGGTTGGTGATCCGTACATCAAAATATAATTACCTGGCATTTTTACCGCAAATCCGGCATCCAGCCCGCGTCCATGCTGTTTCCTGATGAGTTTGTCTAGCTGCCGTAAGGCCGGACCGCTACCGCTTCCACCAAATGTGACAATAGCAAATGTATAACGAACGCGGGAGTAATCAAGTCTGCCGACGAATTCAGCGACCATCATGGGCACACCCGTAAAATAAACCGGACAGACAATACCTACGCGTTCCCCGGCGGGAGTAATTTCTCCGGGGGTATCCTGCAGCGATGCAACCGGAACAATCTCACAGTCACCCAGTGTGGCAGCGATCTTCTTTGCAACGGCAAGCGAATTGCCGGTACCACTGAAATAATAAATAACGGTCTTCATGGCAATCCCTAATTTTGTAAAATTTACGTATTCTTACGAGCTAACTTGAAGGTTCCTACGAAAAAGGTTGTGATTTGAAATTTTATCGCCAGATCAGGCCAGGTGGTGGCTGAAGGCGGTCACAGGGGAGGGGAAAAACCCAAGGTTTACCTTGTCCGTACATTCTCTGAAAAAAGAGGATTTTTCTTTTACAATTGGTTCAAAGCAGCCGTTTTATTGCGTGAAGGTCAGCACACTCCCCAGGTTATCCCTCATGGTCAGGGTTGTCGGGTTGACGACAGAGTAACTCGTGACCTCCTGCAGGACCTCCAGGTACTGGGTCTCCATGCTGCTCGTGCTCTCACAGTACATCATCGTTGAAATGATTGGCCCGATAGCGATGTCTTTTCCATATGCGCTCACTCCGCCGCTTATGGTGTACTGCGAGCTGTATACGTTGCACCCGCCGTTGCCGCCGAGGTTGCCCTGGTCGTCAAAGGTTGCGGTAATCGGAGAGTTGAATGTAAACAAGGGTGCAGTTCCACCCTGCAGTGCAATCTCTTTCAGGGACCATGTTCCGAGCAGATCGGGGTCGATGATCGGAGCGGGAGGTGTTATGACAGCCATTGTTTCGGGAGGTGTCGGTGTCGCGGTCGGAGTTGCCGGTGCTGCCGGCTGGCTTGTACACCCTGCAACAAGGAGGGCGAACACTACACAGGCGATAATCAAGAAGATACGTTCTTTCATACTTCAAAATTATCGTAAATGTTTTTTAGGTTTGTGGTTCAGGGGGGCGGAGTATGATTCCTTCTTGGTATATCGTAGGTGCGATCACGTCAATTACGGTCAAAGTGTGTTATATCTCCGAATATTACTGGAGCGGATGCGTTGTGTTTAACAAGAGCCTGCATATTTCCGGCACTTCAAGAGGAAGGGCATGACGGGAACACAATCGGGAGGGCTAACTGCTCCTGAAAAAGGCTTGCAGGGATCGGTATCGGTGAACTATCTGAGAAATAGACCGGGAGAGGAAGCAATAGCTGAATAAGGCCAACCCGCTCTTAGCCAAGGGAGAGAGACGGGCGAGGGATCGGGGTCCCGGCCTCCTCCATGCTATGACACAATACTTCGTTCCGGTTGACAATGGACATGCTAACAGCATAGAGAACAGTCTTCTCTGCTATCTCCTTCGAAGTCAGCACTTCACCACCCCCCGTCCGGCCAGAACCCCCACACGCAGGACACGGCTCGGGGACCCGGCGTTTCCGGAAGATTAAAAGACGAAAATCCACCATTTTAAACTGATTGATTATGACAAATACGGAGGGATTAATTTTTGTTTATTTTATTTTTTACTTTTTTGGAGGTGTTATCGGTGCGCTTTCTCTTACCGCGGGCTATTACTTACTGCGGCATATCGGAAATCCTCTAATCGGCCTTATAATTCTAATAACAGGAATGGTTATTAACTGGGTCTATGCTATGCAGGTTGATGCACCGATGATGATTGCCGCATCAATATTACTTGGGATTCCAATGGCGGTACTGGTTCCGCAATATGTCTTCCATTCTGGCTATAAACTTATAAAGGGATTTTCTAGAGTCCTTATATGTTACAGCCTGATCGGGATTTTAGGTGCAATTCTTCCATTTATATTTATTATTTCTGGACTTTCAATGAGTCCTTTCTTTTTTTGGCATACCCCATTTTCCAACGGGCTCGTTTATTTTTGTCTTATGGCCGGAATCATCGGTATCGCTACACTGATATTTTGGATCATGAATCATCTTGAAACAAAAAGGGGAGAATTACATACGAATTAACAAGCAGTGGGGTAAGGATCAGTGGATTTTTCGAATTATCAGACTTATTCAATTTCGTTTCATTAAAGGGGCGGTGGCCCGTGCGGCTGGGGGGTCCGCGACCCCTCCGAGAAGCACAACACCCGTAAATAAAAACGCCATTGCTTCCACATCAGCGTTATTGGACACCATGAAAACAGCGCCGAAGTAATACAGCCACAAATCTTATCTGAAATACTTCAGACATGCAAAAAAGCTTGCAAAAATCAGTAATAAAACAAGGGCATCAAACTCTCGAAAAAGATGCTGCGGACGGGATCCGAACCCGCGACCTCCAGATATCTCAGATGCTGGCGCCTCGAATTGCTCAAAACCCTATGAGTCTGGCGCCCTAACCAACTAGGCCACCGCAGCATAATAAAAACGCTTCGAGCGGACTTAAATGTTCTGATATTCGAATCAATCATTCCCTTTAAAGACCGGAATTCAGGGTTATCCGGGCCGTCCTGAAGTCATGACCCCGATAATGCCGCATACAGTTGATCAGCCTGTGAATTCCGACTGCAGAATCGGGTTCAAAAATCATGCTGAAATGCATAGCAGCGGTCCCGAAACATACTGAACTGCATAACCCGGGTAAGGAACACGATTTTATCAAAGGGGGGCCGGATTGGAAGCACTGCCCCGGTACCTGAAGAACCGGTACGTGACGGGGACGTAATCCGGGAACCTTATGCAGAATCACGAAACGCAAAAAAATAAAAAGAAATTACTCTGATCAGGCCTTCTTCTGGCTCTGGATATAGACGTTCACCGCTCCGGTGATCGCCGCGACCTCTTTTCCCTGCCGGAGCGATGCCGCAAGGGTATGGATACGCGTCTCTTCCTCCCGCACGTACCGGTTGAGCGTCTTTAGGATATGCTCCTCCTGCAGGAAGTGGGTATGGGTGTTCCCGTCCACAAAGTGCTGGTTATGCATGATCGCGTGGTGGAGGGGGACGGTCGTCTTGACCCCGATGATGACATACTCGTAGATCGCACGCCTCATCCGGGCAATTGCCTCCGTGCGGTCCATACCCCATGCACAGAGCTTGGATATCATTGAATCGTAATTGGGCGGGATGGTATATCCCATGTGGATACCGCTGTCCACCCGCATCCCCGGTCCGCCCGGTGAACGGTACCGCACGATCTTCCCGGGATCTGCGGCGAAATTGTTGAGCGGGTCTTCTGCGTTGATACGGCATTCGATCGCATGACCCCTGATGCTGATATCCTCCTGCCCGAACGGGAGCGAATCCCCTGCGGCAATCGAGATCTGTTTTTTCACGATGTCAAGGCCTGTGATCAGCTCGGTCACCGTGTGCTCCACCTGCAGGCGGGTGTTCATCTCCATGAAATAGTAGTTGCCATCGGAATACAGGAATTCCACTGTTCCCGCATTGGTGTAATCCGAGGCCTTTGCAACCGCGATTGCCGATGCCGCCATCCGGTCCCGGAGTTCAGGCGTCATGATAGGGCAGGGTGCCTCTTCGACGAGCTTCTGGTGACGCCGCTGGATTGAGCACTCGCGGTCATAGAGGTGGACGATATTCCCGTGCTCATCGGCGAGGAGCTGGAACTCAATATGACGGGGTTTGACAAGGTATTTCTCGAGAAATACCGTGGCATCGCCAAAGGCGGATTCTGCAATGCGCATCCCTGCGGCGATTGCTTCCTCCAGCGTTTTTTCGTCGCTGACGATCTGCATGCCTATCCCGCCGCCGCCGGCGCTTGCCTTGACAATCACCGGGTACCCGATATCAGCCGCGATTTTCTTTGCATCCCCGATATCCCTGACGCCGCCCTCGGTACCGGGCACTACCGGCACACCGGCATCCCGCATCGTCTGCTTGCTCTCGATCTTCGAGCCCATCGCCCTGATGGTCTTCCATGACGGCCCGATGAATGTGACCCCTTCATCAGTGCACCGCTTTGCAAATTTGTGATTTTCCGCAAGAAACCCATACCCCGGATGTATGGCTTCACTCCCGGATTTTCTGGCAATGTCGACGATCCGGTCAATATTGAGATAGCTTTTCGACGGCGGCGCCTCTCCGACATGGAATGCCTCGTCTGCATATTTGACGTGAAGGGCGTCCTTATCGGCCGTGGAATAGATGGCTACCGTTTCGATATTGAGTTCCTTGCAGGCCCTCATAACCCTGATGGCGATTTCGCCGCGATTTGCAATCAGTATTTTATCGAAATATTTCATTCCACCACCATCAGAACGTCACCGTTCTGGACCACGTCTCCGACATCGACAAAGATATCTGCGATTTTCCCGTCAACAGGGCTGTGGATCGGGTTTTCCATCTTCATCGCCTCGAGAACAAGAAGCAGTTCCCCTTTCTTCACCTCAGCTCCCCGGCTGACCGCAACTTCAAGGACCATTCCCTGCATGTTGGACTTGATACCCCCCTGGATATCGCCCCGTGGAATTTTATCGGTCACCTGGGGAGTCGCTGCCACGGCACTTCCGCCAACCGAGATTATCCGTACATTGAAGATCTCCCCGTCCACCTCGACTTCCATGGAGTGCGGGATATCTGCAGGAGCTGCAGCCTGTTTTTGTTTGGACGGTATCTCCTCTACCTTCCTTTCGCCTCTCAGGAACGACGGGGCAATTGCCGGGTAGATGATATAGGTCAGGACGTCCTCTTCTTTTTTGACCAGGCCTTCGGCGATCGCCTGTTGTTTCATCTTCTCGTAGATAGGTTCCAGCAGGTCCGCGGGCCTGACCGTGATGACCTCCTCGTCACCAATGATGAGGTGCCTGATTTCATCACTGATAGGGGCGGGAGATTTCCCATAAAGTCCCCGCACGTAATCCTTCACCTCTTTTGTAACGTTACGGTACCGTTCGCCCCCGAGCAGCACATTAAGGACTGCCTGGGTGCCCACGATCTGGGATGTCGGCGTTACCAGCGGGGGATAGCCGAGATCTTCCCTCACCCTCGGTATCTCATCCAGGACTTCCGACCTGCGTTCAAGGGCGTCCTGCTCCTGCAATTGTGATACCAGGTTTGAAATCATCCCTCCGGGAAGCTGGTAGATAAGGACATCGCTGTCAACACGTTCCGATATGGGATTGACCAGCCCTTCGTATTTCTCTCTTAATTTCAGGCACAGATTTTTGACTTCACGGAGTTTTATCAGGTCGATGCCCGTATCCCGTGCAGTCCCCTCGAGTGACGCCACGACGCTCTCTGTGGGCGGCTGCGACGTCCCAAGCGCAAATGGGGACATTGCAGTGTCAAGAATGTCCACGCCTGCGTCCACTGCCGCCTGGTAGCTCATCGGGGCCACGCCACTCGTGGAATGACTGTGCAGGTCCACCCTGATATCCACCGCCTTTTTAATTCCGGTTATCAGGTCACGTGCCGCATGCGGCATGATGAGCCCTGCCATGTCCTTTATGCAGACCGAATCGCATTCGTGGGCATAGAGGTCACGTGCCATCTCGATGAAGGTCTCATTTGTATGGACAGGGCTTGTGGTATAACATATCGTCCCCTGCAGGTGTGCCCCTACGTCCCTGACTTTCTTCATGGACCGGGTCATATTCCTGATATCGTTCAGCGCATCGAACACCCTGAATATATCGACACCATTTTTATGGGCATATTCAACAAACCGGTCAACCACATCATCCGGATAATGCCGGTATCCTACGAGGTTCTGACCCCGCAGAAGCATCTGGATTGGGGTGTGCGTCAGTTCCTGCTTGAGAAGTTTCAGGCGGTCCCATGGATCTTCCGCAAGAAAACGTATACTGGAATCAAATGTCGCCCCTCCCCATGCCTCCACAGAAAAAAAGCCGACCTTATCGATCTGGCGGGCGATGGGAATCATATCCTCGGTCTTCATTCGCGTCGCGATTAACGATTGATGGGCATCCCTCAACGTGGTATCCGTAATCAATACTTTATTATGATTCGCAGCACTCATCGGGCTCCTCCAGACTGGGGACTTTATAACAAGCAGAAGCTAAAAGCCTCTAAAGTCTTCATTGTAAAAGTATAAAAATATCACGAACAGGAATAAAAGCGACAATTAAAATTAGAATTGACAGGACCGCGGCCGGTATATCCCCATTCGCCCTGTGGAAGGACGGACAGATAGTTCCTCCGTGGATATAGCCCCTCATCGAGAGCAGATCTGCCTGGTCCTCAGCCCTCTTCATCTGGGTATGGATAAGCATGCCCCCGGCAGGAATTATTGTACCAATTCCCGGCTTTACCGGTTTTAACCTGAAGGCAAAACGGAGCCGGGTTATCTCGTCAGCAATAAATTCCATCGACTGGATGCTCATTTCAGCGGCAAGACCTATGTCGAACCCTGATTTATTACCAAAGAGCCATACCGAGAGGTCCATGAACTCACCGGGAGCACGGTCATGAAAAACCCAGAATGCAATAAGGAGAATTACTGACATCCGTATGAAGTATGAAAGGCCGTCGCCGCCGGAAAACCATATCAACACGGAAATGATGCCTGAAAATGCAATAATGAGAAGGCCGTACCGTGATTTCTGAAGTACTCTTATACCCGGCGTGCACACGAGCCACCATAAAAATACCAGGACTGCTGCAAAGATGCTTAAAAATGCTGCAACAGAGAGCATAACCGTTGCCAGCAGCCTCATTCGTGCATCCAGCATGATGCCTCCATGATATCGGATTCAGAAATATTTTCCGGGATGATGCCCTTCTCCACCAGTTTCCTGATGCGGGCTGGTGCATGTGACCACCGGGTAAGTGCATGTGGCAGTTCACCGGTACGGACAAGCGTACCGCACTGTATCTCCCAGATTACATCAACGTGCGGGAAAAAACGTTGTTCATGGGTACAGATAATCACAATTCCACCGGTTTTTTGATCGATACGCTGGCATACATCCTTTTTCTCCCTGCAGTCAAGTGCGCTGAACGGCTCATCCAGAATAAGCAGGTCCCAGTCGCGTGAGAGTATGCAGTGCAGGTGGAGCCTCTTTAACTCACCCCGGCTGAGCCTGAAGGGGTCTTTTTTGCCGTATCCCTCGAGTCCTGCAGATGCGAGTACAATGTCAGGGTCCAGCCCCCACGAACGAACCTCTGCCGATATCGTGCTCCCGGTGACATGATACTCGGGGAATTGCATGGAGAGCATTACTGAATGTATATCGTTTCGTTTCACACTGCCTTTATCCGGGGACAAAAGCCCTGCCGCCATAAGCGAAAGGGTGGTCTTACCGGCCCCGATCTTTCCACTGACCAGGTGTATCCCGGGCAAAAACCGGCCGTCTGCCTCAAGTTGCCAGTCCTTCCTGAGAAATACAGCGTGATCAAAGACCAGTTCCATTGCGTATCCTCCAGTCGAACGGGTAAAAACAGGTACCGGCGAGGTTTTTAAAGACCTCCCCGGGAGTGCCGTAGTGCTGTACTTTTCCGCCTGAGATAAAAGCTATATGATCACATGATCCGGCAAGATTCATGTTCTGGGTACATTGTATGCTGTATGACGCCCCGGACTGGGCAATCAGGCGTTCTGCTGCCTCAAAGGTTTCCATGTCAAGGTGTGAATCAAATTCATCAGCAACAAGGACGTCCGGCCCGGATACGACTGCGGTGACCAGTGCCACGATCGCCTTTTCACCGCCGGACAGATCTTTCACGGGGCGTGGCAGGAGGTGCCCGATACCTGCCTTTTCCGCAAGGTTCGTCACGATGGCATCGGCTTTACTGCAGGGGACATTCCTGAACCGGAGCGGGGATGCAATCTCATCTTTCACGCTAAAAAAAAGCATGTTGCGATCGGGGTACTCGTTGACCCAGCCTATTTCACACTGGCGGGGCGGGACTCCGTCTATGGTGATGCTCCCTTCCTGAGGCAGCGCAATTCCTGATAAAACCCTGAGGAGACTTGTTTTTCCACCTCCGTTCGGGCCGATAACTGCAGTCCTCCCCGGGTGAATGGAAAGCGCCGGTATGGTGACCTTCCGGAACACCAGGTCCTGTATCTGGATTATTCTGCATCACTCCCCGGACCCGGTTCCAGCCGCATCAGATATCTCCCTGTTCTGAAGACAGATATCGTTCTGCAACAAAATACGCTGCATATGCCTTGAGTGCATCTCCCGGGACAAACGGGATGACTCCGACAATGAATGCATCCACGAGCGAAAGTCCTGCGCTTACCGAGAGCCATGCCATCCCTATCGCATATATCGTACCTGTCCCGAGGATAAAACCGGCAGCGTGGCGGGATCGGCCTGACCCTTCATATGCCATCCCGGCGATACACGCTGCCGGGATAAACCCGAGCATGTAGCCTCCGGTCGGCCCGAGCAGGATCCCGATTCCTGCGGTGCCGTTATGGAACACCGGGAGGTTCATCGCTCCGAACAGTACGTATAACCCTGTCGGAATGACAGCGTACCGTTTCATAACCGCTCCTGACAGGAGCACAAAGAGCGTCTGAAGAGTCAGCGGAACCGGGAAAAAAGGGATTGAGACCCAGCTGCCCACTACGATAAGCCCGATAAATGCAGCAGTCTGCGATAGTATCAATGAACGCCGGTGGTCACCAAACATCTGTCAACCTTATTTTATTTTATGGTTGACGAAATCAGTCTATCGCTGTATACAATCGCCTGCAATGACCCTCTCGATTTTACCGTTCTCTTTCCTTATCAGTAATGCGCCGAATTCATCGATATCTATTGCCTCTCCCTCAAAACTGGACTTGAGGGTATTGATGCGGACGTGCTGATCGAGTGTGCATGAAAGGCTCTTCCATTCGCGGGTCAGTGCCTCGTATTCACCTGCTTCGAGGAGATTATACCTGCTTTCAAACTCCTTCAGGATCCGGGCGAGGAACGAGGCCCGGTCGACGTCATGGCCTACCTCGGCACTGATAGACGTCACCGAGCTTGGTACTTTGGAGAGGTCCGAGGGGGAGATATTGACGTCAACCCCGATTCCAAGGAGGCAGTAATGGATAGTATCGGCCTCTGCCGACAGCTCAAGAAGGAGCCCTGCCACCTTATTGCTCCCGATATAGATATCATTCGGCCATTTGATCAGTGCACCGAGGTCAAACTCCTTACGGATCGCCCTGGCAATCGCGATCGAGCCTGCCATGGTGACCATAAATACATGGTCAATGGGAATCTTTGGTTTGAGGACAACGGTTATCCATATCCCGCCTGCCGGGGAGACCCAGGCACGCCCAAGTCTTCCGATCCCGCCACTCTGCTCCTCTGCAATGATAACCATCCCGTGAAGTTTTGAGACATCCCCTTCTGACGCGAGCTGCTTGCCAACCCAGATGGTGGAGGGGGTATTCTCAAAATAACGCATTTTTTTGCCGATAAAAGACGTCCTCAGCTTTTTATGTACTTCGTACGGGAGAAGGCGGTTGCTCACCTTCGTGAGCCTGTATCCTTCGTTTTGCGAGGCGGAGATATCATACCCCATGTTGATGAGTTCCTTCACATGCTTCCAGACCGCAGACCGGGACATTCCCAGCTTGTTGCCGATATGTTCACCAGACACCGGTCCTTCGCTGGTTTCGAGAATTTCAAGCACTTTAAAAGCCGCTTCGTACATTGCCATTACCTTTTTGCATCAATCTGCTCTGACGGAAGTGGGCAGGGATCCTTTCCACAGACCTGTTTTAGTATTGCTGACTGGTGATCCATAAGTGTTGCGAGATCAAATATGCCTGTAATATCAACGATACCGATTGCACAGATTGCCGTTCCATCCACATCACGTATCGGGCTGACAATAACAGGAACACCCTTGTATGCCCCGTTACGCGGAGTAACACGCAGAACCCTGTTCTCTTCAATAACCTGTTCAAGCACCGGCCCGGAATAATTACGGTCGACGATCTTCCCCTCTTCTATCCTGATTCCCGGGAATTCACGGGATCGGGCGGTAACTGGCAGGCGATTTAGAATTTCATGTAATGCTACCGCCACAGGTTCGATATCCGCTGCTTTTGAACCTGAGGAGATAATATAACGATGCATGGGACATACCTCATAAATCCCTCGTCACCGACTAAAATAATGTTTCCCTTGCTGCTGTGCAGAACTCACGTATAAAATCCCTGGATGGGTATTCATGAATACAGGTAACAACTATCATCCCTTCTCCGACTTTTCGGGAGATCATCACTGCGTTTCCATCACTGTCCGCGACGACGTCTGCATCATGCGAATGAAAGAATCCATCGCACTCAATTGAACTAACGTCGTAATCATGGAGTATTGCAGAGCATTCATGCCCCTTTACAACTTCCACCCGCCCCTGTCCGTAATTATGGGTGTACTCCACATTGAACGGTAGCCAGTCGTACGGGTTGCGCCTGTCATCTGCTGCTCCGAATACAAGGACCCTGCCGCCACCTTCCGCAAAACGACGGATGCGTGACCCTGAAGCCCTCAACGCGGGAAGAAGGTTTGAGTAGGCCGGATGTGCAAATCCGGTGGGTACAATCAGGGCGGTAAACCGTCCCCTGAAGAAGGGCGCCGCCAGCATGTGGGGGGTCACATGCTCGCAGGGCACTCCGCATTCTTCAATAAAACGGCTGAATACCAGGTTTGTATCCCATACCAGTCCCGAACGTCGTATCACCCTTTAATCACTCCCAGCGGTTCGAGACGTGCGACGATACGTGAGATTCCGGCTTCATGGACAACCCTGACGACCTCTTCACTTGGTTTATACACTTCCGGGGCTTCGTCTGCAATAGCGCTGTCACTATGTGCGCGTACAATGATTCCCTCGCGGGCGAGCGCCGCTTTCACTTCCTGGCCCGTAATCTTCTTTTTTGCACTGCTCCGGCTCATAACTCTCCCTGAACCATGGCACGTACTACCAAATGTCAACTCCATTGCAGCGGCCGTTCCGTGGAGCAGGAACGACGATGTTCCCATGCTTCCGGGAATGATGACCGGCTGGCCGACGGTGCGGAAATCAGGCGGAAGATCGGGACTTCCCGGACCAAATGCCCGCGTGGCACCTTTCCGGTGAACACAGAGCGTCATTTTATGCCGGTCCACCATGTGTTCTTCAATTTTTGCCACGTTGTGGGCAACGTCATATACCAGGGGCATTTCTTCTTCATCGATATGGAACATCTTGCCAATCACATCCCGGGTCGTATGCATGATAATCTGCCTGTTTGCCCATGCATAATTGGCTGATGCTGCCATCGCACCAAAATATGCCTTTCCCTCGGGAGAATTAACCGGTGCGCAGGCAAGCTGGCGGTCGGGAAGCCTGATCCCGTATTTTTTTGCTGCCCCTTCAAGCACTTTCAGGTGATCTGTGCATACCTGGTGACCCAGTCCACGCGACCCGCAATGGATCATGATACAGACCTGCCCCTTCTCAACACCAAACCGGGATGCCGCGTCTTCATCGATGATTTCCCGGACCACCTGGATCTCAAGGAAGTGGTTCCCGGATCCGAGTGTTCCGCTCTGGGGCATACCTCTCTGTCGTGCCTTTCCTGACACAGCGGAGAGGTCAGTCCTGTCCATGCAGCCGTTTTCCTCACAGCGATCGATATCCTGCCTGATACCAAAACCCTGTTCCACGGCCCATTCTGCCCCGGACTGGAGCATTCCTTCAAGTTCTTTCGAGGAGAGACGCCTGGTGCTCTTTGCACCTACACCGGTCGGGACTGCCCCGAAGAGGCGTTCGATGAGATCCCTTTTTCCCGGGAGATCCTTCTCCGTCAGCGGAGTTGTCATGAGACGGACCCCGCAGTTGATGTCAAACCCGACACCGCCCGGGGAGATTACCCCGTTCTGCATATCAAACGCAGCCACCCCGCCGATGGGAAAACCATACCCCCAGTGGATATCAGGCATCGCAAGTGAATTCCTGACGATCCCGGGCATGGTTGCAACATTCGCCAGCTGGCGGACTGCTCCCTCCTCAAGGGTAGGGGCAAGTTCATCTGACAGGAAAAATCGGCCAGGCACCTTCATATCCGGGACATACCCAACAGGAACCTCCCATTGGTACGGTCCGATTTTTTTTACCCCAGGTATCATATGCACTCACACATCAAAGATGACATCAAGTATATAATTCTCATGTTCTTTCACAATTTTTAACCCTGAATAGGATATTCCTTTTACTTCGCTGCCTCCCCTGTGTTTTTCCGGGTCAAACGTCCCGCCACAGAGGATCCCGCTCAAAGTGTTATCCTGAATTCTGACGGTTCCTGAAAAAAACACTATGCTGTTTACTTCAGAGAGATAAAGCACCTCTGAGAGAAAATCATGAATAAGTCCTTCCTGGTCTGCAGAGTCAACATTAACGTCGCAGCAGACCGTTCCTTCCGCTGTCGCCCCGTACATAACGGTCATCAGTGCACGTGCGGCTTCAAGGAATAGTTCCTCATATGACCGTGCACTGACCCTGATCATTACATCTGCGGTATGCTCGAGCTCAACAAATGTCATTCTCCAACCGGTCTGTCCTCAATGTGCTCAAAGAAGAGGGGTATCATATCCATATGGATCGAATGAAGGTATCGTATCTGGTGGACTGATATGAATATGGTATAGTCCCCGGCCTTCACCTGCAGGTCGGTCGGCTTCGGGGGTTTCATATTGACAGGAAGGAGCATCGGGCCCCCGCAGGAGGTTGAAACCCTGAAATCACACTTTCTTTTCTGTATATACGCTATGACTTCGTCTGCAATGCTGATATTTTCAGGATGAATCTGATCATCAGGGTGAGCATACATTATGCTCTCATCATACGAAGGCAATATTAAAAAAAATTATGATCTCGCTGCATGCGGGACGCCGGTTATGCATCCGACACGATGCGGAAGACAATATCGGCATACTGTTCCTTCAGGCGGTACACCGTCTGGGATCCATCGCCGGTTCTGGCAACATGAAGAATCCCGATCCTGGAGGCGATAATCCCTACCATTGCAGCGACCGAATGGTAGCTTATCACAAATTTCTTATTCAGCTCTTCGAATATCTGTGCGATAGTGAGAGTCCTGATTTTTAAAAAGAGCTGGAGCATCGCTCTCCTGATGCCAGTCCTGTCACGTGAGATGTATTTTTTTAAACGTGACTCAATAAGACCCTTGATCTCAGCCGGAGATCTCATGAATGGTACTAACCCAGTCCTTTATTTATGCCTTTTGTTTTTCAACCACAGATAACGCCGGTTTTTTCATATAACGTAAAATATCTCCGCTCATCATCACCGGAAAATCCTGAATCCCATGATATTGATATATTTACACCAGTTTTCAGTCACTGATATCCGAAGGATTTTACCCTCTCTCACACAACGTAATATGATATGGGATTTATCAACTATGACGTAAACCGATATTCTCCCAAACAGATGGTAATCATCCCGATGGTGATACTGATACTTGCTCTCGCCTCGCTTGGATACACGATGGCGATGACAGGTATGCCGGTCAAACCAGGGATCGATTTTTCCGGTGGAACAGCGGTGACCCTCTTTTCAACCAGCAGCGTTGAAGAGCTCAGGTCCACGTTCGCCGAATATCCTCTGATCTCGATAGGAGAGAGTATCAACAACGGTAAATACCTGAAGTTTGGCCAGATGGACGATGCCACACTTCAGTCACTGGCTACACTGATAGCGGATCAGTACCCCGATGCAAAGATTGACCAGATCGGCGCCTCGTTTGGAGAGACTCTTCAGGAACAGGCACTCATCGCTCTCGTATTTTCTTTTATCGGGATGATGATCGTGGTCTTTGTGGCGTTTCGGACAATTGTTCCGGCCGGTGCAGTCGTGCTGTCAGCATTTGCTGATATCGTGATGACCGCCGCGTGCATGAACCTTGTCGGGATTGAACTTTCGCTCGCTACGACTGCAGCTCTCCTCATGCTCATCGGTTATTCCGTAGACAGTGACATCCTGCTTACCATGCGTGTGCTGAAACGGCAGGGGAAACTGGAAGAGAAACTCAGCGGGGCCTTCCGTACCGGTATCATCATGACCACAACCACCATTGCGGCCATTGCAGCTATGGGGATTGTCGCATTCATCGGCCAGATCACCGTAATCTGGGAGATCTCAGTTGTCCTTCTATTCGGCCTCTTCATTGACATGCTCAACACCTGGCTCACCAATGCCGGAATTATCAAGTGGTACGTCAGATCGAGGGGTGGACGATGAACAGCAAAGAAATTATTGCTATTGTGAAAAACTGGCAGGTTGCCCTCGTAATCATCCTTGTCGTCCTGTCCGTTATTGCAATCAACCCGCATTTCGAAGACGGGAAGCTCACCACGAACCTCCAGTTCGGTCTCGACCTGCAGACCGGCACATGGCTGCAGATGGAGTTCAAGGCAGAAGTCGTCGGATTTGATACCGCCCGGCCTGTCAGCGAATTCATAACCGATCTGCAGGAATCGCTTGATGCTGATATTTACCGTATTGCTGACAATAAACTGGAAATAAGGAAATATTACACACGCGATGAACTTGAAACGGCCTTCACGGCAGCGGGCGGAACCCTGACATCCTACGAAGTCGGTGTCTCAAAAGAAACCGCAGATGATGTCAAACGCATCCTCGAGAATAAGATAAATAACCTCGGGACCAAGGACGCAAAAGTCAACCCGCTGACAGGTCTGAACGGTATAACCCACTACATCAGGGTCGAACTTGCAGGTGTCAGCATGGCACAGGCAAAGGAGATCGTGGGTAAGCAGGGTAAATTCGAAATCCGGATCGAAACTACCGCTAATGAGACCGAGCATGTACTTTACGGGGACGTAATCACCAGCGTTGGAAAACCAAGCCAGGAACCCCCGGGCAGCAATAACTGGGGAGTCGCTTTTACTCTGAGTGATACCGGATCGACCCAGTTCAGGGACGGGGCTATTAAATACGGGGCCGTCAATGACCCGAACAACCACAAGCTCAACATGCTCCTCGATAACAAGGTAGTCTACAGCGCACCGCTCTCTGAAGACCTTGCCGCAAAACTGAGAACCGAGACAATACGCCAGCTCTATGCGTCAACCGGTTCGGGTACGGCAGGACTGGAGGCCTCAAAGAACCTTGAAATTCATCTCAGGGCAGGTGCCCTGCCCGTGGATGTCAGCGTTGCAGGGTCAGGATTCGTCCCTGCGGCACTGAGTGACTATTTCAAGATGATGTGTGTAGTTGCCGGGCTGCTTGCACTTCTCGCAGTGGCGGTAACGGTCTACTTCAGGTACCGCGAGCCATCAATCGTGCTCCCGATGATCGGCATCAACATGGCCGAGATTGTTATCCTGCTCGGGATATCGACGTTTATCCAGCAACTGGACCTTGCAAGTATTGCCGGTCTGATTGCAGTGCTCGGTACAGGTATCGACCAGCTGGTGGTCATTACCGATGAAGTGCTCCATGAAGGACGTGTACCGTCGCCAAACCTCTATAAGAAACGGCTCACACGGGCGCTGGGTATTATTGTGATCTCGGCATCAACCGTGGTCATCGCAATGCTTCCGCTGGTCCTCATGGATCTTTCATCCCTGCGTGGATTCGCACTCATCACCATCCTTGGTGTGCTGATCGGTGTGACCATTACGCGGCCTGCATATGGTAAGATAATCATGGGCATCCTGTCCAAATAATAAATATAAAAACCTTTATCTGTTTTTTAGGTGATTATTTCCAAGGTAGTTCAAATGAGTAAACCGGTTTTACTGGACTTTTTTGCGGATTGGTGCGGGCCATGCAAACGGCAGGGGCCCATACTTGAAGACCTGAAGCAGAAAATGGGAGATAAGGTCGAAATACGAAAAATCGACGTCGACCAGAATATGGAGCTGGCCAATAAATACGGTATCCGTGTAGTGCCGACTCTGATAATCGAAAAAGACGGTAAAGTCATACGAACTCTCGAAGGAGTGACCAGTGAAGAGTCACTCGAGTCGATGATTACACCGCTGGTGGATTAATTGAAAGTAGGAATCGTCGGAGGTACCGGGGATATCGGTGAAGGCATTGCAATGCGCCTCTCATCGCAGCATGACGTTGTAATCGGTTCCCGTGAGGCTGACAAAGCGGTTCACTCCAGCGAGTGCTGCCTCAGCACACTGGCCGGCCTTGGCCTCCCCTGCAGTTGCAGCGGCGTCAGCAACCAGGAGGCCATCGACCGCTCGGATATCATCATCCTTGCGATTCCTTTCCGGCATGTGGAGCCTACACTTTCAACATTGAACGGATTTGAGGATAAAATTGTTATTTCCCCGGTTAATCCGATGGAAAAACGTGATTATTTTGTGTATACGCCGCCGGCCGAGGGATCTGCAGCATTAATGATAAAGCGTCTCCTCCCGCCTGAAACTCGCCTCTGCACCGCATTCAACACCGTTGCCGCTAATAAATGGAAGGCCCTCACCGAAGACCTGCACCTCGCGGTCCCGGTGTGTGGTGATGACCCTGCCGCAAAAATCCGGGTGATGGAACTGATTGACAGTGTATCACATGTCAAGTCGTATGATGCCGGACCCCTTGCAGCATCGTGCATGGTGGAGTGCCTGACACCCCTGCTCCTTAATATTGCCCGGTTTAACAGGATGAGGGATGTCGGCATCCAGTTCAGGTAACATAGACCTGATTATTTCAATCCTTTTCCGGGTATACGGAGAAATTGACTGGTGGAACGCTGAATGTGCCGATGAAATAATCATCGGTGCCGTGCTTGCCCAGGCAACCCGGTGGGAAAACGCTGAGCGTTCACTTGCAGTACTGAAAGAGAGGAATTTGTGTAGCATACCTGCCATCCATACGTCCGATCCGGAGACGATTGAAGCAGCGGTGAAGTCGTCAGGGTATTACCGCCTCAAAACAGCACGGTTAAAGGCGTGTGCGGCGTGCATCATGGAGGAATTCGGTGGCGTGGAGGCTCTTGCAGGGCATGAGACAGGTCAGCTCCGTAAGAGGTTCCTTTCTGTGAAAGGGATCGGGGAGGAGACCGCAGACAGCATCCTGTGTTACGCGCTGGACCGCCCGTCGTTTGTCATCGATGCCTTCACACACAAAATCTGTACCTGTGCCGGCATCGAAGGTAATTACGGCGGCTTAAAAAGATTGTTCGAAGAGGTTCTTCCTGCAGATGCCGGGACATATCGACAGGTACATGCTCATCTGGTTGAATATGCAAAAGGGTATTGTGGAAAGAGGAGATGTCAGGAATGCTTGATCAGGAATTTAAACGTATAGGAACGCGATTGCACAGGGACGGTCTTGTTGCTGCAAACTTTGGAAATATGAGTGTCCGGGCGGGTGACGGGTTCTACATCACAAGGACAGGCTCATATCTTGATGACCCGGGTTCTCCGGTCTTTGTTCCCCTGCACGGCGATGTTCCCCCTGAAGCATCAAGTGAGTACCGCGTTCACCGGCAGATCTATCGCCGGACCCGGCACACTGCAATTGTCCATGCACATCCTGCATATGCGGTTGGTGCATCGCTTGTCTACGATGAGATTATCCCGCGTGACAGTGAAGGAGAGATGTTCTGTCCGATGATCCCGGTGGTCCAGGGAAAACCGGGATCAGACGAGATCGCAAGGAATGTTTCAGAAGGTCTCTGTCTTTCACAGGTCGTGATAGTATCAGGACATGGGACATTTGCAGGCGGGAAAACCCTTGACGAGGCCTATATTCTCACATCTCTTACAGAACACAGCTGCAGGGTCCTCTGGCTTGTCGGAGACATGCAGGCACATCAGTGAGGCCCGCTGTCATGGCACAGGCGGCCTTAAATGCGCTTTCAGGGGATTAGAAATATGAGGAAAGAGGTACTACCTGAATGAAACAGGGAGAATTATCCTGATTGGCATGCTTGACGAAAAGGTATCCCGCCTGCCTCCGGAAGAGCAGCGCATGGTCGATGAGTTTATTGATTTTCTTCTTTCACGGCATGGTCAATTTCAGGCCGATATATCCTCATTGCCACCCTCATCCGTGTATATGGAAAAAGCCCCGGCAAAACCAATTATCATGGCTGATGAGACCCATATCAGCCGTGAGCGTGATATTCTTCCGGATTACAAGGATCTCGGGGATATCTCTTCAGAACCGGCATCGGAACCGGTCCACGAGGAACCGACACGGGTGAGAATTCAGAAAGTCCCGACAAATAAACTTCTGGACTGGATTGACTGATTTGGTTTTGTCAGGTCAGGGTAATTCATGCCTGACGAATTATTTTCTTTCAGCGTCTGAATCGAGCTTATTCCCGGCAAGAATAAATCAGAAAATTAATGGACCCGAGGGGATTTGAACCCGTGGCATTCTCTTTTAGCAGACCGGAGGCTTCGCCTTTCGAAACTACGGCAACCTCCGCTCTCCGCTTTTCCTGACCTGAAATTCGTAACAGCCTCATTGCTGTACATAGCGCCTCATCTTATTCAGGATAACAACTCAGCCTGCCCCATTCAAAAAATGAGATGGAAAAATGGCAGATTTGGTTTGAACCGCCAAGTGATTACTTTCACTGTCGAAAAATGAAAAGTTTATCCAAAACTTCTGATAAACCATCATAATGCGAGATACAATATGGTAGAAATATGATTGACCTCGAGATCAAGGATACCATCCGGAAGAGCTGGGATCAATCGTCAGTTTTGTATGACAGCTGTCCGGGCCACGGGATCGGGACCGGCGAAGAGAAAGTCGCATGGAAACAGGAACTGAACCGGGACCTGCCGGATTCACCCCGGAGGGTACTCGATGTGGGGAGCGGAACGGGCGCCATGGGCCTTCTGTTTGCAGAGATGGGGCACCAGGTTACAGCGGTCGATATTTCGGAAGCGATGATTGCAAAAGCACGCGAGAAAGCATATGCACAAAAACTAACGATTGAGCTGATGGTGGGGGATGCCGAACACCTTCCGTTCTGTGACGGGTATTTTGACGTGGTTGTCAACCGGCACCTCCTCTGGACGCTCCCTCACCCTGATATTGCCCTGAAGGAATGGCACCGTGTCTTAAAAAACGGGGGCGTGGTGCTTATCATCGAAGGTATCTGGAAAGACAGGAGCTTTACAATCCGGGCGAAACGGATATTGAGCGACGGGCTGACCAGGATTTTCGGCCATACCCATGGCGGCCACTATGATAAAAAACTCCGGAGCCAGCTCCCGTATGACGGGGGAGTACCGAAGGAGACAATGGTATCCGACCTGGAGCACGCAGGGTTTACTCGAATCTGGGTCCGCGATTTAAGGTACATCCGCGAGATGCAGAAAGCGCAACAGCCCTGGTATCAGAGATTTGCACCAGCCAAGACATACTACATCCTCGCTGCAACAAAATAGTACTGAATTGAGTTAATCTGGTATAATTTTATGAAAACAAGACGGATTACCACAGATTTACCGTTTTTCCTGCCCTGTAATTCCTAACAGCATCATCACTATTATAAAAAAATCAGAAAATTAATGGACCCGACAGGATTTGAACCCGTGGCATTCTCTTTTGCAGACCAAAGGCTCCGCCTTTCGAATCCGGGGCAACCTCCGGTCACCGCTTTTCTTATTCCTGATTTGAACAGCTCTTTCAGTTCATTGAAATTCTGAAGAGAAAGCATTCTCAAAAAATTAAAAATCAGAAAATTAATGGACCCGACGGGATTTGAACCCGTGGCATTCTCTTTTGCAGACCGAAGGCTCCGCCTTTCGAATCCGGGGCGACCTCCGGTCACCGCTTTTCTTATTCCTGATTTGAACAGCTCTTTCAGTTCATTGAAATTCTGAAGAGAAAGCATTCTCAAAAAATTAAAAATTAAAAATCAGAAAATTAATGGACCCGACGGGATTTGAACCCGTGGCATTCTCTTTTGCAGACCGAAGGCTCCGCCTTTTGAATCCGGGGCAACCTCCGGTCACCGCTTTTCTTATTCCTGATTTGAACAGCTCTTTCAGTTCATTGAAATTCTGAAGAGAAAGCATTCTCAAAAAATTAAAAATCAGAAAATTAATGGACTCGACGGGATTTGAACCCGTGGCCTTCACGTTGCAAACGTGACGATCTACCCCTGATCTACGAGCCCTTCAGATGTGCCCTCTATATGTCTACTCCGGATCATATATTACTTCCTGATTGAATGTCCCCGCTGTTTTAAAAGTCCGGCAAGAAATTCCTGTCTGAATAAATCACGAAATAATCGCTGAAACCGCCGGCGGGGGGCCCGTCGGGGACGGCCGCGTATATCATGCGGGGTTGCGGGGTAACAATTACCTCATAGTGCTATTCTTTAAAATTTAAAATTTCCAACATCCACGCAAAGAGTCTTAATTAATAATTTAAAATCAAAAAAAAACTAAAAAATCAGATCTTATGGACTTGGCGGGATTCGAACCCGCGGCCTTTACGTTGCGAACGTAACGATCTACCCCTGATCTACAAGCCCTGAAATGCGGTGTAATAGGTATCTTGCGGTTGGATATAGTTGTTCCTCTTCTGCTCTCCTCACCGGCACATACGGGTTTACGCGAAAAATAGTATAGGTGTGATCAGAGGATGATCTCGATGTCAAGCTTCTCTGCCAGTTCCTTGTACCGGTTCCGGATGGTTACCTCGGTAACCCCGGCGACTTCGGCCACTTCACGCTGCGTACGGCGTTCTCCGCCGAGAATGGAGGAGATGTAGATGGCAGCTGCGGCTACACCTGTCGGTCCGCGGCCGGAGGTAAGTTCACGCTCTCCTGCCTGCCTGAGAATTTCTACGGCACGACTCTGCACCTCGCCCTTGAGGTTGAGACCCGAGCAGAAACGGGGCACATAGTCGATCGGCGAGGTCGGGAGGAGTTTTAACCCGAGTTCACGGGAAATGAACCTGTATGTTCTTCCAATCTCCTTTCTTGAGACACGGGATACTTCAGCAATTTCATCAAGCGTCCTCGGGACGCTGCACTGCCTGCAGGCTGCGTAAAGTGCTGCTGCTGCGACACCTTCGATACTCCTTCCACGGATGAGGTTCTTGTCGACTGCATCACGGTATACGACCGCAGCGGTCTCCCTGACATTCCTGGGAAGACCAAGCGCCGATGCCATACGGTCAAGTTCGGAAAGGGCAAATGCCAGGTTCCTCTCTGTCGCGTTGGACACCCTGATCCGCCGCTGCCACTTGCGCAGGCGGTAGAGCTGGGCACGGTTCTTGCTGGAGATTGCCCTCCCGTAGGAGTCACGGTTTCTCCAGTCAATCATGGTCGAAAGACCCTTATCGTGGATGGTGAAGGTCATGGGTGCGCCCACACGGGAGCGCTTCATCCTCTGGTCATGGTCAAATGCACGCCATTCCGGACCCCTGTCGATGAAATCGTCATCGATGACAAGTCCACAGCTCTGGCATACCAGTTCGGCCCGCTCGTAATCATGCACCAGCTGCCTGCTGCCACACTCAGGGCAGACGGTCTCGGTGTGATCCTCGGCCTTCTTCTCATGCTCTTTTACACGCTCTTTAAGCCTGTTTTTGAGGGCTTCGCGCTCATTCTGGAGGATTTTTAACTTCTCAACTTCCTGCATCTCGAATCTCCTTCTATTTTATAAACAGTTTCTCTCCCACCTTCGTTCCGCAGGCGCCCTTGCAGAGCACTGCTGCATACGGTGTGGAAACATTGCCAAATACATCCATAACCTTCCCGACAGGTCTCATCCTACGGTCAACAACTTCACCATAGAGTTTTGGCAGGCGCGCAGCATCGCACTCAACGACTAAAAGACGCTCTCCAATGGTATGCAAAACACTGCCAATGACGATCAAGATAAACCTCGGGCGCTCTGCGTCTTAATAAAGCAGAGGAATGATTTAGTAATCTATATATATATATTTCATTTATATATAAAATTTTCGTAAAGATATAAATATGAATTTCAACGTAACAACAGTTTTTCAATATTTAAAGATAATACCTCGCGGCTCTGGGTATCGGTGAGTCCGGCTCCGGTTGCAACGTTAAATTTCGCGCGCTTATCAAGGAGATCATGTGGAGCATGCGCGTCTGAATCAACCACCAGCGTACACCCTGCGGCCATTGCAATCCGGGCAACATGTCCGTTCGTGCGGTTATGTCCACCCCGGGAGGTCAGCTCGACGGCCACCCCGTTCTCTCTTGCGATTTCCGCTTCTTCAGGGGTGATAAATCCCGGGTGAGCCAGGATGGTGACATCCCTGCAGGAGCATGCCGCATGGTTTGTCCCGGGTGCCACCGGTTCCATTATCGTTTCACCGTGAACAACAACGACATCGGCGCCGGCCTGTCGTGCCATCCTCGCGAGAATCGCTATTTCAGACGGCGGAACATGGGTAATCTCAACACCGGAGAGAAGATTTATCCCGAACAGTGTCGCTGATTCCTTCACTCTCCCTACTTTTTCGACAAGCTCCGTTACATTCGACCGGTCTGCATGATCCGTGATTGCAACTGTCGTGTATCCAAGCACCGACATCCTTCTGAGGAGTTCGACCGGCAGCATCTCCCCGTCGGTCATTGTCGTGTGGGTGTGAAGATCGTACAGGCCGGTCATTTCTTCACCTCGAGTTTCCCGGCAACTGCTTTTAAGAGATGTTCCTTGCTCCTGTCATACGCAACGACAACCCTTCCCTCTTTCTTCCACCAGTAGGCAGGGTGATGCTTCTGTTCGGTGTGACAGGTCAGCCCGCACTTTTTTACCGCCTTCTCGAGGTCTGCAAGAACCGGGTCTTTTATGGCACGGGACCTGTGGATCCGCCTTCCCTCGCTCCGCTTGAGGGCGGCATTGAAATAACAGGGGTAGAGAATGCGCTCTCCTTTCATCTGTGTTACATGTTTGAGTGTGAACCTATAAACAGTGTCCCATCCAACCAGTTACAATGCATCATATCGACGTCAGAATTGAAAAGGATGTATACGACGTCAACAATCGCATTGCAGATGCAAATGCAGCACATATGAAAAACCATGGTGTGCGTGCATTCGACCTGCTCGGTGCGATTGGTTCGGGAAAGACCGCTCTGATCGAGCAGATAGTCCCCCACCTTGCCCGGAAAAATCTTCGTGCCGGTGCAATCGCAGGTGACGTGTACGGGGATGACGATTTCAAACGTATCCGCTCGCTTGGGATTCCGGCCGTCAATGCAAACACCGGAAAGGAGTGTCATCTCGATGCTCATATTGTCGAGCATTCGATCGAAAATCTCCCGCTGGATGAGATAGACATTCTTTTTATTGAGAATGTCGGCAACATGGTCTGCCCGACCGACTTCAGGCTCGGAGCCGAGAAACGTATCGTGGTCGTCAGTTCAACCGAGGGTGACGATGTCGTCAACAAGCACCCGATGATGTTCCGCGGAGGAGATATCGGGGTGATCAACAAGATCGACCTGGCACCACTGGTCGGGGCTGACCTTGATCGGATGGAAAAGGACATTCACCGTTATAACCCGTCCATGCCGGTCTTCCGTACAAACTTAAAGACAGGGGACGGCGTGGCTCAGCTCGTCGAAGCACTCCTCCGATGATCATAGTTGTTATATAGCCATCCCGAGAAATATTAAAGGCACTCTGATAGGGAATTAACTCTACAGAATTTATGCAGGCGCAGGGGAAAAATACATGCTCTGGCAAGGAAGGTCAATAAGGCAGTCAACCGGTGGCCGGTACAGGCCGTCGCAGGGAAAGAGGAGAACCGAGATTGGATCAGCACCTGCTGATACCCATATCGGTGACGTAAGATGCCGTATCGTTCGCGTTTATGGCGGTAACCACAAAGTACGTGCAATGCGGATGAATTTTGCCAATGTCGCAAACCGTGCAAACGGCGAGATCAAAAAGGTAAAAATTGAGACAGTGGAACAAAATGGTGCAAACCCGAACTTCGTGAGAAGAAATCTCCTCACCAAGGGTGCAATCATAAGAACCGAGATCGGCCCGGCAAAAATCGTCAGCAGGCCCGGACAGGACGGCGTCATCAACGCAGTCCTTATCGAATAATTTTTTTGTGTGTTTACGTTTTTCTGATTTTAATCAGCAGTTATACAGCTACCCCGGGGCTTCAATGCCGGATTCTGTATGATTTCCGGGTAGAATGACTGCCTGCTAAAGCAATACAGGTTATAAAGTATTCAAAAGCCGTATCCTGTTGATGATGGTGTAGGAGGAGGACCTGAAAAAGGATACGACTTCTGCCGGATCTATATTACAATTATGATAAATATATATTTTGTGATGGATACATAACGCTGAATAAATATCGGATTATTTTGCTCAATTATGGATTTTCTTTTAAATTAGAGGTTTAATATAATAATCGACTTTGCTTCAGCGAAATTCAGACCCGGGACTGCCCTGGCACCGTGTGAATGAGTTCACACGAACCCGTTTTTACAGACATTCCCGGATATGCATTTTTCCGGATAACCCGTACACAGGATTTAAAATCACGAAAAAAGAGATCCGAAGTCAGATAACCGGGATGGCAACACTTCTGCGCGCACCACGCCTCTTCCCACAACGGTCCGGTTTGCACATTGACGGGTCCGCTTCACGATGGTCCTTGTTACCCGGTTATTCAAGGCTTCATATATGCTCAGCCCTTGTGCTCTCTCCTGGCCAGTTCACCTGCCCCGCTCGCAACAATTCCAGCAAATTCCGGGATATCTGCCTTGTCGAGCCCGAAATGTTGCATACTGTTATTGCAGACACGGAATTCAACCCCTTTTCCGGTTAGCATACTGATATCTGACAGAGATCTGCTATATTTCCGGGATATCATCACAGCCCTTCCATTGACCAGTACCGCAATCATGACCTGCCCGCCCGGCATATCATTCAGGAGGTTTTAAAACACTGGCAAATAATTCCCCTGCTTTGGCCGCTTCATCCATGTGGAATATTACACGATATTTTTGCATACCGTTGTCAGTCATACTGAATTTCCTGATGCATCACGGATGCAAACGGTGAAACCCCCCCTGTTCTGAATACCCGTAAAATAATTTCCACCATGCAAAACGAATAAGATGACTCTTATACCTTATTCAGGTATAAATACCGGAACCTGCCTGATTTCCGAAAACAAGTCTCCACACTTTAACCTGTGCGACGGGAACAGACACACATTTTTCGTGCTCACCCTGATATTTTAACCCCCACCTTATACATCAATCCTCATCTGTTATTCTGTTACAGCCCACAGGTGAAGAGTTATCAGATAGGAACAGGCAAAGATTATACAGGAACCATGTATCAGGCATATGCATCCGGAGCGGACGGCAGGTCTCATGCAGCCGGGGCGGTAAGATGAGCCTTCACGTCACGATTGCGGCGCCGTTCAGACATACACGAAAAGAACACTTAAAAAAGAACGAGATCGTGTATTACCTTGCATTCGACCGGAAATGGATGACCATTGAACAGGCAAACCAGTTACTCGCACGGGCTGCCGAAGAGGGGCTCATTGTATATGAGGGAGATATGATTAAACCCGGTTTTGATATCTCTTCAATCGATATCCCTCTCGGGTTTAAACCTTCATCCTCCATCTTTGAACGGTCCGATCCTTACCAGGAGCTGCTGAACCGGATTGTGAAGGCAACAGGAAAAGAGCTGACGGCGTTGGTATCAGAGATGAACACTCTCATCAGGGACGGGTTTGATGGAAATCTCAGGCCTGAAGCTGCAGTTGTTATTCTGGCAAGGAAATATACTGTCCCGTTTGAGGACGTACTACCCGTATTAAGGGACCACGTTCTGAAAAAAGATTGATGCTGCTTTATCACGCAGCTTTTTCTTCTGCGACCGGTTTTACAAAAATTTCTTCCAGCGGTTTTTCGCCGTACTGCGTAACCTTTGCATTGATCTGGACAAAATCAGCGGTTATCTCATTGCCCCGGATAGATTTTCTCTTTCGCTGCCCGTCCATTACGGGTTTAAACCCCACACCCGTGGCAAGGAGGAGCCGCCTGCGTCCGGCAAAGGGCAGGTTCCTGCGTGCGGGGGTGCCGTTGCGGTCAGATGCACCCGTGAGCTCCATCCTGTATCCGGCAAGACCGAATACTCCTGCATCGATATCGTCACCAATTTTTTTCCCGACAAGACCACCGGCAGCTCCGCCGCTGACATCTACGTTGTAGGCACGCCCGGTCTTTGCGTCAGATAACACAATTTTAAATTCTACCATTCTCTCTATCTCCTTTGTAATAATATCTCATCAGATGCACAAATATCCTGTGCGCCCCATCAGTCCCGGATGGTATCATATGTGATCCCCGGGATACCGTCCATATCGGACATCCGGGCTCAGGTATGATCTCCCGAGAAGTACCCACTATATTTTGCGAGATATCTATTAAATACTACTTACCCCAGAACGGATTTGATCTCCTCTTCATCGTGGTAAACTCACCCAGTATCTCCTGCGTCGCCACAGGAATGTGTGAAAGCATCTCCTTTTCAAGAACTTTGACATGCCGTTCAGGTATATCGACGAAAAGGTCATCTTCCACGTTGAGCTGCCGCCCGACAGTAGCCCCTTCAATCGAGATCGCGACTTCCGACCCTGCTTCCGCTTCCCTGATATTTTCCTGGTTCAGCTGCATGGATTTCAGGTGCCCGACCTTTTTACCGTCAGTCTGGATGAGATTCACATCTGTACGGAGTTTTCCCCCGAGGATCCGAACCCCGACAACAGCAGGGTTACTCTGCCGGAAGACGCAGTGAGGAAGAACGCGGAGTTTTGCCGGCATTATAATCTGTTCAAATTTCTGCTGTTCGAGCTTTCGCTTGAGTTCATCCTTCCATTCGAGGTAATTATCCACCAGCTGGTAGATGACCCTGCCTTCAAAGACCTTCACGTGGGTGTATGCGGGGTCTTTGATCATGTCGGCGACATCTGGGAGGATCGGGGTGTTAAAACAGATGAGGACGCGGTAGTATGGATTTTTTATTGTTTCCGCATCGATGAGATCATGCTTGCTGACCGGCCCCACCTCCGCTTTCATCACCCCGATCTCCTTTCCGTCAAGTTCCTTGCAGATAGCTTCAAGCGCCCCTATCGTGTCGGCCTTGATTATTACTCCCTCGGGGGAGAGGGTGACATTGATCTCTTCCATCTCCTTCCGAATCTTTTCCGCCACCTCTTCGTGGTCACCCCTCACAACCCGCACCGGCGACCCGGCAATCGCACCCTCGAGATTTGGGGCAGAGACTTTAATTCCTGCAGCGGCAGTTACCGATTTTACTCTTTCAAACCGGTCTTCAACAAGGATTTCAGTCATCGGCCGCGGTTTCAGGAGGGCCCGGACCTTGGTAAACGTAATGCCGTCCTGCCTGGCCACTGCGAGTTCATCACCGACGGAAAGAGTCCCGTCATAAAGGATAACATCGAGTGTCGGCCCGAGTCCGCGTTCTTCCTTCACTTCAAGGATTGTCCCGGTGCCAGGACCATCCACGCTCATTTCAAGCTTATCCTCCATGTACCGCTGTGCCAGGCCGACCATCACCATCAGCAGTTCACCAATTCCCTCACCGGTGTGCGCACTCAATGGTACGATGGCCAGGTTCCTGCGGAAATCTGAAACACGGTCGAACCTCTCGCATGAAAAATCCATATCTGAGAGCTTTCCGACAATTTCATACATTTTTGTTTCAAGCAGCTCTTTTACACGGTCATTTTGTTTTTCAAATGTTTTTAAAAATGGTTCGTCCTTGTGAACCCGCCACCCGTGGAGACGGTCGATCTTTGTTGCGGCGACAACAAATGGTGTCCGAAAATTCCTGAGGATCTGGAGCGCTTCTATTGTCTGCGGCTGGAATCCCTGGTTAATATCTACCACGACAATCGCCATATCAGCAAGTGCCCCCCCGCGGGCCCTTAACGTGGTAAACGCATGGTGGCCGGGGGTATCAATAAAAAGGAGCCCCGGTACCGTCAGGGACATCTTCTCCATTGCTGCGCTCATCCTGACGATAGCGTCAATCGGGACAATTGTCGCTCCGATATGCTGGGTAATTGCACCATCTTCACTGCTTACAACAGACGACCCGCGGATGCGATCAAGCAATGATGTTTTACCATGGTCTACGTGCCCGAGCACACAGACAATGGGCGTTCTTATATTCTGTTTTTTTGACATCCTCTTCACACTCCACGTAACAGCGGCATGGTTCCGGTCATCTGACACACGATGCGATGAGCATCCTGGAACATTATCTAATTATTGCGCCGTGCAATTTCACGTGCATTCCACCTGCCGCTCACCGCTCCTGCTATGTATATGCACACGCGGGCTCTTAATAATCACTCACCATCCACCAGCGCGTCCTGTCCCGGGGAGATATATTAAATAGCGAAAATAACAAAATAAGAAGGGTACATCTGCCAGGGTAGGGTAGTTGGTCATCCTAGGGGACTGTGGATCCCCCGACCCGGGTTCGAGTCTCGGCCCTGGCCTCTTTTCATTATTTAATTGTTTATAATGGATTATCCGGAGTGCTGCACTGTCAATTTCAGGCTCCTGGTCCAGTGTTATCCCGGTGGATTACATCGGCCTTCCTGACATCACTGCCTCGCATCGCGGACACCTCAGTGTATAACAGGGTGTTGCCGGAGGTTCGGGCATCTCGTACCCGCATACGGGACACCTGCAGGTGTGAACCTGTGTCACAGGCCTCTGGTGAGCGCTCCTCCCTTGTTCCCCCGGATCCGGAATCATCATACATGACTGTTTTGAACACCTGATTCATTTAATGGAAGCGATTGCGGCAAACACCGTATATTAAACCTTTTCAGGGAGGTCACATCCCGACGGTTTCCGGGAGGAACTGAGCATATCAACGGTATATGACGGTTCCTTCGCCCCTGACCACACCGCTGACTGCATTTTCAAGAGATGTAATTATTGCCCTTTTCCCACCGTTCGCTATGAACCGGAGAGCCGATTCGACTTTCGGCTGCATGCTCCCTGGAAGAAAATGTCCCTGCGCGAGGTACGTACGGGCGGTTTTGCAATCCATCTCATCAATATCGCTCTGGTTGACGCGTCCGTAATTGAGCGCTACTTTATGCACATCGGTAAGAATAAGAAGTATATCCGCGCCGATAATCGCTGCATAGAGGGCTGCGACATGATCTTTGTCAATAACCGCCTCGACTCCCTCGATGTCACCGGACCCGGTGGCAGACACCGGGACTCCGCCGCCCCCGCATGCGATGACGATTGTCCCTTCATCTGAAAGTTTCCTGATCGCTTCCCCTTCGACAATCCTGACCGGGTCTGGTGATGGCACAAGGCGCCTGTACCCGCGTCCGCTGTCATTTTCCACCGTCCATCCCTTTTCCTGTCTTAGTCTCCCCGCTTCCATGGCAGTATAAAACGGACCGATAGGCTTTGAGGGCGACCGGAACGCAGGGTCATCCCTGTCAACGAGGCATTGTGTCAGCACGGTGATGACCGGTTTGATGATGCCTTCCCCGTTCAGTTCATTTTTCAGCGACTGCTGGAGCATGTACCCGATCATACCCTGGCTCTGCGCCCCGCATACGTCGAGGGGCATCGGCGGGAGTGTAGTCTTTGCGATGTCATACGCGAGGAGGATATCCCCGACCTGGGGACCGTTCCCGTGGGTGATTGCGATATCGTACCCCAGCTTTATCAGCTCCACCATGTGACTGCAGGTGGCGCGGACGTTTTCGAGCTGTTCCTCTGCCGTTCCTTCCTCTCTGTGCTTAAGAATCGCATTACCGCCAAGGGCGATAAGAATTTTTTCTGCCACATTCATCACCGTTCCGCAATCATGACAATTCTGCTTCTTCTTCCGGACGTTTCGTGTCAGGTATCCGGACATGTTTTTACGGGTCTGCAGAGATCCCGATTCTTTTCAGGTATTCTCCCGGGCCAGTCGGGACTGGTTTTCCATCCGCCCTTCCCTGCTTGCGAGGCAGAACAATCCCCCGAGGAGAAGAACCAGATCAAGCGGGGGAAGAAGTGACCCGATGACGGCAAGGATCCCGGCCCACTGGAACCTCTCCCGTTCAGCCATGACAAGCGCCAGCACCCCGCATACCAGTCCTGCAGCTTTCGCTACGGCGATAACCAGGACACCTGCCCGAAGAATATGTTCAGGAAAGAAGCGTGTCGAGAACGGCAGAGTTCCGGCAGAGAGAAGGTAGAGGAGGGCGGCCAGGCCGAGCACGATCCCTGCCAGCATAAGTATTTTCCCGATCTTTGCCTCGGTGCTGAGTCCGTGTACACCTGTCATCCGAATGCTCCGGGGATGAAAAATACATCCCTGCTCCAGTCCGGAACTCCACGCCGGCGCATGCACATGGAGAAATGTGTGGACGCGAGTGATAATAATAGAATTGATACATTTAAGTATCGCCCGCCGCCACCCATACATTAAAAGACCGGAGGATGTCCTTGATTAAAATCAGCCTTGTTTTTTTTATCTGTTCGCTCTGTATTCTTTCTGGG
Organism: Methanoregulaceae archaeon UBA467; assembly: GCA_002503825.1. Lineage (GTDB taxonomy): Archaea > Halobacteriota > Methanomicrobia > Methanomicrobiales > Methanospirillaceae > UBA467. Next base: position 89,439 of record DASP01000007.1, read on the forward strand.
ATCACTGCAGCCGGCCTTCCATCCGATGAAACGGCTGCCGGAGAACTCGGGTATTACCGTATCCACTGTAATGTGGACGGTGCAGGCGTCTATTTTGACGATGACTACAAGGGTAAGATCAGCAACGGGATTCTCGACGTAGCCGCATATCCGACTCAGACCCCCTATACTTCATTTACCCTGAAAAAGGAAGGGTATGACTCCTATAAAGGGCCGATCCTCTCGGTGCCGGGGAAAGACCGGATCATTCATATCTACGTGACAATGAATGCCATGCCGGTCACCGGAACTTCGGAGATCCACCTGCTGGCGAGCCCTGCCGGGTCAGACGTATTCTTTGACGGTTCACTGCAGGGCCAGGTCCCGTCAAACGGTATTTTTATACTCTATAACGTTAAGCCGGGCAGCCATCCGGTTCAGGTGTCAAAGACCGGTTTCCATACCATAACAAAAGATATCTATGCCGGTCCGAACGAGATGCAAAAAATTTCCATCACACTTACACCGATACGCCTCGGCACCATTTCTGTAACATCGGACCCTGCAGGCGGACAGGTATATATAGACTCGCGTTACAGGGGAATCACTCCCTTATCTCTCGAAGATGTGCCCGAGGGAACACATACCGTCACTGTTTCCATGGACGGATATAACGATGCCAGAACAGATGTCGTTGTCAGTTCACCCGGCACTCCCCCGGTACATGCCGTACTTGTCCCCGATGAGACGGCCGTCCCCCGCAACAACAGGATACCTGTCTCCGCACTATTGGTGCCTGCAGCACTTCTCATTTTAACGTATTTATGCGCAGTCCAAAGGAAATGATATTTTTTGAAAAATAAGCTCTGTTGACATCCTTATTTCGAAAAAACCGGTCCGATCCAATTCTCTGACAGGAGGTTCTCAACCCTCCCTGCCCCACCCCTCTGCAGGAGGGTCTGCAGGCAGGGTTAACCGGGATTCTGTTATTTTTGAAAAGAACGACGCACGTTTCCTGTCGCATTGGGGGGAAGCTCCCCTGCAATCATGGAGATCAGCCCCGGGTGTGTCGCGATGAGGAGTACCGCGAAAAAGGAATAATGAGAAAACGGGAATGATTTCAAAAGAACGTATAGAATGATTGAAAATTACGAACCAGGCCATATTCACGGTCCACCCGTGACAGCAAATAAAATATGGTCAGGGGGTCCGGAGCGGAGTGTCCGGGACTATGCCCGATATATATGCCACACCCACCTTTGCCCGCCGGAGCCTTGTCGAATCAAGAAGGTGCCGCATATCGATAAACTCCCCTTCGGTAACGATCTTTTTCACCTGCTGGTTCAGGCTTGCAGACGGGTCCCAGGGGACGTTCCTGAATACAACTCCGTGGTTATGAAGAAAGAGTTGTTCACTCCCTTTATTAGCCGGATTAATGTAGTAAAGGGCTTTCAGGAGCTCAGGGTCATACATCCCGAGGTCAGATGCAAAATCGATACCGATGCCAAAACTCACTATAGTATCACCCCGGTACCTGGGCTTGGTATCATGGTCAATCCACGTGTCAAAAAATTCAGGGTCCATGATACTCCTGTCCCCGCCCGGGGCATCCGTCCGGAGCGGAGATTTTTTAATTCCTGAACTTTCAAGTCCTGCAAGTACCCCCCATATTACCAGCGCTACAATTCCTGCCGGTTTTTTCTTCCGTTCGCGTGCAAATGCAAAAATTTCCCGGTAAAGGTCTGAAAAACTGATCCCGGTATCAGAGTCGGTCTCAAATGAAAGGACTTCGTTGAATGTGCCGTTTAAAATAACATTAAACGCGGTAAATATCTTCACTTCGCCGGTATCGCGCGCAGGGGTAAAGAAATCAGGCGTGCTGTTGCCGTCGGTCGGCAGCCATACCATCGAACCGTGAAGGGTGATCATCTCTCCGAGTAACGGAAGGGCATCGGATACACCGTCTCCCATCGCACCAAGTCCAAGCGAGTATTCAACATCGGAAAACCGTACCGCTTTTATATGTGATGCGTCCAGCCTTGCATGCAGGACATCCTCGAGACTGCCGATAAATTTAAGGGTTGCAGGGTTCGGGGATCCGGACTCTACGGTCACTTTCATACCCTTTCTCGAATGTGAGGGAGAGGCTATCTCCATCAGCAGATCATCGCGATCTGCAGAACGGCCTGCTGCAGCAACGGCCTCCCGGGTAGTTTTGCAGATCGGAAAAACCGTGGTGAATCCTGCCATTTCCAGGACTTTACGTGGATATTCCTGAACGCCGGCGAGAATTACAAGACCGTTTCTTTCTTTTAGGAGCTTCCGGTATGCAAGCAGGACACGGATCCCTCCGCTGCTTAAGTAGGATACGTTTTCCATCACGATGACAATGGACCGATCATCATCGTGGAGTGATGACCTGATAATTTCTTCAAGTTTTCCGGCACCGAATCCGTCCAGCCTTCCGTTACAGAATATTGTCAGTATACCATCCTGTCGTTCTTTCAGGACATCCATTCCATTCACGCTCTGTGTATGGGTTGCAATTCATAAGTAAAATAAGAAGGGGTTATACACCCGCATCATCACCGGGGGAACAGATAAAAGAGGGCAGGGCGACATGGTGGTGATGAGCCATGCCTGGACGCGATGTGTCACCGGTGCTTCCGGTTGTCCTGATATATGATATTGAAACCGGAAGCCCCCGGGAGATGAGTAAAATTGTAAAAACAGATGAGGAATGGAGAAATGCCCTCTCACCCGAACAGTTCAGGGTTGCCCGGAAAAAAGGGACCGAAACCCCGTTTACAGGTAAATATCACGCATTTCATGAAAAAGGGGTTTATGTCTGTGTCTGTTGCGGCACCGGCCTTTTCTTATCTGATGACAAGTTCGGGTCCGGTACGGGGTGGCCAAGTTTTACTGCGCCGGTTGACGCTCATAACATACATACTACTCCGGATACGAGAATGGGTATGCAGCGGACTGAAGTCCTGTGTGCCCGGTGCGATGCCCACCTCGGGCATGTCTTTGACGACGGGGCCCCGCCCGGAGGGAAACGGTACTGCATGAACTCTGCTGCACTCGACTTTATCAGGGACTGAAAAGAGCCTGATGAAAAATATCACGAATTGTGGAGAATTGCACGGACCCGGAATATACTATCCGAATTATTCCGGGATTCCGCCCGGATCATCCATATAGCGTTGCAGGAGCCCGTCACACAAGATTTTTATATCCATGTTTCATAGCAGACACTGGGGACAAAATGCAAAAATGCGGCATAAAAGCACTGGCAAACATCAGGGGCGGGCTTTCTGGAGTCCTCGTGTACCTGGTCATTACAGCCATGGTTTTTTTTGCCGGGTTCATGACAGCGTCTGGAAATGACACCCCGGCTGCCCGGCTGCTGTTGAGCATCTTTGAGATCTATTTCATCGTTGCATTTCCACTCTGGGCGATCCCACTTTCGTATTTCGCCGGGGGCTGCCTCTTCTGCCCGGATGACGAAGCCCCCGAAACTCCGTGATAATGAACAGGAGACACCCCAAAATCCTGCTCCAGGCCGGCCCTGCCATTTCAGGTTAGAGTACATTTATGCATTGATATCCCACCATCTATCCATACGCGGGAGAAGTACAGGCAGTCCCCGAATCCTCCCTCCCCCTGAGATAATGAGGACCTTCCCTGCCGTGCTGCTCCTGAAGACGGGAGATATCTGGTGATGCTACAATCCGGAGAACACATCGTTGCCGTTGTCGGCTGTGGGAGTTACGGGCACGATGAAGTCGCCTCTGCCCTGAAAAAAGCCGTAGACCTGGTCGAAGAGTCAGGGGCGGTTGTGACCGGCGGGGAGCGTATTCTCCTCAAGCCAAACCTGCTGCAGGGTATGCCCCCGCAACAGTGTGTCAATACCCATCCTGAAGTTCTGGCTGCTGTTGCAGACCTGCTGATCTCACGCGGGTGCCGTGTCACTATTGCAGACAGCCCGGGCGGAGGTATCAGGTATACCGTCCGGAACCTGAAAAAAGCATATGAAGGGGCAGGTTATGACCGGGTTGCATCCGATACCGGGGCTGATCTTAATTATGATACCGGGTTTGAAGTCCGGTCCTTTCCCGACGGCAGGGTGGTAAAACAGTTCCCTCTGATCTCTCCTGCTCTCACTGCCGACGGGATCGTTGTGGCATCAAAGGCAAAAACACACATACTGACACTCATCACGGGCTCTGCAAAAAATCTCTTTGGACTTATTCCCGGCCTGGAAAAACCGCTGTTCCATTCACGGTTCCATGACCCTGCACTCTTTGCAGGAATGATTGTTGACTTAAACGAGATGGTGAAACCCCGGCTGCAGATAATTGATGCGGTGACTGGTATGGAAGGAGACGGTCCCACTTCCGGTACTCCCCGCAAAATCGGGGTAATCCTGGCCGGGACGAATGCCTTCGCCCTTGACATGGTACTTTGCCGGCTTATGTCCATAGACCCTTCCGAGGTTCCTGTCCTTGCCGAGGCAATAAAAAGAGGGCTCATTAAAGATGATATGAGTGATATCCTCGTTAAAGGCGACCCGGTCGAATGGTATATTGTGGAGGGATACCGGAAACCTTCTACCTACCTCGGAAAAGGAAAAGGGATGCAGAAGAAATTTATTTTCAGGGCACTCCATCATCTCGGGAAGATCTATGCCCTCAGGCCGTCTGTGGACAGGGAAGCCTGTACCAGGTGCGGGAAGTGCCAGGTAATCTGCCCGGGAGGGGCAATACGGATCTCTTCTGCAGGGGCTCATATCGACCTTTCGAAGTGCATCCGTTGTTACTGCTGCCACGAGATGTGTACATCGGATGCTATCCGCCTGAAGAGAGGAATTGCAGGACAGCTGCTCCATAAAATCGTGGGGGACTGAAACGACGGCATGGCAGTTACGGAAACGGTGAACTGGTCTGGCAGGTAACGGGACAGGATAAAAACTCGTTCGTACCCTCTCCCGGACCCGCAGTCAAATTCATCCCGGGAAGGTGAATACATGGATCAAAAACAGGGGTTCAGGCGCTCACTCGGCATGAAAGAACTTGTGAGCCTTGGTGTCGGCGGCACCATCGGTTCTGGTATATTTGTCGTCCCGGGTATCGCTGCCGCGATTATGGGTTCTGCATCACTCTTTGCATGGGTTATAGTCGCGTGTTCGGCGACCTGCGTTTTACTCTCACTTTCATGGATCGTCCCTCTCTTCGGCCGGGAGGGATCTTTTTATTCGATCTTTCATTTCATGTTCGGAGAGAAAATTGCGACACTGCTCATCCTCCTTTACGTTTTTGGGTCGCTGGCGGGAATTGCAACCATTGCAGCAGGAATAGGACAGTATCTCTCATTTTTTGGTGTTTCATATCTACTCGGAATTGAGATTGCGATTATCATCCTGTTCTGCGGCATGAACATTATAGGGATCTCGATTTCAGGGATGACCGAAAATGTTCTGACCATCCTTAAGATTGTACCGCTCGTTATAATCTCAATCGTTCTCATCCCCTTCATCGACATCTCAAACCTGGTCCCGTTCCCTCCTGTCGCACCCATCGGCCTCGTATCAACGATACTCATCGTATACTGGCCTTTCACCGGCTTTGAGATCAGTGCGATTCCCGTAAATGAAGTAAAGGACACAGGGTCAGTTTCAAAGGCCCTTCTTCTTGTAATGGTCCTTGTCACAGCGATTTACCTGGCCCTCAATATTTCTCTAATCGGAAGTGCAGGAAGCAGCATTCTTGCCGGATCTCCTGCACCAATTGCCGCAGCAGTCTCCCTGATCTATGCCGACAGCGGGGGAATAATCGGAATTATCGGGATTATTGCCATGCTCTCCGCAATAAACGCATATATCATCGGTTCTTCCCGCACATTGCATTCATTTGGAAACCGGTGTTCAATACCCGGTATTTGTGATCTGAATACACTCGGCACTCCTGCGGTTGCCCTTGTCATGATATGTGTCATCAGTGCCGCCCTTCTTCTGGTATCAAACCAGTTCGCAGTCCTCGCGGTCATCTCGGTAGTCGCAACGCTCCTTCCATATATTGCATTCTGCATCATGGCTCTCGTTCTCCTGCCGGGCGCACCAAAAAAGATAATTGCATTGTCCGGGGCGCTCTCAACACTTTCAATTCTTACCTTTTTCTTTCTTGTATAATTCAACCCGGACGGATGAGCTGATACTGCCAGGGGCATGCATTGAACCGTGAATATCAGACTATTTCATAAGCAGCCCTGTCACACACATCCTGTTAACGGAGCATACAATATGAGAGAGAACTGGCTACTGTTCGTCGCAATAATTGTTTTTTCATGTGTACCGATGCTGCAGCTGGTCTCGGCCGGCAGTGTATATGACAACACTATCACCGGAAGTGACTGGATCAGCCGGGCGTATTATTCGCAGGCTGAAACCGGAACAATCCCCTCCTATTCATTCGAAGGGAGCAGGACGTTTAACAGGCCCGCCCTTCCTTCCAGGATACCTGTTATCAATCACTCAGCCATTCCGTCGTGGTGGTCATGGAAAAAACCGGTCCTGCCGGATCAGGCACCTGTTCCGGTCCCAAGCCCTTCAGTGTCCCCTTTTTTGCCTGCTGACAACAACGTTTCCCCATCACCAGCCCCTGCAGACCAGTCCGGAACGACGGCCGGGGACAGTGTCGTCATAAGTGACCTCAACCTCGTGCAGGACTGGGTACGGATAACAAATACAGGGACGCACCCGGTGAGCATGACCGGCTGGCGGCTGACCAACGCGGGCGGGCGAAACAGCCTTACATTTATCGACTGGAACAACCCTGACGGATCAACATACACGTTTACGCTGATGCCGCGTACAACTGTCACGGTCTATTCCGGGACGACCGGTACCCCGACCAATACCCGGCTCTACTGGCCGTATGATAACCTCTGGAATGACAGCGGGGATACTGCGTACCTCTATAATCCCGGGGGAGATCTCGTCAGCAGCATTTCCCGGCCCTGAATTATCTTTTCTCCGGAAACGGATTTTTTATTGCAGAAGAGGTATGATCATTCCTCATGCACGGTCATAGATCCCGGAAACAGCTCTTTGCCGCATGGGAAGAAAGACCTGAAATGAGGGGTGTTTTTTACAGGGCTTACCATGCATGGTGAATGAAAATCCGGCAGAACCGCTGGGAAAAATAATTTTCATGGTTCTGATACCAGATCATATTGCATTTACCGGACTGAGGAACCACTATGCCTGAAAAACTCTGCCCTGTTGATAAAAAGCCCTGTATAAGGGAACTCTGTGTAATTTTCAATGAAGATTACGGCCTTTGCTCATGGGCCATCATTGTCCCGGATAAAGGCCGGGTCCCGTACCAGGATACCACGCGTATCGAGAGACATGAAAAGAAGGGAAGTTATCGTGCCCACCTTTTCGATTGAATACCGGCCCGGACCTGGTTTTTCCTTCTGCCTGACCGGATACAAATACTCAAATATCCGGGAGGTGATCTTGTTCTTATGAAGTTGTGGCTGCTGATCTCTGTTTGTATCCTTACTGTCCTGGTAGCATGTGCGGGATGTACACAGGAACAAAAAAATGTAACGCCCGCTCCGACACCAGAGCCGACAGACACACCGGTGATCCCAGCTCCCGTCTCATATGTTCCCGGTCCGACCGATGTAATCCCGCCTGCATACAACATACAGATACAGGTCGACCGGAACCAGGTTTCAATCCATCCTGATATCATCACCACCTTCCGCGGGGGTACAGGGATCTCCTTCATCTCGAGCCTCGAGGTAAAGGTGACCAGGTCAGACGGCCTTGTGGAAACAGGTTTTCTCCCGAAGCCGGATATAGGTGATAAAATTACAATTGAGGGAACGACGGGTAGTGACCGGGTCGAAGTGTTTGCACATATGAAAAACGGAGAGGTGTATAAAATTTATGACCAGCTCCTCCCGTTCAGGAACAGGTAATATCACCTGACATTTTTTTGTTTTCTCTTTATTTCCGGGGGATGGCAATATTTATCCGTCTGCGGGTTATCACGATTTCTAATGTACGTTCCACACTTCCCCTTAAAAGCCTCTCCGCACGTATTTATCGCGGCTCTGTTGATATTCACCGCATGTATCGCGGTCCCTTGTGCCGCCGCTCCCCGTGTCGCAATGATTGGCGATTCAATCAACTTAAACGGCTCTGTCATGCTCGTCGATACCGTTTATCTCTTTGTCACCGGTCCGGGTATGCCTCCGGGCGGGGCACGGATGGACAACAGCAACGCAGCGGTTGTCACCGGTGATCCCATGACCTTTACCCAGGTACCCGTGGTAAATGACAGGTGGGAATATATCTGGAATACCGGGCGTGTCTCCGGGGGTCTTGCACCAGGGCTCTGCACCGTCTATGTGTCCACCGAGCCAGTGTCAGCACGGGACCTGTCAGGGGTGAAGTATGCCGATATCGAGATCATGCTTGAAAAGGCAGTGACGACCGGAAGCATAGATGTCACCACCGAACCGTCTGATGCACAGGTATCCCTGGACGGTAAATTCATGGGATTCTCACCCCTGACCATTCCGGGTCTTTCCCCGGGAGCCTATGACGTCTCGGTCGCACTCGACGGGTATATACCACAAAACGGTCCTGTGGATGTTGTTGCAGGAAAGACTGCCCTGTTTTCAAAGACCCTGCAGCCCAATGCAACACCGGTCACGACAACGGTGCCAGCGACACCAGTAACACCTGCATCGCCGTCTCAGACCGGGACTCCCCTGCCTGCACCAACAGAGATACCCGTTTCCTGGGGATTGGCAGGTATCCCGTTCGCGTTCTGGATCTCCCGGAAATACTGGAAATAATGAGGATCGGGCTGGTATGAAAACGCAGGCAATATTCTCCCGCCCTTTTTTTCGTGCTGAACCGTGAGCAGGGAAGGCTCATAGTGCGCTCTGTTAAAATCCATATATGAATATACCGGCAGAAATAGTGAGAGAACGAAAAAAAGTGTTCAACAGAATCATATGTAGTAAAATCAATGAAGATGCTCCCTGTCGAATTATGAGGACTGCATATACAGCCCGGGCATCGGTCACCTGAGTGTCATCGTACAGAGTGCGGCACGGGCAGGCCAACCACGCTGTAAACTGACCGGATAATAGTTATTTTCTCATTTTTTTCTACGATGCTGCAGTATAATTCAGGGATAAGAAAAAGATCTGTTTCCGGCTCCAAAGGGAAACCTTATATTATTTCGGTCCGATGGATGCTATTGAGGTGATTCAAGATGTGTACTGTTGGAGGTCCTGTTGATATGGATATCCCCCCGGAACGCGTGACCGGCAAACCGTACCGGTGCAGGGAATGTGGTGAAAAGTTCAAGGGAATCGGAAAAAGGCCGATGTGCCCGTCCTGCCAGTCAGAAGATGTAGAAGAGATCTGATACTGGCAACTGGTTTTTATTTTTTTATTTCTGTTTTAAAACTTGTTTTCCCGCCTGCTTTTTTATATGCCTCGCGGGCCTCTGAATCTCTGCCAAGCGCCTCCAGTGACTGCCCCATTAAACGCCAGGCCCCGCTCTTCTCCGGAGCTGTTGTAACAACCTTTGAGAACGATTCCACCGCGTCCTTGTGCTGTCCAAGGTGTGCCAGTGCGATTCCCCGGTTATACCATGCCCCGGCATGTGTCTTGTCAAGACGAAGCAGCCGGTCAAACGAATTGATCGCATCAGAATAACGACCGGCTGAAGCAAGACAGACCCCACGGTTCAGGAGAGCCAGTCCGTAGGCAGGGCATAATGCAATGGCTGAATCGTAGCTCCCGACAGCCCCCTCATAATCGCCGAGCGCTGCACAGGCCACGCCCCGGTTATAAAATGCCTCGTGCACGCGGGGATTAATACGCAATACTTCGGTAAAAGAGACATACGAATCCCTGAATAATTCCCTGTCAAGCTGGATCACTCCCCTGTTATACCATGCATCGGCAGAATCAGGAGAATCACGTATCACCTGTTCAAGTTCCTTTACGGCATCTTCAGAGTCGCCCTTTCCATGGAGGAGAACCGCCCGGTTAATGCGGGCTCCTGAAAAACCCGGATTTATCCGGATCGCAGAATCATAACATTCAATTGCATCCCGTTCCCGTCCGAGGTTTGAGTATGCTATTCCAAGATTATACCATGCATCGGCTGATCCCGGGGTTCCGGCCAGTGCATCCTCGAGGCAGGAGGCGGCCGCTTCATCCTGTCCGGCCCCGATGAATGTAATTCCAAGCAGGATCCTGACCCCGCTTCTTCCAGGGTCCAGCGCCAGTGCTTTTTCAAAGGCCTCTGCCGCCGCTTTGAATTTTCCTTTTTTTGAGAGTGCAATCCCGCGTGCGATAAATACAGTGCATCGGTCCGTGCTCACTTTTTTTCTCCTCCTTGATTTTCAATGATCTGTCAGGGCATCCATACCCCTGTTATCCGGAGCCGCGGGTCAATCAAGCACTTTTTCTTCGAAACGACCATTCTGGGACTTTACAGGGGCAGTGCAAAGCTGCGGGCGGTGTGATCCCGGGAGGTATATATTCGTAAACATCTGGTAATTATTCCGCTGGTATCTGCAAAATGGTAAAATATCATGGGCTCCAGAATGATTGGTATGAAACACAGTCTCATTGGCCTTGCCATACTCATCATTGCAGTACTTCTCACTGCAGGATGTACCGGGAGTCCACAGCAGGGGGCCGCAACACAGGCCCCGACTCCTTCCCTGACAGTCCCTCCGACCCTCACTGCAACCCCGACTGACGTCATTCCCGTGGACCAGGCGATCATTGTTGAAGTGAGCAGGGGTACATTATCATACGACCCTAAAATTAAGGTCGAATTCCGCGGGGGTACCGGTATGAACCTCCTCTCGTATATCGATGCAACCGTCACCCGCTCAGACGGCACCGTCGAGACTGCACGGTTGACCGCTCCGGTTATCGGAGATTATGTCGAGTTAACCGGTACTACCGGGAAGGACAGGGTTGAAGTAACGGAACGGCTTAAAAACGGTAACGAGTACAAGATATATGACCAGGTGCTTGAATTCAGAAAATAACTCATTTTTCAAAATTTTTCATACGCCATGTGTGACGGACCGGCTTTTTTTTGCATGAAACGACCCTCGCCGGTCAGCAACAGGCAGGGTATCCGTCGTTCCGGACGACCGGTTTCACCAGCAGGGAATGGTTTTCTGAATGACTGACGTGGGAGTATACATCCTCTTCATCGGCGTCCTGATATTTCTCGGACACCTGTTCTTTCGTATCTTCATCCTTACACGGATACCTGATCTCCTGCTCCTGATGCTTTTCGGCATCCTTATAGGGCCTGTACTGGGGCTGGTCAGTCCCGATAGTTTCGGGGTATTCGGGACGATATTTCCAACACTAACGCTGATCATTATCCTTTTCGAAGGCGGCCTGAACCTGAAGATCGACACCGTCCTGAGCACATTCAGGGATGCAACTGCTCTCACGTTCTTTAATTTTTTTACGACGCTTGGAGTCAGCGCATACCTTATCTATACAATACTCGGGTATCCGGTGATCCCGTCCCTTATATTCGGGGCAATTCTTGGTGCGACCAGCTCTGCAGTCGTCATTCCCCTGCTCCCCCAGCTCCGGCTTCGTGAAGAAAGCAGGACCATCCTTTCAATTGAATCTGCATTCAGCGACGTGATCAGTATCGTCGTCGTCCTTACCCTTCTCAAGATTGCCACAAGTCCGGATGTGGATTTCTTTTCTCTGACCGAGACATTTTTCCTGTCCGTTCTTTTAGCACTCTTTTTCGGGCTCCTGGCAGCACTCGGATGGGCGGTCATACGGAAACGATTCCAGATATTTGACTCTCTTTTTTCAACACCGGCGTTTATGTTCATTATCTATGGCCTGCTGGAGATGTCAGGGATAAGCGGGGCCATCGGGGTCCTTACCTTTGGAATTACACTCGGAAACATGGATTATTTTAAACCACGTGTTTTTACAGAGAATTTCAACATGTATATCCTGAACAGGAGAGACTTTGACCCGGGGGAGATTGAACTTAATTCCACCGAACGATTCTTTTTCGCCGAAATTGTCTTTCTTTTCAAGACTTTTTTCTTCATCTACATCGGTATTTCGATGCATTTTCTGGAGACGCCCGTTATAATGGCAGGAATTTTACTCACCCTGCTCCTGTACCTCCTTCGCATACCGGTCATATGGGCTTCAATTCCAAAAAACACTCCGAAATGGGATGCTGGGATTATGGCAATCATGGTGCCGAAGGGCCTTGCCGCCGCAGTCCTCGCATCACTTCCTTTGCAGGCAGGAATTACCGGGGGTGAATTTATCAGGGATACTGTCTTTGCAGTTATTTTTTTCAGTATCACCGTAAATGCAGCCCTGATATTTCTTATTGACAGGACCCCTGTAAAAAGGATATATAATCTGTTTTTCACCGAATACGGGCGTGAAAATAATAATAGCAAGGGGGAACAGAACGTTCCATCAGGGAGAGGCGGGTGATAAAAAGAGGGGCACATTTCCCGTATAGAGTTCCCGGCCGGGCCCCGGGCTTTCATCCGGGCCTTTTATCAGGGAGGCACCGCCGGCCCGGTAAAGCGGTAATATCCAGCCGGGATTTTAATTTCGAATTTCGCACCGGCGTTTTGTACTCCCACTTCCCGTATTGAAAAACCCGTCATAGAGAGAATTTCCCTGACAAGGAACAACCCGTAACCGGTATTCTGTCCGACACCGGGTTCAAATATCCGTTCTTTTTCAGATTCAGCAATTCCGACGCCATCATCTTCCACCATGATCGTCAGGCATTCTCCTGATTCTGATGCTGATATCAGAATTTTTGAGATCTTCTTCCCGTACTCGAGTGCATTCTCGATCAGGTTATAGAATACCTTTTCAAAGAGAGGGTCGGCATATACTTCGAGACCGCAGATATCGAGGTACACGGTTACATATCGTAATTCGAGGAGGTATGCGGATTTCCGGACGGCATCGGCCACGTCCTGCCACGACGGCTCCTTCATTCCCACGTCCTGGTAACTTCCGGCAAAATTCAGGAGATGCATGATTGCCGTTACTGCACGTTCTTCCTTCCGTATATAGGAGAGAACCCTTGGATCGTCGACAATTTCACGCGTAAGGTCGAGATATCCGGAAAGGACTGAAAGCCTGTTATTGACATCATGGCGGGTCATCCTTCCCAACAGGGTGAGCTTACGGTTCATCATCGATATCGCTTCCTCGGCATTTTTCCGGCCGGTCACATCGGTGATAATTACCGCAGTCCTTGACACGTTCCCGTCCTCGTCCCTGACCGGGTAGAGGGCATGCATGAATATCTTATTATTCTTCTTTTCCTCAAAAACAACCGGTTTCCCGTCTGAAACGACCATGCGCAGGTGTTGCTTTACAGCGTCGGCCTGTTCCGGCGAGATCAGCCCGAATATATCTTTTCCGGGGATACTGTCCGGTTCAAGGTGAGCCTCTGCGATGAAGGCTTCATTTGCAAGTAAAAGCCTGCCACCGGTATCGATCAGGAATGCCGCTTCCGGAAGCGTATTAAAAAATGTCCTCATGGTGGCTTCTGCATCAAAAAGCGCATTTTCAGCCATTTTCTGTTCGGTGATATCAAATGCCACCCCAAGAGTTCCGATGATAGTCCCGTCTGCAGATCGTAAGGGTTCGACATGTGAACTGAACACCCGGCCGTTAAATTGAGCCCCGTACTCTACAGATTCTCCTTTTAATGCCCTCTTATGCATCTCAACCGCTATATCCACACCATGATGCCCGTGGTAAAACTCATGCAGGGGTAACCCTACGACCTGGTTCGGGTTGAGTCCGATCTTCCCGAGTCCTGCGCCATACGATGAGGTAAAACAAAGTGCCGTATCCGTTGTCCATAATGTTCCCGGCATCTGTTCGGCTATCATTTTCAGCCGTTCCTCGCTCTTTCTCAGTGCGTCTTCCGCCTTTTTCTTCTCTGAAATGTCAAGGGCTATGCCCTGCGAACCTGTTATGTTACCTGATTTGTCAAATACCGGGGTGACATTCTGTATGACCGGGAACACACGACCCTTTCCTCTTCGTGCAACAAACCTGCATTCATAATTTAAAGCGCTGTTACCCCTGCTGATAACATCCTGGTAAATCCTTACACCTTCGGCAAGGTCGTCAGGGTGTACGTTTGGTGTGAACGGCTGGTTGATCATCTCCTCCCCGGTCACCTCGAATGCTTCGAGCCCTTTTTTATTCATAAATACAATATTCCCGGAGTTATCAGCGATGTAAATGATATCAGGAAGGTTGTTGAGGACGTCGTGGTATTTACGCTCATATTCTTCCCTGGCAACCTCGGCCTCTTTTTTCCCGGTTATGTCGATCGTCTGCATGACAAAGCCGGAAAAATGACCGTATTTATCACTAAGCGGTTCCCACGAGGTCGATGCATACCACGTCCCGCCATCTTTTTTCACCCCCCTGTATTCCAGATTCCTCCCACCGCACCGTTTCCTGAAGATATCCCGTAACTGTGTATCCACCCGTTCCCGGTCGTCTTCATAGACCCAGTCAATAATCGAGGTTTTTAGTTCGCCGGTTGTAAAACCCGTAAGGGTTTGACAGTTCGGGCTCACGTACACATTAATCCCGTTGATATCACAAAATGTCAGCAGGCTCGGGGCAGTCTCAACAATATTCCTGAATTTTTCCTCGTTTTCCCTGATTGCCTCTTCTGCCACCTTACGCCCGGTCAGGTCTTCGACTATCACATCGATCCAGCCGGGCGTTTCCGGATCGTTCTGTTTTAATATTGCGGTTACCTGTACCGGGATTGTCACACCGTCATTTTTTTTCAGGACGGTTTCATATCCTCTCGCGACTCCCCCGGCAGATACGGCGTCCGATAATTTCGTGAATTCCCGTTCGTCAGAAAAAAGCTTGAAAAACGGGGTCCCGTTTAAACTATCGCGGGTATCATACCCGAGCATCCGTAAAAATCCCATACTTGAACACTGGAGTTCCCAGCCGTCTGTTGCCGATGCCCGAAAAATTCCGGCGCTGATATTTTCAACAAGAGAGCGGTATCTTTCCTCGCTTTCTTTTAAACTTTTTTCCTCCTGTTCAAGCCTCATGATATAGTCCGAGAGTGACGCCTGTGTTGCCTTCAGCTCGCCGAGGGTTCTGGCCATCTGCAGATTTGACGCTACAAGTTCTTCCTGTGTCCGGATAAGCCCTGATATGTCCTGTACAAATGATACGATATAATCGACTTCCCCGGCCTCGTTCCTGACCGGCATTGACGATACCTCGACCGAAATCTCAGTCCCGTCGTTACGGAGATATTTTTTTCTCAGGGTTTTATCCTGCAATTCCCCTGAAATAATTAGTTCGTATGTTTTCTTCTCGTTCTCAAGGTCACCCGGGAGAGTGATATCTGTCCATGAACGGTCTGCCACCTCATCCCTGCTGTATCCAAAAATAGAGCAGAATTTTTCATTACCTGAAAGCCATTTCATCGCTGGCGACGTAGTGACAATTCCGACAAGAGGGTGGTCAAAATAAGACTGCAACCGTTTCTTTTCCGACCTTAATTCATTTTCAGCCCTGTTTTCCTTGATAATCTGCCAGAGCGCCCTCATAAGGAGGGTAATCTGGGTAACGTCGGCACTGTCATAATCATGTTGTTTGTTTCCCACACCCGCAACCATGACGATCCTGCTGCCGTCAAAGACCGGGACATTCATATGCCGGATAAGATGCACATGCCCATCGGGACAGCCTTTTTTCAGCGGGTTGGCTGCAGCATAATCATTCGTGATGACGGCCCTTCGCTGGCGTACTGCTTCGCCCCACAGGCCCGTATTTTTTACAGCGTATTCTATTGGTTTATTCGAGATCCGGCACTCATCCAGGGCCTGTCGTGACCATGCATACATGGTCAGCACCGTTTCGTCCTCGTTTAAAAATGAAAGGTACCCGATCCGGCTTTTGGTAAGTTCTATCGCCTTTTCAAGAGCGTAATTACTAAACTCCTGCTGAGTTGCAGAAGTCATGCGGTACAGATCGATTATGGCGGAAAGGCGTGACTCATTTAATTTCACTTCTTCTTCGGCTTTTTTCCGGTTTACCGCCTGCTCAATCAGATTTTTTAATTCAGCAAACTGGGATTTCGGGTCCCCCCCTTTCTGGAGATAAAACGATGCCCCATAATTGAGGGCTTCGATTGCAACATGTTCCCGCCCTCTCCCGGTAAAAATAATGAACGGGATCTCGGGAGTATCCGATTTTACTGTTTTTAAAAGGTCAATCCCATTCATCCCCGGCATTTCATAATCAGAGACGATAATATCAAAATCTCCCGATTTCAGGACCTGAAGTGCATTATACCCTGATTCCGAGAGGGTCACCTTCATCGTCCCTCCCATCTCAAGAAATATCTGCGCTACATCAAGCAGGGCGGGTTCATCATCGACGAGCAGAACCGAGATCATGGAGATACACACATGAAAATATCTTTGTGCACAGATAGAGATACTCATTTTAAGATGAGTTTTTAAAAATAAAAGGCTATTGAAAAATTTCTTTTAAAATCACGACAACCCGGTAATTATTATACTGCTCTCATCAGCGTGCCCTTCCCGCGGTTGGCAACGTCACCCCTGAAGATCTCCATCCTGACCTTCTTTCCTTCAAAATCGACCTCTTTGATACCGAGGGATTTGAATGTGGGGAGCAGGTCGTTAATTTTTCCAAAAACCATGCAGGTACCCCCGGTCATATTCCCGCACGGGCGGGAACAGGATCCTTCGATTACCAGGGTTCCTTCCCTGAGTTCGACTCCGGCAAGATCCCCGGCGTTCCCGTGTATCCGGACCTCGCCCCCCGAAAGGTACTCGGCGGTGAAGTCTCCTGCATTTCCCATCACCTCGATCCGGCCTCCCCGTACCCCTCTTTTTTCACCCCTGTACCCGGCAGCACAGTAATGCCCTGCATTCCCGAGGCACGTAATCTTTCCACCTCTCATCTCCCTTCCAAGCCACGAGTCTGCATTGCCTTGGATGACAATTTCACCCGCACTCATGAAATTCCCGCAATGCATGCCGATATCGCCTTCAACCACGATGCGTCCGGCATTCATATATTCCCCGACCCGCTTTATCATCCCGGTATCGCCGCGAAGGATAATCTCGACCTGGTCGGGAGATACGGCCGGGCCCTCAACCGAGATGTAAAAAAGATCATCGAGCACCCGCTCCTTGTTGCCTTCAAAGACAGTTATGTCGGTCCCCCTCAAAAAGTTCTGGGGAATGATAGTTTCAGCCTCGATTGGTATCCGCGGTTTTTTTCTGGGTTTTGTCTCAAGAATGACCTTCATAAGTCCGCCTCCGTCTCGATACAGACCCCCCGCGGGAGGTATACGTCCTGGACAGGATAATTGCTCATCCTGACCGTGTAGTACTCCTGAAACTTCCTGACAAAATCAGGGTCGTTTGAAAGGTTATACTCTTCCGGGACCTTCGGTTTTACCCAGATAGTGCTGTTTGCTCCATCCACTATCACCTCACCATTCCTCGAGACGACACGTCCCCTTTTTATCGTGAATTTTGTGCGTGAAAAGCCGGCAATGACCTGCTGGTACTGGGTCGACGGGTCGATTTCACTCGTCTTCAGCGGATAGATCGCCACGTCAGCCTCAGCACCGGGTGCAAGGTGCCCTTTTCCAATATCCCGGATACCAAGGGCCTTTGCCTGTGCGGACCGGGTCATTATTGCGATCTCGTTCCAGTCCAGTTCCCTGTCGATCGCAAAAAGGGGAACATGATGTTCGGTCCTCGGTTCGAGGAGGGCACACTCCTGGTCCCGTAATTTTTTACTCATCAGGAGAGCGATGATCTCGGGATATTTGACAAAAGGTGCGCCGTTGGGGTTATCGGTGCTGAGGAGGCATTGCCAAGGATTCTTTGTGAGCAGGGCAAGTTCAAGGCCGATCGCCCACATGACACAGTTGACCATGCTCTTCCTGAAATAATAGACCGGGATAATCCCGGATCCCGTTTCCAGTTCCACGTCATGATTGCTCCATTTGTTACGGTGGAGCATGTAGAGTTTGAACTCCATGGGACCGTCTGCAGTCATGGTCGTAGTCCTGCCGAACATGATCTGTCCCATGTCGATAGTGACCTGAGGGGTGTTATTCACCGCTTTGCAGATCTCCTCGCTCTTTGAATCGATGTCGCGCCATGTCGTGCCCCCGTACGAGTGAAACTGCACATGGGTGAGATAGAGGCTCTGTCTCGTCTTATTGAGGTCAGGGACAAGACCTATGGTATCCAGTGTGGTCTGGTAGTTACCTGGCACACCGAGGTTGTTGCAATGGAGATGGACAGAGTGGGGGAGGCGGAGGACTTCATTTGCCCTGATCATCGTCCCGATGATCTCTGCCGGGGTCACCTCGAAATTCGGAACCGTATCATGAATACCGCTGACATCCTCCCCCCAACCCCATGCTTCGGTACCACCCGGGTTCGTGAGCTTGATGGCAAATCCCCTCGCGGCTTTCAGGTACCATGCGACAACCGCAGCAGTCCTCCTGACGTCCTTGTCCCGTACCGCCTCCATGATGGCCCAGTTGCCGTCAAAGAGCGTGTTGGCCATCATGTCCTGGTGCGGGGTTGCGGTGAATTCCTCGTGAGTATGACGCGCCTCGAGCGGGGCCATCGCCCCCTCGAGGAGGGTCGTGTATCCCATGTTGCTGTAACGGTACGAGTTCCCAAAGGTTGTGGGAACACTGTACCCCGAGGTCACGTGCATGCACCCGTTGCGTGCCGTCCTCCCCGCCCGCATGTCTTCAGGGCTCATGTAACGGCCAAAATTGACTTTTGTCCCGCATACATGGGTGTGGGAATCTACTCCGCCCGGGAGTGTCAGGCACCCGGCGGCGTCGATGACCTGTGCGTTTCCTGACACTTCCTCGACAATACGGCCGTCCCTTATGGAGATATCCATTATTTCGCCATTGATCCCGTTCAAAGGGTCGATTACACAGGCGTTGCGTATCAGGAGTTCACTCATGGCCCCTTCTCCTTCAGAACGATCTGGTAAATTTTTTCAAGGATTTCACGGTCACTCGGATACCGGCTCTTGTAGAGCATTCTCGTCCTGATTGGTACACCGTCCATCCGGTAGGCCGTGCCTTCGGAATCTATACCGGTCACCGCCACCGGTATCTGGAGGTGGCTTAAATGAGTCGTGACATTGACATGGGGATCTATCAGGATAGTCGGTATTTCTGCAAGGTGCCTGCAGCACTGCTTTGGAAAATGGGCCCCGGGATCGCTTGCCACCACGAGGCAGGCATCGCATTCGCCCCGCCTGAGAATATCGATGCTGGTTGTCTCGCCCGGGTTGTAGAACGCTATTCCGCGTGCAAAATCGACGGCGAAGGGATAGCCTGATATCCAGGTAAAGACTTCGTTTGACCCGTACACGTTCCAGTGTCCTCTCATCGGCGAGATGGTGAACTTTGTAAACCGGTTCAGTTCTTCTGTCAGTTCCACGGCGTTCCTGATATTTTTGTACTTTCCGCGTGACATGGTGAGACCGAGACCAAAGAAAATTGCACCAAACTTTGCATTCATGCACATCTCTGCGACACGCACGAGTTGTTCGCGTGCCACTCCCGACACATAGGAAGGTATGATATCCGCCTTTCCCCTGACAATCGCCCGCAGCGCAGAAAGAACCGCATAATCCCCGCCCGGCTCGATGTGCATAAATTCATCTGCAATATTTGATGTTTCGGTCTCCCTCACATCTGCGACAATCACTTTGCGCTCAAGAAACGCACCTTTCACAAAAAAACCGTCGGCATAGGTGGTATACCTGCTCATGTGACGGGGATGTGCTTCGATCGGGTTTGCACCCCAGTAGACGATCACATCGGCCCTGTTCTTTACCTGGCCTAAAGTACAGCCCGGGTGACCAACCTCCTGGATTGCCATGATGGACGGGCCGTGGCAGACTGTTGACGTATTGTCAATAACCGCCCCGAGGAGTTCTGCGAGGTGGACACCGATGCTCTGTGCCTCCCCGTTCGTACCGCTCCACCCGTAGAGAAGGGGCCGGTCTGCCTCAAGCAGTATCTGTGCCGTTGTTTCAATTGCCTCGTCGTAGGAGACCGGATGCCATGTCCTGCCATCCCTTTTTATGGGGGCCTGCAGGCGGTTGTCCCCGGTGAACTTTTCATGTGCGAGAGTGCAGCCGTTTTCAACACTCACCACCGTTGTACCTTGCACCTCTACCACAAGGTCATCACACAGGCATCCGCAAAACGGGCATATCACATCTTCAATCCTCATACGGCCATCCTCCACACTCTTCCATAAGACGTGACACAGGAACGACGTCCTCGTCCGTGGACTCGATATGGACCATCGTCGTCTTGAAATCCGGCATCCCGGTCCCATGGGTTTCACCGTCGATGATATGGTTGGCATACGGGCCAAGCGAGACAAAGACTTCGCCCCTCTTCAGCGACTGGCAGGAGAATGCCTTCATAACCACGGATCCGGCCGGGCTGCTCATCTTGATATTCACGCCATCCTCGAGATCGAGTTCCATCATGTCCACAGGGTTCATCCGGCATGCAGATGCTTCGTCACGGTACCCGTCAGAATTTTTACGCTCGACATAACTTCCCTGTTTTATTGTCCGGCCGGTATTGAGCACAAAATTCATTGCATTTCCTCCCCGGCCTGCACCGCTTCAAGGAGCCGTGCAACGGTGATCGCTTCATTCGGGCAGTGATGTTCACAGGTCTTGCATCCCGTGCATTTCTCCTCGTGCACAACAAGACATTTTCCTTCGTTCACCCGCAGGAGCAGCCCTTCATTTGATGCACGGCCCCCGTGAGACATCTGGGTGTCTATTACCTTGTTCACCGGGCAGGCGACGGCACAGTTGCCGCAGCCCATGCACAGTTCCGGATCGACCCTGATTTTAAATGAGAATGAAAGTGCCGTACCGTCCCTTCCCGTTGAATCTAGTATCCGCCCGCTTGTGAGTACCCCGTTCGGACATGCCTCGACACACAGCCCGCACCTGATACAATGACCCTTATGGATCCGCGGCTGCCATCCCTGAGGGGTCCGGAGTACATCGATGGCTCCCGGCGCAGGGCAGGCCATCATGCAAAAGAGGGAATGCGTGCAGGTCTTTCCTGAAAGAACCGGAAAATCCCTGAAATATGGGGGCGACTCAAGCGGTGCAGTCCTCGCGGTAAAGAATTTACTGAACCACTCACGCCTTGCAAATTCCTTGATGTAATACAGGACAGACTTCATCTTATCTCTCGGTGCATGCGATGCAGGGGTCGGCGCTGACAAATGTTGAAGGGACATCGGCAATGGATGCCGCGTCCTTTAACATGTAATGACAGCACGCCTCGATATTCATGATTGAGGGGGTCTGAATCGAAATATCGAGTATCCTTCCTGCATCGTCGGTTTTTATAAAGTAGGTGAGTTCTCCCCTCGGCGCCTCGCCACAATACACTATTTCACCTGCGCCCGGTATCCCGCCACCCCTGACCGGTCCTTCCGGAAGTAGTGCCGAACATCTGCGTATAAGTTCGATACTCTGGAGCAGCTCGTCGAACCGGATCATAATACGGGAGAAATTATCGCATCCATCACGTGAAACCGGGGTAAACTGAAGTTTCTGGTAGGTGGGGTGCTGCAGCCTGCGATCGATTTCGGGCATTCCGCTCGCACGGGCGGTCGGTCCCACTGCATGTGCCTCCAGTGCGGCTTCCTTTGAGAGTATCCCGATATCCCGGCTCCTCAGGCCGATGAGAGACCCGCCTTCGAACATCCCCATGTATCGCCTGACATCGGTCTCTATTGCATCGAGCGAGGCGAGGAGGGATTCACGGTCTTCTTCACGCAGGTCGAACCGTACACCTCCCGGAACAATATAGGCGCAGGTGACACGTGCTCCCGTAATCAGCTCGAGCAGGTCCATGACCTTCTCTCTCATGTCAAGGAGGTACATTCCGAGTGTTTCGTGCTCAATCGTGTAGCAGTATGAAAAATTGGCAAGGGTATGGCTCTGCATACGGTCAAGTTCGTTGACGACGACACGAAGGAGCGCTGCTCTTTCAGGAACTTCGATGCCGCTCATCTTCTCAAGCGCTTCGATAAAGACCATGTTATGGATTACAGAACAGATACCGCAGACCCGTTCGGCAAGGAACATGACCTCCTGCCACGGCCTTCCCTTCATGATACGCTCGATGCCTTTTTTCATGTACCCGAGCTCGACCTCTGCACCGGTTACAAACTCTCCCTTTGTCTCGCACTTGACACGGGCAGGCTCCTTGAAGCAGGGGTGGATTGGACCGAGGGGAATGGATACATCCACGGTTTTTTTCATCGTTTCTTCACCTCGTAGTCTTTGAATACAACCGGCGCCAGAGAAAGAACTGCATTGAGAATCTCGGTAGGACGTGGCGGACACCCGGGAACGCTCGCCGCTATCGGAATGTGTTTCGATACCGGTGGATCGATGTACGTATGCGGCCGGTTGAACAGGCAGCCGGATATGGGACAGTTGCCGATCGCAATTGCGACTTTCGGCTCCGGGATCTTATTCCAGACCATCTCGAGTTTTTCCTCCCACCCGGGGGTATACGCGCCGATTACAAGCAGGATATCTGCTTCCCTCGGGTTATTATGGACGTAAATACCATATTGCTCGATATCGTACCGTGGGGCAAGACAGGCGAGAACCTCGATATCACACCCGTTGCACGAACCTACATCCACGTAGCTGACATGGATCGATTTCGACCTGACATAATTTTTTATCGACTGCAGCAGGGTCATCGGCTTAATACCTCCCCGAGCATGGCTTTTCCAATCCGTATTGCCTCTTCTTCCGGTTTCCCTTCGGCGACCAGCATCTCCACCTCGTCTATAACGGGTTCAATCTGTTTTTTCCCAAAAAGGGGGATGTAACGGGTATAGAGTTCCATTCCAAGCTCGCGGGCAACAGGCTCCATCAGAGAATCATCTTTTTTCCCGGCCTCGTAACGGGCCGGGATATTTTCCATGAGCATCATGTCAAAATGTCTGATGATATATCTCCTGAGCTGCTGTACCCCGACCTGGAGATCGGCCGCGATTTCCCGTACAACGCGGTCATGCCTGCCGCTCACGAGAATGGCGTATTTCATCGCGGTCAGGTCTTTTTCATAGATTACCGCGCTCATAACAGGCCTCCTGTTTTGAGCAGGCTGTAGACGACAAAGAGAAATATCATTGACCACACCGCTGTATTTTCCCATTTTTTCAGGCTGTCTTCTTCTTCATACCAGAATATCCCGATTGCAATCATCAGGAATACGCCGACTGCAATCCCCTCAAAGCGGACCTCCCATGCCTGCACGATCTGCACGACCGTGAGGAGAATATACAGCAGTCCTGCTGAAAGCACGATTTCACGGATCATCCGGTCCACCCCAGGTATAAAGCATAAATAAGCATCAGTCCTGCAATTCCAGTCTGTATCGTGACACTGTCAAAGGGTGAGAGCATGGGACAGAGTGCGCAGACAAACGCGAGCGTAATGATTATCAGCACCATTGCAAGCAGCAGCCATGCAAAGGGAACCGCACCAAAGAACACGATGACAAACGTCATCAGGAGGACATAGCTCTTGAGCCCGTTACAAATCTCGAGGCCTGCCCGCCATACACCGAAGTGCTCGGTCTTGTAGCCGCTCACCAGTTCTTTTGCTTCCACCACTGAAAACGGGCCATATGGCATTTTTGACAGGATCACCATATACATGGCGAATGCGGCAAGGGGGATGATGAAGATGAGCGGGCCGTGGACCTGCTGGTAATCGATAATATCTGATAGCATCAGCGATTTTGTATAGATGGCAATGGCTGCGATACTTACAAAGAGGGGGATCTCTGATGCCGCCGAAATAACCGAACGCACCCCTCCGAACTTTCCGTAGGGAGACCCTGACGAGAGTCCGAACCCGTGTTCAACTATCTTGTGAAGCATGTAAATGCCAAATATGATCAGGATGCTCTCTCCTGCAAGCACAACAAAGAGTGCCGCAGTCCATATCCCGATCGCAATCAGGACCACCCCCACAAACAGGGTATCGCTTGCAGTTGCAGGAATCCATGTGACCTTGAATGCAAACTTGAGCATGTGCAGGATCTCCTGCCAGACAGGCGGGCCGGGCCGTCTCTGGATCCGTGCGATGGTCTTCCGGTGTATCCCAAGGAGCAGGAGCCCGAAAAATATCGCAAAAATCAGATATGGAATCATGTCAGTACCCTATGAATGGAATATCCTCGTCTGCATTCCCTGCCATGACCCACAGGCCGAGTGCAATGACAAAGGCAGGGGTATCAACGACGAGGACCGTCTCGTAAAGCCACAGCGGCATAATGCCGGCCCAGTTCAGCCCCATTGACACCAGCGCCGTCACACCACAGGCAAGGACTATCGCAAACACAGTTTTCTTTTTCATGATCCATCACACCGTCAATACCACTTCGATCACCCTCAAAAAGATGAGGAGCGATGAGAGCGAGCACATTATCACGTAGGGAGCCCCCGGAGCCCTGAACATTTCAGCCTTTGCGGCGTAAAAGGGAGCCATCCCTTCGCCCATCACACCAAGCACGAGGAAGGCCTTCACCGCAAAAGGAACCACTGATGTCGCTTCTTTTGCAAGCTCGAGCATCGAGAGGGTCCCCGTGGTTGCGGCTACCATTGCAGCGGCCCCAAAGAGGGGGACAGTCCCTGCCATGGCGACAAGGCCGTACTGGAAGGCAGCATTCTGAACATGCCGGCTCTTCACCGCTGCCACGATACCCACATTGGTTATTCCCACAAGCGAGGTGAAGAGCGCAAAATCAAACACGTCTCCGGTAAGCATGGCTCCCATACTGGCAAGACCGCATGCTATTGCCATGAACCTCCTGAACCTCATCTCGGTGAGTCCCGTCTCCTTGGTAATGATCCGGTCTGCACCAAAGGTGATGTCGAGCTGCCGTTCAGGCCTGCTCGCAATGACAAGAATGGTAAATACCAGTGCAAGCAGGAAGAGTGTGAGTGTAAACGGGGTGATATAGATGACAATATCTCCGAATGGCAGGTGGGCCAGCGTGGCTCCGCCAACACTACTCATCGTGGGCACCCCACATCGTCCCCATCAGGGACATCTTTGCCGCTACTTTCAGGAGAATGCCGACTGCGGCCAGCATTACCGCCATGTACCAGTATTGCGGGAGGAACATGAAGACAAAGAACGCGATGATCCATACGGCCCACGATATCCCGCTCGCCATTTCAACGATCTCAAACCTCTCGGAATGACCACGCGACATGATATAGAAGATTACACCGAGGCCGGCGATTCCCCCGCCAGTGAATCCTGACAGCACAATGCCATATGCGACAAGAAAGACGGATATGATAAGTGGCGCGTGGGCCAGTTCGATCACCTCGATTCCCGGAGATTTCACCGGGCGGGAACGGAGTCCTTCCTTCACGATGTACAATTGCGAAAGGGCAAGCAGTTCAGAGATCCCTACCACAAGCCCGGGCAGGATCAGTGCCTCGGCAAGGTCTGTCCCGAGAAGTGCGATGATTGCAAGCGAGGGGATCTCGACAAGATCGATCAGGAGAAGCCGGTGGAAGTCGTCAGTCTCCCTTGCCAGTGCCAGAAAACCGATGGCTGCTGATATAAGCACAATAAACAGGCCGACTGAATACTCGTTCCACATCGTTACGATCCCTTCCTGAAAAGAAATGCGGCTATGCCGAAGGCTATGAACAGAATGGTCGATTCCACCACCGTATCAAGACCACGCGTGTTATACAGTATTTCGTCAAGGATGCCTCCCGGGTGGGCTACAATCGTGGTTCCGAGATAAAGGGTATGTGCCGCCATGAAACCAGAAAGTGGTGTCAGGTACGCGGTCACATATCCTGCATATGGTGAATTTTCCGGGTACTGGACTACGATGTCGGCCTGTGTAAATGGCGGACCACCCCGGTCGTACGGGTTGAGCGGGCTGCCGGCATTCAGGCTTTTTGGGTACAGCTGGTTTTCTGCATAGGGCAACGGGAGTGACAGTATGAGCAGTACTGCAATCACCACGCACGCACCCGCAAAGAGCGCGAGAAGATTATCGAAGTTGGATATGAACCGGGATATCCGGGAGATTATCATACGCCCTCCTTTTTCTGCAGTACACGGACAAAGATAAATACGGTCAGCGCGGTTACCGCTGCAAACGTCAGAAGCGCCAGCGCCTCGTTATAAGAGAGCATGACAAGGAGAAGCCCCCATCCGGGAATTTCAAGGTTTATCAGCCGGGCAAGATATGTTTTTTTTGCCGGGAATGCAACAGCAATCGTTCCTGCAAGGACTAAGAAGAGTCCAAGGAAAAATTCAGGACCCATTTATGCATTCCTCCGCGTAACCATCAGGATAAAGATCGTCGAGAGCGGGGCGATCAATGCCACGGCGATCGCGACATCAACGAGTTCCCGGTTAATAATAAACGGAACTATTCCTCCTATCATGACGGAAAGGGCGATCAGTTTGTTAAACGGGTCTTTTTCCCATATCGTTGCCAGTGCACCGATGATGACAAGGCAGCCGAATCCGAGCAGAAGGATCTCATTCATCTGATGTCGTCCCCCCCGCATAGGTGCTGGCAATTGCATTCGATTCAAGTGTTGTCCCGATGAAATACGCGGCCGCTGCAATGATTGAAAGGGGGTGGGGAAGAAGGAGTGCAATGGATCCGGCAACGGCAAAGGACATCACATTCAGGAACGGGAGTTTTTTGAGCGTATTTTTTTCCAGTATAACGCGGATTGCAGCATAGACTGCAATTGCAACACAGACCAGCAATGCCAATTCCTGAGAATTCAGGATCTCCACCTCCATATCAGGTCAAGGAGGCGGCTGGCCGGTGCAAGTGCAATGCCCTGGATAGTCAGAATTGCAATCACCATGCCTGCAATAAAACTTGCGGCAGAAAATCCTGCCATTGTAAACCCGTAAATGACAAATGTTGCCATAACCGCACCGGTCGTGCCTGCATACCCCGGGTCGTAACATATCCTGTTCCCGATATAGACAAGGAGGGCTGCAAGCAGTCCCCCCGGGATCCCGGCAATAAAAACACCGCACGCGGCAAGCAGTGTCCCGGCAGATGCATCAGGAGATGATACGATGTTTCCCATCATGTTCCCGCCATTACGGGAACCGCCAGTCGCCTCAATCTGGGCTGCAATACCACGGGCGCCGCTGACACCTCCCTTTTTCGGGAGGGAGAACATGATGTCGATACTCACGAAGAGAACCCATGAAACTACCGCCGCGATAAGGATCTGTTCGAGATCACCGATCATTCACCATCTCCAATATAGACAAGTTTCAGGGGTGAATTGAATAAAGGTTTTCATATTAACAAAATCTATTCGCCGGTGACATGCAGGTTCACTGAATTTTACCGCAGGCTGCCCCTGATGATGCCGGGAACGATTCCCTGACGCTGAAATAAAAATTCAGTAGTATTGAAATTTCCATGGATCATTATTTTTTTACATATTTCGAGAGATTCAGCTCAAACCCCCCTACTATCCCGGTGATAAGAATAAGGACGGGAATGATCTCAAGTCTGCCAATCCACATCAGCATGATAAAAAGCCATTTCAACGGGTCCGTGCTTTCCGGGGTGATAAATCCTGCCCCGAGGCCGTTGTTTCCAAGCGCAGATACAATATCAAAGATAATATCCTTGGTTGGCAGGACGGTCGTCGTGATGTGGAGTGCAAGAATAATCGCGACAAAGACGGTGAGTACATAGAGAATGCTGATAAGCAGGTTCTTGGAGAGCTCAAGTTCCGAGATCCTCTTCGGGTACGCCTTCCCGTCATGCTTGAACGGCACAATGACGTTCCCCCTGACAAAAAAACGCTTAAACCACCATATCATCCCTTCATAGGCAAGGATGACCCTGTTCACCTTCATACCTCCGGCAGTACTTCCCGATGCACCGCCGATGAACATCAGGAGTATCACGACGATCAATGCAGCCCCGGGCCAGATGTTCACTGCCGAATTCTGGAAACCGGTACTCGATGCTGCAGATACCGACATAAAGAGCCCTTCCCGAAACGCGGTCCGCAGCTCAAGTCCCTCGAAAATGTACAGGTTTGCAATGACGATGGCCGATCCGACTCCTGACAGGAGGAGGATTATCTTGATGGTCTTATCACGGAAGATCTGGCGGAATTTACCCCGGTACATCAGGAAATATACCTTGAACGGGAATGAGCCGGCAAGCATCGCAGGGATAAGCAGCATCTCGAGCATGAAGTTGTCATAATAGGCCATACCTGCATCGTGAGGTGTAAAACCCCCGGTGGCGATTGCAACCATGGTCAGGTTGACCGCATCGAATACCGAAACTCCTGATAGCAGAACAAGGAGCGTAAACGCCACGGTCAGGACAAGGTAGATCACCCACATCCTCCGCCCGGTTGAGACCACGCTTGGCATAAGATCTTCCGAGCGCCCTTCCGACCGGTAGAGCCGGAATTGTGCAAGTCCGGAACGGCTTTGCATTGCGATACCAAAGGAGATGACCCCGATACCGCCGATCCACTGCATCAGTGACCGCCAGAATATCAGCGTCCGCGGCGTGGAATCAAGGGAGGTCATCATGGTAATTCCGGTATCAGTCCACCCTGACATTGCCTCGAAAATACTATTGGTAAACGTCATCTCCATCCCGATTACAAACGGCAGTGAACCAACAACGGCCGTTGCCAGCCACATAAGGGCAACAGTTGCCAGCGCCACGCTCAGCCGCGGGACGTGTTCGCGGCGGGGTGCACGGGAGATGATAAATCCAAGAATAAAGAATGTAATCGGGACCGATGCCATGGGGATGATCATGTCCCATTCATGGTATATCACGAGGACAACAAACGGGACGAGCGTGATTATAGCAAGAAATTCAAAAATGATGCCCATGTCGTGGGCAATGACTGCCAGGTGCTCGAGCCGCTTCATTCTTTACTGTTGTATGAGGGCAAAGTTTATGTTAATTCTTTTTTTGAATAGAGATTCTGCCACATTTCATTTCGCACGGGGTCTGTTGATAAATCAGGAACAATACCCATATGAAAAGTGGGCTCTGTTGAAAACCTCCCCATCCTCTTATTATTATTCTTACACCTCACTTCTTATCGTGACACTCCCGGGGCTATTGTGGCCGTATGTGGCATCCCCTACTGCCAAAGACCCCATGCGTAGCTCTTTTTAAAATAACAGAATCTCAATCAACCCTGCCCACAGGAAATCGTCAGGGGGTGGGGCAGGGAGGGGTGAGAACCCCTCCTGTCATAGAAATGGATTTACCGGATTTTTATTGAAATGAGGGTTTTAATAAAACTGAAACGTGCAAAACCGGTCCCGATTGAAGGCGGATCAGGGTTGTCAAAAAAATCATGCCCTGATGGGTTGCCAGTCAGTCACCCGGAATCGCAGTACTTTCCTACAAAGACCTTCCCCTGGTCTTTTACGCTCCCGCTGCCCGGACTGCCATTGATGACCAGAGTGTACCACATATGATGGCCAGCAGAATTGCGGTTTATTCAGGAATGGGCAGGGATTATCGTACCACGGGCATGACCGCGACTGCAACTGTATTTACATCGCAGGAGAGAATACCTGACCGGTAATGAAGGCAGGGTGCCATCTCCGGGGATATGGGCTGGCAGAATTCATCAACTGGTTTTTGTCGAAAAGAAAATTATTTTACGTCTTTTCGTGAGGAGAAAAAGGACCTGATAAAGGGTAATGAACCCAGGGGAGTTTTTGGGTCCTTCATGTGCTTGCAGACTCTCATCAGTCTCTCTTCATTTTTCGTTCGGAAAAACGAAAAGAGTACCATATATGAGTTTTACAAAGGCCTGAGGCCGAGCTGAACCAGGGCAGCCCTGACATCCTCGTCATCCAGTTTGGCAAGTATCTTCGCTCGTAGGAGGGAAAAATCACCATCGAGCAGGGTCTGACTGAAAGGTGGCGAACAGCCAGTATCTTCTTTTTGCCCGTTATTTATGGTGATTTTTCTACTTACCATATTTTATCCCAACCTGGCCTGACGAGTAGAACTGCCAGACCTTGCGTGGTGCTGATATGACAAGGTCTCAACCCGAACCACTTCGATCCAGGCCTTCATATATGGCACATTTCTATTAAATCTCCCCATATATAATAATTGCGCAAAATAATAGTTTTGCGATAAAAAAGTACTGATACAGGCATACCACGTCAGTTCATCGTATCCGGGTCCGATACAATGAGAACGCACTGCGCAAAACTATGAAATTGTCCCCGATTGAAAATCTGTACTATAATTTTGATTTTTTCCAAGTACAGGGAATTATATGGAGAATTCAGGACGACGATCTCACTTGGTCGATCGCGCCGCAGCGAAGAAGGGAAAAAATCGGGGTCGCCGCACCGGTCCCGGGTCTAAAATTGCTATGCTCGCTGCACTATGATGCATGGTGACCGGACCTCCGCAAAAAGAGAATTACTATGGCAACATATACTATTGCGGATCAGGGTGTATCCTGCCAGCGTATGAACAACAAAAACTGCCATGTGATGATACTATTGGCAGTAAAAAGGCTTGAATAGCCGTTTCTGGTTAAGACGGCGGATTTCTGGCCTCATACTATTAAATGATACCAGATCAATTATTGATCAACCTTTCGCGGGGGTATCCGAGCCTGGTCAAAGGAGTGGGATTTAGGGTCCCATCTCGAAGGAGTTCAAGGGTTCAAATCCCTTCCCCCGCATTAAATGGAAATTCTCTGATTAAATGCCGTTTTTATCAGGTATTTTTTCATGGATTTATGAGAACCCCCCGTTTCATATCATATTCTGCCAAAAACGGTTCTCCCTGATACATGAGTATCATGATACACACACCCGGATATAACGGGTATAAAAAAAATCACCGGCCGGGAGGATTCCCTCCACCGGACCTGTTCCCGCCTGAAGATCCCTGTTTTTTATTATTTACGCCCCTTCCACCACCGGTATACAAGCCATGCGATAAGGCCGATGATGATGAGCGGGATTATGGAGATAATGAGGATTAAAAGGCCTGCAACCACCGCGAGGAGCCCTGCTATCCCCTCATTAATCACACCCACGAACGAAAACCCTTCGTTTCCACCAACCGGCTCGGGTTCCTGCAGCGATACGGTGATCGTGGCATAGTCAACCCTGTTGTCAAGGTATTTAAGGCGGCCATCAATCCGGTCTATTTCTACCTGCACCCGTTCAATCTGTTCCTGGACTTCAAGGATCTCCGAGACGGTTTCAGCTTTTTCCATGATCCTCATGTACTGTGTCAGCTGGCCGGCAAGGGCAGCCCGCCTGGCATTGAGGTCGATATACTCCGCGGTCACGTCTTCTGCCTGGAGCGATTCCGATTTCAGGACGCCAAGTTTTTTTATTTCAGTTACTGCAGGATTGAAGGCGGAACCCGGAACTCTCATCGTAAGGACTGCATACAACCGGTTCCCTGAACGGGTGTCGACGGACATTGAACCAACATATCCCTCGAATGCGGCAGCTGTTGAGGTAAGGGAATCAAGAGTGGTCCTGACATCCTTCACCTCGAGGCTGATATGCGAGGTCGTGATGATCTTCTGGTCTGTCAACTGTCCGCTTGAGGAAACGGATTCATATCCGGGGGCGCCCTGGGATACCGGAGCCGGCGGATAGTCTCCGGAGGAGGAATAGGAGCCCCCACCGGATCCACCTCCGGCAAGAGAGGACTTCTGGTCGAGCTGGGGGGCAATACATCCTGCGGAGGCCAGGAGAACTGCGATAAGGATGCCAAGGATGGCAAGGCTACGCATCATACCACTCAATACTCACATAAGGTGATAAAATCTGTTTTAACTTCGAAAATATTCGCAGCTAACCACCAACCCTCCCGGAATAATTTCCGGGGCGGATTGAATTACCGTTAACCGCCACGACACTTAAACCCTGAATGCTGTGAAAGTCGGGCATTATAAGTAACACAGCAAGATACCACACTGCAGGATTGAAGCCGGAAGACGGCCCATATCTTTTTGCCTTTTCGGACACATCTCTCCGTCCATAGAATAACCACGCACTGTGACGGGGTGTTAATCGTTTCGTTTATTCCACTTCCCTACCGGATCATGGCACTAATGCAGGAGCAGAACCGGCTCTTCGGGTTTCCCATGGAACGACTTGCCGGTATCATAAAAGAGTGCGGCTTCCGGTGCGGATGCTGTGGACAATGCTGCACCCGTCGTGTGAACGGCCATGTTTTCCTGCTTGATCACGATGTCGGGCTGATAAGGACGATCGATCCTCGCGCTGTCGAGCCTGCCCCCGGCCCGGAATTTCGTGACGGTTCAGGTACATTTTATGTATCGGGATTTGCCCTCCGGTCAAAGGGGGATGCTGCAGGGTCATGCTGGTTTCTGGAGGACTCCCGGTGCCGGATTTATAATCACCGGCCATATGGCTGTCGTATCTACCCGTTCATGCTCCGCCGGAAACCGGATGCACTGGGAAACGTTGACTGGCGCTACATTGCAGATGGAGGTGAACACGGAGAGTATCACCACCCCATCCCGTGGGAGGCATGTCTCGAACTCGCCCGGGATATTAAAATGTATGAAAATGCCGTTCTGACGCAGGAGATATCTTTTCTTGAAGTAGTGGAGAATCATTTTTCACAGCACCGTGTCCAGCACGGTACCATGCTCAGTCATGATCCGGGCAGGCAGTTCCCGGATGACCATCCTGTTACTGTCATGGCATACTACGAGGGAACACTCGAAAAACACCACGTCAGGGGGGGGTATGACCACTGAATTCACGTACCGGACACATCCTTTCCGTCACTGCACACCGCTCTGCGCATGACCGGTGCGGCAACCGGCAGTAACCCTGCCCGCAGACCCGGAAAAATTACATATAACTGGTAATAACCGGTGAATATTGCGCATTAAACACCT
Organism: Methanoregulaceae archaeon UBA467; assembly: GCA_002503825.1. Lineage (GTDB taxonomy): Archaea > Halobacteriota > Methanomicrobia > Methanomicrobiales > Methanospirillaceae > UBA467. The sequence goes on from DASP01000007.1 coordinate 122,610, forward strand.
CTGAAGTTTTATTTTACCTCCCTTTGCTTGTACCTGACAGTCGATAAGCTCATACCATCTGGTGCATATAGGAACCTGATTGCAATGACAGACGACCTATTCGATCTCCCTCAGGCGGTGTCTCCCGGGAAGTCCCCCGGCTGGCTTCGGGTACTGGAGACCGTGGTGGGCATCATACTCGTATGTACAGCACTGTATGTCTGGGTTTATCCGGCAATTGCGATTGAAGTGTATGTCCTTCTCTTTGCCATCGCGCTCATTATCCTTGGAGGTATGCGCTTTATTTCAGGATTTGCGGCACAGAACCTTGCAACCGCCTTACGGGTGCTTTTTATCATCGTCGGCATTCTCCTCGTGGTAATCGGGGCGTATGCACTCGCGTATCCCTTGATCGGAGCGCTTACACTGGTCTACTTCTTTGCCTTCGGACTCCTTTTCACCGGGTTTGACAGGATCGCACTCTCAGGAACACTAAAGAGTACCGGAACCGGATCATGGCTGACGTATCTTACGATTATTGCCGGTATATTTTCCGTCATCGTCTCACTTGCCGTCCTGTTTTATCCTGGATTCGGTCTCGCACTGGTCTTTATCCTCATCTCGCTCGAACTCTTCCTTCTGGGGATTGAACTTCTCGCAGCCGGAATTACAGGAATGACCCTTCTTAAACTCTGATTTTTTTCAGGAGGAGCGGGCACGTATCCGTTCTCTCTTCCCGGAGGTAAAATAAAAAAGGAAGACCGTGAACAGGGCCGGTCACAGTGATACCGGTATAGGGATACCTGCAACCAGTCTTTAACCGGAGGGGTTACCTTCAATTATGGAAAAAAATTGAAAACCCGGCAGGAGACTCATCGGCTGATTTCAGGTCCGGCATATACAGGGGCCGTATTCACGCTGAAAAGTCCTGGAGTGTTGCCTGGCGGGAATGCAACATATCGTTGAGGAGAGTCCCCTCCCTGATAAACCGCTGCATGGGCAACGTCATTTTAAGGGAGATATGATCCAGTGCACTCTTCATCTCCTCAAATTCCAGCGGCGGCCTGGCCAGTGCATTCCGTACGTTTTCCCTGACATTGAACACGCCGAGCGGCACATACCCTTTCCTGGCCTCACGCAGCACAATTGCCCCTGCCTGCACTTTTTGCCGGGCGAGCGCCTCGAGTACTGCCATCCTGCAGGAGTAAAAACACCCGCCTACACTGGAATACTCCTTTTTTCCGGCGTGTAATTCATAATCTGAAAACACCATCTCTTCGTTTCCGATTATTCGCAGAAACGCCTCGGTCCATTCGTACTGCCAGCCCGTAGGCATCAGCAGTACCGCATAGTGGTTATTGAGGCTGGAAAATTCGTGGACTTTCCAGCTGTCTATCGGTTCAAACCCCCGGACCTCCGAAAGAAGCCGGTTACCGATGGTTGTATCGCAGGCAGTGATTGACCACCGGGTAGGTACCATCCGGCGCCCCGGTCCGGACCCCATCGTCCCTGCGGACAGGGCTTTCTGGATGGAAGAGAATGCAACACCGTTCCGGTGCAGGCCTGCAATCGCATCAGATGCAGAAAGGTCGGTATCATGGTAGACTTTTTCGAGGTTCGGTTCCCATGTAGAATTACCTATATCCAGGCTTTCAAGTGGGGCGCTTGGGCCGTGGGGGGTAGATTCATCGCTGAATGAAAAGCCTGCCGGACTTTGCAGAAACCCTGCCGTGCTTGATACCGAGCCTTCCGAGAGTGCAATATCCTGCAGCTTCCCGACAAAGCGGTCATCGAGAGAGGTGACACTGACCGGGTGCTTGCCCCTGACAAGGCTCAGGCGGTACCCGATAATCTGCTCCTGGGTCCTTTGTCCGGGTATCCATTCCTCAGGGGTATCCATAATTCCGCAGTCCCCTAATACAGGGGCAATCATGGGTCCGGCATATACTTTGGGGTAATTCCAGCTTCCCACAAAGACCGACGGCGGGGTCGTCCCATCCAGTTTACGTCCCACGTCCACTGATTTCATATTCAGCGATGAGGTAATATTCCGGAGATATGCCCCTTTCCCGAGGTTCATGTGATCGGATAGTATCCCGTGAAAAGATAAAGGAGTGATGCGTGCGGGGAGAAAGTGTCATCCCGGGCTTTACTTTGCTTCCGGGCCTTTAATGATGAAACGGCAGAAGGAATCGCCCATTGCATAACACCCTGTCTCGACTGCCTTTCGCGGTTCACCAAAATACTCTGAAAAGACTGCAGAAAGGACGCCGGATTCAAATGCGCATACCGGCCTGCCGATGACCGGAAGGTTGACGCATTCGAAGCAGTTGTATATCGTGATAGTAAGCGGGTCGTGATCCGCCATTTCGATATGACCCAGGTTGTGGTCGTCCCAGAACCTTTTCATATTATTTATAAACCCGGTGATATCCGGGCAGGCGAGGACAGGAGATATCGCCTTTCCCACCCTGACACCGGATCGTTCGAGAAGAGGATCGATGGTGATACCTTCATTGAGCAGCGTGACCCTTGTCGTGCTCATGATGAAGCGGTAAAAATCGGTGCTGGCATGGTTTCCCGGGATATATTCAGGGATGTATTCATCAATATCGAATCGCAGGCGTTCACCTTTCGATGCCCCGCCAAGTAACAATGATGTGGTAAAAAAGATCTTTTTCCGGGAGTCGTCAGGATCGGACTTTGCCCCGATAATACCTGCATCAGACAGCCCCCTGAGGTGGACTGAAACCGTCGATTTGGCCTTCCCTGATGAGGATACGATCTCTTCAAATGATAATTCATGTTTATTCAGCATCGAAAGGATCTTCATCTTGACCGGGCTGTCAATTGCATGGATACCTTTCTCTGATGAAAAAAGGTCCACATCCGATGAAAAATTCTGAGGGTACTCGTTATTATCTTTCATGATCCCGGTTTCGTATAATATTCATATGCTCCAAAAGTTATATATAAATATAGTTCGTATACACTAGAATGTTCGTATATGTTAGAACTATCCCGTAATGCATGCGCAAAGATCCCGAGGGCCTCTACAACCCGACGGTGTATAAACATGAATTGGCAGGGCCTCTACACTCCACGCCTGTACGGGAGGGGAAGATAAAAATGGCAGAATCAGTCCCTGATGTGACCGGTCCCTTCTGCGGGACACTATACGACGATCCTGAGGTAGTGGTTTCAGATGACGCAGTCTGGTCCCATAACCCGGAAAAGGAGATGCCCTCCGATGAGATTGAAAAGGAAAATATTATGACAAAAAACGAGATTGAAACATTACCTTCCTCAGCACAGGAAGTATTTACCCTTCTTGGGGACGGGAAACCCCGGACACTTGGCGACATGATCGGGAGAGTCGGGTTCTCTCCACGAACCATCAGGAATGCCCTGCACAGGCTTAAAGATGCAGGTCTCATCGTGGCCAAATTCAATTACCGGGATGCACGAAAGCCCCTCTACCAGATAAAGCCATCCGCTTAACGACACCCAGTCCTGCCACATCTCCCATTTTTGAGGGGAGGTCCATGAAGTATTCACTTCCTTAACCCTTCCACGTTGAATACAATTCTGACAAGGATACCTGTTATTAATGACACGGCGGCGATCCCGGGACGTAATACCGCCATTTCGATAAGCCTTTTTCCAGACAGCAGTTCCTGTGCCACCGATGTATAAAAAGTAAAAACATACGATAATCCTTATTGCGCCCGTCCGCGTGCATGCACGTGCAGAAAATAGATCCGCACACAGTGAAAGGGCAGAACAAGGGTCATAACTGCGGAAAAAGCAAAAAAGCAGATTTTCACGTTGACAGTGATAGGCCGTGTCTTTCCGGCGCACCCCGTTCATTTAACTTTTTCCTGAAAGGAAAATAGTTAAATCTCAATCATACAATCTTCACATACCATATGGCAGAAGAGTCCGGCTCCGCTAAAAAGGAAATCTTTGGGTATGAAAGAGAAGTCGATGATATCCTGCAGGCGGTTTCAAAATTCGATCAGGGGATCTTAGGAAATGTTGCCCTTATCTCGGATCCTTTTTCCGGCAGGACACGGCTTGTAGAAGAACTGAAAAAAAATCTGGGGGAAAGGGTTACCTACGTATCATTCAATTCGGTGATGACAGACTCTTCATTTATGGCGACCCTCCGCGATGCCCGCGAGATCGTTATCATGGACAATTGTCACTTCCTCGCCATGCGGAAGATCGGGGGGTTTGAACAGATGAATGAATTTTTAAATTTCATCACTACTTCAAAAAAATTTTTCATCACCACATGGAACACCTTCTCGTGGACTTACCTGAATGCCGTGCTACAGATAGATTCGTATTTTACAAATTTTGTCACACTTTCACCCCTTGACGCAGATAATCTGAAAAAGATACTGCTTTCCCGTTACGGTTCGCAGGAGATCGAATTTATTGACGACAGTGCTGCAGAAGAGAGAAAACTAAGGTTTATTTGGGGATGTCTCAACATAAAAATCCCGTTTTCAAAAGATGCCTACTGCCTGCCATGGCCATCTTTCGAGCTCCCGGGGCGGCTGCACAAAAAGAAAGCAATTCCCGCCGAAGAAATTACTTTTGAACGGCTCACGCGTATATCCGGAGGCAATCCCGGTGTTGCCAGGTTCATCTGGGACAAAAACATCGAATTCCCGACAATATGGGTAAGCAGCTTTATCGAGCCGGTTTTTGATACGAACATCTCTACTAACCAGTCATTTCTGTTGTCCATCATTCTCTCCATGGAACATGTCCATTACGACGATCTGGCTGCCATTGCCGGGCCCGAAATAAATATTCATCGTGCTTTATTCGTCCTTCAGAAAAAGGGACTGATTTACGAGGAGGACGGATATTATGCCATAGGTCATGAGCCCCTGAAGAGTGTGATAAACTACCTGAAATTAAACCGGATGGTATGGTAATATGGCTGATAGTATCCTCAATATAACCGGTTCCCAATCCTTTGCCCTGCCCCTGAAGACTGTTGACCTGGGAACATTATTCTATATTGTTTATATCCTGATTATTGCCTATATTATTGTCCGGATATCATCCTTTTTACTGAAAAAAATTGCAGAACGGCTTCCCCGGTTTCGTCATGCATTCACGATGCTGATACCCCTGATAAAGATAATCGTCTATTTCCTGGCGCTGTACTTCATTCTCACCAGCCTGGTCGAACCAAACCTTACTGAACTCATTGCATTCTTCGGCCTGTTTGGAGCAGCACTTGGTTTTGGTCTGAAAGACCTTTTTGCCGATATCGTCGGAGGCATCGTCATCATTTTCGAAAAACCCTACCAGATAGGGGATAAAATTACAATTGGAGATAATTATGGCGAAGTCACAGATATCGGGATCCGTTCAACACGCCTGCTCACTCCCGGGGACAGCGCGGTCTCGGTGCCAAATTACCTCGTTTTTTCGCAGGCAGTTTCAAGCGGGAATGCAGGGAATGTCGCAATGATGGTTATCATCGACATTTTTATTGATTCCGGATGCGATGGAGGGAGCGCGATAAAAATCCTGAAAGAGGCGATGGTGACTTCAAAATATGTGATAATCGCAAAAAAATTTCCCTTTACCGTTCTTATTGAAGACTTTCCCGGGTATCACCGGATACGGGGCAAGGCGTACGTGAATGATCTCCGTTTCGAGTTCGAATTCCGTTCAGAGGTGACCCGGAGGACCTGGGCAGAATTAAAAAAACATGGAATCAATCCTCCGTTGTTCCATCCTTCCATCACTGCACCCGGAGCGGAACAATAAAATCCGCTCACCATGAAATTTGTCCGGACGGAGCACCCCGGGCAGCTCTCAGCAGCCGGATGCCTGTTTTCCCGTGAAACGGCAGGTTTCAAATACTTCCCTGACCCCTGATCTTTACAGGCGGAGAATGAAAGGTTTGAAAAAGCCCTGCATCAAACCGTCATAACGGTAATGTCTTCTCTGAATCCGGGAATAAGAATGGTACTGACTGGCAGGTTCACCTGATGTGAGGGCAGTCTCATGAAAAAAGTCATAATCACTGCACGCAGCGATGAAGCGGCAAATATCTCTGCCCTGTTAAAAAATACCGAATTTACACGGGAAGAGATCGGAACCATGACCCGGTTTACCGTGGTTATATCCAGGACCGATCTTGACGACCTTATTTCTAATATTTCACAGGCTCTTACATTCATGGACGACCATACCATGGTCGAGGTCTATTCGCCCGATTTTATCATTTATCCGATGCTGGAAAAGGAGATAGAGGAGAAAAAAGCGAAAGAGAGGACGGAGAGCCCTAATAAGAAAAAAGAGCATTCCCCTGTCGAAAAACTGGTCAACTCGGCAGGCACTCATATCGACCTTGACGCCAACATCATAATACTCACCACAATTGCGTCATTTGTCGGTCTCATAGGGTTATTTTTAAACAACGTCGGGATTATCATCGGCGCGATGCTCATAGCCCCGCTCCTTGGCCCCATTTTTGCGTTTGCAATAAGCACCGCTATAGGAAAGGGAAAAAATGTCCTGCTGTGCGTGCGCACAATCCTTGCCCTGATCCTGGTCATTGTGACGATCTCAATCGTTTTTACATTTGTAATATCGTTTTTCATGCAACTCCCGATCACTGCAGAAATCCTGAGCCGGACTGTGACCAGCCCGGTCTATATCGTAATGGCGATTTTCCTTGGATTTGCATCCATTGTCGCCCTTTCGGAGGGTATCCCAGAAGGGGTTGCCGGAGTAGCCGTTGCTGCTGCGCTCCTCCCGCCGGCACTGGTGACGGGCATCTCGGTTGTTCTTTATCCACAGGGATGGGTGGCTGCATTTACGCTCACTCTTCAGAACGTCATCGGCCTTATGGCCGGCAGTATCACCGGTGCGCTGGCCCTCCAGATCGAACCACGGTCGTACAGTGAACGGCGTGGTGCAAAAACCATCGTTAAAAGAATTATCTGGCTGCTTCTGGTGCTGATCCTGCTGCTCTTCTTTGTCTCGCTGCTCCCCGGAAGTTAACCCTGAAAAATGCCTTCGTTCATCTCAGGGTTGAGCAGGACTTCATTGGGCAGACCCGACAGCGCCACTGCTGCGAGGGCGCCAATCACCCCTCTCCGCCCGAAAAGTGCAACTTCGTGTTCCGCTGCAACGGATCTCGCATACTCCTCATCAAGATGGGTCGTCCGTGAAAGTATCCCGTAACTTCGGAGCCCTTCCGGGATTCGGAATCCTTTCCTGACAGCCATCCCCCAGTCCGGCGAGAGTGCCTCGTCGCTGATAAAGAGCAGCGCCCGGTCCCTCACCTTCTCAAAAAGGTCGGGTTCAATGGCCATGTTTATATAACTGCATGAATTCCCTGCGGTTTTTTCCGCTATGACCGGATTTAACATTGCAACATAGTGACCTATCGGAAATACGCCTTTCATCCGTCCGAGGTGCTGCAGGAGTGCAAGGGTCAGGGCAAATGTTGCTCCCCCTTCGCTGCTGTCGGTATCGTCAATGCCAATCAGGATATGTGTCAGTGCCCGGGTCCTGACTTCACCCTCGACAATTTTACCGGTGCGTTTCAGTCTCACCTCGCATACGCCTTCTGCCTGTGACATCATATCGGTCAGCGAATATGCAGGACCCCCGGTGCATCGTATGTGCTGGATGATGTAGTCTCCCTCCTGCTCCACACCGGCAATACCCACTGCCGCAGCAGGAAATAGTCCAATATCAATTTCTTTTCTTCCGAGAGAAGCACATTCGTGAAGGAGCGTCCCATCCCTCCTGACATCGCGCAATACGCCTCCCGCCATTGAATGGTGGTACGAACAGAACGCAGCACATGCCCCGCTTAAGCACTCGTGGTAAATTTCCACGCGGTCACCATCGAGGGCGGTAAAGATCCTGCGGCATGCACTTGCCGGAACTGCACTGATCGCTGCGTAACGGGCAGGTATTCTCCCTTTTTTACCTTCTTTGAGGATGACGCATCCTTCATCGAGAAGGCGGTTAATCCAGTCCTGTGCAGTGCTCCGTGGGACTCCGGCACCTTTCTGGATATCTGTAACGGTAAAATAACCGTGGTCAAGAGAACAGGTCCGCATCAGGTGCAGGTATTCCCGTCTCCGCTTGATGACACCATGCATGGTTATCCCGACAGGAACAGAAGGTCGCCAATAAGAGCGCTTGCAGTTTCAACTGATCCTGCACCTTTGCCAATCAGGGTGATCTCGCCGGCCATATCGGTCTCCAGGGTAATTGCATTCAGGCTCCCTTCAACGACCAGGGGGTGTGATTTCGGGATGATTCTCGGCGCGACCCTGAGAATATTCTTTTCCGGCACTGCTTCCGCGATGAGGCGGATCGTATGGTCCTGCTCTTCGGCAAGCCTGAGCGCATCAGTGGTAAGCTGGTCGATGCCCGTGATGGAAACATCCTCCAGCTGTGCAGTCCCGTTCCAGATGGTATTTGACAGGATCACCAGTTTAATGGCCGTGTCGGTTCCCTTGACATCATATGTCGGATCTGCTTCTGCATAGCCCATCTCCCGTGCCTCCATCAGGGCCTGATCATAGGTGAGTCCTTCTGCGGCCATGCGGGTCAGGATATAGTTGCAGGTCCCGTTGAGTATCCCGAGGACTGCCTGGACCTTATTTCCGGCCAGTCCGTGCTCAAGCATGTGCATGACCGGTATCGCACCGGCCACCGTTGCCTCGTACCGCAACTGGACGCCGTGTTCCCGTGCCATTTCCTTTAAAGAACAGAATTCCCTTGCGATGGGACCTTTATTGGACGTGACAACGTGTTTTCCGCGGGATAATGCGGCCCTGATAAAAGTCAGGGCAGGCTCGCCGGTCATCGCATTGGTCGGGGTCACCTCGACAAGTGCATCATAGTCTGCACGTGTGACTACTTCCATTGCCGAAATCGTCTTATCCCCGCAGTAACCACGCTCGTTCTTGGCGGCAAGGAGCTCTCCCGCACTGATTCCGTTTTTATCAATCAGTGCACTCTTTGAATCTGCAATTCCTGTCACAGTGATGCCAAGATCTTTTTCATCGATCATGCGGAGGAGTCCCCTCCCGACGGCACCCATTCCAAGGACTGCGATCTTCATGACATCTCCTCCAGTGGTTCGATGATAAGGATATTTTTCTGCGTGGCTACATCCCGTAAAATATCAAGGGCCTTTTCCATGTCTGTTTTATTCACGGATTTAATCTCGATTTTTGCCGACGAAGGCTGATTAATTGCCGGCATTGCGATATTCAATTCTGTCACTTCGGCAAAGCCGGTGCAGTCTATTTTATCAACCGTATCCCCGAGGTCAGTGTGCATCAGGTGCCCGATCAGGATTACGGTCTGCTTGTACAGCAGGCGTTCCTGCCCGATACGAAGGATATTTACACCCTGTCCTTTTATCAGTGCTATGAGCTCGGGAAGCTTCTTTTCTGAAATCTCGAGGACTATCTGTACAGAAAGGATATCGCCGTCGTTTATTTCATCCCGCTGGTGAATGACAGCGATGATATTTCCCCCGACATCCGAAATCGGTTTAAGGGCTGCGACAAGCTGTCCCGGTGTGTCCTTCATCTCCAGTTTCATCGATACCCGCACGGAACCACCTGATCAGTACTAGGAACTGCCGGGAAGATAAGTCTTTTACATTGTAAAAATGCAGCCGTCAGCGGAGCAATATGGCGTTTGTCAGACGCCCCGATCTTTATGGGATTTCCGGCACAGGGAGAGCGCGCCCGCATGAATCCGGCTGCTGGTTATCAAATCAGATAATAAACATCAGCCAGAGGATTCCAAGGCCGACAGCAACCGTTACCGCCAGGACAAACATACCCAGTTTCAGGAAGTCCATAAAGGTGATATGGATCCCTTCCCGCTCTGAAATCCCGAGCACCACAACATTTGCCGATGCCCCGATTGCGGTGCCGTTACCGCCCAGGCAGGCGCCGAGACTGAGTGCCCACCAGAGCGGGTAGATATCCATCGTTGCTCCAAGGTCTTTTATCAACGGAATCATCGCTGCGGTCAGGGGGATATTGTCAACGATGGCTGAAGCTATGGCCGAGAACCAGACGACGAGAATCATGGCCTCTCCTGTCGAATTCACATGTCCCACCATCATGGTAGCGATGTCAGCGATGACCCCTGTCTCGACCAGTGCGCCTACCACGATAAAAAGCCCGCCAAAGAAGAAAAGGGCAGGCCATTCGATCTTTTCAAGGATCATTTCAGGTGACTCGCGGCTCCAGAACAGAATGATTGCCGCCCCGATCAGGGCCACTTCGGCGGGTTCCAGGCCGAGGACACCGTGGAAGAAGAACATTACAATGACCAGCAGGATAGTAATAATCGACTTTTTGAAGAGCGCAAGGTCCTGGATGGCCGCCTTTTCGTCGAGGCTGTCAAGGGCCCGCGCGATTACCTCCTGTTCATGCTTCTCGACTTTTAAGCTCCTGCCATAGATCAGGTAGAGCATGACGATCATTATGACCATATCTACAAGGACAATCGGCCCCATAATCATGAGAAATTCATTAAATGTAAGACCTGCCGCCGATGCGATCATGATGTTCGGCGGGTCGCCGATGAGCGTTGCCATCCCACCCACGTTCGAGGCAAATATCTCTGCGATAAGATAGGGGATAGGATTGAGCTTCATCAGTTTTGCAATAGTGAGCAGCATCGGCGTCAGGAGCAGCACTGTCGTTACATTGTCAAGAAATGCACTGGCGATGGCAGTAACGATGGAGAAGAGGATCAGGACACGGATTGGATTCCCTTTCGCAACTTTTGCTGTTCTTATTGCAATATATTCAAAAAGACCGCTGTTACGGGCTGTATTGACAATGATCATCATACCCATCAGAAGGAAGATGGTGCCAAAATCGAGATATTCAAGGAGGTGTTCCCAGGGCACAATTCCAAGGAAGACGATGATTGCGGCGCCAATCATCGCGGCTACCGCCCTGTGGATTCGTTCGTCGACGATCAGGATATAGGTAAAAAGAAAGACGAATACTGCAACAATTTCCCAGTACATCAGATACACCTAGTATATTACGACAGAGCGTTCCGTTCGCCGGCCTATATGAGACACGGTGGGAGAGAGCGGGATACTTTCACTGCCCGGGGCCCCATATGCCCTTGAGAGTGCAACAAGATCATGTTCGCGGGACATCCTCAGCACATCTTCGGTTTTTGAACCTGAGAAGAGGCTTTTCTGTACAGATAGTCCTTTTAATTCAAGTTTATTGGCAAAGATATCAAGCAGACCTCTCCCGAAGTCTTCTTTCTTCCTGATAAATTCCGATTTCCGTTCTTGTCCAACCATTTCGCCGATTATATCCTCAGTCCGGCGATCGATGATATAGACCAGGTGAACCCGTGCCCCGTAGGCAGAGAGGAGTTCTGTCAGTTTGTCAGGGAGATCTTTTACAAAAATATCTACCGGAATAAGGACAGATGTGACAGGTGCGACCTTCATCTCCTCCTCACTCACCAGGAAATCAGAGTACTCGGTACGGATTGCTTCATACCTCGATCCGACAAGATCCTTGAATTTTCTCTGGATGAGTGAAGAGTAATATCCCATATAGAAACCTCGTAACATCTTGCGGGTGTGCATAAAAAAAAGTTTGTATTTCCCGCTTCCGGCATAATACCGGTTTGTACGTCAGCCCGGGCCTGACTGGGATCGCATAGAAGAAAAATTTGTGCAATGGCCTATTCCTGACCGATCCCGTAATATTTCCTGATAAATTCGCGAATTTTCTCGGATTCGATCCAGCCTTTGTCCAGCTGGTTGATCGTCCTGTCGATCTCCCGGGCCTGGTAATGGATTTTTTGGAAAATCTCGCCACCCTCAAGGTCGGCAATCCCGACGATTACCTGCATGGGGTTCCTGATATGATCCCCTAGGATTGCAAACTGCTCGATATTCTTCTCAATCTGCTGATAGGCAATCTTTTTCTCGGCCTCGATCTTCTTTTGGAGGGTGATATTACGCATGATTGTCCCTACGCGGGTCACGACCCCGTCCTCAAATACCGGGATTTTCCGAGTTTCAAATATATAGTCCTTCCCGCCGATATGATACTCGTCGGCTGTAATCAGGACTTCGCCGGATGAGAAAACCATGCGGAACTCGGCTGATAACTCCCCTTTAACGCAGGGCAACACTTCATCGATTGATTTTCCAATAATATCCCCCCTGATCCCGAGCCGGTTAAGCCATCGCCGGAATTTTGAGTTGACAAGCACCACATTCAGTTCCGAATCAACAAGGTAAATGCCGTCACTCATTGCATCGATGGTGGTCTTATATTGCTCTTTTGACGCATTCAATGCATCTTCAGCTTTTTTCCATTCTGTAATGTCGGTCAGGACCGCAAGGACCGCAGGTTCCTCCCGGAACGTGATGGACGTCGCACTGATGAACACATTCCTTCTCGGTGTCGTAGTGCCCCCGATAATAATCTCGTATGGTTCCACCTCCTCTCCCAGGTGTCTCCTCGTAGAATTCTGGAAGACGAGATCCTGTGATTCAGGGGCGATAAAATCCATAACAGGCATATTTACCATCTCGGAGGCCTGTTTCCCAATGACACCTGCTGCTGCCGGGTTAGCATACAGGATCCGGTCATTTGCATAGACGATTACATAGTCCGGGAGATTGTCCACCAGTTTCCTGTACCGCTCCTCGCTCTCGTCAAGTGCACGGTGCGAGAGTTTCTCTTCGGTGATATCAGTAAATACTCCTTCGATATACCCTTTTTCCGGAAATATACGTGCCCAGTACCTGGCCCAGATATACGTGCCGTCCCTCTTTGTAAACCTGGCCTCAAAATTCGAGACGGTCGTATATTTCATCAGTTCTTCAACGAGATATTCCCGGGTACCGTGATCCACATAATGCTGGCTGAAGCGGAACTCCTGGAGGTAACTCTCTACATTATTGTACCCGAACATATGCGCCATCTGCTCATTTGCTTCGAGGACTTTCCCGTCATGGACACGGCTCCTGACAAGCCCGACGAGGGCGTTGTTATATAGTCCATGGTAGCGCTCCTTGCTCTCTTTTAACGCCTCTTCGGCACTTTTCCGTTCACTGATATCGATAATGGTAAAGACAACCATGTTATCGGGGAGCGTGCCTGCCGACATAACCACATAAATCCCGCTCCCGTCTTTTTTTACCATCCTCGATTCGAAATCCGAGACCGTTCCTGAAATATTCACCAGGCTCCGGAAACGGCCGTATTCTTCAGGGTCAATCCAGATATCATCCAGTGGTGCGCCAAGGAGGTCTCTCACGCGGTATCCCAGGAGATCCGCACCACGCTGGTTCACTTCCTCTATGACCTGGTGGGTGGGATAGGTCCGTATTAAGAACACCCCGGCCTCTGAATAATCAAAGAGACCATGGTAACGGTCTTCCTGTTCCTTCAGGTTGCTTGAGAGAGATGCAACAATAACACCGATCGCAACAAGTACATAAAATCGTGCCGTCGCCGAAGTGATTGAATCCACGTCCGGGTACGTCATGAGATACACCATTGCAAGGTAGGCCATACCCACCGCAACAGAAAAGATGATCCCCCTTCGCGGAAACCAGTAGGCAGCGATCACAATCGGAATGTAAAAGAGATGCGGAGTAACCCCGGAAAGGCCCCTGATAAGACCGAGATAGTTCAGGAGAAACGAAAAGATCGTGGTGACGGCCAGGATAAATATCCACACGTTTTTCCGGCCCAGAATTTTAGATAGTGTTTCCCCGATGCCACCCCGGTTCAATGCTCGATTCCCCCTTTATCAAGACGTGTACTTCTTTGAAGTGTAAAATGTATCGAAGCTCCCGTTTCAGGTGAGCCGGGAATGCGATCGTCTGCCCACACCCTTCCGCCATAGCGTTCAACGAGTGTCTTTACGATATAGAGACCCAGTCCCTTTCCACGTGCACCCTGCGATCCCCGCTCGAATCTCCTGAATATGCGTGTTTTCATCTCATCCCCTATTCCAGGGCCGGTATCGCTGATGATCACTTCGACTCTCTTTTCACTGGTTAAAACGCTTATTGATACGCTGACCCCGGGACCTCCGAATTTTATGCTGTTCCCGATAACATTCGTAAATACTTCGGTCAGAAGTCCGTCTGCCATTACCCGTGCACCGGAGGGCTCGAACACAATGGCACATTGCGGAAAGAGTTTAATTTCCTTTTCGATAATGGCATCAAGGTCTATTTCTCTATTCTCATATGCCTCGTCATGGATCTTCCTGATAGTCTCGACATTTGTCACGATACTGATATTCTTTGCGACAGCCTCTGAAACCCGGCTTATAATCTCCTTTTCCGGGCCTGAAATGGTCTCATCAAGCAGGCCGGTGTACCCGAGGAGTATTGTGTTGACATTTGAGATGTCGTGGGTAAGAATGTCAAGGTAGAGATTTGCTTTCCTGTTCGCTTCTGCCAGCTTCTCGTAAAGAATGAGTTTTGTCGCGGCTCCGGCAATTTCCCTGCCGATGGCCCCAATTATCTCCAAAACGTCCTGACCGGGCCGGTCCCCGGGCTCCCCTCCGGCAACGACGATCCCGAGGAGTCCGGTATCTCCGGTGAGAGGAGCGATTACAATGCAGCCGGCCGATATCTGTTTCAGCTCCTCCGGGATATCGTTCCTGGTGCAGATACATACCGGGGTCCCGCATGCAAGATCTGCATAATACGGGAGCGAATCAAGTGCAATTCCGTTGCCTGTTCCTGCAGTTTCATTGCCTGTACCCCGGACAGGGACTAATTCCGCCACACCGGGTTTATTTTTTACAAGGAATGCAGATCCTGACACGAACCCGAGAAGGTCAATGGTTTTTTTCACCGTCTCTTCGAGAAGGTTTTCAAGGTCGGGAGCAGTCGTGGCGAGGCTGATAATCCCGTTGATTGCCACCAGATGGGAATTCCTGCGTAATATCTCCTCTTCTGCCTTTTTTTCCCGGGTGATGTCGCGGCCGACGGACTGGAATTCCCTGATTGTGCCATCACCTGAGAATAATGCCCTGTCGCTCCATTTCTGCCACCTTATACTGCCGTCAGGCATAATTATCCTGTGCTCAATGCTTCCTGACGGGTTTGACCTGGTGAAGGAGGTAAAATGCGCTTTTAGCACCGGGACATCCTCGCGCGGTATCCGGGGCCGAAATGGCTGCCCTACAATTTCATCTCTTTTTTTCCCGAAATACCTGCAATACGCATCGTTCACATAGAGGTGTACTCCCTCCGGGCGGAACCTGCAGATAAATTCTGTCTGAAACTCGACGATATTCCGGAACAGACCAGAAATCGGACTCTTTAATATTTTCGCTCCCCTTATAATGCCGCGAATTTCAGATAAGGCGGGTATCGTATCGGGCCGTTTTATATAAACGGAAATAAACCTCTCTTCGCCAGCCCGGGGGGGGGCAACAGGAAGGCCGGGTTTTATTTCTGAAACTGCGATTAATAGTGCCGTAACGCCGTCATTTAAGAGAACTTTAAAGAAACGGGGGCAATCCATTCCTTCGCCATCGCCGCAGATGACGACGTCGGGGGTATTCACCCTGATGAAGCTGCCAGCGATATCAGTTGATGTGCAGGTTATTACTCTTACCAGTGGATCATCTTCGAAGAAGCGGGCGGCGTCCGATAAAAATTCAGGGTCCGTATGAACCAGCACGGCAAGTATCATATCTGTCACGGTTCGTTTCTTTCGTTCCAGGCGCACCTGACTCTGGTTTCTCTCATAACAAAAACCTATGCTGAATCGCCTTTTGTCCGTCCGGAAGGTGAAGAATGGTCATAGGATTTCACCATTTCCACCGTTACATTCGTGGTGAGATGATAGGTTGTCATAAAGTGACGAAATGAACGGTTTTTCTCATTTGCAACCGGAATTGAATAATTATTCAGTATGTCGATCATGAAAGGCAGGCGGGATGCATATTTCCTTGGGATCCTTTGATTGAAGATCTCCTTTGTCACGTGGTTTGTCGAACGCAGGGGTCGCAATCCAAGTCTTTTCGACGCGAGGTCGTCCAGACCGGCCAGGTACCAGCTTTCAATTTCCTGTACGATGACAAAAATCCGGTCAGGGTCAATACTACAGAACCTGTGCATTAATATTCCCTTTTTGACCCGGACATTGTGGGCATGGTCGATATCTGCCACAAGAATGAAGTCGTTATGTAAAGAGGTGATGCTCCTGATGAATTTGCATACTTTTTCGCTTTTCATGCAGGCGTACATGATCACTTCAACCGAATCATACCAGGATAAAAAGAGCGGCAGGATGATCCTCTTGAAAAAGCGCTCGTCGTCATTCCCTTCGACCAGAATAAATAGGCGTTTCCTGGTCATTCTATTCCCAGCAGGTTCTGGATAAACAGTTCCTCGATGCCAATCTCGTTCTCAAGGAAACTACGTATCTCGGTCTTGTTTGCAGGCCGTGTGAGCCGGGAAAAACCTTCGTTATCTCTTGATATCAACAAAATATCCTCGATGGAAACATGTTTTACCATCTCAGGGTTGTGGGTGGTTACTATGATCTGCTTGAATCTGCTTGCATCCTTTAACATTTCCACCAGCCGTGAAATGAGATACGGATGAATATTTCGTTCAGGTTCCTCGATGATTGTAACCGGCCGGTCCTCGAAATACAACGCAATGATCAGGGCGCAGATATTGATTGTGCCATCAGAGACCACAGAAGCCGGGAAATATTTGTTCTTGCTGTATACCTCCTTTAATTTGAGGAACAACGACATATCCATAAATTTTTCAACCGCTATCTCATCGACGAAGGGGAGCATATCCCTGATGAGACCAGAAAAAGCCTTTTTCTTCTCAGGGTCTTCAAGTATCTTTTTTATCACGATTGCAAGGTTGCTCCCGTCTTTTTCGAGTTCGGTCTTTCCCATGATAGGAACCGCCTTCTTTAAGAGCCGGGGATCAAAATCAAACACCTTCATCCCCCGGAATATCCATTCAAGCGGTGGAATGCCTGATACCGGAATCGGGATGTTTAATAACAGGCGCCCCTTTGGAACGGTTATTTTCTGTAACAAATGGGGAAAAATGTCTGAATCTGCCAGTATAAGCCCGGCCGGCGGGATGATCCCGAAGGATACGGACTGGTTCTCGTTGGCTAACGTAATTACACCTGTTCCGACATGTCCGGGGAGGTCCTGTTCTGCCCGTAAAAAAGTGCCTGCAATAATTAAGTTGTCCCGGCGTATATCGAAATTTTCACCGGAGTCCATGAATCTGAGGCAGAATTCATAGGTGATCTCGTATGGTTCAAAAAAAACAGGGGTGATGCCCTGTATGCCAATGACTTCCCCTTTTTTCTCTTCGAGGGTATACACAATACGGAGGGAAAAATCTTCTTTTCCCCCGATAAGCATATTCCTCATGTATTCTACTCCGCCCTGAAGTGATATGGCATTATCCAGCCCGTATTTTGCAATATCGCGGATAAATTTGAAAATCTGGATGAAATTCGATTTCCCCGAAGCATTCGACCCTATCACGATATTGAAATTATCAGGGCAGATTTCAAGATTCCTGAAACTTTTAAAGTTGGTAACGGCAAGTTCCCTGATGGGCATAAATACCCATTGCAGGGTCGGAACCATAATAACTTCGCTTGCCTGTGCGTGGGAATTCGTATTCAGGAACAGGAAATATCAGTCTCTGTTTTTTTTTTGAACTTCCGCCGCTCCCGGGTGATACGGCACCCATATCCTGCCAGGGCAACTGCCTGATGACGATCTGCCCCGGATTAACCTTTTTTTCTGTATGCCCACAGAAAACCGGCCATTCCGGTCCCGATAAATACCGCAGGGAGGGAGAGGGGGATGTTTGTTATAACGCCGTTTTCCTGTACCCGGCTCTTCGCCTTTTCCCGGTTTTCACGTGCCTGTGTCAGGCCCGGCCGGATTGCCAGAGCCCGGTCAAATGCCCGGACTGCTTCACTATAGCGCCCGAGGTTGTAGAGCATGGCGCCTTTCCGGTTCCATGCCTCGGCATCACCCGGGTTCATGTTTGTCACTTCCTCAAATGATTCGTATGCGGCCTGGCTGTTTCCAAGCGCTTCGTATGCAAGGCCGCGGTTGTAATATGCATTGCTGCTGTGAGGATTCAGTTCAAGGACGCGGTCATACGCCCCGAGCGCTTCGTCGTAGCGACCGAGCTCCTGCAATGCATTTCCCTTGTTCAGCCATGCATCCGGCTGATCAGGATTGAGACCCAGGGATTGCTCATACGCAGAAAGCGCACCTTCTGTATTTCCCTGCCCGTATAACGCATTCCCAAGGTGAAAGTACGCGACAGATGAATTCTTGTCGAGATCGACGGCATTCTGGTAGGCGT
Source organism: Methanoregulaceae archaeon UBA467 (assembly GCA_002503825.1). Taxonomy (GTDB): domain Archaea; phylum Halobacteriota; class Methanomicrobia; order Methanomicrobiales; family Methanospirillaceae; genus UBA467. The sequence continues at coordinate 141,016 of DASP01000007.1, forward strand.
TCGCAGCGTCGGCATACATCCCCTGCTCATAGTATCCGTTCCCCTGGTAAATCCATACCTGTAATTCAGCCTGAGGAGTATCGCATGTACCATGAGGAAGCAGCAGGATCAGCAGCAGCATGACGATACCGGTGAAGGTCAGGCTCTTCGTGTTCGGGGTCCGGGCCATGAAAATCATTTTGATTTCCACCTGTTCCGGCAATAATGATATCGTTTCTGCCCGGCACCATACCGGTAATACTCCTGCTGCAGAAACGACAGGACATGATTGAAATAGGGATCATCTTCTCGCCGGAGTAAAAAGCAGTAAAGTGCAATCAGTGGATGCGATGCTTCCCACGGGGGATTGTTGCTATTAAAAACCGGTCTTTCCTGTCAATTTATCCTTTTTCAATTATTTATCAGGGGCTGCCTGGTACCGGAGAACAGGCTGCAAAAAGGGCTCTTCGCAATCTTTTGTGGGGGAGGAAAAAGAATATATTACAATATGTGAGTTTTATTACCCCAAAATATCCCATGCGATACACGCCGCCGCCCCCGACGGGCGCCCCGGCGGCGGTTCGGTGACTGCGTTGTAATGGATTTGAGGACCCTGATTTCAGTGTACCCATACGAAACAGCGGGGAGGCTACCAAAAAGAGAACGCTATAACCAGCCGGGCCATGGTATCCCGAGGTTTGTTGAGAGCCCCTTCAGTTCATCCCTGATATCCCGGTCAATCCTGACAAGGACGACCATATAGAGAATCATTCCAAGAATTACGATACCTGCAAGAATGGCAAAATGGGAGACCGGAATAATGGTCCTTATTACCAGCACTACCAGACCCATACACGCCGAAGCGATGACAATTTTAAACACCGATCTCCATTCAGGTAAAATAATGACCGAATTGCGGAGGAAGATGTGTGCGAGCAGGGATTTGATACCCATCGATACAAGGAGCGCACATGCCGCTCCGATAATGCCGAGTCGGGGAATCAGGAGTATATCAAGCAGGACTACTGCAATTGCAGCGGCAAGGTTGGCATAAAAGACCATTCCCGGTCGTTTGAATGCAGAAAGTGCTGCTGAGTCGATCGCCTGGAATATCGTCACGAGCTGAACGATGAAAAGAACGTTTAAAGCAGGTGCTGCAACTGCAAACGGTGACCCGTAGAGGTAATAGAGGAGGAGATCTGAGAGCAGGATTCCCCCGGTGCAGACCGGGACTGCCAGGATGAGCGCATAGGTGTATGAACGGGAAATGACCTCCCTTATCGATTCAAAATCACCCTCCTTCCTCCACCGGCTGATCCTCGGGAAAAGTGTGGTTGAGAGCGCGGTGGCGCCGAGCAGTGCCAGTGTGGTCAGCTGAAACGACGTCCGGTAAAAGCCCACATCCTCGCTGTTCATGAAGTAGCCGACCAGTATCGTGTCGGCATACCCGACAATAACCGCGAGGCCCCCGGTCAGGAGGACAAAGGAGGCGTACGGGATCATGGACGTAACATGCCACCAGCGAAAGAGTACGGGTCTTTTTTCAAGGAACCGGAGGTTGATGACCAGCCCGGTGATAACCCCGGCAATAAAACCCCCTGCAAGCCCGGCCGCAAGGAACCCGAGAAATACCGCAAGCACCTGTACGACCGTCCGGACGAGTGTGCCTGCCAGTTCAGCGAGCTGGAGTACTCCTACCTTGCCGCTTCCATATACCCCGCACGATACCACTCCGGCGGCAGAACCCACAACGACTGCTACAAGAAGAAGGTCAAACAGCCCGCTCGATGCAAAATCAATCATGTATGGTCTGAGCAATAAAATGACCGTCAGTACAAGCGGCAGGAGGACGATTTTCACCGCAATGTGGGCCGAAAAAAACTGGTCTTCTTCGGATCCTTCACTGATCCTCTGTGTCGCGGCACCGCTTATCCCGCCGTCGGCAAAAAGGGTTGCCATGCTGTAATAGGCAAGAAACAGGTAAAATGCACCCAGCGGGCCCGCACCTGCCGTATGTGCGATATAAACCGTCGCGATGTATCCTATGGCCGTTATGGCAAGGTTTGAGCCGAGCGAGATGATACTCTGCCGGCGTACAGGGCCGATTCCGATCATCTGCCCGATCAGCCGTGAGATGGAGAACACTAGCGTACTATTCGGCAGACTCAATAAATTAAGCCATTCCCTGCGATAATCATTCCTGCATTTCTATCGATGACTTCGGCTTCTCCTGATCGAAATGAGTTAAAACCCGTATGCCAGTACTTCTAGTACGATCTGCTGATGACCGTCATCATTGATGCCCGGAACCTTGTCAAGAAATATGGTGCATTCACTGCAGTGGACGGTATCAGCTTTACCGTTGAAGAGGGCGAACTCTTCGGGTTCCTCGGCCCGAACGGTGCCGGAAAGACCACCACCATGAAGATGATCCAGTGCATTTCCCCACTGACATCCGGCTCCCTCTCGGTTTTTGATATGAATGTCTCTCTCTTTCCCAGGGAGATCAAGAGGCATCTCGGCGTCGTCCCGCAGGAGACAAACCTTGATCCCGAATTCACCTGCTTTGAGAACCTGCTTGTATATTCACGCTATTTCAACATCCCGAAACGGGAGGCGGTGCGGCGTATCGAGGAGCTCCTTGACTTCATGTCATTACAGGAGAAGCATGACGTGCTCATCGACCGGCTCTCAGGGGGTATGAAACGGAGACTGATACTCGCACGGGCCCTCATCAACGAACCACGCATCCTGATCCTTGACGAGCCTACCATCGGCCTCGACCCTCAGGCACGCCACCTTATCTGGGAGAAATTAAAACTCCTCCAGGCACAGGGAAACACGATCGTCCTTACCACGCATTACATGGACGAGGCCGAGCGGCTCTGCAACCGGCTTGTCATCATGGACAACGGTAAGATCCTTGTCAACGGTTCACCCGGCGAGCTGGTGGGGTCGAACGTGGGAACCGATATCGTCGAGGTCGAGCACACTCCCGATGTGATTGCATGCCTCGAAGCGATGAACGCACATTATGAAGTGTTCGGGGACATCGTGCAGGTGATCACCGGCAAACCGCGTGAAGTTGCAGACCGTCTCTTCGATTCCTGTCATCCGGTACGGATCTATGCCCGGAGGGCGACTCTTGAAGACGTATTTCTCAAACTCACGGGGAGGGCACTTCGTGACTGAAATATCATGGCCCGTCATAATTCCCCGCGTATCCATGGCGGCATGGACGGTCTGGCGAAGAAACTGGGATGTCTTTTTCAAGACGTACCAGGTGAACTTTCTCCCGCCCTTCATAGAGCCTGTCCTCTATCTCCTGGCGATGGGATATGGTCTTGGCATGTTCGTCGGCGATATAGAGGGAGTCCCGTACGTGGAGTATATCGCCCCTGCACTCCTCGCAATATCGATAATGAATTCAGCATTCTTTGAATGCACCTATTCGTCATTTGTCAGGATGTATTACCAGAAGACCTTCGATGCCATTGTCGCGACCCCCCTTATGATCGAGGACGTCATCACCGGCGAGATCCTCTCGGGAGCCACGCGAAGTCTTATCTATGCATCGGTCATGCTCATCGTCCTGGTCGCGTTCGGAGTCGTTGACCTCCCTTCATCGCTCCTTATCATACCATTTGCATTTTTTGCCGGGCTGCTCTTCTCCTGTATAGCCATGTGTTTCACCGCGGTTACGCCCGGGATTGACACCCTGAACTATCCTGCATTCCTTTTTATCACCCCCATGTTCCTTTTTTCAGGGACTTTTTTTCCACTCTCGGTCCTCCCGCCCTTTCTCCAGACGTTTGCCATTGCAGTCCTGCCACTCACACAGGTCGTCACGGTGACCCGCTCGCTGACACTCTCATCCATCTCGCCCCTCTTTTTTTACAGCCTGGTCTGGATCGCAGGTGTCATACTGATCTTTTTTATACTTGCCATTCACCTTATGAAAAAGAGGCTCGTTGTATAGATGAAATCAAAAATAAAGCCACTTAAACCCACAGTTACGGACCACCCATGTAACGTTCAGAACCTATAAATATCACGCACGCGTCCTTTTATGCTCGGAGACAAATTCATGACCTCATATCATTTCTGCCAGAAAAATGTCCTGATCGTCAAACCGGACGCTACAATCCAGTTTGTCGCAGGACTCATGAAAGAAAAGAATATCGGATGTGTGGTGATCACAGACGATCATAAGCCTGTCGGCATCGTCACCGACCGGGATATCGCCCTGCGAGGTTCGGGACTCTGTGAAAGCCCTGGTTCGACCCTGATTGAATCGATAATGAGCAGGGATATTGTATCGGTCACCAAGGATACAGGGATATTCGAGGCCATCCAGACGATGAAGTCTGCAGGCGTGCGCCGGATGCCTATCGTGGACGGGGCGGGCAGGCTGGTGGGGCTTTTAACAGTCGATGACCTCATCCGGCTCCTTTCGCGTGAAATGGCAGATATTGCCAGGATTATCGGGAAAGAAGGCCCGAATATCTGAACTTTTTTATACACGCACTATTATTGCTGCTCCTGTTTCTGCCCGCGTCGTAGAGAATTCTCCCTGGTATCCCGGTTCCTGACATACGATTTCTGTCCGCCAAATGTTGATATCCATTGAACCGGAGATGTACAAATACGTGCATGACAGGGACGCATCCCGGGGTGGTGGCAAAGACCACCGGATACCGCAGACTGATCCATTAATCTCCAGGAAGCCCGCGTTCCCGAGAACTGTCCTGCTTGTCCTCCTGACCATCGCCACGTTTTTAAACCCGTTTGCCGGTTCCAGCATCAATCTCGCCCTCCCCCTTATCGGCGATGAGTTTGGCATCGATGCGGTAATGCTCTCGTGGGTACCGGCCACCTACCTCCTCTCCAGTGCGGTCTTCTTATTGCCCGCCGGAAAAATGGGGGATATTCTCGGCAGGATTACGGTATTTCGTATCGGCACGATAGTCTACACGGCCGCCTCGTTCCTGACGATATTCACGCCATCAACGCCGTTCCTTCTCGGGTGCAGGTTTATGATGGGATTTGGAAGCGCAATGATCTTTTCCACTGCCGTTGCAATTATCTCCGAGCTCTACCAGCCCGGTGAGCGTGGGAGGGCGCTCGGACTGAATGTTACTGCAATTTATGCAGGTCTTACCACAGGCCCGTTCCTCGGAGGCATTCTCACCCAGTTTTTCGGATGGCGAAGCATATTTGTGGTCACCGTCATTCTTGGAGGATGTATCCTGCCGTTCCTCGACAGGTTTCCTTCATCGCTGAACCGGAAAAGCAGCCAGACATTTGACCTGTCAGGAAGTATTCTCTCATCGATCGTCCTCGTAACGTTCTTCATCGGTCTTTCCGGCATAACCAATATTTCAGGAATAATCACGGTATTTCTGTCCGTCGTGCTCGCAATAGTCTTTTTTTCAACACAGAGACGTAAGGAGCACCCAATCATCCCGTTGTCGCTCCTCGGGCAGAGCCCGGCCTTTACACGTATGAACCTGGCGGCGCTTATCAATTACAGTGCCACCTTTGCGGTCACATTTTTAATGAGCCTTTACCTTCAGGTGGTCAGGGGTTTTGGCCCGGCAGCGGCAGGATCGCTCCTTCTTCTCCAGCCCCTCGCGCAGATGGTCTGTTCTCCGGTCGCAGGTAGACTTTCCGACCGGATTGATCCATCTCTCCTCGCATCAGCCGGCATGATCATCTCGGCAGGGAGCCTGCTCTGGATCTCATCGTTTGATGCCGGCACACCGGTAGTGATGATCATCGGCGGGTTCCTCTGCCTCGGGATCGGCCTTGCATTTTTTTCCTCGCCAAACACCAATGCCATCATGAGCACCGTTGAACGGCACGATTACGGGACGGCATCGGCACTGCTCGCCATGATGCGTTCTCTTGGCATGATGCTCTCGATGAGTATTGTCATGGTCTTTTTCTCGCTCGTTCTTGGAACGGGCATCATCAGCCCTGAGCAAAGCACTGAGTTTCTGGCAAGTATGCACCTCGCACTCATCACCTGTTTTGTCCTGACCGTTACCGGGGCGGCCCTCTCGTGGCCGCGTCATCCGAGAAAATAAGGAGAATCCAGAGGTTTAATCGTGGATATGAGATTAAATCCACCCTTTTTCTTTCCACCACGTATACTCGTGCACCCATTCATCACGCCGGTAAGTAACGAGTGCTTTCATGCGTTCCCGCATCTCTGCATGCATGGCCTGTTGTTCGGGATATACTTTCTTTTCTTCAATGGCCCGTGCAAGGACTATTCCAAGTTGTTCTGATTCTTTTTCCGCAGTCATTATCCGTAATGGATCAGGGCCGAGTACCGCGTCCACCATCCCAACAGTTGTTCCGCCAAGGATGCGGAGGGTGCTGTTTAAATATTCAGCCACGGCATCTGCATGCGAACCGCCTGCAGTAGAGACTGCACACCCGTATTTTCCATCAAACATCTGGCAATGGATGGAATCTGCAAGGCGGTCAAGGAGGACCTTCATCTGGGCTGTGACCGAGTTGATGTATACCGGAGATCCAAGCACTATGCCGTCAGATTCGAGCATCTTATTGTGGATATCACAGAAATCGTCAGCGTGGATACACTCCCCTTTTGCATAGCATGTCCCGCACCCGGTGCAGAACTCAAGGTCAAGGTCGCAGATATCCACATATTCAACCGATGCCCCGCAGTCCTGTGCGCCCCTGAGAACGCCCCTGACCAGGATGGCAGTCTGGCTCGCGTTGCCACGGGGACTGCCGTTAATCCCGAGAATCTTTACCATGAATGGTTCACCTGATTAACCGTTGGTGATATTATATATCAGATTTCCGAAAGGAGGCAATCTGTAAATAATGCATTCATGTCCCGGCGGCATACATGAGACACCACCCGGTACCTGTTCCTCATTCATGGGATAGACTTTTTTCCTGTGGCGCTGTAGCACCTGAGAGCAGGACCGCTTCATGATAACATGGTTTCATATCGGAATAATCGCCGCCCTTCTCACCACGTTCGGGTTTGTACCGCAGATTATCAGGATGTACCGGACACGCTCTGTCGGTGACATCTCACTTGTCACACTTCTCCAGTTCTCGCTCGGCGTGACACTCTGGATATTCTACGGGATTTCGATAGACGATCCTATCGTCACCACCGCAAACATGGTCACGCTTGGTACGCTCATCATCGCAGTCAGCCTCTATGTACTCTACAAGCGCCCGGGCAGGCCTGACATGAACTAATAAAGATCCTGACATGAGGGCCCCGGGAGGAGGGCGCATCTTTATACCCGCACGTCCGCTTTGAAGATCCGGGTCTTTTCACAGAGCATTTAATTGGATCATAACAGAAAGACTACATGTATACGAATGAAAAAAGCACTCGCTGGCTGGAAGGGCCATACCCCTGAGGAGGACGATATCAGAAATATCGTAGTATCCTACGGGATCCTTGCTCCAAGCCCCCATAATATTCAGCCATGGATCGTTGAATATTCGGGCCCGCTGAGGATGAGACTGTTTATTGACCCGGCCCGGCTCCTTCCCGGTGCTGATCCCGCATTCAGGCAGATACACATCGCACAGGGCACATTCCTCGAAAATATTTCCATTGCATCAGGCGCATTCGGGTACAGGGCCGATATCGACTATTTTCCGGACGGCTGGCAGGGATACGAGTCCAGGCCGGAGAACCCGGTTGCATCCATTGAACTTGTGAAAGATCCTTCTGTAGAACCTGACCCGCTGTTTCCGCAGATTATCCGGCGTGAAACAAATAAGCGTGAATATTCCAGTGATCCCGTCACACGGGAACAGCTGGATGGGCTGTCCGAAGCATATGACCAGTCCACGATCCCGCTGGTAATCGTCGCGGATACCGGTTTTAAGGAGGACGTGACTGAAATACTTGTCGAAGCCATGAACATTGAATTCTCAGACCCGTCGAGGCTTAAGGAGATGCTGGCATCTTTTCGGTTCAGTGACGAGGAGATCGAGGCCACTCGCGACGGTTTCGGCCTTGCACAGTCAGGGACGGACGGTATTGCAAAGTATGTCATCGAGCACCTCTTCCTCTCCAGGGAGAAGGCCCGGGCGCCTGACTCTGAATTTGTCCGGACAGCCGCCGGACTTACCCGAAAACAGTCAGGTTCAGCCGCAGCCTTTGGCTGGATAAGCACGAAAGGGAACCTGCGGCCTGACCAGGTCAGGGCCGGGCGGGTGTACGAACGCACCTGCCTGAAAGCAGCAGAACTTGGTATCTCTATTCATCCGTTTTCACAGGTGCTCGAGACCTATCCGGGTATGGAGGCACTCCATGGCAGGTTCAGGGACTGCCTTGGTATTTCGGAGAGCCACTTCGTGCAGATGTTTTTCAGGATGGGGTTTGCAAGCCATGTAACGCACTCGCCACGGCGGGATATCCATGATATTATCAGAATAATGAACTGATACCCATTTCCAGGCTGCCATGTACCGGATCTGAAATAAGAGGCCGTCGTGTTGTTCAGACGATTCACCTTTTTTGCTTTATCCGGGTTCACGCCCGCATTATCCAGCGTGTCTGTATTGCGTTTACCGGGCAAAAACTTAAACATTTAAAGCATCCGATGCAGGCCTGGCTCTGAACCGGTTCTGCCTTTTCTTCATAGATCCTGAATACCCCCATGGAACACTGATCAACACAGTCCCCGCACCCGTTACAGAGCGGTGTATCGACGTATACTTCGATAAAAACAGAGATTGGCGATATTAACATAGTATGAATGTGCCCCCTCCGGCAGTTTTCAGGTACAGTCGATGATTAATAAAAATTTTGGAGAAAATCAGATCCCGGAACCCGGCGACCGGAACATAAATTCCACGTATCACTTCAATGAACTTTTATGAGAGGACGGGGGGAAATAACGTGAGAGAGAACTCATCCATCCGAAATAGTGACTCATTTTGTTGCGGCAGGTGAACAGACGAAATCATCCGCTCTTTTGAAACCCTTCACGTCCTCCCACTACTCTTCTTCCGCCGCACTCCCATCGCGACACTTCCGGGGCTGATCCATCATCGTATGTGGGCGTTTCGTAATGCGACAGGGGCCGTGCCCAGTTCTTTTCACAAATACCAAAAACCCAATCAACCTGCCCAAAGGATATCCCCAGGGGTGGGGCAGGGTGGGGTGCAACCCCACCTGTCAGAGAAACGGATCGAACTTGTTTTATCGGAATGAGGATTTAAACAAGATTAAATTGCGCCAAAAACGGATTATCCAGAATGATTTCTGCCACACCCCTTCATGCATGAGTTCATGCGTTCCGGGATGGTGAGAGGTAAAGATCTTACTTATACCATAAATACGGTCTTTGCAAGAATGAACGCGATAAAAAACAGGATTATCCCAAGTCCTGCCAGCGGAATAGTATAACAGCGGGTCACCGTCTGAAGTGTATCCCCGGTTGTTCTCTGGACCAGCCAGAAAAATGGATCGGTTACATACGAGATAATACAGGACCCTGCCGCGACCATCAGGATCAGGGGGACCGGGTGAAAAGCCGCAGCAATCGTCGACCCTGCAAGGATATGGGCAGTAATGACCGCAGTGACAACCCTCGACCCCTGTGCAGTAGCGATCAGCGCTGCAAGGATGAACGGGATGACGATCACAGGAAGGTATGCGGACATCTGTACCACAGCCCCTTCGGTAAAACTGCTTCCTACGATGACTGCCCCGAGAGCTCCGGCCCCGCAAATATCAAAGATGATGATCCCGCCATGTTTTGCGGCAGACTGGAGGGCAGAAGGGCGAATCTCTCCCGGAGCCAGTACAATTGCCGTGAAGGCTCCCGCCAGCATTATCACCTGGATGAGGCTTCCCTGTGAAAGTCCGAGGGCACACAAGCCGACAGGAATTGCCAGAATAATCGCAAGAAACGGCGCCCATGCCCGAAGATGCAATCCAGTCCCAAACCGCTGTTTCTGTTCCACGTGAAGGCCTGATACGTCCCATGATACGTCTGCAGATCCTGGAATGCCCCGGTTATTCCTGAAAACAACGAAATATGCAGCCATAAACAGTATCCCGAGCAGGAGCAGTGACACAGGTATGGCAACAAGATCATAGGAGACAGGAGAGATTCCGCCTCCGAGGGACGACAGGAGAGGTATCACTACAGGGGTCGGATAGATCAATGCGTACGAGATGATACTCCCGATTGCTGCAAGGTAAAAAGGAGCGGTTGTGAATTTTCCTTTCCCCCTGATTCGGTCGAGAAGGGGGATAAGCATGACATATGCGGTAATACAGCAGGTCACCGGTACCGAAAGCAGGAAACCAGCCGTTCCCGCGAGCTGCCACGGACTCCGTATGACCCGGTGAATATCTGCAAGGATTACCGTTACGTGGTCCTGCTCCTGCATAAGGCGGGCGATTACCGATCCCGAAAGGATGATAATTGCGAATGTTGCAAAGACCTGCCCGAGCCCGGCAGTGATATCGGTAATTAGCTGGTCCGGGGCCATGCCGGTGAGAATGCCATACACAATCGCTCCTCCGATCAGGATGAAAAAAGGGGAGACCCTGAACCGCAGGCCTGCGACAGTTACCAGGCACAGGGTAAGAAGAAACGCAGAAAGAGCTTCGAGGAGCATATATACCGCATACCGTTTGGTTGCAGACCGGAAAAAGAATTCTTATTCAAATGAAAACCGGTCGTTTCTTACTTATCCGGTCGTACTGGCTGGTGCAGCACTCATATATCAGGACCTGCTGAGTTTCACTAACGGCAGACGCTGACATGAGAACATGGAAGAAGTAGCAGTGTATCGGATAGATGCGCTGAACGTCACGTTACGACGGTGACGGGTATAACAGATAAGGAAACAAAAAAAAGATTAGAACCGGGGACGCCTGTGTTTTGGCAGGCAATCCTGGCAATAGACGGGTCTTCCTTCGGTTGGTTTAAAGGGAACTTCACATTCTTTTCCGCAGTCTGAACAGACTACTTTTGTCATCTCGCGGGGTCCCGAGTTTCTCGACCCGCCAAAATTCGAATTATACATGGTTTTACTCAAACAGTGTGTTAAACTGTAATATAATATTTGACGACCACACGTAATAAGTATTGTATTGTAGCAGTTTCGGGAATATTTTTCAATATCCCGCAAATGACCCCAGAATACGGTTAGTTAGATGTAAAGGGGGTTATTCCATTTAAGACAGCCCGTAGGGTTTTCGGGATCGTCACCCTCCTCGCACACAACCCTCCCGGCAGGATCTGTACCTGGAAATATACCTGTTCTTTATAGGACCATGAAACACTATTGCATATGCAGATGCCAGTATTACCAGTCCTCGGGACACTTGTTATAGGGGGCATACTTGTGAGCGGGTGCGGCCTCCTTCTGAAAAACCCGGTTATATCGGTTGAGAAGGTATCCCTGTCCTCGTTATCCCTGCATGATCTTGGCCTTGAGGTCACCCTTACCATTATAAACCCGAATGCGCTTGGAATAACCCTGAAATCGCTTTCTTTTGATATATATTACCAGCAGGAGGAGGAATGGATCTTCCTGTCGCACGGCGGACAAAATGATATTAAGATCAGCCCTGGTGAAAACCATGTGACGGTCCCGGTGACGGTAAACAATGCAGAATTGCTTAAATCCCTCTTCGTCCTCCTCATGAAAGGAGAGATGCCAGTCCGGATAAAAGGAACCGCATCCCCCGATCTCCTGGGCCTTGCGCCAGAAATACCCTTTACGCATTCGACAATAATTACCCGGCAGAGCCTGATATGACGATGCCGGTTTATGAATCATGATCGTAATAGCCGGCCGCTCCGGTCACTGAATATACATAAATCTATTTTTTAAATTCGCATGATTCCTTCTCCATTACCATTGCACCCGGTTTTCGTGGAAAATCCGGGTCACCTGCAAGCTTTTTTGCCATATCACATTTCGAGATACGCCGCAGGTAAAAATTTCCTATTCCGGCAACAATGACGGCACCAAGCAGGACAAACATCATATCGAGCATGGTGTCAGTGTTGCCGTGCTGTAGATCACCTCCGAGGAACGTATCTACCAGAAATTCGTAAATTTCCCAGAATGCACCGAACGCCATGGTAAACATAACAATCATGACGATGATTAACGCCCTGTTAAAATTATTCCCGGTATAACGGTCAAGGAGGAGCACGGTGGTAAACCCGATAAGGGCGACGGTGATGCCCGATATGATATGTGCAATCTTGTCGTAGTACGGGTAAAACGTCAGGTACCATTCAAAATATTCTCCTGCAAGGTGGATGTAGAGTGAGAGGACAATCAGGAACGTGAGCCACCAGGGTATGGTAATCTTCACCTTTCGCTCGAGAATTACAGGGATAAGTGTAAGGAACAGTATCAGCGCCGGTCCAAATACATAGAAAATATCGCGGGTAAATATACTCGCACAGAGGATAAGGACGATAAATCCCTGCAGTACAAGGGTAATTATGGTCCCAAACCGCCAGTGCCCGGAATGCTGACTCATTACAGAGGATCTGTAAAGATTCCCCCACATATAACTATTGGATATCAGGGGAACAGGCACACGGATAATGTCCACGGCGGCGCCGGATGCTGCCGGATCCTGCGACACCGGTACCTCTTGTTTCCTTCATGGACGGTCTAGTCTCATCAAAAACGACACGATGTGCAGGAATGAACTATCCTTTCACCGGCCAGGGTCGTACCGGGAGGTCCCGCGTTGCATAAGGCAGTTTATTTATGGTCCGGGGTAAAATCTGATTTTTATGCCACATTTCAGGATTATTATCGGACTTATCCTTCTGGTCGGCCTGACCCTGCTCAGTGCGGGCTGTACTCTTCCTGTCGAAATCCCTGTCCCATCTTCCCAGGGAACGCAGGTGACATCAGTCCCTTCAACCTCGATCCCTGTCCCGAGTGAATTTCCCGGGTTGTATGATCAGTCTGCCGGGGAGGTTGCCAGCCGGTTGCAGTCGGTGAACATGAACATGTTTACCGCCACGGGGTCGGCATATTCCCCTGCCAAATTAAATCTGGCAGCCCGCGATCTCAGGAACACAGCCGAACAGTACCACTCGGTCATGATCGGAATCAAAAAGTTCGACAGCAAGGACGATGAACTCAAACGGAACAGGTACCTCGCCTACTTAAACGGGATGACAACTGTCGGAAATAATATCGGCGATGCCGCTGTTGCAGAAGGGAATAACCAGTATTCGCTGGCGATGAATTACGCGGAACTGACAAAAAAAGCCCTCGTAAATATTGAGGGAGTCCCTGACAGGAGATCACAGGACCTGATTGTCACGACAAAAGTGTATGTGGACGATTATATCCAGAGGATGAGGGAGAAGATCAGGGCCTGATCTACCGGGGCCTGCAGGATCATTCTCCAAATACCTTTTTTAAAAAAGCTGATACGTCAGTAAAAAAGAGACCGGGAAATTATCACCGGTTATTGTGTGGATCTCTTCAACCCTTTTTCTTATACACGGATTATTTGAAACGGTCTTGTTGTGAACTCCGGCCCTGCACCCTGCAACATGTTATTTCGGCTTGTAGTATCCCCATTTCTCCAGTGCACCGGCCAGTTCAGGAGATGTTTTTGCCTTTTCGTCAAGAGAGAGGCCGTCGCTCCAGGCCTCTACCGCCTGCATGGCAGCTTTGGCCCCGGCGCGTGTGCCTTTCGGGTGGCCATGGATACCCCCGCTGACGAGGAGCACGAGGTCAGTACCATAAATATCCAGAACATCAGGGACAAGGCCGGGATGAAGACCACCAGACGATACCGGAAAAGCACTCTTAATATGTCCCCAGTCCTGGTCAAGAAGCATCCTGCCCGACCCTTTTGTGTTCTTCTCGCGAAGCAGGTCTGCAAGCAGGGCGGATTCTTTTGCAGTCCCTGATAACTTGCCTACCGCGGTCCCCGTATGTATCTGGCTGACACCGATAAGCCGCATGATTTTTGCGAGGAACTGCATTGTTATTCCATGACAGGGATTCCGGTCAAATGCTGCGTGCATAGCCCTGTGGGCATGTATTGCCAGGCCGAGATCCGAACAGTAATCACGCAGGGTCGAGACTGCCGAGGTCCCTGCCACAACCACGTCGATCATTGCGTAATTCCAGCCATATTCTGCAAGCAGGTCTGCCCTCTTTTTCATGACCTCTGTTTCCGCGGTGATGTTGAGGAATGCCGATTTTTTATCGCCGGTGAGTGTTTCGGCTTCATCGCGCTTTTTTGTCAGGTCCCTGACCCGGTCATCGAACCGGTTGAAAGAGGTTGAGGTAAGGTTCTCGTCGTCCTTTACAAAATCAAAACCGCCCATCCAGGTCTCAAAACCTATTTCTGCATGTTCTTTAGCGCTGAATCCGACCTTTGGCTTTGGAACCGCACCGGTGAGGGGCCTGCCATGGACCTTCATTATCTTCCTGATACCCTCCATGCCGAAGTGCGGGCCTTTAAAATGGCGGATATATGCTGCAGGAAGCGTCGCATCGATCAGGCGCAGGTTTTTCAACGCCTTCATACCGAAAATATTCCCTGCAATTCCACTCAGGAGCTGAGCTGCGTTCCCCTCTTCCCAGAGTTCGGGGGGGTATGCAATCTTTACATAATTTTCTTCAATCTCAAACGCGGTCGCTTCAAGGTCCTTCATCCTGGGGGGAAGGGCATAGAGTGTTGTCCACGTCCCGGTCGAACTTTCCGATGCGATCCTGCCTGCCGCCTCTTCGCGGCTAATCCCGGTTTCGGGTTCGAAATAATAGAGGCAGATAAGTTCGTCGGCCGCGGGTGAATAGGAAGTATCCACAAAATCCATGTACCAGTCAATCGCCATTGTTCACACCTGTACCTAAAAAGAACGTAAAAGATGATAATTCTGCACCTGAAGACATAGAGGGAGCCTGATTCCCCTGCCCGGAACGGAATTATCTGCCGGTCTCCTGTCCTGCGGGCGGTACAACAACCGACCTTTGACCGCGCAATGCTCTGCTCCCCCACCAGGCGCTGACGATATCCAGTCTCTTTTTTCAACGGTTCATCCCGGGAAAAATCGGCAAACGTATCAGTCTTCGCTTTGTTTATGCCAGTTAATCAGATTTCTCTGAAATTTTTAGGGATGTAATATTTATAAAAAAAATATGGCGTTCCCAGATATCCCGTAATAAAAGTTTTCTTTTTCGGCTGGTATGAAAAAGTCCAATCAAACGGCTTAACGGCCTTTTTTCATATCCATCTATGAGCCTGAAGGTTCATGGCACGCTTTGTTGAAACGGACATGAACCAGTACGGTTCATGTCCGTTCAACAGAGCCTATTTTTCTGGAAAGGTCTGGTATTCCCGGAATTTTTCTGCCATCTCCTTCAGCCGCGTATCGACACGCTCATTCACGCTGCCCTTTTCAAATGATACGTCAGGACCACGGACCCCTGCCTTTACACCGGTGAGGATCTCGATTCCCTCGTCAACAGTCTTTACCGGGTATATCCGGAACTGTCCCTGCTCTGCTGCGTCCAGGATCTCCTCCTTGAGCATAAGGTTCTGGACATTGCTTGCCGGAATAACGGCCCCCTGTTTTCCTGTCAGTCCCCGGGCCCTGCAAATCTCAAAAAAGCCCTCAAGCTTCTCGTTCACTCCACCGATAGCCTGAATTTCACCGTTCTGGTTCACCGAGCCGGTAACTGCAAGCGACTGGTCAAGAGGCAGACCTGAAAGCGCGGATAATAATGCATACAACTCGGTGCTCGAGGCGCTGTCGCCCTCGACACCTGAATAACTCTGTTCAAACACCAGCCGGGCTGAAAGACTGAGAGGCTTTTCCCGTGCGTATTTCTGGTTGAGGTACCCGCCAAGGATCATCACGCCCTTGGTGTGTATCGGCCCTCCGAGGGCAGACTCGCGTTCGATGTCCATGATCCCGCCCCGGCCAAGACCGATGCTCGCCGTCACACGGGACGGTCGCCCGAATTCGAAATCACCAAGGCTCATTACTGAAAGTCCGTTCACCTGGCCGATCTTTTCTCCTTCAGTGTCGATAAGGAAGATCCCCCGCCCGATATACTCCCTGATCTTCTCCTGTATCAGGTTTGAACGATAGATTTTTTCCTCGATGGCTTTCCTGACGTAACTTCCCGTGATGATGGGAGCATCATCAAGACCGGCATAATAATTCGCTTCCCTGATAATATCGGCAACAAAGGCGAACCGGGTGGTCAGCTTCTCCCGGTCTTCGGCAAGACGGGAGCTGTATTCGACAACCCGGGCCATAGCAGATGCATCGAGGTGCCGGAGACTGTGGTGTTCACAGAGACTGCAGATAAACACTGCATATTTTTTAACGTTTTCATCGTTACGGTCCATTGTGGTGTCAAACTCGGCCTTGACCTTGAAGAGCTCGGAAAAGTCGGGATCTCCTGTATAGAGGATCTGGTAGATGTCGGGTGTTCCGATTATTATCACCTTGACATTCAGCGGGATCGGCTCTGGCTTGATCCCCTTTGCTGTGATGAATCCCGCCCGTTCACCCGGATCTTCGACGGTCACTTTCGAGGTCTTGAGTGCGGTCTTTACCCCGTCCCATGAAAACGGATTACGGAAGAGGTCCTCAACCATCATGACCAGGTATCCACCGTTTGCCTTGTGTATTGATCCCGGCCTGATCATGGAGAAATCAGTCGTAACAATACCGTACTGTACCTCCTTTTCGACCTTTCCGAAAAGGTTCTGGTATGTCGGGTTCTGTTCAAACACAACCGGGGCACCATTGTTACCTGAATTGTCCACAACGACATTGACCTCGTATTTTCGGAAGAGAAGCTGCTTTACAATAGGGTGCTGTGGCTGCTGGTCAGGACGGGGAGTCGTGCCGTCGTCCATGAACTGGGGCAGGTTGCTGATGACATCTTTCTGAACGGTATCCAGGTACTCCTCGATCTCGTCTATCCCTGCGTATTTATCTTTTAATGCCGCGACCCTGTGACCAATTGCATTCAGTGCAACGTCCCTGTTCAGCGCCCCGGTCTCTTCACCGGCCTTCTGGTCAAGTTCCCGGAGCTGGCGGAACGTGTTTCGCATTTCTGTCGAAAGTTCCTCCCTTTTCTGCTGGTAACCGACCTGTTCCTCCTCCGGGAGTGTCTGGAATATTTCCGGCGGGACTGGTTTGCCGTCTTTGACCGGGATAATGAGCAGGCCCTCGGGAGACGCCTGTATTAAAAATCCTTTTTGCTGGGCAACCGCATTGATCCGGGCAATTATCTCCCCCTTCTGCTGTTCTATGGAACGGATGGCTGTATCCCTGCGGTTCGCATAGTCCTCGCTTTCGAAGACCCGGGGGATGACCATCTTTGCCTCCCCGATAAACGCGTTCATGTCATTTTTGAACCTGATTCCCATCCCGGGCGGAAGCCTGATTGCATTTGGTTCGTAGGGATCCTGAAAGTTATTCACGTATATCCAGTCATTTCCACGGTTCTTTATTGCCGCAAGCTGCTCAAGAAACATAGTGACTGCAGATTCCCTGCCGGTCCCGTATATCCCTGATACATACACATTGAACCCGTCTTCCTGTATGTTCAGGCCTAATGTAAGGGCCCGCAATGCCCGCTCCTGCCCGATAATCTCATTTCCCGGCTTGAGTTCCTTCGTTGTTTTACAGTCGAACCTCTTTTCGTCAAAAATGTTGCGTAACTCTGTTACGGGCAGTGGATCAACCATGCATATTCACCTCTATCCTATTGACCACTATCAACCCAGGAATATAAAAGGAATCTGCCGGAACTGAAGGTCGTTTTCTCGAGCGGATATTTCAATGACCCGTTGATGGCAGACTTCAAAAAGTACGGATTTAAAGGGGTAATGCAGAAGCTGTTTCTTTTCAGGGACCTCCACCAGATGATAATGAGGATTCCCGGCGAGGAATGAAGCGTCAGGCACCTGTAATTCAGATATATGCCGGCAATACCTCGTATGCGGGATAAAGCCTCTGAACTATCATTTAAACAAGGGGGGATGACTTTTAAAGGTAATGACACCGGTATTTCATAAATAAAGACTTTTTTGATACCCGGTATTGCCGTGGCCACCGGTCTGATCCGTATACCCGCGATGACAGGTGCCAGATACCGGTACCGGTGATAAAATAACGAAGAATAAAACTCCTCCGGCGTTTCCGGCTATTGTCTTCCTTTCAAGGTGACAGGCCTGTTCATTATTAATCAACATGTAATGCCTTAACCGTGAATCATGCGGTCCTGAACATGACGGGGCTGGTCGCAAACGCTTTTTTGAGGGGAAGATCCCGGAAAAATTATACCTGTATCATACCGACAGGCGGTCCATACACGATCACGATGTAATACACCCCAACGCCAATAAACACCGCTGCGACCGCTCTTTTCACCCACTTTTCCATCTTCTGCATCGTGGTCATCATTCGCGTAACCCGGTTCATCCCGTGCACGAGAAGAAACGAGATAATAATGACCGGGAGTGCCGTGGCAATGCCAAAGACCGCCGGAACGAAGAGAGCATCGCCGGTCTTCAACGCAACGGGGATCAGCATCCCGAAGAACAGGACCGCAGAGAACGGGCAGAGGGCAAGGGCAAAGATGACCCCTAACAGGAACCCTCCCGCATATCCCCGGTCCGCCAGAGAGGCCTCTGCCTTCTGCAGCCAGCCGGGTCCGCCCGGGAGCGGCAGGTCTACAATCTCCAGCATCAGGATCCCCAGGAGTACCAGGAACACCCCGATGAGTTTTTCCCCGTATTCCTGCAGAAAAAACGAGATCGCCTGGATATTCAGGCCGCTGTAGACAATGAGTGCGGCAAGTCCGATATAGGCAGCCATTCGTCCGAGGCTGTAGAATGTCCCGATTATGATCGTCTGCCCGGCATCGCCAATCTTCCGGGAGATAAATGCGATTGCAGTGATATTAGTCGCAAGCGGACAGGGGGAAAATGTCATCAGAAGCCCGATGAAAAACGCTGCGACCAGCGGAATTCCGCTCGTCCCAAGGAGTTCCATGCCCCCTGTCAGGTCCATCAGGAGATGCCTCCGGCGAGGCGCTTTTCAATGACTCCTTTCAGGTATGCCATGTACTCATCCTTGTTCCCGATCCTGTACCAGACGATGATATCCTCCTCTTTATAGAAACCGTCTGGCGTGTACACTCCGATCCAGAGCGATGACCCGGTCGGGCCGTACTTTTCGACCAGGGCCTTGTTCTCAGGCAGGTCCATGTTAACATGCGTAAAGACCACTTTTCCGGACGTAACTTCGGGAGCAAAGAATGTGTTCACGGTTTCTTCTGCATAATCTCCGAGGGTGATGCAGGAATAACACTGCCGGGTGGCATGAAAGTGTAAGATCTCAACTTTTTCAACTGCCCGGGCACCCGCTGACGAGAGCGTCTTTCCGGTCGTATTCCCGCTGTCGCCAGCGGTGGTACATCCTCCGGCGAGGACCGCCAGGCCGGCCAGCAGGAACAGGACCAATCCAATAAACAGTTCTTTTTTATACATTGCAGCTCTCCCGGCACACCGGAAAAATCAATCTCATTTCGTCTTTCATCCCCTGATTTTTCTTATTATTACCTGAGAAAGAGTATCGATCTCATCATATCGCACCTCTTCTGTCCCTCGCTTGACGATGCCTTCCTGTGTGGCGATAATATAGGAGTCCGGATTCTTCCCGATCGCATCAATTCTCTTCTTCGCACAGCATTCCCCGCACCCGTCCACAACAACGAGATACTCATCTTCGGAAACTTCCTGCTCAAGCGGGCGTTTCAGGGCGGTCAGCTGTATATGCCGGCTGATAAGGACGGGGCACCTGCACCGGAGCGTTGTTCCGGCACTTGTGGTGAGCTGACCGGTATGGGAGATGCCGGAGCAGGTCAGGAGAAGAACCGGCCGCTCATCATCGCTCATATCGCATGCCTCCGTTCATTGCCGGAATACTTGGTCGATCCATGCAGGGGTATGAACCTGGTTGTGCCGGAGTCCTTCACTGATTACCTCCCGTTTCGCATTTTCCCCGGAAACATCAGGGAATCCATTGTTCAGCGTTTCTTTCGCACGGGGGTATACCAGCCAGACTGCCCTTGCAGATTCGCAGATTGTTTTCCACAAGGTCTATTTCACGCCTGATTAACAGTTGTTCCCACACCCGCAACTGCAGTCTTTATCCGCCCCGGGATTTTTCTTTGAGGGTGTTTTTTCAGCCCTTATCTTTCCGGTACCGGCCCAGCAGGCAGAGACGACCTTCTCGATATCATCGTCTGTATAGGACTTCGAGGGTCCCTTCGTAACACCGATATCAGTCACGACCAGGTGCTGTGTTATCGGAACACACTGTGCCTCTGCAATCCTGTGTGCACAGATCATTTGGCAGCCATCAAGGATAACAACCTCATCTGCATCCTTTGCGGCAGCAACGAGCCCTTCGGCTCCGGTTGCGAGCAGGGCAACGCAGGCGATACTTCCGTACCCCTCTTCGGTGAGCTGCAGTGCTGCACAATTGGTAAGCTGCCCGGTGTTTGCCTGACCTGCACAGGGAAATATGACCCGTCTGGGTTCATTCTGCCCGCATGTGCAGACACAGGTTTCAGCCATTCAGGTACTCCCGGTAAGAATTCGTTTTATTTCCGCAACATCGGCAACCCTGCCCGAAACTTTCAGCTCCCCGTCTACCATCAGTGCAGGGGTCAGCATGATCCCCCGGTCTATGATCTCGGTGAGGTCGTCCACCTTCCGGACATCCGCAGATATTTCCAGTTCGGAAATTGCCTGTTCGACATTCTTTGCAAGCCGTTTGCATTTCATGCACCCTGTCCCCAGGATCTCAACCTTCACGATCTCACCTTATTTTCATACTCCCTGAGCAGCGCGGTGCGATATGCCGCCTCCGCAGCCTGCGGGACATAATTATAGATTTTGATGCGTTTCATCAGTTCGTCTCCAATCGCGTTCGTTCCGCCCATGTTCATCCCCTTCACCTCGTCGATGACATCGTCAAGCATTTCGAGACCGACGACGATGCCCCCGATCTCGATCTGCCGGATGCGCCACATCGCATCTGCCGCACAGCATGGGATATTCTTTTTATTCATCATACCCGTCACCTTACCCAAGGAAAAGTCCGTAGACGAAACCCGCAAGCGCTGAGAAAATAATTACCAGTACCGCATACATGACCGTCTTTTTTACGCCCATGATCCGGTAGAGCACCAGCAGCGATGGCAGGCTGACACTCGGCCCTGATAAGAGCAGTGACAATGCAGGTCCGCCCGCCATTACCCCGCTTGTGTATCCAAATGTCGTGCCGATCACCGGCACCTCGAGAAGCGTCGGCATGTACAGGATCGTCCCCACCAGTGAGGCGAGGAATGTGGAGAGGATCGAATTTGTTCCGAAGAACGGGCGGAACGTCTCTGGCGGGAGGAAGAACGCGAGCATCCCCAGGAAGAAGGTCCCGATGATCAGGATGGGAAAGATCTTCTTTGTAAGGTCCCAGGTCTCGTACCCCCACTCTGTGACCTCGTCCCGCATGAAGAAGTAGACCAGCAGGTAGGCAATCACCAGGGTCATGGCGTAGATGATGGGGAACTTGATCAGCCAGTCGACCTGTGCCGTGCCCGTGATCAGGATGCCCACCAGGAGAACGAAGAAGAGGGGAACAACCCAGCGGGGCCGCTCTGCCCTCTCTCCCACGGGGACTGAGGGCATGAGCTTCATCTTCTCCTTCGTCTCCGAGTCGTAGGACCGGAAGAGCATCGCCATCAGGAGGCCGATCAGGATTGCCGTCACAATGGCAAAGGCGGCCCGGGCGATCCCGAGGTCGAACCCCAGCACCTTTGCCGTGTACACAATCGCAAGGATGTTGATGGCCGGCCCTGCGTACAGGAAGGTGGTTGCCGGCCCGATCCCGCTCCCCCGCTTAAAAAGCCCGGCAAACATGGGGAGGATGGTACAGGAGCAGACCGCAAGCACGGTCCCCGAAACTGATGCCAGTCCGTAGGCGATTGACTTCGGAGAATCAGGGCTGAAATATTTTAGAATAGCCTCTTTCTTGATGAAGGTGGCAATCGCCCCGGCGATGAAGAACGCAGGGACCAGGCAGGTGAGGACATGTTCCTGGAGATATCCTGCGAGGGTCTCCCAGCCGAGCAGGAGCGAGCCGAGGAGGGGGTCAGTCATCGCCACCCACACCCGGGGATGTTCCCTGTTATGCCAGGATTTTTTGTAGTTATCATCCGGCCCTCAGGAATATCCCCTGCCTGTTCTTTTCCGTGCATGTCAATGATCCCCGGAAGCATTTCAAATATTATTGAAATGTTTGTGTAAATTAAGTTTATCCCTGACAACAGGATTGAAACTGAATATACCTGGTTCTGAGAGAATGATTAATTAATCAGGCTATTTTATATTTATTTGAAATGGCAGGATTATCCACCCGTACCGGGATTACCCGTAAAACTGTTGATGACCGTTCAATCCCACAGGAGATTGCCGATTCGCTCTGTTCCTGCGGGGGGATCGAGGGGATTGTCAGACAAATGCCAGGTGACGAAGACTTTGAAAAGATGCATGTATGGTACCAGGCATGCGCAGATACTGCACGGTTAAAAATTCTCTTCCTTCTTATGGTCCGTCCCCTCTGTGTCTGTGTCATCAAGGCGATAGTGGATATTGCGGATTCCAGGCTTTCCTACCATATAAAAATCCTGAAAAAGGCAGGAATGATCGAGGGCAAGCAGCAGGGGAACTATATAATTTACCATATATCCCCGGCAGCCCGGTCTTTTATCGAACGGGAATATATGAGATTAAAGGGGGCATAATTTTCGATATTCAGGGCCTTTTGAATTTCTCACTTCTCTCACTGCTTTTTTTCCGCGGCCGTCATTCCGACACTCCCGGGGATGATGCGTCGGCCGTATGTGTGCGTCCCTGCAATGCGACAGGGACCGTGCATAATGATGTTAATGAAACAGGTTCCCGATCAACACTGCCCGGAGACTATCCTGAAGCAGGGGGGGGCAGGGAGCGGTGCAACCCCACCTGTCAGAAAAATGAATCCAACTGGTCTTATCGAAATAAGGATGTCAACAAAACCGGTATTTATGAGAAAAAGTGAGGGAGAAGGCCTCGACGTATGAACCGCACAAGAATATTTTTCATTAATGAATCGTTTAAAACGGCTGTAACCTTTTATCCTGTCCCTGATACTCTCAAATGTTTCTCACGGCACCATACTGAATCATAAACACTTTTCACGCCTCATAACGAGAACCATAAAAAACTGTATTCTGTTTTTTGTTTTTAAAAAAAAGCGTATTTATTGCCCATATGGGTAAAATAAATAGGAATTATTATTTTAAAAAAAATCGAAATAACCGGGTCACACATGTCAATACAAATCTTAACCGGACTGATAAAGGAAAGACTCTCGGTCCTGGCCCGGCATCCTGCATTTTTAGGGTTGCTGATCGGGCTTCTTGCAGCTTTTTCCCAGGCACTGTTAATAAGTGCGGGGGGACCGGAGGCATACGGGTTCTGTGTCGCCTGCCATACCCGTGACCTTGTCAACGGAATGTCAAATATCGTCGCAGATACCAGCCTTGCACTTGCACCCATTTCAAAGAATGCAATACTCCCGGTAATGAGCGTGGTAGGAGTCCTGATCGGTGCTTTTGTTGCTTCCCGTTTCAACAAGGAGCATAAGATAAAACGGGCAGATACCAGGACCTACATCATATATTTCCTGAGCGGCGTCCTGGTCCTGAACCTCGCAATGATATTTGGCGGTTGTCCGTACCGGGCAGCGCTGCGGACCGGCTATGGGGATATCACTGCGCTGCTCTTCATTGTCACCATGGCGATCGGAGTGATCACCGGGACACTCCTGATGCTGAAACGGGCGGAAAAGGAGGAGGTATAGATGGCAACCGGCATCCTTCCTGCTAACATTGCAATTATCGCTGTCCCGGTCTTTACACTCCTTCTCGGGCTGCTCATCGGGTACCTTGCCCAGCGTTCCGGATACTGCTCGATCGGGGGGTTCAGGGACTATACACTGTTCCGCCATACACGGCTGCTCTCAGGCTACCTGACGCTGATATTCGCAGCGTTTGCCGGGTACCTGCTCTTCTGGTTCCTGGTGCCCTCTTCAATGGAGCATTTCTTCTGGCCTCTCACCAGCAATCCGTTTTCCCCGGTACCGGGAGCACCCGGAGGTCTGAATACGGCCGCGTACATCCTCTTTGCCATTATCCCCGGATTTCTCGTCGGCTTTATTACCGTCCTCCTCGGCGGATGCCCGATCAGGCAGACGGTAATGGCCTCTGAAGGGAGCTACAAGTCGGCATGGTTCTTTATCGGCATGTGCATCGGATCGATCATCTTTGCACTGCTCGTCTCGGGATGGGTCGTCACCCTGATGAAATCACTGGGATTCGGAGCCTGAACGGAAGAGTAAATCAGGGGTTTTTATATGACACGATCATCATTCTTTTTCTTTTGTGAGGAGATCCAGCCCGAACGGCTCGAATGGCTCAAAGAGTGCCTTACCGTGCCTGAAAGGCCTCCGTCAGGGCCACCGGATGATAACCACCGGGTGCACTGCACACTCTATCTCACCGGAGATACACTTTTCAGTCTCATCGCACCCGCATCGCGTCAGGCCTGGGATACCATTGCAGGTTCGGCCGGCGTTGAAATAATTGCCGACGGTGACGAGCTTGAACTGCACGGCATCACACCACTCGTAACCTCCGCGTTCCCCGGAGCCAGGATCGCGGGAGGAAAAGCGGCTGGCGATTCTTTCTGGCACATGGTCATCTCCCGCCTGGCGCTGAACAAAGAAGGCATGAGAATGGCCGGGTTTCTCCTCTGCCATGGCCCGTATATAAGCAGGGTGCCGGTATTTGCCCTCCGGTTCCTTGAATCAGCTCTTTTGAGGGGGATATCCCCCGAGCTATATGCCTATCTTGACGGTGTTCATGCAGTTCATACCGGGCAGAGGCCGTCAGAGTTCCTGAATATCGGGAAAGAGATCTCAAATCTTGCCGATAAGGCTGTCACATCAGGGAAAGATCCCTGGTTTTCAGCCTGTTCCCGGTGCTCGGCCGCCCGGGGATATTACCTCCAGAATCCTTCAACCGGCATCTGCGAGTCGTCTTCCTGCATCAGTGCCATGACAATACGGAACTTAAAGGAGATACTCGGGAGGTTTCCCTATCCGCATCCTATCCTTTCCCACATGTGCGGGGGAACTGCCGGTACGAGCCCCGATGAATCACCCGGACTCGTGGTGTTCATCACAAAAACCCCCTATTACGCAGAATGGACATTCGGGGGCATTTCACTGGCCGTAGCTGCTGCAATGGGGGGGATCAGGACCACGGTTGTTTTTATTGAGCAGGGGGTTTATTCGGTTGTCGGGACCCACGAGGTCAGCCAGGGCGACCGTATCTTCAACGTGCAGGAGATGATTATGGCGACCGGGGATGTACCAGGCCTTAATTATGTGGCTTATACTCCTTCACTTGATAAAAGGAACATAAAAATCGAAGAAATGTTTGACATGGTCAGACCCATACACGGAACTGACCTTGCCGGCATTATCCGGGAGCAATCTGAATCGAACCATACCAGGAGTACCAGAGTATTTCTATTCTGATACCCGGGGGGAAATCTATGGAACAGAACGAAATGAAAGACTTCACTGAACTGACCTGTACAAACCTGATGATTAAACTTAAAATTCTGCTTAACAGGACCCCGCCCGGCGAGGAGATACACTTCTTCGCTACCCGTGAACAGGTGGACAATACATGTACACCATTTACCAGCCACGGGTATGCCGTGGAGTGCGAGCAGTCGGGCGAAAACCGGTACATAGTGCAGATTGGTAAAAAATAAAAAAATTAAAGACTTTTTCCGGGCAGGATTGGCACAAAACAGGTTTTCGGGACGCAGAGTCTTCTGGTCGTGGATATCCAGATTTATCGCCCAGTTTTTAAGAATCCCTGAATAACTTTTTGGTCACCGTGGCCATCCGGACAAGGGCATTTGACAGGGTTGATATCCGGGCCTGTAGTCCGGATAAAGATAAAAAAGAGGATTATCATTCACATGAGATAATCCTGCCATTATTCAGACGATTTTTTCCATCCGGTACATGACATCCCCGGTGTGACCAGCAGGAATCTTAGAGATATGGTGAAAAAATAAGGGATTAGTTTGAATAGTCAGACTTCCCCAGTTTGGGTTCGAAGGCTGAATCTCCCTCTACCCTGATGGCATGTGAGAACTTAGCCAGCGGGATGTCCATGGCGCAGAGCTCCTCGCACTGCCCGCAGTTGACGCAGGAGTCCGAGATGTGTGCAAACCTGCGCATGTGGAACATGGGGTTCGGCGGGACCTCGCCGGGTTTGACCATGTACTGCTTCCCCTTGAACGTCTTGGCAGCCGGGTAGCAGACCGGGCAGTTCTCGATACAGGAGTAGCACTTGATGCACCGGGAAGTCTCCTTCTGGATAGACCCCCAGAGATCTTTCGAGAGTGCTTCAAAGTCTCTCTTCCGCCACTTCTCGCCGAGCTTGATCATCGCTCCTTCGACTTTTCCGCGCATCTCCAGCCCTTTCGGGTCCGGAGCCTGTGTGCCCACGGCGTTGTCCTTCATGGCCCTGGAGAGGAGATCCGCTCCCTTGTCACTGCAGACCTCGACAAAGGTTGCCTTCCCTGCCTTGTCACCGATGACTCCCCAGTTTCCGCAGGCAAGATCCGCCTGGCGCGGGACCTTGTAGAGGCAGCGCCGGCAGTTGGTCCGCCGGCCATAGCCCTCGTCCTCCAGCTCA
The DNA here is from genome assembly GCA_002503825.1 of Methanoregulaceae archaeon UBA467. GTDB lineage: Archaea > Halobacteriota > Methanomicrobia > Methanomicrobiales > Methanospirillaceae > UBA467. Next base: position 167,887 of record DASP01000007.1, read on the forward strand.
TCGATCTTGATGCCCTTGTGGCCGCCCTCGTACTCGATGATGAACTGGCCCTTGTCGATCTCCTCCTTGTGGACGGTGTCCGGGTCCACCCCGAACTTCTCCTTGATCATCTTTCGCGCCATGACAGGGCTCACCGTGCCACCGCAGTTGACCCCGATGAGGAGGAGGTTGGAGAGGTCGATCTTCTTCCGCTTTGCATACTCGTGGAGAGCCATGACGTCGCAGCCTTTCACGGTCATTCCGAGTTTCATCCCCTTGGATTTCTCGAGAATCTTTACCGCAGGGTTCGCCATCAGCAGTGAGCCACAGTGGAGTGACCCTGCCGTGTCCTTGAGCTGCTTTGGATCGGTTATGAGTACAGGTACCGCGTCATAGACATCCTGGCCTCTTTTCACTGCCAGGACCGCATCAATGATCTTGTTCTCGAGTGCGTATTTGAGCAGGCTGGTTACCGCACCACCGCATTCGGCCTTTTTCGCAATATCCTGGTCATTGGTCCATGTGTATAACATGTCCCCCTTCTTCACGCCGGGTTTTCCGCCAAAGAGTGACATTTATTTCGCCTCCGCAATCTTCTCGACCTTCACAGAACAGGCCTTGAACTCCGGGATCTTGGCTATCGGGTCAAGCGCATTGTTGGTAAGGACATTTGCCGCACACTCCTTAAAGTGGAACGGCATGAACATCACACCTTTCATGATATCAGGAGTAACCCTGGCAGGGACATTGACGGTTCCGCGCCTGCTCGTGGCCTTTACCATCTCTTTATCCTTGATCCCGAGTGCTTTGGCATCCTCGGTGTTGATCTCGATCCATCCGGTAGGCTCCTCGGCCTCGAGCGACTCTGACCGGCGGGTCATGGTGCCGGTGTGCCAGTGCCAGAGGCAGCGGCCGGTAGTGAGGATGAACGGGTACTCGGCATCGGGCACTTCCGCCGCCGGCTTGTATGGGACACCGAAGAACTGACCGAGTCCGTCGGGGTGTGCAAACTTCTCCCTGTGCAGGATCGGAGTTCCGGGGTGGTCGGCAGCCGGGCAGGGCCAGTGGAGGGCCTCGGGCTTGTTTAACCGTGCATAGTTCATACCTGCGTATGACGGTGTAACCTTGGCAATCTCGGTGAAGATGTCCTCTGCACTCTTCCATGCAAACTGTTTCCCGTATCCCAGTTTTGCGGCGATATCAGCCATAATCTGCCAGTCGAGTTTTGCCTGTCCCGGCGGGTCCTGTGCCTTTCTCCACATCTGGACACGGCGCTCGGTACTGGTCTGGGTACCGTCCTTCTCTGCATAGCAGCAGGCTGGGAGTACTACGTCTGCGAGCTCCGCGGTCTCGGACATGAAGATGTCCTGCACAACCAGGAATTCAAGGTTCTTGAATGCCTTCTCCACATGGTGGAGGTCGGGGTCGGAGATCATCGGGTTTTCACCCATGATGTACATGCACTTCAGTTCGCCCGGGTTGTCAGCGAGGACATCCATCATGGTGGTCACTTCGTACCCGTTCTTGGCCTCGGCGATGCCGTCAGGGAAGCCCCATGCGTCGGCAAACTTCTTGTTGGCGGCTTCGTCGATGACCTTCTGGTACCCGGTAAAGACGACCGGCAGTGCTCCCATGTCGCAGGCACCCTGCACGTTGTTCTGGCCACGGAGTGCGTTTACACCACTTCCGGGCTTGCCCAGGTTGCCGGTCAGCATCTGGATGTTGGCGACCGACCTGACATTGTCAACTCCCGTGGTGTGCTGGGTAATCCCCATGGAATAGAGGATGCAGGCAGACTCGGCTTTCGCGAACCACTCGGTGGCGGTCTTGAGCTGCGCTACAGGGATGCCAGAGATCTTTGAGACATTCTCCAGGGAATACTCTGGTTTCATGACCTCTTCTTTCAGCTTGTCAAAATCCTTGGTCCGCTTTGCGATGAACTCCTTGTCTTCCCAGCCGTTTTTAAGGATCTCCTGCATCATACCATTCAGGATGGCAACATCCGATCCGGAACGGAACTGCATATAAAGGTCAGCCTGCTTACCCGTCGGGGTAAAGCGGGGATCTGCGTAGATGATCTTCGCACCACGGGCCTTGGCCTGCATCACTTTCCTCCCGATCAGGGGGTGCTGCTCAAAGGTGTTGCTGCCGAGGATGAAACAGCAATTAGAATCTGCAATGTCAAGGATTGAATTGGTCATTGCTCCTGAGCCGAAGGTAGAGGCGAGCCCCGCAACCGTTGATGCATGGCAGAGTCGTGCGCAGTGATCTATATGCCTGGTCTTCATGACGCCGCGTGCGAACTTCATCATCACGTAGTTCTCCTCATTGGAGACACGGGCTGAAGAGAGGCAGGCGCACTCGTCAGGCTTGTACTGCTTGAATTTTTTCGCAATCAGGTCATAAGCCTCGTCCCAGCTGGCCTCGACAAACTTGCCGTCTTTTTTAATGAGCGGCTTTGTGAGCCGGTCGGGAGCGTTGACAAACTCGTGGGCGTAGGTCCCTTTCGGGCAGACCTTTCCCTCGTTGACCGGGGAGCGCTGGTAAGGAGCGGTCCCTGTCACTTTACCGTCTGTCACTACAAGATTGAACGAACACCCGGTCCCACAGTAGGGACAGGTGGTCTGTACGTACTTTGTATTCATTTTAACACCTGTATACTCTGGGCCATTATTATCGACATAAAATAAAATTATCTAAACGTTATTATCAGAATTTAATGATTATATTTACTTAAATTATAAGTTAATTTAACTCAGTTATCATGGCCCGAATGCCGTGCGCTTCTTACAGCAGACCATTGAGGCATACATTTATACCAGTTACAAAGAAATGACCCTCTGCCCTTCTCTAATGACATGGGCAATTGTCCACACAGACCGTAAACTATAATAAAAATCATTTATTTTTTCACATGCCCGGGTGAAAACATATAACCCAGGGCACATTTTAACTGTAAATACCAGAATAATTCATGCATTTTTTAGCGTTCCTGCGCGTTTGTCCCTGATCTAAACTTTGCTGAAATACGCAGGAATACGAGTAAAAACGAAAAATCCTGTGCACTGTCAGGATCAGGATTTATCATTGTTTTTCGCCGGAAATAGTCATAAAGAATTGATAAAACCGTACCCGAATGATCGGTCCGGAGAAGAAAGAGGGATTTACCTCCCCAGTGTAAGGTCTACTCCCCGGTTCATACATTCGTATGCTTCTTTCTCCCTGCCAATTTTTTTCAGCGTGAGTCCTTTATTGAACCATGCTTCGGCATGATGAGGATCCAGGTTGATAGCAGTGTCATAACACGACAATGCTTCCTCACACCTGCCCAGTTCATCCAGGCAATTCCCTTTTTCATGCCAGGCAGGTACACAATGAGGATCCCCTGCAATTGCCATCTCTATCTGTTCCAGGGCTCTCTGATAGTCTCCATGGTGTGCCAGTTCCATGGCCATGCGGATTGAATATTCTGCTTCCTTTGATGCAGGGAGCACCGATTTTGTAGTAAATGATGATATGTTTTCCATGATGGTTGATTCCCCTTCTTTGTTGCCAGTGCGATTCAGCCCGGGCAATTCTTTGATGAATTATAAGAGATATTAACGATTTGCCAACAGATTGTGCATAAAAAGAACGTATGGCGAAGGAACGGGCAGACCTGGATGCCGGAGTGCCCGGCACTTATGATCGGCAGAAGAGTCTGGCAAATACCCTTTTATACCCGGACACAAAGTATCCCTTGGACGAGAGGGATGTGCATGAAAAGAGGACAAAATGCCCGTTACCCTCACCCGGGGTGGACCCTTTGAATCCCTCATCGAAAGAACGTATGGCAGAGATCCATGACCTCCTGTCAAAGCATCCACGTGGATTAAGCATCAAAGAGATATCTCATAGATTGCATCGTCACCGCAATTCTGTCTCCAGGGATCTGCAGGTTCTCCTCCTCTCCGGGCAGGTACTGCAGCAGGCATTCGGGATCACCCGGGTCTACTCCCTTGCACAGAGGACCCCGGTTTCCAGGATCCTGCACTACACCTCTGATATGGTCCTGATCGTAGACAATAACGGGACCATTATTGATGCAAACACCCCGCTCCTCACTTTTCTCTCATGCAGACGTGACGAGCTGGAGGGAAAAAACATCAATTCCGAAGAACACCCCCTTTTTTGCGCGATTAAAACCTGTTCAGCCGGGGATTCCCCACAGGGGACATTCTTATCCACCACGTTTCGGATAACGACAGAAAACCGGGTCTGTCACCTGAAGATGAAGAAGATTAATACCGTGTTTGAAGATGGGGCACCAGGTTTCGTCTTCATTATCGAAGATGTCACCAGTGAAATAATCTCAAGGGATGCACTGAAAAGGAGTGAGTCCAATTACAGGGCTATTGTTGAGACCTTCCCCGGGATGATGATCCGTTTTCTCCAGGATGGGACTATTACCTTTGCAAACCAGGCATTCTTATCTTATTTTTACTCCTCTTCGAGGGAAACACGGGATGACACCTTTTTTTCCCTGGTGTACACCGGTGATCTTGAGGTACTCCGTTCACTTCTTGGAGATCTCTCACCCGGACACCCGGCAGCGTCTCTCTCTGTTCGGGTCATGCCGGCTGACCGGGCCCCGGCCTGGACCACATGGACCATTCATGCTATTTATGAGGAGGGGACCGGCCTTATCATGTATCAGGCGATAGGCCGTGACATTACCCCCGACATCGATGCAAAGGAGCGTGAGATCGAAAGCAGCAGGGAACTGGATTTCCTCACTATTAAATCCCGGGATTTTCTGAAGATGGACCCGGGTTCGGATATATACAGCTGCATTGCCAGTCACCTGCGTGAGATGATTCCGGGGGCGGCCATTGCAGTATATGCAATCGATCCCATGGGGGGGACATTCACCATAAAATCCCTGATAAGGGAAGGTACTCCCCTGGAGAGAGTCAGAGTTCAGAAACCGGACTGTTTCGATCTTACCTGTTCACTGGCCGGAGAGGCGACGCAGGCTGACGAGATCAAGGAAGCGTTATACTCAGGATCTCTCGCCGACATCGGGGGATATTTATACCATTGTCTCATCCGGCAGAGTATACATGGAGGATTTGAACGGGCGATGGCCGGTACTGACGGGAAGCAGGTCTGTTCAGCTGGACTGGTATGGAATGGATCCCTCATCGGAGCCGTCGAGATAGTCACTGGTAAGGACAGTGCTCCATTTAACCGCGCATTTATTGAAACGTACCTCAATATGGCCTCGCTGGCGCTTCAGAGACGGGAATCAGAACACGCATTGAGCCTCAGCGAGGAGCGGTTCAGGAGGATCACTGCCATAAATCCCCTCCCGATATCAATTATAGACCAGTACGGCCGTTATACATACTTAAGTCCCCGCTTCACCGAAATCTTCGGGTATACTCTTGAGGATATCCCGACCGGAAATGAATGGTTCATGTTCGCCTTTCCGAACCTTGCAGAACAGAAGGCAGCCAGGGATATATGGAAGAGAGACCTGGCCGAATCTGTAGCGGGACTGATCCGGCCCCGCGAATTCCGTGTGCGGTGCAAGGACGGGCTCTTCAAGGAGATCTTATTTCTCCCGGTGAGCATGTCCGATGGTCAGCAGCTGATTGTCTATGAGGATGTCACCCCCCGCCTGGACGCTATCCAGACTAAAAACCTCCTGTTCGATATCTTCAGGTCTTCACATGACGGGATCTACAGCACCACCATAAACGGCCGTCTCCTGTCATGGAACCCTGCAGTGGAACGGATATATGGCTACGCCATTGAAGAGGTGATCGGAAAGGATGTGCGAATGCTTGAACCCCCATCCCTGAAGGGAGAGATCTCCTCGATCCTGGAACAGGTAAAACATGGGGAATATATTACAAACTATGAGACAAAGCGGGTGAGAAAGGATGGGAAGCTCATCGATGTGTCTCTGACGATATCTCCGGTGTACCGGGAGGGGAGGACCATTATGGGCGCCTCTACCATAATCCGGGACATTACCTCGCATAAAGCCGAAGAGCGACTTAGAAGTGCGGAGATGAGATACCAGGACCTGGTCGACAACATAAATGTCGGAGTATACCGGAGTACCGGAGATCCCGAGGGGAAATTTATCTGGGGAAATACATCACTTCTTCGCATCCTGGGATACGACTCCATGAATGACCTGCAGGAGATTGCAGTGAGTGATATCTTCGCTCGTAGCGGAGGGCGGGCTGAACTGCTTACAGAACTTCGTCAGAACGGGTTTGTAAAGAACAGGGAGATCATCCTGCGAAGGGGAGACGGGACGGCAGCCCATGTCCTGGTGACCGCACTTGCCACCTTTTCGCCCGATGGATCTATATCTTATATCAATGGGATTGTGGAGGATATTACCGATCAGCGCCTCCTGGAACAGAAAGTGGCCCGGTTAACACGCAACCGGAGAAAGGCCTGATGCCAGGTGCCGGACAGGTAAACTTTCCGTATAAGAGGATTAACGTCCAATTGTTAGTACCGGGTCATTCATCGTGGGATTATCGAATTTGAGTATTCATCCCACCCCGGAAGATGGATCCACAACGAGTGGGTGCACTCTTCTGTTACGGCAATAACTGACAATTGTGCAAGGGCGATAATCAGGAGTATCTGCAGAACTGACACGGTCATAACAAAAGGAGTGTGAAGGCCCGATGCAATAACCGATTCATCTCAAAATTGTAATTTCCTGTTTTATTCAGTGCAATCCGGTTACCCGGATAGTCCGGGATAATATTCAATGGTGACTCTGCCGGCCCCGTATCACCTTGAACAGCTCGAACCATACCACGCTCAGCAGCCCGGCAATGACACAGAGCAGGAGATCCCCTGGCGAAACCGGTGCAAACCGGAAAAGATCTCTGAAAGCGGGGATAACCAGGACCGCAACAAGAAAGATGACGGTCCCCCCGATTACCCACCAGAACGCCGTGTTTTTTTTCCTGAAAGATGTAAACATGCTTTCTGACCACGATCGGTTTGTGCAGATCAGGGAGAGGTTGGCAACGACAATTGTAATAAAGGAGAGTGAACGAAGCTCATCTCCTCCCAGTCCCTGCATCATACCATAGATGTAAACCGCAAGCACGATGCCCAATGCAATAAATCCCTGGGCCAGGGCGATAGAAATGGTGGGACGATCAAGGATACGATCTTCCGGTCTCCTTGGGGGATGCTGCATCGTTCCCGGTTCCTCCTTCTCCGCCTCAAATACCACGGAACAGGCTGGATCGATGATAAGCTCAAGAAAGACAATCTGGACAGGCATAAGGATAAGGGGCCCGCCGAGAAGGACCGGCGCCAGCGAAAGGCCGGCAATGGGCACGTGAACCGAGATAATATACGCCATTGCCTTCCTGAGGTTCGCATAAATCCTCCTCCCCATCCGTACTCCTGCGACGATTGATGCAAAATTATCGTCAAGGAGGACGAGCGAGGACGCCTCGCGTGCGACATCGGTCCCCCGCCCACCCATGGCAATGCCGATATGGGCGGCCTTCAGTGCCGGAGCATCATTGACTCCGTCACCCGTCATGGCCACGACCTCCCCGGCTGATTTCAACGATTCGACGATGAGAAGTTTTTGTTCGGGAACAACCCGTGCAAAAACAGTGGTGGACCGTATCAGGGAATCCCGCTCTTCCCCGGAAATTGTCTCCAGTTCAGGACCGGTGAGGATTTTGTCATTACCGGGGAGCCCGATCTGAAGAGCGATATTACGTGCAGTTGCAGGATAATCACCGGTGATCATGGCGACGCGGATCCCCGCGTTCCTGCATTCGCTCACCGCTGCTGCCGCATCAGGCCGGACCGGATCGGCGAATCCTATCAGGCCAAGGTATGAAAAGGGGAATGCGTGCTGGCCGTCCGGAAGTTCTCCCGTCCTGAAGTACGCTTTTGCAATAGCAAGCACGCGAAGTCCCTGTGATGCCAGGACTTCTACCTTTTCAATAAGTGGTGCACTCTCAACATCCCTGATATGGCAGAGATCGAAGATCGCCTCCGGTGCTCCCTTGGCAGCGATGATATATTCCTCGCCCGTAACCGACCGCCATACGTTGGACATTGCCAGGAGTTCCCTGGAGAGGGGGTATTCGAGGAGGAGCTCCCAGTCCTTGTGGAGATGCTCGGTCCCGGAAAGGCCGTCTTTTCCCATGGTGAGCAATGCCTGTTCCATGGGGTCAAAGGGGTCCTTTTTACAGGAAAGTATCGCATATTCAAGAAGTTCATGGAACTGTTCCGGAACGGTATTGCACCCTTCACCGGCACAATCGAAGGATGCCCCGGCCGCAAATATCTTCGATACGGTCATCCGGTTCAGGGTAAGGGTGCCGGTCTTGTCAACGCAGAGGACGGTCGTTGCACCAAGTGTCTCGATTGCAGGGACATGCCGGGCCAGCACATTCAGTTTTGAGAGGCGCCATGCACCGAGCGCAAGAAATATTGTCAGGACAACAGGGAACTCTTCCGGGAGAATAGCCATCGCAAGGGTAATTCCAGCCAGAAGGCCATGCAGCCAGTCCCCACGGGTCAGACCATATACCACGATTACGGTAACGCAGAGGATAAGCCCGATCACTGCAATGGTTTTTACGATAGAGGAGGTCTCCGTATGGAGCCGGGTCTTCTCCCGTTCCACCGACTGTAATGCCGTTCCGATCTTCCCCATCTCTGTACCGGTGCCGGTTGTGCTCACTTCCGCTATGCCCTGACCCTGAACGACGAGCGTGCCGGAATAGAGCCAGGGCTGGTCATCGCCACCGGGTCTCCGGTCCCCGGGCATGCCTTCCGCAGGAATTTTCCTGACCGGAACAGATTCGCCGGTCAGGAGCGACTCGTCCAGGGTAAGATTTGTTGAAGAGATAAGGTGTGCATCTGCAGCGATGCGGTCACCTTCACTCACGAAGATAAGATCTCCACACACTACTTCTCTTCCAGCGATCCGTTGCAGTTTACCATCCCTGATAACCAGGGCTCGCGGACTCGAAAGGTTCTTCAATGCATCCAGGGCATTCTCGGTCTTTCGCTCCTGGTAAACGGTGATACCTATGATCACGAGGACAAACGAGAGGAGCAGGGCTCCCTCCTCGATATCCCCGAGGACAAAATAGATGAGCCCGGCTCCTACGAGGAGGAGAAACATCGGTTCGCGGACAACGTCACTGACGATTGCGAAAAAATCCCTCGTTTCACGGGAGGGGAGTTCGTTTGGCCCATCCCGGGTGAAACGCCTTTTTGCTTCTTCGGCAGACAGGCCGGTAAAATGGGATAGATCGAGGAGTGGCATAGGAGAGTTCGGTAACTTTCCCGATAGGGCGGGAGCTCGTAAAGGTTTTTCGGTTGTATAGATTTTTCCCGTGTATAAAGCGCCCTGTTAGAGCAGTATTTTAAGAAAAATGGAGCAGGATACACCGGTTAGAATCGCACATATCAGATATTTTTATCCGGATAATCCAGCTCGCGTGACAGCATATGTAGCTGCCGCTATGAGATTGTATTTATGAAACGGTCAGGTAAAAGTACATGAATGAACAGGCAGTACTGCTGGATATTCCTTGTCATAACGATATGTCTTTTTATAGCGGGCATACCAGCAGACGCTGCCCATTCCAGCCAGTCCGGGGCTTCTTCATCACCTGGTGACAATGGCGCCCAGGCTGGCATCTCTGCTGGATCGTCTGCAGGCAGTCCTCAGGATTCCTCATCCTCTGCAGGAAATTCAGGGGACTCCGGGAGCAGTTATACAGGCTCATCAGGGTCAGCATCCGGGGGCGATCCAGGTAACAGCTTTTCGCAGCCACACGAGCAGCCCGGTATGTCGATGGGCAGCCCGGGTCTGACTCACGATCAACCAGGTACAACCGCGGAAAATATTCAAACCGGGTCGGAAAATGCCGGCCAGGGCTCTCCTTCCCGGTCGGGCATGTCAGGAGACAATTCCGGCCCGTCATCCCCGGCTCAACCCGGCGAACCGGCGGCGCGGATGCAGGATCAAAATACCGGAAGCCCCGAATCAAACCAGCAAAACTCCCAGGAATCACAGGCCGGGTTCACCAGCGGGAGAACCGCGGATCCCGCCAGGAATGGAGCTGCCGATGCCGGAACGGGCAGTGGATCGTCCCGGGGACCGGAAGGAGGGAACGCTGCCGGGTCACCTGAATCCCGGGGACAGGCAGCAGGCCAGGAGCGACAGGCAGGGATTATACTCTCCCCGGCTAGTGCAGATTCCGCCCGGTTCGCCTCTGGCGGCAGGGACCGCACTTCCCCGGTACAGGACACAGGCCGGGGTGCATTACCACAGCGACAGCAGCACGGGCCGCCTGCTCAATCCGGAAGCTACCCCTGTGCCCCTGCACAGACGATCCCGCTTACTCCGGTGGCGGGGCAGGGCCAGAGCGAGTCAAAGGACGACCATTCATCCCGACCGCGGTCCAGGCGGACCGGACCCCCCCCTGTCGACGTCATAGAGACGGCAGTTCCCGGCACTCCATTCTCCTCCCGGCCTGCACTGCCGTTCTTACCACTGAGCCTGTTGTTATTCGGCGGATACCGGAGAATTTCAAAGAATAACGTGCTGGAGCACGATGCACGGCACATTATCTACCAGGCCATCACCGAACGGCCGGGTATCGAGGTGAAGACGCTCGCCGATACGACCGGTATCAATGAGAATACGCTGCGGTATCACCTGGCCATGCTCGTTTCAACAGGGAAGATAACCTGCTTTACAAAACCTGGCATCGTGCGATACTTCCGGAACCAGGGTACATACCGCCCGTTCGAGCAGGTGGTATTCCACTATCTCTGGACCGATACTCCACGCTGGATCCTGTGGCTGCTCATCGATCACCCGGGACTGACCCGGCAGGAGATCGCGGATGCCCTTGCTATCTCGGGTCCGTCGGTCACCCGGCAGATGGAGCACCTGATAGAAGACCGGATCGTTGTGAACCGAATGCCGGGCCGGTCGAATCATTATGAGCTCACAAAGGATGCTGCCATGACAATCACCCGGCTGATGGCCAGTTCCCCGGTAATGAGGCATGAAGAGATCCCAATAAAGCCTCTTTTAGTTACTGCCGACTGAGTGTCGCACAATGTACCGGATCCTCATCACCGTTTCCGGAACCCGTCATGAAGTTTCCGGGGGTCACCTCATGCCCGGAGTATGCGTTATTCACGCATATCCGTGCGTTCGCACAGATTCCCCGATCCTGCTCCGGATTTGACTGCAACCTGATATGTAGCTTTTTGTGTGAGAAAAAGTTTGATAATCCCTGCCGAGGTTGTAATGGAGACCGGGTGTCCGGGACCACTCGTCCCGGACCCGAATATCCAAAAGGAGTGAATAAAAATGTTAAAGAAGATCGCTCTATGCGCAATGCTGGTCCTTATTCTTATTCCGGCTTCCGTCATGGCAGCCGGGCAGAGCGGACAGGCACAGCAAAAAACGTCCGATGACACCACGGCCCGGTTACAGACCCAGGTCAGATCCATGCAGGAGTCCGGGTCGGCTTTACAGGACGGAGAACGCCAGACGGTCAGGAACCGTTCATGTATACAGGACTGTGACATGGTGCAGAATATGACCCAGAACCAGATCCGGCTGGGATATGCATCCGCTGTTTCCGGGGACAGCCCGGGAACTGCATTTTGTAATGGAAATGGTGCAGGGAACTGCACAGCCATGCAACAGCAGGGCGGGCAGGCAGACAGACTCCAGTACAAGTCCTCTTCACAGCAGCGGGCCCAGTCCGGTCTCACGACCGCAGAGGGTCAGAGTACCCTGGACAGTTCTGCTGAACAGTCAGGTGACCGGTTCCGTACAATGGTCCGTTCCATGATAAAGAACCAGACAAAACTGCAGGACGGTTCCTGCACAAACTGCTGACGAATCAGACCAGACTGCACACTGCAGGGATGCATCAGAAGGTGCATCCGGTAAATCTTTTTTTGCGGGGGTCCACCGGTGTATTTATGCATCCAGGAGATTTATCGGGTCGCTCAGACGTTTAGATTCATTACGGAGGTAAATGAATCTTTTTGCAATTTAAAAAATATTTCCTGTTCAATGACCTGCTTTTTTGAATTATTCTGTCAATTTTAAATGATTTTAACAGCCTTTTACCCGAAAGAAATTCATATATGCCTGTAAATCAGTAGAAAATCAGATGAATAATGCTGTTATCGATAATGAGGATTATTTAAAAAGATTTAAGAGATTTGAACTTATTTTGGGAGAAAAAATGGATTCGTCTTTATAAATATTTTATTGCGCCTTCTAATTCTTGCCGGGCGTCAGGACCGTGTAATGGTTCTTGCACTGTCTGCATGTTCCATCCCTTGACTCTTTGTAATAGGCTTTTGGCATATTGTACATAATCGAATTTTCTTTCAAACAATTGGGACAGGTGAAACGGATAATATACCCGGATCTCGTCCCGAAAACTGTCGGTTTTACTAAGTTTTTCATCATTGTATCAATCTCTGCGATGCTTTCCAATGATAGATTGTAACATCATCCAATCTGGATAATCATATTCCGATACATGTGTTGTGCGCCCGGCAGAGGTTCAATAATAGAATTGCTCTTTTTTCTAATTCCATCAAAAAGGCGTATATATGCCCAGTTTTTTCTGGTTGTACTATAATAGGAGGTCTGATCGTAAATAAGCGCTGTATGATCGTGAAGGATGAGGCCATAAAGTGCGCCAGAAAGGAGATATATAGATTTTGGATAGAATATCTGAACTCAGTGCATTAAAGATCCAGCCGTGAGGGCACAGGACCAATTAAATCAAATATTTTGTGCTTGTGGAAAATATGCAGGTCTTCAGGCTCTGAAGAAAGAATCGTAACATATTGAAAGAAAAGATGGATACGTCTTTTTTTTGCAATAATTGCATCAGTTAATTCTTGCCTGGTGTCAGAACAGTGTAATGTTTCTTGCACTGTGCGCACGTACCATCCCTTGACTCTTTGTAATATGCTTTTGGCATATTGCAGACAATCGAGTTCTCTTTAGAACAATCAGGACATGTGAAATGGATAACATACCCGGATCTCGTCCCGAAAACTGTAGGTTTTACTGAATTTTTCATCATTATATCAATCTGTGCGATGTTTTCCGCTGATAGATTGTAAACATTATACAACCTGAATTATCATCTTCCCGTACTCCCGGTATGCGCCCGGCATACCTTCAATGATGGGATGCTCCTTTACTCATAATCCCATCAAAAGGGGGTTTTAATTGCCCAGATCTTTTCTGGATGTATTATTATAGGCTGCCTGAGGGTAAATAAACATAGCCTCATTAAGGAGGATTCACATTTATCCGGATCGCTTTAGAGAGCAAACGGTGTCGGCCCATAATTAACTGCCAGCAGATAACAATGGCTGTTACCCGGGGCAATACCGGCACCTGACCGGGGTTCTTCCATCCCGGGGAATTCTTCAACTGGAAGTCCCTGTGGGCACCAATGGTTGCCTACGCCGTTTCCACCCTAATCCAGTTCCCAGTTGTCAGAAACATAGTATGAAGGGGCTATCCGGTGGAGGGGCCCTCCGCACTGCGGGCATGTATACGTGCAGGGAGAAGGCGGAGCGCAGCAGGAGCCCCCGTCCTTAAGGTAAAACTCCCCGCTGCATTTTGCACATTTCAATCGTTCCATACCGCTATTCAATGGCGGGGATACGGTTGAACTCTTCGGTTCGACAAAAAATCCCGAGACAAACCGGGTCTGTACATAAACAGCCGGGAACTACGTTGTGAAGCGCGATTATGCCGTCAGATAAGGGAAAAATACCAGCAGACAGTATAGATGCGAGAAAGGGAGAGTATTCAACCTCATCTACCTGTTCTGTTCACCACTGCAACTCCCGGAGTCCCCGGGATGTCCCCCTGGAGCCAGGGAACCATCTATTTCGGGATACCCGGCAATTTAACAGGATTATATCTTAAAAAAATTTAATCGTATGATACCCGTGTTTTCTCATCTGTGAGTGTCGGAGCGAGCAGTTCTTTCCATGTCGCTGCATCCCATGTGCCGAGATGCGTATGAGTGGCATAGTAGTTCTCCGGTATTGGATGCGTACCGACGACCACTTCCATGTCGTATTTTTCGCGGATGAAACGGGTAAAGTACGCAATCCGGGGACAGGGCGGGTATCCGACCACCATGCCTGTGGCAAGGTGAATCACCCCGGCACCGTTCTTCTTCATCTCCGCCGGCACGGACTCAACATTGCCCCCGGGACACCCGTTGCAGGTGGCAAACCCGACAAGCTCCACCTCCTTTCCCCTGTACCGCTCAAATGCTCCTTCACGGTTGCGAAGTGCACGCATGCATTTTCCCCCGGCGCAGGTCCGGTACCGATCGCAGATGATGATTCCCAGTTTTATGCTTTTTTCCATAGTACTCCCCTCTTATATTATGCCGTTATCCTGTATTGGATCGCATGGCAGAAATAGACTGATTATTCAGAAGCGGCAACCGTCCCCTGAACACAGGGTTATCGCCTGATACCAGCAGGACCTTCTCTTACATCACCCGGTGCCATTTCCACACTCCTCATCTGCTGCAGTATAAGATACAACAGAATCAGGATGATGATACAGAATGTACCAATGAGGTCATTCCTGATTCCCTTACTCGTCCGGATGCCTGCCGGACTGGATACTTAAGCGGCAATAAACGGGTTCAGGCCACCGCAGCGGAATTTGACTCCACTACCTCAGGAGCAAACGGTCCTGAACTGTCTTTGGCGGCATGCATGGTTTCCGGCGGGTGGCATCCTGCAGCAGGACTATTCCCGGACCTGGCATTTCCCCGGATAATGATGGGTTAATTTCTTCTTCCGGCCCTTTGCCCCATCCCATGCTCTTTTTAGGTCATGCACCACCTTAACAGCTGAGGTATTGTATTATGCCAAACGGTGGACCCGGAATGGGGATGCAGCGCAGGGGTGTTCCCCCGGACGCATGCATCTGTCCGCAATGCAAAAAAGAATATCCGAAAACACGGGGAGTCCCCTGCCGGAGCCAGACCTGTCCTGATTGTAAGATCCCACTCATGGGGAAATAATTCCACACCATTTTCCTCTTTTGGGCATTCAGAAGCCAGATAGTGAGATTGGAAAACGGTTTCAATGGGGAACCCTGATACGCTCCGTGGCAGCACCCGGGCAACCCCCTATCTCCCGGCTCCATGAATAATTGTGATACCGTATCCATCTTACAGGCAGAATACCCATGCATTCTCCATGATCACCCACCACGACATGGCAATAAGGGCAAGCGTTACGAGGATATAATGCACCCTCTGCGGGAGTGTCCAGTACTTCTCTTTCCATGCGAAGAAGGCCAGCACGGCAGACATGAGCATGAACAGGAACGCTAACACCGGCACGGTAAGTATGGCGCTGAGCAGGGCCGGTGGTGCAGGATCAAACATGTAGGCGCTAATTATTGCATGATTGCCGGTAACCCACGGCAGTAGTATAAATACAAATACAAGGAGGAGGAGGGCTGATGCGCCGGCAATCCATCGTGCGATACCGGCCCCCGCCGGAACCGGTAATTCCGGTACCCGGTATATTCGCCTGAATAAGAAAAGCAGCGGCCATAGAAAGACGGTTGCAAGGATGAGGCCTGTAACCAGCCTTATAGTGTCCAGAAATTTAGTCGTCGCATACCATGGCACGCGGTCAAAGACAAGGATCGGAACGTTTGAATTCGAGAAGAAGTCGACAGTCCCTTCTGCACCTGTATGGAAGACGATATCTCCGTTGGCCGGGTGCGTCCCGTCGGCACGTGAAAAGATACCGGGGCCGGTCCGGACGAGTTCAATAATTTCTCCACCGTGAGGTATCCGGAGTATCCCTTCTGGAGTGGCCGTGACCTCAATCTGTATCGGGGGGGCGATATATTTCTCGAAACGGACGTAGTTGTGACGGTTTACCTCATAGGTACCTGTATACTGCTGCACGAGGGGAGAAACGGACGGATCGGACGCTGGGATTACTGCGGCCTCTGCCGGGTAATAGTGATCCATGAATTCCGTGAGTAGCTCATCGCGGGCCTTGTTCCCTCCCGGACTATTAAACGACACAAAGAAACCGGATTGCTCCTCCGGGAGGATTACAATCAGGGAATGGAAGGTGTTCGTATCCCCGCCGTGCACGATTAGTCTCTGGTTGTTGATAAGCATCTCGTAAAACCCGAGGCACATGCCGGAGACACGTGGATCATTTGCGAATGCACGGGAGTGCATCAGCCGGGCTGCAGGCTCAGGAAGGATGGTCGTGTTCAGGTATGTCCCTTCCTCCATGTGAACGGCGAGAAATTTTGCCATGTCGGGGGCGGTCGAGCTGATTGTTCCTGCAGGACCTATCACGAAGATGGTGTCAGGTATGGGATTGTTTTTGAGACCGTCGAACTCGTAGCCTTCCGACAGGTTTGCTGCCATGTCCGGCGGAAGGTCTTCCCTGATGCTTGTGCGGTTCATCCCGAGCGGCGAAAGGATGCGGGTCTGGAGATACTGCTCATATGACATGCCAGTCACATCCTCGATAATGACCGCGGCGAGTGTTGTCCCATAATTCGAGTACGAAGAAACCGTTCCCGGGGGACGTACCCGTGCGGGAATATTATTTGCACAGTATTCCCGGAACGGTACGAGGTCCTCCTTTTCCATGACCGACATGTGCCGTTCCGAATCCTCAAACCCTGCAGTATGGGTCATGAGGTGGCGCATCGTAACGGGTTTCCCGGGATAGGCATCAGGTATCCGGAAATCCACGAGATAGGTGTTCACATCGGTGTCGAGATCGATCGTTCCTTCAGATACAAGCTGCATCACCGCTGTCCACGTGAAAAGTTTAGTAATCGACCCGATCCGGAAGAGGTTCCGTTCCGCCATTACCTTGGTCTGGTTATCGAGGTCTGTATAGCCGTATCCCTTTGCGAGGACAAGCCCGCCGTCCTTCACCACGACAACCGTTGCGCCCGGAACATTGTATAGGGAAAGAACCGCCGGCATCGTCTTATCGAAGAAGAACTCCACCTCTGCCGGATCTGACAGGTCCCCCGGCCGGGTTGCTGCCGGGTAGTCAATCGCGGCAGTTGCCGGTATAAACACCGCACAAAGGAGCAGGGCCAGAAAAATACCGGATAAAAATATATCAGGAACCATGGATCGCATTATTGTATCACCAGACCTCTTGCACCAGGAACAATAGATATTCCGTTTTTTCCTGCCTTGATTCACGGTCTGAAATATCCAAGAATATAAAAATAGCGTAAAGAGGTACTTCCCGGCGCCGGAAATTGTAAATATAAGATGATGACAGGTTCTGTCATCCACGTAAGGTGAAGAACATGAAACCGATTCTTGCAGCACTGGTTATTGGTATTGTCCTGCTTACCGGGTGCATGACCACGTATCCGCCGGCAACCACTCCGGGCTACAGGGATGTGACTCCTGCGGAGGCCAAAGCCCTGATCGATCAGAACCCTGACCTTATCATTATCGATGTATCGCCGGTATATGCCCAGGGCCACATACCAGGAGCGGTGAATTATTACATCGGAGACGGGTCGCTTGACCGGGCCATTCCCTCGCTCGACCCGGAGGCAAAATACCTTGTATACTGCCACACCGATGCCGCTTCAATTCCCGGGGCTCAGAAACTGGTCGATGCCGGATTCAAGGACGTTTCAAGGTTGCAGGGAAACTTTAAAGCCTGGGTTGATGCAGGCTACCCTGTCGAGATCTGAAGAGACTGCTTAAATCCCCTTTATTTTAACTCTTTTGTCAGCCATACCATTCTCTTGCTATTCCTCTTTCTCCGCACTCCTCATCACGACACTTCCGGGGCTGAAGGCATGGCCGTTCAGGTGACCCTGCAATGCAATAAGGATCGTGCTTTGTCCGTGTTAAAAAAAATAACAGAATTCCAATCAAATCCGCCTCCAGATCATCCTGCAACGGGGGGTTGTTATACGGGATGCAACCCCCTCCCCATTGCTGGACCCTGCTCAAAAACAATACACTTTTCCAAGAGAAAGTTCCCATTTATATACCAGACCTTTTAAATACGGTGTCCGCCTTGCATTCTGTCCTGTACGTTGATGATGAACCAAGTCTCATTGAAATCGGCAAGCTATTTCTTGAGAGATCCGGGGAATTCTCCATTGATACAAAAACCTCTGCACGGGACGGCCTGCAGGCCCTGAAAGAACGCCGTTATGATGCAATTATCAGTGATTACCAGATGCCGGAAATGAACGGCATTGAATTTCTAAAAGAGGTCCGATCTGCCTATGGGGATCTCCCGTTTATCATATTCACCGGGAAGGGCAGGGAAGAGATAGTCATTGAAGCTCTGAATAATGGTGCTGATTTCTATCTCCAGAAAAGCGGTGACCCGAACGTACTGTACCCTGAACTCATGCATATAATCAGGCGCACCATCCTGATGCGGGAGACCCAGTTATTCTTTGCAGAGCAGGAGCAGCGCTACTACGACATCCAGAATGCAAACGATCTTATCCAGAGCGTGGCCCCAGACGGGCATTTCCTGTTCGTAAATAAAAAATGGCTGGATACTCTCGGTTACCAGGAACATGAAATCCCGGACATTACGATATTTGATATCATACATGATGAGAGCCTCGAACACTGTAAAGTTCTGTTCTCCCGGATAATATCAGGCGAGAACGTTGGTATTATCGACGCAGTATTCAAAACCCGCGATGGGAAGAAGGTATATGCCGAGGGTATATCGAGCTGCAAGATAACGGAGGGAAAACCGCAGTATACCCGGGGGATATTTAAGGATGTGACCGATCGCAAACTTGCCGAGGCAGCCCTTAAAGAAAGCGAAGAGAAATTCCGGGCCCTTGTCGAGCACTCGCTTGACGGCATCCTGATTACCGACTTCTACGGGAAGATTCTCTTTTTGAACAATGCGGCAGCCCATATCATTGAGACGGCGGATTACCGCAAAATTATCGGGGAGAAGACTGTCCTGGACTTTGTTGCCCCTGAATCACGGGCAGATATTCTCAGGGATTTACATCAAATCGAACAGGGGATTGACGCATATCTCACGCAGTATAAATTCATCACCGGGACGCGACGGGAGATCTGGGTTGAGAGTATCGGGAAAAAGATACCATTTGGGAAATGCGAGGCAATCCTTGTCTCAATACGCGATATTACCGGGCGAAAACATGCTGAAGAGGCATTGCGGGAGGAGGAAAATAAATTTGCCACCGTCTTCCGGAGCAGTCCGGTCCCTCTCACTCTCGTCCGGGCTGAAGAGGGAACGTTTATTGATGTGAACGATGCCTTTGTGAGAAATACCGGCTATTCCCGCGACGAAGTAATAGGTAATACCTCAGAGGGTCTTGGGCTTTATATTGATGAGAATGAACGTGAACGGATGATCTCCCTGTTCCGGACAGAGAGGGGCGTATCTGGAGAGGAAATGCATTACCGGATAAAAAACGGAGAGATCCGGACCTGCCTGGTCTCTGCCGGCCTTATTATGCTGGGAGGAAAGCCTCATTTCCTCACTACTATTGATGACATCACCGAGCGCAAGAACACTGTTACTGCATTCCAGGCCATGGTCAGGGGCATGGTCGGTACCACCGGATTCAATTCACTTCAGAAAATAACCGAAAGCGTCAGCTCCTGGCTGGGAGCCGATTGTGTCATGGTAGGGGAGATCCAGCCCGACAACCAGACGGTGAAGGTCCTGTCCATGGTCCTCGATGGGAATGAGATACCTGAGTTTTCCTACACCCTCGAAGGTACACCCTGCAGTAATGTCGTGGAACAGGGGTTCTGCCTGTATCCGGATAATGTATTCCGGCTCTTCCCGGAGAGCAGGGACCTGTCAGGTTTCAGTTTACGGGGATATATCGGAACACCCCTGCAAAATTCCGGGGGGAAGGTTTTTGGGACCCTCTGTGCGCTTTCCCGGAGTCCTATGAAATCCACCAATATTGATCGGGAGATCCTGGATATTATCGCCGTGAAAGCTGCCGCAGAGATCGAGCGTACCCAGATGGAGCGTGCACTCCGGGAGAGCGAGGCGCGGTTCCGCAACCTGATGGATCATATCCCTGGTGTATCAATACAGGGGTATGCACCTGACGGGATCGTACGCTACTGGAACAAGGCCAGCGAGGATGTGTATGGATATATGGCAGAAGAAGCCATCGGGAAGAACCTCGCTGATCTCATTATCCCTGTGGATCTCAGGCCGTTGTTTGCACAATGCCTGGACGTTGCGAAAGAATTGACACAGTCCGGGGAATTCATGCCCTCTGGCGAACTGCTCCTTTTACACAAGGACGGACACCCGGTTCCGGTGTATTCCATCCATACGGCGGTCTGTCTCGAAGGCATGGAACCTCTCCTCTTCTGCATCGATTTCGACCTGTCGGAACGGAAGCGTATAGAGGAGGACCTGCGTGAATCCAATAAAAAACTCCAGCTCATATCCAGTATCACCCGCCATGACATCAACAACCAGCTTATGGTGCTTGACGCGTACCTCGAGTTACTCTATGAAGAAGTCCCTCATTCACATATTCAGGAATATATCCTCAAGATCAGGGATGCAAGTGCCCGGATCTCTTCAATGATCCGGTTTACAAAAATGTATGAACAGATCGGAGTCAGGGCCCCGGCCTGGCAGGATCTCCGGCCACACATCGAGACGGCGGAAAATAACTCTCATCTTGTTTCCATAAGGCTGGTAAACGATATCCCTGCCGGAACAGAGGTCTTCACCGACACGATGCTTGAAAAGGTCTTTTTTAACCTCCTTGACAACTCTCTTCGACATAGTCAGCGGGTTACCTTAATACATGTGTCATGCAGTGAAACGGATGGTGGCCTGACGATATACTGGGAAGATAATGGCGTGGGTGTCCCGGAAGAGGAGAAGGCGCGGATCTTCGAGCGCGGATATGGGAAGAATACCGGCCTTGGGTTATCCCTTGTGCGGGAAATCCTGGCTTTTACGGGTATTACGATCCATGAGAACGGAGAGCCGGGAAAAGGAGCACGGTTCGAGATCCTGGTGCCCAAAGGAGTATACCGGACCAGTGGCACTCCGTGAAAAACATTTAAAATTTTGGAAATTAAGAACGATGATTATTCAACAAGCAATTCAATCCATAATTAGCCATCAATTAAAAAATAAAAGAGAGTGACTGATACAAGAATGTAATCGCTATAGGGCCCATTCTTTTTTATAAACTTTCCCTCTATCTGACTTTCCGCAGATTTCACAACAAGACTAAACATTTTTACTCCCTTCCGCATAACCCGGGATCCTGCAGACGGGTAAGGTGCCCTCGCCTCCATCAGATAAACCGGTCTTTCAGGATTACAGGGCCACCCCTCAATCATGTATGGTGATCCATCCGACTTACGGAACATCACGTTTAATACTGCGCCATGGGAACCCTGATGTATGAAATGGTATCCGCTATCACCCGGACACTGGATTTTATTTCTTGTTATCGTGGCTCTTGCAGACGTATGTACGATCGTCCAGAGATATGTGGTGCCTGAAATCTTCCGGCCGATAACCTACGGTGCGATTGTCATCATTCTGTTTCTCGTGTTCTTTTTCATCGTCCGCCCATCAGAACCGATGGTGCTCGCACAGACCCTTTCCGTCGTTCTTGGCGTGATAACACTCCTGCTCATACTTGTCCAGGACGTCATTCTCACTTACAATCTCTCCTGGAAGGCCATTGTCATTTTCCTGGGAGCAATCCTCGGCCCGATCATTGCCGGGTATCTGTTCAGGGCGATTCATTTTCCTGACTCTTCAAAATAAATATGTCAGGAACTATACATCAGGAATAAGTGTAATGTGATGAAGCTGGAAAGCGAAGAAATCTACCGTGACCTTCTGGTTCATGCAGGTATTGGTGTCAATATTTGGAGTGTTGACGGGGTTCTCCTTTTTCTGAATGACATCAGTGAACAACACCTAGGGGGAAGGGCAGAGGACCTGATCGGGAAGGATATCTGCGAGATCATGGGGGATCTTCCCGGAAATATGTATTTCGAACGGATCCGGAGGGCAGCTGCCGGTAACGGCCAGACCGAATATGAAGATTTTATCAGCCTCCCTTCCGGGGATGCATGGTATCAGCTGGTCTTCTCTCAGTTGACTGCACCGGATGGAACAGTTATGGGTGTCCAGGTCCTCTCCCATGACATCACCAGGCGCAAACAGGCAGAACAGGCACTGGCCGATGAAGCAGTCATGAGAAAAATCCTGATCGAACAGTCAAGGGACGGAATTGTTACCCTTGATCAGGATGGCAAGGTATACGAAGCGAACCAGAAGTTTGCCGATATGCTGAGATACTCATCAGATGAAGTTCTCCAGCTTCATGTCTGGGACTGGGACACCCAGATCGAACGGGGACAGCTCCTGGAGATGATCCGGACAATTAACGAGGCCGGTGACCATTTCGAGACGCGCCACCTGCGTAAGGATGGATCGATATATGACGTTGAAATAAGTACGAACGCGGTGGTATTCGGAGAAAAGAAGCTTATTTTCTGCGTATGCCGGGACATCACCGAACGCAATCAGGCTGAAAAAGCACTTCGTGAAAGCGAGGAACGTTTTAAACAGGTCACCGAAAACGCAGGAGAATTCATCTGGGAAGTGGATGCAAACGGCCTTTATACATATTGTAACGCAGCGTGCGAGAATGTCTTGGGATACCTGCCTTCGGAACTGGTTGGCAGGAAATACTTTTATGATTTATTTACACCGGATGTGAGAGAAACGTTTAAGGAACTGGCACTTGGGATGTTCCGGAAAAAAGAGAGATTCCATAACTTTTTCAATTCCAATATCCATAAAAACGGTTCCATCGTCTTTCTGGAGACAAGCGGCTCACCAATTCTCGACGACGCGGGAAACCTCCTGGGATATCGCGGCGCTGATATGAACATTACCGAACGCAAAAGGGCCGATAATGCACTCCGTCAGGCAAACCGCCAGCTTAATCTCCTTTCCAGCATCACCCGGCATGATATCCTGAATAACGTTACTATCCTGAGGGGGTATCTTAGTTTTGCAAAGGAAAAATTCACGGATCCTGAACTAGGAGATTACTTAGAAAAGCTGGAGTCTGCAACAAAGGCTATCCAGCACGAGATCGAGTTCACCCGGGTCTACCAGGACCTGGGCTGCCAGGAACCGCAGTGGCAGGATCTCGACCAGCTCATAGGACAACAAGACGTTCCCTCAAATATCGCGTTGCATGCTGATATGCAGGGGGTCAGGGTTTTTGCTGACCTGATGTTAGAGAAAGTCTTTTTCAATCTTCTCGACAATTCGGTAAAACACGGGGAGAAGGTGACCGAGATTCGGGTTTCGTGCACGAAATCAGGTGATAATCTTATGATTGTGTGGGAGGACAACGGAGTCGGCATCGCTCCTGATGAAAAGGAGAGACTCTTCGAACGCGGCTACGGGAAACACTCCGGGCTCGGGCTGTTTCTGACCCGGGAGATCCTCTGGATAACCGGTCTGACGATCGCTGAGAACGGAGAGCCGGGAAAAGGAGCACGGTTCGAGATCCTGGTGCCCAAAGGAGTATACCGGAGCAGTGGCACTCCATGATTTACACGATAAAATGCAAAATCAGGGATACCAGTTAAATAATCCTGCAAAGGCATTCAGCCTCAGGAACATCACGTTTAAATATTGCGCCATGGGAACCCTGATGTATGAAATGGCATCCGCTATCACCCGGACACTGGATTTTATTTCTTGTTATCGTGGCTCTTGCGGACGTATGTACGATCGTCCAGAGATATGTGGTGCCTGAAATCTTCCGGTCGATACCTACGGTGCGATTGTCATCATTTTGTTTCTCGTGTTCTTTTTCATCGTCCGCCCATCAGAACCGATGGTGCTCGCACAGACCTTTTCCGTTGTTCTTGGCGTGATAACACTCCTGCTCATCCTCGTCCAAAACGTCATTCTCACTTACAATCTCACCTGGAAGGCCATTGTCATATTCCTGGGAGCAATCCTCGCCCCGTTCATTGCGGCATATCTTTTCAGGGCGGTTAAAACGCGGGGATCTTCAAAGTGAATATAACCAGACCATATGAAGGGTAACAGCGATATAGCAGGGACCCGATATAGTATTTCCAGCGTGAAGAAAGAGTCAAAATCCGGAGTACCCGGCCTGATATGAAAAATATTATACTTGTAATGATAGGTCTTGGATTGGTACTGACACTGACCGGCTGCATCGATACATCAAATGAACCCGGTTTACCAGAGGGTGATTCATACGAACGGACATATTCCGTTCCGGCCACTACTCCCATACTTCTTAACCAGAGTCCCGCACCAACACCCGTTGTATGCAGTCCCGGGACCTGTATTCAAAATCACGCTGTTTTTCGACCACAGCCACCATTTGATGGTGCAACTCCGCTGTTAAGCCATGACATCAACGAGCTAATCAGCTGGTTCGGCCCTGATCTAAAAATCCCGGTATGGCTCCCGGAGGGGTATATATTTTCGGAGGGGGTACTCTGGGAACCGGAAAGTGACGGGAGACATGAAATATTTTACGAAAAGGGATTCGAAAGTCTGAATATCGTTTTTTCTTACCACACAGATATGATCTACCGGGGATTCCTTCCGGGAGATCCAAAAAAAGTATGCATCAACGGAACTGAGGGATTTTCCTATGGTGAGAATACAACCCGGCAGCTTCGCTGGTGTGACGGTTCGGTTATCCGGTGGATAACAGGGAATGCTCCGGAAGAGGAGCTGCTTCGAATCGCCGAATCGATGGATTATCCCTATGCGGTAAATATCACATCCGGGATCTATAACAATTCACTTTTACTTCCGCAGACACCCGCCGTTCCTGTTAGTTTTCCATTCCAGGGAACTCATCCCGTGACACCTGATATCAAAATACGGGAGCCGTGAAAAATGAGTCAACGTTCAAATCACTGTTTAACCTGACAACGCCCATGTATTTCTCCTCGTTTTATTTCACGACACTCCTAATTTTCCTGTCTTTTGGACGATCCCACAATTCGCAGTAAAAAATATAAAATCCCAAATTAACCGACCGCAAGATCTTTGTACCTTAAGTTAAAAACCTAAAATATGCCCATAATAGATGGATTTGATGATGAATCCATCCAGACAGTCGGAGATTTAGGCATAGTAGCCGGAGCCTATGACTCGTTGGGAATAGGAAAAGTCATCGATCGAGCCATTCCAAAAACCCGCCACCATAACCTGACCCATTCACAGGTTGTGGAA
>DASP01000009.1 GCA_002503825.1 Methanoregulaceae archaeon UBA467
TCACAGATCAGGCTGAACAGTTACCAATAAAATACGTAATTAAATAAAAGAGGGCCAGGAGAATAACCCAGGTAACCGGCCCGACCGCACTGTCAATGAACCCTGAAAAAATAAGCGGGAGGATAAATGATGCGATTATTATCAGAACAGCCAGACCTGAAATAACTGGAAAAACGATTAATTCCTTGTCCTTTGAGAGCACCCACCATGTCTCTTTTACAAGCTGCCAGCTGCGGGAAAATGTACCTGCCATACCATATCTCTCGGTTGTATTATCTCAAATACGTTATCAGGCAGAGTACAGGCGTGCTGGATGACGAGGCGGTCCCGGCGAAACCTTTATCCTTTCAATAACGAGAATTCACTCATGAAACCTTTCTTTTTCACGTTCCTCGCAGGAGCACTGATGCTCATGCTTATGCTCGCAGGATGCACATCGCAACCGCCGGAAACACCAGCTGTGACAGTCACAACCATACCGGCAACGGTGGTCACGACCATGCCGACAACGGCCGCTGTTACGGTCAACCCGCAGGAAGCACTTTCAGGGGTGACATGGTACCTTGTTGCATTCAACAAGGGTGCAGGATCTGAAAATATTATTTCCGGGACCGGGATTACTGCCTGGTTTGACGGGAAAGGCAGGGTTTCCGGTTCGGCCGGGTGCAACCGGTATACCGCCCCATACCAGGGGGCAATAAATTCGATTCAGGTCGGGACCCCTTCGGCAACCCTGATGACCTGTGACACTCCTTCAGGAACCATGACCCAGGAGACATATTACCTGACCACGCTCCAGGGAGCGTCGACATTTACTATCAAAGGTGATATCCTGACTTTATATGACACTTCGGGAAAAGCCCTGTTCACCTTTACAAAGATTGTTCCCGGATCAGAACCCCCTGCTCCGCTCACCGGTGTCACATGGTACATGCTATCCTACGTTGACTCAAAAGGAGAGATATTCGCTCCTGTATCAGGCACAACACTGACAATTCAATTTGATTCGGCGGGTAACATTACAGGAAATGCCGGGTGCAACGATTACTTTGCGGCGTATACTACCTCTGGTATGCATGGCATCTCGATCAGTTCCCCCGGGTCGACAAAGAAAAACTGCGCAGGAAACGGGATCATGAACCAGGAGAGCATCTACCTGCAGCTCCTCCGGGATATGACCTTCTATTATACATCGAACGACGAACTACTCCTTTCTGACGGTACAGGGACTGCCATCCTCACCTATGGTATGAGAAAATAATCATAAAGGATGGGTATCATTTCAATTTTTTTCCGGCTTGCGGTCATTCCGGATGCGATAAAAAAATCATGTCACCAAAATGCAGCGATACTTTTTCATACCGTTTTAAATCCGGAAAATGCCGGGAACTGGTTATCAGGTGACGGTAAAGGCAGGACCGCGGTTAAAGTGCCCATGCAACGGCTTCACCGCCCCTATCCGGTCTGCACCAGATATATTGATATCCCATGACTCTTTTAAAAAATCAGGGATATTATGGCCAGAATTATCAGGATGATAACCACCCACTTCAGCAGGGTCCATGCAATTTTTCCAAGGAACCCGAGGAACATGAAAATCACCGCAATAACAAAGAGAATAATTGCGACATTCAGGAGAGAAAACGCCATTGTCGATTCACCGGGTAAGATGTTCTGCACGATAGTATAAGAGATCATTTGTCGTTCCGGTACATCAGAAATTTTTTCCCGGATGCTACAGGAAACCTGAATATCGATCAGGGCGCCAGTAATTAAAAAACAGGTATGAATCAATTCAGAACGTACGGGAACGCCCCATACAGGGTGGCTGTTCTTCACGGCGGACCAGGAGCGGCCGGGGACGCGGCCCCGCTTGCCCGGGAGATATCCGCTTATACAAGCGTCATTGAACCCTTCCAGTCGGCATTGACCATCGCCGGACAGATTGAGGAGCTGAAGTCCCTACTCAGGGACAATTGTTCTCTGCCGGTGACACTGGCCGGGTATTCATGGGGAGCGATGCTCGGGTTTCTGTGTGCTGCACGATACCCACAGTTTGTAAAAAAACTGTTACTCATAAGCAGCGGCCCATTTGAAGACTCATATGCTGCTCAAATACAGGAGACCAGGCTGAACCGCCTGTCGGAACAGGACCGTGCTGAATTTGAGGGATACATCAGTCGTCTTAATGATCCTGAAGTCTTCGATAAGGATACTATCCTCTCCGGACTGGGAGCTTATGCCATGAAAGCAGATGCATATGATCCCATCCCCGGGGACGGGGACCAGGTACTATGTCGTTCTGACATCCATACGAGCATCTGGAAAGAGGCAGAACAGTGCCGGAAGAGTGGCCGTCTCATTGCATACGGGTATGATATCCGGTGTCCTGTTGTGGCATTCCACGGGGATTATGACCCCCATCCTGCAGACGGAGTACGTGTCCCACTCTCCCGGACGATCCGCGATTTCAGGTTTATCCTGATAGAACACTGCGGGCATACACCCTGGCGTGAAAAGAGGGCACGCGAGGTTTTTTTCAGGGCGCTCAAAGGAGAACTGTAATATCGATGCGGATTTATGAAAAACAGCCCCTGTTGAAACGGACATGAACCAGTACGGTTCACTCCGGAACCATGAAAATGTCCATTTAAAATCTCCTTAAATTGTGGGTTGTTCCACCATTTTCATTCGAAACCTCATATCAATACATCGGCAGTAAATGTGAAAGAACACGAATGGTTTCAACCGAGCGTGCTATGAGCCTTACCGGCTCACGGATGAGCATGAAAGAGGAGCGCAGGCGAATATTAACCGGTCTTTTTCATACCGGCCTTAAAATGAGAAAAGAGCACCGGAAGCATCTTTTCCTTAAAAAAATTGTTAAAATATCGCCCCTCCCTTAACTGCACTCCGGACCGCGGTGAAGATGACTGGTGTTTACCTGCTTTTTATTTGTCGGACGCGGGCGGAGTGCCAGTGGTATCAAGGTAAAAACGCCAGGTGCAGAACATGTCGGGAGGGTGCGGGTCAGGGGGTGCAAAGACGCATTCGACCCGGATCCGTGGATCGATTTCCTGTGCAAAACTGGTGAATTCCGCACGGTGCATCTCACGGCAGACATACTCGTCAAGTCCTCTCTTTAAACGGGCTTCCTGGGTCGGGCATGAAGGCACCCTGATTATTACTTCGTCGGCCCGCTCCTCGATCGGATAATTGACAATGATTGCCCATGGAAAATATCCCAGGGCTTTTACAAATCCCCCCAGCCCTTTTTCGGTTATCCCGAACCGCTTTTTGATATCTTTCGCCGCCATGGAGGCAACACGCCCCCACACCCGCTCGTTTAATTTTTCTGCTGCCGGTTGCCCGTACTCTTCTGCAAGATAGATAAACCAGAACGCGTCGACCACCCGGTAATGCCAGAGAAGGAATTCAAGGTAGTCTGATGTTTCATCACGGTCCATATCCCTGAAAAAATCAGGGTTCACGCCGTCACATCCCCCTGATCGTTCCGTACTCTCTTCCGGTAAACCATTCCCTGGAAAAGTGCGATACGCTCTCCGGTGCTGTCGGTGATGGTGACGATGTAGGTGGCCAGTTTTGGATTTTTAGAGAATTCGGAAGCTTCTGCGTATAGCGTCCCCTCCCGTGCGGCTTTCATGTAGGTTATGGTTGCATTGATGGCAGCGGCAGGAATGCCCTCCGAATTGGAAGCCAGAGCAAATGCCGTGTCAGCAAGTGTAAACAGTGCTCCGCCGTGCACCGTCCCATGGCTGTTTCTGTGCCGGTCCCCGATCTCCATCCTTACCCGTGCAGTCCCATCGCTGACCTTGATGCATTCGATTCCTGAATATCGTGCAAATGTATCGCGGGAGAAGAATTCGTCCGGATCTGTCATAATCTATCATTGAACTGATGTCAGTCAGATATAAAAAATGCATTATATGCGATGCCTGAGTTTTCCGCCTTTTTCAAATCAGGATCATCTCTTACCGTCCAGGCAGGTCGACGGGCTTAGGCATTATGATTGAGAGGGCCATGTCCGGGGAATCCGGATTAAAACCACTGAACTGCAGGAAGGAGTCCATGCACCCGGATCTTTAAAAAAAATCCTGAAAAAGGGCTTTTTTGAAATGCTTATTTCGATAAACGATGTTTAAACCATTTCTCTGACAGGAGGGGTTCTCACCCCTCCCTGCCCCGCCTCCAGTCGATATCCTGTGGGCAGGGTTGATTGAGATTCTGTTATTTTTCAAAAGAACGAACCGACGGTCCTTATCGCATTATGGGGTTGCCCCAACTGCCAAGGCATCAGCCCCTGGAGTGTCGCGATGAGGAGTGCGGCGAAACTGAAATAATGAGATGCGGGAAGGGTTTCAACAGAGCGGGAAAAAGGGATATTTTTAGGTTTATACGATTTTTCTGCCTGCATCGGGTCCCGGAAGGCAGTCATACACATCCGTGACCTTCAGGACCAGCAGTGACCTGCAATGCAGGTCTGGTTTCTTTTCTCTGACCATCTCCTTCATCTTCTCATAGTCAGGTCCGGACGCCAGGACCGTCACGTCTCCCTTAATCTTGAAACATCCCTTCACACCCGGCCCCCACACATATAGCGAGGCCCGTGGGTTTTCCATGACATTCCTGATCGTCGTTTTCATGAACTGGTTCCCTATCCAGATCGTGCCGGGGTCCATGAGAAAGACCGCACCCATAGGGGCGACATTTGGTTCCCCGTCGCGGGATGCGGTAGCGAGCGGGAATTGCTTCACCGCGTCAAATGAGGCCGTCATCTCTTTTGTTAATTCTGCCATGGTGCAATGATTGAATTTAACAGATTAAAAATTGCTCCCTGCATTAAGCCCTGTGAGAAAACATACCTCTCTCAACGTCATTCATGATATTTCCGGCGAATAACAGGACGGGCTGGATTACAGGAATATGTTCTGCCGTTAAACCTGAACTGCCAGTTCAATGACATTTTAGGTATGTAACCAGCGTTATATTCTGAGATATCCCCATAGACTGCCGGCAGTCAGGGGTTACGCAGCGATACCCCCTTTCTCCAGCCACACGCTAAAAAAATTGTTCGCCATGCAGGCCGGTTTTATTCGCCGCCACCCATGAACAGGCTCAATGCAAGGCCGGTTACCAGGGCCACGAGCGAATCGGTGGCAAAATACCGGATTGAAAGAAGGTGGTCAAGCGGGATATTACCCCAGAAAAATCCAAGTACGAGGGAAAGTATTCCGCCGATCACCAGTGCCGCACAAAGGTGCCTGAGGCCTTTCCAGTAATCGCGGTAGGTCAGGCGTACAAATACGATACTTGCCAGCATAAACCCGACGAAAAATAAGAGACCGGCCTGGATCGTCGGGGCGGCAATTGTTTTAGATGAAAATACACCGAATTCGGCAATGACGATATATGCAATGACAATCCCGATCTTCTTGTCTTCCCTGATTGCCCCGAGTGACAGTTCTTCCCTGAGGGTCTTTTTTTCTACGGGACCTTCCCGGATATTTTCCCGGGTTTCGACGACCGGGGACGGCTCATGAAGAAAACCAGTGGAGTTATCAGGTTCGGGATGCGGTGCTCCGACTGAGACCGGTTCTGGTTCCTCCGTTTTTACAGGCTTACCGGCGGAATCACCACCCGGCCCTTCAGGAGGACCCGTTTGTTTCAATATATTTGCTGGTTTTTCAATCTTCCTGATGGAGTGGAATGCGACGTACAGTGAGACTACAAATGCAAAAAACCCAATAATGCCCCCTGCAATTCCAAAGAGTATGGTATCCGGGACCAGGCCGTCGGATTCCAGTTTAATCACAAATACCAGAACAAACTGGTAAAAGGCAAGGGTGACTATAATAAAGAGAAATACCTTTTTTAAGACAAATACAAGGAGCGTTGTCAGCTTCTGGATAACATATACGGCAATATAGAGGAGAATGAGGAAGATGACGATGGCAAACACATTAAATTTCATTACCTCATCCGGGAGCGTCGATACATACTGGACCAACGGGGTAATGTTCGCTGCCGGAAGAGACTGGATCATCGTAACCCTCCTGAAAATAACAGGTACTTAAGTGATAACCATTCATAAAGTACAAATAATTTTCTTATATGCATCACGGACTCAGGTTGTCTGCATAAACAGCCTGCTTCCACCCTGAATCACGGCACACAGGTTTATTTCCGGCCCGGCATTCAGAAAGGTCAGGTACGGGTTCCTAAATTCATATATCATTAAACGTTCTATCACCACTATTGTGGAGAGTATGGATACATCAAACGAAACATTGGTATCTGAGGAGGATCAGTCATGGTTTCAGACAATATTCCAGAAAATTCAGACCGGAATAATTATAATTGAGGCCGGTTCCCACCATATCGTCGAGGTCAATCCTATTGCAGCACGGTTAATCGGGCTTCCCCGCGAAGAAATAATCGGGAAGATATGCCATTCATTTATCTGCCCTGCCCATGCCGGGAAATGTCCCATAACAGACCTGGGACAGGACTTTGACAGCACGGAACGGGTCCTCATAGACAACACCGGGAAAAAAATACCAATTTTGAAAACGGTCGCAATGATTGAATCCGGGAATAAAAACTACCTCGTCGAGAGTTTTGTGGATATTTCTGATCGGAAACGGGCTGAAGACCGGAAAGCACAGCTTATCAGTTACATGGACGAATCGGTGCTGCGGATACAAAAACCTCTGGAACTGGTCAAGGCTGACCTCGATGCACTCTCACTTCATATCAAAGACGGCGATCTTGATACCGAAGACATCCGGATGCGCCTGAATATCGATGCAAATCACATCGGAAAAATGATGCATACGCTAAGAGAACTCCTGCAGGCAGCTGTCGAAGACCGTGAAGAAGAGGATCTGCCTCTTGCCTTCCGGGAATTTCTGTCAGGGCGGTAGAGTATGCTGGAAAACGAGTTAAAAGAAAGCGATCAGCACCCCCTTTTCCTTCTCACGTCATCTGCAGACCAGATTATCTCTGCAAATATCAATGTTGTACGGGAAGTGGTGAACAATGGGTGTGCGGCCCTTATGATCACCGCCAATCAGCCGTATAAAATGCTGATGCGCACCTATGAAAAAGAGGGGATAGATACGTCGCATATCTGGTTTATCGATGCGGTCACGATAAGCGCAGGGGGGACTCCCCCCGACACCGGCGGACAGGCACGGTTTATCAATAACCCCGGAAACCTCACCGATCTTGGAATCGCCATAACGGAATCCCTCAAGCATATACCGGAACCGAAAAAATGCATAATTTTTGACTCGGTGAGTATAATGCTCATCTACAGCTCATCCGTCAACCTTTCGCGGTTTCTGCATTTTGTCGCCAATAAACTGCGCCTTGCTGATGTTTCAGGGATTTTTCTCTGCGTCGAGAAGGGAGTTGACCCGGTCCTCCTCTCCCAGATCACCTCGTATGTCGACCGCATAATAGAAGGGGATAAGGAAATCCCGGTATAACGAACTTATCCCAGGAATCACATCTCACGGGCAGGTGCAGTCATCCAAACCCTGCTGAAGAAAAATAATTTTATTCTGCCCGCAATGCCTCGATCGGGTCCAGGTTTGCAGCTTTCCATGCAGGGTAGATGCCGGATATGACACAGATGACAATCCCCACACACATCGCTGCCGGAATGTAGACAATACTCTCAGGGTAGAAGAAATACTCTGTCGTTCCGGTCATTGCAAGCACGACGAAATAGCCAATGAACAGGCTTAACACTGCACCGATTGCTGCACCTGCAACGCCGAGGATAAACGACTCGTAGACAAACATCCGCCTGACAACCGACCTCCGGGTGCCGATGCTCCGCAGGATCCCGATCTCCCTTATACGTTCGGTGACAGACATCATCATCACGTTGAAAATTGATACCGCTGCGACGAGGAGCGATATTCCTGCAATGGCCATCACAAACGCAGTCAGCGTCCCGAGTGTTGATGTAATTGTCGTGAGCATCCGGCTGCTGTCCTGAACATTTACTTCATCGTCCTTTTTATTCAGCTGCCGGTCAATCTCCGCTTTTATAGCCGGTACATCATCGATATTGTCGGCAACGACGATTACCTGGTTGTACTCCCCTTCATCGCCGTACATCGAGGTGAAGAACTTTTCAGTGACTACAATCGATGAATCGGTACTAATGTCCATAGTCATTCCCCGTCCCTCTATTATTCCGACAACTCTCACGGTACTCTGCGGGCCTTCATCATCGTCACCAAGTTTTATCCGGCTCCCGACCGTCAGGTCATATCTTTCAGCAATTGTAGGCCCTATAAGGACACCGCTCGTGCTTTTTGGATAACTCCCGTCAGTTAATACAAGAATTTCCGGCATGACTTCCGGATCAAGGCCGTAAATCCTTGATCTACCGGAATCAGGACCGACATCGAACGAATCCGAATCCGAGTAGACATAATACACGAGCTCCTGTCCCGATGCCCTTTTTATATCCCTGAATTGATCATCGGAAATATAATCATCTGAAGACGATGTTCCCGAACTTCCCCCGGGCATCCCTGGTCCGCCACCCCCGCCGTTCCCTGTTGCAGGAGTCACGGTAATGATGTTCCCCATCGAGGAGAGCTGTTCCGTGACAGACAGGGTCATGTTCGTTCCCATCATTCCCATAGAAGAGATGGCAATGACCCCGATGACTATTCCAAGAGCTGCAAGGACTGAACGGAGAAAATGACGCCGTACACTCCTGACAGAGAGCTGGAAGATGATATCTGACCAGATCATTTAATCCTCCCGTCAGTTATGGTAATTGTCCGTTCTGCATAGTCCAGGTTTTTCGGGTCATGTGTGACCATGATCACGGTCCTCCCCTGGTTGTGCAATGCCTTGATCATCTCCATGATCTGGGTTCCGGTCTTTGAATCGAGGTTTCCGGTCGGCTCGTCGCAGAGGAGGATCTTCGGATCGTTGATCAGTGCCCGGGCAATTGCAACTCTCTGCTGCTGGCCCCCTGAGAGCTCGGGGGGTGTATGGGTTGCTAATGCTTCATCTATCCCGACTTCATTTAAAAGGGCAGTTACTATGCCATCGGTATCATGACACTTGTGCTTCATGATGTAGGGATATTCAACATTTTCATACGCTGTGAGCAGCGGGATTAAATTAAATTTCTGGAAGATATACCCGATTTTCTCAAGCCGTAAATCAGTAAGCTCGTCATCGTTCATCTCCCCGACGTCCTTCCCGGTGATAAAAAGAGACCCCGATGTAGGGACGTCAAGACAGCCGACCTGGTTTAAAAGGGTTGATTTCCCTGAACCTGAAGGCCCCATTATGGCTACAAATTCTCCCTCTTTGATGGTAATCGAGACTCTGTCAAGGGCGATGACATCACCTGCCGGGAGAGGATAGACTTTTGTCACGTCTTTTAATTCGATCACCGCATTATCCTTCATATTCCGCTCCTCATCACTTCTTCTTGTGAATCATGCCAAAAAGACGGGAAAAGAGCCCTTTTCTCCATGCAATGAGTGCAAGGATAATGATAATTATTCCCGCGATAATCTCGGTAAACGGCACCTTCGAAAATCCGCTCCCGATTCCGCCCATCGGGTTGCGGTTATTTCCTGCGGGTACACTTCCGCCGGTAACTGCTCCCCCTGATGATGACGGTGCTCCCGATTTCAGGTTGATATTCACCGATTCACGGTATACATTCCCGTCCACGTCCTTATACTGAAGTACAAGAGGGACACTTTGGCCGGTAGCCTGGAATGTTACTTCAAAACTCGAAAAGTCATCAGGTTCAAGGGATCCGATAACATACACCGGGTTCGGATCGGCAGGGACTGCCGGGCTCCCGACAGTAACCGTCATGGATTTTACATCTTCAAGTCCGGCATTGGTGACATCTCCACTAACCGTCCACGTTGCACCGGCCCCGCTCACTTCAATGTTGTTTACGACGGGTTCAGCCCGGGTTTTATCCTCGCCAAACAGAAGCGGCACCGTAATGGACGAGATATGGCTGTTAACACCGTTACGGAACTCTACGTTGAATGTAAGGCCTTCAGGACTTTCCGGGGTGACCTGGAACGTTACTTCCCTGGACTGGTCAGGTTCAAGGGCCCCGATGAAGACGCTTTTCGGGTTTGTGGCAATACCGTTACCGGAAGGAACGACAGTCACTCCGTTGACAGTATTTTCGCGAGGGTTCCCGATAATCAGCGTAATTGTATCTTTTTTCCCGGATGAGAACGAGTCGGGCATATCTTTTACCGTTACGGCAAGTCCGGCATCCTTCACTTTTACCGGGATGCTGTATCGATAACTGCCGGCATCCCTGAAATCAAGATAAAATTTCGGATAATAAATGCCATCAGGAACATCGGCACAGATGGTAAAGGAATATTTCTGTGTATTGCCTGAACCAACCGTACCGGCCGTCTCATAAGACCCGTAATTGAGGACATCAATATCCCCCGCAGAATCCAGTTCTGCACGGTGAATTGCTACTGCAGAATTACCATTGTTCCTGACTTCAACCGTGATTAATCCGGTATCGCCCTGCATAAATACTTCAGGCTCTATCGATATCGCTGATACCATGATCTGTCCCGCTGCAGATTCCGACGCAGCATCTGCCACGGCAAGACCACAGAGAGCCATCAGCATTAAAAAAATTAGAATCAATCCTTTTTTCATATGTAAATCTCCTGGTTTCGTACTGGAAGTTCTGCGGACCCTTTGAAATAGCCGGATTTCCTTATCCCTTTCGTGTTACCGCGAAGAAAGGGGATAATGACATCTGATGAGACCCGGCGTTCATACGGCATCAATGCCATACCTTTCCGGATTATGCTCCACCTGATGCACGGTTCGAAAGACTTTATCAGCATTGTCCCGGGCACGTATCCTTTATCCTCCTGGATCCTTCTCTTATCAGTACGGTATACAGGTATACGCCATACCTGTGTTGTAAAATATGTTTTACATTTTGTTATATATACATTTGCATATATCCTATTTAAATAACAAAATCAGAAGAATATTTTACAAACAGGGGTCAGAAAATTCCCGCCTCCGCGCCTGAATGAATGAGCGCCGGCACGTGTCCGGACAGGGTTCATTCCCTGTCACAGAGTGCCGGTGATCAGTATGATCTGTCGGTGTCGTAATGCATGAATGATAATTCCCGGTTTCCATCCAGAAGATGCAGACAATTATTTTCATGAGCGGTTTTTTAGAGCCCGGGCGTTTCTTCCATGGTATTATCTGCCGGAAATTCAACTAATTTTAAAAAAAGATTACGATTGTTCAGGTGCAGCGGCCATTACACTGCGAGAAACAGAACAAGCATGATACCCGTGACAAGCGTCAGGAAAATAGCAACAGGGGCTGCTTTTCTGATCACTTCTCCTTCAATACCCAGCTTATCGATGACTGCGGCCGCGTTCATGATTTTTGCCGGTGCAATTGCCGATGCGATACCCCCGGCAACAGCATGTGCAGCATATACCTGCATGAAATCAAGGTTGAGGACATCGGTTGATTTTTTCAGGATCCCGTAAAACATCACGTTTGAAGAGGTTTCACTGCCTGATACAAACGACCCGAAGAGACCGAGCATCGGGCTGACGAGCGGGAAGAATACCCCGAAAAGTGTCGCAAGTGTAAGCCCTATGACGACATTCATGTTATACTGGCTCATTTCAGGGGGAAGCGTGAGGATTCCGTTTATAACCGACTGTCCAGACCAGTCCATGACATATGCTATCGCAAAAAATACCATTGCTGCGAGCGTGGGGCTCCAGGCCCTCTTCACCCAGATCGAAACGGTCTTTTTTGCTTCAGTCCGTGTCCTGATAAGCAGGGGAGCCGAGACGCACGTGCTCACCAGCACCCAGAAATATGCCTGGTTGAGCAGCCGCAGGTCCACATACTTGTTGGCGATGACCGGAATTTTCTGGATATCCCCAAGGAGGTTATAGAGACCGGACTGGACTGCCGGGATACTGATAATGATGATCAGGACGACAAGAAGTGCCCATGGAAAGACTGCCTTCCAGACCGGCATAAGATGGGAATTCCGTTCCGAATGCCCTTTTGGTGCCAGGAGTGTTTTCCCCTGCAGGACGCGGTGACCCATCAGCACCGCAATTGTAACGAGACCTGAAAAAACGCCGACAAGTCCGATCGCGGACGGGGGAAGTATGTGGACAAAAAATATACAGGACAATCCAAGGCTGAGCCCGGCAATGAGGGCCGGTACAAGCCCTTTTCTCACACCCTGGAAACCGTCCGCAAGCCAGAGCATCCCGAGTGCAAAGAGTGTCGATGTAACAGGCAGGAAGAGTGCGATCGAGTTACCAAGAACGCTTACATCAAGGCCAAATACCGCAGCAGGAAGTGTGATCGGGACGGCAAGAAGTGAAAAGGAGGTGAGGGGGTCATACCCGAGGCAGGGGAGGGCGACCGCGACGAGCGGTGAGAACCCCAGTGCAATCATGATCGGAGGGAGCATGGTCACAGGTGTGGCCCCGATAGAGACGAGGAAGGAGCCAAGACCGACATTCAGGATCATGACCTGTTCGTACCGTTCCGCTGCCATGGCCCTGATATATTCGGAAATACTGGTTATTGCGCCGCTGATATCCATCATGGTAACCTGGAGGATAGTTACCAGGACCATGAGGGATATCCCGAATGATGCCAGAAGGCCGTTAAAAGAAGCGTATAACGCCACTTCCGGGGAGGTGTTGAAGAAGAGCACGGCGATAATCACCGTGAGGGCCCATCCGATTAATCCCATCAGTGTCCCTGATTTTCGCAAAAAGACCAGTCCAAAAAAAATAACAAGAATCGGCAGTATTGCCAGTAAAAATGATACTATTTCTGCCATGTTATCACATCTTCGATTCCTACCGGTTAGTTGCTCATTATGTAACAATGTGGCGAAACGAAATTGCACTTTCGGGCTGAACTGATCATAACCTCGCGTCGCAGGACCAGTCTGCCTTTCGTTGTGATCCAATCGCGTTCATATGAGTTTTCCGGCAGGAAAATTGACAATCTTAATCCCGCCTGGACATCACCCCAAGAATTATACACTTTTAAATAACAGTGCTCATTACAGGAGTTACAGAAAAATGCTACAGATTTTTAAATGTGAAAAGTGTGGAAAGATCGTGATGGTGGTCCATGAGGGCGCCGGCCAGCTGATCTGTTGTGAACAACCTATGCTCCTCCAGCAGGAAAAGACTGCAGATACGGGAAAAGAGAAGCATGTCCCTGTTGTTGAAAAATCGGGAGACGGGATTATGGTCAGAGTCGGCGAGATCCCGCACCCGATGGAGGAGAGTCACCACATCGAATGGATAGAGGTAATCGATGGGCCGTATCTCCATGTGAAAGGTCTGAAAGCAGGTGAAAAACCCGAAGCATTCTTTCCGGTCCCTGATAAAGATGTCAAGGCCCGCACCTTCTGCAATGTTCACGGCCTGTGGACGAACAAGAGTCACAAGACCTGAAAGGAATCTTACCTTATTTTTTTTCCTGTTTCCAAAACCTTAATTTAAAAGCCGGTGTGTTCCTTCCGGCATATGAATCTCAAATCGTGCACAGTTCCGGGCTCGCGGGACAGTCTTTACAGCAGTTTTCATTTACCAGGGACTACCTGCCCGGTGCCATACCAGTGATTCACCGGTTTCAGAATCATATATGCCCTGAAGAATGTACAGGTCCCGCACCTATCTGAAAAAATCGACAACTCCTATTTTCCGTCTGGTATGAAAAAGTCCGGAAAATATTCGCCTTCCCTTCTTTTTCATGCTCATCTATGAGCCGGAGGCTCATGGCACGCTTTGTTGAAACGGACATGAACCAGTAAGGTTCACTCCGGAACCATGAAAATCCTAATATTTACGAGGTTCTCCCGCCTCAGGGCCTCTCCGAGGCATGGCGGGGCAAGGAGGTTTTTTACGATACGTCCACTGATTTACCGGGGGGTAAACAGATCGGCCGCGGGGGAATTGATCGCTGCCAGGAGTGTGGGGGTCTTCACTTACATCACAATATATGGAACATGTACATTTTCATTAGAAATCCTCATTCCGATAAACCCGGTTCGATCCATTTCCCTGACAGGAGGGGTTCTCACCCCACCCTGCCTCACCCCGCTGCACGAGGGTCGGCAGGCAGGGAGGATTGCGATTCTCTTATTTTAAAAGAACGAAGCACGGCTCCTCTCGGATTGCGGGGACGCACACAGACGATCATGGGCATCAGCGCCGGGAGAGTCGCGATGAGGAGTCCGGCGAAAAAGGAATTGTGGGAAAACGAAAAAGGCTTCAACAGGGCCTGTTTTCCAAAAAAAATTGTCATCATTTATTCTGCTCTTTCTCTTTATCCGTCTCGACGCCATAGTGTTTTTTCAGGAAATGACGGACTTTTTCAGATTCGAGGTAGCTGCGGTCCATTTTATTCACCAGGTCATTAATAATTCTGACCTGCCGGAGTATCTTCTCTTCATCCTCCTGCACATGAAGTGAGATAAGGCCTGATATAATCTGCAGTGGGTTTCGGATTTCATCGTTAAGTATTGCAAACTGCTCCATGTTTTTTGAAATCTGTTCGACCGACTTTTGTACCTGCTGCGCCATTATTTTTCGCTCGGATATATCCCTGGCAATAGAAAGGACCGCATCTTCTCCCCTGAACGTGAACATGTGACCGTTAATCTCCACAGGTATGGTAACCATGTCCTTTCTGACGAAACTCCCTTCAAACCTCACCTGACTTTCAAGCAGGAGTCTTTTCATGATCTCTGAAGCCTTGTTTTTTGTCTCCTCGTCCTCGATATCCCCGGGCGACATCCTGAGGAGCTCGTCCCTCGTATACCATAAGAGACTGCATGCACGATCATTTACCTCAAGGATATGCCCTTGCGAATCCACCCCTTTTGGACGATAAAGAAAAATCGCATCGCCTGCGCTGTTAAACAGTTCCCTGAATTTTTCTTCGCTTTCACGGAGTGCACATTCCATATCTTTCCGCCCGGTAATGTCCTGCCCGATACCGTAAAGCATGGTGGAATCGCTGATCAGGAGCGGGACGACATTTAAAAGCAGGATTTTCCTCTTCCCGTTCACGGTATATTCCATCTCCACGGTCTTCCCGCCGGTCCATGGGGCCGGTACCCCGGCCCCTTCAGGTCTGGGCACCGGTATGAACTGGTCCTTGATTGACAGGTTTTTTAATTCATCGCGGGTACACTCCAGGAACTCAAGAGCTGCATCATTTGCATCGATATAATGTCCTTCCAGGTCCGC
Organism: Methanoregulaceae archaeon UBA467; assembly: GCA_002503825.1. Taxonomy (GTDB): domain Archaea; phylum Halobacteriota; class Methanomicrobia; order Methanomicrobiales; family Methanospirillaceae; genus UBA467. The sequence continues at coordinate 15,345 of DASP01000009.1, forward strand.
GATAAAGATGGGATTGAGAGCTTCTGAATAAAGCGTCCGGTATTTTACTTCACTCTCCATCAGGGTCTGCTCTGACTTCTTCCGTTCAGTGATGTCGCGTATATATCCTCCGATGCGTAGTTCGGATTTCCCGGACCGGACCCTGAATTTTCTGGTCTCAAAAATCCGGTCCCGTACCGGCTCCTCGGTGAGTACGATTGCACCCTCAGCAAGTGCCTTTTCGTCTGATACTTCGCACTGGGCTGCATATGCCGGAGACATCAGTTCATAATCAGTTTTACCTCTGATATCTTCCTCCCGTTTTCCAAAAAATTCCTGGAGCGCTTTATTTGCGACGATATAACGCCCTGCCGAATCTTTTAAAAATGCGATGTCAGTCATTGAATCGATAAATGTCCGGTACTGTTCTTCACTTTTCCGGAGGGCTTCACGGGCCATGATCTCTTCGGTCACATCACGGATAGTCCCCTGGAATCCCCTGATATTCCCGCTTTCATCCCTGATAACCACAGATGTGATAAGGGCGTGGAACAGCGTTCCGTCTTTTTTCTTCAGGAGCAGGGGGTATTCTATCGTAAAACCCTCTTCCGATATCTTTTGTATATGTCGTTTCCGCCCGGCCGGGTCTGCATAAATCGAGGCAACAGGGACTGAAAGCACCTCTTCGCGGCTTTCATATCCGAAAAGTGCGACTGCTGCGTCGTTGATATCAGTCCATCTGCCCTCTACGGATGTAATAAAAACACAATCACGTGATGTGGTAAAGAATCGACGGTATCGTTCCTCACTTTCCCACAACGCTTTTTCCGACCGGTGCCGTGCAACTTCAAAAAAGATTATTGCACCCCCGCAGAGTGCCAGAATACTGAAAATCCCAAGGAGCAGCGGCCATCCGAGGAAATCCATGCGTGCAAAGACCGCAGTTTCATCAATGTCTATACCTGCCAGACCAACACTGTTTCCTTCACTGTCGCGTATCGGGGCATATCCCGAGAGAAAAGTCCCCCATTTGTCAGTTGTGAATTCCTGGTCGGCTGATGGCGCATGGAACCCTTCAAGGAGTTCGGGCGGGGGGGCCGGATAATACTGGCCAATCCTGGCTGCATCTGCTTCGAGTCCATAATCACCGTCTACAACAAATAAAACCGCATCCCCCGTTTTTTTCATGGTATAAATATACCTGATATTCCTGTTCGAATTCCGGGCAGAATCCAGCTGGTCCCTGATTGCGAGAAATACGGGTGTGTCCTCATCACCCGGCTCAATCTGTTCGAATACGTCCCCGTTGATCTGGGTTGCAACTATAGACGCCACACTCATGAGCTCCTCGCGGGTCGCTTCTTTGAGTGCCGATCGCGACTCCTGGTACGTCACCGTAAACATTGCCACGCTGATGAGAATTATGAGACCTAAAAACACAAGTGAGGCCCAGGTCATGACTGGTAAGCGGCGACCGATCATAGTGATACAGTATGCTCTGATTCATCTCATATAAAAAAACTGACTGAACATCAGGATATGCCATGAGTTCCGAATACTGCAAAACTCTTCACTTTATGCATTTTAGCAGGAGTATTGATATCGTTTTGCAGTTCTGTCGTTTCCTGACAGGATTCTTTCCGGGTGCCGCCCGTTCACAGGCGTACTCCCAAGGCATGCAGGATTTCTTTCACGCACCGGCCGCATAATGCTCCCGATCACGCCCTTTACGCATGATGACCCAAGCCGCCCTGCCTTTATTATTTCATTCACCGAAATCCCTCCTGCATGACCGGATTCATCATTGATCAGTATTACCATGAGTGGAGTGACGGGCTTTCAGAACAGGATGCCCTCGTTTCAATATTTACCAATATACGGGATATGCCGAATATCATCCTTCCCGGTGTATGGGACACTGTTTCACGTGCCACACACGGATGGGCGGGTCTATTACTTTTTGCAGCATACCACCCGTTATGATCCGAAAACACATTCCTGATGTTGCAGGCCGGCCGGTTACCAGTCCGGGTTTTTCTGGCATGACCGCACGGTTTGTCCTTACACGAAATGACGGCTGTCCCAACTATGCGCTCCGCATCATGGAATTTTTACCTGGCGGACATACTTCGTTTCACCGTCACATGGAGGAACACGAGATCTACATCATGGAAGGCAGGGGCACCTGCCTTGACGGTGAAAAACAGGAACATGCAATAATTGCCGGCGATGTACTTTTCGTCGGCCCCTGCGAGTACCACCAGATAAAAAATACCGGAGACGGGGTGCTCAGGATGCTCTGCACAGTCCCCCTTCTTTCAGGAAAAGACGGGACTTCAACGACTCCCTGCCCTGACAGGTACGCGCAACCCGCGTGATGGACACATCACTTCGTCACCCTCCCCAGTTTCCGGTCATTTCAATTACAATGGATACAGTAAATCCATGCCGGACGGATCGTGCCGGCGAACGTATCCAGTCATTTTACAGGCATCCCTATACCCTATACCCCCAGCCGGTACAGGCCTTTCCCGCATGCAAACGTGCCGGCCGCCGTACCTGTCCCGGCAGGCTCCCGGCCTCCCGCGTCCTCTTCAGCCCGTGCCGGGACCGGGAACGAGAGCGTCCTCTGCCCGGGGAGGAGCCCGTACCGTTTCTCCCACCCGCGTCTCGAACGGGTGTGCATGGCCCTCGGCTCTTCCGTGACAAAGACATGAGTCGCTGCACGTGCTGCTGCACGGATAAACGGATCGGTCCGATCGCTGTACACGATAACCGCCCCTTTCTCCCTGGCAAACGTGGAGAGCATGTCCACGATCACCGGTATCATCGTCCGGTCACTCTCGTAGAGTGTCGGATCATGCTCGAGAAAAAGTATACTCTGGTCACTTTCCCCGAGGATTGCTGATACCTGGTGACTGGTAAAGCCCCTCCGTATGTAAAAATAATTCACGGTCCGGTGGAGGAGGGAGAGAAGCCTGGAATAGTTGCTGCAGATGTAGAGCGTCTCGTAACGACCCATCTCCCGGCACTGGTTCAATCCTTCGGCCACACTCGCGACCGGGGCAATAATAACCGCAAACGACCGTTCCGGCAGGATAACGTGAGGTAAAAATTCGATCTCCATGATCGTTTTATGGCGCACATACACGGATAAGGGATCATCCGCGGAGGGCGAAAGTGATCGGTCCGAACACCGGTTCATGCGGGATCTCATGCATGAATAACGCGTGGATTTATCATTGCGAAACAAACCGGTCAGTCGAAAGGAATTGAAACATTCATTCCCGGGGGAACCCGGGGTTCGTGCGATACCCGCCTGAAACGGTTTCCCGGATCCTCAGGGAGGTAGAGCGTATCGGTAACAGGGTCATATTCAAGGGTTTCCCGGAACGGGGAGCAGGTATGGGTTCCGGTGATGTAGTTACTGGTGATTGCCTGTCCTGCCACCATGTAACGATCAGGTCCTGATTTATTCCAGGAACCCTGCATGTACATCTCGTAAGGGAGCGGTTTCGCGGCATCTTTTGCAGTCTCTATCGCATCCGCACGCCCGTATTCCTTGAAAATAAAGAGGTCGACCGCATTGGGAAGGCACTTTGGATTGTAAAGCCATGCTCCGACAATCGGCCCGACGGTAGTTGCAGCGGCACTCTTTGTATCAGGAGCTGTCACCATACATGTGCACCCTGCGCCTGATATTCCGAGGAGAACCAGGACCACGAGGCAGAGACCCTGCGTCCCGCTGATCATCAAACAGTGGAATTGATATATACATTCTTATAGATTACGCAGGATTTTTCAAAAAAACGGCTCTGTTGAGATCCTTCCTGTTCTCTCACAATTCTTCTTTCGCCTTACACCTCATCGCGACACTCCCGGGCCTGATACCCCGCCGCATGTGTGCGTCCCCACACTCCGAGAGAAGCCGTGATTCGTTCTTTTAAAAAAATAACAAAATTCCAGTCAACCCTGCCTGCAGACCATCCTGCAGCGGGGTGGGGCAGGGAGGGGTGAGAACTCCTCCTGTCAGGGAAATGGATCGAACCGGGTTTATCGGAATGAGGATTTTAACAGAGCAAAAAACCCTCAAACTATAATCTGGCTTTGGGGCGCCATGTTGCAGGACGGCCGGTTTCTTTTTCCTGCACTGTTGATTCAGGACCCGGCTTCCCTGACAAGGGCCCTGATAAAAAAACGAGCCCAGACGAATCCTATCGCATCCCCTGCAATATCCCCGGCGACAATTCCCCACCAGACGCCGGCAAGGCCCATGCCGAATGAGACTGCAAATATCCATGCAAAAATAACATTGAATATAATTGCCCTGAGCACGGTGATCAGGAGGGCCTGGATACCCTTTCCGGCACCCTGGAGGAGGGAGACCGAGAACATTCCGAACGGGACGCCGGGGTAAAAGAGACACATGATCATCAGGAATGTTACAATATCGGGCGTAAGGGTCTCTGCGGACCCTGACAGGGTGAACAGTGCTGCAATCTGCGATGAAAACAGAAATGTCAGGGCACTCAGGCAGACCGCAATGAGAAAACCAATTTTAATGGAATAACGGTGCGCAATATCCATTTTTGTATACATTCTTGCACCAAATGCAGCACCGGCCACCGGAACGACCGCCGAACTGATAGCAATCAGGGGGGTGACCGCGATACCGACCACGCGGAGTCCTACGGATGCGACTGCAACTCCTGCACTGCCGGCAACGATAACAATAATGCCGTTCACAAAGAGGGTCCTCACCGCCATAGATACCTGCTCGACCGATGCAGGAAGCCCGACATTTAAAATCCCGCGTGTAATGGTGGAATCATAAGAAAATCCTTTGAAACTGTACGAGAGAAATGTGTCCTTCTTTACCACCATCCAGTACAGCATGATCAGGCTGGACGCGATCATCGAAAGGACTGATGCCCATGCCGCCCCGGCAATACCCATGTTGAAACCGTAGATAAAAAGCGGGTCAAGGAGGATATTTGCCACGCTTGTGAGCGCCATTGCATACATGGGGCGTTTGGCATCCCCCTCTCCCCGGAAGAGGGCGTTTGCAACAAGCGAGAAGAAAAGAAATATTGCACCCAGGTAGATTATCGACCCGTACTCCGCTGCAGGTGTGGCTGCAGTCCCGGCTCCAAGAAGGGAAAATACTGTGTTTGCAGTCAGGAGGAGCGGGATTGAAACAGCAGCAGCAACCACTGCCATAATAATGAGCGTGTGCTGTGCGGTCCGCTCTGCCCGCACCCGGTCCTGTGCCCCGATAGCACGGGCAACGGCAGATCCGCCCCCGACACCAATCCCGTTGGCAAATCCTATGAATAAAAAGAAAAACGGGAAAACAAAACCGATTGCGGCGAGTGCATCAGGTCCGAGCCCTGATACCCAGAATGCATCAGCGACATTATACAGGGTCATGACCAGCATTGCAACCATCATGGGTCCGGATATCGAGCGGATGGCTGCCTTTGGATCCCCGAGAAGCGTCTCTACCCCCCGGGTATGTCCCCTGCCTTCACCCTCACCCCGCATGCCCTGCATCTCCTGACATATGGGTATGCTCCCATATGAAAGGTTGGCCCGGTAAAACGGCAGATAGAACTTTACAAACTAAAAATCATGACAAATTCTTAAAATCCGGGCCACCCCACGCCATGTTACCGTAATGGATCCGTTCACATCCGGGCTGTCACAGATAATGAACCAGGGCGAAACGATGTCTTAAAAGGAGATTTATTTCCTGAATACATACCAGTATCCGAATCCGAGAAGGGCCAGGGCGATCATTACAATACCTGCAAGCATCAGTACCGGTATTCCTGAAATACCGGCCTGAAGCGGTTCCGGAACAGAAGGGCCGGGCGGGAGGGCGGCCTGTGTCTGGGTGGCAGGAACCGTGTGCTGCCCGGTCATACCCCCGGGAGTGAGTCCGGTTCCCACTGCGGTTACCCCCTGCGAGTCAGTAACGGGGCCCGCATCCATGGCAGCTGCCGGCAAAGAGATCAGGCACAGCAGGCATACGACGATGCAGAGAATCACGATATTCATCTGTTTCATGGCAATCTCATAATTTAATTATTTATAACGGAAAATGAAGGTTGTGATCCGGTTTTATCCGCAAACCGACTTTATTTTCGGGAATATCAGAATCACATGACATATATCAGTGACATGCACAATAGATTTTATACTACAAGGGACGCCCATGAACTCCATTGAAAATGAAAATGCAGTCACCCATGTCATTGCAGTCATCCTGCTTGTTATCCTTGCAATCGGTATTGCCATGGTCCTCCAGTCAGCCCTTATGGGAAATGCCTCGGATCTTAGGAAATCGGCATTCATTGCCAGTAAAGCGGATGTCAAGCAGGTCATCCAGTTCGGGGTCCCGGTGGAAGTCCTGACATGGATGCCAAAGGAAGGAGATACATTCCACCTCGTCGGCCAGAAAGGATATGCCGGCGGTTCACCCGTCCTTCTGAAAGTCCGCAGTCCTGACGGGCGGATAATCACACCGGATGCATCAGGGATTTCGGGAGAACTCTACGGGCGGACATTTTACATTTACCCTGTCCCGGGGTCGCCATCCCAGTGTGAATATATCATATCTGACACACTTCCATTCGATCGCCTTAAGCCGCTCGTGAAAGGGAACTGGGCGATACAGCTCATCGACACCTATGCAAATATCCTCATATCCTCTGATGCGTCGCCGGGAGTAAAGAGCGGGACATCCGCGACCCCTACCGCGGGCGGGACCGCTGGTGCAGCACTCTACCGTTCGGACTGTTCACCCCTCGGTGCGACATTGCACGGGGCAAATATTACCGGAAATACCACTGCGCCGATGAATATGACGTACCGCACGTTCAATGGAAACACCTTCCTTCAGATACCTGACGACCCGACCCTTACCTTCACCGGAGACCTGACACTTTCGGTCTGGATCCAGCCCTTTACGATAAACGGGTACCAGCAGATTATAGGGAAAGGGAACCAGATCAGCAATTCGGTTGAAAATAAAAATTACGACAGTTACATCGTAAATAACGGAAAACTCTATTTCGAATGGGATGACCGCGTGGCAAATGCCCATTACCATATCATCACCAATGACCCGGTCTACCAGGAGAACACCTGGGCCTATACAGCCATTACTATACAGGGCGGGACGCTCAAGGTCTACGTAAACGGCGTGGAAAAGCCTGTGACATATTATCCGGGAAATAATATCGGGACGACTGAAACCATCGCTGCAAGGCCTGTAAACCTCAAAAGCGATAACGAGGATATGACGGTTGGAAGACAGAATACGGGTATTGCATCGAATTACTTCTATTTAAACGGAAATATAGGGGACGTGTCACTCTATAACCGCGGGCTCACGCAGGGAGAGATCCAATACAATTACGATTCCTATATATCATGAAATTCAAATTTTTCGGCTTTATTGAAACGTTTAATTTTGATATCATGTTCGATCTATTTTTCTGACAGGAGGGGTTTCACCCCTCCCTGCCCCATTCCCAGGCGATATCCTGCGGGCAGGGTTGACTGGGACCTTACGATTTTTTATAAGGACCTGAGCACGATCCTTATCGCATTATGGGGACGCCCCAACGGCGGGGCACCAGCCCCTGGAGTGTCGCGATTTTGAGTGCGGCGAAAGTGAAATAATGAGATGCGGAAAGTGTTTCAACAAAGCCCCTTTTTCTTTTTGAACGTACATTTTTTCCAATAACCGGGATACGAAGAGAGAACAGATTTTAAAAAGCTCTTGGTCAGAACGAGCGGGTACGTCCAGGACATGGTAATGTTACCTGATGGGGACTGATGCACCCTTAATTCCTGACAGGATAATATCGTTGCACCCAGGCGGCGTACCGGCGGCGGTTCAGTGACAAAATATTAGATCATTAAAGAATTTTGTTTTCATCACATCCATTCGAAACGGCAGGGATGCATTTTAAAAAGAGCACTATCCGTGACTTTGTGATCCCGGATACCTGTGTTTGATTATACCTCTTACACGGGAGTCATGAAATGAAAAAAAAAATTCCAGGATTCGTGCGGTAATCCCGGGGCATTCCTGACCCTGAACAGACAGCGGCCGGGCTGTCCCTTTGCACCTGCGGTCATCCGGAGCGCAGAAAAGAATGATGACTCGCCAGGTGTATTGCCCGGGACTATATCTTTAAAGGGGAAAAAAATAACACTAATCCGGGTTTAAGATCCAAGAAACATCCATACCGGTGAATATTTCCATGCATTACCTGCCACGCCTGACTGCCGAATGTCTCACCCCTGTATTTCCTGAACCATCACCTGAATCTTCTCAGGCCAGCCTTTACCTGTATATCAGGGGAAACAGCGTCGTGATGAAAAAATGCGCCATTCCGTCCCTGTTTCACACGGATGACCCGGGAAGGTACGGGCTTCCCGTAGTGAATAAAGTGTATCTTGGTTTTTATGATAAAGCACCATGTTTTGCAGCAGAAATCCCGTGTGACGCACAACTCCCTGACTCACTGGACTGTTCGGGCGTCATGGATTTATTCGGGAGCCTGCCTGACTGCACACTCGGAATTGCAGCGTTTGCGGTCAGGATTGTAAATTTTGACCGTTCATCGCAGTTTTGCGGGGCATGCGGCGCAAAAAACAGCCGGGCAGTTACAGAGCGGGCAAAAATCTGTCCCGCATGCGGCCAGATCACCTATCCACCCATATCCCCTGCGGCGATTGTCCTTGTGCAGAATGGGGATTCTCTCCTCCTTGCCCGTTCACCCCGGTTCCCGCCTGACATGTACAGTATCATTGCCGGGTTCGTCGAGGCAGGGGAGAGCATCGAACAGGCCGTGCACAGGGAAGTGATGGAAGAGACCGGAATAACCATTAAAAATCTTGAATATTTCGGGAGCCAGCCATGGCCGTTTCCGCATTCGCTGATGACTGGTTTTTTCGCCGAATATTCAGGGGGCGATATCAAGGCTGATGGAAATGAGATCGAGTCTGCCGGATGGTTCAACAGGAATAACCTCCCCCGCCTTCCCGGACCGTACAGCATCGCCCGGGCGATGATAGACTCCTGGTTATCCCGTGATGATGCCCCCTGATCCCGGGTACATCATATCCTGACCATTAACCGGGATTCAGATACTCCATGCGTTTTCCGTGAAGACCGCACCAGGATTCATATCGCCTTTTATTCTGACAATCCCGCCATCGTCTTTCAGAACACGGGACACCTCCGGCATTCAGATGATGCAAAAGCCTGGTGAATTGCCGTGTATTGAATGCCAGTGATACCGGCCGGGAGTCCTGTCCGGACCCGGGGGAACAATTTTTTCCAGGACTAGCTTTTTCCCGTTGAATCATCAAGTAATATGGAACAGGCTGCCTGCCTTAACCAGTGGCCGGCAGGAGTGAGGAATCGTATGAACTACCGTTTTTCGTCCCGGATGAAAACAACCCCGCGTTCTTTTATCAGGGAAATTCTGAAAGTTGCCGAACGGCCGGATATCATCTCCTTCGCCGGCGGACTACCGAATGCAGAGCTCTTTGCAACCGAAGACCTGGCACGGGCAGCACACGCCGTAATTTCAGAGGACGGGCATACTGCACTCCAGTATACGACTACCGAAGGATATCTCCCACTCAGGGAATTCATAGCGGCACGTTACCGGAAACGTCTCGGCCTCGATATATCAACCGATGAAATACTCATAACAAACGGCTCCCAGCAGTGCCTGGATCTCCTTGGAAAAATCTTTCTCGATCAGGGTGACCCTGTTGCTATCGAGTGTCCGGGTTACCTTGGTGCAATCCAGGCGTTTTCACTTTACCAACCGGAATTTTACGGTGTGCCGCTCAATGAGAACGGCCCGGATACAGAACAGCTGGAAACGACCTTAAAGACCCGGCACCCGCGTATTTTTTATGCGGTTCCAAACTCCCAGAACCCTTCCGGTATAACATGGTCGGATGAGTCCCGCAGGACTGTCGCAGACCTTCTCCAGGCAGAAGGAACGATCTTTATAGAGGACGATGCATACGGGGAACTCGGTTTTTCCGGGAACCGCCCGCCATCCCTCAGGGAATATATCCCTGGACAAACCATCATTCTCGGGTCGTTTTCTAAAATAGTCTCACCCGGTATGAGGATGGGATGGATTTGCGCCCCCCGTGAGATAACAGAACAGGCGATCACGGCAAAACAGGCATCAGATCTTCATTCAAATTACCTGTCTCAACGGATTATTGCCCGGTACCTTGAAGAGGGCCTCCTTGATAATCACATCCGGACCATTAACAGGGCGTATAAAGACCAGTGCGATCACATGCTCGCCTGTATCAGGAGATCCTTCCCTGAAGATGTGACATGTACCCGCCCGGACGGGGGTATGTTCCTCTGGCTTACCCTTCCGGACGGTTGTTCATCGATGGAACTGTTCGAGCGGGCCCTTGCTAAAAATGTGGCAATCCTTCCCGGACTGCCGTTCTATACCGACGGCGGAGGGTATAATACGGTAAGGCTCAACTTCTCGAACAGCTCCTGCGACCGCATACAAACAGGGATAGATCTCCTCGGAGAGGTCCTTGAAGAGTATGTCAGGGAGACCGGAAAAAGCCAGGCGTGTGAAGGGAAAAAATGATTCCCTTTTCTGAAAATCCCCCTCGTATACCATATTATCCGGTTAAATATCGAAAGAATACCAGAAACCCGGATAATTTCAGATAATTCGTCACGGTTGCCGGTGAAGGGGAACTTCGACTTCTGTTTCAGTTCCCGGCTGACCGGTTTGCTGCACCGGAGAGGCACTTTCGCACGTCTGATTCGACCTTCTCCCTCAGTCCTGCAACCTTTCTGACATCATGTATCCTGTCCGCACCGTCCACGAGGATCTGTCCGCACCCGGATATGCCGATATTCTGAAAAAACGGTACCACGACGCTGGTGATACAGCGGAAATGCTCTGTCCCCTCACGTCCGGCGACCGAGAAGAGAAGCCCCTTCTGGCCCGAAACGCCTTTTGAAATACTCCTTTCAGCATGATATGCCTGGAAGCGGTCGATTACCATTTTAAGGCCGCCCGGAACCGTATTTGTGTAGACCGGGGTGCAGATGATCAGGAGACTGCATGATCGCACCGCTGCGATCAGGGGGGACATGTCGTCATCAAATGTACATGTGCCGGTATTGTAGCACTGGTAACATCCGATGCAGGGCCTGATGTCCATGTCATGCGGATATATGACCCGTGCATGTCCCCCTGACTTTAATACTGATTCCATCGCCCATTCGATCAGGATACTGCAGTTACCATCTGCACGCGGACTTCCCTGGATAATGATGACTTCGGCCCCGGGAATGTCAAATTGCCGAGGTGCCGGTCTTTGCGACAACGAGGCGGGAAAAGAATCTATCTCCGCGTGTATGCCGGATTCCCATTCGGCTGCTTTTTTCAGAGCCGCTCCCTTCGCGTCAAGCGGGTCGGTAGGAGTATATTCATACGTGTTTGTCCGGAAGACTGCGATTTCACGCATCCGGAAAAAAAGCCTGAGGGTATACCTGATCATACCGGGATATATCCCACTCATGTCCTCTTCCGTAATTGTAAGCGTGAAAATTCCATCCCTGGATTCCACTTCCTTTTCAAAGACCGGACATTCCGAAAACTCCATACTGGAAGAAGGGCACGGAAGCTAAAAAAATGTGCCGGGAACCGGGAATGCACTTTGACGGGGTGGGTTTTGCCCGGCACCGTATACGTATAACAGGTCTCCCGTCAGGGAACTGTTTCAGGAACAAGAAGCCATGACGCCTCCTCTTCGCCGAACCGGTATGTGAAGACAAGGCCCGGTAGTGCCTGTTCCGGGACATCAACGATTTCAATGCTCCCTTCCCGCATTTCGCCGGGTGCAAGGCCCATCAGCGCAACATGTGTCGGCACCATGTACCTCTGTCCATACCGGTCAGTCGCATAAAGATACGAGTGCCGGGACTGGATATCTGTGACAGGTACGGTCCCGATATTTCGTACTTCCATGTCGAGGAGAACAACATTTCTTGAAGGATCACGGTTTTTTCCCAGGATTGAAAAAGACAGTGTCATATTACGTGTATGCAGAACTGCTGCCTGTCCGACTGCAAGAGTGCCGGAAACAGGAACCTGCTTGTGATCTGCACTCATTACGGCAGAAACATTTCCCGATGGCACGCCTGAACTGCCGGAGAATTCCGGAGACCCGTTTGTCGTCCGACCCGATATACAACCGGCTGACACGGATGCACATATAATAAGGAGTACCAGCAGGATGTCCCCGAACGCATCATATGCAGGTATGATTGCCCCCCCTTTAGAAAGGCAATGATTCGCCACAATGCTTCATTCAGGTGTTTCCATTACTTATACATTGGGATAGTGCCACCGGGTGGGAACAGATATGATACTCATCACCTCTTTGAGCGCTGCCTGTGCAAACCCTGATACCGTTTTTTGCCAGTGATTTCGTATTATTATCCAAAAAAAGTGATTTATCACGGGCAGATATCAAAAGAAGACCCCGGTCGCCCTCATCACACATTTACCCGCGGGTAGCCGATCTACCGTAAAGATGAAGTAACCGTGCACTCTATTTCCCTTCAGGGAATGGGAGTGCTGAAAAATGGGGAGGTTATCCATGGCATATAGCGCCGCCGATGCAGGAGTTCTGTATGCGAACGACTGCCGGGTCTTTCGAAAAGAAGCCCGTCGCATTAAAAAGGATCTTATCGGACGGAGTTGCCGCCAATGATTACTGCTTCAACCGGGAGTGACATTGACCGTGATACCCTGATCCATATCCTTGTTGTCGAAGATGATGCAGCACATGCTGAACAAATAAGGAGGGTATTTGGTTCACCTTCTGCGTCACGTTTTCGGTTATCCCTGGCAACTACCGTGGGAGAAGCAAGGTCGCTGCTCCGCACGCATCCTGTCCGGCTCATAATTGCCGACTGGCTGCTCCCTGACGGAAAAGGTACAGACCTGCTCGATCAGCATATGGCAGGAGAGAAGGTCCCGGTCATAATTATTACCAGTCATGGAAACGAAGAACTGGCTGTTGACGCCATAAAAGCCGGCGCACTCGATTATATAGTAAAATCACGGGCCACGTTTGAGGATCTGGTTCATATCGCGGAACGGGCATTGCGTGAATGGGATCTCTCTGCCAGGCATGAAAAGGCAGTCCGTGCATTGCGTGAAAGTGAAAAAAAATTCAGGGAGCTTTTTGACAATACCGGAGATGCAATTTTTCTCTATGGCATACGTCCCGATGAAAAGCCCGGGCAATTCATTGAAGTGAACACTCCGGCCTGCAGAATGCTCCAGTACTCATACGATGAACTCCGTGCAAAGACAATTTCTGATATTACACCCGGTGAATTCCTCGACCGCGATAATGCAATTATTGATAAAATCAGGAAAAGCGGCCAGGACAAGTTTGAAGGGTACATGGTACGTAAAGACAGCACGCTGGTCCCGGTCGAGATAAGTGCCCACTTTTTCGAGCTGGACGGCAGGAATGTGGTCCTGTCGGTTGCCCGGGACATCCGGGACCGGAAAGAGATGGCATCCCGGCAAAAAGAGGCCCTTATCCAGATAGAGCGCAATATTCATCAGCTGGCGCTCTTAAATGATCAGATACGGAACCCTTTGAGTGTAATTGTAGCCGTTGCAGATACGGTGGAGGATGCTGCCGGCGATAAAATTATGTTCCATGCACTGGAGATAAACAGGATCATCAGCCTCCTCGATAAAGGCTGGATGGAAAGCGCAAAAATACACGATTTTCTCACAAAGCATTATAATTTTACGGCCGATTATACTATAAACAGGTATAATGATCCTTATGTCCTTAAGAGAGGTGACCAGAGCCCATGAAAACAATACTCCTTGTGGATGATAATCCTGATATTTTGTTGCTTTATGCAAAAATGATACAGACCTGTGGTTATGAACCGTTTACTGCAATCGACTTTGGCGAAACGCAGGCTATTCTCTCAGGAAGAATCCCGGATCTTATCCTCCTTGATATCATGATGTCCCCCCTTGACGGATGGAGAATTCTGGAAAAATTAAAAGGTGATGACCGGACCAGTCCGATACCAGTGCTCATACTGACTGCCAAAATTCCAACATTCAACGAGATATCGCAGTACTCGGATCGTATTGATGACTATATCATGAAGCCCCTCACACGCGAAGACCTCTGTACACGACTTACCGGTGCGATAACCAGGATACGCGAGCTCAGGAAACGGGTAGATTCTGCAGGGCATTTGGGTATTGACCCTGCTATTATCGAAGAATACAGGAGGCTATCAAAAAAATGTTATCTTTACGGAGTTTTTTCGCACATAATTCCCGGGTATCCCGGTTCTGAAAAACAAACGGATGAATATCTTGAAATTGATGATTTTAAAAATTTCATTGAAAATTTTAAAGCAGAAGAACTTAAATTTAGTGAAATCAGGAAAATTGTTGAAGAAGGGGTTTAATTTCCTGATAATACAGCTTTTTTTGTAACGTCGCATGAAGGGTTCATCAACTGCAGGCACGAGGGCCGTATTTTGATTTTGGGACGCATTCACACACTCTTTTTTGCCCCGCCTAGGTAAAATAAAAAAAGGATACGGTTGAAGATTTATTTTTCTTCGAATATCTTCACCGGCACCGGCATGATTCCCGGTCTCCTGTCGGTCATGAAATATACATACCCCATAACATGGACGAGATATTCGAGGTATCCCTGTATAAAATCTGAAAGTCCCCCGCTCCGCCGCCCTAAAATCAGAATGCAGAACCACTGGATGAAAAGGCAGATGGTGGCGATTATACCGTACACCCATGCAACGATTCCAATCAGTATCCAGTAGACAATCCTGACAAATAATTCGAGACGCCCTGCGTCATGCTCGTATGTAAAAAGCCTTGTGCAATTTTCCTGTTGTTCATTCATGTTCGGTCACCCGGTATAGGAATCTGCAGAATAAACCATAATAACAGAGGCAATGTACGGTACTATGCCGGCATATGCCAGCCGCTTTTTTAAGGGCACTTCATTTGATGCAGCAGAATTTTTTAAAATATGAGATGACGGTCTTTTACAGGCCGCCATAGGTCCTGACATGATCCCACGAACGCTGCAGCGCTGTTTTGTGAACGGGAGGGTCATAGATTGTCGTGTCCTGCCGTGAGAAGAGTGTCCGGTCATTTCCAACCGGGCATACCTTGATGCAAATCCCGCAGGGGGAGATATGCCGCTCGCAGAGCGTTGCGCTGTATCGTGCACATGCTGATTTACCGGTCAGTGCGAGCGGATAGTCATCGGTACCGAGTGCCTGTGCGGGACAGAGATCAGAACATTTCATGCAGCGAATGCAGAGCTGCTCCTCCATTACAGGATCGGCGGGTAATGAGGCCGAAGTGAATACTGAAGTAAACCTGACACGCGGCCCATACCCGGGCGTAAGAAGCATATTATTTACCCCGAACGTCCCGAGTCCGGCAAGGAATGCTGCATGGCGGTGCGAGAAGAAGGCCACCGGGTTCTTCAGCAGCACCCGGATACTGCCGTACCCGTCTCTTGGTATGAACACTGAGGAATATCCTTTTTCGCATAAAAATTCTGACAGGAGGTATGCATACTGGTCAAGGAGCCGGTTCAGTGTATTGTACAGTTCATGATACCAGATCGAGGGTGAGGTCTCAAGCACCGGAAGTGTGACCGGAAGCCCGATGACGATAACGGATCGCGCTTCGGGAAGGATGGATGCAGGGTGGAATTCTTCAGGTATCCATGGTGTGAACAGGGGCGTTTTCCAACGGTCCACGTCGGCAATTCCACAAAGAGGGATATCCATGGCCCTGCATTTTTCCAGAACATCACGCCTGATAACCTCATCTGTAGTCATATGATTGTACTGATCGGTAGGATCGTTATCTAAAAAAAAGTGATGTGACAGTCGTGCTGATTTTGTCCTGCACTCAGGGATTGATCAGGACAATTTCAGGGGATGCCATAAACCTGTACTCCTGCTCGAAGTTGGATGTACCGATCCCCCGCGATACAAAGAGTGGGACATCGCCCTTGTGGGTCAGGCCGTAGATGTCAATAAGGCCCAGGGTATTGATCAGCTGTATGCCTGCTACGTTAAACTGTCCTCCGTGGGTATGCCCTGCCAGGACCAGGTCTGCATTCCAGTCTTTTTTATACTCCGGCTCATGAACGAGGTAAATGACATATGAATCGGATTCGGGGACGACAGGGGGGTTGTCAAGCCCTGCCCACATATCATCGACCCCGACAATTGTTGTCTTCCTGCCGTCCAGGGTCAGTTCAACAACCTCGTTCCTTAGGACATGTACCCCATTCCGTTCCAGCACCTCGACAAGCCGGCCGGCATGGTCCATATCCGGGTCTGCTGTACAAAAAGCCCTCGTATCATACCCGTTGGACCTCAGGACCGATTCGAGCAGCCAGCATATCCTTCCTTCGTACCCTGATCCCTTTATGCCAACGTGGTAATCGTGATTCCCAAGAACTGCATAGACCGGCGCATCAATTCCACTCCATACATCCTGGAGTTCGAGGTCCTCTTCACCGTTCCCGAATTCAAAATCTCCGCCAATCAATACCACCGACGGGTGAAGACGATTGATCTCGTCAACTATCTTCCATGTATGATCATAGTTACCGGCCCTCACGTGTGGGTCGGCGATATACACGATACCCCCGGGAGCTCCTTCCAGATTGAGGACGGTGACGTCACTTGTCTGTCCTTCCCAGGCAATGTACTGAAACCCGGCCAGGAGCACGATAAAAGAGAACGAATAGACCATAATCCTGGAATTGCCCGACCAGGGAAGAAGCGGTTTCATTAAGTGATTATATATTAAAAACCGCTCCTTCAAATATATTGGTAACGAGGCACCTGTCGTATTTGGTTCATCCGGATCCCGTTTTAAATATCCGGAACATTCCTTAAAACCCCAAATAAGACATTTACTCATTACATTGCTATTGAACGTATAACTACACGGACATCCCGCCACTCAATATGATGAACAGACAGACAGGTATATTCATGTAAAATATTTTAAAATTTAATCAGAATTCGTATGAAATAAATATTAAGATTTATTACATCTGATGCTATTCATTGTAACAAAAGGCCAAATTGTCCATTTTTAATGGAGAACCATATGAAAGACGCAGAAAAGATCCACGGGGTAACGGCAGCGGGTGAATACGACCACCTCATCGGGAGTATCGTCCCCGGCCAGTCCCTCCTCATTTCTACCACACTCGAATACCTGCCGGACAATCCAGGGCGAATCCTGGAACTGGGCTGCGGGACGGGGATCCTCACGGAACAGATCCTGGAACGGTTCCCCGGGGCGGAGATAACCGGGATAGATCTCTCACCTGATATGCTGCGTGTCGCATCGGAAAAGCCTGGACTCAGGAATGTACATTTTATCGCAGGAGACCTTCGCGATGCATGGCCCGCCGGCCCCTACGACGCAATCGTCACATCACTCTGCATTCACCATATCTCTGCCGCTGAACGTGTTACGGTCGTGAAAAGAGCATACAAGGCCCTTTCCCGGGGCGGCCGGTTCGTCTGCGGGGATATCTTCCTGGGTGAATCAGGCCGGGAAGAGGAGATTTTTTTGGAGTACTGGCTCAAGGGAATGAAAAAAGCAGGCATTCCTGACGACGTCATCAGGGGCATGAACGCAGCACGGAACGAACGCCGGCCAGAGCTCCGCCCGGTCTCATGGTTCCGTACCATCCTCCTGGAGACCGGTTTTTCACCGGTGATAATTCCCTTTACTGCCGGCTTTGCAGGGCTGGTAGTCGGGTTCATGCCGGAATAACCGGGAAATCAAAGATTTTCAGAGCCAATTTATCAGGGGGCCATGAGTCTGCGTTGTCAGTCATCCGGCCTTAACCGGCTTTTTCTGATTGTTTTCCCGGATACGGGATGACACTGTTTTTTATGCTTCTTCGCTGTTTTGTATAGGTTGATGGGAACTGAGTTCTTTGAGGGAGTACTGATTAGTCACTGAATCGCCGCCCGGGTGCCTTTCGGGGGCGGCGACGTTCATCGTATTGAGGATATAACTGAAACAACCCCAAGATATTACGCTCGTTTTAAAAAATATATCCACACGTATAGCGAAGAACCTTTTTTATTAATCCGGGGGAGCAGGAATGAAATTCTATAAATTAACTTGCCGGTCAGAATTGTAACCGGTTGCGGGAGGCATATGGATGAATTGACACCGCGGAAATACCTCAACACTGGTGATCGATATACCAGGTTCTTATCCGGCAGGTACATCCGACATTCCGGCTGGTTTTATCGTTCAAGATCGAACTATTAATAAAGTACACTTGTCTTAAATAAATATATATGGATTATCTGGCTGAGTATCTCACTGCAGGGACGCTGGCCGGCATGGCCATCCTCTCGCTTAAGACCGGTCTCGGGTGCGGGTTATCAAACCTGAACATAAAAGAGATGCTTGGTTTTGCAGGGATTTACGGGGTGGCAGCCTTCCTGCTGGGCGGGGTCGCAGGGGCGGTTTCCCGTGATATTTCCGAGCTGGTCCTGGCATCCGGCGTCCTTATGCACCTTATTATCGCAATCGGACTGATTTTTTTCGGGATCCAGACCAGGAAAAACTGGCTTTCCGGAGAAAAAGATATATCAGGGAGGACATTCCTCTGGATATCGCTGCCCTGCCCGGCATGCATCGCTGCGACCTTTCTCGCGTGCCTGGTCATCTCCGATGTCACCGGCACCTCCGGGTTCCTGATCGGCGCACTCATCGGATTAATATTGTTCACCGGTATCGTCCTGACATCGTTTGCGGTATCCTGTTGCGCGGAGAAGCTCGGGAAGAAGAACCCGTCAACACTGGGAAGCAGCATGATCGTGCTCGGCCTCTTCTACCTGCTCTGTCCGCTCATTATCCCGGCGTACATCGATGCACAGAAGATCGACACCCTTGACTTTGCAGTGCCTGCCGGGGATATATGGATGGGATTACTCCTTATCCTCCTCCCCGTGGCGGCAGGATACATGACGGCAACAATTATACGGAAACAATCAAATGGAGGCCGGTAAATGGAACTATCGGCACCGGTAATGGAAATATTGTTCCTCCTCTCGGGGGCACTCCTCTATCCCACCATTATCCTCCTTATCATCTCAGTGATATGGGTGCTCGTGGTCTTCGGACAGATGATCTCGGAATATTCAGGGAGAATCAGGGATATAAACGAAATCAGGAGGGCCGGGAGGCAGGCGGGCGAATATGCCAGGACCGGGGACTATGACGCGGCGGAGCTGTCATTACAATCGGTCAGGGCAAACGAGGAGGTTAAAAAATTCTCCAGGGATATTTCCGGAGTCCTTGGAGACTCCATGTTTCCGCTCGAGTCTGAGAAACTCCTGCAGGACTACGAGCTTTCAATCAGTAAAAAACTGGAGCGGCTCAGGATCCTGACAAGGATCGCACCTATGCTCGGCCTGATGGGGACACTTATTCCACTCGGACCTGCCCTGATGGGTCTCTCATCCGGGAACATCCAGGCGCTGGCGACCAACCTGGTCATTGCATTTTCCACCACGGTGCTTGGGCTGCTTGTCGGAGGGGTTGCGTATGCGGTCCTTGTTATCAGGCGACGCTGGTACTACCAGGATTTATCGGACATGGAATACATTGCCGGGGTGCTCGGGTGAAACGGAGACGACGATTCCTGGAGGATGATGACGAAGATCCGCTCTCGGGGGTTGCCAATCTCTTTGATGTTGCCATGGTTTTTGCCGTGGCACTGCTGGTAGCACTTGTCCTTTCCTATAATATCCCGGAGATGCTCGACGACACCTCCACCGTCACCCTGGTGAAAAATCCCGGCACACCGCAGATGCAGGTGATCGTGAAACAGGGGGAGACGATCACGGTGTTGAACATGACCGATGAGGTCGGCGGAGGTCAGGGAACCAGGATGGGGACCGCCTACCGGCTGAGCAGCGGTGAGATCATCTATGTCCCGGATGAAGAACCGGAAAAGTAGTCAGGTCATGTGTTCTGATTCGTAACGCTTATCTATTTTAATCAACTGTACTTGTTATAATTAAAATTTACTTTATGATATAATTGTAAGGAGAGAATAGCCTGCTATGAAAAATCCGACAAGAAAACAGTGGAAATGGTATATCTCACTGCTTATGATTCTCATTCTTGTTATACCGCCGGTATGCGGGGAGTCCCCGGTCAATCCGGTGAACCAGACCGGTTCAGGTGATCCCGGATATGAGAGCGATCCAGCTGAAAATTATACGGTGAATGTTACAGAACCGGGGGATGAGGGCCTTATCGATGATCCCCTGGTTAACCTTACCGGGCAAGAAGATGAATACATCACCGGAGATCCCTCAGAGAACCTCACGGAACAAGGAGATCTGGGCTTCATCGAAGATCCTGCAGGTAACTTTACAGAACCTGAAGAAGAGGACCTCATCGGAGATCCCCTGGTGAACCTTACCGAAACAGGTGAACAGAGCATTAACCAGGATCCCGCAGGGAACCTCACTGAATCGGGAGAACAAGTGTTTTTAATAGCAAACACAACCGGCCTCGACAATACCACTGGATCTTCGGTTGTGAATTCAATTCTGATTGTGCTCAACGACCCCCAAAGAAGGTTGTCGATTGAAAATGTGACTGGAATGGTCCCCCTGAACGTCTCGCTCCTGGACGAAGCCGATGCACCTGATTATGATTTTGGGTCGGATCTTTTCATCTTCGCCGCCTCGGTGGGGAACGCAACGTATGAACAGATTAACGCAACCGCAGACAGGAACGCCACCATCCTCGCTTATGACCCTCCTGCGGGCTTATCATTCAATGTCTCCGTCGATCCGGTAATCTCAGATTACTGGAGCAATGGCGGGGATGATTCTGTCCTGGACATGTTCTGGTATATCAACGAACAGTATTTCGGGAATTCCTCACCACTCCTGCCGCCAGGATCGGCTGACGGGGAACGTCCCCGGATCGTTATGATCATAGGCGGGGAGAACTATGTCCCCATGTATACCACGGCTGCGAAAAAGAGCGAGGCTGATGTCACGGTGTATCCGGCAACCGCTGTTCCTCCGGGTCTGAACCTTACCGGGTACGACCTGGTATTCATGGAGATGTTCGGGGGAGGGATCGAGATCATAGGACCTGCAGTACAGGAAGCAGTTGCATGCGGGGTTCCCATCGCGGTTATTCACGGTGGGGAGTATGAATACCTCGGAACCGTCGACATGTCAGCCCACCCTGCAGTCGATGAATACTGGCAGAATAGCGGTCCTGAAAATGCGAGAAGATTGATTAATTACCTCTGTTCAGCATTCTGTGGATCAGATATTGAAGTGCTGGACCCGGTCCCCACACCTGCAGAAGGTATCTACCACCCGGATGCCGACAAACTGTTCGAAGACCTTGACGAATACCTGGAATGGTATGCAGATAACAGCACGTATGACCCCTCCAGACCGACAATCGGCGTGGTATTTTATGATACCAACTACAAATCGGGCGACCTTCGCGGCGACCATGCTATTTTCCGCGGCCTGGAATCCGGAGGGGCCAACATCATCCCTGCGTATCTCAATTATTATAATCCGGACATAATTGACCGTTTCTTTGTAAAGGACGGAAAACCAGTTGTAGATGCAATCATCAATATCAGGTCGTTCCATTTTTACGGCACGACACCGGACCGGGGCGTTGAACAACTCCAGACATATAACATCCCGATCATCAATGCACATACCGATTACTACCTTTCCCCGGAAGAGTGGGAGGAAGGGAACGAGGGCATTCCTGCATCGTCGATCGGCACTTCCATTGCGCTCCCCGAACTTGACGGGCAGACAGATTTCATCTGGACGGCAGGACGGGCCACGGACACAGAATCGGGTCTGGCCGGCTACCGCCCCATAACCCCGGTCGACCGCCAGGTACAGTGGCTTGTCGAAAGGGCCCTGGCCGTTGCAAACCTCAGGCACACCACTGCCTCCACGAAAAAAGTGGCTATCATCTATTACAACCACGGCGGAGGAAAGAATAACCTCGGGGCAACGTACCTTGACATCGTACCCAGCCTCAATAACCTTCTTTCTGCCCTGAAAACGGAGGGCTACACTATCCAGGGGGACGTTCCGGACGAGGACACCCTGCTTGACCTGATGCTCAAAGGGGGCAGGAATGTGGGTACATGGGCACCGGAGGAGCTTACCCGGATGGTTGAAGACGGAGATGTGACATTAGTCCCCGCCGGGAAATACCTCGAATGGTTCCACGAATTGCCTGCGGATAAGCAGCAGGAAGTTATCGCCACCTGGGGAGAGCCGCCGGGAGAGGTTATGGTCTATACCCGGGCCGGCCGGCAGTACCTGGTCATCCCGAAGATCTCCTTCGGAAACGTCATCCTCACACCCCAGCCGACGAGAGGGTGGCTGCAGGACGAAGCGCTGCTCTATCACGATAAGTCCATCCCACCCCACCACCAGTACATCGCATTCTACTTCTGGCTCCGGGAAGGGTTCGACGCTGATGCGGTCATCCATTTTGGTACGCACGGGACGCAGGAGTGGCTCCCAGGAAAGGAACGGGGCCTTTCTGCAGACGACTGGCCTGCCCTCCTCATCGGGGAGTGCCCAAACATCTACCCGTATATCATGGATAACCTTGGCGAAGGCACCCAGGCAAAACGGAGAGGAAATGCGGTGATCGTGGACCACCTTACTCCGCCAATAATCTCGGCAGGACTGTACGGAGACCTGCTGGTCCTTCACGAAAAGATCCATGCCTACGAGACGGTCAACGGTACACTAAAAGAAGAATACAGGAAGAGCATCACCGGCATTTACCAGGATATGGGCCTCCCGCCAGCACTTGGCGCCTCTCCCGAAGAAGTTGAAGCCATGACAGAAGACGAATTTGTCGCGTTTATATCGGGCGATCTCCATCGTTATCTCCACACCCTCGGTGATGAACAGATCCCGTACGGCCTGCATATTCTTGGCCAGCCGCCTGAAGGGGATGAACTGGTCTCCCTCGTGCAGACAATGCTGGGCACGAAATATGAAAATGACGTGTCAGCGGTGTACCCTGATCCTCACGATCTCTCTTCTGCACATGGGAATTGCACGGTCCTCCATGCACTGCTCACAAAAGTCATTATCGACGGGAGTTCTCCTGCCGCAGCACAGCAGGCCGTATTGGGAACATCAACCCCCGACATCACCTCTGACCTGGAGACCGCTATCCGGTACAGGAACGATATAAATGCCTGTTCCATCGAGATCCCGAGAATACTCAATGCACTGCAGGGCGGGTATACCCCCCCGAAATCCGGTGGGGACCCCGTGAGAAACCCTGAAGGGCTTCCCACCGGCAATAATTTCTACTCCTTTGATTCCCGGACCATGCCCACGAAGGAGGCCTGGAATGTCGGGGTCCAGATGGCAGAGGAAATGATTGAACAATACAAGTCCGAAAACGATGGGGCGTATCCCGAAAAAACAGCGTTCGTCCTCTGGGCATATGAATCAATGCTCCACGAGGGCGTGATGGAATCCGAGGCACTCTACCTCATGGGGGTCCGGCCGGTATGGAGAAACGGCAAAGTAAGCGACGTGGAACTTATCCCGTCGGCAGAACTCGGGAGGCCCAGGCTGGATGTCCTGTTCACTGCATCAGGGCTGTACAGGGACACCTTTGCTGATAAAATTGAACTGCTTGACAAGGCCGTGCGACTTGCGGCATCGGCGGACAATGATCTTTATCCGAACTATGTCAGGCTGGACAGCGAGGCATTGTTTGCTGCACTTTGCACTAGCGGTTATGACGAGGAGACGGCAGAAAGCCTCTCACTGGCCAGGATATTCTCAGAGGCCCCGGGAGCATACGGCACAGGGCTCGCCGAAGCGATTGGTGCCAGCGCCACATGGGAAGACGAGAAAAAACTTACAGACCTCTATGTCAGCAGGGTAGGAAACGTCTATGGAGCCGGCGGCTGGGGTGAACCAAACGAGGACCTGTTCCGGCAGAACCTGGCATCGGTCGATGCAGCGGTTCACAGCAGGAGCTCCAATGTTGCAGGCCTGGTTGACAACGATGACTGTTTCCAGTATTTTGGAGCGCTTTCTCTCGCGGTGCGGAATATCGCCGGAACAAGCCCGGAGATGTATATTTCCGATCTCCGTACCGTGGATGCCCCGAAGACATCCACGCTCTCCGAATATATGACCACCGAGCTCAACGCACGCTACTTCAACCCCACCTGGATCGAGGGGATGATGGAACACGGGTATGCAGGTGCCAGGTATATGGACACCCAGTTCACCGAGAACCTCTGGGGGTGGACCGTAACCAATCCCGACCTTATCACCGACGAGATCTGGGACCGGGTCTACGAGGTCTACATGAACGACCAGTACAATCTCGGCCTCGACGAGTTCTTTGCAGAGAATCCCTATGCATACCAGTCAATGATAGCCCGGATGACAGAAACGGCACGGAAGGACTACTGGCACCCTGACCAGGCGGTCCTGGAAAACCTTGCTCACGAATATGAACAGTCTGTGCAGTATGCAGGGGTCACCTGCTGCCATCACACCTGTGGGAATCCTTCGCTGGATGAGTACCGCCAGCAGCTGCTCGACGCTGCCAATCCTGTGACACCTGCTCCCACACAGGCGAGTGGAACTTCCGGTGGCGGCGGCGGGGGTTCGTATGCCAGCGGAGGAATGGCAACTTCGCCGGCTGCGAATGTAACCGATACGACCACATCCGGGGCACAGGACCAGTCTGCTGCAAATACTACCTCCCCGTCGGGATACGGGATGGATGCCGATATCATCCCTGCCGCAGCTGACTCCGCAGTTAAGATGGTCCAGGGAGCAGTGATGGAAGTGGTCTCACCCGATGCCCCCGCCCAGGGAACATCCAGCACGCCCTTTATCCCAATCGTGATCGTCCTCGTATTGATCGTCGCTGTTGTGGTAGGATTCTGGTCCAAGAGGAATTGATAATAGCAGGGCCACGAGACGAGCTCATTCCGGAGATACGATAGAATGGATAACGTCACGACTGATGAAGCGTTTTCGAAAAATGATATGACAATCACTGCTGTCGGAGTGATCAAAAACGACCTTACTGTTCCTCCGCTTATTGCAGAAGAAGACGGGTTGAAACACAATATGGCGTATGGCTCAGCCTGTGAAAAAATGAAGGAAACGCACGAGAAGGTCTCAGAAATATTCCTTGCCGATGAATTTGTGGAACACCTTGAGGGAATAGATGAGTATTCCCATATCATCATCCTCTACTGGGGACACAAAGTCCCGGGTACGGGGCGGAAGCTGACTTTTATCCATCCTGCAGGGCTGACTGATTATCCAAAAAAAAGGCATTTATGCTACATGCAGCCCGTCGCGGCCGAACCCGATCCTGATGACGGTCGTGCGCCTGCTTGAGAGAGACGGGAACCGGTTATTAGTTGCCGGGCTTGATGCAATCGACAACAGCCCTGTGCTGGATATCAAGCCTTATGGTGCGAAGATGTTTCCACATGAGGGCGTCTGCATCCCGGACTGGATGCAGAAAGTCCTGAAAGAATTTGAGAGAAATCGACCTGGAGCGTAATCCCGCCTTACACCCGGTCCGGACCTGCCCTGAACGTTTCCGCTAATTCGGGGTCCTGCTGTAGAAATTCAACAAACTTTTCGAGCTGCCGGACCGAATCAGTGCTGATATGATGCTCGATCTGGCAGGCATCCCGCTCTGCGGTCTTCTCATCGATGCCGATAAGTTCCAGGAACTCCCGGATGACCCGGTGCTTTTCCAAAAGGTGCAGGGCCATTGTTTTCCCTTTTTTTGTAAGCGTGGCCCCTGTATAGCTCTGGTACTGTACCAGTCCTTCCCTCTCCAGTTTCTGTAGCATCTGGGTAACGGAGGGGGCCTTTATATCCATCTCCGATGCAATTGTGCCGGTGTGGGCATGCCCGTCCTTCTGCTCCAGTATATAGATCAGTTCGATGTACTCCTCGATTGTCTTCTTCCTCATTTGCTACCCCTCATGCTTCTCTCTGCCAGGTTCCTGCACCGGCAGGGCATTCTTTTTCCCACCACCGCCGCCACCCGGATAGGAAACTCCGGTCCTGTTCAGCATTCCCTTCCCTCACAATCCTGTACATCGAACCGGAAAGACAGTGCATCTTCCTGCATTCCACATTCACACCCCTATAAGGATTAGTTTTAACAGGGTTCCTGCCAGCAGCGACACCCCGATCATGATTGCTGTGGCCTTTGCCAGGTCACGGATGCCCAGTTCACGGAACAGGACGGCGAACGTGGCCACGCACGGGAAGTAGATGGTAAGCACGGTGATCGCGATCACCAGCTGCTGCGGGGTCATTCCCAGGGGGAGGAGCATCCCCACCGCGAGGTCCTTTCTGAGAAATCCTGCCAGGAGCGCCGTGGCGGCATCGGGGGGAAGACCCAGAAGGCCGGATATGACCGGGGCAAACAGTGCCCCGATCCAGTCCAGGAACCCAACCAGGTAGAGAACGTTCACCATGAGGACTCCCAGGAACAGGTAGGGAATCGCCTCTATCAGGAATGCCCTGATGCGCATCCAGGTCTTTTTTGCGATGATCCCCGGCTCCGGGATCCGGTAGGGAGGGATCTCCAGGCAGATCTCGGGGCTGATCCCCTTCATGATCCGGTTCAGCACAAGTCCGGTAGAAAGGTAGACGGTCAGCAGGGTAACGAACACGATAGCGATGTACCCCATGCCGTATGGACCAAGCACCCCGAATATCATCGCGGTCTGGGCCATGCAGGGCACCGAGATGCAGACAAGGGTGGCCGCGATGAACCGCTGTTTTCGGGTCTCCAGGTTCCGGGTGGCGAGCACTCCCGGGACATTGCATCCCAAGCCGAGGAAGAGGGGCACGATCCCGTACCCGTGCAGTCCGATCCGGTGGAACACGGTGTCCGAGAGGGTGGAGAGCCGTGGCAGATACCCGGAATCCTCCAGAAGCGCCAGCATCAGGTAAAACGCGATGATATAAGGGAGCACCATGGCGAGAGGGACATAGAGCCCGGTGGTGAGCAAACCCAGCGACTGGACGAAATCGATCTCTCCGTCAAAGAGCCTTCCGATCAGGAGCTCCTGCAGGATGCCCGGTCCAAGCCAGTCGGAAAACCCGGTTATCACGGGCAGGTAGAGATCGAAGAGGGGGTTGAAAATATAGGTGATAAGCCCCTCCCCGATGAACCGGACCATCCAGAAGAGGAGGAGGAGGATCCCGATGGCCATTGGAATCCCGGTAACCGGGCGAATCGATGCCGTAGCCAGCCTGTCCAGAGGGGTAGGGTGGCGGTGGCGGACCTTTTGTACTTCTTTTATGATGCACCCTATCTTCTGCCACTTCTCCTCGTCACAGGTGAGATCTAAGCGGGTGCCAGGCCGGGCATACCCGATATTATCCACCAGTTCTTTGATTCCTTCCCCGGAGAGGGCAACGGTGGGGATCACCGGGACTCCCAGCAGGTCTGACAGGGCATGGTAATCAATGGATATACCGGTGGTCTTCGCTTCGTCCCACAGGTTCAGGGCGATGATAAGTGGTTTTCCGGTCTCAAGCAGCTCGAGGGTGAGGAGCAGGTTCCGCTCAAGGTTTGTGGCGTCGATGACATTGAGGACCACGTCTCCCTCTGAGAACATATCACATGCCACCTCCTCTGCCTTGCAGGTCGGAGCAAGCGAGTAGGTGCCCGGGGCATCAATGATCTCGTATGGCTCTTCCCCGAGGCAGGTCCTCCCGTGGGTATAGTCCACCGTGGTGCCAGGGTAGTTCGATGAGACGACCCTCGCGCCGGTCAGACGGGAGAAGACCACGCTCTTTCCCACGTTGGGGTTGCCCATCAGGACAATTTTTTTCATTCCACGGGCTCCACCAGAACTCCCCGGGCCATCCCCCTTCCGATAGTAGTGGCCCTGCCGTCCACCTCGATAACCACCGGTCCCCCGAATGGCTGGTCAGCCAGGATACGGACGATCTTCCCTTCCCGTATCCCAAGATTCCGGAGTTTTCTCTGGAACTCGTGGCCACCAACGAGTTCGATAATCCTGGCCGTTTTGTGGCGGGGTAATTCGGATATTGGTATTCCCATAGTTCTTCCCTTATATTTAGGCTTACCTAAATATTTGAATGGGAATGGATATTATACTTATGATCCATGATCAGGCAGAGGCATGCTTTTACAGACGGTTACGACCACTCCTTCCGAAATATGGTGAATGGCAGGGTCATCATCATCAAATGAACAAAGGAAGAAATCGCATTCTGACCCCCGGTGAGCATGCGGATATCTCCCGACGAATTTTCAAGGATATTTTCGCTTTGTTGAAACCATTCCCGTATCTCACGATCCTCTTCCGCAAGCACTCCAGTCAAAGACATTCCCGTACCTTACGATCCTCTTCCGCAAGCACTCCAGTCAAAGATATTCCCGGGGCTGATGCCCCGCCGTATGTGTGCACCCCCCCTATTGCGATAGTGACCGTGCATAAGTTCTTATAAAAATCCTACGGTCCCATCCAACCCTTGCCCACAGAATATCCCAAGGGGTGGACCAGGGAGGGGTGAAACCCCTCCTGTCAGAGCAACAGATTGAATATGGTATCGAAATTAAGCCTTTCAACGAAGCGTGCCATGAGCCTCTGGTTCATATATATGCATGAAAAAAAGGGCCGTACCGGATATTAACAGGACTTTTTCATACCAGCCGATATTTAAAAAAAACACCTGAACGGTACCCCGTGCGGATTCATGTCACGGATGTCAGGGATTGCTCACGGTCTGATAAGATAAAAATGGGATTTTTATGGGTACTGGGCCCATAGCGAGGTCATCCGGTCGACCGCTGCCCGTGGAAGAAGGATATCCGGTTTACCCGGGTCCGGGTTGGCCGGAGGTCTTCCGCTGACCTGGACCCCATTCATGCCGAACCACTCCTCGTCCCACCATCCTCCCGGGAAGTTGGTGTTCTGTGCCGTGCTGGGGTTATGGACGGTGGGCGGATCGATCTTGTTCCATTCATCGGTCCACTCAAAGATGAAGCCTCCCTGGCAGGTCGCATTATTCTCCATCATGCTGTCATACCCTTCCTGGTAGGTACTGTCGTGCCAGTGGATTTCGATATAGTTAGCAGTGGCATTCGCATTGTCCGGAAGAAGGACTGCGCTGCCCGAGGAATTCCTGGTGGATGAAGGCGGCCCCCATTCGGTGATCAGGAGCGGTTTTGTACTCGCTGCCTCGAAGGTGGTGAAGAGGTCGTCAAATGCCCCGTTGAGGTTACCACGATAGGAATTTATTCCCCATACCGAGAGGTTGGTCATATACTGGTCCGCGTACTGGGGCGTATGCATGGAATCATCCACGACCCCGATCATGGTAATCTTGTCAGGGCTGTGGGACTTGATGATCCCCACAATCGCGTTGTAGTTCTGCCAGTATTGCGGGTAGAAACTGTCTCCGGGGTTCAGTTCGTTTCCGACACACCATCCCAGGACGCCGGGTTCATCCTTCCCTTCGGCAAGGACTGCAAGCCATTGCTGCATTATCTCATTATTCTGCCACGTCGAGGGATTATACCCGGTGATGAGGTCGGACGTGAAATAGACCATGGGGACTGCATACATATCGTTGTCTGCGAGCAGGTTGTAGAACTTGGTATGCGAGATTAACTTTTTAGTCGGATCATCCCAGGCCCATGCAGTAATCGCGTAGGTCTTGACGGTGTTTGCATTCATTGCCTTTATCTGCGGGATATCCCGGTTGTATACACTTGACCAGTAGTCCTGGAACCAGTCGCCGAAGGGCTCCCACGAATTGCTGCTGCCAATCGGCGAGGGCTGGTAATTGACACCTTTCACGTAGAATGGATCGCCGTTAACCAGTATCTGCCGCCCGCTGGTTGTGACCACGCTCTGCGTGGTTTCTGCGGACATTAAAAGGACCGGCGCAGCAGATGTTTCGAATACCGGCCCCGCCACATAGATGGAATTTTTATGGATGAGGATGTCCAGCCAGCCGGCCAGGCCCTGGCCCGTGGCATACTCTTCCTCGATCAGGGTCCCGTCGTCTGCAGCATAGCTGCGGACTTTGAGACCATACATGTATTCAAGGTCCGTCAGCGATATCCACTGGTTAAACGCAGCGACAGTAACAATTCCGTCCTGGTAATCCACGCCAGTAAAGAAGTTGAACCACCCGTCGTTCGCAAACGTATCCTCCCACAGCATCCCGCCGCCGGAAAGATCGTATGACCTGACAAAGTAGAGACCAGGCTCCACACCGCACACAAAGGCCCTGTCGTCGCTGAGCACGATGTTGTCGGCCGAAGAGTCGCTCATGGGGTTGTTTTCCTGCCACTGGAGTACCCCGCTCAGAGCATCGTAACACCGTACCAGCAGGCCGGTGTCGGTTTCCGTCACTCCTCCTCTACCCACGGCCACTACGTACCCGTTCTGGTATTCGAGGTCTTCAACCTCGTTGTAGCCAAACCCGCGGTCATAATTGTCGTACCAGAGAACAACACCATTCAGAGGGTTATAGGACCGCACCGTACACTGTTTGCGGCCGTCCTCTGTTTCAGTATATCCTCCGGCAAAAAGGCCGACAGGAGAGGATACTGCCGCACGGGCTGCATTTTCTCCGCCCCCGGCCGAGCAGCAGTCAGTCCAGATCAGGCCACCCGTGGCGATATCATACGTCCGGACGAGCCATTCATCGGATCCGTCCGCATTCCGCCCGGTTCCCACGGCCATGACCCGTCCACCCTGAATGGCGACGTCATAGGCCTCGTTCCATCCGCCGCCATTGTCATAGGTATCGGTCCACAACACTTCACCGGTATTCGCATCGAGCATCTGCACCACAAAGAGTGTGCGTCCCTGGGAGTCTACCCCGTTTCCACATGCTGCGACATACCCGGAGACTGCATCTACCGACATCGCGATGTTTTGCCCCTCACCCAGGTCGGTCTCCGACGACCAGACAGGAATTTCGCTGCCCTCATGGTATGCCCTGACCGCAAACAGCGAATTTTCTTCGGGGGTAATGTACTCTGCTGCGGTAAAGACCGAATCATCGTTCTCCACCAGCCACCAGATCTCGTCATGCCCTCCTTCAGAGGTGTAGTCCAGCCAGACAATCTGGTGCGGGGGAATTTCCTGCACAGGGGTAGTCGAGAACCCGATGAGTGTATCGGGATTCTCCATGACGACCCAGTACCCGCCGAAGGGCAGCAGGTCACGCACGGTACCCCCTTTCGCATATCCCCAGCCAGGCTGATTCATCGGCGGGCTGATCACCATGATATAGCCATCCTTCCCGTCCGGGGTCTGCCTGATGCTGATCAGTGCCTGGTCAAGGGGCATGGCAGAAAAAATCCCGTTTTCCGGTGCCGGTGCCGGCCCGACGAGGTGGATCCCCTCGCTTAAGTACCTGGTCGGAGGCGTAGTGAGTGTGCTTTTCGGGGTGAATACTGCAGTGACCCGCCGGTTCGTTTTGACGGCCAGCGCATCCAGCGGCTTCATGACGTATGTATCATTTGGAATGAACCAGTGACCGTCATAGCCAAGGATGATCTCCACCCCCTCAATAGGGTCCAGGATTTGCGATAAATGGTCATATCCAGGCTCAAGCGCAATGGGTGTGGACAGGAGGTTCCATCCCGCCGGCATCTCATGCGAAAAAGAGGTTGTTGTGGTCACGGCCGAAACACTATTGAATGCTAAAAGAATCAGGCATACTACCGCCAGAAAAACGATCCTGTGCCGGCAGTATAATCCATCAATATCAGGGGGTATTTTCATAATCCATCATGCAAGGATACTCACGGATAATAATAAGTGTATCGGCACCCTGACGGTGCCGGAGAGGAGTTCCCGGGCCACATTAATTGATACCGGAATAACTTTCGATTTTCAAATACGGGCGCGTAAAGGGTTCAATTGAGTGTATAGTTTTCGTCATAATAGGGACTATAGTAACCGGGTTGCTGCCAGGGAGTATTTAAAAAAGCATGGAAACCGATCCACGATGAGATTTGTAATTGCAGATCGTTTTACCTGTTCGACAGAGACATGAAGAATGATTGCAGAATACGCAGGCGTGAAAGTAGCCGGGCATCATAAATCTGCTGAAAAAAATCCGGGTCTCATTTTTTTATGCCGTGCCTATTATCCCCAGGGAAGCATGAAAAAGCAGCTGCGGTCTGATCAGGTCCTGGCAATTTCGAAGCGAAAATCCCTTCCGGAGTACTCTTTTTTCAGCGCTCTCCCGCAGGTGACACTTACGGCCATTCCAATAAATCCTCGGTAAAACTTATGAAATTTATAATTAAGGTATAATTTCTCTTTTATGTGTCCATTAAAAAACCGGTATTTATCCAGTATCGTACTAGTACTATTAATAATGGTGGAAAGAAACTTCCTTCTATGCAATACTAAAACAAGTATTTAAAATAAAGTATTCCCCCCAGGAAATGCCGTAAATCTTCCCGGTTTTCTGCATCCACCTGTTCAGGGATTTACTTTTTTATCAGGCACAGCTCGTTGAACCAGACAGATGGAAAAAGGATACCTATGACACGAAAAATTGCCTTCTATGGAAAGGGCGGAATTGGAAAATCAACAACCCAGCAGAATGTCGCAGCAGCGATGAATCATTTCTTTGATAAGAAGGTACTCATCCATGGCTGCGATCCGAAGGCGGACTGCACCCGGATGATCCTTGGAATAAGGATGCAGGAGACGGTCATGGATACCCTCCGGGAATTCGGGGAGGACGGCGTCACTCTCGACACGGTCCTGAAAACAGGATACGGCGGGATAAAGTGTGTCGAATCCGGCGGTCCCGAACCGGGTGTCGGATGTGCAGGAAGAGGTGTGATCACCGCCATTAACATGATGGAAGACCTTGGTGCATATTCACCGGATCTCGATTTCGTCATATTCGATGTGCTCGGCGATGTGGTCTGCGGAGGTTTTGCCATGCCGGTGCGTGAGGGCAAGGCCGAAGAGATCTACATCGTTGCTTCGGGTGAAATGATGGCCCTGTATGCTGCTAACAACATCTGTAAGGGAATGGTAAAGTATGCAGAGCAGAGCGGAGTCCGGGTTGGCGGTATTATCTGCAACAGCAGGAATGTCGATGGAGAACGGGAACTGATGGAAGAATTCTGCGATATCATCGGAACAAAGATGATCCATTTCGTGCCCAGGGACAATATCGTCCAGAAGGCCGAATTCAACAGGAAGACCGTCACCGAGTTTGATGACCTGTGCACACAGGCACAGGAATACCGGACTCTTGCGGAAAAGATCATCAATAACACGAATTTCGTTATTCCAACCCCGATGGAGATGGACGAGATGGAAAAACTGGTGATCCAGTACGGGCTGCCCGATTAAGGAGGTCTCTGCAAATGAAACTGATACGTGCCATAATCAGGCCGGACAAGACTGAAACTGTCGTTGATGTGCTCGAGACAGCAGGATATGTCGCCCTCACCAAAATGGATATCGTAGGCCGTGGAAAGCAAAAAGGGATTCAGATCGGTGACATTCACTATGATGAACTCCCAAAGACCCTGCTTATGATTGCAGCAGAGGACACCGCTGTCGAGGAGATCATCTCGCTCATCAGTACTTCCGCAAAAACCGGAAATTTCGGGGACGGGAAGATATTCGTCACACCCCTTGAACAGTCCTACACCATCCGGACCGGCACTGAAGGGATTTAAGGATGATTTCATGAAAGAGATCATCGCAGTCGTACGGCCTAATAAAATTGCCCGGACCAGGGATATCCTCGCGGATCTCGGATTCCCGGGGATGAACGCGACGAAGGTGCTCGGCCGCGGCAAACAAAAAGGCATAGGCAACGAAGTGGGATTCGAAGTCATGGACGATATCAGACTGTCAGGAATGACAATGAAGTACGTCCCAAAACGCCTCATCACACTCGTTGTCCCGGACGAAGATGTACCCCTGGTAACTGGCGTCATTATGAAGGCCAACAGGACAGGGGAACATGGTGACGGGCGGATATACGTGTGCCCCATCGATGAGGCAATACGGATCCGCACCGGAGAGAGGGGAGACGAAGTGCTCAGGTAGGAGGGATTACATGCCACTGACAAATCTAAAATGCAATAAATGCCTCCCGGAGCGGGGCGATCATATCTACATCCACGATGCCCAAAACCCTGTCATCCCGGCATGCAACATCAAGACATTACCGGGTGACATGACCGAGCGGGGGTGTGCGTTTGCCGGTGCCCGGGGTGTTATCGGCGGTCCGATCGTGGATACCATCGACATGGTCCACGCACCGGTCGGCTGTGCCTGGTACACCTGGGGTACCCGCAGGCACCTGTCGGACCTGTACCCGTATGTAGCTCCCGGACAGCTCGCCAATTCATCGTTTAACCGGCGCTTCTGCGTGGTTACCGACATGAAAGAAGAGAACGTGGTGTTTGGCGGGGTAAAAAAGTTAAAAGAAAGTTGTTTCGAATCGATACGGCTCTTCCCGGAGGCGAAAGCGGTCATCATATACACCACCTGCACTACCGGCCTGATCGGCGACGATGTCCAGGCAGTGGCCCGCCAGGTGGAGAAGGAAACCGGAATTCCCGTTTTTACGGCCGAATCTCCGGGTTGTTCCGGCGTGAGCCAGTCCAAGGGCCACCACGATTTCAACATCCAGTTCTACCGCCAGATCCGGGCACTACGTGAACGACGGCCGGAACTGGCGATGCAGGAAGAGGAGAAGACACCCTATGATGTCTGCCTGATCGGTGAATACAACATGGACTGGGACCTCCGGATGATCCGTCCCCTTCTCGAGAGGCTCGGGTTACGGATCGTCTCGGTATTTACCGGCAACGAACGCATCGAGAACCTGATCAAAATGCCGGACGTCAAAATGAACATCGTCCACTGCCAGCGTTCGGCAGAGTACATTGCCGATATGGTAAAGGACGGGTATGACATCCCCTTTATCAGGGCGTCCTTCTTCGGGATCGAACAGACGTCCATGGCCCTTCGGAAAGCTGCGGCCCGGTTCGGTCTCGAAGAAAAGGCGGAAGAGATCATCGCCGAAGAGACCGCACGCATAGAGGATGCACTGGACTTCTACCGCCGGAAACTCAGTGGAAAGAAAGTAGCCATCTACGTGGGCGGACCGCGCCTGTGGCACTGGATCAAACCCATGGAAGAACTTGGCATGGAGGTGATCATGGGTGCCTGCACCTTCGCTCACGATGACGACTACGAAAAGATCAATGAACGGCACAAGGGCGGCATGCTTGTCATCGATGCTCCAAACGAGTTCGAGATCGAGGAAGCCATCATGGACCTTAAACCGGATCTCTTCCTTACAGGACTCAAAGAGAAATATCTAATCAGGAAGATGGGCATTCCCACCGTAAATTCCCACTCCTATGAGAAAGGACCGTATGCAGGGTTCGCCGGGTTCATCAACTTTGCCCGGGATATATACCAGGGGATCTATGCCCCGGTCTGGAAATTCCAGGACGGGATCGCAGCACCCGGGAGACTTGCACAAGGAGGAGAGGAGAAATGAGCGATATACTCCCTGAGAGGATCTCAATCGAGGGATACACCCACAAGGATATGACGGTAGAGAAGGTCCCTGCCTCCTGCGAATTCAGGCCGCGGGACCCTCATCTCGTACCAGCCGCAAACAGGTCGGTCGTTGTCAACCCGAGCCGGACCTGCATGCCTCTGGGCGCCATTTGGGCAGTCATGGGACTCAACAGGGCTATTCCCTTTGTGCAGGGAGCACAGGGATGCACGACCTATGTCAGGTATACCTTCGCACGGATCTTTCGGGAACCGGGGTCCGTGGCCACCGCATCGTTTCACGAGGATGCCGCCGTTTTTGGCGGACGACGAAACGTTGTCGACGGGTTACGGAACCTTGTTGTCAGGTACTGGCCGAGCGTTATCGGCGTTGTCACCACCTGCTCGAGTGAGATTATCGGCGATGACATGGAGAATTTCATCAAAGCCGCAAAGAAAAAGCTCCGCGAGGAGATTGGGGATGAAAGGGCAGACGGCATCGAGATCGTCCTGATCAATACGCCGAGTTTTGTCGGGTCCCAGGTTGAAGGGTATAACAGGGCGGCCCAGTCATTCGTCGGCAGTATCTCCAGGAAGACAGGTAAACCTTCCGGAAAGGTAAACATCATCCCGGGTATGATCTACCCCGGCGATATCAGGGAGATCAAGTATATACTCAGGGAGATGGGAATCGAGCCCACCGTGCTCTTCGATATCTCTGATACCCTGGATGCCCCGCTCCATCCGCCAAAGAGTCTCCCTTACTATCCGGCCGGCGGGACAACCATTGAAGAGATCCGCGGCATGGGCGATGCCACTGCAACCTTCGCCATCCAGACCTCGGCAGGAGAGGCAGGAGCCCGGCTCCTGGAGAAGAAGTGTGGAGTACAGTACCTCCCGGGACCGATGCCTGTCGGAGTTGCACACACCGACGCATTCGTTACTGCAGTTGCACAGGCAACCGGCAGGGAAATCCCCAGGTCCGTCATCGACGACCGCGGGCGTCTTGTCGATACCATGGCAGACACCCTCCATTACACCATGATGGGGAAGGTGGCCGTCTTTGGAGACCCGGACACCGTGATTGGATTAACCAGGTTCGTGTGCGAACTTGGAATGACCCCTGTCGCGGTCATGACCGGGACCGGGACAAAGACATTTGAGGATAACATCAATGCAATCCTTGAAGAATACCGGGACATCTTCGTGGAGGAGCCAAAAGTATTCAATAACGGGGACCTCTTCGAGTTCGAAGAGTACCTGAGAGGAGTCAAAAAGCTCAACCTGATTATCGGCCACTCGAAAGGAGTTGATATTGCAGCCGAATGCGGCGTGCCTCTTATCCGGGCCGGGTTCCCGATCTATGACAGGTTCGGGTACCAGAAGAAATCGATTGTCGGCTACCGGGGTAGCGAACTGCTGCTCTACGAGATTGTCAATACTATCATGGGTCACCACTATCCGGCCGCACAACTGGAACAGTAAGGGATAATTATCCACCACGGAAATGGAGCGGCTGCAGGAATGTTTCCCGGATATATATCCGGGGTCATCCCCCCAATCCCGTCCCTGAAAGCGAATGCTGGATTTACCCTTAACGAGGATGGCGATTGTCAATAGCTGAATAAAATTAACAGTTAATCAAAATTAATAATTTATAAATAAAATTCCCGACCCGGTTATCTACAAAAATGAAAGGTGAACAAATGAAACAGATTTCATATATCGCATGTACTTGTGCACTATTACTGATCGCCGGCCTTCTGGTGGCCGGCTGCACAGATTCCGTTGCATCGTCGGGTACTCCTGGCACCACCCTGACCGTATTTGCTGCCGCATCGCTGACCGGGGCATTTACCGATATCGGAAACACCTATGAAAAACAGCATCCTGAGTTGAAGGTCGACCTGGCCTTTGACGGAACGCAGGCCCTCCGCACCCAGATCGAACAGGGTGCTTCCCCTGATGTCTTTGTCTCGGCCAATACAAAACACATGAATGCTTTAAAGGATGCCGGATTCATGGATAATGAAACGGTCGTGTTCTTCCTGGAGAACGGTATGGCAGTAATTGTCCCGGCCGACAACCCTGCAGGGATAACCAGTCTGTCCGATCTTGCCAGACCGGGAGTAAAACTGCTCATCGGCACCAAAGATGTGCCCTTTGGTTCCTACACCCGCCAGGTGCTGGATAAAATGGCGGCAGACCCAGGCTATGGCGAGGCATACAGGACCGCAGTTATGGACAACGTGATCTCCGAGGAGACCGCGGTCAGTACCGTTGTACCCAAGCTAATGCTCGGTGAAGCGGACGCTGCATTTGTCTACAAGTCTGATGTGAAACCTGAGGACAAGGACAAGATACACCGAATCGAAATCCCGGCTGAATATAATGTGGTTGCACAATACCCGCTGGGTATCCTTGCCGAATCGTCACAGAAAAGTGCTGCGGAGGCATTCATCAGGTTTGTCACCGGACCGGACGGCAGCGCCATACTGACAGAATACGGATTTGACCCGGTCCCGGCAACATCGTAAGGTGAACCGGATGAACCTGTGGACACGGTCTGGCGAGAGGACCCTTCTTATCCTCCTCGCCCCCCTTGTCATACTTTTCCTGCTCTTTCTTACCATACCCGTAGCCTCGCTCTTCCTGCGCATCACCCATGGGGCCTTCATAGCATCCCTCGCAAACCCGGTCGTCATTGACGCACTGCTCCTCTCCCTGGGTACTGCTGTTGTAAGCACAGGGATTGTAATTCTTATGGGAACCCCGCTCTCGTATCTCAACGCCCGTACGTCTTACCGAGGGAAAGAGATCGTCGATACTCTCACCGATCTGCCCATCGTGATGCCCCCGGCAGTCGCGGGTATCGCCCTGCTGATGGCCTTCGGCCGGCGGGGAGTCATCGGAGAGTACCTGAACGCGTTCGGCATCCAGATCGCCTTCACTACCTTTGCGGTCATCCTTGCGCAGGTCTTCGTCGCCTCCCCGTTCTATATCAGGCAGGCACGGGCCAGCTTCGAGGCGGTGGACCGGACCTACGAGGAAGCAGCACGGACTCTGGGTGCAGGATGGCTCAGGGTGTTTTTCCGGGTCACCGTCCCTGTCGCCTGGGCAGGTCTCGTGTCCGGGGCTATCCTCACATTTGCCCGTGCACTCGGCGAATTCGGTGCCACGATCATGTTCGCAGGCAACTTCCAGGGCAGGACACAGACCATGCCACTCGCCATCTACACCACCATGCAGGGAGATCTCAATGACGCCATCAGCCTGGCCATTATCCTCGTGGTCATCTCTTTCGCGGTGATCCTCATGGTCAAATACATTACACGGAGGCCGATCTGATGCTTAACGTCAGTGCAGGGAAACAGCTCAGGGATTTCAAGCTGGATGTCTCGCTTTCGGTCCGGAAGGGTGAGATTACGGTCCTGATCGGAGAGAACGGAGCAGGAAAATCGACTGTCCTGAACCTGATCTCCGGTCTCCTCTTCCCTGACCACGGGGAGATAACACTTGGCAAACGGGTGCTGTTTTCAGGTTCCGGCCGGATCAACATCCCACCGGAATGCAGAAATATCGGCCACCTCTTCCAGTCGTACGCACTGTTTCCGCACCTCTCGGTCTTTGAGAATGTAGCCTTCGGCCTCAGGTGCCGGAAGCTGCCAAAAGACGCGATTGCCTCACGGGTACGGGAATACCTGGTTGAGATGGAGCTGGAATCCCTTTCCGGAGAGCAGGTCGGCCGTCTTTCCGGCGGACAGCGGCAACGGGTGGCGCTCGCCCGGGCTCTTGTCCTCAGGCCCGATCTCCTGCTGCTCGATGAGCCGCTGGCAGCACTGGATGTGAAATCACAGTCATCCATGAGAAAAGAACTGAAGCAATCAATCATCGCTGCAGGGATACCGGCGGTCATCGTCACCCATCATTTCCAGGACGCCCTCTTTTTCGGGGACCATGTCTGCCTGCTGGAGAAAGGAAAGATTGCCCTCCAGGGATCACCGGCGGACCTGATGAAAATGAGAGAGAACACATTCATCAAAAGCTTTTTCTGCCACTGTAATACCTGTGGGAACCGGCATGGTGTATGAACAGACGATGAAAATCTATGAATTTTATTTTTATCTACATTGAGTTGTGGCCAGGTCAAACCTGACCCGGCTTTTATCCGGGCCGGGGTGCAGGTCAGTCCTTCAGCACTATATTATTTTTCTTAATATATTCGCATAGAGGGACACTGACCGGCGGGCTCCCTTTCGCTTTGCAGAAACATTCGATTCTCTGCTCATTGTCGACCCATCGAAGGCAGCATACACCGTTTTTATCGATATAGACAAAGGTGTCATAGTCTTGCGTATCGTCTTTTTTGTTTTCATTTACCCATGAACCGGTATTGACGAGGAGACTTACTTTGTCGGTTTTCGTATCAGCTTCGAAATCTGCTGCATGTGTATGGCCAAAGACCAGAACTTTTGATTTATACGCATATTTACTTACATCAAACAGTTTCTCTTCGATTATTTTATCAGGGCTCTTGAATTTGACAGAGATTTTATTATACACTTTTCGTTTCAGATATGCAAAAAGAGCCGGAATACTGATGACAAGGAGAATGTAGAATGATATGATAAGCGGGATGTAGAAATACCCATAGAACACTTCCGGGAGGAATATCCAGCCATACAACAAAAATGCTGCATCTGCAATAAACAAAATCGCGCAAAGTCCTGCAAGCACGGACGAGGAGGGGTGATCACGTTCGGCATATCCGAACAGGAATATTCCGTACAGAAATACCAGCGCAAGGATGATTCCACTGAATGCTCCGATAAATGCATTTACCGTGCTGAAGGCGGGTGTAAAAAAAAGCCACAGCAGGATGCACGCCATTACCAGATTTGAAAAATGTGATCCCGGGTTCATCTTTTTTGTAACCGATATACAGGCCAGGTCCTGGAAAAAATCCACCGGGTCGAACCGTCTGCCCAGCGCTTCGCTGATGGTGTAGGTAATCTGTTCCCGGTCGAACTGCTGACCATGGATGAACGCATAACTGGTCCCCCCCGCATCAAGGCCAAGTTCTCCGTCCTGTGCACGGTGTGCCGGATAGTGCCTTCCGCAGATTTCGAGAGAGCGGGATCCGTTCCACTCAACTTTCAGGCTTTCCGCTTTTTCCCGGCCTTTTTTATCTTTGGTATGCAGGAGTTTGAAGGTTGATCCGGAGCCGGCCGGCCGTTGTGAATCCGCGGTCCGCCCGGTCCCGGTTCCCGGAGAGGGGTTGCCAGGAGTATCTGCCGGTCCTTTTTTCATTGCCTGTGCCTCCCTTGCACGTTTCCTGTCGTCATCACGGGATTCGATAAATTCTGCCACATCTTCGTCATGATTCCCGGTCACATAGATGACATCGCAGTCCATATCCCGCATTGTTAAAAAGGGGAGAAATGCATCAAGGAACGAACAGTTACGGTCCTGGTTTCGCGAATCCCAGAGTTCCAGGATATCCCCGAGCAGGATGATCTTTTCCGGCGGGAACAACCTCTTATTCCTGGCAGGTTCATCAGTTTTCGTCGTGTTTCCCGACTGGCAAATAACTGGAACTGATATGAAATCCGTAGAGAGATATTTCAGGAACCTGGTAAACCGCTCTCCTGTTCCGGGATCCTCCATTCCGCCAAGATGCAGATCGGAAACCACGATGATGCTCCGGTCATCAGGTAGTTTTTCCATCCCGAACAGGGATTCTTTTGACATAGGCCTATACCCCCTGTGCACCCGGAGGGCATTTGACAACGACATCCATTGATTTTGTTGTCGCCCCGCGGATCTCGACCGTAAACGTCCCTTCTGACTCAAACCTGTAATCAAATACCCCGTAATTCTTTCCGTTCATATAGCCGGGCATAAAACTCCTCGGCTCGCAGGCCGGCTTGCCGTCTATGTAGAACCCGGCCCGGAATTCGGTCCTGCCCCAGGACGGGGTTCCCGGCGGCACGGCAAATTCAAAAAAGAAATAATAGCGTTTTTCAGGGATGAAATACCCGATCGGCGGGACCCGGTAACTCTTCTGCGACGGGTCGTCAATCCAGATTTCACTGATGATATCGGCAGCTGTCTTCTCGATCCCTTCATGAACCCACGGAGGAGTGCTGACGGAAATCTCTCCACGTGCCGAATTGCCCTCTGCCGTCACGACAAGGGCATGTCTCCCCGGGGGGACTGTCCCGGGCAGTATAAATTCAATCCTGTCTTCTTCCCAGCGCCGGATATAATCGGGTGACACCTTTACCTGCCCGATCATGAGCGAATCAGGCGTTGTGCCGAAGCCTGACCCGAGAAGTGTTACGAGCTCCTTCGAACCGGCAGAGCCGGGAATGGTTTCACGTATGGCAGGGGAGGGGGCTGTCAGCACGGATTCAGTCGCGGAAGTTCTTTCAGAGGGGTTTATCGGTCCCGCACCACTCTTTTCAAGCGTCCCGGCATACGCTGCGCTGCCAAGGTACCCGGCCTGGGAGAGTCCCATCAGGAACAGGAGTGTAGGGTCGATATCGGGCAGCCCGACTGATACTGCTTCGGGACCGGCATTGAATACCGTTGTGATGAAAAGCCAGAAATAGATCACCACCGCTGCAAGTGTCCAGAGGAACATCTGGAAGCGGAGGAGACTGGGTTGCCCGTCTTCCTCGAGCATGGATGCATAGCTGGGTTCCGAATAGGTCTTCCCTTCTGAACGTGTCTTCAGTTTTTTATATTCTGATATTCCCTTGCTTACAATCGGCACTCCGACACTGATTCCCATAAGAGCCATCAATCCTTCAGGAATCGCATTGGGGGCCTGCGTACTCCCGTCACGCAGTTGCAGAAACCACAGTGTGATGTATAAAAATGAGATCAGGAGTGTCCACATGAGGAGCTGGAATGTTGACAGGCTCGCATGGCCGTTTTTATCGAGGAGCACACGGAGGAGAATAAAGTGCTTTGGCGGTACAATGAAATCTTCGGGACTGAGGAATTGTGATGCGGCACGTTGTGCTGCCCGTTTCCTTCCATACCACTGGATAAAATTGGCACAGGCAATAATGACCACGATGAGTGCAAACGACAGTCCCATAGCTGTTGCCAGCTGGACGTCAGAGATTGTCATTAAGGAGTCTGATACAGTCCATGTTTATAATACTTATTGAATATTAGTCTATATATCTAATCTGGGAAATTAATAGGATAAATCCGGGGAATGGCAGGACCGCTGCCCGGGAATGCTGTTGCCGCAGGGTTTCTGCTGCTGCGCTCACCTTCTGAAATATGGACACGTATGGTGCAGAAAACGAAAATGTATCAAGGGATAACCAGGGGTAAATCTCCGGACTTCAGAAAAACATACCATATCTGTAGATATTATTGAATTTCGCTCATGATATGATCGATATAAGTTAAAAATGAAATTTTTCCATTCGTTATGAAAAGAACTGCCCCCGGATACTCAATAGTTATCATTCTGCTTTCCGGAAGGGAATTCGTGCGCCACCCCAGCCAGACATTCAATTTCCTTAAAACATTCTTCTCATCTTCATCCTTATAGATTTCATCGTATCCCGAGCACGACTGAAATCACCAGTAACCCAATGATTGAGGCAATAAGAAGCGATCCATTCGTTTTTCTCGATGCAAGATAACCCATCACGCCCAGCAGCAGCATGAAGGGTGTGATACTTGCGAACAGGTTCCAGTTCATCCATTGACCCGGAAGAGTCAATACGAAACCGGGATCGAATAGCAGACCCAGAATCTGGGAATATATTCCAAAAACCGGAAACAGGAGCGCACCAGAGAGGGTTGTACCAATTCCATCATGGGTCATGCGGCCGTAACAGAGAAGAATCACTACCGGGATGCCGACCAATAAGGCCTTCGCCGCCATCTGCAATTCCGTTGACGGGAGAAGGACCGGGATCATGAGGGTATAGCCCACGAACATCAATGCGGGCAGGAGGGGGAGCAGGAGGATCATCGCAGGGGTGATGACCCGCAGGGACCCTGCATCACGGCCATTCGGGATATTCTCTGGAGCGGTATCGGTTTTCAGCGGTTCATGAATCATGAATGCTTTCGCATTCGGACACCAGCCTGATGATTCACGTAGCGTATCCACCAGGGACATTTTCAGATCAACTCCTTCACTTTCCCAAAAAGTTCGTCAGCCATTCGTGTGGGGTCGCCGGTCTTCGTCAGTGTGATCTTCAATTCGTCTGCAAGATCCCAGAGAAGTTCGAGGCACGGGGTATACCGGGGACATGCCCCGCAGTCCCCCTCCTGCTCGTACCAGACCCGGACATCGTGGGTGGACGAGACAAAGATGATGGCGCCGGTATTGAAGGGAAT
This sequence comes from Methanoregulaceae archaeon UBA467, assembly GCA_002503825.1. Lineage (GTDB taxonomy): Archaea > Halobacteriota > Methanomicrobia > Methanomicrobiales > Methanospirillaceae > UBA467. The sequence continues at coordinate 59,496 of DASP01000009.1, forward strand.
TGCCCGCCCGAAAAGGATGCCTTTCTCCACGTTCAACTGCTCAGCTTCGATCCGGTTCGAATACGCCATCTCCAAAAGAACGGTCCTGATCTTCTCTTCCAATGTCAGGAGTGCCCGTGAGACGGCCTGTCGGGAGATACCCCGCAGGGTGGCGAGGGTAATGTTGGGTTGGCCACTCCGGTGCATCTTCCGGAACCCTGACTGTTTTTCATTCATGGGCAGTGGCATGCGTCAACATTAGCATGTTGACATGATAACCTTTTGGTGCGAACGTTTAATCAGGAATCTGAAAAACGGAGAGTGAAATGCCGGATTTGGACCAGGATCCAGATGGGGTTATTTCATCCATCCATACCTGGATGAAGGTTTTTTTTTAAAAGTCAGGACGACCAGGGCACACCATATATAAAATACCGGTGCCGGTTATGCGGGTCGTCGTGCAATCATTTGGGTCATCAGGCAACTGCATCCATTCAATTGGTAGCAACGTTCTTCTTTCACCAAAAATATTTGTTGTTTCCGAAGAGGATTCTTCAGGGCGTTTAATCCAGCATTCTGTAAATCAGGATCGTTAAAATCCGATTTCATATTCCCACGATCCCGGAACAGGCCCGAAACTTTCTATTATTACAGATAAATTCCCGGCATCCCGTGAAATGGGTTCGATGAGATATTTGTAGCTATATTGAGAATCCTTTCTATCTGTTAATTCGACATTCCAGAGATATTTCATCTCCCCATTGTCAATCCTGTAATAGCCATGCATGTTTTCATCAGAGAGTTTATATGTCCACTCTCTTCCATCCGGCATCACACTGACGTAATCGGGATTTGCTGCATACGCCGAAAAATCAAGTTCGGTGTAATTGGACTTTGCATTTATACTCTCCAATGTTATGGTTATCCCTTCATCGGTTTTTGACTCATTCACAAAGATCGTGCTCTCAAGTATTTCTCCGGCCGGCTGCACGGTAATTTCTGCAATCTTCTCCCCCATATCTCCTCTTTTAATACTCTCGGTCTCACCGTTGTAGTACATGACATCAATAATCTCAACGGTATAAATACCGGGAGAAACCTGGAATCCATTGTTGTCCTTAAGATTCCACTCAAAATTATAAATTATAGTGTCGCCCGGTTCAATTATGACCGTCTCATGTCCCCGCAGGTATCTCCTGGCAATCCTGGATGGATCAGAGATATCCGCCGGATTCTTTATTAAAAACGCCGTGGGAAAATTATCAATGGTAATCGGGTTATCTCCTTTGTTTCTGAAAACCACCTCTATTGAGATATTCTCTCCCGGTCCCGCCACGACATATTCAGGTATCGTATCGATAACGAGCCCCTGGTAATCTCCCGTTGCAGAATCCGAAATGCTGGAAATACCGGTCGTACCATCAGGCCATTCTTCCATTGCAGGAAGAATTATCCATTCTCCTTCAGGATCCAAGTTACTCGTTTCCATGCACCCGCATAGAAGCAATGTCCCGATAATCAGGATTGGCAACGCATATTTCGTATATGTATCAGGGAACATGACCAGAATCTTGGATATATGAATATTAAAAAGGAACAGGTCAATTCTGTAATAAATTCCGGGCGGATGTCCGGTTACATAATCATATCGGCCGGTCCTGTTTCCGTTTCATTATCCTGATACATATCAGAATGAATCGGCCTTAACACAGATTTTTCACAATCCTCCGTTGATTTTATCGTACATGAAGACTTAATCGGGGTTAAGGGAAAATTAATACAATAAAATGGTATATATCCCAGATAATATGAGGAATTCTCGTTCTAATCCAAGTCCTGCTGTCCGGGCTTATTTTAACGGGACTTACTCCTCATCGAATGCATCTGCATCCAGATACCCTTCCTTCACTGCACCGAACCATACTTCCAGAAATTCCGGTGTAAATACGTCCAGTGTCTGTATGATATCCCTGGCAAATTCGACAAAACCGAGCGGGTTCGCCGTGATGATGCCCTGATCAGTCACACTCGGGGCATGTATGTAATGATTTCCCCCGTGATAATCCGGGGCATGTTTTTTCAACCACTCCGGGCCGCAACTTGTGTGCCGGACCGTATCGAGGAACCCGTGTTGCGCAAGAAATAATGTGGCGCCGCATATCGCGGCTACCGGTATATTGCTCCGGATACAGTCCCTGACACGCGGGACGAGTTGGACAGGATCTTCATTTTCGTATAATGACGACCCGGAAAGAATTACCATCGCCGTTCTGCTGAGATCAATCTCGTCCATATCTACATCGGGAAGGATGGTTATGCCCCCTACGGTTTTAACCGGCTCTTTGGTAAGCCCGAACGTGACAATATTGTAACTTCTCTTTTTAGGTATATCCGAATTTAACCCGGATATCATGGAAATCGCAAGTACCGGTTCCCAGTCGGCGAACCCCGGGCATACAAAAAGATACACATTTTTGTCCATTTCGTCACCTCTCCGTAAGACAGGATAGGGTAAAATCGATTAAATAATGAATGTCTGGAAAGGGAAAAAACCAGCATTCTTTTATGCGGTTACAATGCTACTCTGGACCATCCCGGGTCCCGTCGCTTTCTGGTGCCTAAAAATTTCGGACCTGCCAGGTTTGGATATGGCCTGACTATTGAAAGGTGCAATTGAACAATCCATTACCCCAATAAAACAATAAATTTTTTTTATTTTTCTTTCCTCACACCTTTGAAGGGCTTCCCATCCTGTTTTACATCCATGAACTTTCCCGAATCGGCATCCCGTTTCACATATTGATCCGTTTTTGGATTATGGGTTTGACTGCGGTCAGTTACCGCGCCTTTTCGAAAATTATTCCCAGTATTTTTAGCCATATTTTCCTCCCACTTTCTCATATTGAGATAGTGATATAGTCTTCTTATCTCCACCTTAAGAAAATATTTTCCTATGTGCGATGTGAAAGTGATAGTCCGCATTCTCCTTGAATAAGCCTTGATGATTCGTGGCAGTCATTTAACCTAGATTGAGAACATTGCTGAGAAGAGTCGTCTTGGACGATATGAATTAAGGCTCTGAAAGGTGCTTCCTAAAAATCACTTTCAGTCGATGACCCAATACCATATATCCACTACCTAATAATTTCTGATATGAACCTACCTTAATTCATCATATACCCCACAGGAATTGGAATGAAATACGATGATTGAAATTTATCCAAACCTCTTCATTGGTAACGAACAAGATTACGAAAATAAGGTCCGACACGAAATCGGATGGTATGTGGTCCATGCATGTAAAGAGCCATACCACAGGTTATCTTTGGGATATTCTCAAAGAGGTGCTCCTAAAAACCACCCGGAATATCTGATTGCCAAGAGAGGCTCCCGGCTTATCCTGAACCTTGTTGATGCACAGGATCCCGCATATATCCCAAAAGAGACTATCGATGCAGCACTAGCATTCGTAAATGAAAATCTAAATGGAGGAGCCCGAGTCCTCATCCACTGTAATGAGGGGTGCTCGCGATCTGCAGGTATTGGTTTGTTGTATCTTGGAAAGTTCACCAACACAGTCCCCAAGGGCTCTTTCCTTGAGGCAGAGGCAACATATCGCTCTATTTATCCACCTTATGATCCCAAAACCGGAATGCGGGGATTTATGAGGGAAAAATGGAACGATTACACACAGAATGAAGAATAAAATTTATTGAACCTTACCGTAATTTCCTTCGCTAAAAATTTTTTTTGTTATAATCGACAGTTCCCTACATCCTGATATCATCGGATCGTTCGATCAACCTTCCCACAGTGCTCTCGATATTTGCCAGCGGATCGTGGGACCGGAGCTCTCCGAAACTGATCCCGGTCAGCCCTTCAATCGTGGCAACCGGCAACTGGTAGGTTTTGTACTTGCCATACGCGAATTCAAGGTCCGAGATCAGGTTCTTCTGGGTCTGGAGGTATGCCGTGGCCGATACGGTGTCATCATCCTTCACCATGACAACCACTTTCCAGAACTCGGCCGGAATCCGGAACTCGCCCCGGTAGATCAGGTCGTCGTCCCGGAAGACCGGCCCGGTAAAGACCGTCAGCTTAAACCCGAACTTATCTGCGTTCTTAAGGATGTAGTCCTCAAGACTGAGCCAGGTGCGGGTATTCAGCTTCGTATGCTGCGGGGAGCAGTTGGTAAAGTAGAACGTATCCTCGTTCGCTTTCTCCGCATCATCCCCCCAGACAGGGTCCAGCCTTCTTACCAGGTGCCCGCGATCGAGGTCGTTTGACTTGTAGAGATCAGGACCGCACTGCAGGTCGCGATCGATCCTCGGGTCGTAATTCCAGGTATCAGAATCACGGACGAGCTTTTTCAGCTGACTCCCGTCGATGTTTACCGCGGTGAAGAATGCAAGACGGCGGGATTTATTCATGACAATCGAGAAGTGAGTATACTTCAGCTCCCCGTCCCCACCCGGCGCCGGCGTAATGTCCCCGGCCATGGCCTGGCCTGGAACCGGCAGGGGTATGACGTGTTCCTCACCCAGGAATGCGGGATTATATCCTGATGATCCGTCATACGTCCCGGTACCCGGCACTGTAACATTCATCCCCCCGGATCCCGTCGCCGGAGGAGCCTGCCCGGAGACTGCCAGGAGTTCGTCTATGAACATCGCCTTATCCGGGCTCATGCCAGGCTTCCGGGAGACAAGGTAATTAATAATGGAGCTTACCCTGACACCTTCGTTCGCGATGTATTTTTCGCTGTCTTCCGGATCCGGTACGCCGGCGTGGTGGAGTGCGACGACTTTCCAGTCATCGGAAAATACCGGCGAGCCTGACGAGCCCGGCTGGGTGTCCGTCACATAGTGCAGGTAACTCTCAAAGACTCCGATCATCTGGTTCTCCCTGACTGCGACCGCCTTCGGTGCACCACCGGGATGCTGGATGATGGACACGTACTCTCCACTGAGGATCTTTCCTGCCTGTGCGACAAGCGGCAGGTAACCGAACTCCTTCAACAGGATACCGTCCTGGCACCGGGGTTCCAGGGCGACAAGAGTGAAATCGAGATCTTTGTCTGTTTCAAAGAACATCTCCGGGTTTAAGCGGAAACACCTGATGGGAAGAGGGTACTGGTTCAGGTCATTCTCATAGTCGAACTGTGCAAGACTATATCGTGCACATTCCTCATCTTCAAGCACGTGGTTGTTGGTAAGGAGAAGAGAGGGAGATACGAGAAAACCGGTCCCGTACCCCAGTACCCTCCCGATATTATCACGGATTTCTATCCGGCAGACCGACCTGCTCACTTTCCGCCCCATTTCCAGGTATGATATGGGGAAGAGATCACTTCTCCCGAGGACCCGTTCAAGTGCAAGGGTATCTGATGGGTCGAGGAGTCTTTTCCGGTTTTCTATACTTCTCTCCGAGGCCGATTCGAACGGCCTTTCCAGAGCGAGAGTCTCTTTATAACTCTTCCAGTTAACGGTTGCCTCTCTGAAACGCTCTGCCGCTTTCCTCTTCTGCTCGTCAACTCGTTCTTTATTCCATTCTGTAAGATTCATCAGTTCAAGCCCCCCCTCTGGAAGGTGATATGATTATCTCCCGTATATTGATTCCTATGCCGTATATTCGAAAAGATCCCGTCAGATGTAACGGACAATTATGAAAAATTCAAAAAAAGCAGACCAGTTATCATTGATAAGAATTTCCGGCATCTCCGGCATCAGGGGGTGAGCACCTTCCTGCCGGCATATCAGAAATGGTCCGGACATCATCTGCCGGCAATGATAAGATAATGATACGGCCCGGCGTCTTTCACGGAGAGGACCTTGAATCCTGCAGCTTCGATCATCGCCTGTGCTTTTTGCACTGAAAACCGCTTCTCTTTCGGCGGTCCCATCTCCATCGGCTCATCTTTCCAGTCGAGATCAATCAGTCTCCCTGATGCCTTGAGCATTTTCTTTGCATTCCGGAGTACTTTTTCCGGATTCTCAAAATCATGGAGATTGATCCCGAAGAATACAATATCCGCACATCCCTCGCAAATCACGGTCTCTTCTGCAGCCTTTGCTTCTGCGAAAAGGTTGACAAGCCCTTCTTTTGCTGTATGCTCCCGGAGCACTCCCACCGAATCAGCGTTGATATCAGTTGCATAGACTTTCCCGCCCGGTCCCGCCATCCGGGCTGCCGGCAGTGCGAAATACCCTTCCCCGCACCCGATATCCACAAATACCATGCCTGATGAGAGGCCGATAGCAGAAAAGATTTTTTGCGGGTCCTGCCATTTTTTCCGTTCCGGGTCATCCGCCTGGAACCGTCTTTTAGTCATGAGATGTCACGTTCCATACCTTCCAGAGATCTATTCTGCAGTGATTGAATATGATGGTTTCAGCAATGTCAACAGCCAGCATTATACCGGAATGCCGGATAGTGCAAAGGACAAGGGAAATCAACGACCATATGCACCAGCCCCGGGGATAATGCAGCCCCACGAGACTGTATTCGGCCACGGAAACCCCGTTATCTCTGATATAAAGATAACCGGGTCCGGAACCAGGACCTGCCGGTTCCTCCCCCACCGGAATTTTCAGGAGTTATGTATACGGGATTATCTCCTCCCTGCTGGTATAAGGCCACATCCTGATTTGGGCGATTTTCTTCCACTCCGACCCGGAAGGTCCTGTGATTACTTTTATAATATCGTATGAAGCAAGTATCCGGTCACCTGCTTCGTTCACCGTCATGTCAGAGCTGACACCGCTGTACGTGTCCAGATGCCTGACCAGTGCACGGGCAAGCTGCGCCTGACTCGCATTGACCGGCGTTTCTTCCACCACACCCATCACCACCCAGAGTGTATCATAGAGCGCAATCGAGCTTCCGTCAGGCTCCCGGTGCAGTCGCTCCTTTATCCGGGTGACCTGGCTGCGCTCCAGGTCCTGGACTGGAATTCCCCAGATCATACCGGTCATGTTCACCGAGGCAGCGAACCGGGCGGCGGGAGATGTTCCTGCAAGAGAGGGATCGAGGGTATTCCCGTCGCTCCCGAACCACCTGACGCGGGAGAGGTTCGGTTTCCCTGCGGCCAGATCCATAATGTCCCCGATCTCGTTGAAGGTCACTGCATAGATCCCGACATGGTCAGCACCGTAATGTGCTATCGCATCTCCTGCGAGGACGTCCAGGGAGGTAACCGCTGCATTAAAGTCAGTCGTGTCCGGATTGTACCGGACCCCGTCGAGGGGGATCCCTCCCCGTGCCATGAAGGCTGAAAGGGTCAGTTCTGACAGGCTGTCACCCCAGACATCGCCCCGCCAGACCGGAACAACGGCATCAACTTTTTCTGAACGGATAAAGGCTGCCATGAACATGCCCTGCGCTGAATCGTCGGATATCATGCGGTAGATTGAATCATCCGGGATAGCGAGTGACGGAGCAGTGCTCCCTGATGAGATCGTGATCATCCCGTTCGTGTCGGTATAGTCCTTTATGGCGGATACCTCGGCACTCCCCAGGTAGCCGATTACAAACCTCCTGCCGGCCGCGTGGACCTGCCCTGTAAGTGAAAGAGCGGTCGCGGGATCGGATCCTGTATCGTGAATGACGACACGTACCCGGGCGGGAGAGCCGATCTCACCGTAATAACGGTTGATATCTTCTTCAGCCGTGAGCAGGGCGGCTTTCGACGATTCACCCAGCGAGGATCCGACTCCGGTAAGGGGGAGAAGGGCATCGACCTGTACCTCTCCTTCTCCGGTGAAAGGAAGGGCACCCACATCACCGGGATTTGAATTCATGCATCCGGTAAAGAAAACCGCTGCAATAACAATGAGTGTAATGATAACGGGATATCGCATACTGAAAAATACATTATCGCACTAAAATGTCTTTCGAATTGACATATGATGATTTTTCAAATATACAAGCCGACAATCCTGCAGGCATTCGCAATCCCGTTATATCAGATCCGGGCACTGGAGGCTTCACGGTATACGGTTAATTACCCGGATTTTTCCAATTCGTTCGTTTGTGAAGGTACAGCCCCGGAAATCAGGGTTAAATATGTGATTATCGGGATTTCACCCAATCAAAGAATTCGCAATCCGCCCGTATCAGGTAACACTTAAATTCCCTGGTACGCAAAGGGAGTAATTGTGAGGTTCCCATGGAAAAACAAAAACTGGTGCTGATCAGCGGGTCTGTTTTTGTTATTGTCATTATAGTTGCGATTCTCGCTGGCGGTACAGGGAATAATATCCTGAATACAGGACCGGGACAACCACAGGGATACGGTCCGGGGCAGGGAGGGGTACAACCACCGCAGAAAGTTCCTGGTACCGGTACGGGACCGGGTGGAAATTACCCGGTGCTCCTTCCATCAGAGAATACTGCTCCTTTGTCCGAAATGGAAATTGCGGACATCCTCTTTATGCGGGAGGAGGAGCAGGTGGCGCACGACCTGTATATCCGCTGGGCGGGCAGATACACCCTTCCGATCTTCTCGAATATTGCAGATTCCGAGACGATGCACATATACGAAGTACAACTGCTCGTCGACCGGTACGGGTTATCATCTGAACGGATAGGAAATGCGACAGCCGGATATTCCAGTCCTGTGATCCAGTCGCTGTATGACACGCTCGGTCCTCAGGGTGATGCTTCGCTGATCGCCGCACTTGAAGCAGGACTTGCCGTCGAGGAGCGGGATATCGCTGATCTCGACCTGGCGATTGCCAGTACATCCCGGCCCGACATTCTGCAGGTTTGGTCAAACCTCCGCCAGGGATCAGAGAACCATAAAGCAGCATTCCTGCGGGCGCTTGGCCGGTAGCCAACCACGTTCCCACTTTCAGTCGTAAAAAGGCCAGGTTAACAAAGAAATGAGAGTGGGATTATTCCTTCCCGAAGAGCTTCGGGTTTTGCCTGCGCCGCCACCAGCGCCTGCCCAATATGACCCCTGCTGCGATAAGGACGATGCCCCCGAGCGAGACAGCCCGGTATGCCACCGGGATGCCTGCAGCCTCTCCCGGGAACTGTGTTGCCGGCACCGGTGTTCGGGTCGTTCCGGGTGCAATATCAACCGCTAACACCGGATTTTGAATTATATATCAAAAAGCATAAGGACAGTTATGGGTAACATCAAAGGTTGTTGCGGGTAAAACCTCAATAAACCCTGATGGTGGTGAAAATGAGATGAAACAGAAGATGATTTTTTTATTATGCCTTTTTGTCATACTTGGTGCAGGAATTGTCCTGATAATCGCCGGTACCACGGATAGAACATCCGACCAATCCGATCAAATAAAGCCGGTAGAGGTTTCAGACTCCAATAAAACGATTGATTATCATAATTCGTATAACTGGGTTTCATTACCATCAATAGAAAAAGAGGTGGATGTCTTTTATGTATATCCGACAGTCAGCAACAATGCAAACGGCTCCATGGACATTACCGATAACGGGGAACGGGCACTGGCTCATGGCATTTTTGATGCACAGGCAAGCGTATATGAACCCCACGCCAATGTATTTGCCCCCTATTATCGGCAGATGTCAACAGCGGTTACTGCGGGCCCGGATATGCTTGCAACCGATACAGAAGAGTTTAAACGGGGAGCAGGGGATGTAGAAGACGCCTTTGAATATTATATTGAAAATCTCAATGAAGGCCGTCCATTTATTATTGCAGGCCATAGTCAGGGGACCATGGCCCTGATTGAACTCGTTAAAAACCGGTTCGGGGATGATGAAGACCTTCGTGACCGCATGGTTGCTGCGTACCTGATCGGATATACCGTAACAGATGAAGATCTGGCAAAAGCAGGACTTACAGCCGCACAATCATCCGATGATCCGGGAGTCGTGATCACGTATAATACCCAGTCGGTGACATCCGAAGGCGGTCCCATGCTGATGACCGGAGCACACTGTATTAATCCGCTCAACTGGAAGACTGACGAGACATATGCACCGGCCTCGGAAAACCTGGGTGCACGGTTTTACAACGATTCCACTGGTGAATTCCTTCGTGAAGAGCCCCGGTATTGTGATGCACAGATCAACCTGACGACAGGAGCACTTACAACAACCATTCCCGAAGGAGAAGATCTCGATATCGGACCGTATTCCGAGGGTGTATATCACCGCTATGACTATGCATTCTGGTACAGGAACCTGGAAAAGAATGTCGCAGACAGAATTGATGCGTACCTGAACATGACGAAAGACTCAGGGTCAGGTGATTACAAAGCCACGGCCATACAGAAGAATGAATGATGCACTTAATCTGGAAAGAGTTACGTGTTATAAAAATGTTAAAAGCCGCCAGGAAGGCAGAGGAAATTGTACAAAATCCCGAGAATTGGCCTTTAAATCGGTTCAATAATAGACCGGCACAGAAATGAAGGAGAAAATAATTATAGAAATCTGGACCCGCCGCAACGGATTCTACTCAACTTACGAACGCTCTCCAGGAGGGGGATCTCCCCCTCCGGCCGCGTGGGCCTCCACCCCCAAGGGTTGTCATTGGAAATGAAGTCGCCACACATTGTTCGCTCCGGTCGCCGGTCCGCTCCTACTGGCGTCCGGTGCTCCCTTCTCCCTTCACTCATAGCGTGGGCCTGCTCTTCCGGGATGAACCCTGACACGATGACGGCCATACTCGCTCGTTTCACTCACTTTTTATCGCCTGCTCCCCTTCCCGCTCCTCACAGACTGCTGATGCAGACTGTTCGTCGCTGTGAACCAAAATCCGTAGACGCTCAATGACTCGCGACTCCACGACAGGTCACTGATGTACCCTGTAACCGGCAGTCGCTCGGGCCGCTGTGGCCATATACGCCCCGCCTTTTCGTCACGCCGGGGGATGGACAAGCATCCCCCTCTCTCCTCACCCTCCGGGCCAGGCTCCTCCTCTCCCGGCATTCCGGGACTTTATGGGGGAACAATGGGGGTGCATGCCGATTTCCCTGTGGGGTATATGCATGATGGCAGTCTACCGCGAAGAGGTGGCCTGCCCGATGCCAATCTCCATTAAGTCCTCGCCGAGGATCAGCCTCCCGGTAAAGTTCTGCTTCACCCGCATCAGCTTCACCGGATCAATGTTTGCAGGCACGAAGTGATTGAGGACGAGCGTATCGACACTGCAATTGGTGGCGACCGAACCGACCGCGTCGATGGTCGTGTGGGATGTCAGCAGGTGCGTCTTCAGCGCATACGCGGGAGTTCCCTCCTCGGGATACCCCATCCTTTCATCAATCCAGTCCCTGTCGATGACCTCGTGCACCAGGATATCGGCCCCGGCGGAGAGTTTCTCCAGGTTACCTTTCGTGTCCGCACCTGTATCGCCCGAGAAGACGACCGATCCGTCGTCGGTGTCGAACCGGTATGCAAACGACGGGAATACCTGGTGGTGGTCGACGAGAATGGCGGTCACGACCACATTCTCATCCCTGTACACCTCAAACGGTTCCATTGCGGCGCAGGTGATCGAGTCGGGGAGATCCACTTCGGGGACCGGGAAGTCGATATCCCCAGGCTCATTGCCCCCAATCTCCCTGATCTCGACCAGTTTCGTGTAATCACGGTAGGCGTTGTCCAGCGTCATGTCATTGATTGCCTGCGCATAGGCCTGCCAGATATGGCTCGTCATCAGCCGGGTCCCGGGGGTGGCAGTGACAAGGGCGGGATTTGCACTGTCCGTATAGATTACCGTCCCGCTCCGGTTCAGATACTGGGATTTATCAACTTCAAGGGCTCCCCGATCCGCCGGACCGATCACCACCAGGGGTACGATGGATACCTCTCCTGTCCGGGGATCTGTCCGGGTGCCAAGGCCTGACCCGGGACCTGTCAGGAGAAGGGAGGGGTAATCCGCGATATGATCCGGGTGGAGGTGGGTGAAGAAGAGTGCCCGTGCATCCTCGAGGAACGTGGACGTGGTAACACCGCTCACGCCTTTATTGAACGCCTGTGAGAGCCTCGCCGCCGAGCCCTGCCCGAGGTCGACGATATAGATGGTATCGCCGACCACGAGCGCTGATGAGGAACTCGCACGGTCTGAATCCGGCCACCAGCTCACGCCTCCGGTGGTACCCAGGAGCACAAGCCGTGTCTTCCCCGAGCCATCGCCTTTCTTTTTCATCGTCACGAAGAGGAGCTTCTCCTGACCGGCAGCTACCGTTGCCGAGCGGTTGACTGTCACATACCCGGTCTTTGAGACCGAGACCGTATACTCTCCCGGCTTAAGATCTTTCACGACGAGAGGGGTGAACCCTGCTGACACCCCGTTCAGGAGGACTGATGCACCTGTCGGGGCAGACTGGATACGCAGGCTCCCGTAGGCAGGAGTGAGGGTCGCGGTTACGGAGGTCGGTTTTCCGGCAGTGATGGTCACGTATCTTTCATACGGGGCATACCCTTCCTTTGCGAGGACGAGACTATACACGCCGGGATCGATGCCGTGGATCGTTCCCGGGGTTGAACCCGCTGCCGCCCCGTCCAGGAGGATGGTGGCCCCGGACGGGATAGAGAAAACGCTGAGCACCCCGGATGAGTGCAGGTTCCTCGTCGGGATGGGGCCGGGACCCGACCCATCGGCATGGACGATGAAAATCGAGGTCGGCTGAATCCCCGTCATCCAGGGAGGCGTGTCGGGGCAGAGATTTGCCGATGCCTGCCCGGAGACGAACAGGATGGACAGGCCAGAACCGTCAGCAGGGTCTGTGTATACGGCCTCCTCGCCGGGGAGGAGCGTTTCGCTCCATACCTCCGCACCGTTCCGCGATATGGTCACGTTTGCCGCCTGTGCCGTACAGATCGCACCGGAACAATCCCCGCAGTCGGGCTGCATCGCGATATTCAGGGTGTATCCCGCGACAAGGGGTGCACTGAGCAGGCCAGGCTCACCAAACAGGTCGGTCGCATGGAGCGGTTCAGATGAATAGGAGGGCGTCAGGATCCCGATCCCGGTCCACTTCACCCCCTGCGAACCGATACTCCCCGCCTCTACGGATGAACCGATCCCGATATGGTCAAAGACCTTATGATCGGGCACGGTGCCGGTAAGCATTTTCGGGGTCATTGATATCCAGGAACATGGGTTCTCCATCCCGTCGTATACGCAGCCCCACTTATGAGTTGCGAGGATGGTGACGGTGTTGTCGGATTCTGAAACGCCGATCACCGACCCGCGGAAGCTGTACGACGGGAGTGTGGCTCCCGCGGGAAGGCAGCAGGCGCACAGGGCCAGGATCAGGAATGTGATGACGAGCGTTCGTTTTTGGGTCATACAATCATCTCCGCCGGAGTAATCCGGAAAGAATGAAAAATGATATGCGGGGGAGGATATAGGTATGTTGAAATTGAGTGTGGGGCTTTCAGGGAGAGGGGCGGTGAAAAACCCGGGTCATCACGGAAAAAAACGCTATCTCATTTCACAAGGGGTTTCTCCATCCCACATCCTCGCACTCACCTTTTCAGATAAAGCTGCGCCGGCGAAGAGTGAAACGATGAAGCCGTGTGCATCTACCTATATGCAAACAACCGCGAATGAGCAGTCCCGTGATGTGAGCGGAATGGAATGGAGGAGCACCGGACGCCGGGAGGAGCGGACGAAATGGAGTGGAGACGAACATGCCGGGACGTCTACCCCATGATCTGCACCTTGTATTTGTTAAGATGGCTCCAATCCTGTTCTAAATGTTAGTACCAAAGAAAAAATGATTGAGTTTAGAGAAAAGGAGTAGATTATGATGAATCTGATAGTCGGCAGTAAAAATTAAGCGCAATTAGGAATTTTTAATTAAACATCATCAATTTTTACTAAAAATTTGTGTACTTGTGCCGCCACAATATTTCTCGGGTATTTGGTTTCAGAAAATGTTTCAACACCAAAAGATCCTGCAGACATCCCATCTCGGAATTTTTGTTGTATTACCATTAATGAATTTCTTGCGAGATCTCTCTTACCTCTTGAGACTTCTTTCTCAGCGAATTTAAGGTTAAAATATTGAGCAGCTTGCTCCGGTCCACCCAAATAGTGTGTTAATGCAAAAATATCATATGCATCCTTTAAATTTTTTCGCCCTTGCAATGCTTGACCTTTTAAAATAATCGATCCCGGTAAATCGAGAACTCTGAAGACAGTTTTATCTATTCCGTTCTCCGGCAATATTGTCTCTATCTCTTTTTTAAAATTATAATCGAATGCAATATCAGCACCTTCAAACATGAAGGCCTCCAAGTCGGGCTGCACTTTAAAATGGTACCCGAGATCGCATTTATCGCATAAAAAATCAATATGAATTGGATAATAATTTCCATCGGTTGGAGATTTTACTTTTCTAACAAACCTGAAATGATTCTCTTCAACATATCCTAGATTAGTGATAATTTTTCTAATACTCTCATACTTTGGCATGATGCTTGTCCTGATAACAAGATCGATGTCAATGCTTCCGCAATGTTCAAAGTAATTTTCTGTTATAAAATATGGGGGCCAACCTCCTGCAAGCACCATGTCATCTTTGTACATTTGCAATGAGAGCCCGATTTCAAGCAATGCAGATTTGGATGTTTCTGTTATTTCACGGGAATACATGGTTTTTATCCTAAAACTTCATCCCAGCGTTTTTCAATTTTTCTATAGAGGACTTCCGCCGCTTCCCTGCCACGGGCGGGGTAATTATATAAATCAACGTATAACTGAATGTCTGATACAATCCAAATACCATTGATCTCTTGTGCGCCATAAAAAATTCCATCGCTATTAGCAATGGCGAATTTCACATTACCATTGTCTTCAATAGGCATTAGCCCGAGATTATGTGCCAATTTTGTTGCATTAAATTCGTTATTAATATAAATGTGTATATTTGTCGGCCTGACAAATGGTTCGACAAGCAATGCGCCAGCAAGGCCGGTTAATGCATAGTGCACATTTTCCTTATCTTTAAACCCATTCAAAAATTTTCCAATATCATCCTCTTGGGAGTAGTACTCTAAAAACGTGGTGTTTGCAACAAAATTTGAATATGATGCCCATCTTTGCAATAAGTCTGTTGGAGCCATTACCTTCAGCTCCGATCGGGCTGAAGCACGGAGTGCTATCCTTTGTTTGATTAATGTTTTTGATACACGAGAAGTATGCCCCAGACCTGCACCGGACTCTTTGGCCAGATCCCTCATGGACCAAGTTTTAGGATAACTAACTAACAGCACCCGTATAATGTCAGATGATTTTTTCGCAAACAGGTTGGTTAATTTTTCCTTACTATGTTCACTTTTTTGAGGTTGTTCCTTTTTTGGGAACATAATTATTCTTATATGTATGTTCCCTATTTAATCATTGTTCCTTTTTTAGGAACATATTTATGAGAATTCTGAAAAACCACCTTGTGACCCATAGTACTTTATCTTAGTACGACCAAGGACGGGTATGGAGAACCTCATCGATTTTGCGTTGCAGGAACGGTACAAGAACGTCAAAAAACTTGGCGATCGGTTAGAGGAATTTGCGACACTCGTTGACTGGGAATCATTCCGTCTGGTTGTAGGAGATCTTTACACTAATACAACCGAACAGGGAGGTCGACCGAATATGGATATCGTCCTCATGGTCAAGTTGCTGGTACTTCAATCAATGTATAACCTCTCCGATCCGGAACTCGAACGACAGGCCAATGACCGGATATCGTTCATGAAATTTCTTGACTTCCCCGAGAAAATCCCTGATCAAACCACAGTCTGGTATTTCCGGGAACGGTTGGCAAAGACCGGTAAAGACAAAGCGATCTGGAAAGAACTCCAGCGGCAACTCGATGCAAAAGGATTGGAGATCAGGAAAGGTACGATCCAGGATGCAACGTTCATCACAGCAGATCCCGGTCACGTATCAACTGACACACCCCGGGGAGAGAACGCAAAGACTCGAAGAAGTAAGGATGGTACCTGGACTAAAAAAGGTATGAAATCCTATTTCGGATACAAACTCCACACCAAAGAGGACTGTGATTTCGGTTTGATTCGTGAACTCGAAGTTACCACAGCCTCAACACACGATTCGCAAATCGACCTGTCGAAAGAGGGTGAAGTGATCTACCGGGATCGGGGATACTTCGGTACTGAAACCAAAGGATTCAACGCCACCATGCAACGGGGAGTTCGTGGTCACCCAATTTGTATACGTGACATCCTCCGAAACGCACGAATCACAAGGATCCGATCTCCGGGTGAACGACCGTATGCCGTCATCAAGAATGTGTTCCATTCGTCTCACACTCGCGTCACTACCGTTCTCAGGGTACATACGAAAATGGTGTTCTCTGCGTTCAGCTTCAACCTGTACCAACTGGCCACTCTCAAAAAACAAGGGGTTCTCTAGCGGATGCTCTGGATAAAAAACTGAACTGTAACTAAAATTCAAGATATGAGGATAGTAGTTTTTCACTCACTATTCTGTTGAAAATTCTGTGGGGTTAATCGGAATGCTCTTATATCTACTGTTCATTACCGACAAAATCTCTTGAAACCGGCAGTTTATAGATATTTAGCGTTTTTGTTAATAATAGAACCTCGAAGGTGTAGTGACCAAAATAAACCTTAAGTTTAAAAATAAAGCCAATTATTGCCATATTGCAATACTCCCCCGGGTTTTAGAATTGGGACAAAAAACAGGCTTAATAACAGCCCGATATTCAGTTTTCTCATATACTCCCATATAAAACAACGTCAAGGAAAAAGATTCTATTTCCGGACCCCCATAAGATTTTAATGAAATGTATTAATACCGTATTCCAATAAAATAAGCATTTTAATTAGATATTTCCCCAACAGATAAAACCGGGCAATTTCCGGGGTTTCCCAGCCCAGATCCACATTCAAGATAGTCAAAATAACCCCAAATTGAGGATATTTCAACTCAGACCTAAAAAAGGATTCACCCACTCACCCCCGAAAACGAGGTCCACTCCACCTTACCATCCAGCTCAAACCGTCCACCAACAGCAAGAGCCTCAGACATACCTTCACATACCCCTGCTCACTGCCAGAACCAATCCCCGCCATACTTCCCGACCGTGCGAAGAACGTCCCGGACCCTGAACCATTACTCAACACAACAAACCCAAGCGAATCCGGCATCACCTCATCCGCCTGCGAAATACTTCCCTGTGAACGATATACCAGGTCATTCACCGAAAAAGAGGTCCCGGCGATCACGCTCTCGCAGTACGGGACCATATTACAAACCCCGAAGGTAATTAAGAAAAATTAATTTTTGATCAGAATAAGAGGACGAATGAAAATGAGAACTCTGTTTATTGTGCCAACTATTGTCCTGGTAGTAATTTTCTCCCTGTTATGTGGCTGTTTAAACCAGGAAGGACCCATCATAAATTCAGGTAATGAAGGAGTACCCGATAGTATTCCACCGAGTCCGTCCCCTACAACAGAGTATCATCCCGTGGAGAATGAATCAAACCGATTTGAGAACCCTGCTGTATCATGTAATTTTACCGGTTTGGAGGACGGGATTAAAACGACCCGGACTGAAGTAATAATCAGAGGGAAGGGATCCATCACCGAAGAGAACATCGCATATGCCGTTGAAGAATTCGGACCGGATCTAAAAATTCCCGGATATGTACCGGATGACTTTTTCTTTAGATATGTCATTATCCCGGACCAGTATTCTGAGGGGAAGGTAACCCTTACATTCGTAAATAAATCTTACGAAGGATATTTTGCTTCCGGGAGTGCTTCGAATCAAATGTTTATTGCTTTCTCTAAAAATCTCGATGTGCAATTTACAGAATTTATCGGTCAGGAACCGGAGCCTGTGTGTATCAATGGGACTCCTGGTTTTTATTATGCTGCTCCTGAAAGGAACAAATTACGATGGATTGACGGGGATGTCGAAAGATGGGTCGTGGGTTCTTTTGATGCAGATACATTGATACGAATTGCGGGCTCGATGAAACCTCCGTCAGAACTGGACCTCACCTCTGACGTTTATTCCGGAAACAAAATCTGGATCCCGGGGACGTTCCCACCGGGTGTAACCGTTCCCGGCACTCCGGGAAATAAGTAGAGGTTGGATAATCCTCCCTGACACTTTTTATTCCGACTTACCTGCCCTCCTGTCATCATTTATGGGTCTGAACTGAATTCACCCCCGAAAACGAGGTCCACTGCACCCCACCATCCAGCTCAAACCGTCCACCAACAGCAAGAGCCTCAGACATACCTTCACATACCCCTGCTCACTGCCAGAACCAATCCCCGCCATACTTCCCGACCGTGCGAAGAACGTCCCGGACCCGGACCCATTGCTCAATACAACAAACCCAAGCGAATCGGGCATCACGTCATCCGCCTGCGAAATGCTTCCCTGCGAACGATATACCAGGTCATTCACCGAGAACGAGGTCCCGGCGATCACGCTCTCGCAGTAGGGGACCGCCGTGTAATTCATTTGCTTTATATTCATCGAAGCGATGAACATGCGTAGAACCGATGAATATTCCCTGAGCCTCCCGGTTAAATAAAAGAATCCAGTTGCCCGGAAAGTATTTGGATAGTTGAATACAAGCAACAGAATAGTGGCTTGAGGTTCCCAAAGTCAGTAACCAAAGAACCTCAATGCTGCCGTTAGGCATGAATACATAAGCTGTGGAAAATAAAATGCTTTCTGTTCATGCTCTCGTAAAAGAGGTGAAACACATGAAGAAGAAACAAAAGGTCGGCGGACTCTTCGCGGTCCTGGGGCTCCTTGTACTGGGGGCCCTGCTGGTGCCTGCGGTCTCCGCCGGAAAGCCCGTGGGGACGGTCGGGAGCGACCTCCCGGCACTTCTCGCAAGTGAGAAAGGGCTATCAGATATAGAATACATCGTCATCGGTGAGGACAGTTCGAATATCTGGGGTTATCTGAATACTACGGATTGCACCCAGCCGGTTACTGATGCAATCACCGGCCTGAACAACGCCATAAAAGACATGACAGACAATAAAGTATCTGTCTCAAAGGTTGTGGTTACAGGCTTCTACGGAGATTCCTGGACTTCCTACTCGCTGAATTTCTATACAGGTAAGTTCGAAAAACTTGCAGATCCTATCGCGTCGGTGAGATCGTCGACCACTGATAAGGCTCCAGAGGGTTCTAGTATCATTCTGTCAGTGCCTGGCATGATCAATACAGCAGGGAACAATACTCCAAGTGGTAGTTCGGTCTATTTCTGGGCGAACTCGGTTACGAGTCCCACAAAAACCTATATCGTAATGAGTACGACTGCAGAAATCCATAAATATGTCAATTACAACTGGAATACCATACCCGCATCAACGGGAGCTACATTGTGGTATGTTTCTGAGAATTATCAGGATGCAACAGTGTCTCTGGCTGCAGGAACTTATCGAAGTGAAGGTGATTTCTCAGGGAGAAAAGACGATGGCACGGCTTATACGGATCACTATATCCATGATCCGCAGTTTGTCATTTCCTGAGTTAATCAGTGAAAAAATGAATTGAAACAAATGAAATCCTGATGAATTTCAGGTTTCATTTGTTTTTCAGTATTAATAAAGAGGAGAAAATGAAAAGAAGTCGATTAACGATCTTGACAATTACAATAATATTTGTGATGCTCCTTGTGATTATTCCAGCAAACGCCGAACAGCTCAACACCACGACGCCGGACGGAAAATACTCCAACCCCTATCCGAACAAAGTATTCGGGGAACAATTCCGAAGCCCGGAGAGACCCTGGGCTATTGGGCGTGGTGTGACAGATATGGGACCAACGTGGGAAGTCAAATGGACATTTGTGATTTGTCTCACAGATGAGCAGATGGATCAGTACGTAG
>DASP01000003.1 GCA_002503825.1 Methanoregulaceae archaeon UBA467
CTCACAGATCAGGCTGAACAGTTACGAAATTTTTATCACCGGTTTTGATTCATTGTTCTGACCCGGTGCGTTTCTCTCCGGACCTGGGGTAAAAACGGCATGATCTTTAAGATCTTCAATTATGTTTCAGGATCAGGTACACATCGGTTTCCTGTAATTTAAGGCAGGATCTATTGAACTCACTCCGGGACCACCCTTCCCTGCAGGTTCCATCACCACTCTTATACTCCGGCCGCGATATTAGTATGGTGATCCTGTGTCAAAAAGGGCATCAGACGCGGTATTTCAGGCAATGTTCATATTAACAGACCTACGGGTCATGCTCAGGGAGACTGCCCCTGCTCACGAGTTTGACCCGGAACAGAAGACATCGGCATCAGAACTGCTTGACCAGCTCGAAAAACAGGTCGTGATTCTTCGGGAGGAACTCCTGCGATGAAATGTGCAGATACTCTTGATGTCAGGGACGTCGATGAGTCCTCCATCAATATCGACCCGATCCAGGTCGGGGGACGCCTCACTGCCGATGCAATGAAGGCGATCATCTCGTATGGAGACGGGTATTCGGTGTGCGACCACTGCCGGAAACCTTTCCGGCTTGACCAGATTAAGACCCCCCCGATAGACCAGTTCCACAGGGACCTCGCCACGTTTGTCAATATGGACGTAGCCCGGGTGGTCCCTGGCGCCCGCAGGGGTTTCCAGGCAGTCGCAGACACCTACGTTCAGAAGGGCGACCCGGTCATCATCACCGCACTATCCCATTATACCGAAGTGCTGTCAGTTGAACGACAGGGAGGGGTGCTCCTGGAGATCCCGAAAAACGGCAAAAATATTATCACCGCCGATGCTGCAGCCGAAAAGATCGAGGCCGTCTCACGTGAATTTTCGCGTTCTCCGTCACTGCTCTTTATCGATCATTTCGATTACCAGTTCGGGAATGAACACGAGGTGAAGGGTATCATAAAAGTTGCACGGCAGTATGACATACCCGTGCTCTACAACGGCGCCTATACCGTCGGAATAATGGAGGTTGACGGGAAAGGCATGGGGGCCGATTTCGTCGTCGGATCGGGCCACAAAAGTATGGCCGCACCGGCTCCCTCGGGAATGCTTGCCACGACCCGGGAACGGGCAGAAGAAGTGTTCAGGACAACAAAGGCAAAGACCGATGTCACCATGCGCACCTTCGGGGTAAAGGAAGTGGAGATGATGGGGTGCACCCTCATGGGTGTCACGCTGATCGGCATGATGGCATCGTTCCCCCACGTGCGCGAGCGGGTAAAAAACTGGGAGACCGAGCTGAAAAATGGCAATATTGTTGTCGAAGCCCTCCGCTCAATTGATGGAACCGAAATAAAAAGCGAATACCCGCGGCGGCATACCCTCACCCGTGTTGATACCACGCGTTCATTCGATGTCGTTGCACAGACACATAAGAAACGGGGATTTTTCTTATCGAGCGGGCTTAAATCAAGGGGAATTGCCGGCATTATCACCGGCGCAACGCGTGTATGGAAATATAACACCTATGGGATGACGACAAAACAGGCAGAATATGTAGCAAAGGCGTTTACCGATATCGCTGAGGAGAACGGGCTGTCAGTCTCCTGAGAGCCCGTTTAACAGATCTGCCGTACAAAATTCTCCACAACCCATTCATTTCTGACTTCCGGGTGAAACATCACTCCCCAGACCGGACGCTGGTTGTGTTTTATCAGCTGTACACATTCATCTGATCCTGCAAGAACGCTGAATGAATCCGGTGGGATAACAGAGAAATTGTGAAGTTCGTATGCCTCAAATTCCGTTTCAGGTCCGATGAGCGGGTCTTTTTTTATGACCGTAACCGTTTTCATCCCGATTTCACGGGATTTTACAAGACTGCCTCCAAAGACAAGTGCAAGTACCTGCATTCCTGCACAAATCCCAAGAACCGGCGACGGGCAGTCGGAGATCCATGAAAAAGTGTCTGGCCGTTTTGCGAACACGTTATCCCGGAGTGCAGTGCCGCATAAAATAATACCGCTGGCGACAGCCGCGTCTTTTTGTGAAATCCGGCTGTAATGAATCACCCGCGCCGGGATACCTGATTTTCTGACGATCTCAGCAATCGGCATCACAAACTCGTCATGACTGAGTGAAGATTCCCGGTAACAGAGGTCTGCAATGAGTATCACTTGTCCACCAGCGCTGCATCGATTATTGAAAATACCCCGTGAAAATTTCCGTAATGTTTTTCCGCCTTATTTATCACAATTTTTTTATTGAAAAACGGTGCGTCGAGGACCGAGGTCTCATATTCTCCCCCTTCGCCGGTCAGCGTTATTTTCCAGCGTTCCCGTGCCTGTTTCAACTCCCTGATCGCTGCCACGTCAATCTCCCGCCCAAGCCACCGTTCATCGAATGGCTCTGAAAAGACGCCACTGATGATGACCTGAAACCCGGACGGGACCAGTGCATCCATGTATGTGTCCTGGTTGGTATGCCACAGGGGGTTGAAACACCAGAGATCAAGTTCATTGCAGATCACCTGTATCCGGCCCGCCTGGTATACCGAGAGCACTGCGCCGGTCACCACGCCCTCAATCTCATGCTCATCGCGTGCGATGCGGAGTGCTCGTGTGAGGTCGGCAAGTTCTTCCTCTTTTTCACCCCTGCTCTCCACCTCCACCAGCGGCAGGCCCGATGCAATGGCCTGGAGGCCGGCGAGGTGGATATTTGGAGTATGAAACATGTAGCTCCATGGGTTTATGGAACGGACCGTGATCAGGCAAACGACTTCTTCTTTCTGCATTGCCTTCCAGCAGGCATAAAGCGAGTCTTTTCCCCCGGAACAGAGTACCCCAAGACGCATCTACGAATCATTCACTCCTTTGCTCAGTGTTTGTCCGGGAACGCTTATGAACGTCACCGCCGGAAAGGCAGCGGACACGGCTTGCTTCAGGAATGGCCGGTCCGGTTAAAACCTGTCAGCGCCAAAAGCCTGTCATCCTGATGATGCCGGCCTGCGTAATCCCGGTATACCTGATTCCCTTTACGTATGCCATACTACCTGCGGATTCGACACGCACAAAATTTTATCCCCTCAAACCCTGATTCCCTGACTATATGCGGGACCGGGTCGGCAGGGAAAGCGTTCTCCGCTCCCGGAACATTTCCCGGATGAAGCGGAGGTCTCTTGTATGGCCCGAATTGTTGTTACAACCACTGCATTTAAGGATGGATCTGAGATACCTGCAGAATTCACCTGTTCAGGAAAGAATGTGTCACCGTCATGCGAATGGTCCGGCGTCCCGGATACTGCCGGGAGCAGTGCCGTCATTATGGATGACCCGGATGCCCCGTCCGGTCTTTTCACCCACTGGATCCTCTTCAACATACCACCGGGAAAATGCCGGATTGAATCCGGAATCCCAAAAAAGCAGGCCTTTGAAGATGGGAGCATGCACGGGACAAACAGTTTCGGAAGGGCTGAATATAGTGGTCCGTGTCCCCCGCCAGGAAAACCGCACCGGTATTTTCTAAAGGTGTATGTGCTGGATTCGAAACTGAACCTTCGTGCACCGGTCACACGGAACGCCATCGATTCGGCAATGAAGGGGCATATACTGGCCGAGGGAGGCATTATGGGAACATTTCGCCGTTAGAGGTCCGGGCATCCTGCCGGATATCCCGTTCCTTTAGGAGGATTCTTTATTTTTCCAAGGATTTTTTTATTCCAGGGAGAATGACGACAGTTCTTCGTGCCGGACAACGCGGTCACCGGTCACTCCACTTCAGCACGAAGCCATGACAGAATCGCCATACGAGGCCAAAAGACCGTCAATTAAGATAAAGAGACTCTCCCGGACTACATACACGGGAACCGTGCACTCTTTACAGGCCGGGATATGACTTACACCCGATAATCACCTGACCCGAGACCCTCATTGGACGGTAAAATTAATTTTTGAACGCAATCGCTTCCCGGGAAGAGATCTTTATATCTTCGTTTACCGATCACTGCCATATGAGTGGTACCCGGAGTAAAGAGCAGAACGAGACTGCCACCTTTGCAGCAGGCTGTTTCTGGGGAGTTGAAGCTGAGTTCAGGCAGGTCCGGGGAGTGATTTCCACCCGTGCCGGCTACACCGGCGGAACGACGGCCGACCCCACGTACGAGGAGGTCTGTTCAGGAAAAACCGGTCACGCCGAGGCGGTGGAGGTGATCTTTGATCCGGCAGTCGTGAGCTACGATGAACTTCTGGGGCTGTTCTGGAAGATCCACGATCCTACCCTGCTCAACCGGCATGGACCGGACATCGGCAGTAACTACAGGTCGGCGATTTTTTATCATTCGGAAGGCCAGCGGGCCAGGGCGGAACAGTCGCGAACGTCGCTGCAATCGTCTGGTGCCTTTGGCGGCCGTGCTGTCGTGACAGAGATCGTCCCTGCCGGCCGGTTTTACAGTGCCGAAGACTATCACCAGCAGTTCTATGAAAAACAGGGAAGGAAGAGTTGCAGGATCTCCTGAAAGCCAGGGGATAGGCCGGATAATTATTTATCCCCCCTGCAACCGGTGAAATAAATTTCGGACCTTATTTTACCGAATGGTGTAATCAGGCTTCTTCTTTTTTCATGAGTTCTTTTTTTATGATCTTCAACTCGCAGTTGCGATCGCCGGTGCACATGCTTCGCACAAATCTGAGGGTATATTCGTTGTTCAGGGATTCGGTGGCAACGATTGAGAAGGCCATGCACCTGTCAAAAAGGTGTTCCGGGTTTTGGCCCGATTCCATGTGCCGCGTGAGGAACGGACACCTCTTTATCATGAGGACTGACCGTTCGTCATTGATCCTGACCCTTTCCGTCTTTGTCTCGGGACCGAAAAACAGGGTCGTCACAAAGGAGAGCGCACCTGCAATCTCCTCGGCGTTCCCTGTTGTGATTTCAAGGGCCTTAATGGTCTTTGCCGCCTCCCTGCCAAGAAAAATCCAGACAGGGCGCTCCAGATCATCAAACCGTTCACCTACTGCTTCACGAAAGGCGCTGTCGTACAAGACCGGGAATGCAGAGGCCACCCGTGCCGCAACCTGCCATTTCACCTGGTCCGGCACCTCTGGAGATTTGGGCATATCAAGGACTTCTTTTTTCTTTCCCTAAATGTTTTCCCGCTGATCAGATTACCCGTGATCCTGGTTTAACGGGCTTTACCGGTCCTTATCTCTCACGGGGTCCGGTCAACCGCGGGGGAAAAGATCCTGGTCATTCAGCCCAGTATTGAATCGGAAAATCCTGAAATTTCCAAATCCCTGATATGGCGCTGGTAATTATTCAGGGCCGATTCGGGGGAGCTGTTTGCATAACAGTAGAGACACCCGTGCGGGCACGTGCCATACTGGCCGATATCCTTGGCGACGATGCACCCGCACCGGCTCCTCTGCCCCGGGTCTTTGAGACGGTGCATTACACCTTCACGGGTGCCGGGAAGCCCCGGTCCGCTGCCAGGTGTGCTCCCGTGAAGAAATGCCAGAAGTTCCGTATCGCCTGAAAACTCATCTGTTATTATGTCATACCCGATACACTGACCGCGGCCAATTCCATATGCCAGGAGGTCACATGCTTCACCGCATGTCGTGATTTCAAGTCCCCATTTACGGTTCAAGCCTGAGAGACCCACGGCATACTCGTACATTTCTTCGTTTGTAAATTCCCTTACGTCACCAAAACCATGGGACCTCAGGTTCTTTTTCACCCGGCCGTATTTTTCGATATCGATGAAGCTGATGACCATGCGACGGCAATAGGGATGGATTCTCTCCCCTGTGTTCCTGGTTCTTTCAAGAAGGTCACTGACCGAAAGCGAGTCAGAAAGAAAGAGCGGGTCTGATCTCCAGATAACCCTCCCCTTTCCAAGACGGGCCGACAGTTCAAGGAACGTTGCTATACGGTCGTCAAGAGGAGGAAGATGCGGTTCAATGCCTTCTTTTTCATAGTCGTTCAGTGTATAAAGGAAATAATATGAAAGTCCGGCCTCCAGTAGCGCGGGCAGGTGCCGGATAAACGGGCCGGGATTTTTTGACCAGAACACGACAAGCCTTGTCTTTTTAAAAGAGACATACTGGTCCCTTCCGCCAAACGGGTTCCTCCACCTGACGTACCCCTTCCTGAGACGGTCCATGAACCAGTCGCCATAAAATGCAGGAATATCGGTAGCCCTGCTTGCCGATATAATAACGGGAGCGATTGCCGATACAATACGTCCTGCAGCAGGCAGGGCCGCCCGGTCCTGCCGGAATGAAGGAGAGTCAATAGTCAGGGGAAATCTTTCCCAGCCACGCCACTTCAGTCCGGTCACCTCTGGTGAATGAATGTACCTTTGTAACACCATGAAATTTTCATTTCGTACTGATTTCAACGAAAAAAAAGGTCATCTGCATCGTCCCGGGAGATCCGTGCCTGCCTGCAGACGCAGACTGGGTGATCGCTCTTTCCCGGCGCCTGCTAAATGAGCATAACTTACATACTATTCCCTGCCATAAGGTCATATATGAATATTCAACGGGTCGTCACGCTCCTGATCCTCATTCTTCTGGCATCCCTGCCTGCCGGGTGCCTTCAAAGTCCTTCTGCACCTGAAAAGGAGCAGGCGCCGCTCCAGGCGCCGGTTCCGGCAGTAACTGAACCGGACCGGACTGCGTCCGGTACCGCGACTCTTGTCATGTTTGTTGAAGGCGCCCGCCGGTATGCAGTTGAAGAAGGGAGAGAAAATGCGCTTGCAGCGTTTAATAATCCGGGCGGGCCATTTATCCTGGGTGATTTGTATATCTTTGCCTACGATTTCAACGGAACGGTCCTTGCACTTCCATTCCAGCCTGAGCTTATCGGCACTGACCGCAGCACCACCCATGATATTTACGATACGTATTATATCAGGGAGATGATGGCAACTGCCAGGAACGGGTCGGGATTTGTCAGTTACCAGTACCAGAACCCTTTAGAACATTTTGCATACGAACCCAAGCTGAGCTACGTCACACGGGTGGATGATACATGGTGGCTTGGATCAGGGATCTACCTCGCTCACGTCAATGAAAGCGGGACTGCAGTCGGCATTGCGCCGATGACAAAAGAACAGGTCAGGGGATTTGTTGAATCTGCAGCTCAATTTGCGCAAAAATCCGGAAAAGAAGTTGCAATAGAGACGTTTATGAATATTACCGGCCCGTTTGTCGACGGCAGTCTCTATATTTACGCTCTCGATTTCCAGGGCAACGTGCTTGCACTGCCGTTCCAGCCTGAAAAAGTCGGGACCAGCATGCTGAATGCGACAGATCCCACCGGTCAGCAGTTCACAAAGACAGAGATCGACCTCGCACAGAAAGGTGGCGGATTTGTCTATTACCTGTACCCGAATCCCGCTCACAACTTCACGGTGGAACCAAAGATGAGCTATGTCAAAAAAGTCGAAGATTCGTACTGGATCGGTGCCGGGACCTACCTCTCTGATATAAATATCTCGGGTCTGTAATTTTTTTCTATCAAAAGACTCCTTTTTTATTTAAGGATCACACCGGTTTTTAAGGATACATATACCTTCACGGGGCTATTATATTCATCGTGGTCCCGTTTCGTCCTTTATCCGGATCTCCCGGCTGCGCCAGGTTATCCGGCGGGTTTTTTAAAACTTTTTTTACATTTTGGACAGCATACCCGCGGGCTTTTTGATCTGCTCTCCCACTGGTACCGGCAATGCGGACATTCAAGCGTCTCTGATACTTCTTCAGGCATGAAAACTCATCCTCCCTCACCCACCTTTACCGGTTCTGTAAAAATCAATTTTTCGGATGAACATGACCCTGACAAGAAACACCGCCTGTGCGGTGTAAGGCTTCTTTCCAGGCGCGGTTCTGCCGGCAGAATCAGTCACAGGTGCTCTTTTCATCACTTGAACGATTGCCTGAATTTGAGTGTAATTGGATAGATATATCAAAAATGAGACCTAATATCAGGTTTAGGATGGAGCTCGTACATGGGCGTGCGTGAGGAGTGAGATGGGGGTCAGATTTTTCCGCGGCCAGAAAACTAAATTTGAGCATGAACACCGGCAGATAAAAGAGATAGCTGCACTTTTACGAAAAGAATTCCCAAATGAACCGGTATATCTTCTCACTTCCGTCCTTGTCGCAAACGGACAGATCGACTGCATTATCCTGACCAAAAACGGGCCCCTCGTCCTTGAACTGAAAGCATTCAGGGGTGAGATCAGGGGCGTCGAGAATGGCCGCTGGGAAATTGTCACCAAAGACGGCCCGATACCGGTACCCAACATTTTTATCCAGGCGAAAATTCACCGGCAGGACTTCATCGACCGTATGATCCCTGTCAGCAGGGAACATTTCCCGCATATCGGTGAGAATAACTTACGAAAGATCGGGTCCTGGCTTTATTTCTGTAAAGGCAGCACGTACCCTGACGGCCAGATCGATTTCCGGAGAGTGAAATGGTTCAGGATCGTCACTGCAGACACGCTCCTTGAAAAACTGCGATATACCGACTCAGGATATACGCTTCGAATCCAGGACATGGATGAAATTGTCAAAGGATTCGGTCTTGAAGAATATTCGTTTGACTCTGACAAGCCCCTGATACCTGTTGCAAGGACAGTCCCCCCAAAAAAACGGATTAGCCGGGGAATTATCATTTCTGTGGTCATTATCCTGATAATTCTGGCACTTGTGCTTGTTGTGCTCTTTGTACCCGGTACAAATGTCGCCCTCACCAACGTCATGCAGGGCGTATTAACACTTGTTCTCGGGACGGTGCAGTCGGTAACCACGGATATGGTAAAATCAGGCTCGACCGATTACGACTCCAGGCAGGCTGTCATCTACTTAAACGATATCCGCATCCAGAGTGGAGTCACCCCGGTCCCGTGGGATGAACGGGCATATTATCTTGCCTTTGCACGTGCCGACGACATGGCTAATTTCAGTTACCTCGGGTATGTCAATCCCGTGTCCGGGATGGACGCATCTGCACTGAAGGCAGGATTCGGGATTTCAGGGAATGAATCGGTGACTGAGAGTGATTACGGGCAGTGGAACGGCTACAGCCTCGGTATAGAAAAACAGGCGATAAATTCATGGATATCAGATGAAGGCAACCGCAACCGTCTCCTTGGCAACTACAGTTCCGGGGCAGTTGCATGTTCAAAGGGCTATTGTTCCTTTATCGGTGTCGGGCAGGCTGAATTATTCCCTTACGTCAATATCTCAGCTCTTCCCGTGAATATTTCACCGACAGCTGACGCGGGTTTACTGTAACCGCTGCCTGGTAAAAATTATGTGCACCCGGTTGCTTTAACCGGATTGCTCTACTATTTTTCCGTTAACTGCAGTCAGACGGACGATTTGCCTGCATGCCCGTTCGACAAGCGCATCCATCGCGATTTTTCTCTCGAATACAAGGATCTCCTCCAGTTCTGCCTGCGTTGCTGCGAGCCGTGGAACTGCATGGCACCCGAGATCACCCTGGTTGTTGTCAAAGGTGCCGATGGTCCGTGCAATACGAATTGTTTCGTTTTTGTCATATGTAATGAGTGGCCGGAGAACGGGAACATCTGCAGCCCCGGATATCGTAACAATGTTCGGCAGAGTCTGCGAAGCAACCTGTCCCATCGTGTCGCCGGTTACCAGTGCAGCCATCTCTTTTTGTCGGACCATTTCGCTCCCTGCTTTGAGCATGAACCTTTTACAGAGAATACATCTGAACCTTGGGTTCACACGAGAGGTCATTTCAGTAAAAAAGAATTCGGCATCGATGATATACAGGTCAAGCGGATACCCCGGACACCATGTGGAAAGGGTGCAGTGGTGCCTGACTGCCGTCTCTTTTACATCTTTTCCCGCCCATTTTCCCCCGTCGATATGAATATGGTGGACCTCACACCCGCGCTTCATAAGGAGCCACGACGCGACCGGGGAGTCGATTCCCGATGAGAGGAGCGTGAAGACTTTCCCCTGGGTCCCCCATGGAAGGCCGCCGGGTGCAGGAATACGGGAATCATAGACGAGTCCGCCAAAGTCACGCATCTCCACAAAAATTTCATAGTCCGGGCGGGTAAGATCCACGACCGCTTCAGGAATTTCTGACAGGACTGCCGCTCCTACACGGGCACCCAGTTCCTGGCTGTTGATGCCCGCAACGCCCTGTCTCTTCGCCCGGATTGCAAAACTCATTCCGGGTTTGAGGTGATTTCGTGCATAATACACGGCTGTATCCGACAGTTCCTCCAAAGAATTCCCGCCGAGCGTACAGACAGAGACGTCAATTACCCCGAACGTCCTTGACGCCACCTCTGCAATAGCATCAGGCTCGTCCCCGTGTATAAGGAGCCTCCCGCGATGCAGCTCAAACCGGTGGGATATCCCCTTTGAAGAGAGGGCTTTTGCCATGTTTTTTAATATTAAACTGATGAACTGCCTCATTACCGGCTCACTTTTGAGGAAAAGCTCGCCATAACGGACCATCACGACAGTTGCAGCCTTACACCCCTCACCTGTACTTTCCTGTTCCACGCATATTTCATGAACCCTGATACTATTAAGTCGTTCAGCTGATGCCTGCACCGCCCGGAGTACGTCAGGGTAGATAAGGGCGCGTACTGAAGATTTTTTCACCCGGGCCCTGCCATTGTGCAGACCTTTATTCACCCCTTCCTCTTACCATATATTAATTTTTTTAAATTTTGTGCCTGATTATCCGCACAATCCAATAATCTTTAAGAATTAAAAGAGCATGAGTATTTTAATGGCAAAAAAGAAGGAAAAGTCGGCCAAGGCAGAAGAGCCGATGAAGCTGTTTTACATATTTTACAACCAGGAGCGATGGGATAACTGGCTTAATACACTTAAAGAGTCAAATTTCGAGGCCGACCCGGAGAGCGAAGAGATGCCGGAAGGCTACCAGACCCTCTACAATTTCAGCATGGACATCACGCTTGCTATCCTGAAGATTATCAAGCTCTACCAGAACGGCAGGTTCTCAAAAGAGGATGCACTGGATAAACTCAACCAGGTTGAGGGGATCATCATGTCAGATGTGGCAGACGAGACCGTGGATGAGTATATCGAGTCACTGCAGCTCTCCATGCTGGTACTCTTTGCCTCCTGCAAAAAATTCCTCGAAGGCGAGTATGAAACCGACATAAAGACGCTTGTAAAGGAAGGCAAGAAGGTCGTCTCGGAGGACATGGAAAAGGCCCTCGAGATCGCCGCTGATATTGGTGCAGCCGTCATTAACGGGGGTTCCTGTTGCGGAAAATATGTAAAGGACAATATTGACCAGCCCACACTCTTTGACGAGTGGTTAATCGAAGTGGAAAGTATGAATGAAGCGATGTCATCGCTGAAAAACTTCGACGAGGAGGCCGGGGAGTCTTCTTGATCTCGGAAAAAGCACGGTTCCGTCATGCACGGAAACTCGAGAGGGTTATTGGTTACCGGATTCCTGACCTCGCCTTTCACGGGACCGTGCTTGAAGCGATCACGTCCCGGCTCGATTTCGACCGGCTTGATCCCATGCTCAGGGAACAGCTCCTCTCATTTTTCAATTCTTTTTTAAAATGCACCTGCAGGGACAACCCTTTTTGCGGGTGTCCTGAAAAGGCATTCGCGCGTGAAATCATCGAACTTCGTGAAAACGGGCTTGATCACCGCAAGATCGCCTCATACCTCCTCGAGGAATACGGAATCGACACCTATCCTGCCGACCTGTTAAGTTTTCTTGAAGAGACGGTGCATGAGCTCGAGGCCCTGAGGGATATCGCACGGCTCCAGCAGAAGAATATTCTTCTTGAACGGACCGAAGAGCATATTGCGCTCATCGAGCGTTAACCGGAAAAACCGTCCTTACTACTGCCGGCCATTTTCATTGTAGTTACAACAGGGTATACAGGAAGACGCAGAAACCCGGCCTGCGGTTTAATATTTCCCACCGCATTATCCCTGTACCGGAGACCGGACCGGTGCCGGAATGACGTTATCGTCCCTGGGCCCGTCGATCCGGTACATCTGGCCACCGGCAACACCCTGCAATTGTCAGAATGGACGTCATTTCACCTCACATAAGATCTTGCTGCAGATCCGGGTGCACCTGCACAAACCAGGCTCACCCGGGCACATCATGCAGCAGGGCTTTTCTTCCGTGGGTGAAAGATACAATGGTACCATGAAAAAAGAGCTGGTCGTGAGATACCCGGCACCGGGATTTCCCGGGGGCCGCTGCTACCGGTGTAATGATTCCGATAAAGACTTTTTTATATTACTGGATGAACTTACACCGCTCCTTACGTCAGACGGGACCGTGGTCTCGCACGAGCCTTTCACACCGGCACACGATGATGGGAACCTGTCGGTCTGTCTTAACGGCACGAGCCTTGAATCGCTTCTTGAACAGGCCGGACAATCACAGGACTACTGCCATGCATCACGGTGCAGGATGAATACAAGCCATCGAAGGCTCCTGGTGAATGCCGACGGGTCGGTCTGTCATGAAGCCCCGGAAATTGTATTCAGGAAGGCAGTGCTGATTGCACTCGAAGAAGGATGACATACCCGGGTCCGACGGCTCATTTCGATTTTTCCTGAAACGCCGGGCATTAAAGGGATAAGTCCGCGCCGTTGAGAAATGCCGGAGGAATGGATTGTATCAGGTCTTCGGGTCCCGGGTGCCGGCCGGATACCCCCCCTGCGCGACCTGCTTCCTGACTTCGTCGGCCACATGCCGGAGCGGGACGTTCAATTCCCGCGAAATAATTCCCAGGTCCTCATACTCTGGTTTTATTGCAATTACCCTGCCGTACGCCTTAGACGTCTTTACTCTCACGATATAGTCCCTGCCGCCGATGGTAACAGGCACCGGGACTTTTTCCCGGTCCGCCACCAGCCGCGGGACTTCCCTGACCCGCACGCCAAGTGTGCCCGTCTCCTCCATCAGGATCCTGAGGTGGCGCGGGTAATCAGAACGGCTGGTAATGACCGATATCATCTGGACCGGCCGGTTCTTTTTCCCTTGTGCAGGTATGATAAACACATCCACCGCACCTGCCGCAAACAGCCGTTCCATTGTGTATCCAATCACTTCTCCGGGAATATCATCGAGATTTGTTTCGAGTATCACGACATGGTCCTCGATGAGATCTGATACCTCTCCTTCTACGACTGCCAGAAGGCCGGCATCGCCGGAGCCTTCAGTCCTGACAGTGCCATACCCTGTCCGGGCCGGTATCATTGCGGGAAACCGGTCTCCCACATCTGCAAGTGATGCAAGCAATGCCACTCCGACCGGAGTCGTATTCACCCCGCAGGCCGGACCCGGAATATACGGGATCTGATTCCGGATAAGAATTTCAAGAGCGAGCGCTGATGAGCCGGTCCGTTCAACAGGGCCCAGTGCAGGGGGTGCCGATTCTATAGAACACCCGGCAGGAAAGAGGGATTCCAGGACCAGCAGGGGTCCGAGGATGGTAAACACCGTCTCGCAGGGAGGAGGAATAGCGTATCCATGCCCGTAGCAGGTCTTTTCTGCCGCTGTCTCAAGTTCTTCGAGCACCCCCCGGGCCACCGTTTGCGTCCGTTCATCCGGGTGGATCTCGGCAAGCACATCCTCAAGCACCTGCCGGGTTACGGGTCCGGCAGGATTGTCATAAGTCCCGCACTTCACCGAGATTATGTTCCTCTTAATCCCGGTCCCGGATTTTTCAAGCGAAAAAGAGAAATCTCCGGTTTCGCAAACCTCCGCCACCGTTTTTGCCAGGGGATAAAGCAGGCCGGCCCCGCCTGCGAGGTCCAAAAGCGCCGCTGCCAGTGTCTCTCCCGATATCCCCCCTTTCGACGGGTCTAGGAACAGTGTCTTCATGCTGGTTACGGGAAGGGCGTGTTGAGGTTCTGATAGATATGTCCTGCCAGTTTTGCCACATCGAAGGCCTTATCCCCTGCGCCAGGTATGGCCCGTGTCAGGTATGCACCGTCTTCTGCACCGTACGCTGCTGCTTTGGCCTCTGTTCCAAGAAGTGCAGCGACGGCAGCGGGGACGGTGATATTGATGATGGTATGGCCGATGTACTGCAGTTCCTGCGTCAGGACCGCACCTGCAAAGAGCGCAATCGGCCAGTCAGGGTTGTCACGGTTTTTCCCTTCCAGTGCAAATGCAGGCACTTCTTTTCCGCTCAGGTTTTCGACATGGTATTTTTTACCGTCAATGGTCACGTCATAGGAGGCGTTTGAGTCAAAGCCCCAGTAACGCTCGGTGAATTTGTCGGTCCTCCGGCCGTGCGGTTTTATCGCCGTGAATTTGAGCTGGATTTTTTTGCCGGTGAACATCGACAGGACCATGGACCCCCGCTCTTCGACATACGCGAGCCGTTCTTCGTCAAGGGTGCGTGTTGCATCTGCCACGGTCTTTCCGCTCTTGATAATGTCATACGCGTGTGCGGCCCTGCGGTAAATGGCCCTGTCCCTGATACCCTCGGTTGCGAGGATGCACACCTTTGTCACCGCACCGCGGGTCACCTGCTCTGCTTTCCTCGAGATGGTATTGAGTCCGCAGAGGGCCATCTCAGGGTCGATGAACGAGTTCATCTTATATTCCCTCACTGCTTCTGCGGCTGCAAACAGGTCTCCCTTGTGCTTAAGGAGGAGCCTCATGATCGGTACACAGTCCCCTTCGAGGTGACCGAGCGGCGGGTTCACCGGGCCTCCTGAAAAACCGGCACCGATCGAGGCTGACTCTTCAAACCCTGCAAATATCTCTGAAAGCGCCATGGACCCGATGACCGAAGGCCCGCCGATATCCTTCAGGATCAGGCCGAAATCCCCTATGACCTTTGCGGTGTCGAACTCCTCGTGCGTGCCCCGCATATGGATCTTTTCAGGGAGCTTCGCAGCATCACGTGCGCCCTGCCCGGCAAGTGTCGCCGAGTCAATACGCCCGAACTTCCCGAATTTTTCTCCAAGCAGTGCATCGGGGTGCACAATCTCCATCGCAATAGTTGCACCGATCAATGCCGGCCAGAGGGCATACGGGGTGATACCGGCACCTTCCATGCTGGTCATCATCGCCTCTGTCCCGATCTTTGCGGCATTATATGCAAGTTCCGGGATGTTGTAGTCCTCACCAAGTGCGGAATGCCCGTAGATTGCACCACCGGCGATGAACGGCGGGAGTATGGCACCGTCCACCTTGGTAAGCTTCTTCGCCATCAGGGCTTCGTATACTGCAAGGTATGCCGGAAACGACGGGATGCGATGGGTAAATTTTCCGGTAACGAGTGCAATGGCACTTGTCCGGGGTGCACCGGCATGTATGCGGGCTATTGCCCCGAGTTTCCTGTTTCCGAGAGGAACACCTGAACGGGCACAGGAACCTGAAAAATACGCAAGTGCGGCAACGATGAGCGCCGCATTCTCAGGTATAGCCCCGGCATTCATTGCTGCTTTTACCGCCTTGTCAATTACCATGTCGAGGGGAAGTTCGGGAGCTGCGGCATCGACAACCATCATGCGATTCATCAGTGCCATTTCCGGCCCGCCAATCGGGCAGAATATATCCTCGGCAAGTGAGTTTGCCGCTGCGAAGACCGGTATGACGAGTGCCCCGTGTCCCTTTGTCGCGGCCTCGATCTTGTCGTTCGTCATCGAGTCCGGCTCAAACGTCGCAGCCATGGTGGCTGCAAAAATAACCTTGTCTTTTTCGTGTGCATCGACCATATGCAATCCCTCAATAGATATTGAGACTTAATGAACCCATTATAGATATGTATTGGTATGGGCAGATGGACTCTCCTTCAGCCGTTATCGTATAATGCAGTCCCCGGGACCCGGGAAAAAGTAAGGAAAGGGTAATTCTGATTTCATTTCTGTCATTCACATGAACAGGAGGCGGACCTGTTGAACCCGGGCATAACCACCGCCCAACTTTCTCGTTTCCAGAAATAATCCCCGTGCATCGATTAAATTGTAAGGCCGGCAGGCATGAGATATTTACTCATGAGGCGACGGAATGATACCTGCAATCCGGGTGAATGCTTTTTAAAAAGGCTGAAATGCCGGTGAAAAAACGTCAGGTTGATTTTTTTTGTCCTGACCCCGGCCTCGTCGTCATGAAACCGGCTTTGATCTCCTGCAGGAATTCGGATGAAAGCCTCCCTTTCAGCCCGATAACATCCCTTACATTAACCCTGCAGCAGCAGGAAAGAAGAATATAACTCTCACCTGTAATATCAAGACCGCCTGATGAAAAGTCATACAGTTCGAGTTTCTTCGACGGCATGTCAGTTGAAGGGCTGCTCGAAACCGGACATACCACAAGGACTCCGCCGTCCGCGGAGATGACCACTGCCGGTCGGACTTTGCGCTCCCATGAAGTGCCGGGCAGTACCGGGGCCAGGATTACATCCCCGGGTTTATAGGTACTCATTGTATCTGACTCGTCGTTCTGTTTGATGGTAGTTATTGTTTACCCGTGCATCTTTTTCAACAGCCACGCCATGTTTTCACCGAGTGTGACCATTGTATCGATTCCCTCCAGGTCCTGTTCCACGTCGCCGGCTGCAAGCCCGATACCGAGGTTCCAGTACGAGGACCCGACGGTGAACATGGAACTGATACCAAAGAAGTGATTGATGGTATCAAGGGCATGGACTGCCCCGGCCCTGCGTACCGCAACCACTGCCGCCCCGGCTTTCCTGGAATACAGGCCGTCGTTTGCAATACCTGTAAAACCTGCGCGATCGATCAGGGCCTTGGTCTCGGTGCTGACGTCTGCGAAATAGGTGGGGGACCCGATGATGATACCATCTGCCGCTTTCATCTTTTCGATACAGCTGTTGACGATATCATCTTCAATCACGCAACGTCCGTTCTTTTTCTCAAAACATTTCATGCAGGCGGTACAGCCATGCACCGGTTTTCCCCCCGTATGAACAAGTTCTGTTTTAATCCCATGTTTTTCGAGGGTGTCAAGGACCTGTTGCAGGAGACGCTGCGTATTTCCGTCTTTTCTCGGGCTGCCGTTGAATGCCACTACCTTCATTCTCATTCTCCCGGAATAGTACGGGGGCCTGCAGATATTAAACCACACCTGCCGGGTGCTCACGGGATGGAGATACGGCTGTCATAAAATGCCCCGCTGCTGCCCGTTCCGGATCCTGAACAACTCTAAAAAGTAAAATACATGCATCAACACTTTCCCGGATTCCATGTCGCCTGGCATCCGCGGTGTACCGCTCTTTGGCAGAATGGCGTGCCTGGAAAGGGCACGCTTCAAACGCGACGACCACCCCCGGGTGCGAGAGTCATTCCTCATTCATCCTTTTGCTTTTTCCATAAAATGCCAAGGAATATGATAAGAACCGCTGCACCGGCAGTCAGTACTCCCCAGGTCAGCAGGCTGATCCCTGGAATCGCGGTTTCATTCCTTTCAGGCCCGGGCATCGACGCTGAGAGTACAAAATTGTTGGCTTCTGCAGGTGAACCCGGTACAGGTGCAGGGATTACGATCCTGTTCCCGTCGACAACGACCCCGGTGGGGGAGCTTGCCAGTATCACCTCATCTGCAGGGTGCGCGACGAGAATATAATACCTGCAGCCACCGGGCATCCTGAAATTATACGAGCCCCCTGCATCGGTCTCGACAGCTCCTGACGGGATACCCGGGGAACCCGGAGCTTCTGAACAGAAAATCTCTACCGGCGCCCCGGTCAGGGGCTCTTCACCTGCACCGGGAACCTGCCGGAACACCTGTCCTGTTATCACCACTTCCTCAGGCGGGACTCCTCCCTGGGATTCCGGCTCTCCCTCGGGGGGAGTATCAACAGGTATCACCGGCGCAGCCTCAGGTCCTGTACCCGGATCTGACGGCGTGAACTGCTGAGTTCCCGGTAACGGAGTGGCAGGAGCAGGGATATTTGAAGGAGACGGCGATGCAGGGGTCTGAGCGGGAGTGCTTCCCGGGACGGTTGCGGAAGTGAGCCAGAACTTGTTCCCGGTCAGCACCTTTCCCTGCAATGGTTCAATCCCGGACGGGTTGCCGTACTGGATTACAGTGGGCCGGACTGCGTCACCCCCGGCCGAGGTTGCGCCATTCGGTGATAACGGGAACGCAGGCGGGAGTTCAAGGAGGATAAGGTAATACGGGCTGCACCCGCTCACCGGGGTGATTTCCCAGTACCCGGCAGGATCGGTCTGCGTCTGCCCGGTGATTGACCCGGCCGGGAGCGGCAGCGCGGGATCGGGATTGACCGGTCCTCCTGCACAATGACACGATATATCAATTCCCGCAACCGGGGTGCTCTCATCACCAGGAGCCCCTTCGTAAACCCTGCCCGAGAACCGCTCAGTGCGGTACCAGAACTTGTTTCCTGTCAGTGTCCTGCCTGGGAGAGGGCCGGCATACTCGATCATTTCAGGGTCGATGACCGTTCCTCCCACACTGGTGGCACCTTCGTTGATCATGGGTGCGGCTGCCGATGACCTGATAAGTACGTAGTACGGACATGCCTGAAGTACAGGGATTTCCCAGTACCCGGCAGGATCGGTCACCGACTGCCCTATCAGGGTTCCCCAGGAGATCATTTTGGCAGGGTCCTGCGCCTGCTGGCTGCAGTAACAGGAGATGGTTATCCCGGGAACCGGGACGCTTTCATCCAGGGTGAGCCCGTCGTAGACCCTTCCGGAGAGGGCCGTCACCCCGGTGCAGGGCAGACAGATGAGGCCTGCCAGGAGAAGAGTACAGATGAAAATGCGGTGATTCATTGATAAGACGCCTGATACAGAGGTAGCGGGTCTACGTAATGTTATTTTCGGATCTGAAAAGGGTCTGCAGAGGGAATTCCATATACGACATACGATGAGGAATTGAGTCATAGCCGGTCAAAAGAGGTCCGTATCCTCCCGGCCCTGTCAGGATCCACTTTGCCAATAAAGCCTGAACGGTTAAACAAACCTGCATTTCTCCCGGAAATATCCGGGACCATCACAGGGAATCATCCGTTTATGACCGTATGTTTTGCAGGAGAGCAGGATTACCCAACAGGATCCCAAAAAAAAGAAACAGTTATACGGAACAGTTTTCCAGGGAGACCATGAAAATAACCACTTATACTGCTTTTTGTGTGGAGTCCCCTGCCGGACGGTATGCGCCTTCAGGAACAGCCATCTCGAAGCGGACACCTTTCCCGGCAACCCCGTTTTCACAGATCGAGATGTGGGTTATCGCAAGAATCTCCCGGGAGAGGAAGAGACCAAAACCGGTATGCCTGAAAAACTCACGCCGGAATATCTTCTCCTTTACGTCATCCCGGACGCCGACACCATTATCCTCGTAAATAATCAGGCATTCCCGGCCGGATCCCGAACATGAAAACCGTATCCGGGAAATAGTCTCACCGTGCCGGATCGAATTTTCGACAAGATTGTAAAATACTTTCTGAAGAAGTGGATCCGCATAAATCTCCATCGCGGGAAGATCGATAGTCAGCGTAATCCCGGGGGTAATCAGGGATGCCGTTGCAGACCTGATTGTCGCTGCAACGTCCTGCCATACTGCCGACTTGACCCCTATATCCTGGTAAAAGCCTGTAAACTGAATATGGGTCTTAATTGCCTCGACGGCATCTATCTCCTTATCAATAAACGACATGATACCCGGGTCACCAGGATCCATCTCCTTTGAGAGGTAGAGATACCCGTTTAAGACCATCATCTTGTTCATGATATCATGCCGGGTGATACTGTTAAGCAGGTTTAGTTTTTTATTTGCCTGGAATACCGCATCCTGTGCCTTTTTCAGTTCTTCAAGCTGGCGCTCGCTGACTTTTTTCATCTCCCGGTATGCCCTCACCTGCCGGGTAAGGTCAGAGACGTCCTCGATGATCACAAGGGCATAAATTTCTTTATTGTGGTTACTCATCGGGATGAACGATGTCTTCTGGACGCGGAGTGTCCCGTTCGGGAGCGTGCAGGGAAACAGGTGGGGATGGAACATCGAAGAGAAGAGGACTGCAGGGCCGCCGCTGAACATCTGGTTTACCCGTGTCATTACTGCAGGGTTTTTAAGGGAGGGGTACCGGTCAAAAAGATTCATACCCACAGCCTCTTCCGGTGTAATCCCGGTCCACCCGGCCATACAGGCATTCCAGAAAAGAACAGAGAAGTCAGGTCCGAGGACTATTACTCCGCTCGGAATCATGTCATACAGTGTGAAACACGGATCTAAGGAGCGTGATTCTTCCATCCGGTCACTCATCTGTCCAAGGCCTGCCTGATACTTTTTACAAGATGGTCGAGCGATCCGACCTCGAGAATAAGGAGTATATCTCCTTCAATATTGAGTGATTCGATTAAAAAACTCGCACGTGCAAGTAAAACCCATTCATCGATTGCACGTGCTTTTTTCAGCCCTGCAATATCTCCGACGGCACCTTCATAATAGACCGGCAGCGAGTACGTGAGATGTTCTGAAAGGACATTTGCTATGGACCCCATCACTGCATTGATGATGATGTTTCCTACCTCCTTGAGGGCCTCGATCCTCATGACATCAAGATCCGGGCTGTCTTCGGTTTCACCGGTCAGCAGCATGACAAGGGCGAGAGCACTCTCCGGTGGAAACACCACCGCGGTGACCCCTGTAAACGAACCGTTAAAATCGAGCAGGACTGCCGATAAAACGTCACCTGAGATGATCTTCTGGTCCTTTTTTGTAATATCCTTAAACGGGATAAGGTCAATAAACGGTATTTTAAGGCGGATGTGTGATCCGGTCAT
Organism: Methanoregulaceae archaeon UBA467; assembly: GCA_002503825.1. Lineage (GTDB taxonomy): Archaea > Halobacteriota > Methanomicrobia > Methanomicrobiales > Methanospirillaceae > UBA467. The sequence continues at coordinate 20,811 of DASP01000003.1, forward strand.
CTCGTTAAGCTGGCCGGCAGCTCTCCCGACGCCAATATTGACGATTTCCCGGATTGCATCAATAGTCTCTTTATCGACAGCTTTCATGGATACCGCCGGCAAGCGCACTGCTGATTGCAGGTTGCAAATCTTCTTTTTTTGCAGGCTTATTGAGGAATGCCATTGCCCCCATCCGACGGCAGCTGTCCCTCGTACTCACCTGGACATCAGAGGTTACAACGATTACAGGTATCTTGATCTGCTTTGTTTTCATCTGCTCAAGCACCCAGAACCCGTCGTACTCGGGCATGAGAAGGTCGGTGATAATGACATCCGGTTTTCTGTCAGATGCCTTTTCAATACCCTCTTCTCCATTGTCTGCGGTAATGACCTGATACCCCATCCCGGTGAGGGTATTTGACAGTATCTTTCGCTGGAATGCCGAATCATCAACAACAAGAATTGTAACCATAAACTAAACTCCAAACCATTATCTGGCAGACGGGCATGCCATAAATCTTCTAGATATTGCCCTGCAAAGGAAAAAGAGTATCTAATTTGTTTTCTCCGGCCTTCCCGGAACATCAGCACTTTTCTGGGGGGCGGACAGGGTATGGCTGCACTGGAAAAAGTGATAAAACACCTGATGATTGAACCGGAAGACTGGCCGGCAGAAGCAGTTTCGTGGCTGCAGGTCCCCCGGACCGGTGAGATTTAAGACCCGGGCCATTGTGTCTTAATCTGCCCGTACAGGAATTACCGGCAGGGAATAATCTTTTTTAAAAGAGAACTAATAAAAAGGATGAATTCAGGCGGACTTTGCCGCGAGATCAACATCCTCTTCCTTGATCGTCTTTCGACCTGCGTGCATTGCAAGCCGGTTCGCTTCTTTGACAAGGTTTGCAATGTAGTCTTCTGTCTTTGCTACCAGAGCTTCTGCAGCGTCGCTTCCGACTCTCTCAGCTCCATTCTTTTTGGCAATCCTTACAACTGCCGCAATAGGTAAATCTGCCACCTTGATTACCTCAAAAGATTAAAGCATCGCCACATATTTATAAGTTACCCTGAATTTGCCTCCGGAGTGGGGCTCGTTTTGCCTGGCGCCATAAAATTCCTGTCTCCGGAACATTCAGAACCACCTGATATACGATCCGGGAGATCATTTTCTATAAATCCGGCCTCAATCTGATGAGCAATTCCATCTTTTTGCATAAGGTCCGCGTAATTGCCAGGATGCGCAGATCCGGGTCGTCCTTGCGGGATGACCGCAATTATGAATTAAAACCGTGCGATCATTAAAATCTTACCGTTACAGTCATCACGGGGGCCGGATAGTAAGGGCGGATGACACTCCTGGCCCACCTGGTTACCCGGATGGCCCGGTCCTGCAGCCTTACTTCCGACCTGCCCGTCCGGTTTTTATCTTCCTCTGCCCTACTACCAGTAATGACTCTCATCGGACTGATCTGGCCGGTATTTTTCCCTGTACTCGGGGCACTCATCTCACTGGTTCATATTTACCTGAAACACTACCGGGGGCTGTCGGCACTCGAAACGGTCCTTGTCTGGCAGCTCGCCGCAGGACTGGGACTTGCTTATATTTACGGGGGACTCGGGCACCTTTTCTTGTCTGACCAGGTTGCCGCATCTATCGGCTGGCCGCCGGGGAGCCCGTTCCAGCGTGAAGTCGGGATGTGGGACCTCTCGATGGGAATTGTCGGTATTTTCTGCCTGAAATTCAGGAATGAAGGTTTTTTTACTGCAACGATCCTGGGTACAGGGATTTTTTCAGTGGGGGCAGGGCTCGGACATGTCTACGAACTGGTCGCACATGGCGACTTTGCGCCCAACAATGCCGGCCCTGTGATGTACATGGATATTATTTACCCGATCATACTTGCCGTACTCCTGATCATGTATCACCAGGGAAAAAAAGCTGAGAAACGTGGATACCCGGTTCGCCCCTGATACTGCGGCAGGTCCGGGGAACCGCTGCAGTACCTGTGACCCTATTCACGTTCATTGTGGTCCTGTTCAATAAAACAGAACGGATCTTCCGCTGAAAAATCTCCCGCCGCGGAATATGCACGGACCCGGCACCCTCCTCCGCAGAGATGAAAATAACCGCAATCCCTGCATTTTCCCCCGATTGACGGGTTTTTACTCCGGAAACGCGCTAGAACCGGATGGGAGTCGTCCGCCCAGATCCGGGAAAACCGGCGTTCCCTGATATTCCCGGTTAAAAAATCAGGTGAACGGGCGAACTGGCAGGGATATACATTTCCCGCAGGATCGATGTTTGCCACGCGGTCTCCCGCGCTGCACCCGCCTTTCAGGGATTTCAGGAGTTTTTCTGCATCTTCAAGATCCGGCGATCCGTCACGCTCCATCGACCGGAGCAGGTGGATGCCGTCCTGGGGCGCATCGACTGTCAGGTACTCCATTGCATCCGGGCCGGTCTCCTTTGCTTTCCGGTAGAGACTGTCAAGGGCTCCGGTAACCTCTTCACTGCCGAGTTGCAACCGTTCGTAGGCATCCCTCCCCCGGCCGCAGGGCACCAGCCAGTACAGGCAGAACCTGGATGCCCCAAGTGTCAGGGCGAGATCGATGAGTGGTTCAAGTTCATCGCGGTTCTCCCGGGTGAGGGTGACCCGGACCCCGCACCGGACTCCGGCCTCACGGCAATGGGCAAAGGCAGCTATTGATCGCCTGAATGAGCCGGGCGAATTCCTGAAACGGTCATGGGTTTCTGCACAGGCCCCGTCAAGCGAGATACCGGCATATTCAATACCGCATTTCCTTATTTTTCCGGCTGTTTCCGCCGTGATAAGGGTGCCGTTGGTGCTGAGCGCGGTCTTTATCCCTTTCAGGGCGGCATAATCAGCCAGGTCCCAGATATCTTCGCGCATGAGGGGTTCCCCGCCCGTGAACAGGATCAGCGGAACGCCCATGCCGGCCAGGTCGTCGATGAGGCCGAGTGCCTCGGTTGTCGTCAGTTCCCCTCCTCTCCGGTCCTGCGGACCGGACTGGCTGTAACAGTGCCTGCAGCTGAGGTTGCACAGGTTCGTAACATTCCAGAACACAACAGGCCTGCGCAGACCTGCAAATGCGAGGTACCTGCTTGGCACCTGACCGGCCGGGCTGTTCCGGTGCTTCATCACGGCACTCACCGTTCCCCGCCCGTGTATGCACTGGGTGATCCGGTTCATGCCGTATTACTCCCGTTTTCCCGGACCCGGACGTTCGGGACCCGTTTGAACTCTTCAGTACTGAAGAGGACGACATACTCATGGGCACAGATGTGATCCGCAATCTCCCCGATTTCAGCAAGAACTGCATCCCGGCTATACCCGTGATGCACGGTATAGACGGTGTACTCCCACCTGCCCGGCACCGGCAGGCGTTCGTAGCAGTGGGTGACACACGGGTACGACGCCAGCAGGGACCCCATATCTCCGTTCAGTGAATCGACGTGTTTCCATGCAACAAGGGCATTTGCTGATATCCCGACCCTCCTCTGGTTGATGCGTGCCCGGAATTTCCGGATTATCCCCGCGTTCTGAAGTTTCCGGATTCTTTCGAGGACCTCGCTGCCGGTAAGGTTCAGCCGCCTTCCGATCTCTTCGTACGGTTCTCTGACAGGAGGGAGTCCGCCCTCAAGTTCGGAGAGCAGGTGCAGATCAAGCGGGTCCATAATTATCCTCCTGTTCTTCGTCGTTTAAGAAAGAAAACCGCACGTCGATCTTGAGTTTTCTTATCGTGGGAAGGTTAAGGGCATCACGGCCAGGGATTCCTGTCCGCCGCAGGATTTCTGCCAGTACACGCTGTATGTCTTCTTCACTTTTACCTGAAATGGTAAACCAGAGCGCGTAGTAATGATCACGCCGGAAATTATGGGAGACCCCTGGGTAGCCGTTGATAATGGCTGCAGTCTCGTGCACTCTTTCGTCGGGTACATGAAGTGCAACCAGTGTCGATGCACAAAGCCCCATCGGCCGGGCTTCGAGGATGGGGGATATCGCCTTAATAATGCCCTCTTCCAAAAGCCGTTCCAGCCGGTCAAGAAAGACCTGCTCAGGGATTCCCAGCCGCTGTGCGATTGCTTCGAACGGCCTGGGGACGAGCGGGATATCGTCCTGCAGGGCGTCAAGAATCTGGAGGTCCGTTTCGTCAGGCAGGGGATGACCTGTCATACCTGGAGACCCTCCGGCTCGTACAGGCAATACGGATCTTCGGCACAGAGAACTCCGATGAGTTCATCGGGCCGGGCAAGCCCGTCACACCAGTGGAGCGAAAATGCGTCTGCACCCCGGTACGCCCGGGCCCTGCACCCTCCACAGATGGTTTTGAACCTGCACCTCCCGCACTTCCCGGTAAGGAGATCCGGGTCGCGGAGTGCTGCAAAGATCCCGGAATTATTCCAGATCTCGTGAAACGGAGTAACCCTGACGTTGCCGGCACTTACCGGAAGGTAGGGGCACGGGGTCACGTCACCGTTTGCATAAATACGGCAATAACTGATGCCGGCGATGCAACCCCTGCCCCATGCGGGATTATTTATTCCAAGATCATCTGCTATGCGGCGGAATTGCGGGGCACAGGTCGGGCGTATGTTCACGTCGCTGTTTTGATATCTGATAAGGATCTGCCGGATCAGTGCCTCATACTCCTGCGGACTTCCGGGTTTTATCTCCCGTGCCCTCCCGGTTGACACCGGGAAGAAGACCTGGTAATCGCGGACGCCAAGCGTTGTACCCATTTCGACCACCGCCTCTACACCGGCGATACCGGAATGTAAGACCGACATGTTGATCTGGACACCGATCCCCTCGTCCCGGCAATTGCGGATTGCCTGAACTGCTTTCTCCCACACGCCGTCCAGCCCGCGGAACGAATCGTGAATGGCCGGGGATGCAGAATCGAGGCTGATGGCAACGGCTTTGATTCCCGCCTCGCTGATCTGTGCGGCCGTCGTCTTATCGATCAGCATCCCGCTTGAACCCATGACCATCCGGAGCCCCTGATCGGTGCCGTACCGGGCGATGTCGAAGAGGTCCTCCCTCATGAGCGGTTCGCCCCCGGAGAGTACGACAACAGGTTTCCCGGTCCTGCATACCTGGTCGATGACGCCGAATGCCTCACTGGTGGAAAGTACCCCTTCTGCCTCACGATCGCCTGCGTCCACGTAACAATGGGCGCACTTCAGGGGACACCTGAGGGTAATGTTCCACGAGATCAGGCGTGGTGAATACGATTGTGCACTGATCAAAGCTTTAATCCTTTTGCCACGCGCTTTCCGAGATCTTTATCTGAATTCGTGAGGCTCTCAACCATCCTCTTCTGGATCACCTTCGAGGCATGAGAGCGCGAATCAACGATCTTATCCACGAGGCGGCCCTGGTCTTTCTTTGACCGCGACCGGTAGCGTTCACCGGCCTGCCGGAAATCATTGGTCATCGCGATCTTCTCACGTACCTGTTCCCCGACGAACGGCCGGCTTCCAAATACGGGACCGCCTGACTCCGCAGGCATACCTCCGCCGAGGCTGTCGGGCTCATAGTTCACCGTGCCGGAAAACCCTTCACCGCTCTGCATCGTCCCGTCCCTGGTTTGTCGTAAGGATTTTTTTCGCCATGATTGATCAAGGTAAAATTACCACAGTCGTATTTAACTCTATAGGGTTCCGGGAAGAACAGCATTTATTGCCGCTGGATACCTCAAAATGATCAGCCTGGCAGGATGTTACAGCGTAACCTGAAAATCCGGTCAATAGTTACGTATGCACGAGGAGGAATATATCAAAAGCAACCCGGGACCGGAATCCCGTGACTGCTGAAACAACAGGTCCGTGAAGTGCAATGCCGGAAGATGTGTTCGAGCGGTATGCAAAGGAGTATGATCACTGGTTCGAGGAGCACCGCGAGGAGTATCACGCGGAACTGGCCCGGATCCGTCGTCTCCTGCCCAATCCGGACTCACGGGCCATTGAAGTGGGTGCCGGGTCCGGGAGGTTTGCTGCACCGCTTGGAATCCCGCTCGGGATCGAACCATCGCACAGCCTCGGCCTGATGGCACGGCAGCGGGGGATCGGGGTTATCCGCGGAAGAGCGGAATCAATCCCGATCAGGGATGAATCCTGCTCATCTGTGCTCATGGTAACGGTCATCTGTTTCCTGGATGACCCTGTCCCTGCATTTTGCGAACTCCACCGGATCCTTATCCCGGATGGGACATTCGTCATTGGATTTATCGAAAGGGACGGGCAGATTGCCAGGAAATATAAACCCGAGGAAGGAAAACGGAGATTTCTCTCCTGTGCCCGTTTCTATACACCTGAAGAAGTCCGGGCACTCCTCGTAAAAACCGGGTTTCGTGTTGACTGCACTGAGTCCGTGACCGGCTTTTGTGTTATCGCTGCACGGAAGGACTGAAAGGCACGGAAAAAGAGATCCCCCCGGTATGCAACATGCCGGGAAGATTGCCGAATGGCACCTGTGCCAGCAGATCCGAAAGGACAAACAGAATAATCCTGCCGACAGGTATGAATGGCCCGTTTGCCATGGTCCGGCAGGCCGACATATCAAACCGTACATCCTGTCGAAAAATTGATTGAATCACTACAGGACCGGGATTCCGTTCCCTTTTCCGCTATCTCCGGTATCAGGATCCCAGTATCTTCTGTTTTTCCCTCTGGAACTCTTCATCGGTCAGTGCGCCGCTCTGTTTCAGCCTGTTCAGCTGTTCGATCTGGGCGTATTTCTGGCTCATGTCGGGCGCTGCCGGGGCAGCGGCAGCCTGCTGCTGTGCCTGTTGTTGTGCCTGCTGGGCGGCCTGCTTCTGGGCTCCCGCCTGGCCCACTTTATATGCCACGCCACCAACAATGGCAGCTCCAAGGATTGGATGGCCCCGTCGTACGATTACCATTTTTCTTTCCCTCCGAAATTCTCTTTATTTACCGGTGGATCTCCATCTTCTTCGATTCCAGTGCCTTTTCTATGACAGCAACAGGGATGCGTTCATCGGCTATCAGCCTGCCGTCCGCATTGATGATGGCATCCCGCAATTTTAATGCCCAGAGGTGTTCGAAGAGCAGGAACGCCGCCGAGCTGTCCGGAGAGAGCGTCGCGGCCATGGTATCGATATCATCCTCTGATATCAGTCCCGAAACATCGATCCCGAGATTATTGAAGAATTTCCCGGTCTCGCTGTCGATCTCCTCCAGTTCGATCGATTTCGTGTTGCCCTTCCCATCCTTTATCACGAAGACGAGATCGATGATCCTGATCATTCTGCTGTCGACAAGTTTCACGAGTTCGGGTGCAATCTCACCCTTGAATTTGTTCCCCGGAAACTCGATTGCAAAAAATTCGATTGGTCCCAACATACTCGATACAGGGAGACTGTTACCGTGAGGATTTAATAATGTATTGATAACCCGGAATCCTCTCTTTCCCCGGGATTTTTGCACGATTGCCGGGAATATTTTCATCTGTAATTTTCTACAGTCAAAGTATCCCAACAGGTAAATCTTCCCGGCACCGGATCAATCCTGTAGATTCCCGGTAATAAAGACCTCTGATCGGTACTCCCGGTCCGATTCATTCAGCGGATGCTCCAGTCCTCTGGATCCATACTTTTTCTGAAAAAGGAGAAAAATCCCTGTGGCCCCCGGCCCCTCACATGCCAGAACTGAAAAATTACTATTTTATTAACATATCCGCGAGAATTATCGCAAGACTGGTGGACTCCTGATCGGTTGCATTCCCTTTTGCGATCTGGTAATCAACTACCCCGATGACCGGCCCGGAAACGAACCCGCTCTCACTCAGGGCGCCCCTGTGCCAGGCATACCCTGCATCAGCGATTTGCACATCAGTTATAGAATATTCAGCCAGCCCCTTCTTCACCGCGGCATACGCATCTGCAGCACCGGCCCCGGAATTATATCCCGTGATGGTTACCACTACCTGATCACCATTCTCTGCGATGAGTTGCTGCCTGCAGGCATTCAGGTCGCAATGTGAACTGTTCACATACCAGTCGGCAGCAGAACTTTCAAGGTATCCGTCAAACGATGAGAGGGCTTCATCCAGGTCTGCCGCTCTGGTCAGTTCCGGCGGGTTATTCTGATCCTTTGAGCTGGTACACCCGGTGATGATGACACAGGCAATGATGATTGCCACAACAGAGCAGGTGTAAAAAATATTCGTCTTCATAGACTGGCATTTGAGTTTTGGCACTGATATTTATTTTGGGATTTTCTGACTCGCATTCTGAATAGTATGTTTTTTCCAGGCTCTCCTGACATTGACGGATGACCCGATCGCCCCGCTCCGGCCACACAGGTTCTACGCACCAGTCCCGTCTCTTTGTCGAGGTTCTCCAGTGCGATTTAGTTCGTATTCCCTCTGGCATCCTTAGTCACGAAGACAGGATCAATGATTTTAATCAGTTTACTGTCAATGAGTTTCTGGAGCCCGGTCGCAATCTCACCCTTGAACGGGTCCCCGGAAACTCAAATGGCTAAAAATTCGACTGGTACCATCATACCCGATACAGGGAAGACACCTGCGGTAAGGTGTTAATAACCTATTGATGCCCCGGACTTCTCCCGCAAGGGGAAACACTGTTATTTCTTATCTGCACATTATCTTCCTGTCAGACCAATGAAAACCAGGACCTGCCCGGGTCTGGAGGACCCCTGCAATTATGACCCACTCATCCCGTTGGTAATCCCGCACTGGGAGGCATTCTACAGCACGGTGGCGGAATTTGTCCCGGCTGGCGCAGGGAAACTCCTGGAGCTCGGGAGCGGGACCGGGTTTTTATCCGAAGTCTTAAGGACGATCCGTCCATCAGTTCACCTCTCCTGCATCGACCGGAATCCTGAAGCGATAGCCATTGCGAGAGAGAAGCCCGGACTTGCCGGCTCAGTCTTTATCGAAGGGGATATCCGGGGAGAATGGCCGGAAGGCCCGTATGACGTTATCGTAACCACCCAGTGCCTCTTCCAGCTCTCTCCTGCTGACAGGCAGGGTATTGCACGGAGGGCGTATAAATCGCTCACCAATGAAGGCCTTTTTTTGAACGGTGACCTTTTTCATCCCGGTACAGCCTGGGAACTGGACCTCTACTGCACTTCCTGGCACCGGTTCATGCTCAATTCCGGGCTTACAGAGGAGGAATCTGCAGCGATGATCAGTCCGCTGAAACCGATGATTCGGGAGTATACGACCGATACCTGGTCTGCCGTGCTTCACTCAGCGGGATTCCGCCGGGTGACAACTCCCTACCGATCGGGGATGTACGCGGTAGTAGCCGGCTTCCGGGACTCCTGTTTCGATAAAAAGGTATAAGCCGGGAAGTACTGGTTTCCTTTATCCCTTCAAACGGGCAGTTGAGACAGGGGATGCGGTTATTCGGGAAGGTATACCAGAGTACTACCTGTTCACTCAACCGGGGCCAGGATCTCGGTCAGGATCTCATCAGGCTTCACTTCGTTCGGGTCATTATGGTAGAGCTCGCGGATCGGCCCTGATATCCTCAGGTTGTGCTCGCAGATCCATGCAAAGAGTGCGAGGTAGGTCGGTTCGCACGCCTCGTACGGCCCCCTGTGGAACGTGCGGGCCATCTTTCCGCCTGGGACTGTGTAGCTCCTGATATCTCCGCTCCCTTCCGGGTTTCCGATTACCGGCACTGCAACCTCGATATCTGCCGTCCCTGCCTCATTCGCTGCCATTGCCTCCTCTTTTCCGGTCTCGTGGCAGAGGAACATCGGCATGCCGGCAATTCCGATGCCCCTGCTGAACACGTACTCGAAAAGTTTCGGGAGCAGGACCGCGATGTCCGGATAATGCCCTTTTTTCCGGATCCCGAGCACCGCCTGGGGCGGGATCTCAACGAGAGTGATCTCCTGTTTCTTTTCCATGCTTCAGACTACACGTCAGGAAAATAAAATATTGCCCCTGCACGGGGTGAAGGTGGGAATTTTCTTCAACCCCGGAGGAAGTCCGTCGCATTGAGTGCCGGGGACGATGCCCCGGCCGGGAAGGAGCAGGCCGGCCCCGGGTGTATTACCGGTGATATTAGGAGGATCTTCTATAGATCTTGCAGGAACAGGTTTCCGGACGAGCCGGAGACCACCCGGAATATAAACTGGTGGGCCCTTATTGAGGCATGATCCCTGACAAATACCCAAATTTTTCCCCTAAAAAAAGTATTATTGCAATGAGTTCTAATCCGTTTTCACATCATCTCCGGCAGAATGCAAAGAAAAATCGGTGAGTATTTAAAATTACATGGCTTTTTTTCCTTAAGGAAACATTACCATGCCGGATATCCAGGGTGACTCCCCGGTGGACGCCGCCGCCGAATCGCTGAATACGGGAAAGTTCTACATACTCCTCCTCTTTGTCTCCGGTCTTGGAGCCCTCGGGGCCCTGATGATGATCCTCTTCTTCTTTTTAGAGGACTTCTTTGTCGGAATCCTGTGGGGCGGGATTACCACCGATTCCCTTGCCCCGGTCTTTAATCCCTGGATCCTGGTCATTTGTGCTGCCGGAGGGCTGGGTGTCGGTCTGATCCGGCATTACTTCAGGGGCGGGATCTCCATCATGGCCGAGGATCTGATCGAGTTCAACGAGAAGGGGCGGTTTGCCCTGAAGCGGGGAGTTGAGCTCTTCGCCCGGGGACTGGTATCCCTGGTCTGCGGAGCACCGCTCGGCCCGGAGGCCCCGCTCACGGTCTCCTGCGGGGCCGTGGGCACCGTTGTCGCCGAAAAGGCACGGTTGCCTGCCCCGGTGGTCACCCTCTCCGCACTCTCATCGATAAGCGGGTTCTTTGGGGCATTCCTCTCCTCGCCCTTTGCCGGGGCCCTGATATTCATTGAGACCACGCTCGAAAAAGGCATTATGACCTGGAAGGCGGTTCTGCCTTCCATTGTGGCGGCAACGGCAGGGGTAGCGGTATACTTCCTGGTCTCCGGCACCCTGCTGATCAATTCTTTCGTTCTCCCCGAGTACGAAGCCTTCAGGGATATCGACCTGGTCTACAGTATCCTTCTCGGCATCGTGGGTGCAGGCTGCGGGATCTTTTTTATCACGATCTACAAGAAAATGCGCAGCATCTTCGAACCATACGAAGACCGGCCTGTCCTGCTCGGACTGGCCGGGGGTATCGGGCTTGGAATCGCCGGAATGCTGCTCCCCCTGACGCTTTTCATGGGAAGCGAGCAGCTGCAGTTTCTCATCAATCACTACATGGCGGTAAGTATACTCCTGCTGCTCGCCATTGTCGTGGTGAAGATCCTCCTTATCACGTTCTCGTTCTCGACCGGTTTTGCCGGGGGGTACATATTCCCGAGCTTCTTCATCGGCGGAACCGTCGGAATCCTGATCTACCGCCTCTTTCCTGCCATTCCGCTCGCCGTCTGCATTGTCTGCGTTATCGCAGCGGTCAGCGTCACACTCCTCAGAAGCCCTATCGCCATTGCCCTGATCATTGCGATCGTCTTCCAGCTGCAACTCTTTCCAGCCGTGGCAATCGCTCTTGTCGTAGGGTTCATCGTGAGTTACCGGTATTCCCTGCCCTACACACGGAGCAGCATACTGAAAACGGAGGATGTCCCTTGAAATTTGTGAGGAAATGATGGCGTCAGCCCATCTTTTTCAGGGGCTTTATATATCGCCGGACCAGGGACCCGCCCGGAACCAACCTTCTTCCGGTCCGGGATGTAATCCGTTTTTATTGGGATGGCCAGACTCCTCTTTACCATGAAACCCTCCTAAAGCGATGTCGCGAATCTTCTCAACACCTTTACAATAAGTTCCGGGTTCCTTTTCCGGGATGCGTAATTTTCTAAAGAAACGCCTGAATAAAAAAAATAGTGGTTCAAGGGTAGTCAGCCCAGAGCGAGGTCATCCGATCGACCGCTGCCCGTGGAAGAAGGATATCCGGTTTACCCGGATCCGGGTTGGCCGGAGGTCTTCCGTTGACCTGGACCCCATTCATACCGAACCACTCCTCGTCCCACCATCCTCCCGGGAAGTTGGTGTTCTGTGACGGTACTGGGGTTATGGACGGTGGGCGTATCGATCTTGTTCCATTCATCGGTCCACTCAAAGATGAAGCCTCCCTGGCATGTCGCATTATTCTCCATCATGCTGTCATACCCTTCCTGGTAGGTACTGTCGTGCCAGTGGATTTCGATAATTAGCAGTGGCATTCGCATTGTCCGGAAGGAGGACTGCGCTGCCCGAGGAATTCCTGGTGGATGAAGGCGGCCCCCATTCGGTGATCAGGAGCGGTTTTGTACTCGCTGCCTCTCCACCGGTTCCTGAGCGGAAACGAAATAAAAACCACAATTCATCTATACGAGTTTGCGGGACGAAAGAAAACCACAAAAGGTTTATTCAATATTCACAGATTTTGACATGCATTGAAAGACGTGATTCTCCAGATGGCAGCCATCTGAATATACTTTACTTGGGGGTAAACGTCACGGGCAACTGCAATTATGCAGCGATTTGTTTTAGTGAAGACTCCAAAGAATACACGAGTAATGCTTACTGAATTTTAATCTTTGAATTTGGAGAATATTATGCAAATTTTCCGTCTATTAGATACGTTAAAAACTCCTGCCCTCTATGAAAAAGGCAATGCAAGCATGTGGGAAGATGACCATATCTCCCGCCACCTGCTTGAACTGCACGTGAACCAGGACTCCGACGCGGCGAGCCGAAAAAGAGTTACTATCGAAAAAACTGTCCGGTGGATTGAGACCTTTCTGGACGACAGCCAAAAAACGATCCTTGATCTCGGGTGTGGACCCGGTTTGTATTGCGAACTGCTCGCAGAACACGGACACAGGGTGACAGGGGTAGATTTTTCAAAACGATCCATAGCCTACGCCCGGAAGAGTGCCCTGGAAAAAGATCTGGATATCGATTATATTCCGATGGATTACCTTGATCTCTCATTTGAGAACCAGTTCGACCTGGTAATCATGATCTTCTGTGATTTTGATGTGCTGGTTCCTCACGATCGAACCCGGGTCCTGAAAAATATACACCGTGCTCTAAAACCGGGAGGGCTGTTCATTTTCGATACTCTCAACCATAAAGCACCGGATACAATAAAAATTCCTGTTAAATCCTGGGAAGTTTCTAATGGCGGTTTCTGGAAAAATGGCCCTTATCTTGCCCTTTCAGAGACGTCCCATTATCAGGCGGCACAGGTCATACTCCAGCAGCATGTTATCTGCTTCGAACCTGATCACCTTTTGGTGTACCGTTTCTGGACACATTATTACCAGCAGGAGATCCTGGAATCCATCCTGAATGAAGGGGGATTCAACGTAGAACTGGTATGTGAAGATCTGTTACCGGATGACGGATCGGGAACACATGATATGGTCACATTCTATGTGACAAGGAAAAAGTAATACCTATACATTATCCCATTTTTTTTCGGACTGTTCGATCCATACAAATCATATCGCGAAGTTATTAGTTCCAGGACTTTTTCCAGATAAACCTCTGTAATTTAGAACAAATTTTGTAGTACCATAAAATAAATCACAAGAACAAGCCCTGCATAGTTTACGAACACTGCAGGAACAATGCGAGGGATGGGATTCGAACCCATGGACACCTTCGTGACTGGATCTTAAGGATCTAACATTCACCGGACACAGGTTTGGGTTAAATCTGGGTCTTGTGGAGGTATGACCAATGTTCGATCTCGACACCCTGCCAACAATCGATCCTGCGAACAGGATCCACCTCGAACGGTACATCAGACACCTTGAACTGCGCCAGCTCAGACTTCATACGGTCCGGACCAAGGTGTGGCGAGTATACCCGTTCCTGAAGTGGTATAAGTTCCAGGACGCCAAAACCGTTACGCAAAACGCCATCGAGGACTACATAATCCATCGGCGCCAGACCGTGAGCCCGTTTACGCTCCAGGGCAATATCCTGGAGCTGAAGATGTTCTACCGCTTTCTCCTCCCGAAAAAAGAGAAGAAACTTTTTGAAAATATCGTCATCAAGCGGCCCCGCCGCCAGCTCCCCGTGGACCAGCTCATCACCAGGGAGGACCTCTCCCGCATGATCGAGGCCTGCGAGATGCCGCGCGACCGGGCACTCTTAATGCTCCTGTGGGACTCCGGGGCCCGGATAACTGAAATTCTCTCGCTGAACATCGGGCACGTGCAGTTCGACCAGTATGGAGCTGTAATCATCGTGAACGGAAAGACCGGGATGCGGAGGCTGCGCCTGGTCAGTTCGGTCCCGGACCTCCAGATGTGGATAAACCTGCACCCGCTTCGAAGCGACAACAACGCCCCGCTCTTCGTGACCAGCCGCAGGTACTCAGGGACCACGCGACGCCTGGACCTCCGGACCGTGGAGAACAAGCTCACCCACATCGCCGAGGCCTTGCACATCACCAAGCCGGTCCATCCCCACGCTATCCGGCATGCCCGGCTCACCGACCTGGCGCGGAGCACTGGCGGGCGCCTGGGTCTCAATGAGATGGAGCTCCGCCTGGTCGCCGGGTGGGAACGGAACAGTGCAATGCCAGAGGTCTATGTTCATCTTTCCGGGGCTGACGTGGAAAGAAAGGTCCTGGAGAAAGCAGGGGTTCTTACTGACGAAAAGAGCAAGCCGGAAACGACCCTCGAGCCTGTCAAATGTCCCCGGTGCGGGATGAAAAATTCACACTACTCGCAGTATTGCAGCCAGTGTTCCATGGCCCTGAACAAGAAGGCGGCAATGGATGTGGATGAATCGGTGAAGGAGGCGAAGACCAGCCCGGATTATCAGGACTTATTAGACCGCCTAAAATCTGATCTTGGACTATGATCATAATTTTGGAAGGGCATACCCCTGCACAATGAAATTTTTTGTCTGGTTATAACCTGACAAAAAATAGATTTATGACAGGGTATAGCCTTACAATATAGTGTGACCACGCTCTTTGAAATTCTCACCTCATTAAACCCCTGGTGGACCGGACAGGAGTTCGAGACCGGGAAACCCCGGGTTACCTATTTCTCGAAAATTCAACGGTATTTGAATACTGATGAAATCATCGTACTGAGTGGAGTGAGACGATCCGGGAAAACCACACTGCTTTTTCAGACGATCAAGTATCTTATCGAAGACCGGAATGTCCCTCCCCGGAGCATTCTCTTCGTGAACTGCGACGAGCCGGAAATCTCCGGCATGGAGAATCCTCTTTCAAAAGTCATCGACAGCTACCGAAAAGAAATCCCCTCCGACGGACCAATATACCTTGTCTTTGATGAGATCCAAAGCATCGAGGGGTGGGAAAGAACAATAAAAGCACTTTACGACCGGAAAAAATACAAAATAATCATTTCAGGCTCTTCTTCGTATCTCCTCGACTCCCAATTATCAACACTCCTTTCAGGGCGTTATTTTACCATACCTGTTTTCCCTCTCGACTTTCGGGAATTTCTCTCCTTCCAGGGGATCACCGTTTCCGGGGACCCGGTTGAACTCACAACCAGGAGATACGAGATCCTTACTCATTTGAAACGATACCTGCGCGAAGGAGGATTTCCCATTGTCGTGCTGCAAGAAGATGAATCAATAAAAAACGATTATCTCATGGCCTATTACGACAGCATCGTATACCGGGATATTATCCGGGTCAATGAGATACGGAACCAGAAAGCACTGGCCGAACTCCTTCATTACCTTTTCACGAATTTTACGGGCGCTTATTCGTATCGCCGGTTGAAGGATCTGCTCGGAATAGACCTCAATGCAGTCCAGGACTATATTCATTTTGCAGAGATGGCAAAAATCCTCTTCGAGATTAACCACTTTGCATACTCCGTGCAGGCACAAAAACGACCAAACCGAAAGATCTACTGTATTGATAATGGTCTGCGAAACGCGGTAGCGTTCCGGTTTTCTGAAGACGAGGGCAAATTATCCGAAAACCTCGTATTTATTGAATTATTGCGGTCCGGAACCCGTCCGTACTATTGGAAAAAGAAAAAGGAAGTCGACTTTGTGATTAAACACCAGGATACTCTTCTCACGGCGATCAATGTCTCGTACACGGATTCGATTCCGGAGAGAGAGACAGATGGTTTGGAAGAATTTAAACGAGAATTCGGTGAAAAAGTGAAAGAATTGATCGTCCTTACAAAAGATACAGATGGGGAGGAGAACGGAATAAAATTCATTCCTCTCTGGAGATGGCTCCTTATTAAAAAATAATGTGAAATATTTGATAATTCCATTTTTTGTGTTCTTCAATAGCATACGGTATCACGTCACATTTTTCCTCTCACAATCACTCATGGTTCAAATCCCCGGTCCTTCCCCCTTTCACCCCCCGGACTTCACCCTTTTCTCCTCCTCCATCCTGACCTAGTCTCCGTGCAGCATGGCCTCCCAGCCTTTCAATTCCGGATGTCGTTCTGCACAGGAGAAATCTATGAAAGAAATATCCCAGGAAACCCTGGACCACATCCCGGACCCGATCGCAAAGCTGGTCTGGGAGAAATGGATCGCCGAAGGAAAATCACGACTCATTCCGTCCGAGGTGAAGAAATGCACCGCGAGCGGATAGACGGCAGCTCCCCCCACGAACCAGGCTTCACTGACCGGGAGGAAGAGACTGCCACCAGATCATCGTCGAACAACACAATAAGCTCAACGCCCACGGTGAGGAGAGAGACCGGACCGGTCCCCCTCTTCCTCATCCCCCAGGCCATCTCGATCGAGCTCCGGCAGGAGGGAATGGACCCCTTCGGGCCAGGTCGGTGAGCCGATGACCTGCAGACCGACCGGTTGACCTCCAAGAGGGGAAAGCGAACGAAGTGAGCGGCCGAACTGGAGAGTCAAGCCCTGTCGGGTCGTCATCATATGAGGATGAACCAGGACCAGCGAAGCGGGGGCCGCCACCGAACGCAGTGAGGGCGTCGCCGGAGCGGAGTGTTAGCAGGACCCGATCAACCCTCCCGCAGGGCGAGCCATCGATGCGAGGGTTCCTCAAAGAGGATATCCGCCCGGGAAGTAAAGTTTGCCAGGCTGGCCCAGGTCCTCTCCGCCCTTTACCCTTCACATTCCGAAGAGAAACGCCAGCCGGATGGTGTGCTGGCCAGGAAGAAATCGATGGGGGTGCAATCAAAATTGTTTCAGTTTCAGAAACAAATTATTTCTATTTTGGAAACAAATCGTTTCTCGATCAGAAACAAATGAAGAAAAGAGAATCTATTATACTGCTACCAGAACTCTTCAAATCGGACGACCGGGTGCGAATCCTCCGACATGTATCCGAGAGGAAGAGTGTTACCGTTCAGTCCACCGCAGAGGCTACCGGGGTCTCAAAGCCGGTTGTCTCCCGCTACCTGAATGTGCTCAGAGAACAGGGATTGTGCGAACGCACCGGGAGGAAGATTTCATGGGTGCAATCCCCTCGCGGATCTGCAGTCAAACGGTTCCTGAATGTTGTGCTCCTCGATGAACACATCCCATCTCCTGAATGGGCAAAGGGGATCGGCATCTATGGCTCCTGGGCCCGGGGCACGAACACCACCGAGAGCGATCTCGATCTCTGGATACTGGTAGATACGTATTCCCAGGACCTTGCGTTCCAGGTCGCAGAATTCCAGCATACACTTGCGCATGCCCTGGGATGTGAAGTCCACACACTCATCCTCACCACAGAAAAAGTGAGTGAACTCTCACGCAAAGATGCTCCATTCTATGCAGAATTCATAAAAGACTACGTTGTAATACGGGGTGAAGGGATTGACAAAGCTTGAAGAATGTTTCGAAGACGGGAAATTACAGACGGTTCCACCATCCGAAGAAAAAGCACGGGAATCCCTGCGTGCCGCACAGGAAAATTTGTATGAAGCACAGGAAGCAGCCAAAGGCGGATTATTCCGTGCAGCCACCAACAGCACCTACGTAGCGATCTTCCATGCCGCCCGGGCCATTCTCTTCCGCGATGGCATCCGGGAGAAAAGCCACTTCTGTCTGGAACAGTATCTGAATACCTATGTGGCATCCGGGAAATTGGAATCGAAATGGGTCGCTTTCTTTGCCAGTCAGCGGAGCAAACGGGATGTCAACCAGTACGGTTTTGAACCCCCGGCAACCAGAGAAGAGCTCGATGTATCCATCCAATTGGCCGCACAGTTTATCGATCGAATGGACTCACTCCTGAATACGGGTTCGGGATAATAACGGTCCAAAAATTGTAAATCCTTGATATATTATTATTACCTGCCGGCCCAGGGTTTGCACCGGGGGACGCAGACCGACCGCTCCACCTGGCAGACGGTGAGAGCGAACGAAGTGAGCGGCCGGCTGGCAGAGTGAAGTTGTCGGTCTGCGGTGCAACGGCTCACCGAACTGGCCGACAGGCCTCCATCCGACAGACTGCCGACCTCAGGGAGGAGGAGCTTGGCCCGGAGGGTTAGGAGAGAGGGGGATGCTTGCCCATCCCCCGGCGTGACGAAAAGGCGGGGCGAGTATGGCCGCAGCGGCCCGAGCGACTGCCGGTTACGGCACGCTTCAGCGGGTCGTCGTGCAGGAGCGAGTCATTGAGCGTCTGTGGATTTCGATACACAGCGACGAACAGTCTGCATCAGCAGTCTGTGAGGAGCGTGAGGGGAGCAGGCGATGCGAAGTGAGTGAAACGAGCGAGTATGGGCGTCATCGTATCAAGTGTGAACCGGGAGAAGCAGCAGCCTCACGCTGTGAGTGCAGGGAGAAGGGAGCACCGGACGTCAGGAGGAGCGGACCGGCGACCGGAGCGAACAAGGTGGGGTGTTTGGATGAAAGCGACAAAATGAAGATTATTTCTATTAGACAAGAATTTTGGTACGGATTTTCGAGTTTTGTTATCTACTTTTTTAACCCGGGCAATTATAATATTTTAAATATCATTTAGATCTTAATTCCACCGTGGAATTAGAATGAAAATCTGGCCTCTTATTTCAGTATTTTTCATAGTAACACTCGTATGTGCGCCGGTTCTCGCGATCAGTGCGAGCGAACTGATTTCGAGCCATCGCTCGGGCTCGTCTTCTCTCATCAATATCCCGACAAGAATCCCGTCGGTAACACCGACCGCTACACCGATACCTCAGGTTTCCGTCACACCGCTTCCTACGCAAGATATTTCGTCCATCTTCAATAGGTTCTCGAATAAGCGTATATTCGTCATGCCAACATTAGAACCCAAGGTAACCCCGACACAAACCTACACTCAAATTAAATTTCTTTCCTGCCCACCCGCCAAGCCCGTTGGAGAATTGCATCATGTCATGTGCTCATGTGAAGCCCCTGATTGTATCGATCCCAAAACAGGGTGGCCTTACCCGATTGGAGAGGATATAGCAGGAAGACTGTTCATCGTAAAGGAAGGTTGCCCTGCGATATGGGCCGATGAATAATGATGATTGGCATTCACATCGCTTGGAGGAACTTACTGGGAATTGTGCGGGCTCACGGGCAGTCTGCATCAGCAGTCTGTGAGGAGCGTGAGGGGAGCAGGCCCACGCTGTGAGTGAAGGGAGAAGGGAGCACCGGACGCCTGGAGGAGCGGACCCGCGACCGGAGCGAACAAGGTGGGGCGTCTGATTGAAATCAGAATAAGCATTCTTGAACTTTTGGCTTAAAACCAAAAATAAAAATTAAAAATTTGTGGGGATGAATTTCACAGGGTCTGCCAAACAGAATGAAGTTCCTGTTTCATCAATCGCGATGTTATAAAATTTCCCGGCGAACGGATAGATGCCCAGGATGAAATTCACTTCGCCGATCGGACTATACGGAGGACTAAATATTGGTTCGGGCGTATCCCGTAAATTGATGGGAGCTGAGGAAACGAAGGACCGTCCTGAAACGCGTTCGTACAGGTCCGACAGGGTTCCTGCAGTACCGACGACAGAAGGCGACACGCTTCCGGACTGAAGACGATCTTCCCCGATGAGTGGAGCACCTACGAATCCCGGGGTCAGGTAATAACTCAGGTAGTAGTTGTTGTATGCCTCGGAAGAATGGGTTTTCGCGGTTTCCGCCGCGATTAAGCTGGGAGAAGTAGAGGTAATGACCTGTGGGTCCCCACCTCCCGAAGAGAACACTACGTCTACTGAGGTACCCGGTGTGATGGATTCAACGTACTTGGGAAGGTCATCCGCGGCCACTGCCGTTATACATACGATACTCGTAAAAATTAGAACCAGGATGGGGATGACAATTTCTCCTATTTTAGGATATTTTCGGGTAATATTCATATATTCACTTCCTTTAACTAAACCCCCTCTTGAGATCGGATGATGCTAACTTTCTGGGACTCAGTTGTTTTGGTATAAAAACCCAACATTATATAAATATATTCGATATATTTTGTTCAATATATCATTGAACATCACTCCTGTGTTTCATGCGTTTTTACAGCATTTTGCCCTCATCATGGCTAACATCCGACAGAATTTTTGTCAAAACTCACGAACACTTCCAGGCGTCACCCCCCATCGGAGCGGTCCTTCCTCCTCGATCACCATTCAGGAATAACAGGGGAACTACCGGAAAAGGCTGGCGGATCCGGGACAGGGTCGCGAAGAAGCAATGCATGCAACCTCCCGGTTAAATCAGTTAAATTCAAAGATAAGGGCTATGGGAAAGTATTTTGCATATTGAATACAAGTGATGAAATAGAAGCGCGAGGTCCGTCCGCACCGGTGCCGGGACCTTGATGCTGACAATATGAGACCAATACTATCATTCAGAATAATGGGGGAAATAGAATGAAAACGAACCGAATAACAATTCTGTCGATTGCAATCGCATTTACGATCCTACTAATTATCATCCCCGTCAGCGCCGAACAGCTCAGCACCACAACGCCGGACGGAAAATATTCCAATCCCTATCCGGACAAAGTGTTCGGGGAACAATTCCGAAGCCCGGAGAGACCCTGGGTTAGCGGGTATGGGGTTGGAGACGAAGGCCCAACCTGGAGCGTTAAATGGACTTTTATAATTTGCCTCACGGATGAACAAAGTGAGCAACTGCACGAATGGATGTTCACCGATTGGGATATGCCGCTCATCGATGCCTTAACTCAGTTGGTGCCGGAACAGGTAGCAGAATTGCCCGAAGACCTCGTGCAATACTTATACGACCATCCCTACATCACTGTATATAATCGACCCCAGCCCCCCTGCTGGAGCAACCCCGGCAACGGTGATACATGGGTGGATCCTTGCGGTACAGTAGTCCCACTGGGGGACGTTCCGATGGTTATTAAAGATGGCATCAATTACCAAGGGGTCTCTCTCTACGACGACATCAATACCTACGAGTATACCGACGAAGTAAAAATGCATCTTGCGAACCTTGGGTTATCACCCGATGCCCAAACAGCCGATATTACTATCATTACATCGATTCCGAACGGTCGCTATACCATAACGATTCAGGCGAATACTCCTGATGGCACACTAAAGAGCTGGACATTCAGGAAAGAGTCGGACGGAACATGGATCGATGTGAATACGCGGTTGCAGATGAATGAGGACATGCAATATGTACTTGCAGCATGGAGATATGTGGACCCTCCAACAAAATCCGGCACGCCAGTATTACAAGTCCAACCCATGAACGCGTTCGACGTAGCAGCCCAGTCAAAGACCGTCACCTCCTCATCATCCGGAACCCTCGCGAACACGCTGCTCTCGCATACAGGGACGTCGAAGCTTTCCAGAGTGAACCTCGCCTCCATAGCCAGGACCAGAGCGACCACCACCTCGACCGCTTCCACGGCCTCGCTCGTATCGCAGGACAAAGTATCTTCTGTCAGTGAGATCACAAAGGGCGGGAACTTCGACATGGCATCGTTCGCAGCTTCGTACCGGAGCGGCGGTATAACGACGGCATCGAAGGGCTTCGGGTCCGATGTCCTGGCGGCACGGGGGATTGGGGGATGAGGACAGAGATGATGAAACCTCTCGCTCTTTCAATCATCCTGCTCTCATTAGTGTCAATCAACTGCGGAGCAGCATTCACACAAAATCCTTTGATTTCGTTGAAGATTCCTGAATCAGCAGGAATGCATCAGGTCGGAAGCAATACCTTCAATTTGTTCTCCCTGTTTCAAAAGGTAACTTTCCCAAATTTGTTTCCAGATGCTTTACAAGATAATGTGATTTCCAAAACCGAAGCAATCTCCATCGCCAAGGAATATTGTGGGATGAGCATAAACCTCCAAACCATTGCAAAACTTCAGTGGATCTATTCCCTGAACGGTCCGGATACGCCTGTTTGGGAAGTCACGATCAGGGGAAGAGAAAAGAATGCGGCAGGCATGTACTCAGTGATAACCCGGACCGTTCAAATCGACGGATATACCGGAAGAATAATTTCTGCGAATTAAGGAGTGAATCAAATGAAAATGAATAAAATTGCAATGAAAATTTTCATATTGCTGATCATGTCACTGACCCTAACGGCCGGATATGCTCAGGCATTACCGAACATCTACAATTTCGGTACCCAAAGGAGTTCGGCGTACACTACGTTTTCCATATCGGATCTGCTGTCTAAGGACAGTTTTTTGATTTTCGGCAAGTATTTCTTTGATTCTTCGAAACCGAATATTAACTCGCCATCGGAAATGATCTCGAAGGATGAAGCGATAACAATCGTACAAAACCGCTATCCGGATCTAATCCTGACCAAACCAATCTCTGCCCGATTGTGGGGAAACGTGTGGAAGGTGAATATCAAGGGATATCTACCCATTTGTGGTGGGTCCGGGATTTGCGAGTATCTGAATTCAGGAGGAATTCTTGAAATCGATGCGAAAACCGGTGAAATAATTTCTGTGGAATCTTACATGTAGAATCACCGACGTGAAACAATGAATATGAACAAAATATCGATAAAATTTTTTGTAATCCTCATCCTGTCATTGACTCTGACCGCCGGATATGCCCAAGCACTGCCGAGTCTCTACGATTTCAAATCCCAGAGTGCATCGACACCATCTGTTCAGGACCTTATTTCTTCGGCACTATCCAGGATGTTCGGCAATTCTCATACCTGGGGCCTGTCGTTTCCCATTCCAGATACTTGTCAGAGTCTCATTTCAGAGGACGAGGCTATTGCGATTGCTAAAAATCACTTCCATTGGCCCGCGTTCACACAACCGGTAACTGCGGAGTTAGTGGGAACAGTATGGAAAGTCACGGTTCATGAATATCATGGGATTGCATACCAATGCTCGGAAGGTAAGATTTGTCCACCACAACCTTCAGGGTATATTGTCAAAATCAATGCGGTCAATGGGGAGATTATTTCGGTCAATAATTATGTTTAGAAAGCATTTCCTTAAAAAAAGTTAGAATAAAATCATTTCACCCCCCTTTCCCACCTCCCTTCAGTAACCCGTACTCGATATCGTAGTAGCACCCGGGCACCGAGATCAGGTACCGGATCTTCTTCTACCCTTCGGCATCCGCGATCTGCTTCAGCAGCGATGCCTGGTCCTCGGGCGAGTGCCCGACCTCGCGATTCCGTCTCTCACTGCTTGGTATCAGTCAAGTCAGGTCTACTGCGACGAACAGTCTGCATCAGCAGTCTGTGAGGAGCGTGAGGGGAGCAGGCGATGCGAAGCGAATGCATGAGCGAGCATGGCCGTCGCCGTATCATGGATCATCGAGGAAGAGCAGGCCCACGCTGTGAGTGAAGGGAGAAGGGAGCACCGGACGCAAGGAGGAGCGGACCCGCGACCGGAGCGAACAAGGTGGGGCGTTGTAGTATACCTTTGGACCGTTCTATGAAACGAGGTTACGCAACCGGAGGAGTATAGCTCCTCCTTAATGGTGGGAGAAAACGTTGTAAAAACAAATCATTTTTTATCTTTCTCCGTTTTGTACCAGAATGACCCTTAACTCTTATGTACTATCCAAGAGCCATTTCCAGAGGGGTACGAGGTGAATAACTCCTTTCATACCAAACCATTCAATTTCCTCTTCTCCTTCCTCTTCTCTGGTAAGAAGGAGCAGTCTGTCACATTTCAAATCTCGTCCCGCCTTCACAAGGGCTTTCATCTCTCGTTTGCGTGTTTCATTGCCATGAGCATCAACACATACCTGTATAAGTTCGGATACCTGCCGCTCACGCTGAACAACAAAATCGACCTCCTCTGATTGAGGACCTTTCCAATAAAAAACCCTCAGTTTGCCTTGAAATTCCTGGTGCTTTAATGCGATTGCAGCAAGATTTTCGTAAAGCTTTCCCCTGTCACCTGATGTTCTGAATCCCTTTGCAATGATGAAACCATTGTCAATACAATAGATTTTCTTGTGTGACGACAATTGTTCCCTCACCTTAAATGAGAATCGCGGGATAGAAAAAAACAGAAATGCTTCTTCAAGATAATTAAGATATTTTTTCACAGTCAAATCGCTTTTACAACCGGTTACCTGGGTTAATCGGTGAATTGAATATTCTGACGCGCTGTTGGAACAGAGATAGGTTGCAAGATCCCCCAGCCCCTGTGGCGCCCTTACCTTGTATCTCATGATAATATCCTTGTATCCTGCATTCCCGGAAA
>DASP01000001.1 GCA_002503825.1 Methanoregulaceae archaeon UBA467
ACAGCCAGGCAGATCGCTCCGGGTGGGCGAGATACTTGAAAAACAGGAGCAGTTGTATTATGATCTGAGTGTGGTCCCTCCCACCTCGTTCTGAGTGGGCGGGAATATAGGATACTTTTCTCGCTATATTCATTCACCTCGATGACTGTACTACTTCCTCATGTAATTGGACAAGACAATGATAAAAAGGACAGAGAATAAATAACCGAGTATTCCGAAAAACATGCGGGCAATCCATAGTACTTTATCTTAGTACGCGCAAGAAAGAGCATGGATACCCTTGTCGATTTTGCATTGCAGGAACGTTACAAGACCATTCAAAAACTAGGAGATCGGTTAGAGGAGTTTTCAACAATAATCGACTGGGAAACGTTCCGACAAGTTATAGGAGATATCTACAACAATACAACTGAGCATGGCGGACGGCCGAATCTGGATATCGTCCTCATGGTCAAAATGCTGATACTTCAATCGTTATACAACTTATCCGATCCTGAGCTTGAACGTCAGGCCAATGACCGGATATCGTTTATGAAATTTCTTGGATTTCCAGAGAAGATCCCTGATCAAACCACAGTCTGGTATTTCCGTGAAAGATTATCAAAAAGCGGCAAAGACGAAGCGATTTGGAGAGAACTCCAACGACAACTCGATGCCAAAGGACTACAGATCAAGAAAGGTACTATTCAGGATGCAACGTTCATCACGGCTGATCCTGGTCACGCCACGGCAGACACACCCCGGGGATATGAGGCAAAGACCCGGAGAAGTAAGGACGGTACCTGGACAAAGAAAGGCAAGAAATCCTATTTTGGGTATAAACTCCACACCAAGGAGGATTGTGACTTCGGACTGATCCAAGCTATCGATGTGACAACCGCATCAACCCACGATTCTCAAATTGATTTGTCAGAAGACGGTGAAGTGATCTATCGGGACCGGGGTTACTTCGGTGCTGAAACCAAAGGGTTCAATGCCACCATGCAGCGAGGAGTTCGGGGTCATCCCATCGGTATCCGGGACATTTTCAGAAATGCACGTATCTCAAAAACCCGATCGCCAGGTGAACGACCTTACGCGGTCATCAAGAATGTGTTCCATTTCACGCATACCATGGTCACAACTGTTCGCAGGGTTCATGTAAAAATGGTATTCGTGGCGTTCAGCTTCGACCTGTTTCAACTATCCACATTACGAAAACAGGGGGTTCTTTAGCGGATGCTCTCGATAGAAAATCTGAAATTTTAATGGAATATTAGGAAAATTAAGCAAGGATTTCTATCGTTTGACCGTTGACTAAAAAAAGTGACTTAATCGGAATGCTCAACCATTTGTCCAAAATATTTTTATTCACTGAAAATTAAAGTTTAAACGCCCCTTTTTCTCTTAAATAATTCCCGGGGCCAGTAGTGCTGAATGATGCTGTTAGTATGTTTTCCAACGGTTTTTGAATTGGTTCACCGGAGTCAAAACATTCAGCCAGGTGCCTTAATCCATCAATAACACGCTCAAAAACGACAGAATCAATTACAATAGTAGTATCTCCCGATCTCATGCTTTGATAACGACCATATAAAGATTGATAGCAGGCATTAAGGACCAAATCAGCTAAAAGAACCTCTTGAGAAAAAAAATAACGGAAGGTTCTCCCTGTTATGCCATAAGCTGCTGAAAAATAGTAAATCTTTTTATCAAGATTTTTTTCTTTTTCCATTAAATCTGCAACGACAAGTAATTCGCTTACTAATTCCTGTTTGAAAATTTCTTCTCCCTCCATTTTCATGTCCTCCCGTTTACCTCAATCTTGCATAATCTGGACTCTTCCTCTCCTCTTCCAATCATTGGATTATATTGAGATCCGGAAGCGGTCTCATTTTCTGGATACTGCCCAAATTGCCACACTTCCTGATTCATTGAAGGGTGGAATAAATAATGTCCTTCGTGAACATCGGATAATGGCATAATCGCTGGAGACCGACTTTTCAGGTAATCCCGGATTTCATATAATTTTTCTTCGCCGAGAATCTCCTCGATTATCGAATTATTTAATTGAACAAGACACCTCACTAAAGGAGATGCATTGTTAACCGAATAAAAAACGATATTCCGCTCCGTTTTGGCGGGTAGCATTATTCCCCACTGCTCAAGATTTTTCACAACTCTGGCCATTGTTTGTCGTGTTACATCCACCTCTTCAGCAAGCTCTGAAATGTTGTATTCAACCCCACGTTGTGGCAGTAGAAACTCCAACGTTCTTAATTCGCTGTTGTTGCCTAATATCCCCTCAAATGGCTTCTGCATAGACGTTCTCCGAAAAATTCAGAATTTATGCTAATGGAGAACCCTCCACTAATTCCCAATATACTCTGAAATGTATATAAGACTTGTTAAAATATATTAACAGCTCAACCTTATAATAATTTAGATAGGCCTCTCTCTCCCAGTTGTTGTTTCATAACCGTTTGCATTAAGCACAAAAATCGCTTCTCCTAGGTCAGAAATATAATATTTCTTATCCCCTTTGGGAATAATTGCAACTAGGCCGGAGTTAAGTAAATTTTTTATTGACTTATCAAAATCACTAACACGTTTTTGACAAATTCTCTTGAGTAATTTAGAATTCATTGACCTGTTGGAAGCCACCGAATGCCTACCGTATAATATCCAGAGAATATAAACTGAATCTTCCGATAGTTCACAAGTCACAGGAGTATATAGTTTTTCTGTTTACGTAAATTTATTGGGAGATATATTTATTCCGACATTCGGCATTAATTTTTAAGCGAGTAATATTTTTCCACCGGTGGCCCGAGCAAGTGAACGATATCAACTAATTCGGAAGTATAATTGAGAATTAGACAAACACGCCTGTTATCAACAATTTCTTCAATCTGTCTGACCCTCCGGAAAAGGAAATACAGCCACTTTGCGCTGGGTTTTCGAGTCGGCTTCTTATACTGGTCCCTGATTGTTGCATTACTCGTGTTCAATGTATCCCTAAACTGCCATTCGGTGATTGAATAGACCATGAGACAGAGCACCATGATCATCGCAAGCGCGGCAATTCTGTTCTCATTCTCGAGATAGACTTCGGATACATGGAACCTGCCATCTTTGATAAATCTGAATCCCCTCTCGACAGTGCTCTGCTCTTTGTAGTACTCCAACATTACTTCCGGATCGATCGTCGGATCATTGCTCCCGAGAAGGAATCTCCCCAGCAGTTCCTTTTCGTGCGATACAACATCTGGATCGAACGTGAGACGAACATCGACAAGATAAACCCGCTCAAGGGTCTCATCCTTTTTCGGCCGGCCCCGCTTTCCTGAGATTTTTTGGTGTTTTTCGAGAATATCGAGATGCTCCCGGGCATACCGAGGATGTTTCGCCAGCCAGCGTTCTACGGTCATTCTAGCATCGGCTTCGCACGCAAATCCTTTGACGCAGAGTTTGTGGAGGGCAGTCTGATCCCGTTGCAGGTTTTTCTCCTGGTTCTTTTCATAGGTCAAAAGACTCTTCCGGTATTGTTCTTCGGACCGGAAAAGAACCCATCGCTGGGGTATTCCACCATAGGAACTCGCGAACGTAGCACATTTGTACCGACGGTCCCGGCAATTGATCCAATCAGGATTTGACTGCACGATCTGTTGGACTTCCTTGATCGTCTCTGGAACCCGGGTTATCCAAAAGCACTGGTCGCCGAGGCGGGCGACATTTTCGGCGGAGTATAGCGCAGAATCGGCCATGTGATAGATGGTTTCGTCTGTCACCAGGTTTTTCCGGACTTCCTCGATGGTCCGGAGCAGTGTCTTCTTGTCGGATTCGTTGCCAGACAGGGGTTCCATGAAGAGGGGAATTCCGTGCTGGTTCGTGACGAGGGAAATGATGAACTGTTTGAGATCTGATCGGTGATCTTTCGAATGGCCGTGAACGATTTGGATCAACCGGGTGTTGAACCCCGAGTCGTATTCCCCGGTGACATCGATCGATGTCGTATCGTAGTGGAGCCTGAGTGTTCCTGTCCTGGTTTTGGATAGCATCTGAAGCGCAATACCGGTAAAAAGGCGAGTCGGCCCATATGCGGCGATTGCGTCCAGGCATTCTCCGAATACATACTGGTTTAACTGATCGGGCTTGATTCCTTCCTTGATCAGGCGTTCCGTTGCTACATCTTCGAAATATTCCGGCATCAGGAATAGCCGGCGTTCGACATATCCCAAACCGTTGATTAAAAGGGCCTTCGTTGCTTCGCCGTGAGTAATTGCATGATGCCGCTTCTTGGGTATTTCCTTATCGATGTACTCGACGATATCGAGGGTGTCGATTATACCTGCCACAATTCCCAAATGGGCAATGGTAACGTTCGAATTCTCGACGATCGGCATGGATCGTTTACCAATTGTACGTACTAAGATATATAATTAAGTACAAAATAATTAAGAAAACCGTTAAATTTTACTGCCGACGGTCGGTTTATTAATAAAGAACAAGGCAATTTCCATTTCATTCGAAAAATGAATGGTTTAAGCAAGATTTCTCCCTTTATCCGCCATCTCCCTGATAAACCTGAAATCCGGGTTCTGTTGTATCCGCCGCAACGCAGACTCCAGGTCCCGGACCGCCTGCTCCGAAAGCTCGTGTCCGCAGGTCCCGCAGTAGTTGGTCACCGGGGAGTTGATCGGCTGACAGGAAGGACAGACCCGGGGTTCCATGGCTTTCTTCATTGCTGATTAGGTATCCTTCGGGGCCAGGCCGAAGACCCGCTGCAGCTCCTGGTCGAGGTCCTTCCCGGTGAGGTGAACATAGGTCCGGAACATCCGGCTGTCGATGGTCCCCCACATCATCTTCTTGATCACCGATTCGGATATCCCCTTCTGGATAATGTGGGGGATTTTGAAGTACCGGAAGATCTGGACGAAATTAAAAGGCATTATCGGTTATCAGCATGTGATAGGATGTACTACTGACTCTTTTATAAAAATACCAAAACCCATAAAAAAACCATCAGAAAAAGTGCGCCGACCGGGACTCGAACCCGGGTTTAGGCGTTGGCAACGCCTAGTGATAACCACTACACTATCGGCGCAGTGCTCTACTAGATAGGCAGTGATGCGATATAAGTATATCGAATTTTCAGCGGATCATGACAGAAATGCCGGTCCATCGCCAGTCATCATGCCGCCGGAATTGCCAGTGTCATTCCTGCAGTTGAGTATTATAATTCCACCACGCTTCGCTGTACCGGCAATATGAATAATTAAAGGTAAAGTGTGAATCCGGTTTCACAGTACCTGAAAACTGCATTATCCGTGTGCTCCGACCCGTTCACGTTCTTTACAGATGATAAAAAAATTAATTCCAACAGTTTAATTAAAAAAGCACGCCAGATCCTATATCGATGATCCCCCTGGTGGTTGACCTTCATGACAGGACGGTTGTGATCTTCGGAGGGGGGACGGTCGGAGCCCGTAAAGCACGATATTTCGGCAAAGAGGCACGACTAAAGATAATCAGCCGCACGTTCAGCGAGGGTGTCGCAGGGCTCCCGGCAGAGCGGATTACCCGTGACCTGTCGGGTGCCACCGATGAAGAGCTCCGGTCCTACCTGGACGGTGCATACATCGCCATCGCTGCAACACCCGATCCCGTCCTGAACAACCGGATCGGGAGACTCTGCGGTGAAACGGGCATCCTGTTCAACAACGCCCGCGGTGAGAAGGGCGACCTCCTGATCCCGTCGGTGACCGGCGGGGAGCACTACCTCCTCGCGATCAGCACGGGCGGGTCGAGCCCGGCAGTCTCACGGTATGTGCGGGAATACCTGGAAAAGAACCGGCCCGGTCTCGATAAGATGGTCCAGCTCCAGGAACGCCTGAGGGTGTACCTGGCGAAGAACGAAAAAGAGGAAGAGATGAGAAAGAAAGTGTTGTGGAGCGTGCTTTCGGACGAGGATATCTGGCAGGCACTCTCATCCGGTGACGACCGTGCATGGGACCTGGCCAGAGAGAGGTACCTGTAATGCAGGACCCGCTTTTTTCCCCGGTCGCCATCGCAGGGCTGTCACATCATTCAGCAAATGCATCGGTGCTTGAAAAGTTCCGTTTCCCTGACGAGGAAGAGTTCCTCAAAAAGGCAAAGGAACGGTTCCGGGGCGTCATACTCCTCCAGACCTGCAACCGCGTCGAAGTAATGGTCCACGGGGAGGCCCCGGCCCTTATCTCGTTCCTGCAGGACCAGGGGAGGGATACGTTTTCCGTCCTCTCCGGTACAGAGGCCTTACGCCACCTCCTCGAGATCTCCTGCGGGGTCGATTCGATGATCGTCGGCGAGGACCAGATCATCGGGCAGCTCAAAAAGGCGCTTATGCAGTCGCAGGAAGCAGGGACATCGAGCCCGATGCTCGACCTCTGCATCAACAAGGCAATCCATGTCGGCGTCGAGGCCCGGGCAAGGACCCAGATAAACCGCGGTGCAGTCTCGATCGGGTCGGCCGCCGTCACGCTCGCCGAGGAGCAGCTCGGGAGCCTGCAGGGAAAACATATCCTCGTCATCGGCTCGGGCGAGATGGGGATGCTCGTCGCCCAGGCACTGGCCGCAAAAGAACTGACCGCAATATACGTCGCGAACCGCACCCACGAGCGTGCCGAGATCCTCGCCCGTAAGATCGGCGGCAAGGCCGTGAGACTCGATGACCTGGAACGGTACCTCCTCCTCTCCGACGTGGTGATCTCGTGTACCTCCGCACCCCACCCCATCATCCATTGCGATGAGCTCGTCGACGTGATGAAAGGGAGGTGCTGGCCCCTCGACGGCCACCCGAGACCACTGATCCTCATCGACATAGCCCAGCCAAGGGATGTCGAGGACGGGGCCGGAGATATCGACGGGGTACACCTCTTCTCCATCGACAGCCTCCGCAGGATCAACGAAATGACCATGTCCAACAGGAAGTCCGAGGCTGAAAAGGCCAGGCTGTTCATCGAGGAGGAACTCAACCAGTTCATCCGCCTGTTGAACGGTAAGGCTGCCGACGATACGCTTGCCATCCTCCATACCTGGGCCGAAGCTATCCGCACCAGGGAGCGGGACAGGGCAATCGCACGCACCGGCACCCGGGATAACCGGACATGCGAGATAATGGACGACCTCACCCGGGTGCTGGTAAACAAGCTCCTCTCGGACGTGACGGTATCGATACGAATGTGTGCAGAGACCGGGGACCTGGAATCAGCAGAATCCCTCGTCTCTGCAGTAACCAAAGGTGAAAAACTGTGTTTCCGCAACGGAGAATGAGAAGGCTGCGGCAGAGGCCGGTATCGCCCCTGCTTCGGGAGTACTCGCTACGAAAAAAAGAACTGATAGCCCCGGTATTTGTTGATGAAAATGCGTTTTCCGCACAGCCGATCACGTCGATGCCAGGCCAGTTCCGCTACCCGCTCTCTGACATCCCGGCACTCTCGAAACGGCTGCACGACGCAGGAGTCGGGGGAATACTGCTCTTTGGGATACCCTCGAAAAAAGACCCCGAAGCAAGCGGGGCATTCGCAAAAGACGGGGTTGTCCAGTCCGCAGTCAGGGCAGTGAAAGCCGCCGTCCCCGGCATGGTCGTCATAACCGACGTCTGTGCCTGTGAATACACCGACCACGGCCACTGCGGGATAATCGGAAAGACCCGGCAC
The DNA here is from genome assembly GCA_002503825.1 of Methanoregulaceae archaeon UBA467. Classification (GTDB taxonomy): domain Archaea; phylum Halobacteriota; class Methanomicrobia; order Methanomicrobiales; family Methanospirillaceae; genus UBA467. The sequence goes on from DASP01000001.1 coordinate 7,680, forward strand.
GGGGACGATCTCCTCAACGACCCCTCGCTCGATCTCATGAACCGTATCGCGGTCAGCCATGCCGCGAGCGGGGCAGATATTGTCGCACCGTCGTGCATGCTCGACGGGGTGGTCGCATCCATCAGGAGTGTTCTGGACGATGCAGGTCATGAGGATGTCCTGATAATGTCGTACTCGACAAAATTTTCAAGTGCGCTGTATGGCCCGTTCCGGGAAGCCGCCGGGTCAGGCTACTCCTTCGGTGACCGTACCACGTACCAGATAAACCCTGCAAACGCACGCGAGGCCCTGATGGAGTCAAAAATTGACGTCGAAGAAGGGGCCGATATCCTCATGGTAAAGCCTGCAGGGCTCTATCTTGATATCCTCGCCGGAATACGGTCGTTCGGGCTCCCGGTTGCCGCATACCAGGTCAGCGGGGAATATGCCCAGATCAAGGCGGCAGGAGAAAAAGGGTGGATCAATGAAAAGGCCGTCGCCCTTGAGAGCCTTGTATGCATCAAGAGGGCAGGTGCAGACATAATTATTACATATTTTGCCGAAGACGCGGCAGGGTGGCTGGATGAAGAGCAGTGAATTATTCGAAACGGCACGGGAAGTGATGCCCGGCGGGGTAAGCAGCCCGGTGCGTGCAATCACCCCGTACCCGTTTTATACACGGGAAGCTGCGGGATCCGCATTAACAACGGTCGACGGGACAAAACTTATCGACGCCTGTATGGCCTACGGCCCGCTCATCCTCGGGCATGCACACCCCGTTATCAGGCGTGCCATATCGGCCCAGCTGGAAAAGGGATGGCTCTACGGGACTCCGGCACCAATAGAACCGGAATTTGCATCCCTCATTACCGGCGACCACCAGGGCATGGACATGGTCAGGTTCGTCTCGAGCGGCTCTGAGGCCACGATGGCGGCCATCCGCCTTGCACGGGGCTTCACCGGTAAAAAAGATATCATCAAGATGGAGGGCGGGTTTCACGGCGCCCATGACGGCGTCCTGGTCAAGGCAGGGTCCGGGGCAACCACGCTCGGGATCCCTGATTCTGCGGGGGTCCTGGCCGACCTCGTATCGCATACCAGGCAGGTCCCGTACAACGACCTTGAAGCCCTCGAGACCGTCATCTCGGGAAATGACGACATAGCCGCATGCATTCTCGAGCCGGTCATGGGAAATATAGGGCCCATACTCCCGGAAGCAGGTTACCTTGAGGGAGTCCGGGAGATTACACGGGCACACGACGTGCTGCTGATCTTTGATGAAGTCATCACCGGTTACCGGCTGGGAATCGGCGGGGCGCAGAAGAAATTCGGCGTCCGTCCCGACCTGACGACGCTCGGGAAGATCATCGGCGGCGGGCTTCCCATCGGTGCATTCGGCGGGAGACACGAGATCATGCAGATGGTCGCACCCGCCGGCCCCGTGTACCAGGCCGGGACATTTTCCGGCAACCCGTTGAGCCTGACGGCCGGGTTTACCACGGTGAAATGGCTGCACGATCACCCCGGGATCTACGGGTCGCTCGACGATTCCACACGGTCAATAGAAGAGTCACTCCCCGGGACTGCCGGCGGGTCTTTTGTCAGGCTCGGGTCCATGTTCAAGTACTTTTTCCGGAACGAACCGCCTGCCGACTACGTGCAGGCAAAGGAATGCGATGTGACCGCATTCCGTGCATTCTGGGATAAAATGCTTGGATCCGGGATCTTTCTCCCGCCCTCACAGTTTGAGACAAACTTTGTTTCATCCGCACATTCGGGAAAGGACATCGAACAGATATCAGACGCCTACCGATCATGCCTGTAATAATCGGAACACGGGGAAGCAGCCTTGCACTGGCACAGACCGCAAAGGTCTGTGCTCTCCTGCAAAAACAGGGAACAGAGGTAGAAGAACTGATCATTTCAACCAGAGGAGATACGGTCACCAGTGTCCCGCTGCATGAAATAGGCGGGCAGGGCGTCTTTGTCCGGGCCCTCGACGATGCCATTCTTGCAGGAGAGATCGATGCCGCTGTCCACAGCATGAAAGATATCCCTGCAAAACGACCGGAAGGCCTGGTTACCAGCGCGATTATTATGCGGGACTCTCCTGCCGACTTCATTGCGCACACGATCCCCCTTGACTCGGTCAGGGTCATCGGGACGTCGAGCACCCGCCGGAAGGCACAACTGTTGCGGCATGACCCGTCTCTTGAAATCAGGCCGCTCCGGGGAAACGTCGATACCAGGCTGCGGAAACTCGAAGAGGGTTTATATGATGCCATTATTCTTGCAGAGGCAGGCATGCAGAGGATGAACCTCGATATCTGCGGGGAACGGCTCCCGCCGGATACTTTTGTCCCGGCACCGAACCAGGGGACCATCGCGATTGTCAGCCGGGACGACCCCGGCCTCAACAAGACACTTTCGCGTCTCGACCATGAACAGACGCGGAATGATGTCATGGCAGAGAGGGCGGTCATGGAGGAGGTAGGCGGGGGTTGTTTCACGCCGCAGGGGATTTATTGCGCTGGCGGCCACCTCATTGCCGAGGTCCTTTCACTCGACGGGAAGAGATGCGTCCGGCTGGAAAAGGACATAGAGACGTTGGAAGATGCCCGTAAATGTGGAATTCAATTGCATAACGAGGCGAAAGAACTGATTACTGAAGCGTACAGGACGCTTGGGATTGAAGATGAAAGGTAAGGTATATCTCGTCGGATCAGGGCCGGGCGGGCTCGGTCTTCTCACACAAAGGGCACGTGAAGTGATTGACAGTGCAGAGGTCGTCCTTTACGACCAGCTGCCGGGAGAGGAGATCCTCGCATCGCTTCCGGAAGGAGCCGAAAAAATTGACTGCGGAAAATACGGGAGCAGCCACACGCTCGAACAGCATGAAATTGAAGAACTGATGGTGGCACGGGCAAAGGAGGGAAAGAATGTCGTCCGGCTGAAAGGCGGCGACCCGTTCATGTTCGGGCGTGGCGGCGAGGAACTCGAAGTCCTGAAACAGGAAGGTATCGGGGTTGAACTCGTGCCCGGGATCACCAGTGCCATAGCCGTCCCCGGCGCCGTCGGCATCCCCCTGACCCACCGGAAATTCGCATCCTCGGTGACTATCCTGACCGGGCACGAAGACCCGACAAAGCCAGAGTCTGCACTCGACTGGGACCTCCTCGCAAAGGGACGCGGGACCATCGTGATCCTTATGGGGGTGAAGAATCTCCCTTTTATTGCGGAGGCACTCATTAAAGGCGGAAAAGATCCCTCCACGCCGGTTGCGGTCATTGAAAACGGCCTTCGGCCGGACCAGCGGGTAACCGCCGGGCCCCTCGGGGATATCGGGACTATCGCACAAAAGGCCGGTGTCAAACCCCCGGCAGTGATCGTCATCGGCGGTGTCGTCAGCCTGTATAATGAAGACGACACCCCGCTCATACCATTTTAATCATACCCGCCTTTGCGTGCGCTATTTTTTTAACCGGTGTCGCATACACGGAGAGTAACGTTATGCCATTCACATGAAAAGCGCCCGCACCCTATCCCCGGGAGTATTCCGGGGGGTTCCGAAGCGGACGAAAACAGAATGAATTCAAAAATTTAAGATTATTAAACGCCTTAATTGCCAATTAAAGCGAAAATTAAAGGTTATTATGAAAACAAGGATTAATACAATAAAACAACTGTACTTTAATGAGGTGAACGATGGATCTTCCGGGCGGACCAACAAAAGATGAAATAATGGCAATCTCGCTATACAAACTTGGTTTGCAAAAAGATGACGTTTTTGCCGATATCGGGTGCGGGACCGGGAAGGTCTCGATCTGTGCTGCCCCCCGGGTCAGGAAGGTATACGCCATCGACCGGCGGAAAGAGGCCATTGAATGCGCCAGGGCCGGATCAGAGCAGTCAGGCCTGACAAATATAGAATTCTACCACGGTGAGGCAGGGGAGGTTCTCAGTTCCAAAAGAGACGTCGATGTCGCCTTTGTCGGAGGATCGCGACAACTGGAAGACGTCCTTTCCCTGCTGAAATCGCTGGGGACGCGGACAATAGTCGTCAATGCAGTGATGCTTGAGACAGTGTATACGGCGGTGAAAACAATGCAGGAACTTGGAATTTTTAAAGAGGCAGTCCAGGCAGGGATTTCGCGATCATACCCTATCGGCAGGGGAATCATGTTTAAACCCCTTGACCCGGTGTATATCATTGTGGGAGGCGTGTAACGATGCTGGTGGGACTGGGACTCGGACCCGGGGAACCCGAGCTCCTGACGCTGCGGGCGGTACGACTCCTCCGTGAGGCCGACGGGGTCTTTGTACCCGGAAGGATCGCAGACAACCTTGTCAGCCCCTACCGGAAAGCCGAGATTCTTGACTTTCCCATGACCGACGACGAAGACCTCATCAGCGCCTGCATGGAAAAGAATGCCGACCGCATAGCCGTTGTCGCACGGGACGGGCTTGCAGTCCTCGGAATTCTCGGGGACCCAAATTTTTTCTCGACCTTCTCCCGGCTCTGCGGGGTGATGCATGAGAAATATCCTGATATCACCTGCACGACTGAGCCCGGCATCTCCTCCATTACCGCGTTTGCATCGGTTGCAGGCATTGCACTCTCTGACGGGTTCAGCGTCACGGACGGGAGCGATCCGAAGGTGCGGATACTCCTGAAGGTTCGTACACCACGGGAGACTGCCGAGAAGCTGAAAGGTGAAGGCTACTCCTCATTCATCCTTGTCGAGCGGATGTTCATGGACCAGATGAAGGTATATAACGGGAAAGACCTTCCCGAGACATGTGATTATATGAGCATACTCTACGCGGGGCGCTGATATGGAACCTGTCTGGTTTGTCGGTGCCGGGCCCGGGGACCCCGATCTCATCACAGTGAAAGGAAAAAATCTGCTCATGTCGGCAGATGTGCTCATCTATGCCGGGTCGCTTGTGAACCCGGACCTGGTCGGCGGGTCTCCGGCACAGGTGAAACTTGACAGCTGGGGAATGAGCCTCGAGGAGATCGTCGCATCAATCGTCCTGCATGCAAAAGAGGGCAAACGTGTGGTCAGGCTCCACTCGGGCGACCCGTCGATTTTCGGTGCGATCGTGGAGCAGATCAGCGAACTCGAAAAGAACAATATCGAATGCGTCGTCGTTCCCGGTGTTTCATCCATGTTCGGTGCTGCAGCAGCGCTGCAGGTCCAGCTGACGCTCGGCGGCGTGGCAGATACCGTAATCATTACCCGGCCTGCGGGTGCAACACTCGAAACCGACGAGATCAGGGAATTATCCCGGCACAAGGCAACAATGGTCGTATTTTTAGGGACTGAAAAATTCGAGGACGTCCTTTCAAGGGTAGAATATCCCCCGGATACCCCGGCCGCGGTGGTATATCATGCGACCTGGCCCGACCAGAAAATCGTCACCGGCACCGTCGCAGACATTGCCGGAAAAGCCCGCGAAGCAGGAATAGAGCGGACCGCCCTCCTTATCATCGGGGGCGTCATCGACCCGGGTCATTTCGGGCACAGGAGGTCTGTCCTTTATTCATGACTGATGTTGTCGTATCCCTTCCCAGGTTCGCTGAACCGGCAGAGAAGATCGCCCGCCACCTCGGCGCAGACCTCTGCCTCTACGGGGAGAAAGAGTTCGAACAGCTGTTCAGGGAGTATGACCGGATCGTGGCATTGATGTCGGTCGGGATCGTGGTCAGGAAGATTGCCCCGCTCCTCTCTGACAAGTGGTCCGACCCTGCCGTGGTTGTCGTCAGTCCAGACTGCAGGTACGCGATCCCCCTCGTCGGCGGGCATCACGGTGCAAACGAACTGGCCCGCAGTATTTCCGGTCTCGGAATCGAACCGGTCGTTTCGACCGCCACGGAAACCGCCGGGAAAATATCGGTCGAGGGCGTGGCCCGTGATACGGGATATACCGTCCTGAACCGCGATTCCACCCGGCTCGTCAACGCAGCCGCCCTTGACGACCGGCTCTCCGTGTACTCCGTCGACAGTCCTGCCATCGTCCTTGCAGGCCCGGGGGTATCCGTTCTCGTGCGTGACGGGACCTATTCGGTCGGGATCGGGTGCAGGAGGGGCATCAGGAAAGACGAGGTCGCGGCAGCAGTAACGGCGTGCCTGACAGAACTGTCCATTGATAAGGACGACGTCATGATCTATTCGACGACCGACAAAAAAGCAGGTGAAGCAGGCCTTATTGCAGGAATACAGATGCTCAGGGGAGTCCTCCTGTTCCTGGATGACGAGACCGTCGCCGCCTTTCCAGCCCCAAGCACATCGGGGGCGTCACGCATCGGGCTGCACGGCGTTGCAGAACCCTGTGCGCTCGCATCATCAAAGAAAAAAGAACTTGTCATGCACAAGCATGTCTACGGGAGAGTGACCATTGCCGTCGCAAGATAACATATCAGGAAAACTCTATATCGTGGGCGCCGGCCCCGGAAACCTCGAACAGATGACAGAAAAGGCGAAAAATGCTCTTCTGGCCTCGGATTACATCATCGGCAACGACTCCTACCTCGTGCCGCTGATGCCCCTCATCGGGGACCGGACCGTCATTAAAAGCTCGATGGGAAAGGAAGTCGATCGTGCAAAACGTTCGATTGAACTCGCAGAGAGTTCGGTCGTGTCCATCGTCAGCGGGGGCGACCCGGGCGTATACGGAATGGCAGGGATCGTGCTTGAAGTGCTGGAAAAATCGGGAAAGGAGATTGACGTCGAGGTCATCCCGGGTGTCACCGCTGCGAATGCCGCGGCATCACTGCTTGGTTCACCCTTGTCAGGGGATTTTGCCGTTATCAGCCTCTCTGACCTGTTAGTCCCGATCGAGGTGATAGAGAAACGTCTTCATGCCTCGTTCTCGATGGGAATACCGGTTGTACTTTACAACCCGAAGAGCAGGGGCAGGCCTCATAACCTCGCACTTGCAATTGAGATTGTACGAAAATACCGGAATGATGAAACGCCTGTCGGCGTGGTGAAAAACGCATACCGGGAGGGTGAAGAGACCATCGTGACGACGCTCGGCAACCTTGAGACAATTTATGAACAGGTCGATATGCATTCCACCGTCATTATCGGCGGCAATGAAAGCAGGTTATGGAGGATGGGAAACAATGTCAAAGGAATCATCACACCACGGGGATACCACAGAAAATACGTATACTGATCTTGGAGCCCACACACGCGAGGCCTTTGAAATTTCTGAAAAGAGCAGGAAACTGGCCCGTAAAGTCATTGGAAACCAGACTGTGGAGGACCGTATCAGGCAGCGGTGTTCGGTCGCCGTGGGAGACTTTGCCATGGCCGACCTCCTCGCTTTCACACTGGACCCTGTCAATGCCGGCATCCGGGCACTCGAACGGGGGGCTCCGCTCATCTGCGATATCAGGATGGTTCAGGTCGGCATACAGAAGAAGGGTCACCGGAGCGATGTCCTCTGTGCTCTCGATTACGGCTCGGAACTTGCGATAAAAGAGGGGATCACCCGTACATCCGCAGGGTTCCGAAGTATGCATGACCTTCTTGACGGTTCAGTCATCGTTATCGGGAACGCTCCTTCGGCATTGTTGTCGGTGTGCGAAATAATCGGGCAGGGAATAGTCCCTGCACTCGTCATCGGTACACCGGTAGGATTCGTCAACGCCGCGGAATCAAAGGAAGAACTCAGGAAAATGCCGGTCCCGTCCATTTCCAACACCGGGACGAGAGGCGGTACACCTGTTGCAGTCGCCGCGATGAACGAGATCATCACTATCTTCTCTGAAAGAGCAAAGGAAGAAGAGAAATAATGAGATTCAGGGACCCTGTCACCGGTTTTATCTACCCGGAAGAGTGGGTTTCGGCCTGCCGGGACCCGGACGCACTCGGGCTGGCACGATCAGGCCGTGCAGTTCTCACATCGTCAGGCAGGGTGCTCATGAGAGGGTATACAACCGGGACGACCGCTGCCGCTGCCTGCAAAGCTGCTATTCTCTCATTGAACGGTGAGATAAAATCGGTACAGGTAACAGTCCCTGCCGGCCTCACCATTGATATCCCGGTATCCGGCAGGGACGGAAGAGCGGTATGCCATAAATATGCCGGAGACTATCCTGGTGACGTGACGGCAGGGATCGGGTTCGTGGCAGAGTACCAGCCGGGTGAAGGGGACATTTCGCTTGTCGCGGGAGAGGGTATCGGGCGTTTTTCCCGCGCCACGCCACGATATGCAAAAGGCGAACCTGCAATAAGTCCGCCGGCACGGGACTGCATACTGCGGTCGATAGAGGAGGGGACCGGAATGGCCGGCACGGATGGTGCACGGATCATCCTTTCCATCCCGGACGGGGAGTTCATCGCGGAAAAGACACTCAACCCGGTGATCGGTATCACCGGGGGAATTTCTGTTCTTGGCACGACCGGGCTTGTCGAGCCTTGGGATGATCACATGTGCGATTCGGTAATGGAGAGGGTTATTCGATCAGAGAAAATGGTCCTTACCACCGGCCGGATCGGAATGCAGTACTCACGAATGTTATTCCCTGACCATGACGTGATCCTCATCGGCGGGAAAATAAAGCAGGCCCTTTCTCATGCCGCCGGAGATGTCATCCTCTGCGGGCTGCCCGGGCTGGTGCTCCGTTATGCAGACCCCGGGATTCTGGAAGGTACCGGGTATGTCACGGTCGAGGAACTGTCTGCAGACCCCTCGTTTGGAGACCGTCTCACCCGTGCGGTACATCTGTTCCATGCCCGTCATCCCGGCGTCAGGGTTGTCATTTTCGACAGGGCAGGCAATATCCTGGGGGATTTTAAATGAAGATCGTCGGTGTGGGGTGTGGCCCCGGTATGCTCACCGCCGATGCCGTCCGCGTCATATCGGGCGCCAGTCTCATCTACGGCTCATCACGGGCCATTGAAATTGCGGGGGAGATAATCCCGCCAGGCTGCGGGGTCCACGAAATTACGAATTACCGCAATTTACGAGAACTCCCGGAAGAGGCAGTGGTCCTGTCAACAGGCGACCCGATGCTCGCGGGTCTCGGTTACCTTCCCGGTGAAGTCATACCCGGCATCTCTTCCCTGCAGGTCGCCCTCGCCCGCCTCCACATCCCGATGGCAGGGATATCCATCGTTGTCGCCCACGGGCGTGACCATGCCGGGTCGCTGGACCAGATGTCCGACGAACTCCGCAGGGGAAAGACCGTGTTCCTTCTTGCCGATCCGGAGTTTGACATTCATGAAGCGGCAGTAAGGGCACGGGATGCCTGTGGCACGTGCCGTATTGTGCTGTGCGAAGAACTCGGCTACCCTGACGAGAGAATTGTCATCGGCTCGCCGGATACTATCCCGGTTCCTGAAAAAGACCTCTATTCCCTCATTATCGGAAACTGGCCCGACCGGTAGCACGGCCACGACACCCGGTTTTCCGGCGGCGATATGCAACCGTTCCTGTCATCGCAGCCCCTGGTAAACCCCTGATACCGAAAGTGAATAGAAGTACAACCTGCATATCCTGTTATAGAAAGGATTTCAGATGATTCAGATGGATAAAAATCTCAAACGGCAGATCAGCCTCATATGCTTTACCATAGGTATCGTCCTTGTGATCATTCCCGACCTGAAGCGGTTCAGCAGTATCAACCTCGGCTTCAGCTGGCCCTTCGACCTGATGTTTTATTCAGGGCTGCTCCTGATGATCATCGGGTACTACCTGAGAGGCTGATAACCGGAGAAAATCCCCTTTTTCCAGAGACCGTCTCCTGGACAGGCACTCATATTTACGGTACCTGATCAATTCCCGGGCTCCACGGCATTCATCAGGAATTACACCGGTCAGACTGGAAAAGATTCCGGGGTCGTATCCGGAAATTTCCCTCCAGACCGTTTTACACGTTGAAAGAAGCCTACTTGCGAAGTGAAACGGTCCTGCCGTCATCGGAGAGGAACCCTTCCTTTTCCAGCTGCCCGATGAGCGCCCGGCCCCTGGCGTCATCTGCAGAAATTCGCTCTAAAAGTTCAGTTTTTTCCATTTTGCCCTCTTTTATGAGGGTCCTGATGATCCCGCCCCGTACCTGGCGGTCCGAACCCTCGAAACCGCCCTGTTTCCTGTAATGGCTGCTCCTTTTATTTGGATTCGGTATATTCTTCCCAAGATACGCCCCGTAATCCATCAGGGCCCAGTACCATTCCCTCGGGTTGACCGGATCAAGTGTCCGGCTCACCAGCGGCAGGATTTCACTGTCGTGCACACCTTCGCGATCCGCAAAAAAACAATGAATAAAAACCCTCCTGATATTCGTCTCTATAAAAACAGATGGTTTGTTGAACGCGAATGCACGAATCGACGATGCCGTTGCGGGTCCGATCCCGGGAAGCGAGACCAGGTCTTTCTCTTCTTCAGGTATTACGCCCCCGTAGGTGTCGCAGATGCGTTCGGCAGTTTTTTTCAGCGACAGTGCCCTCCGGTTATAGCCAAGGCCCTGCCATTCCTCCAGCACATCTCCAGGATTCGCGCGGGACAATGCCTGTATATCAGGAAAACGGGTTATAAAGGAGGTATATTTTTTATTCACCCTCTCAACCTGCGTCTGCTGGAGCATAATCTCTGAGACAAGGATACGGTACGGGTCACCGGTTCTCCTCCATGGGAGATCCCGGCCGCAATTTTTGTAAAAGTCGTAGATGAACCTCTGGAATTTTTCCGTATCATGCTCTTTTCTGCTCATATTCCCACTCACGCTCCCAGGCAAAACGCAGACCCCCAGATCATCTTTTATAATAACAGCTCGTCGTTTCATTATGAATACCTCTTCGCAGTCCCGCCTGGAATTCAGGCCCGGGCAGACCGGGATGCCCGGGTAAACGCACAAAAACATTGTTAATACCATTGAATTACCTCATAAACGGCCTTTAAATGAAAATCGGATATCCCTGTATCAATACATCGGTGGAATGCCGGGGCAACCGGACATTCCGGCTGGCCACGTACTCTGAAGAGAAGCTCATTAAAACAGCCGGATCAAACATTGATTGCCTGAAGTCCATCCTTTCCTACAATATATCGCATGGAATACTGTTTTTCAGGATAAGTTCGGATATCATTCCCTTTGCGTCGCACCCGGTGATGGACTCTGACTGGCAGGACTATTTCCGGAGCGATCTTGAAGAGGCAGGCGAAATCGTCAAATCTTCCGGGATGAGAATATCGATGCACCCCGACCAGTTCATTGTCCTCAACTCACCACGCGAAGAGGTGGTCTCGAGAAGTATCGCAGAACTTGAGTACCATGCAGATCTCCTCAACCTCATGTGCCTTGACGCATCTGCAAAGGTCCAGCTCCATGCAGGCGGGAGATACGGCGACCCTGAATCTGCCAAAAACAGGTTTGTTTCGGTATACAGGGAACGTCTCCCTGAAAAAGTAAAAAAACGGCTGGTCATAGAGAATGACGACCGGATTTACCCGGTAAAAGACTGTCTCGACATCAGTGAAAAAACAGGTATCCCGGTATTATTCGATTACTTTCATCACGGGCTGCGTTCGCATGGAGAGGATTTACCCGGACTGCTGGAAAAGACATTCGCAACATGGCGCCGGTCTGACGGGGTCCCCATGGTAGACTATAGTTCCCAGGAACCGGGATCCAGGCCGGGCACCCATGCACGGACGCTTGACCGGCAGAATTTTATTGATTTCATTCAAAAATCAGGAAATTACGATTTTGATATCATGCTCGAGATAAAAGACAAGGAGAAGAGTGCAGAAAAAGCCCTCCGGATCCTTGAGCATGACCCCCGACTGGTTACCCGGTGGACTTCATGATCGGTAAAGAACGGGTACAGGGCCTGAATAACCTGGCCCTGCGCCAACGAAAGCAATTCATCTACCTGATGCGGAAAACACCGTGAGATTTAAGATGCCACGCATATACGGATATCCTGTCCTCACAAGGATCAATGATTTCTCATGGGGATCATTCACAGTCTGCGCAGCGATGCAATTATTATTTAAATTCTTAAAAAAAGTCTCGCCGCTTTTTTATAAAGTTATATAGATACTCCGATCCCTGAGGGAGTACTGAGTAGTCACTGAATCGCAGCGGTTCAATAAAAATAACGTATATAATATCACTTTTACCAGAATATCGTACTCTCCGCTGGCAACCGCAGGGTCGTGCCGGATTCGTTAGGCTGAAGCATTCGCGGTATTTTCGGGGGCGGCGAAGTACATCGTTCTTGAAGTGTTGGAACGCAGGCAGACCCCGCATATCACGCTTAAATGAAAATATTCCAGCCCACACGGAATAACCAGGTGCCTTAAAAATCCCAGATCTTAAAAGCCTGGAATGGACCCCTTAAAACAATGTTTCCTGCCCGACGCTTTTGATAAGGTCCGGACCGTCAGCGGATGCCGAATTCACGGCCGGCGATACCTGGTACGCCTCAAGGAGCCGGGAGGGATACGGTGCAAGCAGGCTGCCCAGGTCTGCCGGCTGCCAGGCAGGGGCGGATATCCACGTATCTTCCACGGTTTCTTCAAGTATTGCCGGCATACGGTTGTGGAATGGTGCAACCACCGAATCGGGTTCGGTAGTGATAATCGCACATGTCAGCATCATATCCTGTCCCGGGGCCTGCCACCCTTCATAAATACCTGCAAATGCAAACAGCGCACCGTCTTTCCGGCGGATATAATACGGGATTTTTTTCCCGCCCTCATGTTTCCACTCGTAAAACCCTGTTGCGGGGATAAGGCACCGCCTGTGAAGGGCGGCGTCACGGAAAAATTTCTTTTCCAGGAGATTTTCTGCACGTGCATTGATGAAATGGCCGAATTCCGGCTCTTTTATCCACGACGGGACCAGTCCCCAGCCCATCGAGGTAAGCAGGCGCGGGCTGCCCTCTTCATGACCCGGAATAATAACCGGCACCTGCTGGGACGGGGTGATATTGTAACGCGGTTCTATCGTGACAGACGATTCGGCGATACCAAATCGTTTACAGAACCCGATTGTCACGGTGATGGTGAACCTTCCGCACATAGAGATGTATTATTCCCGCCGGTCTATTCAATGTGACCCTGTCCGCCTGCACCGGCCGACAGGATACGGGGCAGGTCCCTGATATCGTCGAGGATAAAATGTGCAGGGGCATCCACGCACCGATCGGCGTTCGCGTCACCGTAACGGGCATAGACCGTCACCAGCCCGAGACTGTTTCCAGGGGCGATGTCACGCCTGAGACTGTCCCCGATAATCATGGTCTCTTCCGGCGTTGCCGACAGGAACTGCATCGCACATTGAAACGGCACCGGGTCCGGCTTTTTTCTCCCTGTTGTATCGCACGTCACGACAGAATGGAATAACCCGCGGAGACCGGTCTTTTCGAGTCTTCCGAATGCGTCATGATCGTGTGCGTCGGTCACTACCGCAATTTTATATCCTTTCCGTGCCAGGAGGGAGAGCGTTTCATGCACCCCGGGATAGCAATGAACGGACGATAACTTGGTTTCATGATATATGCGGCAGCATTCGCCAAACCCCGGCTCCGTGTAACAACACGCATCGTTCATATAATCCCGTATATGGGCCGGGTTTTCATACCCATACATCCCGCGGGTGAAATATGTATACAGGTACTCCCCGTCGTCTCTTCCAAGGTACGCCGTAATTGCATGACAGGCCTTCTTTTTTGCACCGACAAGATCAAAAAGGGTATTGTCCATATCGAAGAGCAGGGTCCGGATACCGCTGACTGTCGTGCATAAGCGTGTCTGCATCCTGGTTATATGTCAGTTTTTCCGGATTTTATCCTTTTGATGGCGGCAGTTCACGTGCATAAAAACTATTAACAAAAAGGGGCTTCTATTCCATTCAGAGAGGTTTTCTATGATTCTTCAGAAGTTCATTTCAGAAGGACTGGCTCACAATTCATATTTTCTCAGTGCAGGTGGTGAGGCCGCCGTAATCGACCCGAGGAGGGACTGTGATGTATACCTCGATCTCGCGCAGTCCCTGCAGGTCAGGATAACACACATTTTTGAGACCCACAGAAATGAAGATTATATTTCAGGTTCATCAGAACTTGCGCACCGGTGCAATGCAGGGATTTATCATGGTCCGAATCCGGCATTTTCATTCGGGGAACGTGTAAAAGAGGGGGATATATTCAGACTGGGAGGACTTGAACTAAAAGTCCTGGAGACTCCCGGCCATACCCTCGACAGTATCAGCATCTCAGTCGCCGACAGGGACGTATCTCCAGATGTGTTCCTGGTGTTTACCGGCGATGCCCTTTTTGCCGGCGATGCCGGAAGGACCGATTTTTTCGGGAGGGATAAAACCGCGTGGGCGTCAGGACTGCTCTACGACAGCATTGTGAATAAAATTCTCGCCGCCGGTGACGGGGCAGTCATATTACCGGCACATGGAGCCGGATCAGTCTGCGGATCTGATATCACTGACCATGAATTTACGACCGCCGGGTACGAGAAAGCCACAAATCCGCTCCTGAAAATGACGCGGGACGAGTTCATCGCGCACAAAGTAAAAGAGCACCATTACCTGCCTCCTTATTTTAAAAAGATGGAAGAATTAAACAGCACCGGCGCACCCCTTATCCATCATCTCCCTGATATTCCTGCGTTCAATGTCCGTCAAATGCAGGAGTATATTAAAAAAGGAGCGCAGGTCGTTGATATCAGGAGCCCGACCTCCTTTGCCGGCGGCCATATCCCTGAAACCCTCTCAATCTGGAGAGACGGAATTCCGGCTTATGCTGGCTGGTACCTGAATTATACCGACCCGATAGTGCTTGTCGACGATTTTTCCCTTGACCTCGGAGACGTAATACGCCATTTTACCAGGCTCGGGTATGATAACCTTGCAGGGTACCTTTCGGGCGGTTTCCCGGCATGGTTCAGGAATGGAAAAGAAATCGGCCGGATAGGGGCGTGGTCGGTGAAAGAACTGCATGAAAGACTCGGGATGCGGGACCTCTTTGTGCTTGACGTGCGGGATATTGTAAACAGGGAAAAATACGGTTACATTCCGGGATCAACCCATATTTATGCCGGTGAACTGCCGGAATTGTCAGGTAAGGTCCCGAAGGGAATGCAGGTTGCGGTCTACTGTGACGCCGGGTATAAAGGAGGCCTCGCAGCAAGTTATCTCCGCAAACTGGGATACGATAACGTGGCGAATATCCTCGGGGGCATGGGGGCATGGCTAAAAGCCGGATATGCTGCTGAAAGGTAACTGAATACGTTCATACCATGCAAATTAAACAAAACCATTTTATTTTTCACTTTTCTCTGGTAGCACGAGTAAATTTGAGAAGATTTATCTATAAACGGAAAAAATTCAGACAAAGTGAGGACCATGGAAATAGTAAAGATCCCACGGATGGAGAAAAAAGAGTACGATAACCTTATCGAAGAAGGGTACGTATGCCGCATAGCCTTCCAGGGAGAGAAATATCCATATATTGCCCCTTTCCTGTATGTTTTCGACGGGAAATTTCTGTATTTCCTCTCGACCAAATATGGTAAAAAAATTGAATACTTCCGTAAAAGTCCGTACGTCGCTGTAGAAATTGAGAAATACACAAAAGACCTCTCGTGCTTCACGTTTATCACACTTCCCGGTTACCTGACGGAAGTAACCGACTCAATCGAGAAAAAAATAATAAGGCAGGAATTTGTCGAACTGATAACGAAAAAGCATCTTTCAAACAATATTCTTGCAGCGCTCGGCCATTCCCCGCAGGACCCGCCCGAGGCGATAGCAAACGAGGAGCGGTCGCTTGTCTGGAAACTGACCGGGGTAAAGGACCTGGTCGCATTAAAAAGTCTCTGACATGAAAGGGCCCATTATACCCGTTTCATGACTCTTTTTTTGAAATACCAAGCAGTTCACGCATTTTATCCGGGTCAGTCACCGGCTGGCTGCACCTGTTCCCGAGGCAGACATATGCAGTACTTGAGTCACCCTCCATCTTCATCGGCAGGGTGAACCGGGAAATGGAGGTAATATCATTATCCTTTTCCCCGTCACGGAACAGCACGACTCCTGACGGCAGGAAATTCCGGTGCATGACATCGATCATTGCGCAGGTATCAGGTTCACCTCTCTGCCCGACGATGACCACCTCCTGCGACGGGCCTGCCGCCCTGTCGAGCCCTGCCAGATAAAACGCGTATGATGAGGGTGATCCAGACACAACCGTTGAAAACTGCCTGGCCATCTCTGATGCACGTGCATGGTACATGCTCTCTCCGGTAAGCCCTGACAGGCGGACCAGGTTATAGAACTGCACTGAATTGGCCGATGGAATGGCACCGTCGTAGAGATCTTTCTGCCGGACAGGGAGATCCCCTGACGTTCCGTCTGAAATAAAATAACCGGGCGATTTGCGGTCATAAAAATACCTGTAGAAGTATTCATCGAGGTCAGTTGCAGATTTTAAATATCGCGGCTGAAAAGATGCCTGGTACAGTTCGGTCAGCCCCCAGATGAAAAACGCATAATCTGTTGCCTGGCCGCTGATGCCGGCTTTTCCATGGCGGTACCGGTGCAGGATCCCCCCTTCATCAGCTGCCATTCGCCTCATGATGAAATCCGCCGCATTTTCTGCCAGGTGACGATACCGGGACTCCCCAAAGACCATTGCACCCCGTGCAAATGCGGCGATCATCAGCCCGTTCCAGTCGGCAAGGATCTTGTCATCTTTGAGCGGGGGCGTCCTTCCGGAACGCTCATTGAACAGGCGTGACCTCGCGTCATCCAGCCGCTCCATGAATTCATCCGCCCCAAGCCCGAGACGCGCAGCATACTCGTCAGGGGATGCGGTCATGTGAAGGATATTATTTCCGCTCCGTTCGCCGGTTCCGGGATCTGAGAAATTGCCTGTCGTCGTGACGCGATAGACATTATGGATAAAAGAAGCAGTTTCGGGATCGAAAAGGGAATCGATCTCCTTTCTGGTCCAGACATAATACCGCCCTTCCTCCCCTTCGCTGTCGGCGTCCTGTGCCGAATAGAACCCTCCCTCCGGGGATGTCATTTCACGTTCAACATAGGCGAGACATTCACGGGCAATCCTTTTGTATTCTGGGTTTTTCGTAATCTGGTACGCCTCACAATAGGCGGTGACGGCAAGCGCCTGGTCATACAGCATCTTTTCAAAATGCGGGACCAGCCACCTTGAATCGGTTGAATAGCGGTGGAACCCGAAACCGGCATGGTCATAGATCCCCCCGTATCCCATCATTTTTAACGTTTTTTCTGCCATCTCCAGTGCCTGATCGCTCCCCGAGCGCTTCCAGTACCTCATGAGAAACATCAGCACGTGCGGCATCGGGAATTTTGGTGCCTTCCCAAACCCGCCGTTCATGCGGTCGTACCTCACTCTGAGATCAGAAAATGCCGATCCAAAAATGGTTGCGGCCGATACCTTCTTTCCTGAACCGCCTGGAGATCTTCGCAGGGCCTTTATATACGACTCTGCTGACGCTTTCATCTTCTCTCCCTCGTCGTTCCACATGCGTGCAATCGCGGGGAGCAGATCGAGAAGTCCCGGCTGGCCGAAACGGTTTTCACGCGGGATATAGGTGGCTGCAAAAAATGGTTTTTTATCGGGGGTCATGATAATCGTCAGAGGCCACCCCCCCGACCCGGTCATCATCTGGCAGACACTCATATACATCTGGTCGATGTCCGGACGTTCTTCCCGGTCGACCTTTATACAGACAAATGATTTATTCAGGATTTTTGCAACTTCGGCATTCTCAAACGACTCCTTTTCCATGACATGGCACCAGTGACAGGTCGCGTACCCGATTGAGAGGAAGATGGGCATATTTTTATCAGTCGCCCTTGAAAACGCCTGTTCTCCCCAGGGGTACCAGCTGACCGGGTTGTATGCGTGCTGCAGCAGGTAAGGACTGAGTTCATGAATAAGCCTGTTGTGACGTACCTTTTTGACTGGTTCATCATTCAGGGCTTCGTTTTCAGTGCGGTCTCCCTTGTCGCCTGCGGACTGCATACCAAGAAATCCGGGTCTGAGTATTAAGATTCTTGCGTGATCCCGGTAGTCGCACGGTACCGGCAGGGATGCCTTATTTTTTCAGGGATGAAGACCGGCTGGTTCCATCTGAAGAAACCGTGCGTTTTTTCGATACGTTATCCGGCCGCGTCCAGGAGCAGGCGGTTAAACCGGTCAGGCATATCGGCCATGGGCACATGTGACGACGGCAGCTCGAGGTACGTCCATCCTTTCTTTCCCGCGGCGATTTTATCCCTTGCGATACTGGTAACGGCTGCAAATTCACTTTTTGTACAGAGAATATACGTTTTCGGCACCCGGGCCGTTTTTTCAGGGTCGTACTGCAGTTTTTCGACGTACGGCCGGGCCGGTTCCGGCAGGCCGGGCCGGCTGCCGGTTGTGGATGAGAACCCCAGGTTGAGAATATCATACAGGGATTGTCCGGGATCAGGCACGGCTGCATCGAGGTATACCAGGCGTCGGATCCTTTCGGGCATCCGGTCCGCAACACCGGTTATCACCATCCCTCCGTAGCTGTGACCGACGAGAATGATATCTTCAAGGTCATTCTCCCTGATCAGCGTGCATATCTGCCCGATATTACCGGTCAGGCTGCTGATGGATTCATCGGCGAGCGTCGGCGCAAAGACGCGGTGGTTATGTGCCTGCAGGGCAGACACGGGTCCATCCCAGATCCTGCCCCCCATCAGGCCGTCTTTGGTATGGACCGGTTCTCCGACGGTGAGCCTGTTCCATGTGCTGGTCGACATGTTGCCGCCGTGAACGAGAACGTAGCATGCTATCGAATCAATCCCCCTTTACCGCTTTAATCCCGTTTCCACTGGCTATTTTCCTGTTTCGCGGTGCACATCAGGGATAGTGCGGGTGCCGGAACAGTGTGATGCAGGATACACGGATGGAGTATCAGGACGATCATATACTTATCTCATGCTTCCCGAGACCGCAGTTGCAACCGTGATGACGTCATTTAACGATGCGGGACCAGCTACGGATTCATAGGTGGTAATCACGAGGAGGTTGCTCTTCCGGAATCCGAGCTCGCTCGTCGAAAGGTGCTGCCATGCATACGCCTCGTTACCGGCATCGACGGATTTGACCCTGTATGAGGCTGCATCATCCATTGCAGCAAGGAATGCCGCATGTGCCTCGTCAGCCGAACCATACAGCACTGACCTGATGATAACAACGTCACCTTCACTGTTGACAAAATGTGCCTCGCAGCTCATGTCAGAGCAGCTCAGTCCCTGCGGCGACCATTCTTCGGCAATGGCAGTCAGGGTCTGCTGAACCTGGGTGATATTTTCATAAAGCGCCGGGGGCACGGATACCTGCGGCGTATACCCGGGTGTGACCGGGAGTGTCCCCGGCCGTTCCGGCATCGTGACCTGCCCGGTGAGACGGGAACCGTCTGCTGACTCACGTTGTTCCTGTACAGGTACCGTCTCTTTCGCAGCGCACCCCGCAGTAATGAGAAGTACGACAACAAGTACCGGGAGAATTGCGATGGCCGATGTTCTTGTGTGCATCAGAGGTGTATTTCATCACCGGACGTATGAATATTGGGATTGCCGACTGCGGCAGGAATCGTTACACATTTCTGATCAGGATGAGATTGTAATTGCAATGGTGACCCTGCCAGCGGACGGAGCGGATACCCCCCCGGCACGCCTGACACCTGCGATGGCGCAGTTCCAGGCGATTAAGGCAAAATATCCTGACGCAATCCTGCTTTTTCGTATCGGAGATTTTTATGAAACGTTCGGGCATGACGCGGAAACGGTATCACGTGAACTGGATATTGTCCTGACTTCAAGGTCACGGGACTCGGGCGGAAATAAAATTCCCCTTGCAGGGGTCCCCCATCATGCAGTGGACGGATATATCAGGCGCCTTATTGAAAAAGGGTATAAGGTAGCCGTTTGTGACCAGATGGAAGACGCCAGGAATTCGAAAGGCATAGTAAAACGGGATGTTGTCAGAGTAATCACCCCGGGCACGGTCATCGATGAATCGATGGTGACATCTCAGGAAGCCAGCTACCTGATGGCCCTTGCCCACGACGAAAAGGGGCGTTCGGTTGGAATGGCATTTCTCGATATCTCGACCGGCGAATTTTTTGTATCCCAGTCCCGCGGGGAGCGTGCACGGGAGGACGTCCTCTCGGGAATCGCGAGGTACCGCCCCCGTGAATGCGTTATCTCCGGGCATGCGCCTGCATCTGTTGCAGGCTGTCTTGAGGCAAACGGCGTGCTTGTAAGCAGGTACCGTGCCGATATTTTCGATACAGGGGCTGCCGGAAAAGAATTGCTCACCCAGTTCGGGGTAAGTACTCTTGAAGGGTTCGGAATAAGCGAATACCCCGCCGCAGTGCGTGCGGCAGGCGCAGTCCTTCGTTATGCGCTTGAAACCCAGAAGGCATCACTCTCCCACATTACCGGCATCTCGGTCAGACGACTCGAAGAAGCGCTGGTCATCGATTCAATCACCCTCCGGAACCTCGAGCTGCTGGACAGCCTGCGGGGATCAGGGGAATCAACACTGTTCCACGTGCTGAACCTGACCAGGACCCCTATGGGCGCCAGGCTTCTCCGCTCGTACCTTATCACTCCTCTTGTCTCGGTGGAAAAGATCCGGGAACGGCTCGATGCAGTGGAGTTCTTTCTGCAAAATTCGATCACCAGGGCTGAAGTGAGGCAGGTACTCAAAAAATGTGCGGATATCGAGCGTATTGCAGGCAGGATTGCATACGGAAATGCAGGGCCCCGCGACCTCCTGACCCTTGCAGCTTCGCTTTCGACCATCCCCCATATAAAATCCCTGTTCCCGCCACAGGATCACCCGGGTCATCTCGCCGGGTTATTCCGGGCGCTTGAAGGACTGAAAGAGAAAAATGATGTGGTTCACCTTCTTCAGTCTGCCATTGTCGATGATCCGCCTGCCGTCGCAAAGAGCGGGGGAGTGATCAGGGGAGGATACGATTCACGCCTTGATGACCTGAAGGCTGTTTCATCGTCGGCAAAAGACTGGATGGTCGCGTTCCAGCAGAAAGAGAGGGACAGGACCGGCATCAAATCCTTAAAAATTTCATATAATGCGGTTTTTGGCTATTATATCGAGGTTACGCGCCCCAACCTCAGACTCATCCCCCCCGGATATGAGAGAAAACAGACGACATCCACCGGGGAGCGCTTCACCATCCCGGAACTGAAAGAAAAGGAGGCCATCATCTCAAATGCCGACGAAAAACTACTTTCCCTCGAGAATGAACTGTTCCTGGAACTCCTCGGGACCTTAAAAGAACACATCCCTGATTTCAAATCCATTGCAGCCGGGATCGCACTTCTCGATATATACCAGGCACTTGCCGAGGTGGCAGACAAGTACGGGTATGTCAGGCCCGTTGTCGATGATTCCGAAGGGCTCCTCATCCGGGACTGCAGGCACCCTGTCGTCGAACAGCGGATGAAAGGAGGATACGTCCCGAATGACGTGGAGATGAGCGCCCGGGAAAACCAGATCCTGATAATCACCGGGGCAAACATGGCAGGCAAGTCCACGTACATGCGGAGCGTTGCACTCGCTGCAGTCATGGCACAGATGGGGAGTTACGTACCTGCGACTTTTGCCCGTATAGGTGTATTTGACCGGATATTTACACGCGTGGGAGCATTTGACGACCTTGCCAGCGGCCAGAGCACATTCATGGTGGAGATGCTTGAACTTGCAAATATCCTGAATAATTTTTCTTCAAAAAGCCTTGTCATCCTTGATGAAATAGGGAGGGGGACAAGCACGATGGACGGTTTCTGCATTGCGCAGGCAGTGCTCGAGTACCTTCACGGAAAGGGGAATGCCGGTCCAAGGACCCTCTTTGCCACCCATTTTCATAACCTGGTAGGAATGGAGGCGGTGCTGAAGCGTGTGAGAAATTTCCATTTCGCAGTCAAGGATACCGGAAAAGAGGTTGTCTTTTTAAGAAAACTCATCCCGGGCGCAACAGACAGGAGTTACGGTATCCATGTGGCATCCCTCGCAGGAATTCCGGGCAGGGTGACAGAACGGGCAAACCAGCTGCTCAGGGAAATGATGCAGAGATCACCGCAGGACGGACGAACGGTCAGGCAATATACCCAGATGCTGCTTATCGACTCCCCGGAACCCGGTACACCTGAGGATCCTGTCGTCGAAGAATTAAAATCACTCGATACCGAGTCTATGACACCGCTCCAGGCCCTCCAGAAGCTCTATGACATCAGGGATTCCCTGAGAAAACGAGGTGCCTGATGCACGTGGATCGCACTGAAAAGGCCGGCATTCACTTTCTTGACGAGGAGACCATCAACCATATCGCGGCAGGTGAAGTAGTGGAACGGCCGGCCTCGGTTGTCAAGGAACTGGTGGAAAATTCCATCGATGCTGGTGCAACGGCAATTGAGGTCGAAATTACATCCGGCAACGGCCTTGTCAGGAGCATCAGGGTGACTGACAACGGATCAGGCATGTCAGGAAAAGATGCACACCTTGCATTTTCCAGGCACACGACGAGCAAGATATCGGGAGTGAATGATATCTTCTCCTGCGGCACTCTCGGATTCCGCGGCGAGGCCCTTGCGAGCATCGCTTCCGTATCACGGGTCACCATGACGACAGGCCCCCGTGGCAGTCCCCTCGAAGGGACCAGGATTATCATTAAAGGTGGAACTGTCGCAGAGTCAGGACCCGCAGGAGTTCCTGAAGGGACCACATTCCTTGTTGAAGACCTTTTTTTCAATACCCCAGCCCGCAAAAAGTTCCAGAAGTCCCTGCCCCGTGAACTTGCCCATATCTACGGGGTGATGGAGGGAATGGTGCTCTCTCACCCGCACACCGGGTTCCGGTTGATCTACAACGGAAAGGAAAAGATACACACCTCCCCGGGCGGCAGTCTCCATGATGCAGTCATCCGGCTGTACGGCGCTGAATTATTAGGGAACCTGATACCGGTATCCGTGGAGGGGCCGCTGGTTACCCTTAATGGCTATATCTCACGGCCTTCCGTTACCAGGCAGAACGCGTCCCGGATGTGGCTCTCGGTAAACAAACGGACCGTCTATTCAAAACCGGTCATTACCGCTATCCGTGACGGATACGGGACACTTTTGATGAAAGACAGGTATCCCGTCGTTGTTTTAAACCTGTCAGTCGACGGTTCGCTTGTGGACGTGAATGTTCATCCCGCCAAGCGGCAGATACGGATAAGCCGCGAAAAAGAAGTCATGGCCGGGATCTCAGATCTCATACGACAGGTGCTTGCAGAGAATTCAGCTATAACCACCCCGCCTGTTGCACAAAAAGATTTTATCACGGGGTTATGTTCATCGCCGCCGGAACGCGGTCCCGGCACCTGTTATCATATCTCCTCGCCGGTGACGGGGGTCAGGGAACCGGAAAAAAAACTCCTTGCCGACACCGCCATACGTCTCCGCCAGAGCGGACTGCACACCGAAAATATCCCGGTACACGAGCTGATACCGGAGATGAAATTTATCGGCCAGTGTGGCGATGCCTACCTCATTGCATCATCGGGACAGGGCGACCTCATTCTGATTGACCAGCATGCAGCCCACGAAAGGGTTATTTACGAACAGTTGCAGGAACGTTTCAGGGGAGAGCGTCATTCGCAGGAACTCATTGTCCCGGTCATTGTCAGGCTCTCACCCCGTGAATCGGCAGCCCTCCGTGAAAATGCAGTTTTTCTTGAGAGAGAAGGATTCATCATCGAGGAGTTTGGCAGGGATACGCATGCGGTGCGTGCGGTCCCCCTGGTGCTCGGGAGGTCCGTCGACCCCGGTTCACTGCAGGAGATCATATCGGAAACACTTGCCGTGGAAGCAGGAACGCACATCGGCGAACGAGAACGTATCTGCCGCATAATCGCCTGCAAAGCTGCATTAAAAGCCGGGAGAGCCTGTACCGGCGACCAGTGCATAACACTCATGAAACAATTGTTCAGAACAAAAAACCCCTACTCGTGTCCGCACGGGAGACCGACCATGATTACATTCACCCGTGAAAAGCTTAATTCAATGTTCAGGAGGACGGGATAAGCTCCCGTTCCTTCGAAGTGAGGGCAAGACATTAATATGACCTGGCGATGACCATAATATGCGGATATGGTTCCCCGTCAATCCAGCATATTAGGAGGTAATATAATGAATTTAAATTCTGGTAGCGGCGGGTTGATTATTGCATCACTTATTCTGTGTTTTTTTCTGGTTACTCCGGTATCAGCGGAATACTCCGGGGACAACCTTGCAACGCAGTGTATCAGCAGCAGTACATCAATAGCTGCCACAGGAGAAGTAAACGAATCGGTCTCCTTAAAACTGATAACCACCGACGGCCTCACAACCGGGAAGAAGGAATGGCTTTCCTCGGTCTCAAGGACCGGGGTTACCAGCGGAACATGGTCATCCAGCCTTTTTGTCAGGCACGAAAACGGCCCGTTATCGTGGAATTATTACAGGACCAGCCCGTTTGAATCCTTCTCCTCGATCAGCCTCTTTTGAGGCCGATCCCGTTTTTAATATTTTTCCACCGCGGTTGCTACCCTTCCCGTCCTGCAACTATCCCTTGTGAATTACTGATACGGGAATTTCAACAAAGCCCCGTTACCGCAAATGCGATTCCGGGACACTGACGAATTTGAAAAAGTATACTGCCTGTAGCCGGTATTACCGGCATTTTATGAATATCCGAAAAAAAGAGGTGAATGTATCCGGATAATTCATTCAAATTTTTCTTTCAGTTCCTCCAGTTTTTTCTTCACTTCCAGTGCATGGTCATTCACTTTCACCCTGCGCCAGACCGCTGCAATCTCGCCTCCGGGCCGGATCAGGAATGTACTCCGTTCGACACCGGAATATTCCCGCCCGTACATCTTTTTCTTACGCCAGACATCGTACATTAAAAGCACGCCGTGTTCCGGATCGCTGAGGAGGGTAATGGCAAGATCCTGTTTTTTTATGAAATTTTCATGGCTTTTTACAGGATCCGGACTTACACCGAGTATAACTGCACCAAGCTCCCTGAAATCGCCGGCAGCGGATGAAAAGTCTCTGGCCTCCTTCGTGCACGCCGGGGTATTGTCTTTAGGATAAAAATAGAGCACAACCCAGCTCCCCCTGAACGAATCAAGGCAGACTTCCTGGCTATCTGCACCAGGAAAGCAGAATACCGGCGCGTTCTGGCCCTGCATGGGATCGGTCTCTGAAGGGTTCATTTCAAAATCACCTGTGGTACACGGTGAGAGTAAGGAGATGATAGAACCTGCCTGATAAAATTCCATTTCCCGGGAGAGAGACGCAGGCGGACCGTAAACGGTCGATATTATCGTATCAGCTGCCACGCGTTCTGCAATTATGTCCAGTCACCGGCCAGATATCAGTGCTGAGTGTGCGGCACCACACGGTATTATCACTCGCATGTCCCGATTCAGGCGGCCATTGTCGTATATCCTTCTGAAATATTGCCGCGCTTGTCAATATGTATAAATAAAAAGTAATCACTTCAGCCGGATTTTATCATGCTGATAATAAAATATATATCATTATACCTGCTAATAAAAAGCGCACGTTCTTTTCATTCCACAGGTGCCGATTTGAGCCGGTGCTGCGCTGACCAGTTGTCTTTTCATCAGTTTGGTCAGTCTGAAGCGGGTTTGGGCATGAATGAAAACATGCAGGAGAGATTGAATATGAAAAATCCGCAGTACATCACATCAATAGATAAGATCCAGGAAATTCCGGGATCAGAGAAACTTGATCTTTCAGAGGTGACAAAAAAGTTCGCGTTCCGCACCAACGAGTATTATGTATCGCTGATAAACTGGGAAGATCCTGACGATCCCATCCGGAAGATTATCATCCCCGACAGCAGGGAGCTGGACGAATGGGGAGACCTTGATGCATCATCTGAAAAAACCTATACGGTCGCTCCGGGGGTGCAGCACAAGTACCCGCAGACCGCACTTGTGCTTGCAGTCGATGTATGCGGAGGCTTCTGCCGCTTCTGCTTCAGGAAACGCCTTTTCATGAACCAACAGGACGAGATAGCCAGGGACCTGACAGAGGGAATTGCCTACATCAGAGATCATCCGGAGATCACAAATGTTCTTCTTACCGGGGGAGATCCGCTCATTCTTGCTACCGGTAAACTCGAATCAATCATTCAACGGATCAGGGAGATCGATCACGTGCAGATCATCCGTATCGGAAGCAAAATGCTTGCATTCAACCCCTTCCGCGTCCTCAACGATCCGGCGCTCCCGGCCATGATCAGAAAATACAGCACGCCACAGAAAAGGATCTACCTGATGGCACATTTCAATCACCCAAACGAGCTGACCCCCCAGGCCGTCAGGGCACTCGAAATACTCAGGGACGCGGGTGCAATTATCGTGAACCAGACCCCGCTCCTCAGGGGAATTAACGATAATCCTGAAACGCTTGCCGACCTCTTCAAAAAGCTCTCCTTTATCGGTGTCCCGCCATACTATGTCTTCCAGTGCAGGCCGACGCTTGGAAACCGGCTCTTTGAAATGCCGGTTGAAGAAGCATATGAGATCTTCGAAACGGCAAAGATGAGCTGTTCGGGGCTTGCAAAGCGGGCACGGTTTGTCATGTCGCATGCAACCGGAAAGATAGAGGTGGTCGGAAAAACACAACAGGCAATGTATTTCAAGTACCACCAGGCCGCAAACCCCTCTGATACCGGGCGGTTCATGGTATTTGAAAGAAACCCGGAAGCATACTGGTTTGATGATTATAAAAACAAAATCGAGGATTATTCAATCAGCAGCGACGAGGATGAAAACATACCGTTCTATCCCACCCGGAGCAGCAGCCGTCAGGATGACCCCCAGATTGCCGGTTGAACCGGAACCTGTCCGGTTCACTTCCCTTTCCTGAAAAACCCGAACGGGTCGCGATAATTGAACAATACCCCTGACTTTTTTTCCGGGAACACGCCATCTGCTACAGATTTCGTTTCTTCCACCGAATAGAATGCGTTGGGATTGAACCGCTGTATTATAGAGACAACTTTACCCTGGTCCTGTCGTTTGATAATCATAAAGAGTATCTTTACCTGTCCTGTAGATCCTTCCGCATCGATACTGGTAACCCCGTAATTTTCAGACCTGAGGTATGCCATAAGGGCTGTTGCATCTTTTCTGGTTATGACCCGGACGGTTACCGTGCCGATGGAGAGTTTCTCCTCGACAATCATCCCGATAAACGTTCCGCATGCAAAACCGCCACCATATGCGATATAGGACGCCACGTTGGTGAGGTTGTTCATGACCTGCCCGATAGCAACGAGCCAGATGATCACCTCAAAAAAACCTATTACCGGTGCAATATACTTGAAACCCTTCGAGATGAATATGACCCTGATCGTACCAAGGCTCACATCACAAATTCGTGCGGAAAATATCAGCAGCGGAAGGATTACCCATGCAAAGATGTCGGGGCCGACAGAAAATTCCACGATTGCACTCCTTTCTTTATTTGTCACTTTATTTGCCATAAAAGCTGATAATGTGTGCGGTGAATCCCGGTTTGACGGGCCCGGATGACCCTGAAAAAGTTTCCGCGCTTTTTTTACCGGGGCAATCGGCCGTATCTCTCCTGCATGGAACATACGTCATGTACCGGAACCCGGGCCATCCCGGGAAAAGACTAAAAACCGGATTTTACATCTTCACGTACCCTTTTTGCCTGTTACCGGCAGAAGGCAGCGCCTGTCCGGTTGTAATAATTTATGCACTCTTTTACGGGCCGTTATGGATATCATACGAACGGGGAGGAATGTAATGTAACCGTCATTCTTTCCCGCCCTGTTCTGCCTGCCCACGGCGATTCATGAGAGATGGGAGAAAGAGTCGTCCGGCTGCTGAACACCCTTATACCGGTACATCAGCAGGAAGAAGAGGAGAACAAAAAGGGGTCTGAGAGGACCTTAATTTTATAAAAAAAATGAACACGGCCCCTGTTGCATTACAGCGACCTCACACTGGAGGGGCATCAGCCCCCGGAGTGTCAGCATGAGGAGTGCGGGCAACAGGGAACTCCCCGGGATGTCCCCTGCAGGACAGGGGTATTTCGCAGTTTTTTTAACGGAACTTATACCCATCCCCGGAGCTGCATCGCCTTCACAACCCGGGATATCGCGATGGAGTATGCAGCCTGGCGAAGCGGCACATTGTTCTTCACCGCAAGGTCATTCACCGAGTTATAGGACTCGATGATGTTTTTTTCCAGGCGCCGGTACACTTCGGCCTCATCCCAGTGGTCCATGTTAAAATTCTGCACCATTTCATAGTACGATACGATCACTCCGCCACCGTTGCAGAGGATATCGGGCAGTACCATGATGCCGTTACGGTGAAAATAAGGGTCTGCATCACTGGCTATCGGTCCGTTGGCAAACTCCGCGATTATTTTAGCCCTGACTTTTTCCATGTTTGTGAGAGTGATCACGTTCTCCAGTGCTGCAGGAATGAGGATATCCACATCGAGGGTAAGAAGGTCATCGTTGGTTATCTCTCCGGCTCCTGGAAAACCGCTTATCCTCCCGGTTTTTTTCTTATGGCGTATCAGGCCCCTGATATCGAGTCCCTCTTCAGAATATACGCCCCCGCGGCTGTCGCTGACCGCAATAATCCTGGCCCCGAAGAGTTCCTGCCCGAGAAGCGCAGCGAATGACCCGACGTTCCCAAAACCCTGCACTGCCACGCGGGCACCGTTAAGATCGATACCGTGACTCCCTGCCGCTTCCCGCAGTATATACCAGCCTCCCCGTGCAGTGGAATCGATCCTCCCTTCGGAACCCCCGAGACTGACTGGTTTGCCGGTTATCATGCCGAATGTTGTTTTACCTGCAATTTTCGAATATTCATCCATCATCCAGGCCATGATCTCCGGTGTCGTGTAGACATCCGGCGCAGGCACATCACGGTCAGGACCGAGAAACGGGTACATCCTGGCGGTATATTCCCTTGAAAGGCGCTCAAGTTCTCCCCTGGACAATTCTTTCGGGTTACATACAACTCCTCCCTTGGATCCCCCGAGCGGAAGGTTGTGCAGGGAACATTTCCAGGTCATAAGTGCGGCAAGACCCCGGATTGTATCGATCGTCTCGTCAGGGTGGAAGCGGATCCCCCCTTTTGCAGGTCCGCAGGCATCGTTATACTGGACCCGAAACCCCTGAAAAGCCCTTATACTCCCGTCGTCCATCCGCACAGGGATAGAAATATGAAGCTCACGCATGGGAGTTTTTAATACAGCCTCGATGTTTGGTGTCAGCGCCAGGTCGGTCGAACAGGTGCAGATATGCGAAATCACCACCTGGAAAAGATTCGTCTCATTCATATCGGCTAAAAAACCTCCTGTGAAATGATTGCCGCCGGTATTGATAAATACCTCCCTGCCCGGACCGGGACTGCATGCAGAAGTTCAGGCCGGCCCCGAATATCTGAAATTAAAAAGCCGGTTTTTAGGCTCTTTTGAAACGGACATGAACCAGTAAGGTTCACTCCGGTACCCTGAAAATCCTAATATTTACGAGGTTCTCCCGCCTCATGGCATCTCCGAGGCACGGCGGGGCAAGGAGGTTTTTTACGATACGTCCACTGATTTACCGGGGGGTAAACAGATCGGCCGCGGGGGAATTGATCGCTGCCAGGAGTGTGGGGGTCTTAACTTACATCACAATATATGGAACATGTCCATTTTCATTAGAAACCCTTCCCGTTCTCTCACTATTCCTCTTTCGCCGCATTCCGCATCCCGGGCCTGATGCCATGGCCGTATATGTGCGTCCCCGTAATGCGACCGGGACCGTGATTAGTTCTATTAAAAATAGCAGAATCCCAATCAACCCTGCCTGCAGGCCATCCTGCAGCCGGGTGGCGCAGGGAGAGGGGCAACCCCGCCTGCCAGGGAAATGGATCGGACAGGTTTTATCGGAATGACGATTCAACAGAGCCGGAATAATAATGAATCAGAAGAATACGGGGAGAGGTGAGAAATTTTTTCCTTTCCCGGTTCAGATTTTGGATTCGAGGACCCTGCGGATCGCAGCCTTTCTCTCTTCAGGGCGCTGAATATCCCTTTTAAACTGATCTTCAAAGGTCTTTTTTTCGTTCCTGTAAAATATACCTGTACCGATGGGAGCGTTCCGGTTGTAATCCCATTCCCTGGCTTTTGTACAGGCCTCTTCGAAAACGGACGGATTATGTCCGGAAAGTTCGTAGACATACCTGTCATAGTAGCCGGTCAGGTTACAATAACTGGCGCAGATCTGGAGCACATCGATACAGGCAAATCCGTGGTGGCCAATCCCCTCCCGGATCAGGCCCTGGAGCATTTCCATTTTGCGCGTATACCCGCGGGCGACAAAACCGGCGCCGCTGGCAAGAAGCAGTTCCAGCGGGTTGAACGGTTCTTCAACGGTTCCAGCCGGCGTCGACCGGCCCCGGAAGCCCATTGGCGAAGTGGGGGTATACTGGCCGGTAGTAAGGCCATACACCCGGTTGTTGTGGACAATGACGGTAATGTCGACATTTCTTTTTGCAGCGAATAAAAGGTGCGAAAGACCTTCTGCATACGCATCGCCGTCTCCTGAACAACAGATGACCGTCAGGTCCGGGTTGGCAAGCTTTATTCCGGTGGCAACCGGTATCGCCCTCCCGTGGATAGCATAGAAACTGTTCACTGATAGGTAATCCGCAATCTTTGCATGGCACCCGATCCCGCTGACGAGCACCACGTGTTCTGGCGGGACTCCATCCTCCGCAAGGCTCTCTAGCACTTTTTTTAAGGAAAACTGGATACTGAAATTACCGCATCCCGGGCACCACGTGTTCTGTGCGTCTGTAATAAGAGTCCTGTCAGGCATCAGAGCACCTCCCTGACCTTTTGTTCCAGCCCTTCAACTGAAAACGGCCTCCCGTCATACTTCAGAATAGTATGATGCACAGGTATGCCATGACAGGCAAGGAGACCAGGAAGCTGCCCTGTCGAGCTGTCTTCCACCACGATGCACCGGTCCACCCCTGACAGGGCATCATTCACAGAATCCTTCGGGAAGGGAGAGAGAACGACCGGCTGCACCATCCGGATTCCCATTTTTCCTGCCACCTCGAGGCAGACCCCCTTGTTTGACCCCCAGCACACCAGGGCATCGCGGGAGCCCGCATTCCCGCCGGTATACACGCAGGGGAGAGAGAAGACCTCTTTTTCCAGGAATTTCTGCTTTTTAATGCGCTTTTCTGTCATCAGGGCGATTACCTCCGCGTTTTCGGTGGTGATCCCTGCCTCGTCGTGGGCATACCCGTTCACTTTGATCACGGCATCCTTCACTGGCGGAAATTTCATGGGTGATATCCCTGAATCGGTGTATGCGTACCTCAGGTAATGACCGTTTTCTGTCAACCGTGTCTCATCTGGCTGAACAGGGGTAATTTCAGGCAGTTCCTGCATCTCCCGTGAAAAGCTGTATGTACCTTCACACAGGGTCTTGTCCACGAGAATGACCGCAGGCACCTGGCATTTCCAGGCGATCTTCACGGCTGCTGACGACCATGCAAACGCCTCTCCGGTATCCCCCGGGGCAACAATGAACCGCGGGAACTCGCCCTGCCCGGCATACATCATGAAATTCAGGTCGGTCTGGGCGGTATAGGTCGGGACACCGGTGCTCGGCCCTGTGCGCTGGCCCATGACGACGACAACCGGCACCTCCGACATCCCTGAAAGGCTGAATCCCTCGGTCATGAGGCAGAAACCCCCGCCGGAAGTTCCGACTGCAGTCTTTTTTCCGGCATAGGCGGATCCGAGCGCCATGAGCATCACCGCGATCTCGTTCTCGGGGTGGACGACGGTTACCCCCAGTTCATCTGCAAGCCCGGCCAGGACATGCAGAACGTTGGAGGTCGGGGTCATGGGATAGGCGATATAGGTATCAAGGCCGCCATCACAGAGTCCGAGGGCTATGGCCTCGTTTCCGGACAGTACCGGCTGTTCGTCCGTATTTAACTGTTTAATTTTTTTCTTTCCGGT
Organism: Methanoregulaceae archaeon UBA467; assembly: GCA_002503825.1. Taxonomy (GTDB): domain Archaea; phylum Halobacteriota; class Methanomicrobia; order Methanomicrobiales; family Methanospirillaceae; genus UBA467. The sequence goes on from DASP01000001.1 coordinate 39,826, forward strand.
CGCGATCCGGTACCCCCGTTCCGCCACTTTGAGGTTCTCTGAAAGTCCCTTTGGAATATGTCTTTTAAATACCGTCTCGAGCGCATCCCACCCGATTCCGGCAGCCGATGCAAACGCCCCGATGATACAGGAATTCCCCATGATAGCTGGGGCATTCTCAGCGGAAAGGATGTCGGATACGGGGATTGCAGTCCCGTCCGCTTTCACGACCCGGGATGAATCAAAAATAATAACGGTCTCAGGACCGGTCAGGTCACGGTGGAGATCAATGGTATCCTGGTTTAACGCAAGTAAAAAGTCACACCTGTCCCGGTATGCACCGATTTTTTCTTCGGATGCACGGATTATGCAGAAATTGTGCCCGCCTTTGATCAGGGACGGGTAATCGAAGTACATGTAGACCCTGTACCCGATCCGGTTGAGGACCTGTGCGATGGTAAGTCCTGCGCTGTTAATACCGTCGCCAGCTTTTCCCCCGATAAGGATTGAAAATTCGCTCATATTCCTCCTCCACACACTCTGGTAGGCAGCCTGTCAGATATAGGTTCCGGGCGGTGCCGTTTTCGCAATTTATGATATGGCAGGAGTAAAATCGTGTGGCGCGAGAGGAGGAGAAATCCGGGTCCCGGGTAACGTTTTTTGGAAAACGCAGGAGATTTAAGAGTAAAAAAGTGAAAATAAAGTCCTCTTAGCCACCAACCGGTTTTTTGGGCGTCACACCCCGGAAGGACCCTTTTCGTTGTAAAAAATCCCAGTAAGGCGGCATGGTTTTTTCAACGGACTGTTTTTCACTGAACATAGTGTCCTTCCCGGAAGGTCCGCTGAAGAAGGGAGTTTTTTGGCGACCTGAAAAAAGTTCACTGCATAAAGAGGAAGACACACTTCCGGTAAAAAAAAGCGTTTTATCTTTGAAATTTATTTTTTCGCCGGCTTTTGCAGCGAACGTATCCTCTTTGCTTCTTCTGCGTCCTCGAGCCTCATGAGAAATGTTCCGTAGCAGGGCTTTGTATAGGGAAATACAATGATGTCCCCGTCGAGACCGATCGATATCGGCGGGACTCCGATGAGGTACTTGTCAAACATCCTGAAACCGGGTTGAACATCCCGGTAGTCAGGATAGTTTTCCCTTACATAATCCCTGCATTCCTTAAACGATGCATTTTTCAGCAATATTTCGTATTTCATAGATTCGATACAACCCATGGGAGCACCTCCTCTATCTTTTTCTTTAACGGCGTCGGGTTATGCACTGCCTTTGCCGCTACCTTTTCGCAGGGGAAGTCTATCTGGGCTGCTATATCCTTGTAATGCTCCCCGTAAATCAGGGCAATGACCGGTGACGACGAGAGCGCCTGCACCGTGGCGGCATAGCTGACACCGGCATCGTTATGGATAAAAACAAAAAAATATGAAAAATCGCGCTTTTTTTCCGCAAGCTCAGCGATACAGCGGTCAAGGTCGATCACCTCTCCCACGTAATGGCGGCCCGGGTCCGACACCTCGACGAGAAGCCGTGCTGCCCTGTTTCCTGCAATAACAGGAGTTATTCCTGCCTTCTTCAGTGCATACAGCAGGTAAAGTGCAATTCCGGTCTGGACCGGCACCTGCGGGCAGCCGAGAAGGAGGACTGCATCTTTATTTTCTGACATTTTTCAACCAATTCCTTTTTCAAGACGTATTACCCCCCGGTTTTAATAGTTAATGCTTTATGAAGGATTTGGGCGCTCACTCACCTTCCGGAAAGAGATCACGTATCCGCTCCGCGTGGGTATAGACCGTGAACCGCTCACCCCTCGAAAAACATACAAGGGTAATACCTGACTCAGCTGCAGTGGCAATACCCCTGTCGGTCGAAGCTGCACGTGAAATGACGATGGGAATTCCGGCATATGCATATTTTGCAACCATGTCCCTCGGTTGTCTGCCGGTGCACCCGATCACACAGCGGGAGAGATCTAATCCCTGCAGCACTGCATGCCCTATAACCTTGTCCACCGTATTATGCCTGCCTACATCACTGCTCTTTATAACGACCTTTCCCTCGTGGAACAGGACGGAACAGTGGACCCCCCCTGTTTTTCTCCATACCTCGGTCTCTATCTCCCGTGTAATTGCAAACACTTCGTCTTTTGTTATTCGAAGCGATGAACTGACCTTTTCGAGCGGCCTTCGCACCGAAACCGATCCTGTTGTGGCGATCTCCTTTTCGAGGTCGCCGTGGACGGTGGCCGTGACGCAGATATCTTCTCCTGACACGGTGACGCTCCCGACTGACGTTGCCAGGCCCTGGTTTACGACAAAACCCGCACCGAGCTCCCTTAACATTTCATCGCTTGCAACAAGCCTGGAAAAGAGGGCCCCGTTGATAAAAAGACGGAACCTTCCCTCCTTTATGATTGTATCCTCGATAGTGCGGGTTTCGCCATTCCTGACCTGAATGCCGGCATAATGTAAAAGATTCATGATACGGTCTCTGACCTGATCCATTGCACGTACGGTTCGTGCCCCGCTACTACCGGAAGCACGATGATTTCAGGAATGTCATACGGGTGAATCTCCTTTATTCGGTTAATAGTCGCTGCTGCAGAATTTTCAGTCGTTTTTATGATAAGAAGTTCTTCATCCTCACGGCAGACCTTCTCTTCCCACCGGAAGCAGGAGACCACCCGGCACATATTGACACACGCCGCAAGGCGCCTTTCCACCAGGTCCCGTGCAATTTTTTCTGACTGCTCACGCGGCACGGTTGAAAAAAGTACTACAATATCACTCATGATTCTCCATTTTCATCCAGACGGCCCCCTTCCAGGGAGATAACCTGATGATCCGCCGTCATCCGGATGTATACTTCTAACTACCAGACATCCTCATATAAGATTTTTGTTTCAGCTATCCTCATGGATACCCTGGATATTTCCCGCGTTAAGCCATTTTTTTAACAGAAATACCGCATTCTTTTCTGGGAGTGTCACATTAATGAGTGTGCACCGCCAATAGATCAGCGCATGTATGCAGAACGAATGGGTCATCTGCCCCCATATCTATTCGCCCGCATCGACGAAATGAAGGCCGCAAAAATTCGTCAGGGTGTGGACGTCATCGACCTCGGGGTGGGGGACCCTGATCTTCCCACTCCTGAGCATATCGTACATTCCCTCTGTACCGCTGCACGGGACCCTGCGAATCACCATTACCCGTCGTATGCCGGTATGGCAGAGTACCGCGAAGCGGTCAGCACCTGGTACCGGAACCGCTTCGGTGTGGAACTGGACCCGGCAAAGGAAATCGTTGCCCTGATGGGTTCCAAGGACGGCATCGCGCATGTGCCCGAGGCCTTTGTCAATCCCGGCGATTATGTACTCTCCCCGAGCCCCGGCTACCCCGTATACCAGACTTCAACCCTCTTTGCCGAAGGAAAAATCCATGAGATGCCGCTCCTGGAAGAAAACGATTTTCTGCCGGTATTTGACGATATCCCCGCCACAGTTGCCGGAAAGGCAAAACTGATGTTTCTCAACTACCCGAATAATCCGACATCGGCAATTACCAGACCGGGATTTTTTGAGGAAGCCATAGAGTTTGCACGCGAGCACGATATCGTCATTGTACATGACAATGCCTACTCGGAAATTGCATATGACGGCTACCAGGCCCCGTCATTCCTTGAAACAGACGGTGCGGCTGATGTCGGCATCGAGATGCACTCGCTCTCGAAGACCTATAACATGACCGGCTGGCGCATCGGCATGGCATGCGGAAATGCCGATATTCTCGCCGGGCTCGGGCGGGTAAAGACCAATGTCGATTCAGGCGTCTTCAATGCCGTACAGCACGCTGCCATCACCGCACTGACAGGCCCCCAGACCTGTATAACCGACGCATGTACCGTGTACCAGGAACGCCGTGATATCCTGGTCAAAGGGCTGCGTGATCTTGGATTTGAGGTCAAGCCCCCGAAAGCAACGTTCTACGTCTGGATGGCGGTCGACGACTGCATGAAATTTGCCACCCGTATGCTCGACGAAGCAGGAATTGTCGTTACGCCGGGTATAGGGTTTGGAAAGGGCGGAGACGGGTACGTGAGGTTTGCCCTGACACGGTCATCGGAGCGCATCGGGGAGGCCATTGAACGCATGAGGGGGCTCGACCTGTGAACCTCCCTCCACACCTCACCGTCAGGAACGGTCACCTTATGATCGGGGGATTCGACTGCGTGGACCTTGCCCGGGAATACGGGACACCGCTCTATGTCACCGACGAAGCCCGCGTCATCGGCAGGTATCATGAATATAAAAAAGCCCTTTCGGCCGAATACCCGAAAGTGCAGGTACTTTACGCGGCAAAAGCAAACGGAAACCTCGCCCTGCTCAGGTCGCTTGCGGCCGAAGGCGCCGGTGCAGACGTATTCTCATCCGGGGAACTCCGGCTTGCCCTCCAGGCCGGGATGAACCCGGCAAAACTGCTCTTCAACGGAAGTTCAAAAAGTCAGTCGGATCTTGAACTCGCCGTACAACACGACATCCGCGTATCGGTTGATTCCATAGAAGAACTTCACCAGCTTGACTCGTGTGCACGGAACGCGGGAAAAGTTGCAAAGATCGCGTTCCGGGTCAACCCGGCACTTGAAGTCCCGACCCATCCGAAGATCGCCACCGGGCTTGCCACCAGCAAATTCGGCATCGCACACGAAAAGATCCCTGCGGCCTACAGGGAAGCACTCGGCTGTAAGGGCATCGAGCCGGTCGGAATACACTGCCATATCGGTTCGCAAATCCTTTCTGTCGAGCCGTTCGCACGGGCAGCCGACGTTATGATCAGGATTGCAGGCGAAATCACCAGTCTCGGAGTAAAACTCGAATTTATCGATCTCGGTGGCGGACTCGGCATACCATACCATCATACCTCAGATGTCGCTCCAACAGCGGCAGATTATGCAGCTGCCGTCATTCCGATATTCCGGGAAGGCGTGGAACGGCTTGGCATCACGCCCGAGCTGTGGGTCGAACCCGGCAGGTCACTCGTGGCCGATTCAACCGTCCTCCTGACAGGAGTGAACTCGGTGAAGGCCGCACACAAAAAGATCGTCAATGTCGATGCAGGGTTCAACCTCATCATACGTCCCGCGATGTACGACTCGTACCATGAAGTCATCGTTGCAGACAAAGCTTCGGAGAAAGGTTCTGATATCTACACTATCGCAGGACCGATCTGCGAGACGGGCGATATCCTTGCCTCTGACCGGACCCTCCCGCGCATCGATGCAGGGGATATCATCGCTGTCCTCGATGCGGGAGCCTACGGGTTTTCCATGTCATCGCAGTACAACAGCAGGCCACGCTGTCCGGAAGTGTTGTTAAACGGCTCACAAAAAGCCCTTATGCGAAGGGCGGAGACCATAGGGGATATCACGACAACGATGCAGGTCCCCCCTTGGCAGCAGTAGCGGGGGACACCGGCGGTGCAGTTCCACTACGCACTGGTTGACGACCTTTTAAGCAGGGAAGAATTTGAAAAGAGGATCCAGGACAAAATACAGGAGTGCGGGGACCTTATCGATGAGACCGCCGCGGCCATGCTCGTGGTCTCTGAATGCGGCCGGCACCATGTAAAAGTGAGCGGGCTCTCTGCCGGGTCCAGTCTTTTTTCATTTTTTGGAAAGGTTATTTCAAGAACGCCCCCGAAAGAGTTCGACCGCCCCGAAGGTGAAAAGGGTCTTGTCTCAACGCTCATCCTCGGTGACGAGACCGGGCAGGTCCGGACCGTCCTGTGGGATGAAAAAGCCATGGCGGCGACAGAAATTGAACCCGGTGAAGTGCTCGAAGTAATCGGGCGGCACCCGCCCCGCTCCAGGGAGGATATCGTGGTTCTTGCCCTCAGGAAAGCCCAGGTTGATATCAGGTGCGAAGGCGATGTGGACCCTCATCTCCTTCCACCGGAGAGAAAAGATATCGACGCGGTCATCGTATTCCGGGAGGAGCCCAGGAGCTATACCCGGCGGGACGGGAGCAGGAGCGAAATGACAGAAGCGGTCATCGCGTGCAGGGAGGGGACTGCACGGCTGGTCTGCTGGCAACCCGATCTCCTGCTTGACATACCTGACGGACTGCCGCTCCGTATTACCCAGGCACTGGAGAAAAACCGTCGTTATGGAAAGGAGTACAGTGTCGATGACAGGAGCAGCGTAAGTGCGGGCGATCATACGATTGAAATAATGTTCACACCGCTTGCCATGGTAACGGAAGACGGCACTTTTTCGGTGAAAGGTGAAGTGACCTCGGTCCGGCCGGTCCGGACCTTCACATCCCGCGACGGCTCCCCCTCGCAGGTACGCAACATTGTCATCAGTGACGGTAAAAATGATATCAGGGTCGTTCTCTGGGGGGCAAAAGCGGTTTTACAACTCATACCGGGCGACTCCGTCGCGATATTCAACGGGAGGTCGCGTTCCGGAAAGTTCGGGCTTGAACTGAATATCGGAACGGGGAGCTTTCTGCAGGTCATTATTCCGGACACAGAAGAGGAGATTGAACTCGAGGGGACGGTGATTGTCACACGGCACGGGACGTTTATCGACGACGGGACCACCCGGTACCTTGTGCACGGCAACCTCCCGCATGGCCGGGAGGTGAAAATCAGGGGAGTCCTGAATGGAAAACGGATCACTCCTGAATGGTTTGAAGCAATCGATCTTGTGCCTGATCTTCTCATCGGCCGGATTGATCGCTTTCTCGAAGGTGACAGCACGTGATACGATCAATACTTTCACCCCGCATGGCGTCCAACATATATGATACACTCATGAATGTTGTTCAGAGAAAGGTGAAAACCCAATGACAACAGGACCTATAGAACTTGAAGACCTTCCCGGTGTCGGACCGACGACTGCTGAAAAACTTCGTGAAGCCGGTTTTCTGACCGTCGAAAGCGTAGCGACCGCATCCCCTTCAGACCTTGCAGAAACTGCCGAGATCGGTGAATCCACTGCAAAGAAAATGATAAAGGCCGCCCGCGAACTTGCCGACCTCGGCGGCTTCCGGACCGGAAAAGACGTATTCGAGCAGAGAAAAGAGATCCGCAAGTTAAAAACGCTTGTTCCCGAACTCGATGCCCTGCTCGGGGGCGGGCTCGAAACACAGGCGATCACCGAGATGTATGGTGAATTCGGATCAGGTAAAAGTCAGATCGTCCACCAGCTGTCGGTGAATGTTCAGCTCGATGAGGACTCAGGCGGGCTGAACGGGAGCGCTATCTATATCGACACGGAAAATACCTTCAGGCCGGAGCGTATCGAGCAGATGGTGAACGGGCTGGGTATAGAAGATGCAGATCCGGCAGAGTTCCTTAAAAATATCCATGTAGCAAGGGCACACACCTCTGACCACCAGATGCTCATGGTGGAAAGTGCCCGCGAACTGGCGGCAGAACTGCGGGATTCGGATAAACCGGTCAGGCTTTTTATCATCGACTCATTAACCGCTCATTTCAGGGCTGAATATGCGGGAAGAGGCACGCTTGCAACACGCCAGCAGAAACTGAACAGGCACATGCATGACCTCTTCAAACTGGTCGATGAGAACAATGCAGTGGCGCTGGTGACCAACCAGGTCATGTCAAACCCGGCCGTGTTCTTCGGCGACCCCACGAAGCCGATCGGAGGTAACATCGTCGGCCATACCGCCACCTTCAGGATATATTTACGAAAAAGCAAGGGTGGAAAACGTATTGCACGCCTCGTGGACAGTCCCAACCTTCCCGAGGGCGAAGCGACATTCATGGTTGAAGAGGCGGGACTCAAGTCTTGTTGAAGGCATTACTCACCGATATTGACGGCACGATTACTGGTCCGGACCGCCTGATCAGTACCGGTGCCATCGAGGTAATGCGGGTCCTGAAGGATCACGGCATTGAACTTGTACTCGCAAGCGGGAATACGGCATGCTTTATGGATGCCCTTTCCCGCATGATCGGGACGAATGGATCTTTTATCGCAGAAAACGGGGGAGTTTACCGGATCGGATATACAGGGGAACTTAAGATCCTCGGTGACCAGTCCGCCTGTAAAGAGGCCCTCTCTGCGGTCAAGACCTTTTTTTTGCAACGCGGGGTGGAACTTGACATGTACAGCGCCCCCTATCGTTATGCTGATGTCGCCTTTGCAAAAACCGTCCCGGTCGCAGAGGTAAAGGATATTGTCAGGGGCTTTCCCGTTGATGTGCTGGATACAGGATTTGCCATACATCTCCAGCAGAAGGGGATCAACAAGGGTACCGCATTCCAGCGGGTAGCGGAAGATATCGGGATCCCCCCCGCTGAATTCCTGGCCATTGGAGATGCAATAAACGACGTGGAGATGATCCGGATGGCAGGAACCGGGGTTGCAGTGGCAAATGCCCACGCGTCAATGAAATCAGCCGCAGGATGGGTATGTCAAAAAAAGTATGGCGAAGGGTTTATTGAAGCCATTCAGAAATATTTTCCTTATTTTCGTGAAAGGTAACGGTCTACAATGATATAGTCCTTGATATCTTTAACCGCTTCAAATGTGATAAAAAGCCGGTCTCCCTCCACCCTGTAGCCGGATGTGTCAAACGACGGATCCGGATAGATAATGAGATCGATAATCTGTCCGGTGTCAAAATCTACAATGATATTTTTCAGGGTACCGATGACTTTCCCTTCATTAGTTACAATTTTTTTTCGTGAAAGACTCCGGGCCAGTGTACGTGTCATGAAAAAAGTGTTGAATTATTAATATTTAAAGGTGTTTAAAGCCTTCAGGAACGGCCGGATAAAAAATCCGATATTTTATTTCAGGATCTCTGCGGCCATCCTGATATCATGTGCCGTGATGGTCTGTCTTCCGGCATGCCTGGATAATTTGTGCGCTTCTCTGGCTATAATCATGCCATATTCTTCCATCAGTACTGCCAGTTCCTGACCGGCGTCGGACCCGACACGTTCGGCTCCTGCAGCCTTTATCAGGCGTTTTACGGGTGCAATCGGTAGTTCTGTCATCTTAATGTTCCGGAGCTGCAACACTTCGGCAGCTTTTTTTTGCTATCAGAAAATAACACCTGAATCGCAGAATATTTCAATGCATCTGGCAGATAATAATCTTTTGGCGGCTTTATACCGGCCTGTTAAAGAGACGGAAATACCCTGATAATATCCGACTGGGTAAGAATACCGACGGGTTTATCATTTTCAACCACGATAAGCCTGCCAATTTCCCTTTCCTTAAACCTGCGCATGACTTCGAAGAGCTGGACATCAGACGGGGCTATTACAACATCGGTCGTCATCATATCAGACACCGGCGTCTCAAGAGACTTTTTTCTCTCAATCGCTTTGGCAACGTCGCTCATCGTCACGATTCCAAGCAGATGATCATCATCAATGACCGGCGCCCCGTGGATATGCCTGGAAGTAAAGATGCGAAGGGCATCCTGGAGTGTATCAGTGCTCCTGAGGCTTATCAGGGGTGAATTCATGTAATATTTTATCGGTTTTTTCGGGAGGGAGATCATCTCGTAGGTTGAGATGAGCAGGGCCTGGGAGGTCTCGTCTTTGCCGTATACTTCCCCGCGGATCAGGAGCTTGTTGACAGGTGTCGGCCCTATTGTGATATTATCGCCGATTTCGAATGACTTCACGCTTCCGATGATCCTTACCATCGCCTGGCATACATCCGGGTGGCAGAGCGTGGTAAACGCAATCTCCCTTACCGTAGCACCCTTTACCTCTTCCCCGTCCCTTGAAATCCTGACATCATATTCACCGGGTGATATTCCGAGATTTAACTCCTTATAGGCGCTTGCGGTCGGGTTATACCCGCCTTTCGGGCCGGGAATGCCATCAACAAGTCCGATTGCCTTTAAGGCCTGCATCTGGTTTCGTACGGTTCCAGGGTTTCTTTTTATGACTTCGGCTATCTCCTCCCCTTTAATGGGGTGCGAATGCTGGTGATAAAGGGTAATGAGTGTGATGAGTATGTCTTTCTGGATAAGGGAGAGATCCATAATTGTTTATCATATCCATTTGCATATATATAATTAGGTTGAAATTTTTTGGAATTCGAGAAGATCCCAACTGTGCCTACCGCTGACGAAGTACTTGGCAGAAGTTTTCGGCGAGCAGCAGCCAGGATGAAAGAGAAGAAAAATAAGGATCGCGCAAATGAAGAATTTGTCCGCGCTGTCAGCCAGGCAATTCATGACCGGCTTGTCAGGGTAATACAGTCCTTCCCCGAATTTGATGATGTCCCTCCCTTTTACCGTGACATTGTCGAAATAATGTGGGGACTTGAGAGGGTCAGGAAGGCGCTCGGTGGCGTCGGCTGGGCGGCACGCTGGGCCAGGACACACGGCCCGGGTCTCGCCTACCAGACGAGAAAAGCAGAAAATTCGGCAGTATTACGCAAGAGAGCGGTAGCAAGGCTTGCTTCAGTCGTTCACCAGATTGATGATGAACTGCATTTCCTGAACGATATCAGGAATGTCCTGCGCAAACTGCCGCACGTGTCTGATGAGTTTACCGTCGTTATCGCAGGATATCCGAATGTCGGGAAGTCCTCATTTATCCGCCTTGTTTCCACGGCAAGCCCTGAGGTGGCATCCTATCCGTTTACCACCAAAGGAATTATTGTCGGACACAGGACCATCGGACCCGACCGGATGCAGTTTGTCGATACCCCCGGGATCCTTGACCGCCAGAAAGAGGATCGGAATGCCATCGAACGGCAGGCACTGAATGCGATTGTAAATCTTGCAGATGTGATCCTCTTTATCCTTGATGCGAGCGAACACTGCGGCTATCCGATTGAAGAACAGGTACGCCTCCTCCACGAGGTTGAGGAGATGGTAAGCGTTCCGGTATTTGTTGTCGTGAATAAGTCTGATCTTGTCTATTTTGACGGTTACATGAACATGTCCACTGAAACAGCCGACGGTGTCGATGAAGTCCTCGATACCCTCCTCACCTACAGGGACCGGGAAAAATCAGAAAATTATGAGGGCGTAGCCGATTAAAAAACCGGCTATTGCCCCGCCATTTATCGGGGGCAGTCCTGCCTGGGGTTTTCCTCGTACCACATAGGTAAGCAGGAAGATCAGCCCGATAACCGACCCTGCAATCGCACCAATCGCAGGATAATTTAAAAATCCCGACGTGCCCGGGGCGAGGTATACGTTTGCGGACACCACAAGGATCGAGGGCATGATCAGGTCACCCATTCCGATGAGGAACGCACTCCGCTCCCCTTCACCAAATGATCCCACACCTTCTTTCCTGAAAGAATAGTCTTTCTTTTTAGGTATTACAAAAAGGATCGGGCTTTTCAGATCCACAACGCCCTCTGCCAGCGTGATCATATGCTTTGTTTTATAGACTGATATTGCATCATAGACCGCAAGGAGCAGAAGAAGGATAATAACCGGCAGAACCTCGAGCGATACCCCGAATATTGAACCGGCTCCTGCCGCGATTAGAAGCCCGAGTGTATCTATGACATACCACTCGGGATAGAGGTAAAGCACTGCCGTTGCTGCCGCTGAAAGGACGATCGTTAGGATAAGCCCGATTGTTGCGTCCTGCAGGAAATAGAAGGTGAGGGCACTGAATATGTAAAGGTAGGTAAAAAATATCGATATCGCAATGATCCAGGTTATCAGCCGGCTGAAGCGATACCGTATAAGAAGCAGAAGAAACGCGGTAAAGACGAGAAGAATCCCGATGAAAATGAAGGGATTCGCCACCGATGCCGGGTCCTCGAATGCAGCAATCCCTGCTGATTTAAGCGGAAGAGAGAGAAGGACTGCCCCGATTTCTACCAGGACAAGCATGACGGGCATTACTGCAAGAGGGATGATGCGGTTTATTTCCATTGTATTACTCCAGTTATCACAGTTAGTTTAATTAATGCGTTTTCATTATCTAAAAGCATGGATGTCCATGAATATATTGCAGACATAGTCCTTGTTGCAGTTCTGGTGATCTCAACCATAGTGCTCGTCGTACGGCTTTATTATGATCTTACCATTGTTGTTTCTGCAACGCTTATGATGCTCTCACTCGGCACCCTCCTTGTTATGATCCACCGGAAAATCCGTCTCATCGAGAGAAACATGGTCAGCCGGGAGAGGATGATCCGGGTCAACCTTGAAGAAATATCCACCAAGATGTCCCACAAATACGACAGTACCATCACACATATAGACGGCGTGCTTGACGAAATTTCCAAAAGAGTCTACCGTTAGACAGTCAATACAATAGTGGGAAATGAAACAATGGGTGTTGCATTACGGGATATCCTGAATGATTACAAGACCGCTGTCGGGTGGGACAGCCTGGGAGGTATTGCAGCATTAGATGCCCATAACGCGCTCTACCAGTTCCTGAGTATTATCCGTCAGCCCGACGGGACACCCCTGATGGACAGGGAAGGGAGGGTTACCTCCCATCTTTCCGGAATCCTCTTTCGCACGGTCAATTTCATAGAAAAAGGCATAAAACCGGTTTACGTGTTTGACGGCCCTCCGCCTGCATTCAAGCAGGAGACGATCGAGCACCGGCGGTCACAACGAAAAGAGGCGGGTGAGCGCTGGCAGGAAGCGCTTGAACGCGGTGATACGGAGGAGGCATACAAGCAGGCCCGCGCCTCCTCACGGATCGATGATTATGTCATTGAATCGTCCCGCACTCTCCTGGGCCTTATGGGAATCCCGTGTATCGATGCACCAAGCGAAGGTGAAGCACAGGCGGCACATATGGTCATTACCGGTGATGCCAGGTACATGGTATCGCAGGACTATGACACGCTTCTTTTCGGGGCCCCTTTACTCGTCCGAAACCTTACCGTGAGCGGAAGGCGAAAGATTCATGGAAGGACGGTCACATTAAACCCGGAAAAAATAATCCTTGAAGAGGTTACCAGGGGCCTTAAAATTTCAAGGGAAGATCTTGTAAAGGTCGCTATTCTGGTCGGTACTGATTTTAATTCCGGCGTCAAGGGGATAGGTGCGAAAACAGCCCTTAAAATCATACAAAAGCAGGAATTCGAGTCGATCGCCATGGAAAAGATGCCTGATACGGATTACCAGTCGATTATGGACTTTTTCTTAAACCCCCCGGTGCATTCGGACTATTCATTGAAGTGGGACACGCCCGACCAGGACGGAATTCTGGAGATGCTCTGCGAAACGCATGATTTTTCAGAAGAGCGGGTAAAAAAGGCACTGGAAGGGCTGGGTGTAACGACAGGTCAGAAAACACTGGATGCATGGTTCTGATATACCGGTGCGCACCGGCAGCCGTGTGATCCGCGTACAAATGCCATAGGGCAGCGGTGATCCGCACTTCCGTCCCACACCCTGGTAATTACAGGTATGAGGGTTTTTCCGGGTTCAGGAACGAATGCTGCAGAAATTTCCAGACGTTACGGTCCGCCAGGGAGCAATTGAAAAATTAAAATCCTGCTGGTTGCTCATTCCATCTTTCGCCAGACATAGGTAAACCGCTGCAGGGCGGTAAAATGCCCGGTTATCCCGAAGATGACAAGCAGCCACCCGAGGTACGGAAGACCAAATACCCCGCCCGGGATGATGAGGTCAAGCAGCCCTGCAATCAGTATGAGGACAAGACGGTCCGCCCTTCCAAGCAGGCCCCCGTAATAGCGGCCGACGCCGACTGCCTGCGCCTGGGTCCCGAGGTATGATGCCATCAAAACGCCGGTAAGAGCAAAGACCCCAATCCACCACGGGGCCATTCCACCGGCAAAAATACCGGTGATAATAAAAATATCGGCATAACGATCCACCGCGTGATCGAGGAAATCCCCGCGCTTGCTCTGGATGTTCAGGGCCCGTGCCAGTGCTCCGTCCAGTGCGTCAAATAATGCATTGAAAAAGACAAGTAAAGTCCCGATAGCGACATTTCCGAAATAATATTCAATGCCTGCAGCACCGGCGACAATAAACGATGCCACGGTCAGGAAATTCGGAGTCAGCCCGATCCGTATGGATATCCCTACAAGCGGATCAATAAACTGTTTCACATGCGGCCTGAACTGGTCGAGCGTCATGGCTCCCTGCCGAGGTACATGGACCAGTCAATTTTTCCATATGAGCCCGGGGTTTCTCCCCTGACAAAACGCTCGATCATGTCACAGCATTCCCGGACACTCTTATCTGTCGTATCCAGTTCATAAACCTGTCTGGGATCAATTAGTTCGAGCGTCTCGATAAGGATGACGTCGAGGGCTTCTGCCTCCATATTCTCCCTTATCTTTTCAGGCGGGTAATTTCTTGCAGAAAGCCGCTCCCCGAGCACATCCGGACGACACCGCAGGATGATAATCGCGTCACACGGGAGGAGGTGGACAAGGTGGCCTTCAATAAACCCCTCTGCCGGAATGAACTCCTCAGCCCACCGTTCCTCATCAATAACCAGCGTCTCACGTTCACTGTCCTTTTCAAGAATATATGGACCTACAGTGTCTATCTGGTGAATTACACCGTATCCCCTCTTCTGAAGCGTCCCGGCAACAGACGTCTTGCCGGTCCCCGGTGTCCCGGTAATACCATACATCATATACTCTTTATTTCCTCAAGGAAGCGCTCGTTTTCCCAGTCTTCTCCGATACTTACCCTGATGTAGTGATCAGGGAGACCACGGAAACTTGAACACGAACGGACGATGACGCCCCTGCAGGCGAGTAATTCCACCATTTCATCGCCGGTACGCGGGGCAACGTCGACCATTACGAAATTTGCACCTGAAGGAAAAACCGGGTACTTACATTCGTTCCTGTACTGTTCGCGCCATTTCTTTACATGAAGGACCGTCTCCCTGACATGATCACTGTCCTGCAGGGCCCCTGCGGCTGCAGCCGATGATACCGAGTTCAGGGTGAACGGCGTCGCGGCCCTCGTGTAATGCGGCACCAGCCATTGCGGTACGAATGCGTACCCGATACGAAGCCCTGCCAGCGAGTACGCCTTGGACATTGTCCTTCCAATCACAAGATTGTCGTACGTCTCCATCAGGGAACGATAATCATAATCCGAAAATTCAATATATGCATTATCAAGGAAAAGTACCCCGTTGATCTCCCGGAGGACCTGTTCTATCTCTTCCGGCGTTGTTTCAGATCCGGTCGGGTTATTGGGAGTACACAGGAACGATATTTTTGCGTCTGATGCCCGGGCTGCGAATTCATGAATATCCGTACTGAAGTCCTGGTTCCTGGGAATTTCATCGACAATAGCTCCCTGTGCTTTTGCTGCAAGTGCATAAAATGAAAACGTCGGGGTCGAGACTGCCACCTTTTCACCGGGTTCGACAAGGGTGCGGATGAGGGTTTCGATGACACCGTCCATTCCCACACCGGTAACAAAGTGATAACTGCCATGACACCGGATCAGCGAGGATACGAGTGATCCCGAACGCTCGTCCGGGTACCGGTTGGAACTGCAAAGGGCCTCGTATCCGTTTTTTATTGCCTTTTCTGACGGGGGCCTGGGGTTTTCGTTGCTGGCGAGCCGGGCGACCTTTTCTATACCATGCTCCCGGGCGATATCATCTGCCTTCCGGGCAAATACATATCCTCCGCTTTTAAAGCATTCCCTGACCAAGTGCTGCATTGACCACCCCGACAGCCCTGTCGATCTCGTCGTCTGTTATCACGAGGGGAGGTACAAGCCGCAGGTTACCGTCTGCTGCACAGTTGACCAGGACCCCGTTTTCCGCACACTTCTTCTGCACCTCAGGGCAACGCTCCCCGACGGTAATCCCGATCATCAGTCCCCTGATACGTGTCTGGTGCGCTGCAAACCCTGCCTTAAACCGCTCCCCTTTCGCAGGTATGCCGGGCAGTATCTTCTCGATTATACCGATCGTGGCAAGAGCGGCAGCACAGGCAAGCGGCCCGCCTGCGAACGTGCTCCCATGCTCGCTCTTCTTAAACTCGATACCTTCACGGGCGAGAAGGGCCCCCATCGGAAACCCGCTGGCAATACCCTTTGCCAGGGTGACTATGTCAGGACTGACTCCCGTATGGTGTATACCGAGCCATTTGCCGGTCCGCCCCATACCCGACTGGACCTCGTCGACTATCATGAGCGCCCCCCGGTCATCACAGCAGTCCCGGATCGCCCTGAAAAATTCGTTCCCGGGAATGATCACTCCTGCCTCACCCTGGACGGGCTCTACGATAACCCCGGCGGTCTGGCTGGTTATGGCATCGCAGACCCCTTCGATATCCCCGTACTCCAGGAAGCTGCATTTCGGCTCAAGGGGTTCGAACGGTTCCCTTATAGCCGGTTTATGGGTGACTGCAAGAGATCCCATCGTCCTGCCATGAAAACCGTGGGTAAATGCAACGAAATTTTCCCGGCCGGTCGCAATCCTTGCAAGTTTGATGGCTCCTTCGGTCGCTTCAGCTCCTGAATTCGAGAAGAATGCCTTGTGGAGACCGGTTATCTCCACAAGCTTTTCAGCACATTCTGCCTGGTGGGGGACGTAGTAGAGATTCGAACAGTGTATCAGCCGCTTTGCCTGCTCACAGAGAGCTTTGGTGACATCCGGGTGACAGTGTCCGGTACTGCAGACGGCAATTCCTGCCACGCAGTCGAGATATTCTTTTCCGTCAGCGTCCCATACCGTGGATCCGGAACCACGCTCGATCATCATATCCCTGCTGAAGGCAGGCATATAGTAACGGGCGTCAAGTTCACGGAACGAAATATTTTCTTTCATTCTTACACCGTGATTTGATTTTTTTTATTCGTATTCGATTGTCGCAGGGGGTTTTGAGGTGACATCATAGACAACACGGGTCACGCTCGGGATCTCTGCGGTGATTCTGGAAGCGATACGATCGAGCACCTCGTACGGAATATGGATTGGATCTGCGGTCATTCCGTCACGGGAATTCACTGCCCGCACTGCAACAACCCATCCATGCACCCGGTTATCGCCCTTCACCCCGGTGCCAAGACCAAGGAGGGCTGCAAAACACTGCCACGGGTTGAACTGCTCTACAATCTCATCCTCTACGATCCAGTTTGCCTCCCTGACCACTTCGACATTTTCAGGCGTGACTCCCCCGAGAATCCGTACCGCCAGCCCGGGACCGGGAAACGGCATCCGGTGCTGGATTTCGGCCGGGAGTCCGAGTGCCCCGGCAACGTCGCGCACCTCATCCTTGTAGAGGTCTCGGAGCGGCTCGATGACCCTCGAAAAGGTCATCTCAAGCGGCATGCCTCCGACATTGTGATGACTTTTAATCCCGCCCTCGCTCTCTATCCGGTCCGGGTAAATCGTTCCCTGCAGGAGAAACCGGGCGTTCGTCTTCTTTGCTTCCCTTTCAAATACCCTGATGAACCGTTCACCGATAATTTTCCGCTTTTTTTCAGGATCTATGACCCCTTTGAGCGCGGAGAGGAATTCAGTCCCCGCATCCACCACATGAAGGTTCATATGGCCGAACAGCTCCCGGATCCTGGCGGTCTCGCCTTTCCTCATCAGGCCGGTATCGACATAGATAGGGATCAGCCGGTCACCAATGGCCCGTGCCGCAAGGGCAGCACAGACAGAACTGTCGACACCGCCCGAAAGTGCGATGACCACGTATTCGTCACCGGTTTCAGCGCGAATTTCTTCAATAGCCTGTTCAATAAATTTTGAGGCGTTTACCATTTTTTCTCTCCTTACGAATCCCGCTTGTTCAACCCGCACGCCTCAACAAAACCCAGGAATACGGGGGCCGGGCGCGTCGGCCTTGACCTGAACTCAGGGTGGAACTGGGTGGCAAAGAAGAACGGGTGATCCGGAATTTCGCATATCTCCATCCGGTTCTTATTGAATCCCGAGAAAACAAGCCCTGCCTTTTCCATCTGTTCGATATACTGGGGATTGACTTCATACCGGTGCCTGTGGCGCTCAATTATCTCCTTCTGGCCGTAGATCTTCATCGCGAGGGTATTGTCCCTGATAGTGGCAGGATAATTCCCAAGCCTCATCGTCCCGCCAAGCTCGGTCACCCCTTCCTGTTCCGGGAGAATTGCGATGACATGCGTTCCTTCACCAAGTTCAGCGCTGGTTGCATCCTCCCAGCCGAGAACGTTTCGTGCATATTCCACAACTGAGAGCTGGAACCCCAGGCAGAGCCCGAGGAACGGTATTTTTGCAAGTCTTGCAGCATGGATTGCTTCGATCTTCCCTTCAATTCCTCTCTTCCCGAATCCTCCGGGGACCAGTATCCCGTCATACTCACTGAGGTGGTGATTATCGCAATGCTCCGCATCGAGCCAGGTTATCTTTACCTCGGTGGAGAGTGCCCGGCCGGCATGCTTAAGGGCCTCTTTGATACTCAGGTATACATCCTCTATCCCGTACTTGCTGACAACCGCAACATTGACTCTTTTTGTATATTCATGACTGACAAGGTGGTACCACCCGATATCAGGAGATTTCTTGGCCATCCCGAGATGATCGGCGAGGACGTCCGCAATCCCTTCTTTCTCCATCTCCATCGGCACCTGGTAGATATCCGGAGCAGTTGCCGCACTGATGACTCCCTGCGGGGGAAGGTCGCAGAATGCCGAAATTTTTCGTTTCGTGTGAGAACCCATCGGCTGTTCGCTTCTCCCCACAATAATGTCTGCATGCAGGCCGAGCTCGCGGAGGGTCTTGACCGAGTGCTGGGTGGGCTTGGTCTTCATGTCACCCATGGTATCGGCAGGAATTAGCGTGACATGGATGAGTACGGTGTCTTTTTCCGGCAGTTCACCCCTCATCTGCCGGACTGCCTCGAGGAACGGCATGCTCTCGATATCACCCACTGTGCCGCCTACCTCGACAAGGCAGAGGTCTGCCCTGCCATCCCCGGGAATTTCCTCTTCGGCGGCTTTTTTTATGCAGGATTTTATCTCTTCGGTTATATGCGGGATTATCTGGACGGTCTCCCCGAGATAACTACCCTTCCGTTCATTTTCAATCACGCTCCGGTAGACCTTGCCGGTAGTGATATTGTGGGATGCAGTGAGGTCGATATCAAGGAATCGCTCATAATTTCCAAGATCAAGGTCGACCTCGCTGCCGTCGCTGAGCACAAAGACTTCTCCGTGCTGCCCGGGATTCATTGTGCCGGCATCGATATTGAGATATGGGTCAATTTTAACCGCCGTTACAGTATATCCACGGTTTTTCAGGATCCTTCCAACTGATGCAGCGGTTATGCCTTTCCCAAGGCCGCTCATCACTCCCCCTGTGATAAATATATACTTCAATTCAGATTCCCCTGCCAGTCATATCATATCAGATACCAGTAATAGTGTGTTTATAAGAAAGATAGTTTTATTCCCGCAGTCACGGAAAAAAACTGCCCGGGCTGAGTCACTGCAGGTGAATTGTTATTTTTTTGAAACGGCAAACGCCGCCTGTGACCTTGACAGAATTTTTGAGGGCTCACCTTTGCTTTTAACTTCAGCCTCTGCAAATGCGACCCGACGGCCCTTCCTGATAACACGCCCGTCAGCGATAAGGGCTCCTTTTTGAACGCCGGACAGAAACGTGGTCGTTTCCGATATTGTGGCTATAGACTCACCTTGCCCGAGCAGCGAATAGATCGCAAGGACCATTGCCTCATCTGCGAGCGCGGTAAAGATCCCTCCCTGCAGCCAGCCTTCACCATTCATCATATCAGGGCGCACCCGGCAGGATAATCTCGCATTTCCGTTCCCGATTTCTTCGATCTCTATTCCCATCATGCAAAAAAACGGGTTTGCCGCTTTTCCATGTGCCCTGATATTGTCCAGATAGTTCATGGGTGAAAAATGTGTTTTTGTGGATAGCATAAACCTTGCCCCTCTCCGCCATAATTATTGTCCATTCAATCCAATGCAGTAATATGGAGTCTGATGAAACCAGGGAGATGCTAAAAGATCTTTTATGGCTGAATGCAGTTATCGCCACCGAACTGATACAGATTACAGAGAACAGTTCCGCACTGCTGCGAAAGTCATCACCGCCCGAGTCCTGCATAACCGAGCACGGAGAAATGCGCAGGATCGCACTTACCATCGCGGAAAAATACAGGAATGAGGAAATATTACGAAAGCACCTGACCGGTCATCAATAATGTTATTGCGAATTCCCTTCCAATACCTATTGAGAGTACTGCTGCCGGAAAGGCTGCAGATCCCGGGCACTGGACGGCCGGTTCCACCAGACATTGTCATGCAGTCCCGGCGAGACAGTTATGAATGCACGGGGCTTTTTCGGGTATCCGTTTACCGGAATACCATCCTCTGCCGGCGTTCCATGAAACCGGCATGAAACAGATATGCCCCGGCCCGGACCCGGAAATCTGACGAAACGTAATCTGCCATGAACAGCCTGATCGCGCATCCCGCCTATACCATAATCATCCCTGCATACAATGAAGAACGCAGGATCTCCTCCCTCCTTGAAAGTCTTGACGGGATGAAAGGAGCGTTCCTCGTCATCTGTGACGGCAACGATTCAACACCTGAAATCGTCTCGCGGTTTTCCGGGGCCCATCCCGGCCTGTCCCTTTCGTGCCTGACCTTCAAAGAGAGACTGGGCAAGGGAGGAGCAATTATGAAAGGATTTTTGCACTCCGATACTCCTGTAGTCGGTTTTATGGATGCAGACGGATCCACTGGCATCGCCGAGATGCTGAAACTTATCGGCAGGCTTGACGGGGCTGATGCGGTCATTGGTTCCCGCTGGCTGCCCGGTTCGGTTTTAAATGTTCACCAGGGGATTTTCCGGCGCATTCAGAGCAGGTTTTTCAATATCATGATCCGGATCCTTTTCGGGCTTTCTTTCAAAGATACGCAGTGCGGGGCAAAAGTATTTAAAAAAGAAGCCATTGATGCAATCAGGGATGATATGGTCTCGAACGGGTTCGAATTTGATGTCGAGCTTCTCTGGCGCCTCAGCCGGAAAGGCCTTCATATTTCTGAATATCCGATTGAATGGAATAACCGGGAAGATTCCCGGGTCAGGATGTCAGATGTCCTGAAGATGTTTATGGGCCTGATCTCCCTTCGTATACGGGGGTGATAGTTACTATGTCGGATGCAACACCTGAAGAGCAGAGGAAGAGAGCATTCCGGCTTTTTGAGGATGGGATGCACGAGGAATCCTATGCTTTATGCCGCGAGCTCATCGCGACCGGTCCTGACCCTTCACTGGACGTTCTTGCTGCAACAAATCTCTATCAGATGGGCAGGATCGATGATGCCGAGGTGCATTTTCAGGACCTTGCCGGCCGGATGCCGGACTCTTCCTATATCCACAGTTACCTTGCAAAAATATTTGAAAAAAAAGAGGACGACCGGGCTTTTTCTGAATATGCCAGGGCTATTGCCCTTGATCCCCGCAACCAGGATGCGCTTCGAAGTTACTCTTCATACCTCATACAGGAAAAAGACTTCAGGAAGGCCGTGCCGCTGCTCAATAAACTGTGTGAGCTGTCCCAGCGTGAGGACGATACCAGGAAACTAATCCACGCCCTCGCCATGTCGGGCCGTCATAACGAAGCAGTTTCTCTGTGCAGGGACCGGCTCAGGGACAGGAGCGGGATGGAATGTATCGATGCCCTCCTTTCGTCAGGCGACTATGAAGGGGCTGCAGAACTGGCGCGAAATGCATTCCAGAGCTCTCAAAGCCTCCCTTACCTTAAAAAATATCTCCTCGCCCTTTCAAAGAGCGATCCCGGCACTGCCATGGCAGAGTATGCGAAGTATTGCAACACCGGGCACGAGATCCCGATCTGCCTCGATTATATCAGGCTTCTCCAGTCTGCCGGACATATGAGTGATGCCCTTCATGCCTGCAGCACACTCGCCGGACATGGTAATGAGGCAGGTCCGGAGGTTTTGCGTCTCGAAGCCGATCTTCTTGCCGTGGCAGGTCAGGTGACCGCTGCCCTGCAAAAATTTAAAGTCGTTCTTTCCGAAGAGCTTCGCACACTTGAAGACCCTGATTCGCTCGGTACTACCCTCATCAGGTACAGGACATTTCTTCTCACCAATTACCCGGTGCGAACCGCCACCACCATGTTCATGGAGAGTATCGGCACATCGCAACATCCGGTATGCCTCAGCTCTGCCGGACGGTTTTATGAGGAGATTGGAGACCTTACCGAGGCGCGGTCGTGGTTTTACCGTGCGTACCGCGGAGACTTTCTTTCAGGCGGACTTGAGTACGCAAAATTTCTCCAGCGGCAGGGAGACCAGCGCGAGTGCGAGAAGGTGATGCTCTACATTCTCAACAACGTGAAAAAGAACTCTGACCTTGCACGGGTGGCAGAAATCATCGTTGATGAAAACGGGAAGATGTACCAGCTCC
This sequence comes from Methanoregulaceae archaeon UBA467, assembly GCA_002503825.1. Classification (GTDB taxonomy): domain Archaea; phylum Halobacteriota; class Methanomicrobia; order Methanomicrobiales; family Methanospirillaceae; genus UBA467. Next base: position 62,203 of record DASP01000001.1, read on the forward strand.
CGCGCCTGCTGGAGCGCCTCATCTCCCGCCTCGACTCGAGGGTCTCCACACTGAACACCGATGCACTTGAATATCTTGCAGTGGCGCTCCTCGTCGCAGGCTCTGGTGCATTGCGCGATCAGAACTACCCGCTGTGCAAAGAATACTGCCTCAGGGGTCTGGATGTATTGCCTTTCCAGTCCCTGTGCATCAATACCCGGGACTTCCTCGACCTGATCAGGACCTGCAAGGAGAAGAGCCTGACCGATGAACCGGTCCTCAAAAAAAGTGACGAAAAGCAGGTCAGGAATGAACCTGCCCAGGCCGGGATCGCGGAGCTTCTCGAACTGGACGAGCGGGAAAAATGGATTGTGGAGTTTTTAAAGGTGCACCGTACCGCAAATGAACTCGACCTGCGCAAAATGCTTGGAACCCGGCGTGTTGCAGGCATGATCAACCGGATAGTACAGAAAGGTTCTGCACAGGGGATACGGGTCATAGAGCGAAAAGGAATTGGTTCTGAAGGAGAAATTTATGAATATGTCGGACCCTGACCGTATCGGAGACCGGAAACTGGAGAGCATGAATATCATCAACGCCCTCCGTCGCGGGACCGTCCCGGGAAGCGGGCTTGAGCGGATCTCTGTCGGTCTCGATGTGGAAGAAGAAGTCATCTCAAAACAGCTGGATTTTGTTACCCGCGGGGGAGGAGACCTCAAGTTCATCAGGGGGGACTACGGGAGCGGTAAGACGTTCCTCGTGGCCCGTGCCCTCGAAATTGCCAGGGAAAAGGGGTTTGTAACCGCACACGTGGTTATATCCTCAACATCGCCGCTTCATAAAATCAGGGGTATATACCAGCAGATCTGTGCCACCCTTCGGACACGCGAGGAAGAACACGCACAGAAATCAATCATAGACAGCTGGCTCTTCGGAATAGAAGAACGGATCATGACCGTCAGCGGCAGTGTGCTTGAGGACGAGGCCCTCGAAAAAGCGACATTAAAAGAGATCGAGACTGCTCTTGCCGGGATCAGCGAGATGAACACATCACTGGCCGCAGCACTCCGCACGTATTACCGGGCCAACAATTCAGGGGACTTCCAGCTCGCGCAGTCGGCCATCGGGTGGATATGCGGGGAACCGAATGTCGGGCGTGATTTCAAGCAGAAAGCAGGCATTCGTGGAGATATCGACGAGTCGGTCGCACTAATCTTCCTGAGGGGCCTGACCAGCATCATGACCGGTGCCGGGTACCCCGGGCTCGCAGTCGCGGTCGATGAAGTAGAAACAACTCAGGCACTGCCGAGAAATACGAGGGAGAAAGGGTATAATACCCTGCGGCAGATCGTGGATTCCCTTGACCGCGGCGAGATGCCGCATTCCTATTTCCTCTTCACCGGGACACCTGCATTCTTCGAGGGGCCCCGCGGTATCCGGTCTCTGCCCTCCCTTTTCGACAGGATAAGCGTTGTCCAGAAGGATGATTTCAGAAACCCGAGGCAGCCGCAGATTATCCTGAACAAATTCGATATCAAAAAACTGGAACAGGTCGCCCTCAAAGTATGCGATATTTATGGAGAGGCATATACCGAAGTAGACCGCTCCCGTATTTCCCACCGGTTCATCAGGGCCATGATTCAGAAGGTAACCACGAAGTTCGGCGGGAGAGTCGATGTTATTCCACGAATTTTTCTCAAGGAATTCATTGATGTCCTTGACAAATGTGAACTATACGAGGACTATGACCCGTGGGCGAGCTACCATTTCGATACAGGCCACCTGAAAGGTGAGTTGAGAGAAGAAGAAGAGGCCGTGATGGTAGTGGAGTTCTGAATGGCATCCCGTCTGGATAAAAAGGCAGAACTGGAATATTTTTCAGGGCAGGGAGACCTGATGACGGGCACTATAGAAACATTGAACCATATTTTCATCCCTATGGTACTATAAGTATGCATAAAATCCCAGTCCTGGCCCTGGTTTTTATAATGGTATCCTCTGTACCTGCAATTGCCGGCGCAGTCATGACACTTGAAGTATCGCCGGATATGCCTTTCATCGGGGACAGGGTCCTTCTTCAGGGAAAGACCAGCGGGGAACATACAATAGCAATATACCTGGTACTGAGCGGACCGGGACTGGACCGCAGGGGTGTGACGCTTGAGAATATCAACCTCCCTGCAGGACAGGGATATTTTACCTCTGCACATGTCAGCCCTGACGGGACATGGATGTATGAGTGGAATACCGCATTTATTGCGGGTACCCTCGAACCGGTCACCTATACGGTTCATGTAGTGGAAGTACCGGTAAACCTGCAGAGGATCACCGACGAGCGCACCGTATCAAAAAAAGTGTCCTTTATTCAGCCTGTCACGACCCCGGCCCTTGCATCACAGGGTCTTTTCGGGATTATCCCGGTCTCATTCCTGATAGTCCTGTTTTTCATCAGAAAACACGTCTGAATCGCCGGATAATGCATTTTTATCTCTCACTGAAACCTTCAACGCACAGGGAACGGGTATCCGGCTTTTTAATCGTTCCCGGTCCGGAGTAAAGCCAGGTGAAAAGTAAATAAAGGCCGGTATGAAAAATTCCGGTTAATATTCGCCTGCCCTCCCTTTTCATGTTCATCTGTGAGCCGGGCAGGCTCATAGCGCACCCTGATGAAACGGACATGACCCAGTAAGGTTCACTCCGGATCCATGAACATCCAAATATTTACGAGGTTCTCCCGCCTCATGGCCTCTCCGAGGCACGGCGGGGCATGGAGGTTTTTTACGATATTTCCATTGATCCACCGGGGGCGAACCCGACCGGCCGCGGTGGAATTAATCGCTGCCAGGAATATGGGGTCTTAACTTCCATCACTATGCACGGAACATGTGATTTTCATTCGAAATCCTTCCTGTCCACTCACCATTCTTTTTTCGCCGCACTCCTCATCGCGGTACTCCCGGGGCTGAAAGCCCCACCTTATATGTGCATCCCCACAGTGCAGAAGGGAACGTGCCCGGATTCTTTTAAAAAATAGCAGGACCGCATTCAACCCGGCCGGCAGACCATCCTGCAGCGGGGCGGGGCAGGGATGGGTGAGAAAACCCCTGTCACCATTATGAACCGGACATGTATTATCGAAACAAGGATCCACAGCATCAGATAAAGGGAATGGCCACCCCGAACCCGGTGCAAGCCTGGATGTTTCAAAATGACATTATAAACCGGCGTCTTTTTTCCTGCGAATCCTTACCGATTCTGCGTGCGCATGGAGCCCTTCAGCATCTGCAAGACCCTCGACCACGTCACCGATATTATCCAGCCCTTCCCTGCTTATTGCCTGTACGGATGACCTTTTACAGAAATGATGTACATCAAGCCCGGAATATATCCGTGCATAACCGGCCGTGGGCAGGACATGATTTGTTCCCGAGCTGTAATCCCCGCAGGCAACGGCTGCATACGGGCCGACAAATACCGAACCTGCATTCCGGATACCGGAAAGAGCATTCAGGGGATCTGCAACCTGGATGGCAAGATGTTCGGGGGCGAGTGCATTGATCATGTCGATTCCTTTGGAAAGACTGTCAGCGGTCATGAACCCGGAATTTTCAAGCGCTTTTTCGATAATTTCAAACCGTGGTTCTGCCCGGAGCTGTCCCTGCAATGAGGTCCACACCTTGAGCGGGAGGTCTTCATCGGTCGTAACAAGAATACAGGCCGCGTCCGGGTCGTGTTCTGCCTGTGCAAGAATATCGGCCGCGATGAAATGAGGGTTGCCTGTGGAATCCGCGAGGATTGCAATCTCGCTCGGACCGGCCGGAAAATCGATCTCGGCCGAATCACGCAGGAGCATCTTCGCCATGGTTACAAAGACATTTCCCGGCCCTACGATTTTTTCAACGGGTTTTATTGTTTCAGTCCCCAGTGCCATGGCTGCAACCGCCTGTGCCCCGCCTATAGAATAGACCTCATCGACACCGGCAATGTCCATTGCGACGAGTGTCAGGGGCTGAACAGGGGGCGGTGAACAGCAGCAGATCGTGGAGACCCCTGCAACCCGTGCCGGTATTGCACACATGAGTGCAGTTGAAGGGTATGCTGCACGCCCTCCGGGAATATACGCGCCGATTCGCTCCAGAGGTGTTGTTTTCACGCCGAGGACAACACCGGGTTCGACTTCCTCCAGCCAGAGTTCCTTTGGCATCTGCATCTCATGAAAACGGGAGATCCGCGCCTCAGCCTCGATGAGGTACTCGATCAGACGGGTATCCACCTGTTCGTACGCAGCGTCCAGTTCCTCCTCGCTGACACGGATGTGATCAAGAGTAACATGGTCGAACTGTTCGGTAAGGGAGATGAGAGCCCTGTCACCATCATTCCTGACTTTTTCGATGATTCCCTCGACCGTTTCCTTCACCGAAGATATTCCCTGCGTTCGTTTTTTATTCCATGTATCGATGCTTACGGCCTTCCACATATGCACAAACATCAGCAAGGCGGGCATTAAAGGTTCGCCGCCCGGGACGTATCCTGGTTTTAATCAGTTGATATACCAGTTGTTAATGTAAAACAATAAATTTGTAAAAAAAGTTAAAAAGAAATATTCATTTATTCCCGGAGACAGACAGGAGAGCTGAATTGATATGTCGAAAAACAGTTTACCATTCATTATCCTGGCAGTAATTGCCCTTTTAATTATCAGCATGTGTTTTACAGGCTGTACGACCACCCAGTCACAGCCGGCAGCTACTACGACCGCAACCCCGACCCCGACCGACGCGGGGTCAAAACAGAAAGTGCTGCTTGCCACCACGACGAGCCTGTACGATACCGGGCTTCTTGACTACCTCAAGCCAAAATTCGAACAGATGTATAACGTCGATCTCCTCATCACGTCGCAGGGTACCGGAAAGGCTATCGAGCTTGCCAAGAATGGTGATGCCGACATCCTGATGGTCCATTCACCTTCCCAGGAAAAAGCATTCATCGATGGCGGCAACGGCATTAACCCGAGATGTTTCGCCTACAATTACTTCGTTATCGTCGGTCCTGCAAATGATCCTGCCGGCATCAGGAATATGACCCCTGAAGCAGCGATGGCAAAACTTCGCGAACTAGGTGTCAAAAATACACCCGGTGTCATGTTTGCATCCCGTGGAGACAATTCAGGAACCCACTCGGCCGAAAAGGGTCTCTGGAGTAAAGCAAAGTTCAATTACACCAGTGATATCCAGAAATCCGGTGTCTGGTACATCGAGGCCGGCAGAGGAATGGGAGAGACACTACAGCTGGCAAACGAGAAGCAGTCATATACGCTGTCCGATATCGGCACCTATCTCGCCTACAAGGGCGATCTCGACCTTGTCCCGATCGTCGACCAGGGGGATGCTCTTCTCAACCGGTATACCGTGATGACCGTCTACAACGCCAACCAGCCTGCAGAGAAGATTGATATCGCGAATAAATTCGTTGATTTCATGATTTCGTCCCAGACACAGGCTGATATTGGTAACTTTGGCGTTGCAGAGTACGGACAGGCGCTGTTTTCACCGATGAACGGCCAGTGCACCCGGTTCAGCTGTGACTGTACAAGTCCGGCAACCGCAACAACAGCATAATTTAACAAAACAACAGAACGGGGATAATTAAATATCCCTTTTCTGCTCCTTTCTTAATTCTTGGCACTTTATATTTATTGTCGTAATAAAATAAACAAAGCAGAGAAATCAGGTGTTTTATCCGTAGCCAACGAACGTCCCTCAGGAGTTTACACCCCGGAGAGGAATGCGGGCGAATTTTATTATTATCGGTTTTGTTGAAATCCTCATTTCAATAAGACATGTCCGGTCCATTTCCCGGACAGGAGGGGTTCTCACCCCTCCCTGCCCCGCCCCGGTGCAGGAGGGTCTGCATGCAGGGTTGATTGGGATATACCATAACTTCTCCAAAATAGGAGGACCAGACCCGGTCACATTGTGGGGACGCACACATACGGAGGGGCTTTCAGCCCCGGTAGTGTCGCGATGAGGAGGACGGCGAATGAGGGACCATGAGAACGCGGGAAGAGTTTTAACAAAGCCCGGTTATTTTTTCTGTTCATGAACGGACGGGCCCAGGTCCGTGGATTCATCCGGACCGGTATTACTCTGCCGCCTTTCCTTTCCATTTCTCCCTGATACAGGGTATCAGGTATACAACAGCCAGCCCGATAAAAAAGGCGACTGTAATTGAACTGAGTAGTGACAGTCCCCCTATCAATGCGGTTACGACCAAAGAATCACTCTTAACGGCATGCCGGGCAAGTTCCAGCGCTACAAACACGAGAAGTGCCCCGTAAAAACCATATGAAATGAGATTCAGGACGGCCGGACCGGCAAAAAATGCAGCAATGACAAGGAGTATTATCCCCGCGTAAATATTTGCTCCGCCGGTCCGGGCCCCGAACCTGTACTGCCCTGCCAGTCCCCCTGCACCATGACACATCGGGAACCCGCCGAACGGGACTGAGGTAAGGTTCATAAGCCCGATAGTCCGGGAGAGACGCTTCGAAGGGACGCCCTGTGAAAACAGGTCGGCTGACAGGAGCGCCGTTGCAAGAATTGCATTTGTCAGGGTCAGAAGTGCCTGCGGGACCACCACGACAGAGAGTGCGGTGACGATGTCGGGGATGCCGGGGATGACCAGTTCCGGCGGAGGGAGAAAGGACAATCCGGGCATTCCATGAAGCGCAATCCCGACCCCAAGTGCAATAACAATGAGTATCAGTGCTGACAGGTCGGGCAGGTCTTTCCACCGTGCAAAGATATAAAAGAGGACGACAATTCCAACACCGGCCAGGAAAAAATACGGGTCTCCAATGGCAAATGTTCCGGACGTGCGGAGGAGTATCAGGGCAAGGCCGAGCTGCACGCCCCTGATGACACTCTTCGGGATATAATTCTCAAGGACTCCCATCCAGTTCCCGAAACTGAGAATAAGAAATAAAATTCCCATAATAAGACCCGCAGCTGCAATTTCTCCTCCGTTAAGACCTTCTGCTATTGCAATAACTGCAATGACCTTCATCGGTTCGACCGGGATAGGGAGGTGATAATAAAGACCTGAAATTATAAACCAGATACTGAAAAAGAGAAGTATATAACCCGTATTAAGATGCGAGACCGCTGCAACCGCAAGGACCAGCGGGAGTATGGTGCCGAAATCCCCGACGCTTCCTGCGAGCTCCCTGATATCAAAATGCAGGGGCAGACGCATCTGGTCAGACATATGGATGCACGTTCTACAGTCTCAAAAAGCATGGGTAAGATTATATCTGGACATCTCCGCATCAGGTATGGATAATGGTCCCGACACGCTCTCCTTCCACTGCCTTTTTGATGTTCCCGGGTTCATGCCCGTTTACTATGATAACTTTTCTGATATTCTGTGCATAGGTCATGAGTTCCACGACCTTCGGCTCAAGCACCATGTCCTCCATATCCATTTCAATGAGCTCTCCCGCAGTTATTTCAGGAATAAATTCTGCATCAGGGTAATCAAAGGGATTTTTCGTATAGAGGCCGTCGACGTTTTTAACCAGTATGAGGTTCTTTGCTCCAAGCACTTCGGCCGCAAGGAACGCACCGGTATCGGTCCGGTGGGGAGGGATTGTCCCGATTTCTGCCGGCTGTTCGTACAGGCCGTACGGCGGCGTCCCATGGATGACAGGCAGCACGCCGAGGTTCAGGAACATGGGGAGCTCAAGAAGGTCGGCGGTATGCATGCGCATACCGCGGTATTTTGAGAGCAGTATTGAGACCATGATGGCATTCTGCTCGCTGATCTTTCCGGCAAGCTCTGCCAGCACACCGGTCGGCATCCCGAGGTCAAGGCCGATGTCCAGGATATGTCGCACGCGGACTCCGCCCCCGGTGACAACGAGGAGCTGGTGGTTCTTCGAGAGCTCCCCTATCTCTTCCATAAGGGGGAGGACCACTTCTTTGCCATAATCCATGATTCCATGACCCCCGATCTTGATCACGCTGAGTTCGGGGAGAAGGCGGAGCTGCGGAACCCCTTCATACCTTTTTAACAGCCCTTTTCGTGCAAGGGATTCTCCCTGAAGTTTATTTGCGACCTCGAAACGTTTGCCCCTCATATGTATACACGATAGGTTTATATGATGTAATGGTTAATACTATCTTTTATATACCAACTGGTATATCAATTGTAGGCAGGCGGTGTGCTTATATAATCGCCAGTAATAATTGAGGCTGAAGAGAGGTGAAAAAGATGTTGAAGATCTATATGCGTGAACGCATGAAAGTTGGGGAAGGAGTCAAGCAGCCGATGTACCGGATCGTCGCCGTAACCGGTGGCCAGGTGCAGATCGAACTGACTCACTTCAGGAAATTTGAAATTGAACAGATTGCAAAGGACATCGGTGCCGAGATCGTATTTCTTGAGCCGGTCCCTGAAGAAGAGAAAAAGAAACATTAACATTTTTTATACGTTCCTTCCCACGTCTCCATATCGTACTGTGGATCCCTGAAGAGGTCATTTTAATTACAAAGAACCTGTACCTGTATCAGGCATAACCCATGGCAGCAATCAATATCGACCTGATCTTTGACGCCGCAATCCGTATCCAGCTCATTGAAGAAAAAACCGTCAGCATAATTTTTACCGAACATGAAGTGCGGATCAAATTCCCGACAACCCGCCGGCTGGCTGAATTTCTGACTGTTCCCCATTACTACGTGCTGCCCTATTTTGCAATGATGGAGGAAGACGGGCTGGTAACCCGTGCAGAGCGTGTCGGTATAATGACGAGTGCATCGGGCACACAAAAATTCGTTATGATCATGGCTGAAAAATACCGTGAAACCGCGGAAAAAATTCTCGGCCCTGCATTCTTTCGGGACCTTCTGGAAAGGGTACCCTGACCCGGTGCAGATTTCCCGGTATACCAGTTGTTACACCAGCAGGTACACCAGAATAATTTGATATCCTGTCAAAAATCGGAATATTCATTATATTCCGGGCAATACGCGTCTATATTCAAGCCACCACGACAGGCTTTTTCTGCAGGAATATTTTGACAGGTAAGAACAGGAATGAAGGAGGTGCCGGGGTATGAATGAGGTCGTTGATGGAATAATCCAGGCAATTGATCTTATTGTCACCCTTAACCCGGAGGTGATCGAAATTACCTCACGGTCGCTTCTGATTTCACTTTCTGCGACATTTATCGCCTCGCTCATCTGCATTCCGGTTGGCGGGCTCATTCACTTCAAGGAATTCGGCGGAAAAAAGGTCCTCATTACCCTTATCCAGACCCTCTATGCCATGCCGACAGTCATTGCCGGGCTGCTTGTGTACCTGCTCATATCGCGGTCAGGCCCGTTCGGGTTTCTCGGCTTTATGTTCACGGCAGAAGGAATGATCATCGCCCAGACCGTGCTGATCATCCCCCTCATGATCGGGATGACGCTCATCGCGCTTTCGGGGGTCGCAAGAAACCTCCAGGATACAATTGTCTCACTTGGTGCCAGCACCACCCAGACGGTATTCATGATCCTGAAAGAGGCCCGTTTTGCCATCCTTGGCGGAGTAATTCTCGGGTTCGGACGGGCGATATCAGAGGTCGGTGCAGCAATGATCATCGGTGGCAACATACGGGGCTTCACACGTGTCCTCACTACTGCCATCGCACTTGAGACATCGATGGGCAACCTTTCACTCTCGATCGCACTCGGTATCATTCTCCTCTCGATTGCCCTTGTCGTTACGGTATTTGTCTATATCATCCAGGAACGGTGATGAACATGATTGAACTCTCACATGTCTCCAAATGGTTCGGGGAAAAAGAAGTCCTCAGGGACATCAGCATCACGATTGAAAAAGGAGAGATATTCACTTTTATCGGACCCAGCGGCACAGGAAAATCAACGCTCCTGCGACTTATCAACCTCCTTGACACCCCCACCAGCGGATCCGTCCTCTTTGACGGTAAGGACACCGCAGTGTCTGAAAGGGAGAAAGTTGAAATCCGGAGAAGGATGAGCATGGTCTTCCAGAAACCTGTTGCTTTGAAAGGCAATGTATACCAGAACGTTGCCGCCGGGTTAAAATTCAGGGGAATGTCACCGGAAGAGATCTCAAACCGGGTCCCTGAAGGCCTCGAGCTCGTCGGTCTGGAGGGGTACGGGGAGAGGAACGCAGGGACGCTGTCCGGGGGAGAACTGCAGAGGGTGGCAATTGCGCGTGCAATCGTAACCCGCCCTGAAGTCATTTTACTCGATGAACCCTCTGCCAACCTCGACCCGGTCTCAACGGAAAAGATCGAGAACCTCATCGGTGCAATCAATAGCCGGTTCAGGACGACCATCATCCTCTCCACCCACGATATGGTCCAGGGGCAGCGCCTGGCCACACAAATTGCAGTGGTTTTAAACAGGACAATAGGGCAGATCGGTAGCTCACATGATATCTTTTACAGGCCGCACAACAGGGAAGTTGCCCACATGGTCGGGGTCGAGAATATACTTGAAGGGACTGTTATATCCAACGAGGGAGGATATGCAACGATCGATGTATCAGGCGTTCCGGTGGTTGCGATATGCCCGTATTATGCCGGTCAGCGTGTAACGGCATACCTGCGACCTGAAGATCTCATGTTTTTTACCCCCGACGGGTGGAAGACGAGCGCACGAAACCAGCTTGAAGGGGTCATAACAAAAGTTGTCCCCATGGGCCCGATGGTCAGGGTGAAGGTGAAGGCCGGGATCACCTACACTGCAATAATAACGCGGCGTTCTTTCGATGACCTCGGGCTTGAAAACGGCGGACCGGCGCACATCTCTTTTAAAGCCAGCGGGATTCACGTGGTACCTGAAGAGGTATGAGACAGGGCACGATCACTTTTTCCAGTAGGCTTCAAAACCGGCATAAAATCCAGCACGTGACGCAAACGACCAATGTATAAGCCATGAAGGTGTATTTTATAGCAGATGCGGTGTATCGTTCTTGCCAGCGGGAGTAAAGGGAACTGTGTCTATGTCGAAGGATCAGGTGATGCACTTCTTATCGATGCCGGACTTTCGAGAAAAGAAATTTTATCCCGTCTTGGCACAGCAGGCGGAAATCCCGACCTGATCAGCGGCATACTGGTCACTCACGAGCATATCGACCATATCAGGGGGGCAGATACCCTTGCACGCCATCTCGGGGTCCCGGTCTATGGTACCGGCGGAACACTCCTGGAATTCCATAAAAAGGGGAGAACGGCTAAAGGTCCGGTTCAGACCTGTTCATGTGAGTACCATGAAAAATATAGTGTCGGTAATTTTATCATCGAACCTTTCGAGACCTCCCATGATGCACGCGAACCATGCGGGTTCTCTATCCGTGAATGCGACCTCGAGATTGCATGCTGCACTGATACCGGAGTGATAACAGCACCTGTGATGGATATGCTGAACCGCTGCGATGCGGTCATTCTCGAGAGCAACCACTGCCCCGATATGCTCCGTGACGGACCCTACCCTGAAATGCTGAAACGAAGAATTCGTTCAAAAAAGGGACACCTTTCAAACAACGCGGCCGCCGACTGCCTCCGCGTCCTCTCCTCCCATGTGCACGAGGTGGTGCTCGCGCATTTAAGCGAGGTGAATAATACCCCGGAGCGGGCGTTAAAGGCCGCGAAGGAGGGGACAGGACTCTATATCAGTGATGTCAGGATCACTGTCGCATCGCAGGGACCCGGTGCGGAAAACGGCTGGCCGGCACGGATAGATCTCTGAACTTCCCGAATAGCCCCTTACCATTCCCTGATCTTCAGCAGTTTGAGACAGTACTGGTCTACCGAGTCCAGGAACACTTTTTTGGCCTTTTTTACCCTTTTATCGTCATCAGAATAGATATCCCCGACGATATATTCAATAAGAGTATAATAATGGTTTTTCACCTGAAGCCTTTTTTTGATGTCATCGAGGCAGGCGATAGCATCGCTCTCCTTCCCGGCTATCACGATAAGTGCAAAATCAAGGAGCATGAGAATATGTGACGGAATATTTTTTGAGACGGCAGTCGCCCTGAACTTCTGGTAGGCGGATTGCTGGGACGAGATGATAGAGAGCTGCATGCCGTAATAGATCGGTTCAAGTTCGTCGGGGTGCTGCTGCATCATCTGCCGCACGACGGCAGTTGCACCCGATGCATCCCTGCCCTCGATCTTGTAATGATACATGTCCCGGAGGAAGAACATATCATCGTAATAACGCTCTGATGCGATCTTCAGCAACTCACCTCTCGTTTCCCTGTTCCCATCCTTTTTCGCCTTTTCAAGACCGATTTTTATAAATTCCACCTCGTCTGGGAACCACTCTATCCCGAGCCTGAGCATGAACCAGAAGATCTTGTTCACCCTCAGTTCCTGGACAACCTGTGGAAATTTAAGGCGGTTTACAGGAGGTTTGAGGCGTGCGAGTTCTATCATCTGTTCGCGGGCATTGAGGGCCATACCGCTCGGGGCTGAACGGGAAGACGACGGGGTATGATCCCCGGTGGCGTTGTCACTGGAAAGGATGTAATAACAGTAGGCGATTGCAGTACAGACAATTGCATCTGTTGTCCTGTACTTTTTCAGTACCTCGATTGCCTCGCTGTAACGCCCCGTGTCCATCATCTTTATGCCGTAAATAATATCAAAAATGATACGCCCTGTGTGCCTTCTGCGTGTCCGGACAGCGTATTTAAAGAGTTTTTCGATGAATTCCACATCACTGGATCGCTTACTCTTTTCGAGCACCCTGACCGTGATCTCATCAATCAACCGGTCATGTGCAGCATCACCGAGGTCAGGGAATGAACGCTCAAGTATTCCTTCGACATATCCAAAAAAGACAGGAATATTTTCGTCTATTTTCTCGGAATTTTTTTCCGTATACTCTATGAGTTCCTTTCTGACCTGCCCGATTTTAATATCCATGATGGCATCGGGTTGCCATTCTTCGTCCATACCGATAGTTATCTCCTGAGAATATATGAAACTTTAGAGATTATTACAATTCCTGAAAAAATATTGTTTTTCTCAGGCAACCGGTCATTTTGAGAGGAAACAGAACTCTTATCGCTCCGTGCATGAAACATTGAAAGAAGAACCCCGATGCGTTTTATAGATTTTGCAACCTACTGCCGTCAGCTGGAAGGAATGTCCGGGCGGCTGGAAATGATCGACCTGATACGCAGGATCCTTCCCGGACTTGATGATGATGACCTGCCGGTCTTTGTCCGGTTCGTTATGGGAAGAATTTTTCCCGACTGGAGCCCGCTGAAAATCGGCATCGGGCCAAACCTTCTCTTCGATGCCGTCACCGGCATAGTGGACGGGACGAGAGATGACATCATCCATGATATCAATATGACGGGAGATGTCGGCACAGCCTTTGAAAACATACTGTCAAGCAAAAAGAGCAGCGCGTACAGCCGGAGATCGACGCAGGCCGCTACCGTCCAGACACCGCTGACCGGGTTTTTAGGTCAGGACGCAGAGGAGAATTCAGCCGTTTCGCCTGTAATGACGCTGACCGAAGTGGAGCGGGATCTCCACAGGATAGCGACGGCCCAGGGTAAAGCGTCCCAGGAGATGAAACTTGATATTATCCGCTCGCTTTTATCACGTTCAAAGCCCCTGGAAGGCCGTTACATCGCCCGCCTGCTGCTCGAGGACCTCAGGATCGGGGTCGGCGAAGGCAACATGAAATCTGCCATAGCCAGGGCGTTTGAAGTGGATGCATCGCTTGTCGAGCATGCCAACCAGGCGATCAACGACCTCGGCGAAGTCGCCCTTATCGCAAAAAAAGGAGAGCCGGCACTTCGTGAGGTCCGGATCAGGCCGTTTCACCCGGTAAAGATGATGCTTGCACAGCAGGGAACGATATCAGGCACCATAGAGGAAAACGGCATGGTTGCAGCAGAATTTAAATACGACGGCAGCAGGTTCCAGTTCCATAAATCCGGGGGAGAATGCAGGATGTACTCGCGGAAGCTTGAGGAGGTCACAGGGTCCCTCCCGGATATCCTTGAGATGCTGGACACGGCTGTTGACCATGACGTCATTCTCGATGGTGAAGTTATCGCGATAAAAAACGGCAGGCCCATGCCGTTCCAGGCCGTCCTTCGCAGGTTCAGGCGGAAGCACAAGGTCAATTCGATGAAAGAAGAGGTCCGCATGGTACCGCATGTCTTCGATATCCTCTACCTTGACGGTGAGACACTTATCGACCTCCCCCTGTCGGAACGGCGTGGCAGGCTGGATTCGGTGATAACAGCATACCGTGCACCGCAGACGGTAAGTGACGACCCGTCTGTTATAGAGACCATTTACAATGATGCTCTCTCTGCAGGACACGAAGGGATCATGCTCAAGGTGGTCTCATCCCCGTATACCCCGGGGATCAGGGGTAAAAACTGGATCAAGATCAAACCCGCCGTAGACACTCTCGACCTTGCGGTCGTGGGTGCGGAGTGGGGTGAAGGAAAAAGGGCCCATTTATTCGGGTCTTTCCTTCTCGCCTGCCGGAACGAGGAGGGAGAACTTATCCTTCTTTCAAAGGTCGCGACCGGGTTTTCAGATGACCAGCTGGCAGAGATCTATGCCCTTCTAAAAGACAGGGTTATCTCGCAGTCGGGAAAAGAGGTAAAGTTTGAACCTTTCCTGGTTGTTGAAGCCGGATATTCCGAGATCCAGAAAAGTCCGAATTACAAGGGGGGGTATGCCCTCCGGTTCCCGCGCTTTGTCAGGATCAGGGACGACAAGGGAATAGACGATATCGAGACCATCGACGGCATCCTGGAGCGGTACCAGAGGCAGTCTGCGTGAATAGAGTGTTTTTCCCGGGATCCATTACGCATTACGGCCGGAACAATCGAAAAATACGCTAAACCAGATTCTATGACAGGAGGGATTGCAGCCCTCCCGGTCCATTCCTGCAAAGGATGGCCGGTGGGCAGGGTTGATTGATAACCTGTGTTTTTTTTAGACATTGGGGGGGTCACTATCGTAGTATGGGGACACACACATACGATCATAAGCCTCAGCCCCGGGAGTCTACCGATGAGACGTGCGGCGACAAGTGAACACGTGAGAGTATAAGACTTTAATTTTGTTCATTCCGCTATCACCGACTGCATTAAAAGAATTCCTGTAAAGTCCGCTGATATTTTTGTTCGGCCAGCAGGCGGCTTTCTTTTATCCAGTATGAAAACCCGATTTTTTGTGATGCCATCGCAGTTGCCGCCGAAAGGTCAGGGCACCGCAGGTATGGCCCTGCCATTGCCTTCCGTGTAGCCTCCCTGACGACCCACGTCCCAAGAGGTGCCCAGTAATCACCTGTAACATGGCGAACGACAATTACACGGGCAGCTCGGCCGGTTTTTTTCAGGTATTCGGCCACACCGAGCCGTGCTGAATAATAGGCACCCGATATGGGCGAGTATCCCTTTTTTTTCAGAGTTTCATCGTCGCGGACGAGGTAATCCTTATCTCCTGCCCACAGGCTTTTTGCATCCCAGATTTCCACCATTTCAAATTTCCAGTCTCCTGGAAGCAGGATACATACTATCCTGTTTCCGAAGAGAAAACCCTCAAAGAGGCGTATTTCATCCAGGGCAGGATAACGGGAAATTTCCTGCTTTATACCCGATGAAACCGCATCGTCAACCGCGGTAATGGCCCAGCGGGTCGGGACCACCTTCCTTTTCCTGCCGAGAAGCCCGGCTGACAGCAGGCGTGAGATCTGGTACACATCGATGCCTGAACGGCTGAGAATATCACATGCCTCATTTGCCCCGAGATCGGTATCCGAGGTAACCCTGTCGACCGGTAGTGCAACCTTTGCATTATCGATAACTGAGAATGCCTTCATACTCCCCGAAAGGCCTACCGGGGCAACTGTCCCGTCAAACATAAGGTCAGGTGCGACCGGCCGTTCGAACCGGGCCTCTACATCAAGCGGAACACTTGAAAGGGCAATCTCCTGCAGCGTGCCGGGGAACCTGTCCGGAACGGACATGCCCCGGATTGTCCCTGCCCGGATACGGGCGATGTCCTCAATTAAAAACCCCTTTGCAAGCCAGTCTGTGGGAAGATCGGAATCGTTCACGAGGAGCGGGCCGCCACGCACCGAAGGATACCCGTAACTCCCGATAAATACCGACGGGGAACAGCCCATATACTCAGTCGATGGCCTGACCTGCGCAAGTGTACTGAACCTGCTTTTTATCGGGCACCGGGTAAGACCGCACAGGCCCTTTCCCTTGCATATCGCGCAGTGCCGTTCCATCACGAAACCCGTACCGAAATATTCACCCGGTCCCCCAGGTAGAGAAGGATTTTTTCACAGAACAAGTCCCATTCCGTCATTTCATCCGGTACAAGGGGTTTTATCGCGTTGCCCACGTCGTCATCGCGTTCGTTCTTCACCTCTACGACGACCGAACCCGGTGCAAAGGCAGCACCCACAATCCCGTCCCCATCGCCGTCCACAATGCCAAAGACCGGGACTCCAAGATGTGCACATATGTGCCCGCAGACAGCCGTTGTATCGTCGCCGATGCTGAGAACGCCGCACACCTCTTCGTTAATCCTGCCATACAGTTCGTGCCCGCAGTGATCAATGACAAGGACATATCCTGTTGTCCTGGCTCGTCCAGCCTGTTTCGGCATGTATGTCCGGATGGTTCCGCTCTTGCACCAGGCACTGCAAAGATCGACGGGGGCGCGTTTCTCCAGTTTTTCAAGTCCGTGCGGTTTTATCCTGATTCCTGAAACGGGAACAATCTCTCTGCCGTCGTATCCCAGCCTCACCTCGTCTGACAGGGCATGGCCGATGACGATGCCGTTGATATAGACTGCTTCACCAGGGATGCATCCCCTGATTCTTCTCTCCGGTGATGGCGGAATACATGGTACATCCTGCTCTTCCAGTTCATAACCACATTTCCCGGCGATTATCCCTGAAAGTTCACGATTATTTTCATCAGGGTTCCAGCAGTATACCGTCCCTGATGAACATTCAATATGGACAAGGCCCCGCATTCCAAGCCTTGATGCCACGATTTCGCCAAAAATTCTTCCGGACTCTGCATTTTTTCCCCGGTTGACAAGGATAAAAGAGCCGGGAAGCGAGGACATGACCACGCTCGGGGGCCTTTTGCAGAACTCACAGGGTATCCCTGACTCCTCGGCTGCCGTCCGGGCCATCACACCTGCAACCAGAATCCGGAACGGGGCAAGCACATCCCGCAGGTACTCCACATCACCGGCGTCAAAGGCTTCCGGTCCATGGACAACCAGGGCCGGACGAAAAGTGGGATCAGTACATTCCATGGGACTGCAGTCATACGATCGGATGTGACTATCCGGGGGTACAGACGTTATTGTAATTTTATTTCGCCCGGCCCTTAAGGGTGATGATGCAGGCATCAGAACCTGCAATTTTTCCGTTAAATGCCTCTCCATACCACTCCTGCAATAGGATAATGATAAAAGGTCTCTTATATAACCATAAAGGAGAGAAGGGACGGTGCTGATCTATGGACTGGCAGGGTAAACGAGTATTTATTACAGGCATTTCAGGTTTTGCAGGTCCATATCTGGCCCGTTCCCTTATTGAAAAAGGAGCCGAGGTCTTCGGGCTGACCAGGAGGAAAACCGACGGCATTCCCTCGCGAAACGTAAGAGACCGTGATATTTCCGGCCGCGTAACACTCCTGGAGGGAAATCTTGAGGATTTTTCAGCCATTACACATGCCGTCTCCACCGCTACGCCCGACGTTGTGTTCCATCTTGCAGCGCAGTCCTATGTCCCGCGTTCATTTACCCACCCGCTTGAAACCGCACAGGCCAACTGCATGGGGACTGCAAACGTCCTTGAAGCAGTCCGTTCGTGTCATTCGGACCCGGTGGTGATATTTGCCGGCTCTTCCGAGGAATATGGCCTTGTCATCAGTTCGGAACACCAGTACCGTATGGCATGCGAACGGTACGGAGTCATTCATCCCGGGCCTGAAAAGATACCCGAACTGCCGATATCCGAGAAAAACCCGCTCAGGCCTATGTCCCCGTATGCGGTAAGCAAGGTATATGGAGACCACCTGATGAGAAATTATTTCCACACATACGGAGTAAAGGCGGTGGTCTCACGTTCATTCAACCATGAAGGGCCCGGGAGGGGGCTGATGTTTGTCACATCGGTCATCACCCGGCAGGTTGCGGCGATGAAAGCCGGTGAAATCAATTCAATCCGTATCGGGAATGTCAACCCGTTCAGGGACTGGTCACATGTAACCGATATCACCGGGGGCTACGGTCTTCTCGCCGAAAAGGGCACCCATGGTGACGTCTACAACCAGGGCACAGGTTCAACTTCATCGGTGCTCAGTTATCTGCTCTTAAGTCTTGAAGAGGCAGGATTCCCGGTAGATTCAATCTGTACACACGATGGAGCAAAATCTGTTGATGACCCCACGGGCATAGACCATTCAAGGCAGTTTGGAGTATCGTTTGATAAGACCATCGTTGACAGGATGATCCTTGAAGATTCTGTCGAATATACGGTAGAAGACCGGGGTCTTTTCATCTCTTCGGGAGAGAGAAAAATCAGGGTGGATTTCGAACCGGACCGGTTCAGGCCCGCAGAGGTACCGATACTCCTGGCAGATGTCAAAAAGATTAAAAATATCGGTTATTGTGCCAGGCTTGGCATCCGCGATGTAATCCGGGAACAGATAAATTATTTTTCAGATATTAAAAACAGGGTCTGACCGGATTTTTATGCCCTGTTGTAATCATCGCTGAACCTGACGATGTCATCTTCGTTGAGATATTCCCCGATCTGGACCTCGATGACTTCAAGTGGAATCCTGCCAGAATTTCCAAGGCGATGGACCGTACCTGAAGGGACAAAGGTGCTTTCCCCCTGGGGCAGGTGCACCGTCTTTTCCCCGAGCGTCACGTCCGCCATTCCGCTCACAACGATCCAGTGTTCAGAGCGGTGACGGTGCATCTGGAGAGACAGTCGTTCCCCGGGTTTTACCGTTACTCTCTTTATCCGGAAGAACCTCGAGTTTTCAAGTTCTGTATAGGAGCCCCACGGCCTGTGGACCTGCAGGTGGTAATCGACAATGGTGTCTTTTTTGTCCCTGAACCTTTTCACCATCTCATTCACACGCCCTGCCGACTTCATATCACAGGCAAGGAGAGCGTCCCCGGTATCGACGAGGACAAGATCCTTTACGCCGATGAGGGCGGTCTTCTTTCCCGGCGCATACACAAAATTACCGTGTGAATCGATATATTCTGCATCCCCGACATTGTTACCTTCCTTATGGGGATAATACTCGTACCAGGCCTGGAATGTACCAAGATCCGTCCATTGTGCATGCAGGGGTACAACCGCGACACGGTCTGATTTTTCCATGAGCCCGTAATCTATTGAGAGTGAAGGGAGGGTTTCATACACAATATCCTCATCCGCGAACTTCCCGGCAAGCTCAGGCTGAAACCGTTCGAGTTCAGTGCAATATAACGATGTCGAAAATAGGAAAATTCCACTGTTCCAGAGGTACCCGGCATCGATATAACTTTTTGCCATCTGTTCGTCAGGTTTTTCCTTGAATTCACGGACGACAAAACCCAGTCCGAGATCGCTGCCGGGAGCGATGTATCCATAACCTGTGTTCGGATGGGTTGGGGGGATGCCGAACGTCACCAGGTACCGGCCTGCAATAACCTCTGCTTCACGGATTTCATCGACGGCAGTCTCTCCAAGCTGGTGATCACTTGGAAATACCGCGACCGTCGTATCGCCATACCGGTTTTTTATCTCCTTAATTGCCCAGGTTATTGCCGGCAGGGTATTTCTCCCGACCGGTTCCCGGAGAATGCAGGCATCCGGGATGGTATATCCCAGTTCCTCGATCTGGTTCCGGACGAGGTACTGGTGAACCTCGTTTGTCACCACGTAGATATCATCAGGCCGGGAGATCCTCAGACACCGGAGAAAGGTCTCCTGGAAAAAAGAATTCCCATTGATTTTCAGGAATTGTTTTGGATAATATGTGCGTGAAAGAGGCCATAAGCGGGTGCCCACACCTCCTGCCAGGATAACCGATTGTATGGAGCCCATTATTGTCGTTTCTACGTTATCCCTTTTTAGTCTTATCGCTTCCGAATAAAAAGGGTTCGGGCTGCGGGCTCCCTGCCGGATACCCCGCTTTCCGGCATCGTTATTGAATACAGGACCGACGGTTTTTCCGCATCCCCTGGAAATATAGGATTGCTCTCCCGGAATGCATCGGGACCTGAATTCGGAATCCACTGCAGCCAGAGAAAATATGAGCCCGGATATATGCTTATGAACATATGAGTGGCAGGGGCGGGAGTTGCCTGTGGAAATGAGATATTTACGTCCGGGATACCATTTCAAGGGCAGAATGCAACACTTTTTGGCGGAGAATATCCCTGTTGCCGGGGGTCAGTTGAAAAAGCGTCGCATCATCCCTTTTTTTAACAGATTCGATAAATGCATCTCCTTTCAGGGCTATTGTTGCGATGACAGGGACCGGCCCCTCAAGAATTACAGAGACCTGTTCCCTGAAATATGCGGAAAGGCATTCCATTTTTCCGATCTCATCGATGATGAATACCTTCGCACCCGCATCCCCGGAAAATGTCTCTTCCAGGAAGTGCTCAAATCCTGCAATGTCTACTCCGTACCTCCCCACGCGGTACCGGCTCTCCATCGACGAATGGGCGAGGACCGTCCGTTTTCCATCCAGGTTTTTCAGTTCAAAACCTTTTCGTACCCCTGCCACCCTGATCTCCGCGGTAAGAAATCCTGAAGGATGAAAGCGTGCCAGGTCCTCTGCAACCGCGGATATAAGGGTCGTTTTGCCTGATCCCGGACTGCCGGTAATGAGCAGGATACGCTTCATAAAAAGGGGGATTTTATCCGGCTTTTCGACGGCCGTACATGAAAACTGACATGACACCGAGGAGTGCCAGGATCATGACCTGTCCTGGAACCGGGGATTTTACCGGGGTGGTCGGAACAGGGCCCGGGGGAGTTGTATCTGTCATAACGGGCGTCACCGGCTCAGTACCTATAGCGATGTCCACTTCATCCTTCTCCCTGCCCGGGTCTGCCGTCGTACCGGCTGCATTCAGGAGAAGTCCCCTCACAAGGGCCCGGTTTCGTTCTGCCTCTGAATAATGCGGATTGATAGCGAGCGCACGGGTATATGCCTCAATTGAGGCATTATAATCGCCTTCTTCAGAGTACGCGTATCCCATCCTGAACCATGGTTCGGCATCCGAGGGATCAAGGATGGTGACCTTCTTAAACGCAAAGACCGCCCCCGCGTTGTCTCCGGTCCTGGCCAGCACATCTCCCTTGCCAAGCCATGCCTTTTTTGCATACGGGTCGATACGGAGTGAGCTGTTGTAGGCAGAGAGTGATTCGTTATACATGCCCTGCCGGTAATAGTCCAGACCCATTTGTGCATACGTTACCGCATCATACACCGACCCGCCGGACGCCGATTGGGAATAACCCGTGGATTCTCCCGTATAATCACCTGATGTGTCCCCATAACTACCGGAATACCCTGCCGCACTGTCTGAAGAACCAGGCCCCGTTGAACTGTCTCCCGAAGTATCCCCTGCGCCGCCGGAATCAGCCGGGGCGGTATCTCCGCCACCACCTGAAAAACTGCCGGGACTGTCCCAGCCGTCAGGCGGACCGGAATCCGGGAGACCTCCGCACCCGCAGTCATCTGCAGCAACATGCGCTCCAAAAAAAACAGC
Organism: Methanoregulaceae archaeon UBA467; assembly: GCA_002503825.1. Lineage (GTDB taxonomy): Archaea > Halobacteriota > Methanomicrobia > Methanomicrobiales > Methanospirillaceae > UBA467. The sequence continues at coordinate 84,032 of DASP01000001.1, forward strand.
CACGAATGTTGCGACCAGCAGCCCGCATATAATCCTCTTCCACATGAGTAATGGATTTCATAGCCCTGACAATAAAAATTCCGGAAGTGATATCCCGGGATTATTCCGCGGGGGACACGGTCGGCAGGCACCCGGATGCGCAATGCAGCAGTCACAATACCTGGAACAGGGAAGAAATACCTGAGCTTCTTTTATCCCGGTTTTGCCCGGAGCATGCAGGGAAAAGTACAATCGCGAAGGCCGATGTATTATGGCAGGCGTTCCTGTGATTGATATCAACAGGCAATAATCGAAATTGTAAGATAATCCTGGCCTTATAAACCCTGAATTTTAAAAAACAGCTCGCCGTATGCAAAAAAAGGCATTGAAAAATGGGCTCGAGGAGATTCGAACTCCTGACCTCCGCCATGTCAAGGCGACGTCATAACCAGCTAGACCACGAGCCCTTAAAAGCTAAATGCTCTCTTAATATGAGTCATCTTATTATTAAAGAATTGCTCTTTGGCCCGGAACATTATGAGCCGCATGCCCGGTACATAAAAGCAGTAAAAAAATTAACATCAGATATTCACGCGAATATCAGAGTTTTACGAATTTTGCCGTGAATATACCGGGCATCGACCGTATCTGGTCCATCATGTCGGATGATACTTCGCTGTCCACATTAAGGACCATGATCGCCTCTTCACCGGGTTTGATGCGCCCCACCTGCATACCGGCAATATTGACATTGCCTTTTCCGAGTATCGTCGACGCCCTGCCGATAACACCCGGTTTATCAAGGTGGCGGGAGACGATGACGTATCCCTCCGGGATCATATCCATTGTGTAACCACCAATGACAACGATCCTGCTTCTCCCTCTCATGAAGACCGTGCCGCTGATGGTTTCTTCCATGGAGTCCGTCTTTACCCTGATCGACACAAGGCTCTTGAATCCCTGTGATTCTGCAGTTGTAGTCTCGGCAAAGGTTATCCCGCGTTCACCGGCGATGTACTCGGCATTTACGATATTGACCGGGACCTGCAGGATCGGATCAAGAAGACCCTTGAGTGCCATCCTTGTGATAAATTTTGCATTGGGGCCCGCCTGTGCGAGGTCTCCCCCATAGATCACTTCGACCTTTTCAACGCGCCCTTCAACAAGCTGGGTGAGGAAGCGCCCCATCTTTTCAGCAAGGTAGGCAAAGGGTTCGATAGTCTCCTGCTGATCTGCGGGCACTATGGGTGCATTCACGATATATTTTGCAGATCCGCCTTTTAATACAGAAATGCACTGCTTTGCGATGGAGACTGCCACGTTCTGCTGTGCCTCAACAGTGCTCGCTCCAAGATGCGGAGTAGTGATTACCTGTTCAAGCTCAAGGAGGGGAGAGGCGAACGGCGGTTCCTCTTCAAACACGTCAAGAGCTGCCCCGGCCACTTTACCGGATTTAATGGCATCATACAGGTCTTTTTCATCAATTATCCCCCCGCGGGCGCAATTGATTATCCTGACACCGTCCTTCATGGTAGCGATGCTCCTGGCATTTATCACGTGTTTTGTCTCTTTTATCAGGGGCGTATGGACCGTGATGAAATCGGCGACACGGAAGAGCTCATCCAGGGTCATGGCGTCAACGCCCATCTGCGCCGCACGCTCCTTGCTGATGAACGGGTCATAGCCGGCGCAGTGCATCCCGAGGGCTATCGCCCGTTTGGACACCTCGCGTCCGATACGTCCGAGGCCGACAATCCCCAGTGTCTTTTCGTTCAGTTCAACACCCATGAATTTCGAGCGCTTCCACTCCTTCTTTTTTAAGGAGGCATTCGCCTGAGGGATATTTCTGGCGAGTGAAAGCATCATTGCCATGGTGTGCTCTGTTGCTGCCAGCGTGTTGCCTTCCGGAGCGTTTGCCACAATTATCCCGCTACGGGTAGCAGCATTCATATCGATATTATCCACTCCGGCGCCTGCACGCCCGATAAATTTGAGCTTTTTTCCTGCGTCAATTACCCGGGCGGTGACCTCGGTACCGCTCCGGACAAGAAGGGCGTCATAGTTCGCGATGACTGAGACCAGATCATCTTCAGATATATCGGTCTTTACATCGACTGTGAACTCCTTCCGCAGGATGTCGACTCCTTCTTCTGCCAGCGGGTCGCTGACAAGTATCCTGTAGCTCACGATAAAACCCACATATTATCTGCATAACACCTCATGATGGTTTTTATTCCGACGCCGCAACCCTTCCGCAATGATCAGGATAACACCGTTTTTTATGTCCGGTACGACAACGGCATGGTAATTTATTAAGCACATAAAAGGTGAGTAATTAGTGGTGCGTGAATGAAACAGGTGCCGGATATTCTGTGGCTCGAGGAGATAAGGAAGGAAGACATCGCCGCTGTTGGTGGAAAAGGGGCATCACTCGGGGAGATGTCGGCTATCGGCCTTCCCGTACCCAGGGCCTTTGTGGTGACAAGTCACGCGTTCCGAAGATTTCTCATCGAGACAGGGCTTGAGGATACGCTCTTTGACGGGCTCGAAAACCTGAATGTTGAAGACAGCAAAGCCCTTGAAAAGGCTGCCCATAAGGCCAAGACAGCCGTAATGAAGGCAAAAGTCCCCGAATCAATCTGGGATGCGGTCAAAAGCGCCTATAAAAAGATGAATTCCGAAGGTCTTGTCGTGGCAGTCCGCTCAAGCGCAACTGCCGAGGACCTCCCTGATGCCAGCTTTGCCGGACAGCAGGAGACATTCCTGAATATCAGGGGTGAGAAAAACCTCCTCGAAGCTGTTCAGAAATGCTGGGCGTCATTGTATGGTTCACGGGCGATCTACTACCGGTCCAAGCAGGGGTTTGATGACAGGAGCGTCAACATCGCAGTAGTGGTGCAGGAACTTGTCAATTCTGAAAAGGCAGGGGTTATGTTTACGTCTCACCCGGTCACCGGCGAATCCCAGACTATCATCGAGGGGTCCTGGGGGCTCGGTGAAGCGGTCGTTTCGGGCTCGGTTTCACCAGACAAATACGTTTTTGACCAGCGGATAGAGAAGGTCGCAGACCGTCTTATCGCCAATAAAAAGATCGAGATCGTTTCTGACGGATCACATGGTACAAAAGAGATCGAAGTCGATCCCGACCGCCAGGATATGCAGGTCCTTTCTGACAATGAGGTCACAAAACTTGCAATGTTCGGAAAGATTGCCGAAGACCATTACGGGATACCGCAGGACGTGGAATGGAGCATCGTGGACCAGACCATCTTCATCCTCCAGTCCCGCCCTATCACTACGATAAAGCCCGAAACATCCTCTTCGTCAACAGAGACCGGAGGTACCGGCAAGATTATCCTGCAGGGCCAGGGTGCATCGCCCGGTATAGCCAGTGGCAGGGTTGTCGTAATCAGGGATGTCAGGGATACCGGTACCATCAGGGATGGAGACATCATGGTGACGAAGATGACGAACCCGGATATGGTTCCCGCCATGCGTAAAGTTGCTGCAATCGTCACCGATGAAGGAGGGATGACATGTCATGCTGCAATTGTCAGCCGCGAACTTGGCACCCCGGCAATAGTTGGCACAAAGAAAGGCACGGCGATCCTTAAACCAGGCCAGATTATAACGGCAGACGGCGAGAAAGGCCTTGTATACGAAGGTTCTCTTGAAAAGCCCGTTGCTGCGCCCCAGGCTGCCCAGACCGTGACTGTTGCCCAGAATATCATCACCGCGACGAGTGTCAAGGTAAATGTATCAATACCTGAAGCGGCAGTACGGGCTGCCGCCACGGGCGCCGACGGTGTCGGACTTCTCCGGATCGAACACCTCATCCTCGGGCTGAACAGGACCCCGGGCTGGTTCATCTCAAATAACAAGGAAGAGGAATTCATCGAGGAATTGTATAAAGGCATAAAGATCGTTCTCGATGCATTTTATGGAAAACCGGTATGGGTCCGGACAATAGATGCGCCGACTGACGAATTCAGGAACATGGCCGGCGGGGAGAACGAGCCCGTCGAACATAACCCGATGCTTGGCTGGCGCGGTATAAGGAGGGACATCCAGAGCCCCGACCAGTTCAGGCTTCAGGTCGAGGCATTCAAACGTCTGTGGGAGCAGGGCTATGATAACCTTGGCGTCATGTTCCCGATGGTCTCACACCCGGATGAATTTGTCAGGGCACGCGATCTTATGAAGAGCTGGGGAGTGGACGTGGAAAAGGCCACACTCGGCATCATGATAGAGATCCCGGCAAGCGCCCTTATGGTTGAAGATTTCATCAGGGCCGGCATAAAATTTGCATCCTTCGGTACAAACGACCTTATCCAGTACACGCTTGCAATCGACAGGAACAATGAAAATGTGGCCACCATGTACAAGCCCAAACACCCCGCGGTGCTTTACCTGATCAACTATGCAATCGAACGCTGCAGAATGGCAGGCATAGAATGCTCAATATGTGGTCAGGCAGGTTCAGAACCCCCGATGGTCCAGTGGCTGGTTGAGCACGGAATTGCCTCTGTATCGGCAAATATTGATGCCATTGCAAAAATCCGTGAAACGGTTGCCCGTACCGAGCAGCGTATCATCCTTGAGAGCGCGAGAAAAAATAATGGATTATAAGGGACGTTCAGAGGAAGAACTTTTTTCCTTCCTCTCTTCCAAAAAAAGAGAGGATTTATGCCACGATCATATTCTGAGTTCCATGTGCACGCTCCCCCACCCGGTGGCAGTGAGGGCGCATTGCATGTTCATGGAGACCAATCTCGGAGATCCCGGCCTTTTCCCCGGAACTGCAGAACTCGAACACCGGCTGGTACGTCTGTTCGGGACCCTGTTTCACTGTCCTGATGCATGCGGGTACGCAACATCGGGTGGAACCGAATCTAATATCCAGGCCCTTCGGATTGGAAAAAGCCGGAGCACTTCTGTCCGGCCGAATGTCGTACTGCCTGAGTCCGCACATTTTTCCTTTAAAAAGGCATGTGATATTCTCTGCCTTGAGATGAGGTGCGTTCCACTGGATGATGAGTTCCGTATGGACTTGTCTGCAGCAGAAAAGATGGTGGATGAAAATACCTGCTGCCTTGTCGGCATCGCAGGAAGCACGGAGTACGGAATGGTCGACCCGATTCCGGCGCTCTCTGAAATTGCATCGGACCGGGGGATCTTCTTCCATGTCGATGCAGCATTCGGCGGAATGGTCCTTCCGTTTCTGGAAAAAACCAAGCCTTTTGACTTTAGTATACCCGGCGTCTCAAGCATTGCCGTCGACCCCCACAAGATGGGAATGAGCACTATACCGTCAGGGTGCCTGCTTATCCGCGATCCGTCACAGATATGTGCGCTTTCTGTCGATACCCCGTACCTGACGGTGAAACAGGAATTTACACTTTCAGGAACAAGGCCCGGCGCTCCCGTTGCGGGTGCGCTGGCAGTACTGGAATACCTGGGTTACGAAGGTATGCAGGCCGTCGTAAAGGGATGCATGAAAAATACCCGCCGTCTTATCGAGGGTATGGAGGCATTCGGAATTCCACGGGTTGTAACCCCTGACGTCAATGTGGCAACGTTTGAAAAAGCCACGATTCCGCCTCCGTGGAAGGTCTCCTGGACAAGGAAGGGCCACCTTCGCATCGTCTGCATGCCTCACGTTCATGCAGGCATCATTGAATCATTTTTACACGATATTGGTGAATCTAATGCTGGAAAGACTTGTTAAATCGCTTGAAACATGCCCGATGGTCCGCCGGGGAGAATATAATTATTTCATACACCCGATAACAGACGGCGTGCCGGTCGTTGACCCTGACCTGCTGCGCGAAGTTGCGACCGCAATGATCAAGGTGACCGACCTTAATCATGTCGACCGTCTGCTGGTTGCAGAGGCGATGGGCATTCATATCGGCTCTGTAATGTCGATTATGACAGATATCCCCATGAATATAATCAGGAAGAGAGAATACCAGTTACCCGGTGAAGTTGCCATCCACCAGACCACCGGTTATTCGAAGGGCCAGCTCTACTTAAACGGTGTCAACCGCGGTGACAGGGTCGTTATCATCGACGACGTGGTGAGTACCGGCGGAACGACACGCGCCGTGCTCGCTGCCCTCGAACAGGTCGGTGCCGAAGTGGTTGATATCTGCTTTGCCATCCGGCGGGGCAACCCTGATATCGGGAGACCTTTTAAATCCCTTGTATCGATTGATGTCACAGACCGGGTGCATGTGATTGACCGGTATTTCTGATTTAATTCACAGGCTTAAAGAGAGAGATGTCCGGAGAGTGGCACTCCAGTTTCCTGCCGGACTGAAGAGACAGAGTTACCGGATTGCAGCGGAGTTAAGAGATGCCGGGTTTGATGTGATAATCTCGGGGGATCCCTGCTATGGCGCCTGCGATCTCGCACTCGATCTCCTTGAATGGGCAGATCTGCTTGTCCATTTCGGACATACCCCGGTCGCTTTCCATCCCGATGTCATCTATGAACCATGGCCCGTTGATTTCGATATCAATTCCATCTCATTTGCACTCCCGTACCTTCACGAGCGCCGGATCGGGATCCTTACCACTGTGCAGCATGCCCACCTTATCCCGGAGATAATTGTCTTCCTTCAGGTAAAGGGAATTGAAGGGGTTGTTGCAGAAGGTAATGTAAGGACTCCGCTTTCCGGGCAGGTTCTCGGCTGTTCGTACCAGGCGGCGCGAATCGAGGGGATAAACGAGTTTCTGTTTATAGGGACCGGGGTGTTCCACCCGATTGGCGTGAAGCTTGCGACTGGTGCCGGGGTTATCGCACTCGACCCGTTCACAGGTACTGTCACCGAGGTGAACCCGGACCGGTTTTTGCGAAAAAGGTTTGCCCTTATTGAAAAGGCCAGGAAAGCATCAAATTTTGGGGTCATTTTCAGCCAGAAGAGCGGACAGTGCCGCAAACATCTGGCAGAAGAACTTGCTGCACTTTCAGACAATGCGTTTCTTGTCGCTATGAGGGAGGTAAGCCCGGACGAGATGGTCAACCTCGGGTTTGAATGTTATGTAAATACCGCCTGCCCGCGCCTTTCCTACGATGATCAGATCCGGTTCCCGGTTCCTGTCCTGGCCCCCGCTGAATTCGAAATACTCTGCGGAAAACGATCCTGGGACGACTATACAATTGACGAGATCTGATGAATGAAGCTGAAGCAGCTCGAGATACAACTCGAAAAAATTGAGGGATTTTCCCGCCCGTCACCCAGGTGGGAGCAGTACCAGACACCTGCCACGCTTGCAGCGCGGCTTTTGTTCCATGCGTATTCACGTGGAGATATCTCTGGAAAAAGAGTCTGCGACCTCGGGTGCGGGACGGGAATTCTCGCAATCGGCGCTTCAGTTCTTGGTGCGGCGCAGGTGACAGGGTACGACATCGACGACGATGCACTGAACACGGCGCGTAAAAATGCAGAACACATGCATGCCGACCCGGTTTTTATATCAGGTGACATTTCAGATCCTGGTTTCGCATCCGCTATCCCGGTCTTTGATACGGTGATTATGAACCCGCCCTTCGGGGCACAGGTTATACACGCCGATCGCCCGTTTATCGACACCGCGCTTCATGCAGGACAAACGGTGTACGGGATCTTCAATGCGGGGTCCCTGGCGTTTATAGAGAATTACATAACCGGCCGGGGCGTGATTGAAGAGGTGGTCAGGGGAATTTTTCCACTGAAAAAAACGTTTTTTTTCCATAAAAAGGAGATGCAGGAGATTAGCGTCGAGATTATAATCATAAGGGGAATGGTTCCGTGACTGAAACCACACCGCAGTCGCCGATCGTATCGCTCTTTCTTGCGCATATGGTGACCGACATTTACATGCCGGTCATTACGGCAATTCTCCCCCTCCTTATATCGACCTACGGTTTTTCCTATTTCCTTGCCGGGCTCCTCGTAACCTCGTACAATCTCACTTCTTCGGTAACACAACCTTTTTTCGGCTGGGTTTCGGACCGGTACGGCAGGCAGCTGAATATATCGGTCAGCCTCCTGATCTCTGCGGTTTTTATAGCCCTCATGGGTGTGGTGACGTCGTATCCGCTCCTCATCCTGTGTGCAGGGCTTGCTGCAATCGGGCATGCATGTTTTCATCCGAATGCACTCTCGATCGTGAGCCGGCTCGCCGAAGGTGGGAACAGGGGCAGGATTACCTCTTTTTTTGTTGTCGGCGGAAATCTGGGATATGCCATCGGACCTCTCCTTGCGGGGGCGCTTGTGGTCTCATTTGGTCTGAATGGTCTGGTCCTGCTTATTTTTCCGGCGGTATTCATGGCTGCCGGCCTGAAAAAAATGCTCCCCTCCGGGCTTGCGTCTTTTCCGGTGAAAGTAAAAGAACCGGAAGCGGCCGGAAAAAAACCATTTTCCAGGGCAATTGCAGTCCTCTTTGCAGCGTCAACACTCAGGGCATGGGCTATATTTTCAGCGATTGCCTTCTTCCCGCCGCTCCTGATCACGAGGGGCTACGATATTTTCACTGCAAACCTTCTTGTCACCCTGATGCTCCTCTGCGGAGTCGCCGGGCAGGTCGCAGGCGGGGTCATATCAGACTCACACGGGAGAAAAGAGTTTGTCATCGCCGGCCTTTCATTATCGATCCCTGCATTTGCGGTCTTTCTCTTTTCATCAGGACTGCTTTCGGTCATCGCCCTCATGGTATTCGGGTTCTTTTTGTGGTCGAGCTTCGCCGTAACCGTTGCGATGTCCCACGAGCTGATGCCGACCCGCGTGGGCCTGACATCCGGCCTGATGATCGGGGTTTCAATCGGGGCCGGCGGAGTAGGGGTTGCATTCTCGGGCTACCTGGCTGACCAGTACTCACTTACCACTGCACTCGGCACTGTTCCGGTTCTCATACTGCTTGCCGCGTTATTTATACTGTTCCTTGAATACCCGTGGAAAAGTCTTAACAGGCTGTTAAGGGCCTGATTCTCATCCATACCCCCTTCAGGGGTGCTGTATACAAGGTCATACGAATTATTTGCAGGAGGACCGCCGGGTCAGAGATTACGGATATTTATCCGGTCTGATGGTGTGAAACGCGGGAAAACAAAAAAAATTTACGTTATTTTTGATCTGTTAAAATAAAGATATCATCCATCAGCAGGAATAATCGGGTAAGGGAAGGGTTTTGACAGAGCCATTACTTTTCGTCATCGTTGTACACAGACTGGGACAGGGAGGTCCTTATCCTGCGATGGATAAGCCACCACATGAACGGTGTAATCAATAAAACCAGGACTGCTACCCCAATATCATCGAATAACAGGATATTAAAGACGGCATGCATAACAATGGCAAGTATGAGCCCCCCGGCAATGACCCTGCCCCTGCGGGACCGCGGCATAAATTTTGCCTGGCCAAGTGCATACCCCCACATTCCTGAGAAGAGTGCATGCCCGGGAACGGACAGCAGCGCACGGATTACCCCGGTCTGAAGCGCAAAGACCATGGATGTTTCATACGATGAGAAAATATAAATGATATTTTCAAGGGTTGCAAACCCAAGGCCCGCAGCTGCTGCATAGACGATACCGTCAACCGGTTCGTCAAACTCTGCACTACGGTACACCGTCCGCTTCACAATGCTGAATTTGGCATATTCCTCAACGACCGGGGCAACCAAAATTGCGATCAGAAAATCACCGGTAAATAACCCGATTGTCCCCTCGATGAATGCGACAGGGATGGTAACAAAGGCACCAAGAAAATAAATGGTTGCTATCCACGCGAGAGGTTCGGGCTCATAGCGGTCTTTCTGGTAGAAATACCAGAGCCAGAAGATGGCCGGTGCGATGGCAATGATCAGGAGGGTGCCGGTATCCATTTCAGTCAGGTTTTTGTTTGATCTGCCTTATATATTCCAGATTTATTCTTTCATACGACAATTCACGGGACTAAGTGCAGGCAGAAAAAACCGGCTCCCGGTTTAAACTGATTGTCCGTCATTTGTCCGGACATCCCGCCGGGAACCGTTGCCCTGATATCCAGGATGCATACTACAAGACAAATAATGGAAACGACAGGATGACAGATATGAGTTTTTATTGAAAATTCGGTGTAGTTGAAACCCTTCCGGTACTCTCACTATTCCTCTTTCGCCGCACTCCACTTCGGGACACTCCCGGGGCCGATGCCCCGCCGCATGTGTGCGCCCCCATACTGCGATAGGGACCGTGCTCAAGTACTTATAAAAAATCGTAAGGTGTTCCGGTCAACCCTGCCCGCAGGACATCCCCGGGGGTGGGGCAGGGAGGGGTGAAACCCCACCTTTCAGAGAAACAGATAAAAGAGGTTTTATCAAAATGAGGATGTCAACAAAGCCCGAAAAAAGAAAGAAATGAAAAAGATCGCCTCACCCAGGTCCGGATGTGACGGGTGCCCGGTCTCTTGTTCACGTCCCCCGCCCCATTTATCATTTTATATGATATGCCACTCATGTATCACTCATCCTCACCGTGAGACCGGTTTTTTCAGACTCATAAAGATGCAGCCCGGACACCATCATATCCAGCCCCTCTTCCTGAAATAAAAGAGCATTATGAGCACGATACATATCATTACACCCCACACGGCAGGATACCCGAACTCTGACCTCAGTTCCGGCATATATTCAAAATTCATTCCATATACCCCGGCTATAAACGTGAGGGGTATGAATATCGTTGCGATGAGGGTCAGGACCTTCATTATCTCGTTCATTTTATAGGAAAGACCTGAAAGGTAGATATCAATCATGCCCGACACCATGTCCCGTAGTGTCTCCAGGCTGTCAATGACCTGGATGATGTGGTCGTACACGTCACGGATGTAGATCCCCGTGCTCTCCTTGATAAGGGGTGATTCGGACCTTTCAAGCGACGAAATCACTTCGCGTAGCGGCCATACCGATTTTCTTAAAAATATCATCTCTTTTTTCAGCCGGTCAATTTTCTTGAGTGATTCGGGAGTTGCATTGACCACAAGTTCCTCCTCAAGGTCTTCAACATGCTCCTCGAGGTGCTCCATCACCACGAAGTAATTATCCACGATATCGTCGATAAGCGCATACGCAAGGTAATCAGGACCAAATTTTCGTATTTTGCCCTCACGCCGTATCCTCTCCCTCACAGGGTCAAATACATCCCCTACATCCTCCTGGAAAGAAATCAGGTAATTGGATCCGATAATCAGGCTCACATGTTCAAATTTTACTTCCTTTTCAGCATCAACCCACTGGAGCATCTTTAAGTTGATATACAGGTAATGTTCGAGGTCCTCCATTTTGGGACGCTGGCCTGTATTGTGGAGGTCTTCCAGGATGAGAGGATGAATATCAAAATTTTTCCCGGTTTTTTCGATGACGTCTGTATTCCTGAGGCCGTCAATATTAATCCATGTGACCGTATCCGTGTTTTTATATGGGAAGCAGTCTTCAATATGTTCAACCTGCCTCTCCTGGTAATGTGTTGAATCATAATCGATGAGCGTGATGAGGACCTCTCCGAATTGTGGTGTTCCATCAGGGGAGAGGGTTCCCGGAGCAAGACCAGGTAAAATATATGTTTTTCGGCGGCGGTGTGTCATGAATAATCAGGTGATGATCTAATGTTGTGCAAGGACTGCTGATAAGTATTTGCGGATATTCATCATTTTCGTTGAAGGCAGGGGGAGTATCAACCAGCACATATATTTTAAGGGATATTTTTTTCCTATATACCCTGCAGGGGCAGGAATCCGCCGTGACTTATTGAAAAAAAGCCGTTTATTGGATTCGCGCATATAAAAAAGCCCTGCCTGCTACGCGAAGAGGGCGTAGCGGCCCTTAAAGATATCCGGACACAAGTGCACATACAACCGATGCAACAAGTATCCCACCCAGAAATCCATAAACTGCGTTTTCCAATCCTCTTTTACCTTTTCCTGCACCCTTGATAAATATCCCGAAGTTCAGGTAGAGGGCCGCCACAAAAATACCGATGCCGGCAAATGTTATCAGCTGCTGGTATTCCGGGGGTGCTGAATTTCGCGATATCGGTTCGGCGACGCTCCAGGCTCCCTCCAGCAGATCAGAAAGACCGGGAATCCCAAGCCTGAGTCCAATACCGGCAAAAAATGCTGAAATGAAAATTTTTTTCCGGGAACTCATGTACCGGGACGTGTTACCTCACCCTTATAAAATTGAATATTCTGCTTATTTTACCTTTTATATCACACTGCGTGGATATCACGTTGTACAACAAAGCCGGTCTGCGTTCAATGGGACTATCCGGAAAAACCTTCACGCCGACAAAATGTGCAGCCATCCCGCAGGCCGGGTAAGAAAACGGTTTTAATATCAAAATAGTCCACAGGGGAGAGAAAAAAAACCATTTATTATGAAGAATTCATGGCCATATAATACGGATCCTGATCCCGGGAGGTTTCCGGAGGCAAGCGGGATTATACCTGATGAAAGAGAGAGAATGTGGTAGATGCTCTTTGTTGCCCTTCCGGATCTGCCTTCATGCGCACGGGCATCTTCCGGTAATGACGAGACCAGTACCCGCCAGGGAACGTTTGATATCAGGATGTTTCGGCTGAGAACAATAACGGTGAATGATATAACCATCGGGTACCGCTGCTTTGGTGACGGACCCCCGCTCATTCTAATCAACGGTTTCTGCTCGACAATGGATATGTGGAATCCACGAATCCTGAAAAATTTATCAATGCATTACAGAGTTATCATCTTTGATAACAGGGGCACCGGATATAGTTCAGCACCCAATGTCCCTTTCAGCATCGCTCTTTTTGCTTCCGACACCATCGCACTGCTTGATGCACTCGGAATAAGCGGTGCATACTGTATCGGGCTGTCCATGGGTACATACATCGCGCAGGAGATCGCACTTCATCGCCCTGACCTGGTCAGTAAACTCATTCTGGTCTCGGGAGACTGCGGGGGGAAAGAGTGTGAACGGATGGGCAGTGATATTCTTGAAAAACTTTCGGATGAGACAGGTACACCTGCCATCCGTGCTGAAAGGATGTTTTCAATTCTCTTTCCGCAATCATGGCTTCAGACGCATGATCCCTGGGAATATTGCCCCGAAGTATATGAAACTATACCGGAAGAGACATTTTCCGCACAGATGGCGGCCATCGGCGTATGGGAAGGCACCTGCAGGCAGCTTCCCGGACTCAAAGCCATGACCCTCGTAATATCCGGTACTGACGATGTCGTAGTCCCGGCGAAAAATTCTCTCATCCTTGCAGGCCTGATCCCGGGTGCGTGGCTGGTGCAGTTCCGGGGGGGCGGGCACGGTTTTATGTACCAGTTCCCGGATGAATGTACTGCGCTGGTACTCTTCTTCCTTGGATTGGACTTGTAATATCACCATTTTGCCAGAGCGGCCCTGGCAGGAGCCCATGCATGTTCCAACCCCGACATCCGGAAAAAATCATGTACCGATACTGCGAAAATTTTTTTACTCAACGCTAGATTTTTCTCAATTCCGTGTCAAGCCTTATCACATGAAGATATATTCATTTCCGAAAAGACGGTTCACGCTGTTGATCGGTATACTGGCCGTTCTTACCGGACTGGTTGTTGTGTGCGGATGTACAGGGCAGCAGGAAGTCCCGGGAACCCCCACCCCGACACCGACGCAGGTACCGCCGGAAGGACTGGTCACATTTGATGAAAAAGACAATGGTCAGACCGTTACAGTATCCCCGGGAGAATCTTTTGTTATCCGCATCAAAGAAAACCCGACAACCGGCTACATGTGGAATGCAACCTGGACAGCCGGACTTGAACCGGTTGGAGAAGGCTACGAGCCCGACCCCGGGACAGCCGGCCTGTCCGGGGCGGGCGGGACACATTACTGGATATTCAAAGGAACTGAAATTGGCATGCAACAGTTTTCTGCTGCGTATGCCAGGCAATGGGAGAATACAACGCCGCCTGAATCGACCTACTCACTCCGTATTTCGGTTGGAGAAGTACTTACACCGCCGATCTCACCTGGTAACGATATTCCACAGTACGGGGAGAGCGATAACGGTTCGACCGTTGATGCAGCCAGGGGATCCATATTGAGCGTTGTTCTTGACGAAAACCCCACGACAGGATACGTATGGAATGCAAGTCTCACAAAGGGGCTGTTTCTCGTCAATGATACCTACGAAGTAAAACCGCATCCTGAAGGAATGGTCGGTGTCGGAGGGAAACATTCGTGGCTGATCAGGGCCGATGAATCAGGGTTACAGGAATTTTTTGCCGTGTATGGCAGACCCTGGGAGAATATAACTCCTGAAGATACATCGTACTCACTGAAAATCATGGTCAGGAACCAGTAAAGGTCCGGTTCCTGATTTTCTTTTTCCCGTTAAATGGAGGAGAGAGAAATGCCTACTTTTTCATGACCAGCCGGTGCCCGGCTTTATCCACCGAATAGTTCTTCGGATCGTCAAGAAGGTCGAGGGCATTGATCCTCATGTCGATAAGTTCAGAATAATTGAATGATTCAAATTTTTCATGCCCGCCTTCATTGTAGTAGACTGCAACTCCGTTTTCCATCTTCCGGCTTTTAATTATGTCGTACATAGGTGTGTGATACGCGACAGTCCTCATCAAAGTATCGGACCTGCAGCAGAATTTCACAAGGGGGGCTGTACCGGATTATCGGAAATTTTGCACTTTTGACATCCTTTCCGTCCTCTCACGATTCTTCTATCACTTCACACCACATCCCGACACTCCCGGGGCTTAAATGACCTGGGCTGTATGTGTGCGTCCCCACAATGCGGCAGGGACCGCTCTTCGTTCCTTAAAAATTACAGAATCACAATCAACCCTGCCTGCAGACCCTCCCTGAAGCAGGTGGGCAGGGGGGGGATGAAACCCCAGTCTAGGAAAAAATGGATTGAACATTTTTTTATCGAAATGAGGATGTCAACAGAGCACGCTATGAGCCTCCGGCTCATAAATGAAGATGAAAATTGAGGAACTGCAGATGTTACCCGGACTTTTTCATACCGGCCTGAAATTCACAAAACCAGTTGGGCCAACGTCATTTCACCCCATCTCCTAAATATAGCATAAACCAGAAATACTGGTATGACACTTCTTACCGCCAGAAAAAAATTATACTCATTTCTGGAGGAGGATGTTCCCCGCACAATCGGGAAAAAGGTATTCAGGTCATTCATGTACGTGTTAATCTCGCTCAACATCGTACTTGTCGTCCTTGAAACGACCCCTCATCTCCCGCCGGACGTGACCAGCGTCTTTCGGGCAGTTTATTACTTTTCCATCGGCGTCTTTCTACTCGTGTACCTTATCAGGCTCTGGATATGTGTCGAGAATCCCCGCTACAGTCCGACCGTCACGGGACGGCTCAGGTTCATGATCACGCCTTACGCGATAATTGACCTTGCCGTGCTCATTGCGTTTATTACGCCTATTTCCTTCCTGCGTGACCCTGTAATATACCAGATCAGCAGGTTCCTTCGTCTTGCAATTATTTTTAAACTCATCAGGTACTCAGATTCCCTTCAGACGATGTCCCGGATTTTTATCTCGAAACGAAAACCCCTCGGAATGGCGCTTTATATGCTGCTCTTCCTGCTGCTCATCACATCGATCCTGATGTTCTTCTTCGAGAACCCTGCCCAGCCCGAAAAATTTGACAGCGTCGCAGAGTCCATGTGGTGGAGCATCGAGACCCTCACCACGCTGGGATACGGCGATATCGTCCCGGTAACACCTGCCGGAAAAATCCTCGGGGGTTTCACCGCTCTGCTCGGTATCGGTATGTTCGCCATCCCTGCCGGTATCCTGGCATCAGGGTTCTACGAGGAATACTCGCGGGAGGAGAGAAAGGCAGGACACGTCCGGTATGGTGCCGGTAAAAAGGAGGATAACGACGACCAGATCCTGTGCCCTACCTGCGGGAGACCCGTGACAAACACTACACCTGATAAAAAAGACGATAATGGGCGATAAATTTACATATATTTTTCAAAAGGGGTATGGTATCTGACGAAAAAAGAAAATAAAAGTTATTTTCGTTATCTCTTTCCAGGCCCGGTGATCGGGATTATCTCCTTATCTCGAACATCGTTATTCTCTTACTTCCGGAATGAACCAAAAAGGGATATTCCCCCGGATTCTAAACCCGGGAAAATCCTTACTCTCTGTCAGCCAAACAGTCCCCGCAGAGCAGGGAAAGCCGGACGGCCGAAGACCCCTACCGTTCCCCGCAGGACAAGGAGCGGCCTGCGGCAGGTCATAATGAAGTCATCATTTGCGGTGATTGTAACTGTTGACTTTGAATATCTCAGAAAATCCTGACATTTTACGACGATGACGCCTGGGTCCCTTCCGAAGGTAAGAGGGCCGGACATTACCCGCACTCCATAGGGGGTTGTCGCCTTGGTAATGGTAAGGGTCTGACCCCCCCGGTCTGTGATTGTCCCACTTGTTTTGGTCGCTTTATCGAAAAAATCCTTAGAGGCGCGTCGTGGATTCGTGTCAATCCTGTCGTCGATCCCGTCGCGATCTGAATCGGTAAATGGAATGAACCGACCGACACCGATTCCCGTCCCGCTAACACCAGTTTCACTCCACCATACCTCTCCAAGAGGAGATATTGTAATACTAATCGGATTTCTACCGGACCTGGGATTAAATGATGAGATCGTTTCCGTCACCGGGTCGAATACGCCGATGTGGTTCGGTCCCATGCTCGCGAGCCAGATCTTACCATCAGGGTCCAGTGCAATAAAATGAGAATCGATGAAATCTTCGGGCAGCAGATAGTACCAGGTCACTTCCAGGGGGTCTCCCTCATCGAACCGCACCAGAAGCGCAGATATCTTGTCGACAAACCATACCCTGGCAGGATCGTGGCCGGTTACAATAATCCCCCACGGGCCACGCAAGCCTCCAAGAGGGGGAAGAGCCCCATCGAAAAAGACCGCAGGATCGGTCCATATCTCACATTCTCCTGAAACAGGATCAAGACGGCCGATACCTCCATTTCCAGTGTGTGAATCGTTCTTCCGGATGGTAAACCACACCGTCCCGTCACTTTCGAAATCGATCTCCACCGGGACACCGGCATCATAGTCTCCGCCGTCCGGTAGATCATATCGCTGCCAGCGGTCAGACGAAGGATCATATACCCCGATGCATGGAGGATCCGACTGGCAGGTGAACCAGACCTTCCCATCATCTGCAACGCTGACACCGTACGGATGTGATGAGGCCGGGAACCCTGCACCTATCGGGTGCGATTCGAATCGCGATTCAGAGGGGAAGAACTGGACGAGTGTTCCCGATTCATCTGCTATCCAGAGGGTGCCATCTGGTGCGGCATCGAGCGTCCAGAAATGCGCTGAAAAAGGAGCGGGAATTATATGCAGAGTCCCTGTTGAATAATCAAGCGTGATCAACGCCCCTGTAGTCGCGTTCTCGTGTGTCATCCAGACCGACCCGTCCGGCAGCGTTGCGATATCATAGGGGTTCATCGTGGTATCTCCGGCCCATTCTTTTATCAGACCGGTGGTATCCCATGCAGATGCAGGTGTAAAGGTACAAAAAACTGTAAGAATAACCAGAGCAATGAAAATCCAGTATTTCATGCGTGATTACTATAAAAAAATAATATAATAAATTACCTATCAACCCCGGCACTAATTCGAATTATAGTTAAGAACCATACATTTATTACAACAAATACCAATTCTATGTATGCCCTGGTCTGAACAGATACCGATACAGAGACGTATGACCGTAGATGAATTGGAATCGAGAATTAAAACTCTGGAAAAAGACACGAAAATCCTCAAAAGACTGTATTTCGTAAAATATCGATATGAAGGAACGAGCGTAGAAGAATCTGCACAAAGGGTGGGGATTACAAGGAATGAAGGATACATCTGGCAACGAAGGTGGAATGAGAATGGATATGATGGGATTATTCCTCGTTATGCAGGAGGGAGGCCGATGAAACTCTCATCAGAAGAATTCAATCAGTTACAAGAACTTTTAAGTCAAAAATCCACATGGACGACCGATGAAGTCCGTACCCTGATCTACGAGAAATTCGGTGTTGAATATACTCTTAAACAAATTCGAATCATCCTGAAGAAGTTGAAGATGAAATATGGAAAACCATTCACTCATGATTACCGTCGACCCGATGATGCCGAATCTCTCTTAAAAAAACCTACCTGAAATAAATCCGGGTGTGATTATTGGATTTCTGGATGAAAAATCTCCACAAACAACGGCAAATACACAGCGACTCTGGTCTCGGGGTCATCCTACATTGGTAAAGAACACCTCGAAATTTCGGGCAAATACATTCGGATTTTACTCAATTAACGGATGTTCCGTTCTTGAATTTCACGAACATTCGAAGAAGGAGGATGTCTGCGAGTTCCTTCAGGCTATCCGAAACAGGAATCCAGATGCAGATATTGTTATCATCCTCGATAATTTCCGGTCTCACCATGCAAATAAAACACGGGAATTCGCAGAACTGAATCGTATGAAACTGGTATATTTGCCGCCATATTCTCCGGATCTGAACCCAATTGAATACATCTGGAAAAGTATTCGGAGAATTATTTCACGGACATTCGTACAAGATCTCGATCACTTAAAACAGATAATTCTCGACGCATTTAAAAAATTTGGTTGCTCATTGAGTTTTGCTAAATCGTGGATGCAAAAGTTTCTTGGGAATAATTTTAGTATCTTAAGTTAGGTTCTTAACTATAATCAAATACCACCCCGGGTTACGAACCTGGCTGATCACAGTTCAATTCAGGGAATATCCAGACTCAACAATCGCATCTCTCAATATATCCGAATGCCCTAAAACCATGACGGATGGTCATGACGACCCGCGGAAATCATCTGCTCAAAAGTCTGTACTTCAGAAAATATGCGATTTGGCAAGCCCGTATACTCACAAGAACAGTCTCGAATAATTTAATCGGAGTTTGACCCGAATCAAAAAGGAGTGATGGCAGCGATGCACGCTTCCCGAGGACTCGCGTACCTTAGTACAACATCCCAATATGAACCTGCGTCACTTCCAGGTTAGGAATGAATCCGGGGTTACATCCCGGTGTAGTTCCCGAGCCGCAGGACCGCCGCTTTCTCCCACGGGTCCCGCGATCTTGACTGAAGTGGCGATGTATGCGGCGACGAGGATACACACCAGCACGATAACGATGTATATCAACGGATTCGGTGCATTGAATGCGACGTAGAGCAACCAGAGTGCGATGGCCGTAAGGACGGCCATGTTAAGGTAGGGTAACGTGTTCTGTCTCGCATACTCTTTCACTCTTCCATTTCTTATGATAGAATTATGGATTGTAAAAAATGAAGGAATATTCAGGCAGGGATCCGGTCTCTGGTAAAGATCATGAGAAAAAGGAGACCGGACCTATATGAGGACTGGAAGCATTATAAGGATCCTGTATCAGGAACTTTTTTTCTCGACTTCTGCTCCTGCCGGAGCCGAGCTGGTGAAAAAAATCGCTGAACACCCAAAAACCGTCTCATAATATGGATCTCATACACCCATCATGAGTTGTCCCGATACTATTTTTTCGAGTATGTTACATCCGTCATACACTTGCCCGGCTGCCGGATTTTTTCATAATTGATATGTGGATCTACCTGAACCTTTACATATCGGACATGGTACTACGGTTTTTCCTCTCCCCCCACACGCTGTACAGGTAACCCATTCCATCATTGTTTTGGGAATAAATCTAGACGGTTCCATGGTAGTCTTGGGTACCCTGACAAATCCCCCTCCTCTCCCTGTTGGTCCAGGTCTGAATACTGTTTCATATTTGGTAACCATTTTGGGGGGTCCCGGTTCAGTCGTTGTCTTCATCACATGTTTTCTTCCATTTCCGCCACATAATGCGCAAAACATAATAATTTTACCGGATCCACCACAATTCGGGCACCCTTGCGTAATTTCTTCCGGTTTTTTCTTTGCCATGAATGGAGATATGATACATTATATTTTATATATTTTTTCGAATAAGATGAAGAGCGTTTTAAAAATATTATGAGGGCAGCCGTTTTCGCATTTGCGGGCGGGATGGGGAGGTTGACTTTATGAGCGATTTTACCATGAATATCTTGAGGGGAGTAGGGGGCACTATCAAAAAAAGTAACAATTATTCAGAAAAAAAATTAAGCCTTTTACTCTACGGGTTATCGGAAAAAGAACCCGATTATAAAACAACTTATAAATAGGCAGCAGTATAACGTCCCACGTGGTGTTCAAGATGCCGTCCTTTAAATGCATTGCCAAGAACTGTCCTTTCGAGACTTCTGCTCCTACCGAAGCCGATCTGATGAAAAAAATCGCTGAACACGCAAAAACTGCCCATAACATGGATCCCATGCCGGCGGACATCATTGCCAAAGTGAAGGCAGCGATCAAACCATAACCAATCCATTCACCCAGCTTTTTGAGCGATGCAATAAAATTGCATCCACCCTCCGGGAAAGATCCGAATGCCGTAAATCAATGGCGGATAGACATGATTATCCTGGACATAGCATCCGCTCAAAGGTTTGCACTTCAGAAACTATACAATTTCGCGAGCCTTTATGCTCATGAGAACAGTATTACAGAAATTAATCAGGGTTTTATCCAAATCAAAAAGCATTAATGGCAACAAAGCATGGTTCCCAATGATTGGGTACTTCAGTCCAACATGCTTTATGATCCGCTTTACGTTCTGGCCTTGAAGAAGGCCGGATATTACAACAGTCCATAACTCGAAACCAAAGGTCCACATTCAAAGCCGGAGGGGATGTATTTTCTATCGATTTACAATCGAAGATAATTTCCAAATACCACCGCAGGCCGCGAACCTGCCGTTACCTAATATAGTGAATGGCATAGAACATCCGCATCCCGGGTCAGATCCGGGTGCCTGAAAGTCAGGGCGGGAAGATCATAATGACCCAGTAATGCGTCCGCATAAAGGTTTGCACTTCAGAGAATATTTCGCGAGCATATACACTCACAATAATTTGTTATTCTATATGAAGAACGGTAATTGCAGCGAAGCATGGTTCCCGAGGACTCGCGTACCTCAGTACAACATGCTACGTGAACCGGCTTAACTTCCGGGTTCGGAATGAGTCCGGGTGTTTCCCGGCTGCTATGGCCGCAATTACCAATATATCACGGGGGTCATGATCCCACTGGCATTCTGATAATGCTATGATACTGTTCAGGAGCATACGCTCTTCCATAAAGTATTCTTAAAAACAGTCTTTTCGATGTAAGGAAGGGTAATTGCAGCGAAGTATGGTTCCCGAGGACTCGCGTACCTCAGTACAGCATACTACGTGAGCTGGCTTAACTTCTGGGTTCGGAATGAGTCCAGGTGGATCCCAGCTGCTATGGCCGCAATTACCCAAAGCCAAGGTCCGGACTTGAACCGGAGTGTAGTTGATCTGCAGTCAACCGCGTAGCCGCTCCGCCACCTTGGCAGCCGTGGGTAATATTCCTATACATTATGTGCACAGGATCAACCCCATACAATTGGATTGTATAGGATTTAAGGTTTGCACTCAGAATTTCGTCTGGGTTTGACGTGGCGAGCACTAGTGTTTGGACGTTAGTACTTGCGGACTGAACACGTCGTTGCCTTCGTGCGTACATCCCAAGCCTATCAAGCGGGTCTTTTACCCATGTCCTCAACGGAGTCTCTTTTTAGGCCGGGTTTCAAGCTTAGATGCTTTCAGCTTTTATCCCTTGGCGCGTGGCTGCTCGGCATTGCCTTGTCAGACAACCGATCGACTAGAGGCGCCGAATGAAAGTTCCTCTCGTACTATTTCATTCTTACCCTCAGACTCCTGACACTCCTATTAGATAGTAACCGACCTGTCTCACGACGGTCTAAACCCAGCTCACGATCCCCTTTAATAGGCGAACAACCTCACCCTTGGCTGCTGCTGCACAGCCAG
The DNA here is from genome assembly GCA_002503825.1 of Methanoregulaceae archaeon UBA467. Classification (GTDB taxonomy): domain Archaea; phylum Halobacteriota; class Methanomicrobia; order Methanomicrobiales; family Methanospirillaceae; genus UBA467. The sequence continues at coordinate 106,046 of DASP01000001.1, forward strand.
GATGGAAAGAACCGACATCGAGGTAGCAAGCCGCCGGGTCGATATGTGCTCTTGCCGGCGACGACTCTGTTATCCCCGGGGTAGCTTTTCTGTCGTCAATAGCCCTCATCAACAGGGCGTATTGGTTCGTTAGACCCGAGTTTCCTCTCGCGATCATTTACTGTTCATGATCGCGTCAGGCCAACTTTTGCTCTTGACACTCTCCTGTGAGTTTCTGACTCACATGAGTTGACCTTAGGGCACCCTTGATATTTTTTCGAGGGTGTGGCGCCCCACCCAAACTGCCTATCTATCGATGTCCTCGTATGAGTGAGAGTTACAGCAGAACAAGGATGGTGTCTCATTGTTGGCTCCCCGTTCCCCGCAAGGAACGGATCGACACCTCCCATCTACACTGCGCATGTAATACCGTAACTCAACGACAGACTGCAGTAAAGCTCCACGGGGTCTTCACTTCCCAATAGGAGTCCCTAGTCTCTGCACTAGGACAAAAAGTTCAACGGATTCGTGTTAGGGACAGTAGAGCTCTCATTAATCCATTCATGCAAGTCGCCAATTAAGCGACAAGGTACTACGCTACCTTAAGAGGGTCATAGTTACCCCCGCCGTTTACAAGTCCTTCGTCCGGTTGAACCCGGTGTTCAGATACTTGCACTGGGCAGGAATCAGTGACTATACTAGTCGTTTCCGAGTTGCAGTCACCTATGTTGTTATTAGACAGTTAGAGCTCCCTGGTCACTGCGACCTGCCTGATCTCCAGGCAGGCACCCCTTCTCCCGAAGTTACGGGGCCAATTTGCCGAGTTCCCTTAACACGATTAAATCCGACACGCCTTCACCTCTTCAGCGAGGGGCACCTGTGTCGGTTCTCGGTACGGACATTTCAACTCCCTTTTCATGGACTCCAGGAATTTGTCGAGTTTCCCCATAACGCTTTCCTCCGCTTCTCACCATTACGGTACTCCACGGAATTATACGCTTAGACGGGGCGACGGCCCCGCTCAACATACCCCGAAGTGTCAGGGCTTTCGCTAAAAGTTGAATGGTACAGGAATATTAACCTGTTTCCCTTTCGGTACGTTCGAGTTACGACGCACCTTAGGACCGACTAACCCTCGGCTGACGAACATTGCCGAGGAAACCTAGCCCCTGCGGCGGTTGGGATTCTCACCCAACTATGCTTCTACTATTGCCAGAATTCTCAATTCTACACGGTCCACTGGAACTTACGACCCAGCTTCTACCCATGCAGAACGCCTCTCTACTAGATCACCTTTCGGTGCTCCGTGGTCTCTGTAGTAGGCTTTAGCCCCGTCCATTTTCAGCGCCCTAAACCTTGACTGGTAAGCTGTTACGCACTTTTTGAAGGATAGCTGCTTCTGAGCTCACCTTCCAGTTGTCTTTGGCCTAGGACCACTTTCAGTGTTGACACTGAGCCTACATTGAGGGACATTAACCACGGTCTGGGTTGTCTCCCTTACGGACTACAAGCTTACCCCGTAGCCCGGACTTCCAGCCTTCTAGGATGATGGGGAGTTTGGAGTTTGGCAGGGGGGTGAGGGATTTCTCCCCCAGCTCCCCCAATCAGTGCTCTACCTCACCATCTATCTCCAGCCGGGTCATGCTGCGGCATGTTTCGAGAGGAACCAGCTGATGCCTGGTTCGATTAATCTTTCACTCCTATACGCAGGTCACGCGAATGATTTGCATATCAAAACCGCCTGCGGTCCTCCACGCAACTTTCGTCACGCTTCAACCTGCCCACGCATAGATCACCAGGCTTCGGGTCTTATCCTACTGACTCCGCGCACTTTTAATACGCCGTCCCACGCTTACGCTACGGACTTGTTGGTTTCCCTTCGGCTCCCCTTAACGGTTAACCTTGCCAATAGAATAAACTCTCTGGCCCGTTCTTCAAAACGTACGTTACGACACTGGCAGACACACCCGTACTACCGCCTCGCGACGGGTTCCTTCGTGTGAGAGATCCTTTCATGCCGTAACCCACCATCACCTATCAATTTCAGGCGCTTTTAACCACCTTTCCAGGGTTACTTTTCAGCTTTCGCTCACGCTACTAATTCGCTATCGGTTTCGAGTAGTATTTAGTTTTGGAGGTTGATGACCCCCGACTTCCCGCGAGAATTCCAACCCACGGTACTCAAGACACCACCAGACTCCTTCTGCATACGCGTACGGGACTATCACCCTCTGTGGTACACCGTTCCAGGTGACTTTCGCTTCGCATAAGGATGCCAAACGGTGGGCTTATGACACCACATCTCCCTTGCGGGATTCGGTTTGAACTGTGTCGTGTTCGATCGCCTCTACTAACGACATCTCGGTTGATTTCTCTTCCTGCCCCTACTAAGATGTTTCAATTCGGGGCGTTACCGATCCTTACGGATCAACACCAAAGTGTTAGGATGTCCCATTCGGGAATCTCCGGATCATAGATTCCTTGCGTCTACCCGGAGCTTATCGCAGCTTGGCACGCCCTTCTTCGGCACTCGAACCGAGCCATCCACTGATAGGTTTATTACTAGTGCTCCGTCAAACCCATTTAACGTCCTGAGTGCAAACCTATACACGGCATCTTCAGGTCAGATAATATGACCTTCAGCCCTTCCCTGAAGATTCGCATCTCCAGGTGCATCGAAAGTGGACTCAATGGGATTCGAACCCACGGCCTCCGCCTCGCAAAGGCGGCGCTCTTCCTACTGAGCTATGAGCCCCCTGTCCATATTGACACCGGCAACTTTACAGTTTATTTAGCAACCGCATTCCCGAAATTTCATTAGGAGGTGATCCAGCCGCAGATTCCCCTACGGCTACCTTGTTACGACTTAACCCCCCTTGCGAAACCTAGATTCGACCACGGCAAAAACCGCAGCCTCATCAAGACCTCACTCGGGTGGTTTGACGGGCGGTGTGTGCAAGGAGCAGGGACATATTCACCGCGCCATTTTGAGACGCGATTACTACAGATTCCAGCTTCATGTGGGCGAGTTGCAACCCACAATCCGAACTACGGACAGGTTTAAGAGATTGCCTTCACCTTTCGGTGTCGATACCCATTGTCCTGACCATTGTAGCCCGCGTGTAGCCCGGATAATTCGGGGCATGCTGACCTACCGTTGCCCATTCCTTCCTCCTCTTTAGCAGAGGCGGTCCCAACAGTGTCCCCATCATCCCGGAGGACAAGCTGGCAACTGTTGGCGTGGGTCTCGCTCGTTGCCTGACTTAACAGGATGCTTCACAGTACGAACTGACGACGGCCATGCACCTCCTCTCAGCTAGTCAAGCAAAGTCTTCAGCCCGGCTATCATTCCGCTGTCTTATCCGGTGAGGTTCCCGGCGTTGAGTCCGATTAAACCGCAGGCTCCACCTGTTGTGGTGCTCCCCCGCCAATTCCTTTAAGTTTCAGCCTTGCGACCGTACTTCCCAGGCGGCACGTTTCACGGTTTCCCTTCGGCACCTCGGTGACTCGTGGTCACCGATACACCTAACGCGCATCGTTTACGGCTGGGACTACCCGGGTATCTAATCCGGTTTGCTCCCCCAGCTTTCGTCCCTCACTGTCGGAGCCGTTCTAGTGAGACGCCTTCGCCACAGGTGGTCCCCCAAGGATTACAGGATTTCACTCCTACCCCTGGAGTACCTCTCACCTCTCCCGGTCCCTAGATTGCCAGTATCCCTTGAACGCCTATCGGTTGAGCCGGTAGATTTCCCAAGAGACTTAACAATCAAGCTACGGACGCTTTAAGCCCAATAATAGTGGCCACCACTCGAGCCGCCGGTATTACCGCGGCGGCTGGCACCGGTCTTGCCCGGCCCTTTCTTCACCAGTTATTTACACTGATGGACAGCCCGAATTTACGGGCACTCGGGGTTCCCTTATCACGGTTTCCCGCATTGTAAAGTTTTCGCGCCTGCTGCGCCCCGTAGGGCCTGGATTCGTGTCTCAGAATCCATCTCCGGGCTCTTGCTCTCACAACCCGTACCGATCAATGGCTTGTTGGGCCGTTACCCCAACAACAACCTAATCGGCCGCAGACCCATCCTAAGGCGGCGGACCTTTCGACTACAGAGCATTCCAGCTTCTATAATCTATGGGGTATTATCCCCAGTTTTCCGGGGTTATCCCCCTCCTTAGGGTAGGTTGTCCACGTGTTACTGAGCAGTATGCCGAGGTCTTGCACCTCTCGACTCGCATGGCTTAATCGAACCCCGATAGCAGTGGCCTCTGGCAGGATCAACCAGAATTCTAATTTGTACAATGTACGCACACTATCGTTAATTACTTCGAGGAATTAGCGGTTACTAAATAAATTTCCGCATTGCCAGTATCAACGTCAGAACCAACATCGCACTTGGCGATTTAACTTGGCTCTCCATCACAGAGGGAATAATGTAAGCTCTGTTTGTATATAACCATTACTAACTGAACTTTTGATTCAGTTTTTTTGGTTATAGAGATCAAACCATTTGGGCAGATCTGTCTTCAATTGTGCATCGGAGCCAGAATCATATGTTTTTTTTCTGGTTCTTCATCGCATCTTGAGGATATACATATTGATCGTCTTAGTATATCAATATTGTTACCCTTCAGATTTCGTGTATCAGAAAAACTGCATTTTACAACAGATTTCTGAGCATCGGAACCAGAATCTTACGTTTTTTTCTGGTTCTTCATCGCATCTTGAGGATATACATATTGATCGTTTTAGTATATCAATATTGTTACCCTTCTGATTTCCGGTTCGCGAAAATACAACCGTTTCAGGCTGTTTCCCGTCGTCCCCGGCGCCATAATATGTTATCAGACCTTCTATTTAAACCTTAAGAAATGTAATTTCTCATGCGCGAGACGGATAATCCGGATTAAATTTAATTTTTTTACGAAACCGCACCATACTATTGCTTTTTTTGCAGGTCACTCCATACATTCACATAACCTGCGCGATTGCCCGGACAGCCGGTATACCGCCGGCTCTTACTCTTCCGCGCGACACATCTGGACAAAGATTTCCCCGAAAAACTCATCCTGCCATATCATGAGTTTTCCTTCCGACATCAGGAACAGGAGCGGAATATAGATGTCAATCATTCCCTGGCCGAGCAATTCGGCAATCTCGCGCAGGGTCATTATACCCTCAAGGGCAAACCGGTCCTCGCACTGGCACATCACTGCAAGCGCAGATTCCTGGTATCCCTCGTCATGAGCGATGCTGACCACATCATCGGCATCAATCAGTTCCTCGCCAAAAGGTGAGCGGTACCGCTGCCGTCTCCTCTGCTCCTTTTCGATATTTTTCAGCTCGATAATCAGCTCAAAGAGGGTAACCGGGCTTTTCCTCATCTTTTTACGGTCGAGCCGCCGCCGGATTTCCCTCTCCAGCATCTCGATCGGACCTGTATCGTGACCCTGTTCGAAATCGCCTTCAAGGTCAAAATCAAGAGCAAAATCTTCCTCTTCATCACCCTGCTCAGCCTCGCCGGCCTGGTCAAGGTGCTCCGATTTCATCCTGAGTAAAATTGCCGCATAAAAAAGGGTCCTGCCGGATATCCGCAGGTCAAGTTCCTTTCTCCTTTCAAGTTCGGACAGGAACCTGTCGGTTACTTCCACAATATCTATATTCCAGGGATCTATCTCACCCCGCTCAGCCATCTGGACAAGGATTTCGACAGGTTCTTCAGCCATGCGCCTTTATCCCGGTCACAAATGTGCTCTTGTCGCTACGGAGCGTGACACCGACAATCCTGTCCGAACCATCAATCATCGGCTTTCTCAAAGAAACAATAACAAACTGTGACGTTTTTGACAACTCGCGGATCATGTCTGAAATCCTCTCGACGTTTGACCCGTCAAGGGACATATCCACTTCATCAAACGCATAGAACGGCGCCGGTATATACTGCTGTATGGAGAAGATAAATGCCAGCGTTGTAAGGGATTTCTCTCCTCCCGAAAGGGCCGAGAGGAGATGTACACGCTTGTCCCGCGGCTGGACTGCAAACGATAACCCCCCGGCGAATGGGTCCTCCTCATTCTCCAGGAGCAGGTGACCGCTGCCACTCGTCAACCGGGCGAATATTTCACGGAAATTCGCATCAATCGCCCGGAAGGCTGTCATAAATGCCTCGAATTTCATTTTTTCAAATTTTTCAATACGTTCGATGAGCGTGGTCCGTTCCCGTGAGAGGACTTCCTTTTTCTGTGTACGCTCGTCAACCCTGCTGACGACCTTGTCAAACTCCTCGATGGCGAGCATGTTGACAGCCCCAATCCTGCGCATCTCGTGCGATGCTTCCGCTATCCCGTCGTCAATCTCCCTCAGCGAAAGATCGGTATCCATATCGCCAACTTTTGCCTTTAACTCCTCCACTTCGGCAGCCATCGTTTTTTCCCGTTCTTCAAGGGCGAGAATCTGGATCTTTATCCGCTCTTTTGATGCGTCAAATTCAAGCATCTTCTTCTCTGATTCCCTTAAAGACGCAGTTACCGAGGTATGTTTGGCCCTGAGATCCTCAAGCTCGCTCGAGAATTGTTTCTGTCGTTCTTCAATCTCAGAAATGCGTTCCCTGCACTCTTCGATCTCCTCTTTCGCCCGCGTGATCTCTATATCGATCTCCCTGTTTTTAACTGAATAGCGCTCGCTTTCTGCCTTCAATTCTTCAGCACGCGCAGTGAAATGCTGGCGCTCACGCTGGAGGTCGTTGATATCAGCTTCCTTGTTCCTCAGCCTGCGCTCGATATCTTCCTGTTCCCTCTTCTTTTTGTCAAGCTGATCAGTCAGTGCAGGGATAGCAGTGGATTCCAGTTTTTTCTTTATCAGGTCTGTTTTTTTACTGACCTTTGAAATTTCGGCGGTGATACTGTCAAGCGAGGCTTCGAGTGCAGCCATTTCTGACGTTCCTGATTTCACCTCTTCGGCGATCTGGTGAAGGGAAGCCACAACAGATTCCTTCTCCTGCTCCATGCCACCATATTGCCGCCTGAATTCCTCTGCCATCATACGGCCGCGATCAATTCCCTGGTCGATCTCGTTTCTTGTCTTCCGCTGTTCTTCGATTTCGGATGTGCCGCGTTTCACCGCAGATTCAAGATCCGATACTTCTGATTCAATCCCGGCCATCTGCTGCCGTATCCGGGCAATTTCATCATCTACCGCAGCCCCGAAACCACGCACCGGTTTTTTGAATGAACCTCCGGTCATGGCCCCGCTCCTTTCAAGCAGCTCGCCATCAGGAGTTACCATACGGTATTTCCCAAGCAGCCGCCGTCCCCGCTCAATTGAATCGACAACGACAGTGGATCCGAATACCACACGGAATGCATCTGCAAATTCCGTTTTGAAATCAAGAAGGTTGACACAATAATCGATCACTCCCTGCTCTTTCACATGTGAGAGGGCAGGGGGTTTTAATTTCGAAAGCGGAAGGAACGTCAGCCTGCCCAGCCGCTGGTCTTTGAGATACCCGATAGCTCTTGAAGCGACATCGTCATTGTTGACAACCACGTACTGGAGTTTTCCCCCCGCAGCGACATTGAGTGCCATGGAATATTCCGGAGGGGCCTTTCCGAGCTGGGCAATGGTGCCATGAACCCCGTCCATTGCCATAACCGCTTCGAGAGCCCTGCTCCCCGCTTCTCCGCGTGCCTGCTGCATCGCTTCCAGCCGGATAATCTCCTGTTCGTACTCCCTGAGCTCATTTTTTACGCGTTCAAGAGTACTTCGCCGTGCAAAAGTCGCCCCTTCAAGCGATGAAAGCTTTTTATCGAGTTCCGAGCGCTCTGCCTCCAGCGCGGCGACCTTTGCGATGAGTTCCTCTTCCTGGCCTTTCCTGGTGGAAAGATCCGTTTCAAGGGCCCTGATACGCTCTTCCAGCCGCTCTTTTTCAGAGGTCCTCATCCTGCTCTTCTCAAGCAGCATGTCTTTCTGGTGCAGGATTTCGGAGCGGGCTGATTTTTTCTCGTCAGTCTCCTTCATCTGGGCAAAGAGCTCGTCGCGGGCGCCTTCGGCATCTTTGCTCTCCTTCTGGATCTCAAGACCAATCTTCTCAACCTGTGCTCTCGCAGTTGCTGCCTCCATCGCCAGGTTGGTACGGTCGATATTCATCTCTCGTACCGCCTGGGTAATCTCTGCAACGCGCCCCTCTGCCCTTTTCATATCGACATAGAACCTGTTAATCGACTCAAGATTTGAATCCCGGTCTTTTTCCAGCCTGACGATCGTCTGTTCAGAGAGTTTTATAGTCCCTTTTGTCTCTTCGAGCTCGGCAATGAGCCTTAAATATTCCGAGCCGCTCTTTTCGTTGATCTGGTCTTCAATGTCCTTCAGGTCTGCTTTGAGGTACGAAAGTTCGTTTTCTTCGAGGCTCCTGTCAGAAAGAACCTGTGAAAGGTCGGTATTCTGGTCAGCGATGAGACGCTGGACTGCTGCTCGTTCTTTTTCTTTTTCGTGCAGTGTTGCGGCCGACCGGCAGCTCTCGAAAAATGTCAGCTTTTCCTGCCACGTCTGGTACTTCAGGGCCTGCTCCCTCTCGACCTTCAGCTCCTCGAGCCTCTGGGAAAGCTCGTGAAGTAACATTTCTTCACGTTCAATTCGTTCCCGTACGATCTCAAGCTCGGAGAGTGCCTGGTCCCGTTTTGAATCGAACTCAGCTACACCTGCAATCTCATCGATAATTTTACGCCGCTCGTAGTCGCTCATTTCGATGATGCGAGTGATATCTCCCTGCATTACCACATTGTACCCATGAGGGATTATCCCGAATCTGGAGAGGTACTCGGTGACATCAGCCTGCTTGCAGAGGCGCTCGTTCAGGTAATTATAACTGTAATAGCCATTTCCGGTACGTTTTATCCTCCGCCTGATCCGCGTCCCGTCGGAAAATGTTATGGCAACCTCTGCCTGATTTTTACCTGAATTTAAATTTATCAGGTCGGTCAGTTTCTCTGCACGCAGTGTGCGTGAACCTGACAGAGCCAGTACGAAAAGGATACTGTCGATTATATTACTCTTACCTGATCCGTTCGGGCCTGAAATTACGGTAAACCCTTCATGAAAAGGAATTTTTGTCTTTTTTACAAATGATTTGAAATTATCTATCTCCAGCTCTGTGATATACAAAGATTTGCAGCTCCTACTGCTTGTTACCGGAGGAATTCTTCTCTTCTTCCTCTGCGACAATCAGGTCATTCCTTTTTCCGGACCCCTGACTGCTGCTCTGTTTTTTCTTTGCGTACCCTGCAGACGCTACTATATATTCCCGGTCACCCCTGCGCTTTTCGGGCTTTAAAGTCCCGTCAGGCTGCATAATCATGTCCATCTTTTCAGGTTCCTGCTGGGGAACGGGCTGGGGTACTCTGACGGATCCCGAAGACTGACCTTCCCGCTTCTGCATGATAACTGTACTCGATGCGGCGCCGGTTGCAGCGGTTGAGGGCTTGACCATCCGGAGCTCGGTCCTTCGCTCCTCTGACACCTTGTTCAGCCTCATGGCGATTGACTTAAGATCGAGCAGTTCTTCAGTCAGGCCTTTTACCAGTGCTTCCATATCCTTCATCTTCTTTTCAAGGACGGCAACACGATCTTCAACCGGCCCTGAACTTTCCTTGTCTTTTATTATTTCCATTGCTTTTCCCTTACCGACTTCTTATTCACCGGGCAATACACAATCATCAGGCTGTTTTCGGGAACCCGCAGCATCACATCAGTCCCTGCGGTGCGGTGCAGAGATTATCCTGACCGGCCGGATCAGTTCAGCCGTACAGCTTCAGAGAACCCTGTTGAATTTTTCCTTTAATTGTTTGAATGTTGTCTATATTCAAAAACTTTTACGTTAAATGAGGGTAGTTTTTACCGGTCAGGAACGACACCGGCCGATAACAGGATGAAAAAACCCGGGTGCACACCCTGTTAATTACATCAGATCCGCGACTCATCGGACACCTGTAGTAAAAATAACGCTAAATATGCCCTTAAAATTTTACAGAGAAGAAAAAGTATTACCTGATCACATCGACCTTTATATATATGTCATATCTGGCCACCACTGACAGTGAGATCGCAGATATCATAGAAAAAGAACGTTTGCGACAGACGAACGGGCTTGAGCTGATAGCATCCGAAAACCTGGTGAGCAGGGCGGTGCTGGAAGCAATGGGCTCGATAATGACTAATAAATATGCTGAAGGTTATCCCGGCAAAAGGTATTACGGAGGCTGTGAGTTCCATGACATGGCTGAAAATATTGCCCGCGACCGCCTGAAGCAGCTGTTTGGAGCAGAACATGCAAATGTACAGCCGCATTCGGGCACCCAGGCCAACATGGCGGTTTATTTTGCATATATGAACCTTGGCGATACCCTGATGAGCATGAAACTTTCCCAGGGCGGGCATCTCTCCCACGGTTCACCGGTCAGTTTCACCGGCAAGTTCTACAAGGTGGTCCAGTACGGTGTTGACCCCGAAACCGAAATGATCGACTATGGTGTCGTTGAAGAAATGGCCAGAAAAGAAAAGCCAAAGATGCTCGTGTGCGGTGCGTCCGCATATTCCCGGACCATCGACTTCAAGGCATTCCAGGAGATTGCCGACAGTGTCGGTGCGTATTGCATGGCTGATATTGCTCATATTGCAGGTCTCTGTGCAACAGGAACACACCCGAATTCGGTAAATGTGGTAGACTTCACCACCACAACGACGCACAAGACACTCAGGGGTCCTCGTGGCGGCGCAATCATGTGCGATAACGAATATGCTCAGGCAATTGACAAAGCAGTGTTTCCCGGAATGCAGGGTGGACCGCTCATGCATACCATCACCGCAAAGGCCGTATGTTTCAAGGAGGCCCTGCGGCCTTCATTTAAGGATTACTGTATACAGGTCATTAAAAATGCCCGTGCCATGGCAGAGGTGCTGGGAGACAACGGCCTTCGCCTTGTATCGGGCGGGACCGACAATCATCTCATTCTCCTTGACCTTACTGCGCAGGGTATCACCGGGCTCGAGGCAGAGGTTGCACTCGGCAAAGCCGGCATCACGGTCAACAAAAATACAATACCCAACGAAAACAGGAGTCCCTTTGTCACAAGCGGGTTGCGGGTTGGCACCCCTGCAGTGACATCACGCGGCATGAAAGAGCCGGAAATGAGGATAATCGGTGAATATATCTCAACAATCTTAAAGGACATCAAAGACGAATCAAGGATTAAAAAGATCGGGAAAGAAGTTGAGACGCTCTCCAGCAGATACACCCTGTACCCTGAATGATATGATAATCGACGGCAAAAAAATTTCAGAGAAACGGCTCGAGCTCTTACGGGAAGAGATCGACGAGTCCGGATTATACCCAAGACTCGCAACGGTCATCGCCGGTGATGACCCGGCCTCAAAAATGTATGTCAGGATGAAGCACCAGGCATGCGAAAAGGTTCATATCGGGTCAATCGGGATCAGTCTTCCGCCGGATGCAGGTACTTCCGATGTCCTTGAAGAGATAAAAAAACTCAACAATGATCCCGATATCAGTGGGATCCTTGTCCAGCTCCCGCTTCCTGCGGGCGTGGATACGATGAAAGTAATCGAAGCCGTATCACCGGCGAAAGATGTAGACGGCTTTCACCCGTACAATATCGGCAGGCTCATGAGCGGGCACCCCGTGTATGCACCCTGCACGCCCAAAGGTATCATGACCCTTCTGGAAGAGTGTAACATAAGCATTGAAGGGAAAAAAGCAGTCGTCGTCGGCCGTAGTATTGAGGTGGGCAGGCCCATGGCAGCCCTCCTCCTGAATGCAGACGCAACCGTGACCATATGCCACAGCCGGACAAAAAACCTTGCCGCTGAGACATCTTCCGCAGACATCCTCGTGAGCGCGGCAGGAAAGGCGCGCTTTATCACCGCCGACATGGTGAAGGATAATGCCGTGGTAATCGATGTCGGTACCAATTATATCGACGGGAAACTCTGTGGCGACGTGGACTTTGAGAATGTCAGGGATAAAGCGGCGGCAATCACACCTGTCCCCGGCGGGGTAGGACCCATGACCATCGCCACCCTGATGGAGAATACATATCTCGCCGCCAAGTTCTCTCTATGTTCAATTGTACTGTAAACGGGATCAATATCGGACCAAAGTATCCGGTCAGGCTCGCGGGCGTCATAAACTGCAGCCATGAATCCTTTTTTTCAGGATCATATGTCCCGTCTGGAAATGTCAGGGAGCGTTCGTACCAGATGACTGACCTGGGGGCAGATATCATCGATATCGGAGCCCGCAGCACTGCCCCGGGCAAACCTCCCGTGAGCGAGGTGACAGAAAAAAGACGAATGGAGATGGCCCTCAGCGAACTGGACGGTTCAGGAATAACCGTATCCGTCGATACGGCAATCCCCTCTGTTCTTGAGGCATGCCTGAAACACGATATCCACCTCGTAAATGATATAGGGGGTCTTACCGATCAGCGGTTCGGCAATATTTTAGGCGATTCGGGACTCCCGGCCATCCTTATGGCATCCGGGGCCGGACCCGGGGACGCATGCGGCTTTGATGAAACCATGAATGCTCTCGCCAGTGTCATCCGGCGGTGCAGGGATCACGAAGTTCGTGAATATATCCTTGACCCTGCAATTGGCCTGTGGACCCCCGGCCGGACCGTGGAGATGGACTGGGAATTATCAAGAAGATTCAAAGACTTTACATCTTTCGGACGACCCCTGCTCGCGGCCGTGTCAAGAAAAACATTTCTCGGGGCCCCTGCCGGCCAGCCGCCCGAAGACCGGCTCCCGGCAACGCTGGGGCTGACGGCACTGCTCATTTATGCAGGAGCAGACCTTGTCAGGTGCCATGATGTAAAAGAGACTGCTGATGTTATCCGGGTCGTTTCACGTTTCAGCGGGAGAGTGTGAAATTCATGAACAGTTCTTTTCAGGTAACCGGCATTCCCACGGGAATTATCCGGCAGGGTGACGATATTGCAGCATGCCTTATCAGGTCAGTGCAGGAATCACTGGCTGGAAATTTCGAAAACGACGATATTCTGGTCATTGCAGAGACCGCTCTGGCAACCGCCGAGGGCCAGGTAATCGCACTTTCGGAGGTTACGCCCGGGGATCTTGCACGGGAAACCGGGCTGAAATACGGGATGGACCCCAGGGTAGCACAGGTTGTCCTCGATGAGAGCGATACCGTTGTCGGGGGCATCCCGGGTTTTCTCCTTTCAATGAAAAACGGCACGCTTCTTCCGAACGCCGGGATCGATGCATCCAACGCTCCACCCGGCTGTGTCGTGCTGCTGCCGCGGGACCCGGATAAAAGTGCAGAATCATTGCGAAAGGAGATTAAGGCCAGTTGTAACAGGGAAATCGCAGTGATTATCGCTGACAGCCGGACACATGCCATGCGTGTGGGCTGCAGCGGTGTTGCCATCGGTTGTTCCGGGATCCCCTCCGTCATTGATGACCGTGGGAGGACCGATCTTTTTGGCAGGACACTGGAAGTGACAAAGCAGGCACTGGCAGATAACCTCGCATCAGCTGCCGAGATCGTGATGGGTGAAGCTGACGAATGTACGCCTGCCGCACTGATCCGCGGGTTGGGCATCCCGGTGTCCGAACAATCCGGTGTCGAGACCATTGAAGCTGAAGAATGCCTCTTCATGGGACTCATTTCAAGAAATAAGGATAAAAATTGAATATTTGGCATGTTTAAATTCTCCCCGTTCTCTCACTATTCTTCTTTTGCCGCATACCTCATTGCGACACTCCCGGTCCCTCATGCTTTTTCTTCGCGGACTATACCCACCCGGCCTTTCTCGATCAGAAGCCGGAATCCAAGCTCCTCAAGACAGGCCCTGCTTTTACCCCGCCCGTGGATGAGGAGTTCAACAAGGTCTTCCTTTTCGTCGACGTCCGTGTGAAGGCGGAATGAATCTATCACTTCACATAACAGCCCGCGTTCCTCTGCAATCCTCATGTGCTTGAGAAAACTTGCCCCGTAATAGTCGACACGGTAAGACTCGCCCGAAGAAAGGAATATTGCATTTGTCCCGCCTCCCCTTCCCGGGACAATCGACATTCCCGCGCTTTCCGTTACCATTCTCTTCACTGCATCACCCGTTGCGAGAGGAAGGTCGGCCATCAGTATCAGCACCGGGCCGGGCGTCTTTGAGAGCAGATCGTTAAGGGCCTCATTTAGTCCGGCCGTGTTAACAAGGACCTGGTAATCACTGAATTTGTAAGCTTCAGTGGAAAGGATCAGGGGAATGCACCCTGCACCTTCTGCGGCCCCTATGACATCGGCAAGCATCATCTCTGCAAAATTCTCCCGTTCTGCCTGGTCAAGTATGCACGAGAGACGGGTCTTCGGGTTCCTCGGTTTGAAAGGGATAACTGCCGGTATCAACATTTACCTACGGGTTTTTTTTCGTATAATACAAATAATCATCGTTTCAGTAGGATCAGGTCCGGGTGACCCATTCGCGGACATTATTATCCATAACGTTCATGATGTTTAATACAATGAAGCAGCGGGTCATTACTTTCTCGCGAAATGTGTTTATTCCCCTGACCACCGTGTGCCATAACCGATGCGGGTACTGCTGTTTCCGGACCCCTGTCCAGGACGGGTGTATCCTCCAGCCGCATGAGATTGAACATACCCTGCGGACCGGGGCGGCATTGGGCTGTACTGAGGCATTATTCACATTTGGAGAACGACCAGGGCTTGAACCTGGATTTAATGCATATATTGAGAGAATCGGATACCGTGATATCCTGCACTATTGTTATTCACTCTGCGAAAACAGTATCAGCGCGGGTCTTCTCCCCCATACAAACGCAGGTATCCTGACATTTGAAGAACTGGAGTACCTCTCGCAGGTCAATGCGAGTATGGGACTCATGCTCGAAACAACTGCTGAGATCCCGGCCCACAGGAATTCCCCCGGAAAAGACCCTGCGGTAAGGATTGAGATGTTAGAGAATGCCGGAAAATTAAAAATTCCATTTACAACCGGCCTTCTCCTTGGAATAGGAGAGAAGGAATCCGACCGCGAAGAGTCACTGATGGTCATCCGTGACCTTCACCGCCGCTACGGGCATATACAGGAAGTAATTATACAGAATTTCTGCCCAAAGGAGAATACCCTGATGGCCGGGTATCCCACGGTGTCACCGGATGAGATCTGCCTCTGCATCATGATGGCAAAACAGATACTTCCTGATGATATCGCAGTGCAGATCCCCCCCAACCTGGCCGATGCAGGGAGACTTATCAGGTGCGGCGTAGACGACCTCGGCGGCGTATCGCCGCTAACCATCGATTATGTCAATCCTGAACATCCATGGCCGCAAATCGATGAACTCAGGGCGCTTGTTGGAAGTACAGAATTAAAGGAGCGGCTCTGTATCTATCCGCAATATATCAGAAGGCAATGGTACCCGGGGAGACTGGAACCCATTATTAATCAACTGCACCAAAATCTTATGGACAAGGAGAGATGGTGAATGACACAGGGTGAACTCCTCTATTCAGGAAAAGCCAAGTCTGTCTTTTCGACAGCAACACACGGTGAACTTTTAGTAAAGTTCCGGGACGATATCACCGCATTTGATGGTGGGAAAAAAGATGTACTTACCTCGAAGGGGAGTTACAACGCGCAGGTATCTGCATTTATCTTCAGGTATCTTGAAAAGTATGGGGTTGCCACGCATTTTATCCGCATGGTTGACGACTCGGCCATGATCGTCCGCGAGCTTCATATGATACCGCTTGAGGTTATTGTCAGGAATGTCGCCGCCGGATCGATGGTGAGAAATTATCCCGTCGACGAAGGAACTCCCCTTGTGCCCCCCGTTATTGTTATCGACTATAAAGATGATACACGTCATGATCCCATGCTGAATGACGACCTGATTGTCGCACTCAAACTTGCAACACCGGGTGAGCTCTCCATCATCAAGGATCAGGCCCTGAAGGTGAACAGTATCCTCTCCGGATTCTTTGACGAACTTGGGATCTCCCTCGTAGACTTCAAGATGGAATTCGGCCGGCAGAATGGCAATATCTATCTCGGTGACGAGATCAGCATGGATTCAATGCGCCTGTGGGACAAACAAACCGGCGAATCTCTCGACAAGGACGTCTATCGTTTCGATAAGGGTGATGTAATGAATGTCTACCAGAAGGTAACACAAAGAATCCTCAACAGGGAGTAATGGTTAAAAATGTTGTATACTGTTAAAATTTCAATATCGCTTAAAGAGGGAATGCTCGACCCCGAAGCCAGCGCAATCAGGCACGCACTTTTGAACCTCGGATACGAGACCGATGACCTCAGGACCACCCGTGTATATACCATCCGTTTCAATGCGGCAGACAAGAATAACGCGAGTGAAAAAGCTACAAAAATGTGTGAACGCCTGCTTGCCAACCCTGTCATTCATAGCTATTCCATTGAGGTCATGGGATGAAATTTGCAGTTGTCCAGTTTGGGGGAAGTAACTGTGATCGCGATGCCGCATACGTGCTCTCTGAGTTATGCGGCGTTGATACGGATCTTGTATGGTATAAAGACGGCATCTCGCCCTCTTATGACGCCGTTATCTTACCCGGGGGATTCAGTTACGGGGATTATCTCCGGGCAGGGGCAATTGCGGCCAGAACACAGGTTATGGATGATATCCGCCGTCATGTAAAAGAGGGTAAGCTTCTGCTCGGCATCTGCAACGGAGCACAGATCTGTGCCGAAAGCGGCTTCGTTCCCGGAGTTTTTACCATAAATGCATACCCGAAATTTGTATGCAGGCCCGTATACCTCAAAGTCGAGACAACTGACTCGCCATTTACATCGCTTTACAGGGAGGGTGAGATCATACAGCTTCCGGTCGCCCATAAAGAAGGCAGGTACGTAACATCCGACCCTCTCCCTTCCGAACTTCTCAGGAACAAATGTGTTGCCTTCCGTTTCTGCAGTCCTGACGGGCAGGTTGATCCTGAATGGAATCCGAACGGCGCAGCACTCAATATTACAGGTGTGCTCAACGAACAGCGAAATGTGCTGGCTATGATGCCGCACCCGGAGAGGGCATCGGAAAAAGTGCTCGGGTCCGACGACGGAAAGCGTATCTTTGAATCAATGATATCATACATCGAGCAGCATGGATGACGGAATGATTATGAACGGGAATCAAGGAGATTTGGAAATTATATGTCTGATGCGGATCTAGAAAAGGAAATTCTTGAATGGGCAGGTGATTACGCGAAAAAAAACGGGTGGGTACTCAACCCTGATGATAAGAAACTTGAAATTGTCATCAGGGGTCTTGCCAGAAACAAGAGTAAATTTGGAGAGAAATACTGCCCGTGCCGTTTAAGGAGCGGTGATAAGGAAAAAGATGCGGCTATTATCTGTCCCTGCGTCTATCACAGGGATGAGGTCGAAAAAGACGGAAGCTGCCATTGTAATCTCTACTATAAATAATAATTTTTCCGGATTTTTCAATAATGTATCAACTGCTTCAATCCTGCCGGTTCACAACTTATTAAGAATATACGCCATATGTCAACAGCCGGTATCACTGGTATTTGAGGGTTCAGACAGGCCCCGGAAAAACGATATACCCGGAGGATACACTCCGCTCCTGCGCTGCAGCCGTGTGAATACGGGGCCGGACTCATTTATCTAATCCGGGCGCCTGAAATGTAATTTCCGATGATATCATCCGGGCCATGTTACAAGAGTGGTGCGTACCGGGTCCGGCTATGCATATCGCTGGATGGATCTCAAATCATTGTTGCGTTATTGATAAATTGCATCTAAACGGTTCTTTTGAACTCCTTCCAGTCTTATATTATTCCTGCCGGTGTATTGGCATAAGTGCGTCAACAGAGCCACTAAAGCCGATTTTTAATGCATTATTGCCCACAAACCCGTGAATAACTGAAAAACCGGCCAGACACCAGTTTAGTTGAGTCCCGGCAAAATTTCACTGATCTTTGCCAAACCGGCTGAATATAATATGATAAAGCGAGTAAAACCCGATGATTGTCGCGGCAACATACGTAAGGATTGCAACAGTGATGACTATCGACGGGATTTCAATAACACTCTCTCTCAGGACAAATGAAGACCCGACGACCATTCCTGCCAGAATGAGGCCGATAAGGACCTTATCGCTCGTCCGGTCAAGTGCCTGCTGGAGCCGCCTGATATCAGTATCGACAATATCGATCTTAATCGTCCCGTTGGAGAGGGACTTGAGCATCCGGTTTAGGTTCCTCGGAGTGTCAAATAACCCGTCTGCAGCTTCTACTACCGCATCGGCCCCTCTTTTAAAGATCTGCTCATACACTGAGCTCTTCCCTGAAAGCCTCTTCATGAAGGTATCGGAGTTATCTATGAAATTAAATTTCGGATCGAGGGTTACCCCCACGTCAAGAACCATAATAATGACCTTGAGCATGAGCATGAGATTAATCGGTACCTGGATGTGATAATTTCTGAGTATTCTTGTCAGGTCGTTCGCCATCACGGTAAAATCGTATTGTCCAATCAGGGAACCATCAGCATTGAGCATTGCGGCATAGATCTCGTCGCGCAACTCCTCCCTGGCCTCTTCAGGAATAACCACGCCGAGCCCTTCCATGGCTTTTAAGACCAGCGAGGGGTTCTGGGTAAGAATTGCATTGAGGAGCGCGGTAAACCAGAGTCTTCTTTCAGGCCTGATAATCCCGATAATTCCAAAATCAAGGAAAAACAGGGTCCCGTCACAGGTCACCATAAGATTACCGGGGTGCGGGTCGCCGTGGAAAAAACCATCGTCGAAAATCTGTTTCATGTAGGCATTGAATCCATTAACTGCAATTTTTTTGGGATTTAAACCGGATTCTCTAATTTTACTGACATCATCCACACGCACCCCCGCGATATACTCCATTACAAGGAGGTACCTGTTGCTGTATTCCCAGAAAATCTTCGGAACCCCGACTCCTTCGACACCCCGCATATTTTTCCGTAAACGTTCTGCATTTTTCCCGTCCTGGACAAAATCAAGTTCTTTCCTGATCTGGCTCGCAAAATCATTCACGAGGCCCCGCGGGTTATAAACGCGCCATTCAGGAAATGCGCTCTCTGCGCGGGTGGCAATGGACTTCAGTATCTGGATATCGGTCTCGATTATATCAGCTATCCCCGGGCGCTGCACCTTAAGGGCAACCACTGTCCCGTCGCTGAGAATTCCCCTGTGGACCTGGGACAGGGAGGCCGATGCAAGGGGCGTTTCATCAATTTTTATGAAGGTGCCATCCAGTTGCGGGCAGTTCTTCTGAATGACTTCCTGAATAACCACATAGGGAAGAGGGTTGGTGCGGTCCTGGAGTTTCTTTAATTCTTCAATCAGGCCAGGCGGCAGGATTTCCTGCCGTGTGCTCATGATCTGGCCGAATTTTATATACGTAGGACCGAGTTCCTCGATGGCCATACGCATGCGGGCATATTCACTGGTTACTTCTTCAATCGGGGCATTCCGAAACCCCCGGTAACGGTGCACACCCGGAAATAATTTCTGAACAATCGAACCAAACTGGTATTTAAAAAGGATATCTGCAATCTGCCAGTAGCGTCGAAATCTGGTAACCATGGAAACACTCCAGTTATTCCGGAAAAACCGGATTGATAATGCTGTATTTCAGTTAATTTATCTGTGACTGAAATAGGCAATAATACCTTCTGGTTTCACCGCGTCGATCCTGGCAAAACCAACACGTTCAAACTGGACGACGTTCCCCTCTTCCTTCATGACACCGGGTTCACAAACTCCTTCCAGATCTCCTTCCTGCGTGAGGAGGCGGCAGGGGATTGCATTCTCTACCGGCAGCCACTGGATAATCTGGGCCTTTGACGCACGCGCTTCAGCCAGTGAATCGCCTGTAAAGACTGCCTGCGGCTGGTTTCCCGCGGATTCGATCATGATGTTAAAGAGATCTTTTAACCGGATCATGGTTCCGGCATCCTTTATCTCGGATGATGGAACCAGGACCGATTCGTTGAACGGAAGTGTTCTTGTGCCTTTGTCGTCCTGGCCCGGGTGAAGCAGCGGATGAGCCACCTGACGCGGTGCATCACTGATATGAACCATGACCGGATCAGGAACAAAGAAATACCGGTTTGAGACGGGATCGATGATATTCTTGTTCTGTGCATACAGGTTTTCCCATGAGAATGAAATGTCGGTGTCGCCTACCCCGATATCCATGACCGCATCACGGACGGCTTCCGGCTTTATGCCCCTTCGTGCAAAGGCGCGAAGGGTCCCGAGGCGTATATCGTCCCAGCCATGGTAGACACCCGACCTGATCCCTTCACGCATCTGTGATGTGGACAACACCACGCCCTCTATACCCATTCGTCCGTAATGCCGGTAAACAGGGACATCCCATCCGAAATAATCAAAAATATAGCGCTGCCGGCGCGTGTTTGCAATATGGTCCTTACCCCTGATCACATGGGTTATCCCGAGGAGGTGATCGTCCACCGCAACGGAAAAATTCATGAGCGGGTACACCGTTGCTTCAATTCTTGGATGCGGCGGAGAGTTCAGGATCCTGAATGCAGGGTAATCCCTCATCGCGGGGTCGGGATGGTCAAGATCGGTCCTGACCCGGACTGAGGCCGAACCCTCGTAAAATTCGCCTCCAAGCATCTTTTCCCATGATTCAAGGTTATCCTCGATCTCTGCCGACCGACAGGGACACGCGGTTTTTGCCTGCTTTAATTCCCTGAACATTTCATTATCGCAGGTACACACGTACGCGCCGCCGCGTTCTATCAGTTCTCTCCCATATTTGTAATAAAGATCAAACCGGTCGCTCTGGTATACGATATCGGTAATATTCAGTCCCAGCCAGCCGATATCTTCCTGTACCATCCTGTAGGCCTCGGGATCCACCCTTTTTGGATCTGTATCCTCTATCCTCAGAACATACCTGCCGCCGTACCTGCGGACATAGGCATCATTGAGGACGGCAGCACGTGCATGGCCGAGGTGAAGCGGGCCGCTCGGATTTGGAGCAAACCTCATCACCACGCCGGATTCAGCTTTTTCAAGCGGGGGAAGTTCTTTGATATGTACCCGCGGCCTGGCCATCTCTTCAACAACATCAGGCGCAAGTTCCTGCAGCCGTATCTCCCGCTCCTCGTGTGACATCCCTTCCACTTCGGCCAGCACCCCGCCAAGGAGCGGCCCTATCTCTTTTGCACGTGTTCGTAATTCGGGATATTTTCCCATGACCATCCCGATAACGGTTCCACTCTTGGGAACACCGTGATGCTTGACTGCATTCTGAAGAGAAAAGATTAAAATGATTCGTTTGAGATCCTCATCCATTTCAGAATCTCCGGGTGATAAAGAAGTCCCCGATCTCGACCAGAAGAGCTTTTTCGATTGATTCCGGCAGTATTGATATGCGTCTCTGCCCTTTTAAGACCAGTTCCCGTGCGACATCCTTCACCGCAGAAATGATCCCTGCACGTTCCAGTTTTTCGATCACTTCATCGATCTCACTGTCCGTCAGTTCACAACGGTACGGCGAGAGGTCGATGCCCTGTTCACGTGCCATAATGTTTATCAGCGTCTGTTTGCCTTCCCTTAAGTCAGACGCGCGGTCTTTGCCGCTTATCTCAGGACTCGCGACAAGGTCGATGATATCATCCTGGATCTGGAATGCCATCCCGATACTCTGTCCGTAATGGTACAGCGCATCTACATACGAGGGGTTCCCTCCGGCAAGAATCGCCCCGATACCTGCGGAAGCAGCATAAAGGGCGCCGGTCTTTTTTGAGACCATTGCAAGGTATTCACCCTCGGACACATCATCCCTTTCTTCAAATGACATGTCCAGGTGCTGTCCTTCGCAGATCTCAACGCAGGTCCGTGCAAGCATGGAGACTGCCCGTACCTTGGCATTATCGGGAGCGTCAGACATGCAGATAAATTCAAATGCACTGGCATAGAGCACATCACCAGCCAGAATGGCGGTGGAGTCGTCCCATACGGTATGGACCGTGGGGACTCCCCGCCTCACGGTATCTCCGTCCATTATATCGTCATGGATCAGGGTGAAACTGTGAGTAAGTTCAAGTGCAAGCGCTGCCGGCACCACATCAATCGAGCTTCCTTTTTTTACTGCATCGGCTGCCAGTAAAACAACGGCAGGCCTGAGACGTTTGCCTCCTGCAAGAAGCAGATGAGCACTTGCTTTTCCAAGATCATCACATGCTGCACCAAAATACCGGTCAATAGCCTTGTCTACATTCAGGGCCGTTTTTTCGATATATTCTGTCAGATCCATCAGATTATCCCTCTAATTCAGTTTGAGTCTCTGTCCGTTGCACATTATATGAACGTCGTTGTGCAGTGTATAACCGCACTCTTCAGCAAATTCGGCATATCCGGATATCATCCTGATATGGCCGTGAGCAGGAATGATATGCTGCGGGTTGAGGAGGTGGACGAATTCATAGTGATCCTCGCGGTAGGCGTGACCACTCACATGGAGATCGGGAAACACACGTGCTCCCGCCATTCGCATATGGGCCTCTATCATGTACCGCTGGCCGACATTCATGGGGTTCGGGATGACCTTTGCACTGAATATGACCTTATCGCCTTTTTCAATCTTGTAGGGGGTATCACCTAAGGATAAACGGGTGAGAATGGAACCTGGTTCACCCTGGTGTCCCGTGACGATCGGCATGAACTTCTCCTTGCCCATCTTCATCATTCTCCTCATCGTGCGGTCAACAGTACGCCGGTTTCCAAACATGCTGATAGTATCAGGAAAGGCAACCAGCTTCATCTGCTCTGCCGTGGAGCTGTACCGCTCCATAGACCTTCCAAGCAGCACCGGTTTTCTGCCGATTTCGTGTGCACACTCTGCAATCGTCTTGACCCTTGCGATATGCGATGAAAAAGTACTGACGATAATAGCGTTTTTATCATCCTCGTAACTTGTAATAGTGTCCCTGACCATATCACGGGCAATTCTCTCGCTTGGTGCCCTTCCCCGGTTGTCGATATAGGTGCTCTCCACGATCAAAGCCAGCACACCTTCCTTGCCGATCTGGCGCAGTCGTTCGAAGTCCGGCGGATCTCCGATGACAGGTGTCCGGTCAAGTTTGTAGTCACAGGCATACACTATCGCCCCGTGGGGGGTATGGAGCACGGCGGTCACCGTGTCGATTATACTGTGCTGCATCCTGACAAATTCGAGCGTAAGGTGCTGGGAAAGAGTATAGCGTTGTCCTGCCTTCAGAGCGAAAAGTTTGTTATTAACGCCGAATTTTTGTTCGCCGGCGATTTGCTGCCTTATAAGCTCTGTGGTATACGGGGTGCTGATGATTGGCGCGTTGTACCGGTGGGCCAGTTTTGGGATAGCCCCGATATGATCAAGATGCCCGTGCGAACAGACAATCGCTTTCACACTCCCTTCCACCGTATTCATCATCGTATCGTCGGGGATAGCTTTCATCTGGATAAGGTCCAGCGAATGCATATTTTCGACTTCGGCTTCTTCATGGATCATCACCTGGTCCAGGCGGAGCCCCATATCAAAAATCACTATCTCTTTTCCGCAGCGGACTGCAGTCATATTTCTCCCGACTTCGTCATAACCGCCCACTGCAATTATTTCAATATCCATTATATTCCTCCATTAAACTGTTGAGTATCTCCCGGGTCCTCCCCGTGATATACAACTTTGCTGATTTGAGATCCGCTATCCTGCCGGATCCCGTAAGAAACATCGCCACCGTCAATTCCTGGGTGTATGTCTCAATAGTCTCAAATAATTCGTCTTCCCCGTGAAGCGCCGGTTTGAGGAGCGGCAGGGCCATTCCACAAAGATCTGCCCCTAATGCTACCGCTTTTGCAATGTCAAGTCCGTTCCGGAGGCCACCCGTGGCGATGACCGGACCTCCGGTGCTGGCTACCTCGCAGAGACTGACTACCGAGGGTATACCCCAGTCCGCAAACCTGTTGCTGCGCGAAATAAGTTTTTTGTCGTCCGGATTTTTACTTTCCAGAGCCCTTATACCTTCAATAGCGGCCCAGGATGTCCCACCCCAGCCGCCGGTATCTATGGCTTTTGCACCTGCGCCCCAGGCAAGGCGGGCTGTATCTGCAGATATTCCACTCCCGGTCTCCTTAACGATAACAGGGTATGAAAAGTCATTGCACAACTCGGTCAGCGCCTGAAGACATCCGGACGCATCATGGTCCCCTTCGGGCTGGATTGCTTCCTGAAGGAAGTTCAGGTGAACTGCCAGCGCATCGGCTTCTATCATGGACACCGCACGTTCTGCCCACTCGATCCCGTGGTCTCTCAGTTGCACGATACCAAGATTTGCCACGATGAATGCATCAGGCGCCTCATCTCTAACAACCGAATACGTATCCTCGAGTTCAGGATTCTCAAGGGCCGCCCTCTGGGATCCTACGCCAAAACCGATCCCAAAATGCCCTGCGGCTTTGGCAAGCAGCCTGTTTACTTCCCGGGTCCCGGGATGGCCGCCTGTCATCGCTGCAATGAAAAGTGGCGACTGTAACCGGTGGCCGAGGAAACGAATACCTGTGTCTACAGATGACAGGTTATGGTCCGGAAGAGCACAATGAACAAGGTGAACATCTGAAAATCCGGAAAAACCGTGCTCTACCTCTTCTTCAAGACATATCCTCAGGTGATCAAGCTTGCGTGACGAGGTGAACCGTGTTTTTTCTGTCATTTCTTCTCTCCCCTGACGATGGTTCCGCCATGCGGCCGGCCGTCAAAAAAGTCACCGAGACGTGAAACATGGAAGATATGCGAAGATACGCCATGGCGCGCAAGTTCCAGCAGTTCACCGATCTTCCCTTTCATTCCACCGGTAACATCAGTATGTGCTGATTCCCCGATCCGGACTGAATCCATCATCTCAGGTGTAATTTCCGGAACTACCAGGTCACCGTCAAGAAGTCCGGGCACATCGGTTGCAAGACCGATCTTTTCCACGCCCATGCGGGCACCCAGATAACTCACAAGCTGGTCGCCTGAAACGATACACGCCCCCCGTGTGCTGTCCATTACAACATCGCCGTGGAGCACAGGGACGATCCCCAGTTCACTCATCCGTTCAAGATGCCGGAAAGGAAAGTTAACCAGCCGCCCGTTATCGGCAAAACCGCCTGCCAGGGGTGAAATACCGACCGCTTCGGTTCCTTCCCCGCGCAGGGCGGTGACAATCGTATCGTTTAAGTGCCGCACCGCCTGATGGGTGACATAAACCCCTTCGCGGTTCTCCACGTTCACTCCCGACCGGATATGATACCGGTGTGCCTCGGGATGTCCGCATGAACCGGCACCATGCACGATTAAAAGAGAACCGGGATTATATTCCGATATCTGTCGTGAAATAAACCTTATACGGTCGAAATCGATGGCACATTCTCCTGCTTTATCAGTAATGACGCTTCCGCCCAGCTTGAGGAGAACTTTTTCAGACATCTTTTTCCTTTCTTACGCCGTCGGTGTCGATGGTCGTAATAAATGCGCGTGCATCACATGCCTCTATTGCCCCTGCAACACGACTTTTCAGGTGCTTGGGACAGAGCGCAACCATGCAGCCTCCGCCCCCGGCTCCGGTGAGCTTTGCTCCGTATGCACCGGCAGACCGTGCAGCAATGACAAGTTTTGAAAGTGCGGGATGCCCCACACCCAGCACCTCGAGGAGCGCATGGTTCATATTCATCAGTTTTCCCATTTGATGCGGATTGTTGAAATGGTGCATTGCCGAAAGCGTGACGGCCCCTATCGCTTCAAGGACCGGATCGCAAATTTCCGCGTCTTTTTTCTTCAAATCCGCAACCATTTCAACCATTTTCGACGTATTATGTGATACCAGTGTGTTTCCGATCACCATCTGGAAGTTATACGGGGCCAGACGTCGCCTTGCAGTCCCCTTGATAAAGACCAGTCCGCCAAACGCCGATACCGATGTGTCAGTAGGGCTTGCTCTTCCCTTCTGCACCTTCTTCTCAATTGCAAATGCCATATTCGCAATCTCTTCCAATGAGTGTTTCTTTCCAAACTCATCATTTATCGCAGATAGTGTTGCCACGGTCACCGCAGCGGACGACCCGAGACCCGATGAACTGGGGAGCTGGGAGTTAACATATACACTCCCTTTCACCCCCATCTCATCAAAGCAACTATCTATGTAAGGGGATTTTGCATGATGCGCAACCCTGCTTTTCCGTACAGTGACAAAAACCCGGGGTTTGATTGCCATTGCGATACCGGGCTTGCCGTACACAACCGCGTGCTCCCCGAAGAGAAACACTTTTCCTGGTGCGCTCCATGTCGCCACCCTACATCACCGCAATAGCCGCATATCCCACAACGGTTGTGTCTCCTGTGACATCCCCGCTCGTGGCATACCGGATAAGCTGCGATTTTGTCGCTCCGAGACCCTGGCAGACCAGGCACATTGTGGCTATTGGTCCAAATCCGCATGCCGTCACCCCGCGCATTGCAAGGCGCCGGTAGAATTCAGTGACGTTAAGATCGCTGAGTGCCTCAATGGCGTACCGGTCGTCAGTCCTTGCTTTCTCGATCGGGACATAGTGCGAGAAATCGGATGATGCAACAATTCTCACATTCCTGCCCGTCCGTTTTACCGCATCAAGGATCAGTTCAGAAAGGATTTCGGCACTCTGTAAATCCTGATCTCCCATCAGGACCGGGACCATCCGGGCCCTCGGAAACCTGTATTTAATAAACGGGATCTGGACTTCAAGTGAATTGTCCGGCTGCTGGTGTGACACTTCATCTGCCTCGAGATCGATGGCAGTCGCAAGATCCGTATCGTTATCCACGATACCAAGCGGGGTCTCCCATGGCAGATGCGAAACAGATGTAACGTATCCACTATGACTTGGCCCAATAATGATGAAGGTCCCGTCGAACGATTCAGGAATAGTGCTGAAAGCCCATGCTGAAATTTCCCCGGAATACGGGTATCCTGCATGGGGGGATACAATGCCTTTCGCATCAATCCCGGTCTGCTTCTTCTGGAAATAATTTTCCAGCAGCTGTTCCAGATGATTCGGGTCCCTCGGATAGAACATGCCGGCGACAGCGCATGTACGAATCTTCATCGGATAATCCCTCTATTACTCTCTGATATATTTAGAGTTCGGTCTCGAAGTCTTCCGAGGTGAGAGAGGTACTGATACCGCGAAGCCTGAGCATCTCCCGCGTGAGCAGGTAGTAGATCATGCTCAGTGCCTTCCTTCCCTTGTTGTTGGTCGGAATCACAAGATCGACAAAGCTGGTCATATTGTTTGTATCGCAGAGCGCTACAATCGGAATACCTGACTGGACTGCTTCTTTAATGACCTGTGCATCACCGATAGGATCGGTTACGACGACGACTTCGGGTTCGATATAGCGGGGAAGGTTCTGGTTGGTGAGGAGCCCGGGGATAAAACGACCGGTCACTGCCATGCCACCAATAGACTCGGCAAATTTCTTTGCCGGGTACTGCCCGTACTGCCGGGATGTCACAACAAGGATTTTCGGGGGCTCGTACTGGCTTAAAAACTTGGCAACAGTCTTGATCCTCTCATCGGTCTCCCTGATATCAAGGATATACAGTCCGTCTCCGCGCACGCGGTAGATGAACTTTTTCATATCCTTACTTTTCTGCTGTGTTCCGATATGCACACCGGCCGCCAGGTATTCCTCCACCGGGACGAGCGGCTCTTTTAATTCAATTTCCATCTCATTCTCTGTCATTCTATCAGTTCCTCAATTCGTATCAGTTCGTTTAATTTCGCTATTCTCTCACCGCCAACCACACCGGTTTTCAAGAATATGCAACCAAATGCAGTGGCAAGGTGGGCTATCGTCACATCTGTGGTCTCTCCCGACCTGTGGCTCATGACCGTGTCCATACCATGGGTATGCGACATACGGATGGCCTCGTACGTGTCGGTTAAGGTACCTACCTGGTTCGGTTTGATCAGTGCACAGTTCGTTGAACCCTGCTCAAGTCCCTGCAGTATGCGTGAAACCTCGGTAACATAGAGATCATCGCCGCACACAAGGCACCGGTCACCCACCTGTCCGGTAAGATCAGCAAACCCGGCAAAATCGTCTTCGTGAATCGGATCTTCAACATAGATCAGGCTGTAACGGTCCACAAGTTCTGCAATATAGGCGACCTGCTCCTCTGTCGACCGCGTCGCGGACCTGTAATGGTATGTCTGATCCTCAGCATTCCACATCTGGCTCGCGGCAACGTCAACCCCGACCTGGATTGCAATCGACATCTCGTCGGATACTGCACCTGCAGCCTCGCTGACAATCTCAAACGCCTCCTGGTCATTTATCTGGGGCGCCCATGCACCCTCATCGCCCTTGCCGCAGGCCTTGCCACGGGACGCGAGAATATCGCGGACCCTGTGGTGAACCGCAGCATTTGCAAATACAGCCTCTGCTGCACCCCCGGCCCCGGTGGGAACGACAAGAAATTCCTGTATTTCTGTTGCATTTGCCGCATGGGCTCCTCCGCCAATGACATTTCCGAGCGGGAGCGGCACCTCGGGTGCAAAAATGCCCCCGAGATACGTAAACAGTTCCATGTCCATTGATGAAGCCGCTGCCCTGGCATTTGCCAGTGAGAGAGCTGTCGATACGTTTGCACCGATCGTGCTGAAATCACGGCTCCCGTCTATTTCCCGAAGGAGTGCATCAAAATAGACCTGGTCCCTTGCGTCCTCTCCTATCAGTGACGGGAGGAGGTGTTCGTTTGCGTACAGAACAGCAGATTTTGGTTCCTTCACCTTTGCTTCATAGAGACCAGTACTGGCGCCGCTTGGGGCTGCAGCCCGGCCGAACCCGTTCTCGGTGTATATGTCGGCCTCGACTGTCGGGTTGCCCCTGCTGTCCAGTATTGCCCTCAGGTGGATCTCACAAATTATCGTCATGAGTATTCTACTTCCTCTTTACAGTGATGGGGATAATGTTCTGCTGGAATTCCTCGATTGCGATCTCCAGTGGATCGATTCTGGTAGTTTGAACAAGTAACGGGGCACCCATCGATATTTGCAGAGCTCTGGCTCCTATAATTCTCGCTCTTTCATATCGGGTATAAGACTGCATCATCAATCCTCAAAATCTTACATAAGTAATAATAAATGGGGTCGCTGAGATTCGAACTCAGGTCACAGCATCCCGAACGCCATAGGATGGCCAGGCTACCCCACGACCCCTCTCATTGGTACGGATTGAGATCATCAATTATCTCCTTGTGTGTCAGGAGCATTCGCCGGCAGCAGTAGCGCTCCAGACCGAGGTCGTCGAGGATCCTTTTCGGATCCTCGCCTTCCTCTTTCCTGCGCTTGTACTCCTCGTAGGCGGGGGAAATTACTTTTCCACATGTGAAACATCGTACGGGTATCATACCGATTTGATCTCCCAGTTCATTTGAATATCCTAACGATAAGACTTTTGGAATTTCTTTCTTGCTCCACGGCCGTGGGGCTTTTTCGATTCCTTCTGGCGCGAGTCGTTAACGAGCAATGTACGGTCGTATCCAAGGTAAATATCCTTTATCTGGGGATCGTTATACCACTGGAGAATGCCACGGGCAAGCGCGGTACGGACCGCTTCTGCCTGACCCATGATGCCTCCGCCCGACACATCGATCGAGACATCGATACCTTCAGTTGCATTCGAGATCAGCAGGAGCGGTTCAGAGATCTTCATCCGCACAAGTTCATTGCTGTAGATCTCGAGAGGCACTGAATTGATGCGCACCCTGCCCTTGCCGGGCTTGAGTGTTGCCCGTGCAATGGCAGTTTTTCTCTTCCCACTTGTATTGATAATTTTTGCCATACTGTTCACTCTTTCTAGTATTTTGCCCCGAGGAATGTACTGACGGCTCCGACGGTCACATACTGGGGATTGTTCAGCCGGTCCATGTGTGCTTCCTCGATCGACTCCGTTTCCGCACCGAAAAGCTCCACGGGCACACCCACATAACACTTAACCCGTTTCAGGGCATCAATCCCTGCAGGGCGCTTGTAAGGCAGCATTCCACGTATTGTTCTCTTTACCAGGTGGTCCGGCCTTCGCGGGAAGAACGGTCCGCCTTCCCGGGAACCACGTGAACGCTTGGCATCGTAGTTGGTGAGAACGCGTGCCCTGCTTCCGGATATTACGGCCTTCTCAACATTTACAATTGCAATGGTCTCTCCGTTCAGTGCCCTCTTTGCCACAATACTTGCCATACGACCAAGTAAAAGGCTGTCACCATCAATCACTGTCACCATTGGGATCACCTGAGTATCCTCACTTTGCTGCCTTTCGGGTTATCCCTGATCAGCTGCTCGATAGTCATGCACTCTCCATCTGCACTCCTGATCTTACAGGATGCAGATTCACTGAAATTCAGTGCAGCCACTCTGACAGAGGTCTCAAGCATACCGCTTCCAAGCACTTTTCCCGGGACTATTATAATGTCCCCGTTTGCCGCGTACCTGTTTATCTTGCTCAGGTTAACTTCGGCGTAATTCTTACTGGGTGATTCGAGCCTGGTCGCAATATCGCGCCAGATATTGACCTCGTTATCACGTGATGTGTCCTTCAATAATGAAATAAGGCCCACAATACGCGGATTGGTCTTGGTATTCTTCTTACTCTTCATCGTTTACGTCCCTTCCGATATTTCACCAATTTTCTCAATCAGGTCGTCTGACCGGTCCCTGATATATACAAGTGCCTGCTCGATGATCTCTTTCACCGGCAGCGAACCATCGCTTTCCACGACAAATATGAACTTCGATTCGTCCGAGGTGACCTTAATTGCGGATTCTTCCCCGATCCCGCTTCCAAGGCACGCACGTTCACACAGCCTGCACAGCGAACATTCCTCGGTCCTGCCCTCAATCACCCTGACACGTTTTCCTTCAACTTCAAGGATGTTTCTTGGACATTCTTCGACGCAATGCCCGCATCCGTCACACATCTCGCTTATTGATATGACCGGATAGTTCTTGTAACCGCAGGCATTGGTTGGTTGCCATTTTGCATGGTGCCGCCCGGTGGAGAGCACCGCCCGTGCTTCAATGACCAGTTTCTGGTCTTTTGTGAGCTTGACAATGGGAATATTCTCCATCGCCGGTTTTGCAGAAGGATCCTGCGGGATGAGGTCACGGGAAAATACAATGCACGGTCCCTCCACGCTCATGGTGAACGTGGCAGTGCACCCGGCACATCCTTCTCCTTCACAGCTGCAGGATTCCTTTCTCACGTAGCATTTCAGGTCGGTAGTAATGGGGATGAGCCCGAGCCGGTGTGTCAGCATCTCATCGAAGAGTGCGCTTGTATTATCATAGACCCGGACATCCTCGATGGCGAGGGTTGGAACCTCGCCGATCATCGCCCTGCGGAATGCATTCGCAAATGACGGGCTTGATGCCCTCAGCTGGAAGCGTGCGACAGTGTCGTCAAGCCTGCTGAAGGTAATCTCCATTAAACTCTCCTTCCTCGCCTTCCACCCTTTGCACGGATGGAGTCATGTGGTACCGGAGTGACATCTTCAATCCTTCCGATCCGCATACCGGCCCTTGCAAGGGCCCTGATGGCTGCCTGGGCTCCAGGTCCCGGGCTCCGCTGCTTTCCGCGGCCCGGTGCCCGCACCTTTACATGGACACCGACAATTCCCTTTTCCATCGCGGTCTGCGCGACATTTCCAGCCATCTGCATGGCGGCATAGGGTGAACTTTCGTTCCTGTCCTGCTTTACTACCATCCCGCCACTGCTCTTGGTAACGGTCTCCGCACCTGAAAGATCGGTGACGGTGATGATGGTATTATTAAAGGATGCGAAGATATGCGCAATCCCCCATTTTTCTTTATCGCCTGCCATGATTACTTCCCAACCCTGGTAATTCTTGCGCGTTCTGCATGTACACCATCAGAAAACGGGGATTTACCATAGTATGATATCTGGGTCTCCTGTACTCTGGGCACACGGTACCCCGGGATATTGATACGCTTTCCGTTCACTGCGATATGCCCGTGAGTGATGAGCTGTCTCGCCTGTTTTGGTGAGCGGGCAAGGCCCTGGCGGTATACCAGGGTCTGAAGGCGTCGCTCCAGTTCCTGCTGGACTTTCAGTGAGAGGACATTATCGATGTCTGCATCAGGACCGAGCAGTCCGATTCTCTGCATGTGGCCGATCAGTTCACCCTTCTTTGACTCAAAGACCGCAGAATCGGCTCCGGTCGACATAAGGGCAAGGAGATCTCTGGCGGCTTTCCTGTATCTGCGCAGGTAGCTGTGGGCTTTCCATACCTCCCGCTTGTTCCGAAGACCATACTCGATGACCAGGCGTGACTCTTCCTCAATCCTTGTTTTCTCGAAAGGCCGCTTGGGAGTCTGGTATTTTTTATGGTTTTTTCCTGGATATCCCATTATATCACCGCATTAGTCCTTCTTTCTTCTTACACCGACAGTTGACCCGGTTCTTCCGGTAGACTTGGTGCGCTGGCCACGGACTTTCTGGCCGGTATCATGCCTGACGCCCCGGTAACACCGGATCTTACGGAGCAGGTTGATGTCCTCATCCCTTGCAGTGGCCACATCGGCCCCGAAAAGGTGCCTGACTTCCCCGGTATACACATCTTTCGGCCGGTTTACCATCCATTTCGGAACCCGCTCGGCATAGTTGTCGACGACTTCGCGAATACGGTCGACATGTTCCTCTTCAAGCCTGCCCATGAGTGCAAACTCATCGACCTTGGCAAGCTGGGCAATCACCGCAGCGCTGTGCATTCCGACACCCTTGATGCCGGTCAGTGCTATATGCACAGGCTTTGTGCCATCAAGATCAGTGTTGCTGACCCTTACAAAGTACTTTATATCTTCTTCCTGAGCCATCCAATCCCTCCTTTTTGAGAATTCTGAAGCGCTGAGGGAGGGATTTGAACCCTCGAGTCCCAGGGGGACACAGGTTTAGCAAACCTGCGCCATACCAGGCTTGGCTACCTCAACAGAGAATCTCGCATCTTTCGATACTCGCAGCATAACAAGATGCTGCTCCATGAATGGTGCTTTATTATATAGTTGAGACAGGGTAATAAGTGTTTGGGACTGCCTTCAAAGATCCAGCGGCCACAGCACAATTCCTGCACGGACCGTGTTGCAGGAAATATCCCCTTTTTCCTAACATATCCTGTTCCCGGTAACCCCTTCACCTGAAAGGATCGGCATGGATTTTAAAACAGGCCAGACTGAACCGGATGCCTTCCGGACACTACAGGCCCTGCCGGTAAACGGATTTTTTCTTTTCGTTCCTGCGTTCGACGCGCCGCACGCCGCTGCTCACGAGTGCAGATATGACAAGCGGCAGTGCTATCGTCGCATCAACATGACACTGTACCTGAATGGTCCCGTCAGATTCCTTGCCCCAGCTTATCGCCTCATCAAAAGTACACCCTGACAACCCGCCCCAGTGTGGTGCATCAGTGGTATATTGAATGGCATAATCATGCCCTCCCAGGTCCTTTTCGTGGATAGATCCGATTACCTGGGTCTGCTGGATGAAATTCTTTGGCACGCCCCCTCCGATATAGACAACCCCGGTCCGGGTACCATCTTCTACTATGCGGGTAATCTCGTCGGCATCGGCTATCTGGTCGATATCCACATCTGCACCCCGCCGGCGTGCAATAAGAAGGCCGATCCCGATGGAAGAATCGCAGAGAGCCGGAATGAAGATCGGGACATTCTCCCTGATACACGTCGATACCAGCGATTCGCGTCCGGGATATTCCCTGATCAGGTATTCGCCGTAACGGTCGATAAATTCGCGGGAGGATCCCCGAAAGGGAGCGATTAATTCTCCGAATGTTGCAATCCCGCGATCAACGGTCCGGAATTCCTCCTCATATGCAAAGACGTCATATATCCGGTCTATCCCCTTCTCATAGAGTTTCCTGTCATCAACATGATGGTGCCCGAGATAGTGACGTACTCCCACATGCTCGCAGACGTCGTGGAAAACATTTGCTCCTGTTGAGACGATGACATCTACGTAATGGTTTTTTACCATCTCTACGAGGCAGTTTTGCATCCCGGCCGGGATCATCGCGCCTGAAAGCCCGAAAAAGATGGTGCACGCCGGGTCAGCAAGCATCTTTTTCCAGACATTGACTGATTCCCCGAGCTTTCGTCCCTGAAATCCCGTTCTGCTCATGCCGAGTAGAAGTTCTGAAACATTACCGGTCGGTTTTACAGGATCTGTGGGTTTTAACTCCATTTTGTGTATCAAAATTGCCGCTAAAGAATAATAAGTATTCCCACTTGACCATCTCTCACCAGGGTAAAAAATACCCCAAAATAGGCCCTGTTGAAACCCTTTCCGTTCTCTTACAATTCCTTTTTCGCAAGCCTCATCATCGCGGCACTCCCGGGGCTGATATGCCCGTGATCGTATGTGTGCGTCCCACAATGCGATAAAAACCGTGCTTAGCCCTTAAAAAAATAATAAAATCCCAACGGACCCTGCCTTAAGGCCCGTCATGCAGGGGGCTGTGCAGGAAGCGGTGCAACCATCCCTGCCAGAGAAACGGATCGGACAGGTCTTATCGAGATACGGATTTCAACAAAAGTCGCAGAATAAAAAAATTCAGGCTGGGGTCAGCCTTTATTAAAGAGCTTTTATCAGGGAAGACCGGGTAATGATGCCGGTAAGTTTCCCCATTTCGACGACAGGGACAGAACTGATGTTCTTCGAAAGCATGAGATCGATGACTGCGTCAATCGTGGTGTCATTTCCCACTGCGAGGAGGGGGGTGGACATGATATCTTTCACAAGCAGGTTCCGGATCCTATGGTCCTGGTGACGGTCTTCCACGACCTCACGGAAATTCCTCATGGCAGTGGCAACATCGGTTTCTGTGACCATCCCGACCATCTGGTCGTTCTCGGTGACAATAAACCTCATAATATTGTCATCAATCATTCTTCTCCGAAGGTGAACAACACGTTCTTCGAGGTCGATTGTAAATGCATCCTCTATCACATCGGTGATGTTTCCTGCCGGGCGGTAGACTGCTAAAAGATCCCCTGCAGTCACCTGGCCGATAAGCCGGTGGTCCTCGTCGTACACGACCACCAGTTTGTAGGCCTGCAGGAGGGGTACAAGGACGTCGAGGTCCTGGTCCGGATACACAGTGGTGAAATCCTCTTCAACCGTGTTCGCGACGTGGATAGAATTCGGGGATATATCAGAGTTCCGCTTGGTCCCGAGCTTGGCAGCAACACTCTGTCGGGAGACGGTACCCACCACGGTATTGTTATTTACCACGATCAGCGGGTCTATGCCTTCGCCTATCATCTTATCAAGCGCCTCTGTAATAACAGCTGACTTGGCGATTGTGACCGGCTTTGACATTACATCTTTTACATACATTTCTTCGCTCATTGTGCCACATCCTTTATGACATCATCCCTTTTAACGATTCCTTTAATCTCATTATCCTCAACGACAACAAGGCTGTTGATATGCCTGTCACGCATGATGGTAACAGCTTCCCCAAGGGTCGCGTCTGAAGCGATCGTAATAACCGGCCGGGACATCAGGTCCTCAGCCACGACTGACGCCTCAAAAATATACCTGAACTGCTTTTTGCCTCCGGGTTCGCTCTTTCTCAACATTTTTACATCTTTCTGGGGAATCTGCGCTTTCACATTCCCGTACAGGTAGAAGGCCAGGTTACTTTCGGTAATAATACCGGCGAGCGTCCCGTCATTGTTCACTACAACAACCCTGTCGTTCCGTTCCCGCATGATGTCAATCACATGATCAAGTGAATGATACCTGCTTACCGTGATGATATCCTCCATGGTGTCTTTCACCTGTGTAGTGAGCTTTCCAATAAGGGTCGAACGCAAAAGGTCGGATTTTGTGACAATACCTTGGACGGCACCATTTTCAATCACAGGCACGCCGCTGATATCCCATTCAACCATAATTGCTGCAATTTCACGGATCGCGGTCTCCGGCCTGACAGAAATAGGATTGCAGGTCATAAGGACACTGACAGGAATATTATCAATAGGCCTGCGTCGCCAGACGGGCTCGCTCTGCCGAAGGCGGTAACCGATGTCTTTTTTTGTGATCATTCCTGCGATGCAGTCGTTATCCATGACAGGAAGACGTGAAATTTTATGTTTCAGCATCAGGTTTCTGGCATGGGCCACATTCTCATGTGGAGCTACAACATATACCGGCGATGTCATCACATCAGATGCCTGCATTTTTACACCTCTGATAACGCCTTCACCAGATCAAATTCAGTAACCAGTCCAATCAGCCTGGCATTTTCAATAACCGGCAGCGCCCCGATATTTCTCTCCAGCATCTGCCGTGCAGCTTCATTGATATTCTTTTCAGGAGTGGTCGTAAACAGGTTCCCTGATGAGACAAGGTTCCTCACCGGAAGACCCATCACTTCGCTCACGTCACCGGTTACGAGCTGCCGGAACACCCTGCCGGAACCGATATACTTCATGATATCGGTGGTGGTTATGATTCCAAAGAGGACATCGTCCGTCACGACCGGAAGCCTCCGGAAATGGTGCCGTGTCATGTCACGGGTAACCGTTCCGATCGGGCACTGGGGTTCTGTTACACGGAGAGATGTACTCATGATATCCTCGACGGTGAGGCTGACTTTTTCATTTGCAAGGACCTTCATCACGTCCCTTTCGGTGATAATCCCCATAAGGACATCATCAGCGTTAACGATCGGGATGCCCCCCGTCATCCTGTTGATTATGATATCGATTACATCCTGGAATCCTGATGAATCAGGAAGCGTGATAAGCGCCTGGGTCATTATTGAACGGACGTTCTCGTTCACCGCTGCAAGGAGATTTCCCCCGTGCTTTACCTGGACAAGGTTGAATTTATCCCCTCCTCCAAGGAAATTGATGATATCTCCGGAGGTGATGATCCCGCGTACCTTTTTACTACCTGCATCGACGATGGGAAGACGCCGGAACCCGCACCCCGTCATGGTCTCAACCGCATCGAGTATGCTCATCGAAGGGGGTACTGCTATCACGTCACGAGTCGCAATAGCCATAATTTCACCTTCCTGGCCAACAATGTGCGATTTAAATTCAACTGGACCGCGGTCCAGTTTCCCTGGCATTTTCAGGAGTTTGTCACCCTGTTTTTTGTTCATGTCATGCTGATGCATAGTCTCATCCTATTCCATACAAGGTTGTTCGTATTGCCGTTCATTTAAAAAAAAATTTATCCGGAGTTTTCACGGACAGGTGAGCCCTTTTAAGATATCATGCCGGTCGATGATCCCTACCAGCCGTTCATCATCCATTACCGGCAGGCGGCTTATATCAAGACGGACCATAATTTCTGCAGCAACGCCTGTTTTTTCCCCCGGGCTGACCGAGATAACCGTTTTTTGCATAATTTCCCCGACCGGGACCGAGTTCCCGCTTTCGAGTGCTGTTCTGAGCCTGCCATCTTTCAGCAGGTCGCGGCGGGAGATAATCCCTGCCAGTTTATTCTTTTTTATCACCGGGAATGCAGTAAATCCACTTTCAAGAATAAGGTTGTGGACTTTCTGCACGGAATCGGCAGGTGAACAGGTTATCACCTTTTTATTCATCCAGTCTCTGACAAGGCCGTGAAGCTCATTTCTTGTAATAATTATCGGAAATATGTCAGAGAGGAGTATCCCCCCCACTATCTGCTTATTTTCGTCTATGACCGGTGCACTGTTTGTCCTGTTCTTCCTGATAATACAGGCTGCTTCCTCGACAGAAACACCCGGGAGCACCGGGGTTATTTCCTTTAAAAAACCTTCAACCGTGATATTTGATTTCGTTGCGGTTACCCGCAGTACATCCGTTATATCAATATATCCTGCAAGGACCTTTTTCGCGTCATACACGAATACCTCCCGGAAGATATCATCACGGAGCTTCTGCCGTGCTTTCGTTACCAGATCATCGATTTTTACTGTGGGTATATCAA
This sequence comes from Methanoregulaceae archaeon UBA467, assembly GCA_002503825.1. GTDB lineage: Archaea > Halobacteriota > Methanomicrobia > Methanomicrobiales > Methanospirillaceae > UBA467. The sequence continues at coordinate 144,169 of DASP01000001.1, forward strand.
TAACGAAGTCGGCGGCAACCTTCATTGCAGAAATTCCTCCTCACGGCACGACGGGCAGAGCATGAGGTTGTCAGTACGCCTCAGGTCATCAGACATCTGACCGCAGCGGTTGCACGTCCCGACTTCGACATCTTCCTGCCGGTTGATTTCTACCAGGTCGTTCATCAGCTCTGTTATCTCAGTTGAAACCGTGAGGATATCCCTGACAGTTACTATGCCAATTACACAATTATCGTCATTGACTACCGGGAGCCTTCTCACCACGTTTTTTATCATCATATGGGCTGCATCACGGATGGTCTTGTCAGATCGTATAGTGATGAGCGGCGTGCTCATAATTTCACTGACACGCACGGCGCCTGGTTTTTTGTCTTTTGCGACAACTTTGCAGTTTATGTCTTCCTCGGTGACGATTCCGATAGGCTGCCTGTCGCGAAGCACTATACAACTGCCCACTTCATCCCGGCACATTGCTCGTGCGGCCTTTGCTACCGTTGAATCCATCCCGATGGTAGTCGGATTATTTCGCATTACTTCCTTCAGCTGGACACGGGTCTCAAAACGGATTGAATCGGATGAATTTTTCAATAGATCACCCCCTTTTAGTGTGCTTTCTAAGATTATAATTACAGTTACCAATACTGCAAGCCATCAATATAAAAGAATTGGTCTATATAAGCTTGTTCCAGTCTGCCGGTTTGTCAGGACCTATAAAAAACATAATAATCTGAGTACCCAATAGGTAATATGTAGTATTTGCAGTCATCAAATTCACACTGCAAAGTGAAAATAAAGGGAATCCGAGGTGTTTAATGAATATTCTGGTTCAGACCCGTAATCGTTTTTCGAAATTTCTGGCTGCATTTTTTAAAAAAAAGCGGTCGCGGATAGGTATATATGGCCCGCCAAATGCAGGTAAAACTACCCTTGCAAACAGGATCGCAAAGGATTGGACCGGAGAATCAATCGGTGTGGTGAGCGAGATCCCGCACGAGACGCGGCGTGCACATAGAAAATCCGATATCACCATCAGCAGTTCAAACGGCAGTTCTGTCACGATTGATATCGTCGACACACCGGGAGTCACCACAAAGATTGATTACAAGGAGTTCCTTGAATACGGTGTAGGAAAGGATGAAGCGGTCAACAGGGCCCGGGAAGCGACAGAGGGCGTGGCAGAGGCCATGCACTGGCTGAGAGAGGATATTGACGGGGTTATGTATATGCTTGACAGTACGCAGGACCCGTTTATTCAGGTAAATATCATGATGATTGGTATCATCGAGAGCCGGAACCTCCCGGTCATTATCGTAGCGAATAAAATCGATCTTCCGGATGCGGCACCGCAACGGATCAGGAGTGCATTTCCTCAGCACCCGGTTATTCCCATATCGTGTCTTGGCGGCAATAACCTGGATGAGCTGTATGAAAAAATGGTGAACCATTTCAGGTAGGGGATATACATGCAGGGGGTACAGATAGACCTTATTTCCGAAGAACGGCTCTCCAAGCTTACTTCAATGGAAAAAATCAGGATGATTCTTGACGATGTCCGCCAGGGAACGATTGTCATTCTCGAAAAAGGCCTTGCGCCGGAAGAACAGAGCACACTGATAGAAATGACCATGCGGGAGATCCTGCCTGACGGATTTAACGGGATTGAAATTGAAAGCTATCCGTCAAAAGACGAAAGTCCGACATTTCTACGGAAACTGATGGGAAAGACGAAGTCGGAATCAAGGCTCACTGTGATCGGTCCTGCCAACCAGCTCAGGATGATCAAGAAGGATAAAGACATCATCAGTGCATGGATTTCATCGCGGTGAGATAATGCCCCACAAGTGCGTCAAATGCGGGCGGGAGTACCCTAATGCCTCATCTGCAATGGTCAACGGCTGTGAAAGCTGCGGCGGTAAAAAATTTTTCTTTATCAGCGACGAGGACCGGAACAGGGATGTTATCGAGGAACGGTCAATTGAAAGCATCGCAAAAGAAAACCGTGAAGATGTCATTGAAATAAAAAAGGACACTTCATCACCGGATGAGGTATTCAACCGGGTAGAGAGCATTCGTATCGTTGAACCCGGAACATATGAACTTAATATCGAAAAACTGGCAAAGAGTGACGAACGGGTCGTCGGATTTGGAAGGGACGGGAGCTATGCCGTGGACCTGCTCTCGATGATGCGCTCGCGCAAGCATAAAAAACCGGAAAAATAACAAAAAAACTTTCCTCATGGATTCGTGCATATCTGCCTGAAAAGGGCCTGCCTTCTATCAGCAATTTTCAATCAGCCCCAGGGATACAACGTGGGTATCTCCTCCAACCATTTGCAGACCTTTTTAAAATTCTGTCGGATCGCCTCCTGGAGACACGGTCGTACCATTCGTGGTATGTATCCGGTCGAACAAAAAACAGGTGAGATAAAACAAGAGCGTTTTTTTGGATTACTTTATGCCGGAGAGCCGGCGCTCTGTTATGAATTCCCGGAAAAATGAATCTTTTTCCTGTTTCAAGGAAAAAATGGATCTCAATTGATATTATCCACGCTGTACCCTTTATCTGCAAGCAGTTCTTTTACTCTTTCCCTGTGATTACCCTGCAGCTCTATTGAATTTTCTTTTACTGTGCCGCCGCAGGCGAGTTTTCCCTTAAGGTATTTCGAGAGATCTTCAAGGTCGATATCGGTTGGATCAAGTCCTTCGATGACTGTGACTTCTTTTCCATACCGTCTTTTATTGACCTTCACATTGATCCTCTGCTGCTCTTTTGCTACCTCCTCACAGATACAAAGCTCTTTAGGTAGTCCACATGTTGGACAAATACCACCATTCATTACAAGTACCTTCAAGTTCTCTTTATATATTTGTTGGCATGTAAAGGAGCGTGAACACCTTGGTTGATAATATCCAATCAGGAACGGCTGGATTTTGAACACACGAAAGATTGTTCAGATACATATGAAATGCTCAATATTCAACCAGATATTCCTGCACATTTCAATCCATCCCCCCAAACCGGGTAGTGTCGACGCGGCAGGTTTCACACCCCCGGGAAATGACCTGGTTCGCCCGGCTGTTATACCGGTAAATGGTTATCCCCTTGCAGTCAAGTGCCCGGGCACGCGAAAAGATATTGACAATATCACCGACAGTTGCACTCTCAGGAACATTCACTGTTTTTGACACGGCATTATCGACATGCTTTTGTACGGTCGCCTGCATTCTTACGTGAAATTCCGGGCTGATTTCAGCTGCAGTCTTCAGGATATCCTTTGTACTCTCCGGGACAGGAAGGTCCTTCACGCTCCCGGTACGCATCAGGCGGTCAACAACGCTGTGATTACCAGACTCATCACAAAGATATCGCTCAACTGCAGGATGAAGGAACGAAAACGGTTTCCCGTTGATCTGCCTCTGAAAGGCAAGAGAAAATACAGGTTCTATTCCGCTGCTGGTCCCTGCGATTATATGAAGCGATCCCGTCGGGGCGACAGTGGTAACCGTTGCATTCCGCATCGCACCCTTATAAACACTCATATCGATGGCAGGAAACGATCCAAGTTTCTCACCCAGTTCACGCGATACATCGTGTGCTTCTCTCTGGATACATCCCATGATACGATCTGCACAGTGCAATGCCTCTCCGGATTCATAGGGTATCCCAAGCTCGATAAAAGCATCCGCAAGCCCCATGACCCCGAGACCCACTTTACGCGTGCGGCGTGTCATATCAGCAATTTCAGAGACAGGATAGCAGTTTATATCGATAACGGTATCTAAAAATTCGACTGCAAGACGAACGGTCGATGAAACGAGGTCATAATCAAATTCGCCATTCCTGATGCAGGCCGGGAGGTTGATACTGCCAAGGTTGCAGCTTTCGTACGGAAGGAGTGGCTGCTCGCCACACGGGTTTGTCGCATCAATTTGTCCAAGACCGGGAACCGGGTTTTTTTCGTTGATTGTATCCAGGAACAGGAGTCCAGGATCACCACATGACCATGCCGCAGCCCCGACCGCCTGCCATAGTGCCTCTGCTGAAACCGTGCCCTGTATTGCACCATTCCTTGGATTGACAAGTTCGTACTCCTTTCCTTTACGGAGCGCATCAAAAAAGGGTGCCTCGAATCCGACTGAAAGGTTAAAATTTTCAAGGCCGCCGTGTACCTTTGCCCTGACAAAATCAAAAATATCCGGGTGAGAGCTTGCAAGGACCCCCATATTTGCACCCCTCCTCCGGCCCCCCTGCTTCAGCGCATTTGTCGCTTCATCAAATACGTGAATGAATGGCAGGGGTCCGCTGGCGATTCCGGCACTTCCGGCAACCATGTCACCTGCCGGCCTGACACGTGAAAAGGAAAACCCGGTCCCACCACCGCTTTTATGAATCAGGGCCATCCGGGAGAGGGTGGTGAAGATACTCCTGATCGAGTCATCAACCGGAAGGACAAAGCACGCCGAGAGCTGCCCGCCAGGGATGCCTGCGTTCATGAGAGTGGGGGAATTAGGAAGAAAGAGAAGTTCTTCCATTACAGTTTTAAACTGGTCCTTCCGGGTCGGGCTCACTGCAGCGGCGACTCTCCCAAAAAGCGCCTCAGGTGTCTCTCCGGGAAGCAGATACCGGCTTTTAAGGAGGACTTCTGCAGTTGTGCTCAGTTGCATTATGAATCTTTGAGGAACGGCTTTTATTTAAATTCCATGCATAGTTATTCTGATATGTCTCTGATGGTCCTCGGCACTTCATCTCATGTCGGTAAAAGTACTGTCGTAGCTGCACTTTGCAGGGCACTGGCTAACCGGGGTATTTCAGTTGCGCCATTCAAGTCACAGAATATGAGCCTCAATTCTTATGTCACCGCCGACGGATGTGAGATCGGTATTGCACAGGCAATGCAGGCTTTTGCGGCACGGCTGGAGCCTGATGCTGACATGAATCCCATACTCCTCAAACCCAAGGCCGAGAAGGTATCGCAGGTGATTCTTCTCGGACATCCTTACAAGGATGTCCTCATCACGCATTATTACCAGGAAACCGATTTTCTCCTGTCAAAAGCACTTGAATCTGCCCGCCGCCTTGAAGAACGGTACGGGCATCTTGTGGTGGAGGGGGCAGGCGGGGCGGCTGAAATGAACCTTTATTCCAGGGATATTGCAAATATCCGCCTTGCACAGGCCCTTCGCCTTCCTATTCTTATCGTAGCGGATATTGAACGGGGCGGCGTATTTGCCCAGGTATACGGCACAATAAAGCTCCTCCCTCCAGACATTCAGCCATATGTGATGGGAATTATCATCAACAAGTTCAGGGGGGACCACACTATTTTTGAGGACGGCGTACGAATCATCGAGGATATAACAGGAATTCCTGTTCTGGGCGTCCTCCCTTACCTCTCCATCCCGCTTCCGAGCGAGGATTCGCTGTCACTTGGCGATAAAAAGATCGGAAATCATCCGGTACGGATCGGGATCATCCGGCTCCCGCATATTTCGAATTTTACCGATTTTGAGCGACTGGAACGGTTCGCAAACGTGGAGTACGTAAAACCCGGTCATTCCCTCTCCGGCTTTGACTGCATCATAATTCCGGGAACGAAAAACACCGTGGATGATTTGAAAGCCCTTATGGAGAGCGGGACTGCCAATGAGATAGTACGGGCACATGAACGGTTGATCCCGATCATCGGCATATGCGGCGGGTACCAGATGCTTGGTCAGAAAATCATTGACAAAGGAATCGAGTCCTGCGAAGGAGAATTTCCGGGTCTTGGACTTCTTAATGGAATCACCCTCTTCGACCGGTACGAGAAGAAGACGGTACAGGTCCAGAGGACTGCAAACCCGGTCGGACCTGTTCTTTCCCGCATGGGGACAATCAGGGGATACGAGATACACATGGGTGTGACCGACACACAGGGTGACAACGAAGCTTTTACCGGTGAGGGCGCAGTTTCTGATGACGGAATGGTTTTCGGGACGTACCTGCACGGCCTCTTTGAAAACGATACGGCGGTCGGGGCGCTTATGACCTTTCTCTATGAACGTAAAGGTCTTTCATTCTCATTTTCAGCACCGGATTTCTCCGATGCCTATGATGATCTCGCACGCTCGTTTGAAGCGCATGTGAACATGGAACCTATCCTCAGGTTGTTTTCCGGAGAGGGTCCGGCCATGCCGGAATGAGCAGGTACCGGGGTTGGGTTTTTCACCCATCAGAACAATACAAGCTCACGCAAAAGGATTCTATACAGGGTATAAATTATGGCAATGAGAGTATCTTTCACACTCGATTCTGAAACCATGGATATTATCGATAAATTCGCGAAAGAGCACGGGATCGACAGAAACAGGGCCATCCTTGAATTTATTGAGAACGGCTATGAACACTTAAGCGACGGTCGCACTATCAACTTAAACCAGCAACGTGCCTTTGAAGAATACAACGAGCTTAAAATAGCTGTTGAGGAGGTTAAAAAGAACCTTGCAAGTCTCACGGAAGAGGTGCGGCTTGTCCATCATACGATCGATGTCGAGTGGGGAAAGGAGATGAGGGGGGTTCCGTACCAGACAAAGCGCTGGTGGGAATTCTGGAAAACCCAGTAATCAGCCGATAATATTCATCATGCTGTGGTAGCCTTCTCCTTTCCTGTCAGCACATTTTACAGATTCAACTACTTTTAAGTTGACTTCATCGGTGGCACGGGACTTCAGGCAATAGGCAAGAGACGGGGAGATAACAAATTTTCCCTTCACCTGAAACGCTCTTGAATGAATGCAAAACCTGCAATGTTCAATAGTTTCATCTTTCCCGGGAAGACAGGGAACTTTTCCGTCTCTCACCGGAAGGATACGGTAGTCATCTTCGGGCATAGCATACCTGCACCAGTAATGTCTCGTATTCCTATTTCTACCCTGCCTCTGTGTATACTGTCATTCCGGACGGGGCATATCCCTATTATCCATGAATGGTAATAATTACCTGATTCGCAATGTACCAGGTCACGAAATTACATACGGCGCTGATAGCAGGTTTGTGTCTTTCACTCCTTATTTCATGTACATGGGCTTCTGTAATTTCAGTTCCTGAACTGGCGTTCCAGACCCCGGGAGAAGTCACCACCAGTGATATTCTGCTCGACAGCGCCCCGAACGGTATTTCCGGTTATAAGATTACCCTTTCAATAGCAGACCCGGAAATGTGCGAGATAACCGGAATAACCTCCCCTGAATGGGCGGCTTTAGAGGGGACATCCCCCCTCCCGGGATCGGTTGTCGCCATTCAGGCTGTGGATATCGGGAACCTGGTTGAAACAAACAGTACCGGGATTCTCCTGGCACGAGTCAGCGTTACCTCAAAAGAAGCCGGTTCAACTTCACTGTTAGTGACGGTCAACCTGATTGATGACGATGCGGGAAATCCGGTTATGGTAACAGTCCCTGCCATTAATGGCGAAACAGCCACGTCTGTCACTTCAGGCACTACCACATCGGCAACGGACACCATGACTCAGTCGGGAAGCGGTTCCGGGGCATCCTCCTCAGCAGTATATGCGGGTGCCGGAAGCGGCACATCGGGAAGCGTCCCGGTATCACAGGTTAAAACCGTTTCAGTGACTCTTTTCGTTCCTCCGCAGGACTCTTCGACCCCTGAAAACGTGACGGAACCCGGGAGTTCTGCCACTTCCCGGGCTTCAACATCTTCACCAGATACTCAAGGGGTCCCAACTGAGCCACCCCTGATAAAAGCGCCAATCATGATATGGGGTATGGTTTTCGCATTGTTTTGCGCAGGTATAATTATCAGGCATAACAAAGCCTCATGATTTTTTTAGTCCGGACCCGGGACGATGATTTAAACCGGGATTTTCCCTGATAGAGAAATGACTGGTCCCTCGGGGGCGGATACGGCGTTTATATCAGGGGTTGCCGGTTGAACAGGTATCTCAGATCTCAAGTTTTGTTTCTTCATTATTGAGCGCTGAAATGGATCCCTGCAGTTCTTCGATGAGGTCCGGGATCTTCCGCTCAGTGTCCTGCCGGTGCCGTTTAAGATTATTAAACTGACCTTTCTCCTTTTCGAGTTCTTCTTTCAACTCTTTCTCCTTCTTTTCAAGTTCAAGCAGTCTCCGGTTCGCGGGATCGACGGCTATATTTGTTTCCAGGCGGCCAAGACGTGCTTTATTATCTGAAAGCCGGTCCGATAATACACCGAGAGTCTGGATCACAATACCCGGCCCGCCGAACAGTTCCTTTTCTTCCTTGTTTTTCAGTGATATGGACCCTGCCTCTATCATACTCATTACCAGCGGCTGATTCCTTTCAATGGATGGTTTCAGGGTGTCCCAGCCGGGAATTATGGGGTCTGTCATGAGTTCAACAGAGGATGAGATCTCTCTTCCCATCTTATCGTGCCCTTTTGCCGCGATCTTCTCAGCCTTCCGGAATACATGCACCAGCGTTGTAAAAACCGCCCTTATTTCACGTTCGGTATCGTTCACCTGCATCCGGGCAGTTTTTTCTTCTTCCAGGAGCGCATAATACCCGGGACTCCGGCCCTCCCTGACCTGCTTCAATTCATCTCCCGATTGTGTTATCAAATCATTTAAACCCAGGATCTTACTCTCAATATCAGGTATTTGAACATCACAGTTGTTTTTTTCTTCCTGCGCCTTTACCAGATGATCGTATAGTTCCCTTGTTTTTGCAGCCTGATCCATGGAGCGGCGGTATTCCGTATGGCTACGGGTCATTGAATTCATCTCCTGCCCAATCCGGTCTATTGCGATACGTATCGCTTTCATTTCATCAGGGAAAACCCCGCGGATATACCGTCCGGGTCCGGTCAGGCTTTTTACGCACCCCTTGAGGCACTCGGCTGCCGCATCGTAAAATTCGAGAGGGTCATCCGGCATCGGCCTTGATAGTGCCGTTAGCATCGATTTCTCAAAAAGGGGGAGAGAATTCTGTGTAATTTTTTCAAGTTTCGGGTGAACTGTCTTTTCTTTCTCTGTTCTTCCAAGAATTTCAACTAGTTTCAGCAGTTCGTTCCTTGCATCACTGATAGTATCCATGGAGTGTTCAGTAATGGCCCGCAGCTTCTCCTTTTCTTTCGCCTCCCTTGAATCAAGGAATGCCGGGATATCCTCATATTTAAGGACGGCCATTTCTTTTTTTTCCTTCTTCAGGATATTTTTAAAGATTTTTAACATAATGATCAGCCGGTCTTCTCACTCACCTGTGATGATATCACAGTCGTTTCTCACGATCTGCCGAAGCCTTTCTACTCCGTCGATCTCATGGATCACGCGGATGACTGATGCCGGGACAAGGTGTTCCCATGTATCTCCCCTCACCATTCTCCTGCGTATCTCGGTGCCGCTATGGGAATCACGTTCATACATGGCCGGTGAAAGGACCGTGGCCCCTTCCTCCTGGAAGAGCCGGACTACCAGGGGATTGCTTGAGTATATTGTATCAAACGGCGGCGTCATTGAGCGAACGTGTGCGACCCACAGCGCATTTCTCTTTATATCCTCGATGGGTATGACATATGCCCTGCATCCGACTGATTCCAGTGCGGTAGTGATCATCAGCACCCGCTCTCCTGCAGTATAGGGATTGGAGGGTTCATGTGAAAGCTGTGCACTTCCAACACCTATGACTATCTCATCCGCGGTCTCGGCTATACTTTCAAGAACATACTGGTGCCCGTTATGGTAGGGCTGGAATCTGCCGATATAAAATGCACGGGTCATTTCATCGCCACCATGTTTGCAATCAGTGCTGCATGGGCTCCTGCAGTAAATCCCGCGTCGATATTCACAACCGCGATAACCGAGCACGACTGAAGCATGCTCGCAAGCGCAGCCCGACCGCCACCCATAAATCCATACCCGGTACTGACCGGGACGCCTATGACAGGACGGTCGACGAGGCCTGCAACGACTGCAGGGAGTGTTCCTTCTCTGCCTGCTGCAACGATAAATACATCCGCATCAAGACATTTTTTAAGCGCAGGGAAAAGCCGGTGAATCCCTGCTGCTCCCACATCATATGCGGTGCATACGCGGCATCCCATCTCCTCTGCAATTACCCGTGCCTCTTCGGCGACCTTTATATCGGACGTCCCTGCAGTGATGACTGCCACCACGCCTCCCGTAAGGCTGATCTCCCCGGTTTTTGAAAAAACCATCATTCGCGCTTCGGGATTAAAACGTAACAATAAACCGTTTTTTTCTGCAAGTGCCCGTAAATCTGATTCCTGCGACTGAGAAATGCGTGAGACGATGCATTTCCCGCTTGCTGCCACTATTTTTGGTATGATTCCGGTAAGGTGGGCGGTATCCTTCCCTTCCGCAAGTACAACCTCGGGTATCCCGCATCTCAGGCTGCGTCCGAGATCGATGCAGGCGAATTCTCCGACGGTCTCAACACGGAGCCCTTCAATTTCCAATACGGCGTCCTCAAGGGAGATCTCATCCGCGTGATAACGGCTGAGGAGTTCACGAAGCATGTGATTCGGTCGCATAATGCAATAATAAAGATATGGATTGGCGTATAATAATACGTTCATAAACATGAGCTATCTGATATATGTCGCTGCATTCGGGGTAGCCGTTGTCTTTTTCCTCTGGCTCCGGGATGCAAGGATCTTTTACCGTACCGGGCACGCAGGTTACCGGACTGCTGCCTACAGGGGAATCATCTATGGAGCACTGGCCCTCCTTGGGGCGGCCATTACGTTCACTTCCGGATCTTTTGAAATAATTGGCCTTGGCCTGATACTGGCAGCATTATATCTCCAGGGCCGCCTGCAGAGGGAGAAGGTCTGGACAACGGAAGATACCATGGAACGGATAACCGGACGCGTCAGGTTAAAAAAACCGCAGAATAAGTCATAGGGGATGGTTAGATCATGCTTCAGAAACCACGTGGCACACGGGATTTTCTCCCGGACGAGATGGAGAAGAGACGATATATCGAGGGAATAATGCGGGAGACCTCCCGCCGCTGGGGCTATCGCGAGGTATGCACCCCTGAGTTTGAAGAACTCGAGTTATTTACAATAAGGTCCGGCGAAGGAATAATCCAGGAGATGTATGTATTTGAGGATAAGGGGGGCCGGAAACTTGCGCTCAGGCCTGAACTTACCGCCCCGGTCCTCCGTCTCTATGTCAACGAAGGGCGATCCCTCCCAAAACCACTCCGCTGGTGTTACTTCTCGGACTGCTTCAGGTACGAGCGGCCGCAGAAAGGAAGATACCGGCAGTTCTGGCAGTTCGGCGTGGAGCTGATAGGGGCTGATACCGCCATGTCCGATGCCGAACCGGTAATGCTTGCCGGGGATATCCTCAAAAACACGGGCCTGACTTTTGATTTGCACGTAGGCCACCTCTCGTTTGTCAAAAAACTGCTGGAAGGTGTTGATCCCGCCATGCAGCGCACCATTCGTATGTGCCTTGATAAAAAAGATTTTCCAGCCCTTGAAGATCTTCTCGAAACGAATGGATTGCCGGAACTCAGGGAATCCCTGATAGCACTTGTCGAATCGCGGTCTCTTGCCGAAGCATTTGAAATAACGGGCGACATCCCGGAAAAAAGCAGAATAGAAGAGGTTTTTTCAATTCTTGACACATCAGGGATTCCGTATACCCTTAATACCGGCATTGCACGGGGTCTTGACTATTATACAGGAATTGTATTTGAGGCCTTTGCTGAAAATTTAGGGGCCGAGAACCAGATTATGGGCGGGGGAACCTACCGCCTGGCACACCTGTTCGGCGGTGAGGATACGCCATCTTCAGGGTTTGCCATCGGTTTTGACAGGGTTATGGTTGCGCTCGGGGAGGTCCCTGCGGGAAAAGACCTTATTGTCGGACTGGTCATCGCACCCGGCAGCAGGGAATGGGCGCTCCTGGTTGCCCGGGCATTCCGCGATGCAGGGATACGCGCTGAGACCGACCTTAGCGGAAAAGGAATCGGAGCCCAGATTGCACAGGTCTCACGGCACGCAGACTTTGCAGTGATAATCGGTGCGCGCGAGGCAGAATGCCGCATGGTTACCTTAAAGGACCTCGGGTCCGGCGAGCAGAATGAAATGACCGTGGATGAAGCGGTTACAGAGGTGAAGAGATGTGGCGCTTGCCGATGAACTGGCCAGGAAACAGCGAAGTATAAGTGTAGCCGAATTTTTTGAAAAGAACAAGCATCTTCTCGGGTTTGATTCCCCGACACGGGGCATCATTACAACGATAAAGGAAGCAGTCGACAACGCCCTTGATGCCTGTGAGGAGGCCATGGTGCTTCCCGATATTTACATCGCTATAAAAAAGATAAGCAGCGATGTCTACCGGATCATCGTGGAGGATAACGGACCGGGAATCGTACCCGACCAGATCCCGTTTGTCTTTGGTAAACTCCTTTATGGCTCCCGTTTCCACCAGATTAAGCAGAGCAGGGGACAACAGGGCATCGGCATCAGTGCCGCCGTGTTATATGCCCAGCTGACGACGGGGCTTCCAAGCACAATTATTTCCCGCACAGGGCCTGAATCACGGGCATACCGGTTTGATATACAAATCAATATCGAGTCGAACGAGCCTGACGTGCTCGTGCGCGAAGAGACGGAGTGGGACCGGACGCACGGAACCCGTGTCCAGATCGAGTTCCGGAGCACTCTTGCAGCAAAAAAACGGCTTCTTGATTATCTGAAGTACACGTCGGTGGTCAATCCCCACGCCCGCATCAGGGTTGAACTTGATGATGAGTCCTTTACGTTCGAGCGGGTGAGTGACGAGGTCATCGAGTGTCCACAGCCTATCCAGCCCCACCCGCATGGCATCGAGATTGGCCACCTGAAACGGATGCTGGCCGCCTGTGACGCCCCACTCGAAGATTTTCTGATACAGGGCTTTTGCCGGGTGGGAAAAAAGACCGCCGGCGAAATGTGCACACTTTCCGGCCTCTCACCGGATATCCCGGCGCGTTCCCTTTCATCCGATGAACAGAAACGCCTCATCGATGCAATGCAAAACGTCAAGGTCCCTGCTCCCCCGACACTCCAGTGTCTCTCCCCCATCGGGGAGGACCTGATTACACAGGGCCTTGAAAAGGAATTCCAGATGGACTTTGTCAGGGCCCGCACCCGTTCGAGTTCTGTCTTTTCCGGCCACCCGTTTGTTGTGGAAGCAGCACTCGGATACGGCGGGAAACTCCCCGCTGAAGGGAACGCACAAATTCTGCGGTTTGCCAACCGTGTCCCCCTCATTTACCAGCAGGGTGCATGCGCCATCACCGGCAGTATTTCTCAGATCAGCTGGAAAAATTACGGGATATCACAGTCCGGGCTCCCGACCGGTCCGGTTCTTATTCTGGTTCATGTAGCCTCTACCAATGTACCGTTTACTTCGGAAAGCAAGGATGCAATCGCCTCAATTCCAGAAATTGAACGTGAAATAGTGCTCGCACTACAGGATCTCGGCCGGGATCTCAAGACCTATCTCTCCCGGCGCGATAAAAACCGGATACAGGAGGACAGGGCTCGTGCAGTGTGTGCAATTATTCCTGAACTGGCTGAAAAAGTAGCAGAGATTGTCGATATGCCGCTCCCTGATATCTCCCCTATCGAGGGGAGAATAATGAAGAAAGTAGTGGCAAAAAAAATGATCAGGGACGGAAAAGTCAGCATCGAGGTGAAAAATTATACCTCTCATCCTGAGACCATCAGCATTTATAATACTTCACAGGACGGCGCAGGCGATGCAACAACTCCCCCCGACTTTGTAACAGAGCTGGATAATGAATATACAAAGGTCTGGAAAGTCCCGCTTGAGCCCGGATCGGTCTGGAGAGTTGATTACAGGGGTACAGGCGGGGGAACCCTGGAAATCAGGGGCATTGACGAGAAAAAAATTGTAGTGGTGGATGTGGATGTCTAAAGAGGAACTCGACCGGACCGCAAAGCTGAGACTTATTGAAATTGCCAGGCGGTGGTACGACCAGATGGTAACAGGGGAAATTCCTTCGATATCCCTTCCAACCCGTACAAAACAGAATATCGAATATGACGACGAGGCCGAGGTCTGGAAATACGGTGACCGTGAAAGTGTCCGTTCAGCCGGAACTGCAAAAAGCGCCCTTCACCTCCTGAAGATGTCGTATGTAATCTGGTTTTTGAAAAAACAGATCCTTGAAAACCGTTCTTCGACCCTGAGAGAGTTGTATTATATCTCGGAAGGCTGGAAAAAGGCCAAGTTTTCTGCCCAGGACGAGAGTAACTTCCTTATCGAGGACCTGGAAATTCTCACCGACATGCAGAGGGAAGCATTTCATCTCAGGCCCGAAGAAGACGGCGCGACAATATTCGGCCCCCTGAAGCTCCGTGAACAGACCCGGAGAGGAGCACGTGATATCCACTGCCAGGACGACGTGGGGGAAGCAGGGTACCAGATCCCGAGCAATGTGGAAAACCTTGATTTCCTGGAGCACGATGCACGGTTTGTTATTGCAATCGAGACCGGCGGTATGTATGCCCGGCTCATTGAAAACGGTTTTGATGCAGAATACAATGCAGTCCTTATACACCTCAAAGGACAACCTGCACGCTCGACACGGCGTGTCCTCAACCGTATCAATAATAAATTTGATGTTCCGGTTGTCGTCTTCACCGATGGCGATCCATGGTCGTACCGGATCTTCGCAAGCGTGGCATACGGCGCTATCAAAAGTGCTCACATATCTGATCTCCTGGCAACTCCAAAGGCCCACTTCATCGGTGTGCAGCCAAGCGACATCCGCGATTATAACCTGCCGTCAGACCACCTGACCGAACGCGATGTTGCCGCACTCAACAGTGAACTGTCTGACCCGCGTTTTGCCACCGATTACTGGAAAGAACAGATACAACTCCAGCTGAAGATGAATTTAAAGTCAGAACAACAGGCATTTGCAGCAAAAGGTCTTGATTTTGTGACAAAGGAATACCTGCCCTCACGTCTGGCCGACCTGGGTATAATCTGACAGGTATAACAGAGTAACTGGCAGGGCGATACTTTTTTTCTGCGGTTATTACACGCCTTATTTTCTGATATTTTACTGGCCTGCCGGCAATGCCGGACACTGCCGGTTGATAAACTGGTCCAAAGACAGGAAAACGAGGGGTTTGGCAGTTCAGCCTACACAAAGAACCTGAACATCACCCAGGCAATTATCAGCATCACTGCTGAATACTTCAGGCCGGCAACCGCACGGCCCTCACCCATCTGTCCCGCAACCAGCCCGGAAAAGATGCCCTGGATCATCGCGGCATGCGAGAAAAGGCGGGTGTAGAAGAATATGTCAACATGACCCATAAACTGGCTTGCAGACGCTCCTGCAGCCGAAGCTGCACTGCCTGCCGATGCCATCGTGGTAAGGAACGTGCTCACAAGGATAAAAATAACAAAGACAAAGACAAGGAACGAAATTACAACGATTACAACGTAGATGAGCATATTGTTCCTTCTCTCGGACTGCAGCTGGACAAATTCATATGTATCTTTGGCTGCTGCCCTGAGAACCTCGCTCACATCTCCTCCCGCCCGGCTTGCCTTGGCAATAAGATCGATGCTCCTGTCAGTGAGAGGCGTCCCGAGTCGCTGCCTGAAACGGTTGATTGCATCGATAAATGTCGTGTTCCATGACATTTCATTGTCCATCCGCCTGATGTACGGAGTGAGCGTGCTGTACTCGCTCTGGGAAACGAGATGTATGGCATTCGGGAGGGTCATCCCGCTGTCATTCATACCGGCAAGATCACGGAAAAAATTAGGCAGGGCTTCTTCGAGGTGCCGTACACGCTGCGTTTCACGTAAGTCGAGGATAGCAACAGGGAGGATCACAATCAGGATTGACAGTACGATCACATCGTCAATAACGGTAGAATTAAAAAGAACGAAAATTCCATAATCCTTAATCATGAGAGCTGTCCCGAAAATAAACACAATCAGTGCCACAGGGATACATACAATTAAAATATTGATGGGTTTTTCAAGAATAATCTTAAGGGGATGCCGCATCAGCCGGCCGATTCCGGTCTGGGCTGCATGGTAGTGCTCAAGTTTCTTTTCAATCTCCTGCTGCTCCTTTTCAAACGCCTGCAGTTCGACGGGCCCAAGGTCGACGGGAACTTTTTTTTCTCGTTTAAAGAGTCCTAACCGGCTTTTTGGCCCTTCTTTTTTTGTTTCCGACCACCCGGTTTTTGTTGCTGCCCATGTGCCCGGTTCTTTGCCAGGCGGCATACTTCCTCCCGCTGCAGCAGGAGCCGGACTCTGCGGGACCTCTTCGTCTTTGCCTTTTTTTGAGAGTGCTGTTTTGAATAAATCCCCGATTCCCATGATTTCACGTCTCCGGCGTCATCGAGCTGATCAGAATTACAAACATTATGCTCCCGAACGGGATCATCATGTAAATGATGATATAAAGGAAGAACGGCTGGGACTGGCGACTTAAAATGGACATGATGGACTGCAGAATAATGAGAAACAGCGGTCCTGCAACCATGGCTGTCACGTATGACTCTGCGATAAGTCCCAGCGTGTCAAGGAAGAGTTTCTGCGTCTGTCGGTTTTCCAGGGCATACTGGTCGGCCTTTGTCCTGAAATAATCTGTAAGGTTGCTACCGCTCGATATACACCCCATGGAGCCCTGCAGGAATTCCTTCATTCTCATACTCGGGGTGGTTGCAGAAATCAGCCTGAGCGCATCGATAAGATCGCGCCCGAAAAGGTCAATTTCAAGGGCAATATAACGTGCTTCCGTAGCGCTTTCCCCGTAAATGGGACTGCCTGCGAGCTGCCGGAACACTTCGGCAGGTGGAATTCCCGCCGTTGACATGGCAGTGATGTAATTGATGGCGTAGGGAAGGGTTGCATCAATATTACGTCTCCTGTTCCCTGCCACAACTGAAGGGTAGACAAGGAAAATTATGAAGGTTATCCCTCCGAACACTGCAAATGAGATGATTATCGCGAGCAGCGTACCGATAAAAAGGCTGTACTCGGAGATGACAAACATAAATTCAGGTACTGCACCGTGGTAGATTATCAGGGAGGGAAGGTTAAAAATAAATGTCAGAAATCCAAGGGCGACTGCTGAACAGATGCCTGCAATGAATGAGCTTACGTAGGCTGTCGAGATATAAACCTCAAACGGCACTTTCATCCTTGCAGAAAGAAGGTCGTTTCGAAGCTCTGCATACTTTTCCCTCTTCTTTTTAACCCTGTTTCCGAAAAGACGGAAGCAGAACCGCTCGTAACTATTCATACAGGTCAGCTCTCACCTTTTCCATCACCTGTGCCGGGTCGCGGTAATACTGGATCAGGATGTTACTTACATCCCGGTAATTCCGCAGCTTTTTTATTCTCATCCATTCAAGGACCTCCTGTCTCATCTTGAGCTCTTCACGCATTCGTGCCTCGTCCCACCCTTTTTCTTCCATAATTTCTTCAAGAATAAAGGATTTTCCTGAATAAGTAATCTCATCGGTTGCAGGATGCCATTTAAAGACTTCGTTTGTAATAAGCTCGTTTGTCCTTGGATCGATATCAAGAATCTCGATAAGCTGCTTGTTTCTTCTTATTCTCTGTCCGCCAACCCTCGCCTGGACCTGTACCGATACCAGATCAAGTGCCGAAAGCATATTCCTCGGAACATTGAGCGGTGGATTTTCGAGACGGTGGACAATGCTGGCCACGGAATCTGCATGTATGGTGGAGTACGTGATATGCCCGGTACTCATAGCCTGGAAAAGCGTCAGGGCTTCACGACCCCTGACTTCTCCGACGATGATATATTCGGGACGCTGCCTCATCGCGGCCTTGAGCAGCTCGTACATATCTATCTCGCCCTTTCCGCCGGTATCAAACGATGCACGTGTAACGCTCGGAATCCAGTTCGGATGGGGCAGTTTCAATTCACGGGTATCTTCGAGGGTGACGATTTTTGCCAGCGGCGGTATAAAGAGGGAGATCGCGTTTAAGGACGTTGTCTTCCCTGATGCAGTTCCGCCTGCAAAAATGCATGATTTTCCCCCTTCAACTGCAAGCCAGAGAAATGCAATGGAGAGTGGCGAGAATGTCGACCACTCGATGAGGTCGGTCGGGGTGATCGGTTCGTCACGGAATTTCCTGATGGTGAAGGTTGACCCGTGTGCCGTGACCTCCTGCCCGAGGGTCATCTGGATACGTGAACCGTCGCTCATGGTGGCATCAAGGATCGGTTCAGCAATGGAGATGTATTTCCCTGATTTCTGGGCAAGCTTTGTCACAAAAGAGTCTAGATCGCCTGCATTTTTATACAACAGGTTTGTCCGCATCGATTCATACCGGGAATGGTACACGAATAAACTGCTGTTCACACCGTCACAGGAGATATCCTCGATATATTTGTCGTGCATTACCGGATCGACCATTCCATTGCCAAGGAATTCCTTGTACATATTATAGAGGATCTTCTCCCGCTGAAGGGGTGTCAGGTGGATGCCATAATCGGATATTATTTCATCTGTTACATTTTTAAGAGTTTTTTTGGCAATTTCCTCGATAATATCCTGGGTATTGACATCCAGCCGTTCAAATATCCTCTCTTTGATCTCCCTGAACAGGTCTTCTTCAGCTGGTGAGAGTGAAGGCTCGATCACTTCGTATGTATATTCATGAGTGGCATGGTCATAGGTAATCCTGACATAAGCATAGGGTTCGTTGACAGGATACATCTCTATCTCTTCCACACCAGGGCGCGGTTTCATTACCAGATTAACAATCGGGCCGTGAATTTTTCGGTTGTATTCCACCGGTTCGTGCCGGATTACATTGAAGAGGTTCAGTTTGCTCAAAAATCCTGCTTTTTCCGATTCTGCGGCTTCTACACCTGCAG
Source organism: Methanoregulaceae archaeon UBA467 (assembly GCA_002503825.1). GTDB lineage: Archaea > Halobacteriota > Methanomicrobia > Methanomicrobiales > Methanospirillaceae > UBA467. The sequence continues at coordinate 163,081 of DASP01000001.1, forward strand.
CATCCAGGGCTATGTCTTTTATTCCGGTATGCGAGATATCATCAGACCAGTCGGATTCTTTCCTGCCCGCCGGTGCGCCGGCCTCGTTCATATCGAAAATGTTGGTCCTGTGGCGTATCTTCAGTTCATCAATCTCGAATGTCGCACCTTTCGGCAGTATAAGACCTGAAAGGTCATTGATCTGGTCAATCGTAACAACTGCGTCCTCGGGTTGTTTAATTCCTTCCGACCAGACCGTTTTCTTTGCGGGCTGGAATTTTGGTCGTGAATGAGCAGCTGCAGCATCACCGGAATCGTCAACCAGACCGGTTTCTTCAGAGGTTCCGATAAATTCTTCCTGGTCCGGAGACGGTGCGGGCACGGGCGCGGGTGCACGGCTGGTTACATACCCGCTTTCATCCCTCTCTCCGGCCTTTTCCCGGGAATACGTGTCTTTTTCAGATAACTCCGGTTTCCCTTCACGTACCCTGCCCCCACCGGTCCGCAGGTCCTTAGTTCCGGCAACCGGCGCGGCAGTGATGGCATTTTCGACCCCTGCAAAAAGCTGATCCTTATCAGGACGTGCCCGGACCTCTGCCGGAAGATCAGAGGGTTTCTCGCTTTTAAGCCCTATTTTCCTGATGAGTTCGTCCAGACCCTCCTCTTTTCCCAATGGTCCCGGGATCTCCGTGTGAGAGAGTCCGGTCTGGTCCGGCACGTCCGGGGGAACCTCTTCTTTATCTTTTTTCCCAAAAAGTTTCCGGAGAGAAGACTTTTTCCCGTTTTCTTTTGCCATCCTTTTCATCTCCGAATTTCATCTGTACACATGGTGCCCGAATTATCCCGCTTGTTTCCCCGGGATATCCCGGAGAGGTGACCTGGTTCTGCCGGTCACCTTACTCTGCCTCCTCACGAATATTTTTTAATGCAAGTCGTATCAATCCAAGATTTGCATCACCAGTTGTAAGAAGACAAAGGTATAGATCCCCGTATGGGGCTATAAGGCATTTATTTTCTCCGGTCTCCAGGAGAATCTGGTCGAGCAGGCCTATCTTCAGGTCACGGGCAATCTTCATTCCGGCCCTGAGAAAATCCTCAGCCATGGCTGCAACCTCTTCAAAATCAGCTTTTCCGAATGACTGGACTGCAAATCCCTCGAAAAACGCGGAAACCGCTATAACCCCCGGCTGCCTCATAAGGTTTTTTAACTTGCTCTCATCGAGCAGGTTCTCTATACGGCGACTCTTTTCATCTGCACGGTTTTCCAGCAGCAGGTCATGACTGGAACAGAGATCACTTGCTTCTTTGAACTCGTCAGGAGTATATTCCCGAAGGGCAAAAACCGGAATATCATCCTGATTTTCGGCCTGCCATCCCCTCATTTGTGCAAGGGCCTCTTTTCCCCTGAATATCACACCGGATTTCTGAAAGCAGGCTGCGGAAAGCTTTCCTTTTTCGGTGAGGATAAACCCTTCCCCTGCACCTGTTTTTATCTCTATAAGTCCTGCAAAACTCAGAAGATACTGCAGGGAGTCGTCCTGAAGCGGGTTGTCTATGTTTCCCAAATCTTTCCCTTGAGGCAGAAACATGATTAAAGCGCTGCAACGAGGCGTTCTTTATTTTTCTTCAGCTCATAACGAATTCTTCCAACATTTGCAACATTTTCTGCAACGATGGCAATGAGCTCATCTGCAGAGAGCGGAGACATAATAATCGGGCCCTTCTCAAGTTCTACCAGCATCTGTTTTAATTCGCCCTTTCCCAGCTCCTTTCCCATGGCCTCAGATGTACCCATACCTGTTGAAGCCATGGCACCGAGAGCGTCAATGTCCATTTTACCCGATACTGCGCTCTCAATAACAAATCCGTCCCGTCCAACAACGACAGCAGCGGACACTCCTTCAATTTTTAAAAATTCTCCGAGAATCTGTTTCAACATTATCTGCCACCTTCATATAAAGGAATCTTTCTGGAAATATATAAATAAAAATGTTTGCAAGCGTAAGTTACAAAAAGGTCAGGAAAATTTCGGGAAGGCATCCGAAAAATAAGAATTTTTTGGAAAATTGGATTTCATGCAGTAAAATTATTAGAAGAGGCAACATTATGATAATTGATGCAGCTTCCCAGGGGAACATTCAGGGCCCTTAAAAAAGGCGTGAGCATCCAACAGCTTCTGCTTGAGATGAAATCAAGCGGGTTTTCGGGATATTGTAATATTTCCGGGATGAAAATCCCGGTGTCGCTGGTGCTGAAGAACGGGAAGGTGCTGCTTGCAACATATAACGATCTTACCGGGGAGGATGCATGGAAAGCCGTCCTCTCCATCCTTGAAGCCGAGGGCGAAGCCGAACTATCGGATCTTACTGAAGCCCAGATCCAGCTTTCAATAGAATTCAACGCCCGTGCAGTTGTGCGTGACGGGGACATACGGCTGCCGCAGGGATCCGCGGTGATACCGGATAAAGAGAAAACCGTTCCCAAAAAGAAGGCAGAAATTTCGTCACAGCGAAGCCCGGCACGACGGCGTGAGCCTGACACGATAGTTCCAGGGAAGAAGACTGATAATCTTGCCGCGGTTGAGAGTGTATCAGCTACTAAAAAACCAGAACCCGGGCAGGTAAGCCCGGCTGGTGCCTCTGGCAGTCCCGATGACTATGAAGATGACGATGAAAGGCTCATTTATGAAGATTTAAAAGTATTTGATGAAATGGATCTCGAAAGTATGTCAGAAAAGATACGCGCAAATTGCAGGATAATGGTTGAGAAACTTAATCTTGAACACCTTCTCGAGCGGGACGACAAGAACTAGGATGACAGAGTATGGTTCCTGTTCCCGATGATTCCTGGTTTTCTTTTATTCTCCCCGTTATAGTAATATTAATAGTCCTGGCCGGGTTCATTCTCGTTTACTATCTTTTGAAAAAATATAAACGACAACCAGAGGACACCACTCCTGAACTGAACGCGATACCCGCACCACAGGTGACCAGCCCGGATGCGACCGTGAGCCGGACTGCATTTACAACCCAGGACAGCCATGTTTGTGCACAGTATTCTGACATTAATCAGAATACGCTTGCGATCCGGCAAAAATATTCCCTCGATTCGCTGACTATTGCATCATCTGACGGACTTGTTGTCGTATCTTCAGGAAATCCTTCTGCAGAAACGGATGCTGCATATTTCGCCCAGTATATTGTAACAGGCCATGAGATTGTGAAAGACGGCGTCAATGTGGAGACTATTGAATTCAGGGGTTCACCATTGTTAATTATTATAAAAAGCAACGCCATGCTTTCGGTTGATCAGGTTGATACCATCAAAAATGATGTGAGAAAGGTGTTACGCGACTGGTTGTAGATATTTATGGCGTTTCTGTCATTAGACTTATATAAATCAAAGACAATCATCCCTATGGAGGGTTAAATGGTCAGGGTATTCACTTTTGCGTCTGGAAAGGGGGGTACTGGAAAGACGACAGTGACCGTCAACCTTGGCACCAGTCTTGCCCAGTTCGGTAAAAATACCATAATAATGGATGCAGATATCGGAATGGCCAATTTAGGACTCGCAATCGGGCTGGAAGACGTTCCCATTACACTGCATGAAGTACTTGCAGGAAAGGCAAACATCAACGATGCGATTTACGAGGGTCCTGCCGGAGTAAAAGTTGTTCCAAGCGGCATATCGCTTCAGGGATTCCAGCAGGCGAATCCGGAGCGTCTCCGGGATGTACTCAATGAAATGGTCGACAGGTGCGATTACCTTCTGATAGATGCCCCTGCAGGGATAAGCAGGGACGGTGTGATCCCCCTCGCTGTCGCAGATGATGTCGTCCTGGTTGTCAATCCTGAACTTTCTTCAATTGTGGATGCCTTAAAGACCAAGATACTGACCGAGGTCGTTGGCGGACATGTGCTTGGCGTAATTATTAACCGGGCAGGAGTGGAAAAACCGGAACTTGTCTCGCAAAAGATGGAAAAAGTGCTTGGCGTAAAAGTAATCGGGACAATTCCGGAAGACCCGAATATCCGGAGAGCCGCATCCTTCAAAATTCCTGTCGTTATCAAGTATCCAGGTTCCGGTTCATCTGTTGCGATAAAAAAGATAGCCGCTTCACTTGCCGGAATCACCTACGATGAAAAGAGTGTTGAGACAAAGGATAAATTCATCGAGCGTTTTGCAAAAGTATTATTCAGGGGTAAAAAATGACACTGGCAGAAATTATGCTGATTATCTTCGGGATTGTAATCCTGGTCCTTTTATTCGTGGTCTATGTGATGTACATCCGGATCCGGCAGTTATTAAAGGAGTTCGACCAGATGGAGTCTAAAATGAAGATCACTGATTCCGAGATAGAAGCGCTCGCCAGGAATGTCGAAGAGATAAAACGGTTAAAAATTTAATAATTCTCTTTTAAAAAATTCATTACGCACGTCTCTGCCGCACCCGGATACTCATACCAGATTAAGAAAAATTTAACTGATGCGTATATGTAAAAAAGATGTTTTCAGGGGTCCCCATTAATACACTAATTCTCTTCAACCTTGTCTTTTACCGTAAACTCGCAATACTGGTCCCCTTTCGACTGGCATTTCACTTCTTTGCCCTGCACCCTCACACCGTACGCGGCTGATACGATTCCGGCGATCAGGCCTGATGTACAATAACAGACAGGCTTTGCAGCCGTTCCAACCGCCTGTGACTCTGCAGTATGATCAAGGCGGATCACTTTTTCTTTCCGCGCTTCATCCCATTCCATTCCAACAACCCTGAACCAACCCATCTGCGAATACATTGTCAGGGCAAGATCCACAAGCTTTGCCGGGTCAGTAATCCCCATGCTCCTGAAATATGCAATGTTCTGTGACCCAAGTTCCATATACGCCCTGTAATTGACAACTCCGCCCGCAGCCGCTTCCCCGACTATCCGGCTCATGGATCCCATAAGGGAGGTAAAAATTATCCGGGGCATAATGACAACAGGCCGGTCAATAAAGGTAATGGTGCCTTCAAGGGGTTTATGCTCTATGAACTCCGTAATTGCAGTATCCCCTTTCAGAAGGGAATCGGTGATATCGGCCCAGGTCGGAGTTTTCTTCTCCGCGACAAATTCACAGTACCCGTCGCCTGCGGCAGCACACTTCTTTTCTTCACAGACCCAGTTGGAGCCGGTAACACTGGAGAGGATCCCTTCTATCCAGCCGGAATGGAGACCGCAAACCTGCATCTTCCAGTCTTTCATCACGTCTGATTCAAACGTTGCCCGGGACCTCAGGACGAGCCGGGACTCGTTTCGTTCTATCACTTCCATTGGAGCTCCCCAGCCCTGCTGATGCTGGAGTTTGAAAACAAGAAGCATGAAATCGACCGGATCAAGGTTAAGTTCCAGTTTTTTCAGGAACCTGTTCAGGCCGACTGCACCGAGGCCAACCGAACGATAGAGTTTTTTTACTGCCTGCACAGCCAGCCGCCTGTTCAGGTTCCCTTCAAACATTTCATAAATTGCACGAATCAGGTAATCCGGGTTGCTTGCCGTGTGCACCCCGAAAACGACCATCTTTCCGTCCGCCGGGTTAATATCAAAAAAGCCGGTGATATCCTTCTCACCTGAGAGAATTGCCTCAAAATCAGCCTTTTCAATCCTCTTCTTCTCCATAGCACATACCTCTCATTTTCTTTTATAATAATCGTATCCTTTTATATTCTTTACCTCTCCGTCAAAAAACACATTAAAAGAAGATTATTGCCGATCGGGGCTTACTGGCAGGCAGAATCGATATCAAGCTCAATAATTTTTTCGTTGTGTGCCGGGTTAAACTGAAACTCAAACATTTCGACCCTGAAATGTTTCTGCGACAGAACACATTCGTACGGGCCATACACAAGTTTGAAAGATACCTTCCCGTCAGGGTTTGTGATGTCACTCCCTACAACCTGCCTGCCCTTACGCATCGTAACGAGGATCCCGGGCTGCGCCTGCCCGCTCTTTTTTATGGCGAGTATCAATTTTCCAATTCCCTCTGCTTTTTTCCCAAACTGGGGAACATTGAACGTTTTAGTCCGGATAAGATGACTGGTATCATATATCCTGCACCCGAGGATGAACCTCTCAACAACAGGCGGATCGAGAATGTGGAGAGTAAAATTCTCGGTACCCTTCAGGAGATAAATCGCTTTGTCACCAAACAGGCTGCCCCGTTCATCGATCATTATCGCCCCTTTAGGTTCACCTCCGGCAAATAACAGATACCATTTTACACCTTCCGGGTGTGCAAAGGCAATACCATAGGTTCCCTTGGACCCGGTAAAGTCAAAAAGTTCATGAAGTGCCCAGGTCCCCACCGCAGGGGACTCTTTTATCATCTGGTCAAGTATTTCCTCAGTTTTCATGAGCCGCGTCCGGTATAAGGGATTTAAAATTCTGCAGGAACCTGCTGGCACCCGTGTGTTTCGTTATACAGATATATTGTATGCAATGACTTATCTCTTACCTCACCGCTGAGTCTGTGAGTAAAAGCCAGACTTAAAAATCAGACCGACAAAGATATACCAGGACTATGATTCTTCCGCTCGCCCTCTCGTCCGCTGTTATAGCAGTCACACTTCTTTATGCATCAGTTCTCGATGTACGGGAGCGCCGGGTGCCGTTCAGGACATGGTATCCCATGCTTGCCATTACTATTCCCCTCGCGATATGGTTTTACGGCATGGTCCTTGTAGCAGACGGCTGGCAGCCGGCAGTTTATTTCCTGGTAATGACAGGGATATTCTGTTTTATGTTTTATTTTTTTGCATACTTCCATTTATTCGGGGGTGCAGATGCGTGGGCCCTGATATTTATATGTATTTCCATTCCCGCTTTTCCTTTTATGCCATTATCCGGCTATCCTCCTCACAATTTTTTTCCGTTCAGCGTACTGGTAAATGCCGTGATACTCAACCTGCTGACCCCGGCAGGAATTTACGTGATGAACGTCTTTTCGGGAAACCACGCGCCGTTTCCCTATAAATTTCTTGGTTTTCCGGTAGAGGGCGATAAAATCGGGAGATCATTCGGCTATGTGATGGAAGAGATCAGCGACGATGAGGGGAACCTGAACCGGAGATTTATTCGCACCGGTGAGGCTCTGAAGAGTATGCTCAAAAATGAGAAAAGAATTTACACAAAAGATTTGCGCCTTCACCCGGATGACTACCGTGAAGAGATAGCGCTTTACAGGCGGGCCGGAAAAGTCTGGATATCCTACGGGGTGCCGTTTATGATCCCCATTCTGATTGGATTATTCGTCGCACTCTTTATTGGGGACATTCTCGTAATTATAATGAAATCTTTAATGGGAGTATAATATGCTGAAATTAAACTTTGCAGATAATCTCATTCCGGTTGTCGTCCAGGATGTATCCACGCGTGACGTACTGATGGTTGCATATGCCAATGATGAGGCAGTCCGCCTGACGAAGGAAACAGGTTTTGCCCATTTTTATAGCAGGAGCCGCAGGAAAATGTGGAAAAAGGGAGAAGAGAGCGGTCATGTCCAGAAGGTTATGAGAATACTGGTTGACTGTGACGAAGACTGCCTTTTGTATGAAGTCGAGCAGAAAGGCGCAGCCTGCCATACCGGATACCGTTCCTGCTTTTACCGGACACTGGATGGAGAAACCATCTCAGACAAGGTCTTCGATCCATCCAAGGTATATGCTAATAAAGATCAATGACAAGTACTATTCTGGTGATATTTTTTGAAATTGGTACCAGATACAAGCGTCGTTATTGACGGCCGAATCACCTCTATGATAAAAACCGGGGAATATAATGGTGCATCAATAATTATACCTGAAGCAGTTATCGCAGAACTCGAGGCCCAGGCAAACCAGGGGCGTGAAATAGGATTCAGTGGTCTCACAGAACTTCAGGCACTCTGCAGGCTGGCAGAAGAGGGCACAATAGATCTGAAATTTGTGGGTGTCAGACCCACACTTGAGCAGGTCAAACTTGCCAGTGGCGGAGAGATTGATGCATTAATACGCAACGCAGCAATCGAAAACGGGGCAAAATTCATTACGAGCGATATTGTCCAGGCAGAAGTGGCCAGGGCAAAAGGGCTTGATGTAATGTACCTGAAACCCCAGGTCGAGGATTTCACCCCGCTCGGGATCGACCAGTTCTTTGATGAGCATACCATAGCGGTATATCTCAAGGAACGTGTACCTCCCGTTGCAAAAAAGGGGACTATAAAAGAGATGCGTCTCGTCAGGATCAGGGAACAGCCGACGAGCGAGTACGAACTCCGGAACCTTGCACAGGAGATTGTTGAACGGGCAAAACGCGACCCTGACGGTTTTATAGAGGTTGAGAAGAGAGGCGTGACCGTTGTCCAGATCGGATCACTGAGAATTGCCATTACCCGCAGACCGTTTAGCGACGGAATGGAGATTACTGCAGTCAGACCAATCGTGGACATCACGCTTGAGGACTACGACAAGTCAAATGTTATCAAGAATCGTATTATCGGGGACAAGCGGGGCCTTCTTATTGCAGGACCGCCAGGGGCGGGAAAGACCACCCTTGCACAGAGTATCGCGACGTATCTCGCAGACCACGGTTTTGTTGTAAAAACAATGGAAGCCCCGCGTGAACTCCAGGTTCCTGATCACATCACCCAGTACACCACGCTCGATGGAAGCATGGCAAATACTGCTGACATTCTTCTGCTCGTCAGGCCTGACTTCGTGATCTTTGATGAACTGAGGAAAAATGAGGACTTCCGCGTGTTCGCTGATATGCGACTGGCAGGAATCGGTATGATCGGCGTCCTTCATGCCACAGGGGCACACGATGCCCTGCAACGGTTCTCAGATCGCGTGGATTTCGGGGTCCTCCCACAAAGTATCAACACGATAATATTTGTTGATAAGGGGGAGATCACGAACGTCTATGATGTCGGCTTTACCATTAAGGTCCCTGAAGGGATGTCAAGTGAAATCAACCTGCGCCCTGTCACAATTGTCAGTGATCATGAGACCGGAGAACTGGTTTTCGAGGTGTTCAAGTATGACCAGGAGACCATTGTTATGCCGGTCATGCACATGGAAACTGTTTCGGCGCCCCTTAAAACACCGTCAGTAGTGAAAGAAGAAGAGGTCAGCTCCTCGTGGAAGATTACCGAGAAGGAGATCCAGAGGGAGATAGGACGGTATACCGACGGGTTCGTAGACGTGCATATGCTTTCGGAATCAAAAGCGGTAGTCTATATCGATGACAAGGACGTCCCGGCAGCCATCGGAAAAGGTGGTAAGAATATTGCCGGTATCGTTAATAAAGTCGGAATCGGGATAGATATCAGACCAAAAAGTGAACTTGAAAAGCAACCTTCCCAGCCGCAGCCCGAAGAAGAACTCCAGCTGGGCGGGGGCGTTAAGATTCGCATGGATAAGAAACAGCTTGCTATCATCTGCCCGGAACAGAGCGGCAAAATTGTTGATGTCTTTGCCGGGAAGGAATACCTGTTTACTGCAACGGTGAATGACGCCGGAGAGATCCACCTGGCAAAAAACAGCACTATTGCTCTTGAAATGATAAAACGCCATAATGATGGAGACGTTATAAAATTAAGGCCAGTATAACCATATTTTATTCTTTTATTTACAAGGAGAAGGTGAATTCCAGTGAGCGGACCAGACATGGGGCAGCTTGAAAGCGACGCCCTTGCAGCTTGGGATCGTGCCTTTGAGGCCAACCCATCAGATCGTCAAAAATTTTATATTACGGTTGCATATCCGTATCCGAGTGGAGCCATGCATGTGGGCCATGGCCGTACCTATATCGTTCCTGACGTGATTGCACGTTTCTGGCGCATGCGGGGCAGGGAAGTTCTCTACCCGATGGCATTTCATGTCACCGGAGCGCCGGTTATCGGGATATCCAAACGGATAGCCCGTGGCGACCAAAAGGCAGTCACACTGTACCGCGATCTCTATAAAGTCCCGGAACAGACCCTGAAAGAGTTTGTCGATCCTCTTGCAATCGTCAGGCATTTTTCAGAGGAATATGCACGGGTAATGAAGGAGTGCGGCCTTTCTATTGACTGGAGAAGACGTTTTACAACCGTTGACCCGACCTACAGCAAGTTCATTGAATGGCAGTGGAAACATCTTCATGAGGGGGGGCACGTCTTAAAAGGAGCACATCCTGTCCGCTATTGCCCGCAATGTGAGAACCCTGTCGGAGATCATGACCTTCTGGAAGGCGACAAGGCAGAAATTCTGAAGTTTACCCTTGTGATGTTTTCATGGAACGGCGATCTCATCCCTACTGCCACGCTGCGTCCTGAAACAATTTATGGTGTAACCAACCTCTGGGTAAACCCCGGGGTAACCTATGTGAGAGCTGTCGTTGACGGCAGGAGCTGGATTGTAAGCAGGGAGGCTGCTGAAAAAATCTCCTTACAGGATCACACCGTCGTTATTACAGACGAGATACCAGGGACTACCTTAACAGACCAGGAGGTTTCTCACCCGCTCTGTGGTAAAGTCCCGATTTTACCGGCAGATTTTGTTGATCCTGATATGGGGAGCGGAGTAGTCATGAGTGTCCCGGCCCATGCACCTTTTGATTATATAGCACTCCGTGACCTTCAGAGCCTGGGAAAATATACCGGTATCAGGCCGCTGGCCCTTATAAGCGTCCCGGGTTACGGGGAATTCCCTGCAAAAGACGCGGTGGAGCGGGCGGGAATCGAAAACCAGTCCGATTCACGGATGGAAAGCCTGACACAGGAAGTCTACAGCGCAGAATTCAGCCATGGAAAACTCTTTGATAAATATGGCGGGGAGCCCGTACGTATTGCGAGAGATACTGTCGCAAAGCGCATGATCGAAGAGTATGGCTCCACCATAATGTTCGAGTTTGATACGCGATCAGTTGTATGCCGTTGTGGAAGCCAGGTGTTTGTGAAGATACTGCATGACCAGTGGTTCCTCCAGTACAGCGATCCTGAATGGAAAGAGCAGGTTGCAGACCACCTCAAAGACATGGCACTTGTCCCGCCTGAAGTCAGGGCTGAGTTCGAGAGGACGATTGACTGGCTGAAGGACTGGGCATGCACCCGGCGTGTCGGGCTCGGGACCCTCCTCCCGTGGGATCCGGCATGGCTTATCGAACCGTTAAGCGATTCGACCATATACATGGCATATTATACTATCGCTCACCGGATCAGGGAATTCTCTCCCGAACTGCTCACGCCCGAGGTTTTTGATTTCATCTTTCTCGGCAGGGAATCTCCGGAACTCCCTGATAAAGCCCGGCTTGAAGAGATCCGTGCAGAGTTCCTCTACTGGTATCCCTACAATTTCAGGTTTTCTGCAAAAGATCTCATATCAAATCACCTGACATTCCAGCTCTTCCACCACGTTGCCATATTCCCGCAGAGCCTTCTCCCGGAAGGGATGGTTGTGTTTGGAATGGGGCTTTTAAACGGAGCCAAGATGTCGTCTTCGAAAGGGAATGTGTTCCTGCTGGAAGATGCCGTGAGTGAGTTTGGAGCAGATACCGTACGTATGTTCCTTGTCGGGAGTGCAGAGCCCTGGCAGGACTTTGACTGGAGGAACGAACTTGTTGCATCGACACGAAAACAGATCGAACGATTCTGGAATACTGTCAGTGAACTGGGGAACAGCACCGGAGAAAGTTCGGATATCGATACCTGGCTGATAAGCCGGCTCCAGTACCATATCAGGCGGACTACTGAAGCACTGGATAACTTCCAGACAAGGCAGGCCCTGCAGGAATCGTTCTATGCAATTGAATCGGACCTGAAATGGTACCGCAGGCGTGTAGCCGGGGCACCACACGGAAGCCGTCACCTGAAGGAGCTCTGTTCGGTATGGGTACGGCTCCTCGCGCCAATTATCCCCTTTACCTGCGAGTACCTCTGGAAAGAGCTCCATAAGGAGGGGCTCGTATCATTTGCAGAGTGGCCTGTTGCAGACGAGAAACTGGTGACACCTGACCTTGAACTGGCAGAAGAACTCCTTGCCCGGACGGTTGAAGATATTGAGTCCATACTGAAGATCATCCAGATAGAACCGGCTTCTATCTCAATTTACTACGCTCCGGGCTGGAAACAGGAGATCTTCTCAATGGTTGCCGGGGCAGAGGACAAAAACCTGGTCATTCGTGAGATCATGAAAAATGATTCCATGAAGAAACGCGGAAAAGAGGCGACTGATGCAACACGGCAGTGTACGACGCTCATTCACCGTCTCCCACCGCAGCTGGTCGATCAGATTACTGCATCTGCTATTGACGAAAAATCCATATTTGAAAATGCGTGCTCATTCCTTCAAAAAGAGTTCGGTGTACCGATAAAGGTATTCGATGCAGGTGAGAGCGTGCATGCAAAGGCATCATCTGCCCTCCCATTCAAACCGGCAATTGTGATAGAATAGTTATTCAACACTTTTTGCCTTTTTAACCCGTTCTTTTGTAGAATAACCGGTTACCGCATCGAGGTACTTCCGGAACCGCCTGTTTGTGTCAAGGATAGTCTCATCATCTGCATCAATATTTGATTCTGTGCGGACTATAATGGATTTTCCGTCCTTTCCTGTCACCACATCCAGGATTTTAAGCGCACCAAACGATGTCTGGCAGTGATCTCCATTTTCCTGTATTTCACTCCCGAAACACAATTTCATCTGTTCAAGCACATTTTTCCTGAGATCTTTTGTAAAACCCCGCTTGATCTGATACTCTTGCATAATACTTTTTATGTTGCCGAGATATGTTAATCTAATGTCACCCGAACCAAATGTTGATATCAAGATATTCTCAAAGCCCCTGAAGAATGAAGGTTCTTCAGTGCTCATGGGATTTCCGGGAAGCGGGCTTGTGGGCAGTATTGCCCTTTCGTATATGGTTGAGCAGATGGAATTCGACCAGATCGGGAGTATGAACAGTAAATATTTCCCACCTCTCGCAATGATGACAAAAGGAGTGATCAATGTCCCGGTGCGATTTTATGAACGTGATTTGATTACCGCCATTGTTGCCGATATCCCTATTCACCCGATGATCTGCTATGAAGTGGCGAACGGAATAATGGACTGGCTCATGCCGTTCAAACCAAAAGAGGTGGTCACTATTGCGGGCATTATTACAAATGAACCTGAAAAGCGGGTATTTGGTGTTGCCACAACTGATGATGCCCTTCCACGGATAAAGGATGCGACCCAGATACTGCCAATCGGATCCATATCCGGTATTGCCAGCAGTATCCTGACAGAATGTAAGATACGAAACATTGCAGCCTTTGGACTGCTCGGCGAGACTATAAACGCTCCCGACCCGCGGGCATCGGCCGCTACTATCGATGTGTTGAACAAGATGTATTCACTTGAAATCGATACAAAGCCTCTTCTCGACCAGGCCGAAGAGATCGAGTCTGCAATGCATAAACTTGCCGAACAGGTCCAGACTGCCGAAGGGATGCCAAAGAAAGACCAGCTTCCCATGTACGGGTGAATACCATGATCTGTTATGCACTAACCGGAATCGCTCCCGAAGTTATCACGGAACTCAGACAGGGTAAACCACGCACGCTTGAGCTGCAGAGTACTCCCAATGTTGTCACCCTTGCAGGTATAGACGCAGGCTCCCCTGTTTTTATGACGTCTGTGGATATGGAAGATCTTATCGCCGGAGATTCGGGAATAATTGCTGAGGCAATATCAATCAGCATCACCATGAAAAGAATTGTTGAATTTACGCAGGGGCTCCATTATGAAGAAAGGGAGAGGATGTCTGCGCGGATAAAAGTCAGGTGTATCGGCACCTCGACGGTGAAGAGCGTCACTCATGAAGGGGTAATTAAACCAATTACCGTCGATATCGTAAAATCGACCTGCTTCCATGCCGGATAGGGGCAGGTGTACGTTATCCGGTATCAATATCCCAAAAAGCCCTTTTTCACATTTTTGATTTCGCTGATCCGGAATGTTCAGGGGATTCATCCCTGCGTTCTTTTCCCACTGAACACCCGGAATTCAGGGAGGATCTGCCTGTACATTCCGCAGGATTGACTCAAGGCAGGATTGCATGTGATTCTGTTTTTTTAGAACGTAGCACGGTCCCGGTTGCATTGCGGGGGCGCACACATATGATCATGGGTATCAGCCCCGGGAATGTCGCGATGAGGAGTGTAACGAAAGCTGAATAGTGAGAGAACAGGAAGGATTTCAACAGAACGCGCTATGAGCCTTCACGGCCCACAAATGAGCATAAAAAAGGAGGGCAGGTGAATATTAACCGGACTTTTTCGTACCGCATATAAAATTCAATCATATCTTCCCGGTGCAGCGGCGCGGTCTTCCTGCAGGAGCGAGAATTAATTATGAAGTAGCCCAAATATTTCTGCTGCGTGGGCTTGTGGCTTAGCTTGGATAGAGCGCCGGGCTTCTAACCCGGATGTCGAGGGTTCGAATCCCTCCAGGCCCGTTTTTCCTGAAATAATTTCAGTTTAATCTCCGCTGATGAACATTATTCATCAGACCACCCGCGTTATTACCGGGATTTCCGGATTTGACTGATATCATCCGGCAGGGATACCCTCGCGGTTCACATGCGTTCCACGCCTGCGGCACCGGTTCGTTTTTAAAAAAAATTGTCCTGCATATTTTTCTACTCCCGTCATGGAAATGCTCTCAAATCCAGAAAAGAGAGCGATCTCTGATCCAGGGACCTCCCCGGTGACCTGAAACCTGTAGTTCGTTCCCGGGTTCAGTCGTATTTACCTGCCGCAAGGATACGGTCCTGATACAAACCGGGCATTTTCCTCCATATCTCACCTGTTTGTCAGGCGTGATCCGGAGTAACTTTAAATATTACTTAAGTATACCTCACAGATATTCATCCACCTGGCAGGGAGAGCGCCCGTCTGCCTGTAAAATCCGGTCGGGAAGCCTCCATTCAGGGTGAATGGCATAAAAGGTGGCAAAAATGGTGCGCAGTACTCCGCTTAAGCGTAGCGCAGGGTATATCTCGGGAGTATCGGATTATTCCCGGTGTATTTCTGTTTCGGGAATCATTGCTGCAGTTCTTCTGATTTTTTTCTGCGGGGCTGTATCTGCTGATACAACAGTGAATGATGTTGTATTAACCGTATCTCCGGGAATTGCAGGGGAATCTCAGTTATGGAATGTCTCGTTTCACATCAACCAGGGTCTTGTAAATGAGACAAACGGGTTTTTTATAACATTTGACCAGAGTTTCGTGGTCGATGATCCATTCGATCCTGAATGTATAACGGTATGGTCAGACGGCTGTTCAGCCCACCCGCACCGGGTGATAATAATTCATAATCCCAACGCGAGTTACCCGTTATACCAGCCGGGTACTACCACGGTGAAGTTCAACAACCCCATGGATATCCCGTTCAACAGCGACGTGCTTATCAGCTTTTCATGCGGCGTTCACACAGACTGCCCGATCAACTGTTCAGGGTATCATGTATGGGCCAATACCGATGTGGAATCATATCCGGTGGAAAGCAATTATGTGTATATCAGTGTCCCTGTTACAGCCGGTGCCGGCAATAACGGCCTGGTTCAATCCCCGGACGGTATCCTGAGTCCGCCCGACCATACACAGGTCTTTAGCTGCGGTTCCGAACCTGTGTATTCGATAATCCCTGATTCGTCTTATTATATCCAGGACGTCACGGTCAATGGCATATCAGTAGTCGATGATCCCAATTACATACTCTACCCGGATGGCCATGCAGAATATGTATTTGATCCGCTTCACTGCGACCAGTTCATTTATGCAGGCTTTGAATTTGAAATCCCGCCACCTGACCTGTATAAGACCACTTCAGATTCCATCGTTACGCCAGGCTCTATATATCACTACACCATCGGATACAACAACCCGAATGAACTACTTTACACGGGGGTTTTCATAACAGACCCCCTGCCAGAGGAAGTTGACTTTATTTCCGCTTCAGGAAACTACACACTTGAAGGGCGGACTGTTAGATGGGACATTGGATCCCTCCTGCCGTTCCAGTCAGGGAACGTTACACTCATGGCGATGGTGAATGGTTCTGCACCGGCAGGAGCTTTCCTGAACTGCGCAATGATGCATACAGACCAGTCAGGGCCCGTCGAAAACTGCACTGAAGTCACGGTCATCATTCCCCCGGTCATCACAAAGACCGCACCGGCTGATGTTGTCGCCCCTGCCGAGACCTTTACCTATTCCATTACGTATGAAAACCCGAATTCCGTCAGCCTTACAGGTGCATCCATCACCGATGCCATACCCGCCGATCTGGTCTTTTTGGATGCCCCGGGCGGGTCTTACAATAATGGTACCGTCACATGGTCCCTCGGTACACTCGCTCCTAATGAGACAGGCACCGTTACACTGACCGTCCATGTTGGGTATCTCGTTCCGCCTGGTACTGATATCATAAACTGTGCATCGATGTATACAGACCTGTTTGAGCCTGTTGAGAATTGCACGGATGTCAGGGTCCTCTTCATACCGGTCATAAATAAGACTGCTCCGGCTGAACTGGTCTTACCCGGTGAGACATTCACCTATTCTATTGCATATGAAAACCCGAATTCTGTCAGCCTTACCGGCGTATCCCTCACCGACTATATTGAACCAGATCTCGTCTTCGTCAATGCAACAGGGAACTGGTCCTTTGAAGATGACGTCGTCACATGGCCTCTCGGGACGCTCGCTCCCAATGAGACGGGTACAGTCACTCTGACCGTCAGCGTTATGACCGACGTTTCACCGGGTACTGAGATCCTGAACTGTGCAGAACTCGGGTCAGACCAGTTTGAAGAACCGGTTTTTGACTGCACTGACGTCACAGTCGTCGTTCCTCCCCTCCTTGAAAAGACTGCACCGGCTGAACTGGTCGCACCCGGCGAGACATTCACCTATTCCATCGCGTATGAAAACCCGAATTCCGTCAACATTACCGGTGCATTACTTACCGACGCCATTCCTGCTAATCTCACCTTTGTGAATGCAACAGGGGACTGGTCCTTTGATGACGACGTCGTCATATGGCCTCTTGGAACACTCGCTCCCAATGAGACGGGTACCGTCACCCTGACCGCCAGTGTGAAGACCGACGTTGTACCAGGCCTTGTCATCTGGAACTGTGCAGTACTCGAAACTGACCGGTTTGAACCGGTTCTGGCCTGCACTGACGTCACGGTCATCATTCGCCCGCTCATTACAAAGACTGCACCGGTTGATATTGTCGGGCCCGGTGAGATCTTCACCTACACCATAGCTTATGAAAACCCGGATAGCGTCAACCTTACCGGCGTATCCATCACCGATATCATTCCACCAGATCTTGTCTTTGTGAATGCAACAGGGGACTGGTCTTTTGTGGACGACACCGTCACATGGTCTCTCGGAACACTCGCTCCTGATGAGACTGGCACCGTTACATTGACCGTCAGCGTTATGACCGACGTTCCAGCGGGTACCGTCATCATGAACTGTGCAGAACTCCTCACAGACCAGTTTGAGCCGGTTACAGACTGCACCGACGTTACCGTTGAAGGATGTACTCCGACCGTCGAACTTACAAAAGTCTCCTCAAGGGAAGAAGTCGCACCCGGGGAATCGTTCATCTACACGATCAGGTACAAAAACTCCTGCGAGTGCGGGCCGATAACCGGAGTGGTTGTTCGCGACCACCTGCCTGACGAGGTAATATTTGTCTCTGCAACGCATAGCGGCGTCTATGATGGAAATAACGTCACATGGTCACTGGGGACGGTTGAAGCATGTGAAGAAGGAGAATTAAATATAGTCGTCCGCGTCCCGCTCATAGCCGTGGATCCGAGGGTGACTAATATTGCAACGCTCTTCTATAACCCGGGTAAATTCCTGACTGCAACTGCAGATACAATAATTGACCCGTCCAGGATACCTGATCCGAGAAATGTACTGGTATACCCGCCGGTACCAAAATTCGTTTCAATACCAAAATCAGGAACAGCACCGCTTTATGTGCGTTTCATTGACTTCTCCTCAGGTAAGCCCACCTCATGGTTATGGGACTTTGGAGATAACACGACTTCCTGGCTGAAGAACCCGAGACATGTCTATACCACCCCCGGTAGTTACACCGTCACCCTGACGGCCACAAATGACTGGGGCGCCAACACCACTATTCACAATAGTGAAATACAGGTAAATAACCCCATTTTTATAAGCGGACCTCAGGTTCAACCGACAGACAACCAGTCAACTCAGTCGACCGGCACAAATTACACAAGTCCTTATGACAGGTTTGTCAGGACCGGAAAATCACCATTTTCGAGCTTATTCGGGTGATGTGCCGGTATCAGATTTTAATTTTTAATGGCTCTGTTAAATCCTCATTTCGATAAGCCCTGTTCGATCCATTTCTCTGACAGGTGGGGTTTTACCCCTGCCCGCCCCGCGCCGCTGGGGATGGTCTGCAGGCAGGGTTGATCAGGATTCTGTTATTTTTTAAAAGAATGAAGCACGGTCCCTGTCGCATTGTGGGGACGCACACATGCGATCACCGGGCATCTGCCCCGGGAGTGTCGCAATGAGAAGTGCGGTGAAAGAGGAATAGCGAGAGAACGGGAAGGGTTACCTATGAAAATGGTGGAACAACCCACAATATAAGGAGATTTTGAATAGACATTCTCATGGTTCCGGAGTGAACCTTACTGGTTCATGTTCCGTTTCAACAGAGTTTTTTTAAACCCTCTTTGTAAAGGACTTTTTTTATCAGATGAATTTTATTAAGTATCTGCAGCCCGCAGATCATTCCCGCCCGGAGGTCATTTAATTACGTAATTACGTAATTAAAACGTCTGAAACGGACCTTTTTTAGAGAGTGCCCAGGTATAGTCAAAAAAAACTGTAAAAAAAAAGAGGCTTACTGGGACTCGTTTGAAACGAGCTGCACATCTGCAATGTTGTGCTGTCTCTGCGCGAGCTTTTTTGCCTTGAAAATATTTTTCCCTTCTTTGCCTATCGCGATTCCACGATCTTCATCCCTGACTTCAATGTGGGCGATCTGCTCCTCGTCCTCTCCCTCAAAATCTATTGAGGTTACCTGGGCCGGAAGGAAACAGTTCCTGAGGAACTGTTCAGGGTTGTTCGAGTACTCGACTACCTCGATCTTCTTGCCCATGACATCCATTGCCTTCTTTATGCTGGCACCGTTTTTCCCGATGGCCAGACCCATTTCACCGGTATTGACCACAAAGATAATCCGGTTGTTACGGTCGTCTATCACACAATCCCTGCTTCCAGCTCCTGTGAGCCGTTCGAACTGGGATATAAGGCGGATACAGTCCTCTGTTAATAAAACTTCAGGCATATTACGCCCTCTTCAGGCTCAGGATATCGGATTCGCCCGGGTTTATCACTGCAAGAGCGCTTACCATGAACGGTTTACCGCATGCCTTCCCGAGCTGAACGCTTGATCCCTCAAAGGTGTAGACAAATATGTTCTCATTTCCCTTGATCGTTTCTTTGAATTTTGCAGGACAGTTCTCGGCCACAACAACCAACTGGGCCTTGCCCTCCTGAATACATTGTTCGGTTTTATTCTGGCCGAGCAGGACATCGCCTGTTTTGATAGCCCTTCTCAACGAAGCATTGAAATCCATTACAATTCTCCTAATTCATAGGTTTCGCTATAAGTTTGACATCTCCGGTGCCGAGCTGGATTGGCTGACCCACGATCACGTTCTCAGTGACACCGCTCAGTTCATCCACCTCATTTGCCACAGCGGCATCGAGGAGATGGTTCACAGTGACCTCAAAGGCTGCACGTGAAAGGACGCTTTCCTTTTCACCTGCAATACCATGACGCCCAATCTGTTTGACCTCTCCTTCCATGCACATCATATCGGCAACCAGCATAATATGCCTGACATCCACGGCGATACCCTGTTCATTCAATGTAGCAAGAGCTTCATGAATAATAGCATTGCGGGCGGCTTCTATTCCAAGCACCTGAGATATCTCACTGATGTTGTTGGTACGGGTACGTGTGGTATCCACACCGTCAACATCGAATACGTCTTTTAGGTTGGAGCCTTCAGTATAAAGTATATACTCTCCGCTCTCCTTTCGCACGACAACCCGTTCGATATCGTCTATGCCCTGGACGATAACATTACGGACATGCTCTGCGAGCTGGAATAAATTCTGGTAACTTTCCCGGTTTTTTGGCATGAAGACAATGGTCGCATCCTGGTCATTATTCTCATAGTCAAAGTCGCGGTAGTGGCGCCGGTCACGGATCTTGCGCGGCGCCGTCTCAACGATGGTGGAGACTGCGATCTTCCTCTTGTCGCATACTGCCGTGTTTAAATGCACAACAATCTGCATGTTCTCCATATCGATGGTAATATCCCCGAATTCGTGCAGGGGGGCCGCTTCTATCTGCCAGCTCACTTCACGTGCCTTGTCCCTGTCACCTGAGTATTCAGGCTGAAGATAGATTGTCATCGTCGGAGTGCTCGGCTCCTTCCTCGCATCCATGATCTCGATAAGACGTGGAAGCCCCAGCGTGACGTTAATCTCGGCCACACCGGCATAGTGGAATGTTCGCATGGTCATCTGCGTGCCGGGCTCACCAATTGACTGTGCTGCAATGATCCCCACCGCTTCGCAGGCCTCTATCCTTGTTTTCTGGTACTCCTCGCGGACCCTGTTGAGAATGGTATCAAACTGTTCTGCCGGGATGTCTCTGCCATTAAGGTATTTTAGCAGCTGTTCCTTGGTTTTTTCAGTAAGATCAGCATCACTAATCCTTTTTTCCTGTTCGGGCAGCATTCAGACCTCCTCCTTTAAAACACTTTCAACGATTCCCTTCACGTCCACCGGGTCCCCGAAACAGCTCTTCATGGGATCAGTGCCGTCTTCACCGTACCTGAACTGAATAATTTTCCCGCCTGTTGACCTGACTGTTCCGTCATACGCAACTTTCAGGTCCTGAAGTGCATTGATCAGGCGTCGCTGAAGGTATCCGCTCTGTGACGTCCTGACTGCCGTATCAACAAGACCTTCACGACCCCCAATGGCATGGAAGAAGAATTCCGTCGGGTTCAACCCTGACTTGTAGCTGTGCTCGATAAAACCATGCGCATCTGAACCACGGTCTCCCTTCCTGAAGTGAGGGAGGGTACGGTCATCGTATCCTCTCATGATCCTCTCACCACGGACCGACTGCTGCCCGACACACCCTGCCATCTGCGTGAGGTTCAGCATGGACCCCCTGGCCCCGCTGACCGCCATTACCACGGCACTGTTTCCGAGCCCGAGATGCCGGCCTGCAATTTCACCGGTACGGTCTCGGGCTTTCCCGAGAACCTGCATGATCTGCATTTCAAGGGTCTCTTCAGGAGTCCTCCCCGGCATGGGCTCAAGCTGGCCGTCCTCGTATATTCGTATACGACGCTGGACATCGATCTTGGCGTTCTGGAGCACTTCGTCTATCTGCCCGTATTCGGTCTTTGAAAGATCTTCATCATCAATACCGAATGAGAACCCGTCCAGCATGATGGAACGTATGGAGAGCTCAGTGATATCATCGATAAATTCGGCTGCCCGCTTCATTCCGTACTGGCGGATAATGCGCTGAACAATCTGGCCGTCAAATGCCCCGATTGCCTTTTTATCAATGGTTCCCGACTCAAGTTTTCCGTCAAAGATACGGACATATGCATCACGTTCACAGAGTTCGCGCTGACAGGTCTCGCAGTTCTGGCATGAACTCGCCTTGAAGACCATATTAAGCTCTGTTGGAAGGATCGTTGAGAAAACCTGTTTGTTGCTCCACTTGTTTACCTTCCCGGCTGTCATTCCCGCCGGGGGCAGGTTATAAAGAGGCATGTTCTTGAGCAGGTACAGTGCTTCCTGCTTTGTAAACCAACGCAGCTGGTTCGTGAGCATGAATATGCCTGATATGTGATCGTGAATACCGCCGATGATAGGGCCTCCGAATCGTGGAGAGAGAAGGTTCTCCTGTACACTCACGAGGATTGCTGCTTCTGCACGAGCCTCCTCAGTCTGCGGAACGTGCAGGTTCATTTCGTCACCATCAAAGTCGGCGTTATACGGCGGGCAGACCGCGGGGTTAAGGCGGAACGTCTTGCCACCCATCACCTTCACCCGGTGTGCCATGATACTCATACGGTGGAGTGACGGCTGCCGGTTGAAGAGGACGATATCCCCATCCCTTAACTGGCGTTCTACGGTCCAGCCCGGTTCAATCATGTCGGCAACAGTGTCAAGGTTCCCTTCTGCAAGTCGCATACGGCGCTTGTCGGGACGAATGGCATAGTTTGCACCACAGGGATGACCGAGGGAGGGCCGTACAGGACCGTTTCGTAAAATCTGTTTTAATTCTTCGATGTTATACGACGTAACCCGGACTGGTATGGACATCTCGTTGGCAATTGCCAGCGGGATTCCCACCTCAAGGACACTCAGGTTCGGATCGGGAGATATGACCGTACGGGCTGAGAAATTGACACGTTTCCCGGAAAGTGATCCCCTGAAACGGCCGTCTTTTCCCTTCAGGCGCTGCGAGAGGGTTTTTAATGGCCGGCCGCTGCGATGGCGTGCAGGGGGACACCCGGCAACCTCGTTGTCGAGATAGGTGGTGACATGGTACTGCAGGAGTTCCCAGAGGTCTTCAATGATCAGCTGCGGCGCACCTGCATCCTGGTTTTCCTTGAAACGCTGGTTGATACGGATAATATCGACCAGCTTGTGGGTCAGGTCATCTTCAGACCGCTGACCGTTTTCAAGGATAATCGATGGCCTCATGGTGACAGGAGGAACAGGAAGGACCGTGAGAATTGTCCATTCCGGTCTTGCGACGTCGGGATTTATTCCGAGGTGCCGAAGATCATCGTCTGGTATTCTCTCGAGACGGGCCCTGATATCTGCAGGAGTAAGCTTATGCTCTATCTTCTTTCCCTCTTCAACCACAACCTCTGAGAAGGTTGTCGGTTTCTCGAAGTTGATCTTCAGCTGCTGCTCACCGCAGTGAGGGCATACCCGCTCTTTTTTGATGTCTTTTTCTGAGAGGACATCCCCTGTCAGGTCATCCTCGGTTCCGACCACCTTTTCAATCTCTTCAGGTGAGAGAAGCAGCCTGCTGCAGCTTCTGCAGGTGACACGGAGCAGTTTTCTGATCAACCGGGTGTACCCGACGTGGATCACGGGCTTTGCCAGTTCAATATGCCCGAAATGGCCGGGACATTCGCTTGCCTTCTGGTCACAGGTCTTACACCTGAGCCCGGGATCAATGACCCCAAGGTTCAGGTCCATCAGGCCCTGGGGATAGGGAAAACCGTCATCATCGTAGGTATCCGCCCAGATAATTTTGCGGACACTCATGGTACGGATTTCCTTTGGAGAAAGTAATCCAAATTCAATTTTTCCAATTCGTTTTGGGCTGGGCATGGTACACCTCCTCTATACTACATCCTCAAGCTTCAGTCTGGGTGCGATTCCCATGCTCTTCATCTCATCGAGGAGGAGCTTGAATGCATATGACATCTCGACCGGGTAAATATCGGTCTCACCGCCACAGGCAAGGCACCGGGTACTGTTTGCCCTGCGGTCAAGCATTGCGACCATTCCGCAGTTTGCACAGACATACTCCTGCACCTTATCTGATTCGTCGAGAAGGCGCTCTTTTAAGGCCATCGCTGCACCGTGTCCAATCATTACGTCACGTTCCATCTCACCGAAACGCAGACCTCCTTCACGGGCACGCCCTTCAGTCGGCTGACGTGTCAGCACCTGCACAGGCCCGCGGGACCTGGCATGCATCTTGCTCGACACCATGTGGTACAGTTTCTGGTAATAGATTACGCCGACATAGATGTCGGCTTTGAACCTTCTGCCGGTAATGCCATCATACATCACTTCCCGGCCAGTATGTGCGAATCCAAGGCTTTTAAGGGATTTCCTGATGTCTGCTTCGATTTCTCCGGAGAAGGCCGTGCTGTTGATGCGTCGACCCTCGAGGGACCCGACTTTACCGCCGATCATTTCTAGCATATGTCCGACGGTCATACGGCTGGGAATAGCATGCGGATTGATGACGAGGTCGGGTGCAATTCCGGTTTCGGTGAAGGGCATGTCCTCCTGCGCCGATATAAGGCCGATAACTCCCTTCTGTCCATGCCGGGATGCAAATTTGTCGCCTACTTCAGGGACACGGAGGTCCCTGGTCCTCACTTTGACCAGCCTTGAGCTGTTCTCTCCCTCTGTAATGATCACGGTGTCGACAATGCCATGCTCGTTACTTCGCATGGTAACCGATGTATCACGCCTTTTTTCAACAGTAATCAGGTCGCTTGTCGGCTCTTCGAGGAACCGTGGCGGAGACGTCTTGCCGATGAGCACGTCTTTCTCTGCTACAACGGTCTCAGGATTGATGACGCCGTCATCGTCCAGGTTCTTATATGACTCAGCGCCGTGTGCCCCGGTGACTTCCTCGTCAGGGATTTCAATACGGTCAACCTGGCCGCCAGGGTAACGCCGCTCTTCACCTTCGTATGTCCTGAAAAAGTGCGAACGCCCAAGACCGCGTTCGATGGATGCCTTGTTAAAAATCAGTGCATCCTCAATGTTATACCCCTCGTAACTCAGGATTGCCACGACAAAGTTCTGTCCGGCAGGCCGGTCGTCGGAGCCGATAAGGTCCGAGGTCTGGGTATGAACAAGTGGTTTCTGGACATAATGGAGGAGATGCCCCCTTGTATCAGGACGGAGCTTCATGTTTGCCGCACCAAAACCAAGTGCCTGCTTTACCATTCCCGCGCCCATTGTAACACGGGGACTTGCATTATGTTCCGGGAAGGGTACGTGCGCTGCTCCGATACCAAGGATGAGCGATGGATCAATCTCCATGTGGGTATGATCCGGAGAGATGTCTTCCGGGTTCATCGCGATGAAGAGATCTTCCTCTTCCTCTGCATCGATGAACTCAATCAGACCTTTCTGGATGAAATAATCAAAATTTATCTCTTTCTTCCGGATTTTTTCAATTTCTTCAGACGTTATCAGGGGTTTACCGTTCGATAACACGATTAACGGCCTGCGTGCACGGCCACGGTCGGTGTGAATGATCACGTCGTTATTGAATTCCTTGTGGGAAACATTCACTTCCGTGGAAAGGGCACCCTGCCTGCGCATTGTCCTGATCTGACCGACCAGCTCTTTTGGATCCTCAACCAGCCCGATAAGTGCACCGTCTACAAAGACCCTTGCTCTCTTCATTCAATGTCCCCCTTGATGTGTTCAACGCCGATGCTGTAGAGCAGCCGGCTCACCTCGTCTTCATCGCTTACACCATCGCTTATCTCGACCATCTGGGCAAAGTTTTTGACCAGACCACAGTTTGGCCCTTCCGGGGTTTCACTCGGGCAGATCCGTCCCCACTGTGTGGGGTGAAGGTCCCTGGCCTCAAAGTGTGGCTGTGAACGGGATAACGGGGATATAACACGTCTGAGGTGAGACAGGACACTCATATGATCGACGCGGTCGAGGAGTTGTGAGACCCCGGTCCTGCCGCCCACCCAGTTGCCGGTCGCAAGCGGGTGAAGCAGTCGCTCGGTCAGCACATCGGCCCTGACTGCGGTACCGATTGAGAGATCACGATGTCTCATGCTTGCCCTTTCAAGCTGGTATTTGATATCCCTCGTCAGCCGGTTTAACGAAATACGGAAGAGGTCTTCCATAAGGTCCCCGGCAAGTTTAAGCCGCTTGTTTGAGTAATGGTCCTTATCGTCGATACGCCTCTTGTTCAGCACCAGGTCAAAGCAGGCTTCTGCCATGCGGCCAAGAAAATGTCCCTTTGCAAGGCGGACACTCTCAATTATTTCCTTGTACCCCTCATCACCTTCTTTTAAGTTGAGTGGCAGGAGATAGTTGAGGTGTGGCAGCAGGTAGTTATCCAGCACGAATTCTGCCCGCTTTCTCTGGTAGTCGCGGGTCTGGTTCGGTGCCAGCTTCTTACCTACATACATAACCCCGGCCTCGACGCTGTCGCACTCGCTCTCCTCAAGGTTCTGCATCATGAACGTGAGTATATCCTCATCCGTGGAAACCGCATTCACAACATCATGGTCGCTGACCATGCCAAGCGCCCTGATAAGGTCGACAAATTTCAGGTGACCGGCTACGGACGGGAACGATACCTCAAGGAGGTTTTTCCGGTTTCTCTCAACGACAACGAGTGCACGGTATCCCCGGTACTGCGAGAACACCTTTGCCACATATATACGCTCGTTGTAACGTTCCGTAAACTCGGTCATGATCTTGTTGGAGGCGAGATCCTCCAGCGTCATAAGAACCCGTTCAGTACCGTTTACAATGAAATAGCCACCCGGGTCAAACGGGTCTTCGCCGTGCAGGACCCGCTCGTCATCGGTCATGCCATACAGGTTGCAGGAAAGTGATCCAACCATGATCGGCAGCTGGCCGATTGTAGTCATCACAGGTTCCTGCCGGTCTTCGCCCTGAACCAGGGTAAGGCTCAGCTGGATGGGTGCCGCATAGGTAAGATTTCGCAGCCGTGCTTCGCTTGGGAAGAGATCCCCCTGTGACCCGTCAGCCTCTCTGACCAGCGGCTTTTTGACTTCGATTTTGCCCAGCTCTACCCAGACAGGTTCGTTACTTTTTCCCCGGATTTCAATATCGGTCTCGATTACCCGCTGTTCATTGACAACTTTTTGAAGATTGTGCCGCAAAAAATTATTAAAGGAGTCAAGCTGATGCCGCGCAACATGCTCCCGTGAAAAATATGCTTTTGATAATACGCTTCTATCAATCAGAACGATCAGCCCCGCCTTATTTTTTTGGTCGCTTGATTACAAGTCGATACGATTCGGCTCTGCCCGCTGTGTGACTGTGGCGAATGATCCTGATCACATCTCCCACCTTCGCACTGATGGCTTTCACCGCAGGATCATCATGATAAATTTTTGGTAGTTGCTCATTGGAAATGTTGTAGGTGGAGAACAGCGAACCGACCTCCTCCTCACTCATAATTTTATGATCTGGCACCATTACGTGATCTAATACATTCAAACCGGTGCTCAACCCAAAACCCCCTCAAATGATAAATTTTTGCTTTTCAGATACATCACCGCTAAAAACCCACAGACTGTGGCCGTGGCAACGGGCCCGGAGGGATTTGAACCCCCGACCACCTGGTTAAAAGCCAGGCGCTCTACCTAACTGAGCTACGAGCCCACCAGAAAGTACAGCACAGCACTATTACAATGCAGGAAAACTATATAAATATATTTGCATCACTTATTTGTTTTTGAGTCCTGTCACCCCAGGGAAATTTCCCTCCATCTTTATACAAAACCAATTAAATGATTTATCAGGGTGAAAAAGACTTATTTATCAGGGATATGACAATCAAAATCGAGCTCGTTTCTTGCGAGTGCAGGCACGCACACCTCATCCTTACCTCCGGCGATTTTGCGATCCTTTAATGCACAGTCAATCGCATTCATCAGCACCCGGGTATTGATCGGTTTTTCAATGACGGCGGACACACGTTCACGGAACTCACAAATATCTCCGGAATACCCCCTTTGAGCTGAAAACATTATAACAGGGACATCTGATAAAACCTGGTTCCTGATAATGAATTTAAGTGTTTCACAGCCCCCGGACTGCTCCATCGTCATGTCAAGAAGTATGAGGTCCGGTACAGTGGTGCTTAAAAAACTGACCCCGTCTTCATGATTATGTGCAGCAACAATCCGGTACCCTTTTTTTTTCATAATCGCAATCAGACCATCCAATACGAAACTATTGTCATTGATGATCATGATCGTGCTCTTCGACACGGTGCCCCCGTAGTAATATCCTGAAAACTTGTTTAAATGTTGATCGGATGTTACACCATACCCGATGGATTGAAACATGATTCTTTATTCCTGATCCGTTCCAATCCGGTCATAACATGCAATGCATTTCTGGTATATCCTGTTCAGGTATATTTTTTAACCAAAAGAAATAAATAAATGAACTGAATTGATGTCTGGAATTACTGCGTGGCTCCGGAATAATGCCTCTTCATTCCAGCCAACCGCATTGGTAGCCATAAATGCTACGCGTCATATGAGCCAGATCGAACGAAAAAAGCTGTTTTCTCCTGAAATCGAACATATGCGTACGGCAGAAGGGCGCTGGTACGAGGCGATCATGTACGAGACCTTCCGGGACCTTTCGCTTGAGACCGACACTATCCATCGTGTTGCCATGAAAGGTGCAGATGCCCCCCGTGGACGACGTAATTTCAGGCTCGGACAGAACGGGTTTTTTTATTCACGTCTTGGAGATATCACCATCCGTGGAAACGGACAGGATCTTGCGGAATTCGATCTTCTCTTTTTTGATGCAGACGGCCACGTAGCCTTTTCAGAGATCGTTACCTCAGGATCGGACATGAAAGAGTTTGAAAAGGAGATTGACTATAAAAAGAAACTCCTCGGCTATCTTTTTAACCAGCAGGAAGTTCCTTTTCTCCTCATTTCATCGTTTGACGTGAGAAACTACTCGGTAGGCAAACGACTGTTAAAATCCCGTGACAATGTCAACATCAGGACCATTCCCTGCGAGGAGATAAAATCACTTATAAGACCTGGAAAATCGATGAAATTTGAAAATAATCATTCTGATAACCCCAAGCTGTTCCGTGCCTCGGATCTTCTGCTGAAACGCCAGTTTGAGTACCAGAAATATCATGACTGGGAGAGGAACAGGGTTTTTAAGAGTGTTTCAAACAAAATTGAGGTTCGTGGGTCTGATGACAAAGATGAGACTGCCGTCCTTGTGAAAAAAATATTGTACGGCAGCCTCTATCCGTCTGGTATACGAACACTCTGTAAAGACCGTGATCTCTCCTTCAAGGGGACCAGGCTTGATCCCGATGAAATCATGCAGAAATTTTCAAAAGTCATTCTCGCGACAGATCTTCCGGATTATGAACCCATTGTATACCTTCGCTCCCGTCAGAAAAAGCAATATCTGAAGATGGTTCAGGGAAAAGATGGTAACTTCAAGTTTGAGCGGTATACGCCTTCAAGAGTGGGGTTCTTTCTCTGGCTTGAGTCGTTAAACCCGACGCTTGGCGCACGGATCACAGGACAGATCCTCGATGCCTTCTCTCCTTCAGTAAATTAAAAAAAATGGCCTTTTTCAGGCCAAACAACCTCGTATCGTTTGCCGGAGTGATACTTCAGTCCAACAGGACGGTCAGTGCTTCATCAGCATATGCATCCATAACATAGGGGATGCCCGATACACGGGATGCCTCTTCAGTAAGGGCCATCAGGTCATTCCTGCCGACAGTCTTCAGGGTGAAATTCCTGTTGCCGGCCATGATCTGCTGGAGACCTGTTCTGAACTTCTGGGCATATGTGTAAATGCCGATTGCACCCATAGGGATTTCTTTGAATTTGGAACCGTATTTCTCTTTCAGCTCCTCGTATGTTACAAAGATCTCCTCTGGTACGCTTCCGTACTTGGAAACGGTCTTTGGCAATTCTCCATCCTTAATCCACTTTTCTATGTTCTTCCCAACCATGCCGGGGATCATGAGACCCCTGCCCATGCAGACTGCCCTGACATACGGGTTGCCCATGGCGATTGCCTTGAACACACCGGGTTCATCGGAAAATCCTCCGGCCATTGCCATATCAGGAACACGTTTTCCTCTCTTTTTAAGGAGTTCCGCATACTCGTATGCCAGTGACTGGATATAGAATGTGGGAATACCCCATTCGTTCATCATGGGCCACGGGCTCATGCCTGTACCACCCGGTGCACCGTCGATCGTCAGGAGGTCGATTTTTGCTTCGGAACTGTAGCGGACTGCCATTGCAAGCTCGACTGCGGAGTAGGCTCCGGTCTTTAAGGTAACCCTCTTGAACCCGATATCCCGGAGGCGGTCGACTTCTTCGAGGAATCCTTCCTTGCTCACGAAACCAAGGCGGGAATGCCGCTCAAATTCCTTGATTGCACCCTGCTTGAATGCGACCTGCATGTCCGGACGGGTTGGATCCGGAAGCACGATGTACCCTCTCTTCTTGAGCTCGATAGCCCGTTCAAGGGACCTTACCTTGATTTCGCCACCGATACATTTGGCGCCCTGTCCCCATTTGAGTTCGATGGTCTCGAGGTTATGCTTGGAAGATACATATTCGGCCGTCCCAAGACGGGTGTCCTCGACATTGAGCTGAACCAGCATCTCACCGTAGCCTTCCCAGAACTTCTTGTAAATGTCAATCCTGCGGTCCATCTCCGGGGATTTTTTTACCATGCCTTTGTTATCGAGTTCAAGTGCCGGGTCAACACCACAGACGTTTTCACCGCAGACTATAGTGATACCGGAAATTGCCGCTCCGATGGCGAAGTGTTCCCAGTTGATACGTGCAATATCGGTCGAACCAAGCGCACCGGTAAAGATCGGGAGTCGCATTTTGACCTTTTTATCCCATCCGTACTCTGTTTCGGTATCAACAGAATAGAACACGGCTGAGTCCGGGCCGATTTCAGTTCCTTCCGGCAGGCCTTTGGCACCTACGGCGTAACCCTGGATATTAAGGTGTGAATAGTCAATCGGATAATTCTTATCAGCACCAGCGGTTATTTCACCGAACGGACCGGGGTAAAGAACTTCGCGGCCCCGAAACGATGAAAGCCAGATCTCACAACTTCCCTTGCACCCGTCCACGCAGCGTGTACAGATGCCTGATACTGGTGCCACATCACGTGACCGGTTAGCGGTTCCGGTCGCTTCATTGGCATTAGGCTGTCTTAGATTCATTAATACTCTCCTTTGCTCTTTTATTGCCTCAATAAATAGAGAATTATGTTTGAGCATGCTCAAGCCCAAACTAACATAGTTTTATACTCCATTCGTTTATAAGCGCTTGCCTTCCATCCTGATATAAAACTTTGGGTAACAATACAGGCAATATATGTCTCCTTTTCAATACCGGACGTGATATCACGAAATCCTGAAATCCCATTTATTCATTCATTCTTTCCGGCAGGAAAACCTGCCCTTAATCATATCCCTGTGAACACGGAAACGTAACGATAACAGTGACATTCACTAAAAACCTTTTCCGGGTTTATATCGCTCATATCACCCGTCAATGATGACGGTACTACTGATTCTTTTTCTGACTTCCGCTTATGCGGCGCCCTATCGAAGAGTGTGAAAAATACCTGAGTGAATTCGTGGGATTATGTAAACATCCGTATTTTCCGGGAGGATGTGTGGTAATGCTGCTGCAAAAGAGTGTGTTCCCTGTTCTCCCCACGCCGGATAATCAAAAAAGATACCTTTTTCCTGTTAACAGGAATGATCTCCCTGATCAAGGGATTATTATCCTTACAATTCCACAATCTCATATGTTCCGGTCCCGAGCCCGATTTCTTCGGCATATTCGATCTGGCGATATCCATCTGTCTTTTTTCGCATTCCCCTGAATTTATCCTCTCCTTTTTCGTAATTTGATGATAGCAGGGTGTCTGAAAATCCCTTCTGGTTGTTTACGAGATCAAAACTTGCAGCATCAATCGCAACCGGGTCCGACGATGCAAGAATTCCGATGTCCGGGACTATAGGGGCATCACTCCAGGGGACGCAGTCACAATCAGGGGTTATCCTGGTGAGAAAATTTATGAAACCGGCTCGTTCCTGCTTTCCCTGGAGTGCACCAAAGGCATATTCCACCATACGTTCGGTAAAGACCGGGATTTCAGTCTCCCAGTCCACATCGATTGCGTTTTCGGGGCAGATTGTCATGCACTCAAAACACCCCATACAAAGGGACCTGTCGATAACACTCTTTTTGTTGACAAGCCCGATTGCACCCTGCGGACATACCCCGGCACATTTTCCACACCCTGTGCAGTGTCCTTCGATCATAGCCGGGCGTGCAGAATGCTGTGCCTGTTTACCTGCAGGGGGAGCACACCCCATGGCCAGGTTTTTTATTGCTCCGCCAAACCCTGCCACCTCATGCCCTTTGAAATGAGAAAGAACAATAATACTCTTGCAAACAGCAATATCCCCCGATATCTTGACACGCTCAAAATGCTTTTTCCGGATTTCCACCTCGGAAGCAGCTGTACCGCGAAGCCCGTCAGCTATAACAAGTGGCGCCCCTGTCACGGCGAAGTCAAAACCGTGTTCGACTGCCGTTATAATATGATCTACTGCGTTGGACCGGCTTCCTTTATAGAGGGTATTTGAATCGGTCAAAAAGGGTTTTCCCCCGTATTCTTTTATCTTATCAACAATCTGCCGTACATAGACAGGGCTTATATACGAATCATTTCCCCATTCGCCAAAATGAATTTTAACCGGAATAAGATCGTTTTTTTCTATTATTTTTCCAAAACCGGCCTTTTCAAACAGGCGCCGCAATTTTGTCACGGTATTCTGATGTGGATCGCGTGCCCGGAGATTGACAAAATATACCTTTTCTGCCATGTTATCCGCTTCATTTAAAGGAGAACTCTCACCAGTTTCACATTGCCTGCAACCCATAAAAATATAGTACTCGTCCTGACCCCTGAAAAATAACTGAATTCATTTAATGGCATTTTTTTTACCAGTACCCCGCCTGTTCACCGGAATTTTTCCTGTTATCTGGAAATCTCCTTCCACACATACCGTAATTTTCCATTCCATTCCCGGCAGGAGATCAACAGAACAGTATGGCCCGTCCGTTATCCCGGAGAGGTTCCTGCCGGGGTCTCCGGTTTTACCGGGGAATAACAGATCGTTTCGGTTAAAATTAATATCAATACGTTCTGCACCGAAAACACATACAAGACGGGAAAAGGTACTGCCGGTTGCAGTCACCGGTATGTGCACCCCTGCAAAAGTACAAAAATTAGGTATAAACACTGAGTTATTTTTAAAAAAAAGAGATTTACTCTCTTTTTGAAAGCTTGTGATCGAGGTTGGAAAGTTGACCTCCAGCACTGCCAGACGTTTTTACCTGTGCGAGGATTTCGCTTGCATTTGCCTCTTCCTCCACCTGCTCCTTTACAAACCATGCAAGCAGGGTTTGTGTGGCAGAGTCCTTCTCCTTGATCGCAAGATCCATGAGTCCGTTGATCATGCCGGTAACTTTCTGTTCGTGGGCGTATACCTCTTCAAATACTTCCTGGACTGACTTCCACGTCGTCTTCGGTGCATCGATGGCGGTGAGTTTTATGGTTCCCCCGGCTTGAATGATGTAATCATAAATCTTCGATGCATGGGTCTGTTCTTCCTGCGCCTGCACACGAAGCCACTTTGCAAAGCCTTTAAGGGGTATTGTTTCACAATACGCCGACATCGAAAGGTACAGGTATGCCGAGTACAATTCGGCATTTACCTGCTTATTTAATGCATCTGCAACAGATTTTTTGAGCATGTTCAAATCCTCCTGAACAACGAGATGAGGATGTCTGGATTTTTAATTCTTTCGCAGCACCCGAATATTTTCCTGCTTTTTTATTCGATAATTTCAGATATAATGACATTAAAAATAAGTTTTAATTAAAAAAGGGTGCGAAAAACCATGATGCAGGTTTTATATCGGATGTATCCATCGCGGACTATTGTAACCGGAAGCGATTTTTATGGAAACGGTCTGCACCCTGCAGGGGGCCATATAATCAATAATGATTATCAAGCACGGAAAAACCGGGTTTTAAAAAGATGCGTATGATTCCCGACACAATTCCCGGGCATTATATATATTCGAGCTGGTCGTAGGAATATACCCTGACATTATCGATCAGAGCCGGTCCGTAATCCGGGTACGATCGGGCTCTGATTTTAAGCGGCATATTCGAGTACTCCATTGACACCTTGTGTTCAGGGCGGTACATCAGCTCACCGTCACGGTAAAAGTCGACATACCCGTCAGGATGAATGACAATCCTGTGCCGGTGCCATTCTTCGAGGTCTGCGTCAGCAGGCCCGCCTATTATCTCCTTATATTCATACCTGCCGCTTTCGTTGGTAATATACCAATGGTATAACCCCATGCCCTATCTGTTCGGGTGGATTCCCCCAGCAGGCCGGACCAATCGGCCTGTACAGGATTTCAACCACCGCGTCGGCACCCGTGTCCGTCCTTGGGAGAGAGAAAAAACCGTCTACCCAGCATCCATCTGCCGTCGTATCGTTGACATACATATCACATTCCAGAATGAGTCCGCCGGTATAATTGAACCGTGCATACGAGAGGGCATAGCTGTCATAGAGATCATCCCCGCGGCTGTCAAAACTTGGCGGAGGGTTTCCCATGTCAGACCTGACCT
Source organism: Methanoregulaceae archaeon UBA467 (assembly GCA_002503825.1). Classification (GTDB taxonomy): domain Archaea; phylum Halobacteriota; class Methanomicrobia; order Methanomicrobiales; family Methanospirillaceae; genus UBA467. The sequence goes on from DASP01000001.1 coordinate 197,477, forward strand.
CGGGAAAAGGATACCCATATCGTTGCCACTTAACAAGGCCTTTATCGAATGTATCTTCAAATATAGGTAATGTCCGGATAACTGCAGTCTCTTCTAACACTGTTTTCGCGGTATTGTTATTTACTTCACTTTTCTGGACTGCACTGATACCCGGGACGAGTACGACAGGTAAAATTACAAGGACAAGAAGGGCTCCACCTATAATAAGGATCCATGGCCAGGCTTTTTGAAAGGGACTTTTCCGGCTCACATTGCACAACCTTATGATAAATGCTGGAACCTGTACGATAAATTAATTTTGAAATCGGATCGTAATGAGATACAGGAAATACCTGTGATGGCAGCGGCAGTTTAATTTTAATCGTTACATTCACGGCCAAATCAAAAAAAATAAAATCAGGATGAAATAACTGCCGATGCATTCTCATCGAACGGGTTCGTCCTTATAGCAAGTGAGAAGAGGTAGGGATAGTTATTTTTCAGGTATTTCATGTACGAAAGCCATTCTCCCGATATAAGCCGGTATACCCTGTTGATATCACCTGCGAGATGTTCGATGTCTGCGGCAGGAAGGGCATCCAGATTTTTTCTCCGTTCAAGTTCCTCGGTAAGGTGAAATACCGACTGGAGGAGGCCGGTGAATGACTGGTGCTCCAGTATAACAGGATTTTCAAGAAGCCTGACCATAAAATCCCTCCGGCTCATCAGAAAAGCCCGCAGTTGTACAAGATCAACCATCGCCGCATCAACAGTATAGTCATAATCCTTCAGGCTCTTGCTGACACGGGAGAATTCCGCATCATCCCAGTTATTTCTTACGAGGAAGAATGATTTGACCCGTTTAAGGTCAGGGTCGCAGTCGGATATGAACATGAGCAGATGCGTTCCGGCTTCAGAAAAAAATGTCCCGATAACCATGTTGATCTTTTCAAGACGCTCCTTTTTCGACCTCATGCTCAGCAGTTCATTGAGGACAAGGGTAACAAGGAGGACATTTACGGGAAGAAACCCAATCGCGTTAAATATGTAAAAATACGTGTTTTCAGGGTCGCCGAGGATAATGAATTTCACCGTGTATATTGCCGCTGAACATAATACAAGAATAATCCCAAGGCGAACCTGCCAGCCAGACCATTTCATGCCAATCAAATCCTGTTTATTATTCCTGATCAGGGGTTATAAGGTTTTATTGCCATTGATTCTGCTTTTTCCTGTTTCAGTCCGCACTATAAACCGATAATGCCCGGGAAACGACAGGACACGTCCTGTCCGGATTTCACAAGGATACGTTTCCAAACAGCAAAAAAGACATTCAAAAAATATTCGTACCAATCCGGCCCTGCGAAAACCTCTTTATCAATAGAGCGGCAGGATGAGTGAGAGAACAGGAATGGTTTAACAGATTTATTAGTCGGACAGTTTTACATTTAAAAAATGGGGAACGCGAAGTACCCGCCACCGACATAACCAGTATTATCTTAAATTGAGGTTATCGGGTACTCACGACGCTCTATTCTGCGAATTTTTCAGGATCGGAATCAAATTTTTTCTTGCACCCGGGAGCGCAGAAATAATAGGTCTTTCCTTTAAAATCGCTCTTGAATTTCGCTGTTTTTTCATCAACAGTCATTTTACAGATAGGATCGATTGCCATACGAAATCACCACCATTTACTTACCTTTTCTGGCCGGAGGTATATACTTTTTCAACATCAGCGACAGGGAGATCACGGTGACAGAGCTGACTGCCATGGCGAGTGCCGCCAGTTCGGGCTTCAAAGTATAACCGGTAAAGGGATACAGCAGACCGGCACCAATCGGGATGAGTGCAGCATTGTATGCGAATGCCCAGAAGATGTTCTGCTTGATCCGTGTCATAACCTTCCTGCTGAGTTGAATGGCAGCGACGGCATCGGTAAGATCATCCCTGATAAGGACCAGATCGCCACTTTCGATAGCGACGTCAGTTCCGCTCCCTATGGCTATCCCGACGTCTGCGCTGGCAAGAGCCGGGGCATCGTTGATGCCGTCACCTACAAACGCCACAACCTCATGCTGTTCCTGGAGCCTCCTTACTTCACGGGCCTTCTCCTCCGGAAGGACCCCTGCGATAATCCTCCCGATACCTGCCTGCCTGCCAATTGTTTCTGCCGTTCTCTGGTTGTCACCGGTTACCATCATAACGTTCAGACCCATGGACGTCAGCCCGCTGACTGCTTCAGCAGCATTCTCCTTGAGAACATCGGCTATTCCGATAATTCCGGCAATTTTTCCTGAAACTGCAACGAGGACCGCAGTCTTGCCCTCCTGTTCGAGCCGTACTGCACCGGCCTCATCCCCTGTACCCATTGCCACTTTTTTTTCGGCCATCAGAACCCGGTTTCCAATGAGGATCTCCTCGCCAAGGAGACTGGCACTTACCCCTTTCCCGGCATATGTCTCAAACATCCCGACGGTTTCCAGTTTTACACCGGCGGCCTCTGCTTTTCTTACGACCGCCTCTGCAAGCGGATGTGACGAATTTTTTTCTACACTTGCAGCAATGAGGAGAAACGCCCGGTCATCAAGGTCCCGGGTTATAATGTCGGTGACTTCCGGTTTTCCCCTGGTAAGTGTACCGGTCTTGTCAAAAATCACCGTCGTAAGGTGGTCCGCCACTTCAAGGGCCTCGCCGTTCCTGATAAGGATTCCAAGTTCCGCACCTCTCCCTACACCCACCGTCACTGCAGTAGGGGTGGCAAGACCGAGTGCACAGGGACAGGCTACGACAAGAACCGAAATAAGCGCGGTAAGGGAAAAAAGGAGCGTTGAACCCAGTACTACATACCAGAGCAGAAATGCCCCGATCGCGATGGTGAGCACTGCCGGGATGAAATAGCTCACCGCGATATCTGCTATCCTCTGGACCGGCGGCTTCGATCCCTGCGCATCCTCGACAAGCTGGATGATCCGGGCGAGCATCGTGTCCCGGCCAATCTTTTCGGCTCGGAATGTTATGACACTGTTTGTATTCAGAGTCCCGCCGACGACCCATTTCCCCCTGTCTTTCAGGACAGGAACCGGTTCACCCGTGATCATCGATTCGTCGATATATGATTCCCCTGCAGTCACTTCGCCGTCGACCGGGATCTTTTCTCCGGGACGGACTTTCAGCAGGTCACCGACATTAATGTCTTCAATAGGTATCTCTTTCTCATCAGATCCGGAAATGACGGTTGCAGTCCTCGGCCTGAGGCCTACAAGTTTTTTAATCGCCGCCGAAGTCCGTCCTTTTGCCCGGGCCTCAAGGTATCGCCCGAGGATGAGAAACGATGCAAGCATGATTGCGGTGTCGTAAAACATGAATTCCAGCGTGAGGATGATCCCGAACGTCCCGAGAACACTGGCCCCGTATGCCACACCGGTTCCCATTGCATACATCACATCCATATTCAGCGTCCGGTTGATGAGCGCCATCCGTGCTGCACGGAATATTGGCCATGCGACATACACAAAGACAGGGGTGGAGACGATGAACATCCAGTACGCCAGGGCCTGCATAGGTATGGGAATGTGGATATACATCAGGAGGAAGAGCGGTATGCTGACTGCAAACCCGATACTAAATCTCCTGAATTTATCATCGAGATCTTTTTTCCTGGCTTTTTGTTCGGCTTCTTCCGAGACCTCGCCCGCAAGACCCAGGTACTGGTACCCGGCTTCTTCGATCGCGGCCTTCATGTCGTCGATGGTGGTAAGGGACGAATTATATGTCACATACGCTTTTTCGGTGGAGAGGTTTACCTGTGCCTTCACAACACCCGGGAGGCCTTTTAACGCCGACTCGATGGTCTGCACGCAGGTTGCGCAGACCATTCCCCCGACTTTTAATGTGGCTTCCTCATAGATCACCTCATAGCCTGCGGCTCTCACCGCATTCTCAATATCCGAGAGGCTGACCCGTGAAGAATCGAATTCAACGCGTGCAGTATCATTCCCGAAATTTACCGAGGCTTTTGAGCCCTCGCCGGCATCTGCGATGGACTTTTCAATTGTCACTGCACATGTCGCGCAATGCATGCCTGAAATCTTCAGGTCCACCTTTTTTTTGGTATCCTCTGCCATTTACATTCCCCTTGTTCAATCATCGCTTCCTATTCCCCATATGCCACAGTATCAGTTATAAGTATTATGTGTGGCCGGATATTTCGGTAAACAGGGGGAATCACAGAGAGAAAATTTTTCGCGCCGGACGCATCAGGCCGGTGCCAGTGAAAGGAATACGATAAAAAGAACTGACTGAATGACTGTGAGTGGCGCCCCGATTTTAATAAAGTCCATAAACGAAAGCGCTATACCTTTTTTTTCAGCATTCTGGATCACGATAATATTGCTCGCAGCCCCGAGCACTGTCAGATTTCCTGCAAGCGTGCTGCCGGCTGAAAGAGCGAGTACCTGCGGAACAGATAATGCAGAATTCGTAATGACAGGCTGGAAAAGGGCTACAAAGGGTACATTAGATATAAACTGGCTTATAGTCACACTCACGCAGAACAGGACCGGAACTGTTGTCAGGAAGGGCAGATCAAATGCCGGCTCAAATATACCCGAATCAAAAACACTCTGCATCAGGACAAACATGGCTGCAAAGAAGACGAGGGTACACCAGTCTATATGCCTGACAATCTCTTTTCGTTCTGGTGAAAAAAGAAGCAGCGGGGCCATGGCAATCAGCCCTATCCATGACAGGGGTATTTTAAACGGGATAATTCCGGTTCCGGCAAAAATACGGAGGATAATTAAGATAATGATAATGATGAGCGAAATTTTTGAAAGCAGGGCGAGCGGGGGGTTTCCGGGAGATATTATCTGCTCAATACTTCCTTTTTTGTGGAGAGCCTCCCCGTACCTCCACCGCAGGAGAATAAATGCTGCTGCAAGGGCACACAGGGCAGGTATGACAAGATAACTGAAGAATACAATGAACGGCTCTGAAAAACCTGCATACGTTGCTATAAGAAAGTTCTGGGGATTACCAAGCGGACTGACAACGCTTCCTGTTGTCACAGCAAAACAGAGTGCCAGCAGTGCAGCTTTCGGGGAAAAATTAAATTTTTCTGCCAGGTAGAGCACAACAGGCGTCCCGATCACTGCAACGGTGTCGTTCATCAGGAACGCAGAAAAAAAGCCAAAGCCAAAAAGAATAATGATTATTGCATGTTCACCGGTATTTGCGCGTGAAAATAGCCGTGATGTGAGAAAAGATAGATATCCGCTCCTTTCAAGGGCTTCGCCCACCACGAACATGCCGAACAGGAAGAGCATGACATCGGTATCGATGGAAAGCAGCGCTGCTTCCGGAGAGATCTGTCCGGTAATAAGAACAACAACCGCCCCGGCGAGCATTATCTGCCATATGCGAAGCCTGAAACGGCCGACCTGGCGGACAGCTGTGAGTAAAAAAACCAGTGCCAGGACAACTACCGACAGGTACACAAAGAAAAATGAACGGCTGTGTGGATGAATCTATCCGGAAAGGGAGGTGTGAGAGATATTCCAGGTAAGGAGGACCCCGTCGTCCATCCGCTCCAGCCCGACGAGTTCAAGCCTTGCAAAATCAGATTCACGGACGAATCCGGGGCCGTCTGCAAGAGTAGGGGCTTCTTTTCCCCCGATAATAATATTCCCGACATAACAGGTCAGCTGGTCAACGAGTCCGGCACGCAGAAGCGACCAGATAAGGGTCCCGCCCCCTTCCACCATGAGCCTCCGGATTCCCATCCCGCGGAGTTTTTCGAGCAGGCAGGTCAGGTCAACCTCCTCTTCACCACACTCAACGACGGTGGCAATTTTTTTCAATTCCTGGATCCGGCCTGCACCGGCAGATGCAGCGCACGCAATAATACGTTTCCCTTCTCCTTTATGAAGAACAGAGGCATCTGAAGGGATACGGAGCCGGCTGTCCACTACAACACGGACAGGATGCTCCTCCAGTCCTTTTCCCTTTCGTTCGGCCTTCAACTCCGGCGATTTTACCGTTAGAGACGGATCATCGGCAAGGACGGTCCCTATACCCACCATAACTGCGTCAGACCCCGCCTTCAGGCAGTCTACACGTGAAAAATCATTTTTGCCTGATATTCTGACCTGCCGCCGCTCTCTCGTGGATATTTTTCCGTCTGCGCTGGTCGCCACATTCACAAAGACATACGGGCGCATTCATAAAACTGTATGCAAACGGTTATTCAAAATAGTTGTGAAGGGGCACCCGGTCCTGCTGCAGGTCACCCGCTGCCATCACACTGGCAGGCAGGGTACATCCCCTGATAAATAAAAATTTACAGGCACAGGATACCTCCGTAACACCGGCAAAATTTGATGCACTATACACTCCAATGTCTGCAGGATAATGCCCGGAACCAATGAGAGGCAAACACCTGATGCAGAGTGCCCTCCACGGAAGGCAGCCGGATCCCCGGATACCGCCGATCCGGACAGAATACTCCACAATAATGAAATTCCGGAGATTTTTTGCAGATCTGGCTGGCAACTCCGCCCTTTTTATCCTGCCGACAGGTTCATGGCAAAGGGGGTGATAACGCTTGGGGCATGGAACAGTGAAGATCAACGTAATGAACCCTGTTTCGAAGGATCTGAACCTTCATTCCTTGTATATGCCATGTCAGATCCCGTTGTCGATATGGATTCTGCCCTGGTGAAGGCACATGCAGTGTCATGGAGCCTCGGACACAGGATCCTTGTGGTGACGGGTGGCTCCTCGATCACCATATACGACTCTTCCACAGAACCCCTGTATAAAGGTCGCGTGCAGGTCCTCGCATCAGTCCCGTGTTCCGGCCTTGTCCGGTTCGATAATGGGACCTGTGAAATGCTCGGCTCATATGCAGAACCACACGAAAATTCGCTGGGTTTTATTGCATATACCCAAAACGGCGTGCAACAGCCGGGGGCATGCCGGGAAGCACTCGTATCACTCGTCTCACGGCTGGCAGACGCCCTGTCACGAAAAATTCACTCCTGTGAACCCGCTCTTTCACGCGACACTCATGAAACACTTGTCACCAGGCTTCTTTTCGGCATCCTGTTCATCTCAGTTATATCTGAACAATATGGTAAGAATGGAAAAAACAGGGATAACGGGGAGGAAACGGACCTGGATTCGGTTCATGACAGAATTATCAGGGGAATCCTCAACAGGATGTCAGCCGGTCCGGGGGAGACCGTCTCTGCAGACAATATTCTTGAAATAACAGGGTCACTGCAGAAAGAACCATATGAGCCGTTAATACTCTCACTTGTGCCGCCCCGGACATTTTCCTGCGCATTTGACTGCCTCTTTATGAGAAAATCTTCGAAAAAGAAAAAAAAGAGGTTCAAATGGTATTATGATGAAAAATATCTGAAATCCCAGACCGAAGGTTTTTCCCGTGTCCCTGATGCACTGGCCCGGTACTGCACCGGCAGGCTCTCTGTACTCCTGAATCAGAGTGAACACGAAAGCGCACATCTCCCTGCAATCCTTGATCCACACTGCGGGACCGGGCAATTCCTCCTGTACCTGTGTGAAGGTATGTCCCGGGTCTTCAGGAGCCCCGGGCAGGAGACAAATACCGGATCCATGATGACCGGGTCATCACCTTATTACCAGGATGCTGCTGAAAAAGAGAGGCTCCTTTACTCCTTATATGGCCTTGATCCTGACCCTTCAAAGGCTGAATCCACCCGCTTTGTCCTCTTCCTCTGGCTGAACCGTCATATCTATGACGGGACATATCTTAATCGCCAGGCCGAAGCTTTTTTTGGGGGGAGACACCGTCTTTCTGATACGATCCGTTGCAGCCAGGTCCTCTTCGCCCCGGATTTTTTTACCGACCTCACCCGTGCCTGGCTCGGGCCGGAGCGGGCAGAAAAAATTCATACTTTTGATCTTGACCGGGAATTTCCTGAAATTGCAGAACAAGGCGGGTTTGATGCGGTCACCGGGAATTTTATCAGTTCCTCGCACCGTCTGTCACGATCCGTACGGGAATACCTGCAGGGACACTTTGTCACCTACGATCCCGGTGCGGACTGCTCCGTCTACAGGCTGGAAAAATCTGTACAACTCCTTAAGAAACGGGGCATATGCAGTGCAGTACATAACTGCGGCTGGACTGGCGCTTCGTGTGCCGGGCGATTACGCGATCATATCTCCTCGATGCAGATTATCGAGATGACAGAGATCGCGAAACAATCAGGAGAAGAAGGCCGGGAGCAGGATTCAGGTATTCTCATTTTTTCAAAAGAACCGCCTTCAAACGATGTAATTGCCGCAAAAGTGACATTTGGTACATGCAGAAATATATTCCGGCAGGCACATTCGATGCGAAACATGATTCAGCACCCCGGCAGGGGAACAGGCGGGTGGTCATTCCGGGACCCACGCTATATCAGCCTCAAACAGGCGATAACGCGTCATGGCATCCCTCTTGAACGGTACGTGATGGGTGAACTGTTCCACGGTATCAACAGGGATGCAGCCGGGCTGGTCGTGGCGTTCCCGGAAAATTACGTGATACCGTCTTCATTATCAAGATATCTTGAATTATTGCCGTTTGTGAAAGGGAAAACACTTGGCGCTTACAGCCCGGTTATTACTTCAGCGAAAATCCCGGTTCCTGTCCGCGACCTCGACATGAAAAAGATCGAACATATACTGCACCAGTTAAACGCCTGTGGTCTCACCCGCGAAGACTGCACGCAGAGTCATCTGCCAGGCCCCGAAGAATTCATGTCAGCAATCCCCCTTATCCGGAAATATGCGGGAATGAAAGATAAGATCCTTATTCCACTGGAGGGGTCATGGCCGGCCTGCACATTCGACCAGACCGGCGGTATCCCTGATGATACAATACTCTTCATACCGCACCGGGACCTCTACCTTCTTGCATTCCTGAACTCCGCGCTATCGGAGTTTTTAATGACCCTGAAAACCTGCAGTGAGTTATCGAAAAAAGGCTGCATTTCACCTCAATGGCTGCACCGGCTTCCCGTGCATGTGCCTGACAGCAGCGACGAGAAAGAATTACACCTGCATGACCGGATCTCGTTGCTGGCTGAACGGATCATCGGTTTAACATCTGTAAGGGTGCCGGACGCAGACGATCGCATCGCATGCGAAATCGATGCGAGAATTCGCGATGCAAAAAGCGAAATAAACCGGTGTTTTTATGCACTCTATGGCTTTTCAGAACGTGAGATTGAAATTGTCGAACGCTTCTGCAGTTCCTGACCGCACCATTTACCAAAAAAAACAACGAATATCCGTATCTTCAGGTGAAATAATCATACTTATCTTTGCATTGCGGGAGCCGGCCCGTCCTCCGCGACTCGTGTGGGGAGGGAGGATGGAATAGTGTTCGTTCAGAATTATGCAGGTTATCCGGGGCCCCACGTATCCGGTTATCGTATAAATTGCAGATAGCAGATTTGACGTAAAGGAAAAGCTGAATAATTCATGCGGAGGTGTACCGAAATGACACGGAAGTCCCGGGAACTAAGTGATAAACAATACGCCGGGTGCTTTGATCTGTTTAAGACCGTGTCAACCGAATGGGATGCACTTGAATGCTGGCTCCGCCAGGAATTTATTCCGGTATTAAAAAACGATGACTCTGTCGACATTCTAAGTATCGGAAGTGGCAGAGGGGACTTTGATATCGTGCTTATGCGGCTTGTCAGTGAGAAATACTCACATATCTCCTATACGGCCGTTGACCCGAATACCGAACATAACAGTATCTTCCGTGAGAAGGTGGATAAATTCCGGGTAAAACCTGAATTTTTCACGATTATCCCTGAATTTTTCAGTGACGACACAGTTCACGGATCATTTGATATCATCCATCTCACACACTGTCTGTATTACATACCGGACAGGAAAAATGCCATCGAAACCTGTTATCAACTTTTAAAACCGGGTGGATCGCTTCTCATATTTCACCAGACCACGCTCGGCATAAACGAGGTACAGGAACGGTACATGGAACGGGTCAAGGGCAACCGCAAGGAATTATTCTCAGCCCATGACCTTCTTACGATACTGGAAAACCTGGGCATTTCATTCATGTTCGATGTCCTGATCTCTGACCTTGATGTAACCGATATAGTATCTTATACCCCGAAAGGCAGAAAACTTCTTGAATTTTTCCTGGAATCGGACCTTGACGGAGTCGATGACCTGGTTCTCCCGGAGATTGTTGCATATATTAAAGAGAATTGCAGGGTCACTGACGGGAAATATCTCCTCTTTCACCCCAGCAGTATTTTCTGGATAAAGAAGGACTGAGAACGGCTGGCCGGAAACCGCGGTATCAGCCTGCTGAGGAAGAAGGTTACAATTCAGCATTAAATAAGCACCTTTCAGGACAGCCGTCCCTTCTTTTTTCCATCCGGAAAGATACAGCTCACATTCCGCATGTCGAAAATCA
>DASP01000013.1:0-85967 GCA_002503825.1 Methanoregulaceae archaeon UBA467
CTTGCGGTCGGAGCTGAACAGTTACGAAATTTTTTATCTATATCTCACTTCGAGAAAATGCTCATTCACATAAGATAAGAAGGTGAGCCCTTTGTGACGCCCCGGTCTCGCAATAGATATTCCATCTTTAATTGATACCTTTCATTAATATCAATATTTAACCAAAAATTTCCGGGAAAAATATTATCGCATTTTCTCTCCCAACGAGATATGATTAAAATGGCAAAATTCCTAGACGGGGCTGGAGTTCAGGCAGCACTCACTGAGATCATTAAAAACGCCGAATCAGAATTGTATCTCATAGCGCCATACATGAAAATTTCACAACAGACGCAAAATTACCTGAAAAATACCGATAAAATGAATATTCAATTAACTATAATCTCCCGATCTGGTGCTGAAATACCATCGGATACTTTAGCATTTCTCAATGAACTTACTCATGCAAAGATAAAATTGTGTGATAATCTCCATGCAAAATGCTTTCTAAACGAGAATCAGGGTCTGATCACATCTATGAATCTTCACGAACATTCACAGACCCACAACTGGGAAATGGGTATTAATTTTTTCAAATCTGTTGATCCGGATCTATATACCGATGCATTAAAGGAGATTAAACAGATTGACGGTGCAAGCAAGGAAAACCCAAAAATAAAAATTCAATCAGTGAAAACGACAACTCAGCAAAAATCACGACAGCCACCACCACAGAAGACAATCCACAAACCGACACAGGCTCCAAATAAAGGTCTAATCACTAAAATGTTAGACTCCGTTTTAGGGGAAGTTGCATATTGCATCAGATGTGGTGAACCGCTCGACGGTTATGATATTGAGAAACCCCTTTGTGATAAGTGTTATCCCATATGGGCGAAGTACAAAAAGCAGGATTTTCCCGAGAAATTCTGTCACGCATGTGGAGAAAAAAAGCCCAACATTTCATATCAGAAACCAGTTTGTATACAGTGTTATAATAAGTTGTATAAATAAACGTAATATTTTCCCTATTTTTAAAAATAAAGAGATTAATACAATTTTTATTGATAATTCATTAATCGCTGAATGTGAAAATCGGGTAGTATGTTTAGATTGGTAAATATCCGTTTTTAATTCTCTTTTTTAAAAAAGGACTTTTCAGGAGAAGACTGAAAAGTCGTTCTTGATGGCGATGGTGTCGAAGATTGGCTTTAAGACCTCGTCCGACAGGCCGAACATCGTGATGTATTCCTGGATGAGCTTCTCTTCAGCTGCGGCAAGAACACCGTCGGCCATTGCAAGGTCGAGAATGATTGCAATGGTTGCGATCCTCTGTTTTTCATTTAAGCAGTCTGTCACCATCTTCATGATCTCGGGCAGCTGGGTTTTTGCCTTTAAGACCTGGATTGCGGTATCGATTACTCTCCGGTCGCCGCGGACGATTTTCGCAAGGTCAACAAGCTCTGCCTCTTCCAGCACGCCGTCGGATGCGATGACCGTGATCGCCGAGAGTACGAGTGCAGACTTCGGTGTCAGCTGCACATTCTTTGTTCCGGTTAATTTGTCAAATAATCCCATTTTAGTCCTCTATGGATTTATCTATAGTAATTGTATGATCCAGTACATCTCCTTTTCTGTGGTGAAGGGGATAGAATTGCAAAAAGTTCAGACAGGATTTCGATATGCAGTTAAAGACCGCATTGTCGTAAAATAAAAATTTTCTGCGTTGTTGAAATGATTGTATGGATAAACATGCTTGCTCTATTTCTCTGACGGGAGAGGCTCTCACCCCGCTGAAGATATCCGGGGGGCAGGGTTGATGCGGAACCTGAGATTTTCACACTTATAGAGCACGGTTCCTGTCGCATTTTTTGGGGGCCACAACGATCATCGGCATCCGCCCCGGGAGTGTCGTGATGTGGAGTGCGGTGGAAGAGGAGTAGTGAGATTTTCGGGAAGGGTTTTTAACAAAGCCTGAAAATGGATAAAATTCCATACATACTGAACCCTAAAAAAATGCGGATTTTCCAATAGTGCGATCAATATGACTTTTTAAACCGACTATCCGGAAAAAATTCAGTAACGATTAAATACCCGGATAGTTTAAGAAAAGATTGCTACAAACAGCAAAATGCAGGAGGTATGGATGAAAATACGGATTACTCTGATAGCACTTTTAATTGTCCTTGTATCAACCGGTATTGCGTTCGCCGACAGCGGGGTACCACAGGTCGAAGAGACGCAGGGTTTTGAGACCAGTACGCTTATGCAGCTGTTTGGAACAGCTACGGAGACCGACAGCATTGCAACGACAATCGATGACGGGTACAAGGTGTATTGGGACCCGGCTCCCCCGATGGGAGGGTATTCATTCATTTATTCGGGCACCTATTCGGAGCACACCATCGCGGACCAGGGACTCGTCTCGTTTGCCAAGACCATGAAGTATGACACTGCCGGGATGGCGGCAGAGAACCAGTACAACCTTGTCACCGACAGGATCACGGAATTTATCGGGAGTGAGACCGGCCGGATGATCTCTGAGGAATCGCTGCTCCTGGATGGTGCAGGAACCGGAACGGATGCGATATATTCTCTGCTCTGCCCGTTTGCAGCGCAGGGTGATGATGATATCATTCCGCCGTTCTGCAATATTGTGGAAGAGGGAAGTTCGGTAGACCTTACCCTCGGCTCGCTATCCTCGCAGTCATCTGAACGGTTTATTATGCTGGCAGCTCCGGATACCAGCTCGACAAATTGGGGCATGGAATGGCCGTATCCTGTATCTGACCCGGGTGTCGAGGCGAACTATAACGTTAAGCTTATCGGGTTTGGCGATGTAGCGGCAGTCGGCAGTGCATCTGCATACATGAATGCACACCTGCAGGAGGGACGTACGTTCCTTCAATATGGTAATGGCTACAATTACGATGATTACGAGTATCCGAAGGCAGAAGACATGGTCTATTCGGAACTGACCACGGCTACCGGGGAGATCACGCTCTTCCAGAAAACGATGAATTATAAATCACAGGTAACCGGTGTCGGTAAAATAACCCACCTATTCTAGACTTAAGGCGAAAGGAAGAATCTTATTCTCCTTTTTTCTCCTTTTTAAAAAGAAGTCAGCACTGTCCTTTCGTACATTGGTGCCACCTCAACGATAATCGGCGTCAGGCCCGGGAGTGTCGGTTTATCACCTTCCGGAAGGATTCCCAAATCAAACCTGCTACAAGACAGGAGGGGTTCTCACCCCTCCCTGCCCCACCCCGCTGTAGGATTGTCTATCGGCATGGTTGATTGAGATTCTGTTATTTTCAAAAAAACTTAGCACGGTCCCTGTCGCACTATGGGACGCCTCAACGGCGGGGCATCAGCCCCAGGAGTGTCACTATCAGGAGTGCTGAAAAAAGGAGTAATCATATAGTGGGGAGGGATTCCTCTGAAAATGGTAAAACTAACCCCATAATAAGGAGATTTCTATAGGTATTTTCAGAGTCACGGTGTGAACCTTACAGGTTCACGTCTGTTTCAACAAAGCATGCTTTGAGCCTCAGCTCATAGACGAGCATGAAAAAACAGATAATCGAAACTAAGCCGGTCTTTTTAGACCACAAAAAAAGGAGTTATCTAAAGGGATTTACTGTGTCGTCCGTTTCACAAGGTCGAACGCAGCTTCGGATGCCTCTGCAAGGATCTTCTCCTCGCCCGGGATCACGCGTTCGTGCATCAGGACACGGCCGTTGCAGACGACCGTCTCGACCGCACCGCCGTTGCAGGAATATACCAGGTTCGAGACCGGGTTATGGAAGGGCGTATTGCACGCGGTATGACGGCTGACCAGGATGAGGTCGGCCGGGCTTCCTGCCGTAAGGCTGCCGGTGCCGAGACCGAGGGCCCGTGCGCCGGCTGTGGTCGCCATGTGGAGCGCTTCCCCGGCAGGGAGCAGTGTCTGGGAGTTCCACGAAAACTTCTGGAGCAGTGCGGCGACCTTCATCTCCTCGAAGAGGTCGAGGTTGTTGTTCGACGCACAGCCGTCGGTCCCGAGGCATACGTTGACCCCCTCTTCCTTCAGCCAGTGGTACGGCATGGCCCTGTTGACGGCAAGTTTCATGTTGCTGACCGGGTTGTGCGAGACATGGACCCCGCGTTTCCCGAGCAGTGCGCACTCCTCCCGGTTCAGCCAGCAGCAGTGCGCCGCGATCGTCCGGTCCCCGAGGACGCCGCACTCGTCAAGGATCTCCGCGGGCCGTTTCTTCCACTGCGAGACGGCATCGTTCACCTCTTTTTCCGTTTCGGAAAGGTGGATATGGATGGGCAGGTCCTCCCCGGCTGAATACCCGGCAATCCACTTCAGGCCCTCGGGGGATACGGTATATATCGCGTGCGGTCCCAGAGCGGGCTGTATCCCCGGGTTGTTCATGGCCCTGATGGTCTTTACCATGTTTTCCGTCGCCTTAATCTCGTGTTCCCGCTTCTCCTCGCTGAAAAGATCGATAAAGCCGTAGGCAAGGGTTGCACGGATCCCCATTTCGTCGACCGCACGCGCTGCGTCTTCCATGAAGAAGTACATGTCGTTGAACGCGGTCGTCCCGCTCCTGATCATCTCGAGGCAGGCGAGTTTCGTACCGAGATAGACATCTTTTCCGGTCAGATTTGCTTCAAGAGGCCAGATCTTGTCGGCCAGCCACTCCTGCAGCGGCATATCGTCGGCATACCCCCGGAGGAGTGTCATGGCCGCATGGGTGTGGGTATTTACCAGTCCGGGGAGGACGAGTGCTCCTTTCCCGTCGATGGAGAAGGCAGCATCGCCCGAACATTTTTTTGCGGTCCCCGGGCCGATCGAGCCGATACGGCCGTCACCGCCGATAAAAATATCGGCATTTCTGTCGTTAAAAAATACATTCTCTATGATAAACGGCTCATTTTTTGAAAATATATCATCCATTTCTCTTTCCTCCCGTTCCGGTTATGCAAGTTCCTTAACGATATCCCGTACCATCCGGTCGGTACGTTCCCTGAATTTTCCGGCATAATCAAGGATATGCTGATAGGTGAGTGTCTCATCGCCAAGCCCGTTTGCATAGTTATCCACCGGGCATATGGCTGCAAAGCCGATTCCAAGTTCTATCGCAAGGGTGGCCTCGCTTGCAAGCGTCATCCCGACGATATCGGCCACATGCGAGAGTGCCTTCACTTCAGCGACCGTTTCAATCCTGGGACCCTTCGTCTGGACATACACCCCTCCGTACCGGGCATCAGGAACAATCCGGTGGAGCGACCGGGCCAGATCAATGGACAGTCCCGGGTGGACGTGTCGTATCGCACGTTCGTGAATTGAGGGAATCACGGTGGTGCTGACGAAATCGGTCGGGATGATCAGGCTTCCGGGCGGGATATCCCGCTTGAGCGATCCTGCAGAACCGATTGCAATAATCCGGGTAACCCCGAGGATCGCGAGTGCCGCAAGGTGGGACCGGTAATTGATCTGGTGCGGAGGCGTCGTGTGCTGGTGCCTGAGAAGAATGGCAATATCTCCGCATAAAACTTCAGAATTTCCATATGGGGTATGAATGATTCTCTTTTCAAGATCCGGCAGATCTGAGAAGAGAAGGCTTGTCCCGCCAATAATCCCGAGCATTTCACTCACCGGTCCCGGTACTAGACTTCATGCACTACAACCTCTCTTCTTACCATTGCCTGAGAAGGGCATTGAATGTTTTCCGGCCACTCACTACCGTACCCGCCACAGGGGTATCAGGAGCGGGTGGCTCCGCGGTCAGAGATGTGGTGAAGGATCTTTTTTACCCCTGCATGTCATCCCAGACGGCATTGCATAGCTGTATGTAGGTTATGGATGAAACGGTATGGATATGCGGATATTCCAGACCGTCCCGGACGAGCGGATAAAATCGGGAGAATGCACCGATATCTATTTCCAGCGGACTGAAAAGATCCTGCGTGCATCAGGAAAAAATCCCCGCGTGGCGATGGAGGTCACTGCATCGGCGCTTCCGGACGACTGCGGGATCTTCTGTGGTCTTGACGATGTCGTCTCTCTTCTTGAGGGTCTTCCGGTCTCAATGGACGCACTCCCGGAAGGGTCGGTCTTCTGCCCCAATGAACCTGTCATGCGCATATGCGGGAATTACCTTGACTTCGGGCATTTCGAGACTGCTATCCTCGGGTTTTTATGCCATGCGTCGGGAATCGCATCTGCAGCTGCACATATAAGGCGCATATCCGGGGACGTGCCCGTCTACTCGTTCGGGTCACGCCGGCAGCACCCGGCGATTGCCGGGATGGTTGAGCGGTCTGCATGGATCGGCGGTGTTGACGGCGTGAGCAACACCTGCGCACCGGCCGGGATACCCCTCGCAGGTACAATGCCCCATTCGTTTGTCATGTGTTACCAGACACCGGGAGATGCGTTTTCCGCCTTTGACCGGTATGCCCCGCGGGAAGTCCCGCGTATCATGCTCTGCGATACCTACTGCGACGAGAAGCGGGAATCGCTCACCGGTGCGCAGCACGGGGCGTCTGCGGTGAGACTCGACACCCCGCGTTCACGCCGGGGGGACATGAGGGCGATTATTGAGGAGGTCAGGTGGGAACTTGACTCGGCGGGATACAAGGACACCGGGATCTTCCTTTCAGGGGGCGTCACACGGGAGGATGTCGTCCGCTACCGGGATATCGTGGATGCGTTTGGCATTGGCGGGGCAATTGCGAATGCGCCGGTCATAGATTTTGCCATGGATATTGTCGAGATGGACGGGCAGGGTTGTGCAAAGCGGGGCAAACGGAGCGGAGCAAAGCAGGTATGGCAGATGCCTGGAGGCATGCGCGTGGTCGCTCCGCTGGCGTCTCCCGCCCCGGAAGGGGGAGTCCCCCTCCTTGTCCCATTTATCAGAAACGGCGCCGTTATTTCACGGCCGCAAATGAGTGATGCCCGTGATCGTGTCCTCTCCTGGCTTGCCGGTCCGGGATGCGGGCAGTGATGCAGGGTGTACCAATACACGCTCATTCCGGGTTTTTTCATCCTGTGCAGGCAGATCATGAAACAATTCTTTTAACATATGGAGACAAACATTGTAGGAAGCGGGCCGATAGATCAGGGGTAGATCGCTACCTTGGCATGGTAGAGGCCGCGGGTTCAATTCCCGCTCGGTCCATCCGTTCTCTTTTTTTCCGCGTCTGTCCGGCAGACCAGTTTTCCCGAAATTTCGAATTATTTTCCGGGATTAAAACTTACAGCGGCAGCAATGAAAAAAAGCCTCTTCGCTGTTCTGCATGGGTTTATAGAAACTCAGTCCCTGAGGTGGCGGCGAATTGTTACCGAATCGCCGCCGTTCAATCATTTAACCAGTACGACAGCAGGTATCCCGGTAAATTGTACTCTTCGCCGGGGACCGTATGGTCGCCCCGGATTCGAAAGGCGGGGCCTTCGCGGTACCATAAGGACGGCGTATTCATCGTGCAAAGGGTATGAATGCAATTTCCACCGCATATCACGCCTACCAGGAAAATTTTCTCCACGCGGAAAGGCGAAGAGCAATAAAAATCCGGGACGCAATTTAAATATTTACAGGGGCCCTGTCCGGCCCATGGGATGTTCCGGCAATTCAGGTTCATACCGTCCTGAAATCAGGAAAGGCATTCGCATCCTCCACACATTTCACACGGAACAAATCACGGTAAAATGGGATTGCCGGTTATTTCAAAAATTAAAACCGGTGCCTATTTACTTGCTGCATTTCAATTACATTCCGATCAGCAGTGGGCATAAAGGAATGGTTAATACCCCAGGACAAGATATTTTTCGACCTATTCGAGCGACTTGCAGCGGTAGTGGTACTTTCATCGTACAGGCTTGTCGACCTCGTGGACGATTTTTCAGATGTGAAGTCAAAAGTACACCAGATCGAACAGCTGGAGCATGAAGGAGACCGCATTACCCACGAGATATACGAACAGCTGAACAGGACGTTTATCACACCGCTTGAACCTGAAGAAATATCCCGCCTGGCATCAGCCCTCGATGATATCCTTGATTATATCGACGGAACCGCATCAAAGATGTATAACTATGGCATTACCGAGACCGATATGCACATGGTGGAACTGGCAAAGCTGGTGCAGCTCTCGGTGGTGGAGGTGGAAGAAGCGGTGAAAGGCATCCGGGCCCTTAAATATCCACACCTGATTGAGCACCGCTGCATCGAGATAAACCGGCTGGAAAACCTTGCGGATGATGTCCTTGCCCATGCAACCAACGACCTCTTCCATTCTACAGATGCAGTCCGTATCATCAAGCTCAAGGATGTCTATGAATATCTCGAGATTGCAACAGACAAATGCGAGGACGCTGCAAACGTCCTTTCTGATATTGCAATAAGGCATTCGTGATCCAGATGGAGATCGTGGTCATCGCAGGAATTATCCTTGCCCTCTTATTCAACTTTGTGAACGGGCTGAATGATGCTGCGAATTCAATTGCGACCGTTGTTGCCACAAAGGTAATGAGCCCGTTGCAGGGTGTCCTTATGGCCGCATTCTTCAACCTCGTCGGCCCGCTCATTTTCACCACTGCAATTGCCAAGACGATCGGAAAAGGCATCGTGGGTGCCGGCTTCATGACCACGGAAGTGATCCTTGTCGGCATGTTTGTCGCGGTCCTCTGGGTCTTCCTCTCGTCATATTCAGGTATCCCGATCTCTGCAAGCCATGCGCTGGTGGGAGGACTGCTTGGTGCAGCGGTGGCATACGGCGGGTTATATGCAGTCCTCTGGCCTCCGCTCGAAACAGTGGAGATGCTCGTGCTTGTCGTCGTCGCCGGAGCCGCCCTCGGGGCCGCCGTCCTTGCGGCAATGGCGTGGTATAAAAAAGAAGTACGGTGGATCGAATTCATGGGGGTGGGTGCCCTCTGCGGAATAGCGCTCTCTGTCCCGTTTGTCATCGTCACCTATATCCTGCCGATTTCAGGGATACTTGCAATACTCATTTTTATCGTGGTTTCCCCGATGCTCGGACTTATCGCCTCATTTTTACTGGGCATGCTCATAATCAGGCTTTTCCGGAACCATCCCGGAAAGATGATGAACGGGATCTTCCGGAAACTGCAGGTGGTTTCAGCAGCGTTTTACAGCATCGGTCACGGCAGCAACGACGCACAGAACGCAATGGGAATAATCACGGCCATACTCGTTGCCGGAGGGCTTCTCACCGATTTCAACGTACCCCTCTGGGTGATACTGATATCAAGTATTGCAATATCTCTGGGGACGTTCCTTGGCGGCTGGCGCGTCGTGGAGACCATGGCAACCAAGATTACAAAACTCAGGCCGTACCAGGGTTTCTGTGCCGAGACGGGAGGCGGAGTGGTACTGTCGTTTGTCACTGCATTCGGCGTGCCCGTATCGACCACCCATGCCATCAGCGGATCCATCATGGGAGTCGGGGCTACAAGAGGCTATTCTGCAGTACAATGGGGAATTGTGAGGAGGATTGTGGCGGCATGGGTGATAACAATCCCGATCACCTCCATTTTTGCATTTTTCTTTTATCTCTGTTACAGGACATTGTTCATGTAAGGTCAAAACAGACCATTCCCGGGTCCGGGAAACCCGGTGTGTATTCACATCCGGGGGTCATGCAATGTACAGGTATATAATTGAAGGGAACCGGGGTGTCCCGCCTGCCCTCGTCCTCGTGTCGATCACATGCACCGCCATCAGGCGGGTTCCGGGACGTGTATAACAAGGATATTATAGTGTGCTGCCGGGCTGTTTTTTGGTTATTTCCCGGTAGTACCTGCAGTTGTCCCGGATGAGGCACGTTTCACAGCGGGGTTTTTTTGCATCGCAGACCGATCTCCCGTGCGCGATGAGAAGGTCGGTCAGGCGGCCCCACTGCTCTTTCTGATAGAAGTGCATCAGGTCTGATTCAACCTGTTCTGCAGTTTTTCCGCGCGAAAACCCGATACGGCCGGCAAGACGGAAGACGTGCGTATCCACGGCAACCCCCGCATTTTTTCCAAATGCATGAAAAAGGACGATGTTTGCAGTTTTTCTCCCGACGCCCGGTATCCGGAGCAGCTCGTCCATGGTGTCAGGAACGGTGCCATTGAATTCGTCTTTCACCATCCGGGCGGCAGAGATGATATGTCGTGCCTTCATCCGGAAAAAGCCGGTACTATGGATGAGGGCCTCCACGTCAGCCGGGTCCGCCGCTGCGAGTGCATCAGGGGTCGGGTACGATGAAAAGAGTCTCACACGGACACTTTCAACGGCGCGGTCAGTGGTCTGCGCCGAAAGAATGGTCAGGACAAGGATCTGGAACGGTGTTGCATCAGTATGCGGGATGTATGACGCATCCGGGTATTCCTTCTCAAGGGTTCTGAATATTTCACATGCGGTCTGTTCGTTCATGACCAGGCCCCCTCCGGGGCGGATGCATGCATGTGCGGTGAATGACGGAAGAAAAAGACATTATGGGGTAGGGCAGATTCGAACTGCCGTCAAAGCGTCCCAAACGCTCTAGGATGGACCAGGCTACCCTACTACCCCGCAACCGAGAATACATGTTTGCTGGTTATTTAAAAATAACTACCGCTTTGGTGCGGTGTCAACCAGAGGAAAAGGATTCTTCCCGGTCTCGCTCACAATCGTCCCGGTGAACGTACCCGACAGGAGCGCAGCCGAAAGGTTTGCCGGGTCTCTCCCGTCCAGCACCACAAGCGGTATGGAACTCCTGCATACGACCTTTACCGCGACCATGTCCATCACCGTATTTGATCCTGCCCCGAGGGTGTCGCCGCTCACGATTTCGAGAAGGCGCGATGCGGTTATTGTTGAATACCTGACGGCATCCCTGTCTTTTTTGGGATCGGCACTATAAATCCCGTCAATCGATGTGGCGTTAATCAGCAGGTCGGCCCCGACACGTTCGGCAAGCACTGCCGAGACCGCATCGGTGGTCTGGGCAGGAGTGATTCCCCCCATCACAACGATTTTTCCCGACTCGGCAAATGCCATGGCCTCGGTCTGGTTTTCTGCCACAACCGGATATGCAAGGCTGCCGAGTGCACCGACCAGCAGTGCGGCATTCAGGCGGGTGATCCTGATCCCGGTCTCGTCACATGTCCCTTCATCGATGCCGAGGCTGCGGGCCACTTCGATGTACCTGCGTGCCTCGCCACCTCCGCCTACAACAATAAAAAGCTGCATGTGGCGGGCAATTTCGCCGAGTACAGGAACGTAACGGCTGATATTATTTGACTCAAGGGAGGGAATCAGCACAGATCCCCCGAGCGAAAGAACCACTTTTTTCATTCAAACCAGTTTATTTCTTGGAAGGCCAACATATAGTTGTTGAGATGATTCACTGTCCGGTATGCGGGAGCCGGGAGATCTATGCGGTGGCAGGGGGGTACATCGGCCAGATCTACCGGTGTAAGAAATGTGGCTACCGTGGTTCTTTTGTTCTTGAAACTGATGATACCGATGATTCCGCGAAGAATTCCGGATGCTGATACCGGTACCAGCACCTTTATCAGTCATCTCCCCGATTCCACATACTGTGAAAAGGCATGCATGAGGCGCTCCAGTACGAGAAGACCGCAGATAATTTGGTGAATTGTTCCCTGTGCAGCCACCGGTGCAGGATAAAGGAAGGATCATTCGGGATCTGCGGGGTCAGGCAGAACCGTGCCGGTGTATTGTATGCCACGACATACGGCCGCATCAGTGCGGAAGCTGTGGACCCGATTGAAAAAAAACCGCTCTATCACTTCCTTCCCGGGTCGCGCTCATATTCTCTCGGCGGTGTCGGGTGCAATTTTCATTGCGAGCACTGCCAGAACTGGCATATTTCGCGATCCGGTATCGACGATGCCCTGCTAAGGGATCTATCACCTGAAGAAGGGGTACGCCGTGCGGCAGCAACCGGCTGTGCCAGTATCTCCTGGACCTACAATGAACCGACCATCTGGCATGAGTATACCCTCGACATGGGTGCACGTGCCCGGCAGCAGGGGATCGGCACGGTCTATGTGACAAACGGCTACATGACCGAAGAGGCGCTCCGCGAGCTTTCGCCGATGTTAAACGCGTTCCGGGTGGATATCAAGGCATTTTCGGATGACTTCTATAAAAAAATATGCGGCGCCCGCCTCCAGCCGGTGCTCGATTCAACCGTTCTCGCGAAAGAACTGGGTATGCATGTCGAGATTGTCAACCTTGTGATCCCGGGTTTAAATGACAGTCCGGATGAGACCGACCGGCTCATCCGGTGGATCATTGAATATACCGGGCCGGAAACACCGGTTCATTTCACCCGGTTTCACCCTGATTACCATATGCAGGACCGGGGTGCAACGCCTGTCGCAGTCCTCGACCGGATATACCGGCGTGCGAAAGAGCTTGGCCTGAAGTACCCGTATATCGGAAACGTGTATAACCACCCCGGTGAGAATACGTGGTGCCCGGTCTGCGGGGAACTCCTTGTCGAACGCTCCGGTTTTTCCAGCCAGGTGAGGAACATCTCGGGTAACCGGTGTAAAAAATGCGGAGAAGTCATCCCGTTCATTGATCATGCCGGCTGAAGGTGCACGTGAGAACCGGTTTCTTGTCGACAGGATGCTCGGGACGCTCTGCCGGTACCTGCGGTTCATGGGATATGATGCCGTCAGTGCAAATACGTTTGAAACGGGTAATAAAAAAGAAGATACCCTGCTGCTTCTGCAGGCACGGGACGAGGGGCGCATCATCCTCACGAAGGACCGTGAACTGGCACGAAGAGGCGGGGACAATGCATTCCTTGTCAGGGAAGACGAAGTGATGGACCAGGTCGGTGTACTGGCAGGGCGCGGCATGATCGACCCTGTCGTGCGAATGACCCGGTGTTCGCTCTGCAATATGCCGCTCAGGCCTGCCCGTGCCGTTGAGATTGAAACATCAGGGTATGCCCCGGAAAAGAGAGATGAATACGATTTTTTCTGGTGTCCGGACTGCAAAAAGCTCTACTGGATGGGATCACACGGCAGGAATCTTGACAAAAGGATAAAAGAAAAGCTTGGGGAAGGATAATTCAGGCTGCTTCAGCAGAGCCTTTCTTCTCGGCAACCTGGTTGTAACGCTTCAGCCAGACGAGTTCGTTCCCCTCGAACCCGAATTTCTTCATTTTGAGGACTTCAACGCCCCTGGGTACTCCGGACACATCTGCGCCCTGGGGCACCAGGATGATCTTTCTCGGGCGCGTGACTCCTCCGACCGGCATTGAACCGGCCATTGTTTCAAGTGCACTTATTACCCCTGGTGAGACTTTCGGTTCAAAAGAGGCTACTATATATGCACCCTCTGATCGCCCGAGAATTCTCCGGTTGATAACATATGCCTCACTCTGTCCCGTTCCCGCTGCCGGTTTCATCTGCCATCCGTCAACCGTTGAAAAGAACCGCTTCAGTTCTTTCCGAACAAAATCATGCATAACATCTTCATTCGATCCCATAATTCTTCGCAAGATGGTACTTTGCCGCAGAATACTAAAACTATTTGGTATCGTTTTTTGAGATTCCAGCCTGACAAAACCGGTCAGTGTCGGGGCGGGACCGGACACGGGTAAAATATTTCTTCAATACTCTCCTTAATATTAAAATACTGTATTTATTCAGGCGTTGTTGTTTATGGTACCCCCCCCATCATCCCACCCGGTGCACGGGATCAGGCAGGAGAGTTGCTCTCTCAATGAGAACCCTTCCAATTTTATCAACAGGGAACTGTCGTGGATCGAGTTCAACCGCCACGTGCTCACCGAAGCGATGGATAAGAGTCATCCCCTCCTCGAAAGGGTAAAATTCCTTTCGATATTTGCAAACAACCTGGACGAGTTTTTTATGATCCGGGTTTCAGGGCTCCAGCGGCAGGTCGCAAAAGGGGTCCGCGAGGCACCGCCGGATGGCATGACCCCTTCAAAGCAACTCGACGCCATCCATTCCGTCCTCTCTGAAATGCTTCAGCAACAGTCGGACGTATGGCATAACGACCTGGTCCCGGCCCTCTCTGAGAACGGTATACAGATCGTACCTGTCAATAAGCTGGATGATTTCTGCAGGGAATCACTCAGGGCGTACTTTATCAGGGAGATCTTTCCGGTTCTGACACCCCTTGCGTTTGACAAGACCCACCCGTTCCCGTTCATTTCAAATCTCTCCCTCAACCTTGCAATACTGCTGCATGATCCTACGACAATGGAGGAATATTTCGCACGGGTGAAGGTCCCGACCACCCTTTTTCCAAGGATCATAAAGGTGCCTGAAAAACCCGGGTATACCGGCCCTGAGAAAATGGTCTTTATCGAAGAATGCGTGGCATCCAACCTCGATATTCTTTTCCCGGGTCTTGCCGTCAGCGCGGTGTACCCGTTCAGGGTGACCCGCGATGCCGACCTGGAGATCGAAGAGGATGAAGCGTCGGACCTTCTGACCGCGATCGAAGAAGGCATGGAGATGCGGAGGATAGGCTCGCCGGTGAGAATCGAGGTCGACCGGTCGATGCCTGCACGGATCTGCAGCATGATAGGAAGAAAGCTCGGTATTGCGCCGGACATGTTTTACCGGGTCTCTTCACCGCTCGGGATGGTGGATCTCATGGAGTTTTTACGTCTTGACCGTCCCGATCTCAAGGATGAACCGTTCACTCCGAGCATGCCCCCTGCCCTTGAACCGGGCGGGGACTATTTTTCCGCGATCAGGAAGGGAGACATACTTCTTTTTCACCCGTACGACAGTTTCACCCCCGTGATACATTTCCTCTCACAGGCGGCAGAGGACCCGGATGTACTCGCAATAAAAATTACGCTGTACCGGGCCGGAGCCAATTCACCTGTCGTGAATGCGCTCCTGAAAGCACGTGAAAATGGAAAGTCTGTAACCGCCCTTATCGAGCTCAAAGCCCGGTTTGACGAGGAGAACAACATCGGCTGGGCACGCGCCCTTGAACGGGCAGGTGCCCATGTGGTCTACGGCATCCTGGGACTCAAGGTGCATGCAAAGATCTGCATGGTGATCAGGAAAGAAAAAAGCGGGATCGTGCGGTACGTCCACCTCGGCACCGGCAATTATAATGCGACGAGCAGCAGGGTTTATACCGATTTCGGGGTATTTACCGCACGGGATGTAATTGGCGAGGACGCCACGGACCTCTTTAACTCGCTGACCGGGTGCTCGAGGTTTCTGGACTACAGGGCACTCCTCGTGGCCCCCGGCGGGATCCGTTCGGGCATTCTCTCCCGGATCGACCGTGAGACAGAGCACCACAGGGTGCATGGAAACGGACGGATCATCTTTAAAATGAACGCTCTTGTTGACAGGGACTGCATCACTGCACTCTACCGGGCGTCACAGGCCGGAGTAGAGGTGATAATACAGGTAAGGGGTATATGCTGTCTTCGCCCCGGGCTGAAGGGGATATCTGAAAATATCAGGGTCACATCCATCGTAGGAAGGTTCCTTGAACATGCGAGGATCTATTATTTCCATAACGGGGGTGACCCAGAAGTATTCCTGGGGAGTGCCGACCTGATGCCGAGGAATCTCGACAGGCGTGTCGAGGTGTTGTTCCCGGTGGAAGACCGCACCTTAAAGGCGGCGATTACCGATCTTATCCTGCCGGTCCACCTTTCGGACAATACCAAGGCCCGCGTACTCGGCCCGGACGGCAGGTACCAGCGTGTCGGGAAAAAGGCAGGTGAGCCGGCATGCAATGCGCAGGAATGGTGTCTCTCCCATCGCGGGGTATGGCAATATGGGAAAAAAGAATAAAAAAACTACCCTGAAAAAAGGAGGCAAAGAATTCTGCCGATATGGTGTTGCATACAGCTCCGGCCTTCTCGATTCGTTTAAATTCGAGATCGACGGGGTAAAGAAAGGCGATGATATCGAATATATACACAGGATGAGAGTGGCATCCAGAAGGCTTCGTGCTGCACTCCCCCTGTTTTCAGCCTGTTTTCCCCGCAAACGTTACAGGATCTGGATAAAAGAGATCGGGAGAATTACAAAGGCGCTTGGACAGGCGCGTGACCTTGACGTCCAGATAGAATTTCTTGAATCTTATCTTGCGGCCCTCCGCAAAAAAGAAACGGAAGGCCCTGGTGAGCGACATAATCCATTAAAAAAAACCGGTGTTCCGGCAGAAGAAGTACGGCTGGACCGCCCTGCAATCCCTGAAGCGGTCACCCCTGGTAAAAATACCCGTATGTGGACAAGGATTACCGGTGCAGTAACGAAGATCGGATCCAGGGTATGGCACAGTGCAAAAAAAAGCGGGGGACCCGGGAACGCACTCGTCAGTAATGAGAGGAGATTTCAGGGAACGACCGCCGGGAAAGGGGTGGAGGTCCTTCTCCTGCGGCTGAAGCAGGAGCGTAAACTGGTCCAGCCGATCGTGATCGAGGACCTCGGTATCCTTGGAAAAAAAGGTGTGATCCGCGAAATGGAGGATGCATTCGGTCAGTTTCCGGAGGGAGGCGCTGGACGGAAGCCTGAACCGGGCATCTTTTCCGATCACCTCTGCCAGACTGCAGGGAGGGAGATCTCGGCGAGGCTGACGCAGTTGCTCTCGTACGAAACGAGTGTCTACATGCCTGATGCACTCAAAGCTCACCATTCCATGCGGATCGAGGCAAAAAAACTCCGTTATACCATGGAGACCTTTGCCTCTCTCTACGGCAGGGAATTAAAAGAGCCGCTAAAGGCGATAAAGGGCCTGCAGGAACTGCTTGGCGAGCTGCACGACTGTGATGTCTGGACAGAGTTCCTCCCCGGGTTCCTTGAACGCGAGAGGGAAAGAACCATCGAATATTTTGGAAACGATGAATTTTTCGGGCTTATCGAGCCGGGGATCCACGGCCTGATGGCCGACAGGCATCAGCGAAGAACAGCATTGTATTCGGATTTTGTCGCAGCATGGAAAGACCTGCATGCAAAAGGGATTTTTCAGGACTTAATACGGATAATAACTGCCCCTTCCGGTTCACCCGGCCTGGAATCAGCCGGGAGGGTGGTGGCGACTGAGGGATCCGGTGTATCAAGAGTCGCGGTGATAGGGAATTTAAACGGGAATTTACCGCTGCTTGAGGCAATCCTGGCTGATGCAGGGAACCGGGGGGCGGATCTCGTTATCGGCTCGGGAAATCTTGCATCAGGAGGTGCATTTCCGGAAGAAACGATTGAAAGGGCAACGGAGGCCGGCATGGTATGCATCCTCGGGGAGGATGACCGGGATATGCTATACCCGGTCACGAAAAAGGGCAGGAAGAAAAACGCGCCCGATATGAAGGAATTTATCATCAGGTGGACACTGGACCGGCTGAACGACGGCCGGAAGGAATACCTGAAATTACTGCCTGATGAACGAACCCTCAGCCTCACGGGCTCGACGATCCTGATCACCCGGTGGAAAATCCTCAGGAAAAACCTGCACCTCGGGAAACTCAGCCAGGATGAACAGTTCGCACGGATCGGACAGGGGATGACGGCACAGGTTGTCATATGCTCTGATATACACCAGCCGTTCAGCAGGAGCACGGGGGATGTCTGGGTGATCAGCCCCGGTGATGCAGAGTTCTTCTCTGAACATGAGCGAAGGGCATCATACACCCTCATCCAGACCGATCCATTCGATTTTTTCCATATCCGGATTCCCTATGACGCCCGGAAGGAGGATCTCGCGCTCCGCGGGCGTATGCACCCGGCGGCAGGTTACATCGCAGACGGAGTGGAGCAAAAAGGCGATCTCGTCGTGCCCGGCAGCACCGGGCCGGACCGGGAGCGGGCCGGTATGGACAGTACTGGCGGCGGAACACGAGAAAATGCTGAATAACACCGGGAAAACTCCGTGGAGAGAGGGCGTGTTATCCGGCCTTCCATCGGAATGTCGGGAACGTGTTGAAGGGGTCGCGTTTCAGTACCATGACGACCGTGAGCACACGCGGCAGGTAGCATGGATCTCGCTTCGCATATTTGATGATTTAAAGTCGTTGCACCAACTTGGATCCGATGAACGGAAGTTCCTCGAATGTGCGGCGCTGCTGCATGATACCGGGTGGTCGGGTGGAAGAAAAGGACATCACAAGAGAAGTTATGAGATCATCGTCAATGATCCGGGTCTCCCGTTTCAGGCCCGTGACCGTCGGGTCATCGGGGCAGTTGCCCGTTACCACAGGAAGGCGCTGCCCGATCCCACTCACCGGGAATACCAGGCGCTGGACTCAGCTGACGGCCATATAGTACAGGTCCTTGCCGCGATTCTGCGGGTGGCCGATGGTCTTGACGTCAGCCACCAGAACAGGGTTCGCGTGATATCCTGTCATGAAAAACCCGGGGCAGTCCTTTGCAGGTGCCGGGTTTCCGGCCCTGCCGACGCTGAAAAAATGAGTGCAGGGAAAAAAAGCGACCTCTTTTCAATGGTCTTCTCCCGAAACGTCATCATTGAGACAGACGAGTAAAGGCAGTGCGGATACAGGGATCCTGACCGGGCTGCCGTTTCATTCTCCCAATAGAAAGATATTAAGAGTTTATCGACCAAATACTCCGTTAATAGCAGTTCTTTTCGGAATAATCTGGTGACACGGAGATGATAGTGATCGGAATTGATCCCGGTCTGGCAACGGTCGGGTACGGGGTGCTGGAACAACGCGGGTACAGGCATGTTGCCATTGCCTATGACTGCATCGTCACTTCAGGAAAGGATATGAGCACCCCGCAGCGCCTCCTTGAGATCTATAACCGGGTATGTACCCTCCTCGACCAGTACAGCCCCCAGTGTGTCGCCATGGAGAAATTGTTTTTTTCAAAAAATATCACATCGGCGATGAATGTCAGCGAGGCACGCGGGGTTATCCTGCTCGCGGCCCAGCAGAGAGGTATACCGGTGACGGAGTATACCCCGAACCAGGTAAAACAGGCGATTACCGGTTCCGGAAAAGCTGACAAAAAGCAGATGCAGGAGATGATAAAAAGGCTCCTCGGACTGCCCGAGATACCCAGGCCGGACGATGTTGCCGACGGGCTGTCGATCGCATTATGCCATATGCATGTGATGAGGTAGTATGATTTCACACCTGCGCGGAGAGGTCACACAGACAGGAGAAGGGTTTTTAGTGCTCGATGTCGGCGGTGTGGGGTACCGGGTCTATATGCCTGTCCCGGACCTGCATGACCTGCAGGAGGTGAAAGGGCAGGTCACGGTCTTCACCCACCTTGCGGTGAGGGAAGACGCGCTCACGCTGTACGGGTTTGCAGGACCGGGAAGCCTGGAGATGTTCAGGCTCCTCATCAGTGTGAACCGTGTCGGCCCTGTCCTTGCACTCACCATATTATCGGGAATATCAGTCCCTGAATTTGCCGCGGCGATACTTGATGAAGACGAGAAAGTCCTTGTCCGCATACCCGGTATCGGGCAGAAAAGTGCCAAACGCCTTATTGTCGAGCTGAAGGACAAGCTGAAAAAGAAAGCGCTCCTGGTCATGGCTGACGAGCGCCGTGGTGATCCGGTCAGGGACGATGCAGTCGCGGCACTCGTCTCTCTCGGGTTCCAGAGAAAGGAATCGGTTGCAGCGGTTGAGAATGTGCTGAAGTCAGCAGGGAAGTCAACGGTCGAGTCGGTGATCAAGGCAGCCCTGATGACATTCCGGAGCGCTGAAAAAGATTCATGAGTTCAAGAATTGTATCTGAAGACCCTGTATGCGGGGATCCTGATGAAGGCACGATCAGGCCCGACCGGTTCCTGGAATTTGTCGGGCAGACGGGAATAAAAGATGCATTAAAAATAGCCATCGAAGCGGCTAAAAAACGGTCCGAACCCCTGGACCACGTCCTCTTTTCAGGGCCGCCGGGCCTTGGGAAAACGACCCTCTCACATATCGTCGCCCGCGAGATGGGTGTGAATATCCAGACCACCAGCGGGCCTGTGCTTGAAAAACCCGGCGATCTTGCTGCCATTCTGACGACACTCAAAGAAGGGGACATCCTTTTTATCGATGAAATTCACAGGCTCAATACCGTTATCGAGGAAGTCCTCTACCCTGCGATGGAGGATTTCGAGATTGATGTCATGATCGGGGAAGGGCCCAGTGCCCGCTCGATCCGTCTCGATCTCGAACATTTCACGCTTATAGGTGCGACAACCCGTATCGGCCTCCTCGGTTCCCCGTTCAGGGACCGTTTCGGGCTTATATTACGATTAAATCTCTATTCCCCTGAAGAACTGGCAGAAATTGTCAGCCGCAGCGCGGGTATCATGAAACTGCCGATCACCCCGGACGGGTCGGTTGAGATCGCAAAAAGGAGCCGGGGGACGCCGAGAATCGCAAACCGGCTCC
The DNA here is from genome assembly GCA_002503825.1 of Methanoregulaceae archaeon UBA467. GTDB lineage: Archaea > Halobacteriota > Methanomicrobia > Methanomicrobiales > Methanospirillaceae > UBA467. The sequence continues at coordinate 20,362 of DASP01000013.1, forward strand.
TCCGGCGGGTGGGCGATTTTGCACTCGTGAGGCACGACGGGATAATTGATCGTGATATCGCGGATAGTGCTCTCCGGATGCTCGGTATTGACCATCTCGGTCTTGACGAACTTGACCGCCGTATCCTCAAGGTGATCAACGAAGATTTCTCGGGGGGCCCGGTAGGGGTAAAGACCATCGCGATATCAGTCGGAGAGGACCCGAGGACTATCGAGGACGTGTATGAACCCTACCTCATACAGATCGGGTTCCTGAAGAGGACTGCCCAGGGCCGGGAGACAACACCGGCAGCAGCAGGTCATTTTCACCGGCAATGGTGGTAAATTTCACCTGATCTCGTGTCTCTATGCCTTTTTTGGGTGATGGTTATAAATAGATCTAGATAATATTGAAATCTGACAGATATTCAGGCCTGAATGGGATAATACCTGCCGGGTATGGACAGGACCCCTCTGAACATATGTCGGGTATAAAAAGGCATGACCATGAAGTGGATAACTGCATTCGTTCTCTTGGCAACAGTGCTGATATGTGTAGTCCCGTCAGCAGGGTCATCAGGTGCGCTGGTGACCGCAACGGACTGCGTCATAAACGCACCCGGAGAAAGTAAGGAATGTGTAATAACTCTTGAAAAAGCGGTTTTCGGCCTTTCCGGGTATGAAATATCGCTTTCGCTCGAGGACCCCGGGATCGCCGAAATTACCGGGGTGAAATTCCCGGCATGGGCCGGACTGAACAGCAGGGGACGACTGCCGGCAGACAGACTGACGTTCAAAGGTGCAGATTCGAATAATAAGGTGAAACCAGGTGACAGGTCGGTGACCCTTGGAACGGTAATCATCAGGGGGGACCTGCCCGGGACCACCCGCCTGAACGTTGCAGTGATCAGGCTCGAAGATGAATCAGGGTCCAATCTCGGAGCTGATTCCCGTGATGGGACCGTTGTGGTGAAGGGGGGGGATACCTCAGCCGGAATCCGGGAAGTGCCGGTTCAGGACACGATCCTCGCGGTAGCAACTTCACCAGCGGTGACACAGGCACCTGCACCTGTAATAACTGCAGCCGAAGTCATCCCTGAAACAACGCCCGTTCCGGATGAGGGGACTGTTATTATCGACACAATGCCGGCCGGGGCAGCAGTCTTTATCGACGATCTCTATGCCGGCGATACACCCCTAACCCGTACCGGAATAAAATCCGGTTTGTACACCCTCAGGCTTGAAAAAGACGGGTGGGAGGTTTTCGAGTACGGGGTGTTTCATGTCGGCACCGGGGAGATAACCCGTATTGAGCATGTCATCATGACCCGGCTTCCGGCTTCCGGCTCTGTATATCTCGAGTCGGAGCCGGCAGGTGCAGCCGTTATAATCGACGGGATTGCATCAGGGACCACTCCTGCCATCCTGATGCTCGAACCAGGGACCCATACGATCATCGCAGAACGGACCGGGTACCTGCCGTATAAAGGGACGGTTATGGTCCCACCCGGACAGACACTCCATTATCCCCGCATTGTCCTTGAAAAGGAACCCGGCTACATTATTACTGCACGGAGTACAGGTAACGGCACGCTTTCGCCGGCGGGAGAGGTGCCGGTTGATAAAAACGGAAATATTACGTTTCTGGTAACACCAGCGCCGGGGAACGTCATCCTGAATATGACCATCGACGGTGAAGAATCCGGGCCGCAGGGAGAAGTACCCTTCATGGCAGTACGGTCAAATCACAGCATATTTGTAGCGTTTGGTCCGGAACCTGCAGAACAGGATGCCTGCCCTGAGAATACTACCGTGAGTGCTGAATTTTTATCAGATATCCGTTCCGGTCCTGCACCATGCACGGTTAATTTTACCGACGTGTCTGCCGGAATGGTAACCGGGAATGAATGGGACTTCGGGGACGGCACAATCGTGAAAAATGAAGGGAACTGCAGCCATACGTATGGGGACCCGGGCAATTATACCGTCAGCCTCACGGTCTGTTCCGCCACCACCAGCGATACCATGATAAAAACAGGATATATCCGGGTCCTGCCGGTACCCGTTCCAGTAAAGGCTGATTTTGTTGCAAATGGTACGACCGGGGTGTCACCGCTGCCGGTACAGTTCAGCAGCACGTCCGGGGGGGCTCCCGGGTCATGGTACTGGGAATTTGGCGATGGCGGGAATTCGTCTGAAGAACACCCGCTCCATGTATATGAAAAAGCAGGGGTTTTCAATGTCAGCCTTACGGTCACCAGGGGTGTCAATACCGATACGCTCTGCAGGAGTGATTATATAACGGTTATTCGTCCCGCAATCGGGGGCGACACCGGAACGTATACCCTGTACTGTAATGTCGGGAATGCCTCGGTATATTTTGACGGGGAATACTATGGCCGGATAACAAACGGTTCATTTACCATGACCGTCTATACGACAGCGACTCCCTTTACGACCTACGAGGTAAGAGCTCCCGGATATGTTTCCTGTAAGGCAAATATCAGGATTTATCCGAACAAAGGTGAGAATATCGGACTTCAGATCAACCTGATCCCGGAACGTTCCTATGATCTCAGCCCCCCGAAAAAGACCACGTCTTATACGACGATTCTCTCAAATATTTCCAGCCAGTGGGGATAGCGTCGTAATTACTCCCGGATCTTTTTTTTTTGTAAAATACTGGAAAAGTGAGAAAAGTGAGGAATCCAATAAAGCCTGTTTTTGTAGAAACCCTCATTTCAACAAAATCCGGTCGATCCATTCCTATGACAGGAGGAGTTGCACCCCTCCCTGCCCCACCCCCTGGCGATATCCTTTGGGCAGGATTGATCGGGATTTTTAATTTTTATTTTAATAAGAACCAGGCACATCATCTATCCCTTTGTGAGGACGCATACATGCGGTAATCCGGCATCAGACTGTGAGTATGGCAATAAGGTGTGCGGTAAAAAATAATTGTGAGAGAATGAAGTTGGTACCCACCCAAAAATTCATCAGCCCGGGTAACAGATAATGACAGGATACAGATGTTCGACGGGCTGGAACTCTCACCAAAAAAAGTTGAATATCTCAAATATATCCTTGAAAAAGGAGAAAACATAAGGACCACCGACCTCGCAGCTCACCTGCAGGTCGATCCGTCCACCGTTTCAAAGGGTATCAGTGAGATGACAGGGGAGGGGCTTGTATCCCATATGCCCTATCACGGGGTGTCGCTGACAGAATATGGCCGTGATTATGCGGATTTTGTGATCAGGCGTCACAGGATCCTCGGATTGATCCTTTCCCATTATGGCCTGAGCGAGGATGAGGCCTGCCGCGAGGCTTCAAGATTTGAATGCTTTGTATCACGAGATGCAGTAAATAAAATGTGCAGGGCTCTCGGTCACCCTATAATGGGGATTTGCGGGAGAATCAGTCATGATGAATCCTGCATGAAACGTCCTGACTGAAAAAAAAGATCGAAAGTAAAAAAATCGTTGATCAGTCGGAGAATTTTTTAGCTGAGTACCAAACCCTGGGAGGTTTTCCCGGCAATGCCAGAAACACGAGAAAAGAGAAAGACAATGAAGCATATTCCGGCTTTTTTATTAATATTCGCATTCGTAATTGCATTATCCGGGTGTACCTCGCAGGTGCCGGAAACGGGCGATTCGATAAAAGTTGCAGTCACCATCCTTCCGCAGGCCGAGATGGTCAGGGCAGTCGGAGGTGACCGGGTGGACGTCATGGTGATTGTCCCGCCCGGAGTGGAACCCCACACCTACGAACCGTCCGCCAGCACACTGATTGCGCTTGAAAAAACCGATGTCTATTTTAAAATCGGGAACGGGCTCATGCCCTTCGAGGATAAACTGTCAGAAAAGGTCGGGGCGCTGAATCGTGATATCCTGATTGCAGATACGTCAGACAGAGTTACGATCATATACGGCTCAGACCCTGATTCACCGGCAGGGAAGGACCCTCATGTCTGGCTCTCTCCGGTAAATGCACGTATTATGGTTGAAAATATTGCCGGCGGGCTGACAAGTATCGATCCTGAAAATGCGGCGTATTACGAGGATAATGCCGGAAAATATATCGCAAAAATCGATGCACTCGACGCGAAGATAAAAAAAGAGATGAATGAAACTCCGGAGCGGACGATCATTGTCACTCATCCGGCATGGAGTTATTTTGCCCGCGATTACGCAATTAAGCAGGTATCAATTGAATCAGAGGGAAAAGAGCCGACTGCCAGGGATATTGAAGCGGTCGTGACGATCGCACGGCAGCGGAATATCTCGGTCGTGTTTGTTGAACCCCAGTATAGTGCCAGAAGTGCGGAAGTAATCGCAGAAGAGATAAACGGCAGCATTGTCATTATTGATCCCCTGGCAGGGGATTATCTTGAGAATCTTGACCGCGTGGCTGCATTGTTTGCGGGGAAGCATGCATGAATGATGCAGAGGCGATAGTTGTCAGGGATGTCACCCTTACCAGGAACGGTCACCCGGTTCTTGACCATGTAAGCATCAGGGTTGAAGAAAGGGATTTTTATGCAATTATCGGGCCGAACGGCGGCGGGAAGACGACGCTTCTCAAGATAATCCTTGGCGTGCTGAAGCCTGATTCAGGTGAAGTCCAAATCTTCGGAGGGCCCGCCGAAGAGAACAGGAACCTGGTAGGGTATGTCCCGCAGTTCCGGACCTTTGATTTCCATTATCCAATCACCGTCGGGGAGATGGTGATATCAGGAAGGATGGGGCACGTGACCGGAATCTGGAAGAGATACTCTGATGCCGACCGGGATAAAGCAGAGGCAATGATCGGGATGACAGGGCTTTTTGGGCTTGAACACCGGCAGGTTCGGGATCTCTCGGGCGGAGAGCAGCAGCGGGCAATTATTGCACGTGCACTTGTCGGGGACCCCCGGATTCTCCTCCTTGACGAGCCCACGGTCTACGTGGATACCCCCTCTGCGACCCAGTTCTATGAACTCCTCGATGATCTGAAGAAGAAGATGACGATCATTTTGGTCTCTCACGATATCGGTGTCATATCCACCCATGTCACCAAAATCGCCTGCCTGAACCATTCTATGTATGCTCATGATACAAAGGAGATAACCGATGACATGCTGGCAGCAGCGTATCACTGTCCGGTCGATCTCATCGCACACGGGGTCCCGCACCGGGTACTCCGGTCCCACGACGGGGAGGTGTGATGTGTTCGAAGTCCTTGGCTACGAATTTTTCAGAAATGCCCTGATCGCGGGTATTTTTGCAAGCATCGCCTGCGGGGTGATAGGGAGTTATGTCGTCGTAAAAAAGATGGTGTCAGTGAGCGGGGGGATATCCCATGCAGCGTTCGGGGGAATAGGCCTTGGTTATTTCCTTGGATTCGATCCGATCATCGGTGCGATCATATTCACACTCGGGGTCTCGCTCGGTATCGGGACCCTCCAGCAGAAGGCGCGACAGAATCTCGATACCCTCGTCGGGGCGGTATGGGCAAGCGGTATGGCGCTTGGCATTATTTTCATCGCGCTGACACCCGGATATGCGCCCGACCTGTTCAGTTTTCTCTTTGGAAATATCCTTCTCGTCCCGTCGGGCGATATTGTGCTGATGGCAGTGCTGGTAGTAATTATCCTCGCAATCGTTGCCCTGCTCTATTATCCGCTCCTCGCCGTGACATTTGATGAAGAGTACGCACGGGTGATGAACCTCCCGGTCGTCTTCCTGTCGTACCTGTTACTGACGCTTGTTGCACTGACCGTTGTCATGCTCATCAGGGTTGTCGGTATCATCCTTGTCATCGCCCTGCTTGCCCTTCCGCCGGCAATTGCGCGGGAATGGACCGGCAACTTAAAATCGATGATGGTCCTTTCGACCCTGCTTGGGGCGGTCTTCACACTCGGAGGGATATGGCTCTCGTATCTCTTTGACATTCCATCAGGCGCAACAATCATCATCGTGTGTGCATCGGCCTATCTCCTCGCCCTGGCCGGAAAAAAAGTCGTGGAAAACAGGTCTTTTATCCCGTCCTGAAGCTTTTTTATGCTTCAGGCAATCTTTTCCGGCGTTGTTAAAATCTTTATATCAATAAGACCTGCTCGATTCCATTTCTTTGACAGGAGGGGTTTCCCGGGGAATTCCGTGCAGGTAATTGTTAAAAGGAACGGCACAAACCGCAGAAAACCCGGGTACCTGACCATCTATTTTCATATGCAATGCACCGGCTTTTTGCGTGGGGGTTTGCCTCCCACCTGGATCAGGAAATGGATTATATTCACACCCCGCTCTCAAGGTTCATTACCCCCGCATCACCATCCTGCCATATTGAATGAAGCGCAAAGAAATATATCAGAAACTACTCCACAATCCTAAAAATATCAGGTTCAGATTCCTTTGCAGGGCTGCGGAGACGTTTGGTTTTACCCTGAAAGGAAGCCGGGGAAGTCATCATGTATTCACCCGTGAGGGTATTTCCTGAAATACTGAATCTACAGGATTCCAGCGGAAAGGCAAAACCTTATCAGGTAAAATAATTGTGTACCATACTCGGGAAATACTCACTGCACGAGGAGGAAGACCCTGAATAAATATGCAATGAGATTTTCTTCAGCGAAGAAGATAAAGGATTCATCGCAGTCGTCCCGGAACTGCCCGGGTGTTCTGCGTGTGGAACGAGCGAGGAGGAGGCGCTCCGTGAGGTGAAGACGGCCATGGACCTCTGGCTCGAAACTACGCGAAGAGAAGGGCGGAACATCCCGGTACCGAATGGAAAAGGCCTGTTGAAACTGATTATCGAAGAGAAGGGAACAGGCAGCTCCGCGAGCTCCTGAAAGCTTTTATTTCAACACAGGAAAAGTGCGGAGATCCCGCACTACCGTTTTTTCCCGTCATGTGAAATGGTCCCGGCTGTTGCCCTTGTTACGGACTTCCATTTTATCTGTTCCTTCATGGATTCTTTATAACCTGTTGCCCGTGATTGAGTACGTCCATTAAGTGTCACACGGACTTTATTGCAATTTGTCACTGATTGCATCCATACGAATTTCTCCGGTGGATGTCAACAAAGCGAAAATAACATCAAAAAGATAGAATTACAGGGTTCTTTGATAAGGAGTTCCTTATCCCCGTCAAATTCGACATATCCTTAAATCCGTAACTGTCAGCGCTCTTTCCGGACTGGGGCCCTCTTCTCAGCATTCATGATATCGTGAAAATGGCTGACTTTTTTCTCAATGATAAACCCGAACCCGATAGCGGTGACCGGGATGACAAGGTACCGCAGTCCAATCTGTGAGAAATAGGTTGTCATGTCCATGCCGTTCATCGGGAGGAGTATCAGGACGTCAAGGAGCCAGTTGAGGATAAGCCAGCTAACACCGATGATGATGCCTTCTTTAAGGAAATTATTGAATATACTAAGAAAGAGCAGTACCAGGAGGACGGTTGCGCACAGTGATGATACGATGATCATGATGGTCTTGAATGTGAATATATCGATTACGAGTTCGCCCCCGGGGGTGTAAAAGAACATGGCAGCTATAAACGGGATGAGCCAGGTAAGAAACCCGAAAAAAATTATCTTTAAAGCGCGCAGCAATGCGTTATTCATCAGGGAGAACGTGTGCATCCCGCAGGTATATACTAATCGGGATGGACCATGAGGATACAGGAATTGTGGCAGAGCTGGACGGCTGCGCAGGGCAATGCTGCCTGAAGGTCAGGGACTGTCAGGAATATGGTTTAAAAGCGGTGATAGCCTGCATTCCATTGCCGGGAGGTCGTTCGCATCCACAAATATGATTTCTGCCACCAGTTTTTTCTGGAATACGCGTGAGAAATTTTCAACCTCGTTTTCAACACCCCAGATCTCCAGCTGGCAATCGCCTGTTGCCGTTATCTCGAGTTTTAACTCTTTTTTCCCGGGCGATACAAACCGGGCGTGGCGGATAAGCCCTGTATGGCTCCGGTCAAGGCTCTCTGCAAGGCGGAGAAATGCAGAAAGCACACGGATAGTATCACGGGTGGTTTTGTCAAGCCCTGATATCTGGAGTTGTTTCTTCCGTGGCGCTTTTTTCCTGTGAAAACGGGTGATGTACGCCATGGTTGCAATCTCTTTTTGATCAAACCCGAGCAGTTCGGTATTACGGATGAGGTAATACGAATGTGCGTGGTGATTTGAGTACGAGATAAACGATCCGATATCGTGCAAAAATGTGGCATACAGGAGCAAATCTCTCTCCTTTTCACCGTATTGATGAATGCCGGTTTTTCCGGCGCTGTCATACAGTTCAAGGGAAAGCCGTGCTACCGTCCGGGCGTGGAGTTCATTTATCCCGCATGACCGTGCCAGCTGAAGCACGCTTCTCTCCCGCGGCGAAAGCTGGCCTATGAGGGGGAAATCCTCCATCCGGGAGAGGTATTCTGCAAGAAGACCTTCTTTTAAGCCCCTGGATGAGACCTGGATACGATCGAGGTCAAGCAGGTCCATGAAGGTATCGAGGATCGCAGCACCGGCGATGATAATGTCGGCACGTTCAGGATTGATACCCGGGATTTTCCGTCTCTGGACGAGAGGAACCGAACAGAGAAGTTCGGAAACCCGTTTGAGGTCCTGTCGGGTGAGAAAAAGATCGTCGTTTTTCCCGTTGGGATTCAGCCTGGATGCGATCTCTGCAAGGTTGATAATTGTTCCGGAACTTCCGACTGCAAGGTCAATCTGGAACTCTTTCATCTCATTGAGGGGCCGGATGAGTTCATTTTTTACGTGGCGTTTAATCTTGTCGTACAGCACCCTTGGGACAGGGTCTTTATCAGTATTTTTAAAATACTGGTTTGTCAGTCGTATCGAACCGACCCTGAGGCTGTCAAGAAAATGGTAGGAATGCTGGTTGCCGATGATTATTTCAGTGCTGCCGCCGCCGATATCGATGAAGAGGGCCTGACTGTCTTCAAGGTGGGTCCCGCTTACAACCCCCATATAGATCAGCCGGGCTTCCTCGCGTCCTGAAATGACGCCCACATCGATTCCGGCCTCATGCCGGATCCGGTTCAGAAAATGGTTCCTGTTATGTGCTTCCCTCGTTGCAGACGTGGCGACGGCGACAAACTCTTCGGTTCCGAACGACCGGGCAAGGTCAACAAAATTTTTACAGACGACAACTGCCCTGTCCATTGCCTCGTCATGGATTATTTCCTGGCCGAATTCACCCTCCCCAAGCCGTACCACCTCTTTCTGGCTTGTCAGGACATTATAAGTACAATTTTGGAATAAACGCACAATCATCAGGCGTATGGAGTTCGTACCGATATCGATGAATGCGACCACACGGCCCTCTGTTATGGCAGGGACGCCGTTCATCTGTGCACCCGTTCAGTCCCGCAAAAAAGTAATAAATCCATGGATAATCCTCTTTTTCCAGGAAAAAAGATATTCTGGTACTCCATTCCGTTCATTCCCGACCTGCCTGTTTCGTGTTATGGGGGTATTTTTCTGATATTTACATCAATTACTTTTTTTGGTCTCTACTCATTCTTTACCGGTTCGGAACATCCGCATCTGCCGATTGTTGCAGCAACGCAAAGGGCAAAAAGAGATGTAAGGGCAAATGCCGCGAGAAAAGTAACATTTTCTGCGACGTATCCGGCGATGAACGGGAGGAGGGTCATCCCGCCGTAACTTGCAGCGTTGAAGAGGCCCATTAAAGCGCCCTGCCTGACCTCGGACTGTGCGAGATATGCAAGCTGGGCTATCATAACCACCCCGGCAACAGCCCCGACTGCGATAAATGCCCATGGTGTGATGAAAGTGACCATGACTGCGATTGCCATAAGGATCGCGGCAACCCTGATCGTTATAATGGGCGGCAGGTGTGCGTGTGAGACAAGGATCACTGAAACTGCAGTGGCAATATTCATGGCTGCGATCTGTATGCCAATGATATGCGGGGAAAGCCCTGAAAATTCAGGGTAGATGGCAGTGACCGCACCGGTTATACCAATGATAACCACTGCTGACACCCAGAGCCAGAAATAGTTTCCAAGTATACGGAAAAGACGCCCGAAAACACCTCGAATCCCTTCAGCGGGCATGATATTTACCGCGACCAGGGGTTTTTTCCGCATAAAAAGCCCGGCAATAAGGGATAGGACCGACATGGCCCCGAATATGATAATGCCCGAAGACGGGATTCCTGATATGCCGGCCGCCCAGCCGGCGCCGATAAGCCCTGCAACAAGACCTACATTCAGCAGCGCCATGAAAAAACCGCTCATCCGTTCGTGGTCAGGTGACGAATTGATAAGGGAAAGGGCCGAGGCAACAAAAATTCCTGCGCCGAACCCTTCGATAAGCCGGATTGTAATTATATAGACCGGGTTGCTGAATACCAGAAATAACACCGCTGAAAGAAATGTGAGGAATAATCCCGTTTTAATAAGCGGGACCTCCCCGATCCTGTCTGACAGGATACCACTTGGGATTACCATCAGGAATGCACCGAGGAAGTATGCAGAATAGATCGCTCCCTGTGCAGTCGTACCTGCTGCCAGGAGGGGGAGTACCGGTACAATGGCATTTGAAAGTGCCATTACCACGAACACCCCTAAACAGGCGATAATCTCTTCTCTCATTATATCATGCGGTAGGTCTCAAGGTTCATCGGTGAGTGGGTTTCGATATGATATCGCTTGTAGATAGAACTTGCAAGGTCAATGGTATTGTTTTCGTCGCCATGTATGGTAAAAATCTTCTCGGGTTTGGGCTGGACATGGCCGACGTAGTTTATCAGCTGTCTCCGGTCAGAGTGTCCTGAAAACCCGTCAATGGTCACAATTTCGAGATTGATGACAATACTCTCTTTCCGGCCGAGGGGAACCTCACGCCATCCCTTCTGGATCCTCCGGCCAAGAGTCCCGTCTGCCTGGTAGCCGACGAACACAAGTGCATTTCTCTCATCTGCGGCGAGGTTGCTTAAATATTCCATGACCGGGCCGCCGTTTAACATACCGCTTGTCGTGATGATTACGCACGGGTCTCCGGTAATGACTTTGTTCCGCAGGTCAGATGAGTCAACCGGGACGAAACATTCGGCAAGGAACGGGTTCAAACCTTCCTTAAAGATCTGTGTCCTTAATTCGCTGTTTAAATACTCGGGGTATGTTGTATGAATCGCCGTTGCTTCACGGATCATGCCGTCGATATAGATCTTTACCTTCGGGATCTTCTCCTTTCTCATGCCTTCTTCGAGGGCGAGCATGACTTCCTGTGAACGGCCTACTGCAAATGCCGGGATGATGACTTTTCCGCCCCTTGTAACGACGGTATTGACAGTTTCGTAGAGGTGTTCCTCGGCGTCGCTCCGGGCAGGCTGGATATTGTTGCTCCCGCCGTAGGTGCTTTCCATGAAGAGTGCTTCAAGACGGGGGAAATTATTTGTTGCCGGGTTGAAAAGGCGGCTTTTACTGTAATTGAAGTCTCCGGTGAATGCAATGTTATAGAGCCCGTCGCCCACGTGGAAATGAGCGATTGCAGAACCGAGGATATGCCCTGCATTGTGGAATGTAAGCTTGATATCGGGTGCGATATCGGTTACGCTCCCGTAATTGAGCGTTATCGAATGTTTTATGTAATTTTTGACATCGTTCGAACTATACGGGATTTTCCGCCCTTCCTTGCTGACGACATCGAGGTAGTCGAGCTGCAGCATTGCAGACAGGTCCCGGGTGGGCGGCGTGCTGTACACCGGCCCGTCGTACCCGTATTTATAGAGCAACGGTACCAGGGCACAGTGATCGAGATGGGCATGGGTAAGCACCACTGCGTCAAGCTGGCTTAACGGGTGAATTTCAGGTACGTAGAGGTAGGGGGTGCTGTTCGTATTATCCGGTTTTTCACCACAATCAATTAAAACACGGCTTTCAGGAGTGGAAAGCAGAAATGCAGCCCTTCCCACTTCCCTGCAGCAGCCGAGCATTGTGACCCTGATCCACTGGTCCTTGCTGATAATGTCACGGTGAATCCGCCTTCCGATCGTCCGGAGAAAGATTTTTCTGTCTTCATTCACCGATCGCAGATACTGCCGGACCTGTTTTACTGTAGAACTCTCTATGGGGGGTGTACGGACAACCTTCGGCGTCCAGCCGATATGCTTTGTAATCTCCCGCAGCGTCGCTCCGTTCTTTCCTATGACCACGCCCGGCTTTTCTGCTTCTATCAGCACTTCCCCGGTATCGGGATCAAAAAATATATCGGTGATGCCTGCATTTTCGGCGACGACCGCCCTGATATCGTTGACCGCTTTTTCAGGGTCTTCGAGGACATTCGGGCGTACGACAATTCGTTTTCTCAAATCCCGTGCAAGGATCCTGATAAGGTCGGCCTCATCCGCGAATTTTTTCGGGTCATCGGTATAGATGACAAGTTCCGGACCTTCGAACTCCACTCCCGACACCGTGATGCCTGAGGGGACCTTTTCGTTGATTTTATCCTTTAATTCTCTAAGCCTATCTTCAATGAGCATTAAATCCGTCCTAAAAAAGTTTTTTTATGCGGGTAGTGCAGTGTATTTTTTCTGGATATCTTCTTCAGGGATTTCCCTGAATTCATCCTTTGTGATGACGACCACGTGCACACCTTCACCAGACCCTGCATCCCGCTTTATTGCTGATCGTATTGCCCGCACTGCCAGCGTCACCGCTTCTTCTTCGTCCATTCCATTCTTATACCTGTCTTCGAGAACACCGTATGCCATTGGGGAGCCTGAACCGGTTGCAACGATATCTTCTTCCCTTGTTGCACCGCCCATTGCATCAACCGAGTACAGGCCCGGTCCTGAATCGTCCATCCCTCCAACGAGGAGCTGAACATAGAACGGGTAGTAACGGTTGTTGTTGAGAATATTTGAGAGCAGGGTCGCAGCAGCTGCGACTGCCATGTTCCTTCCCCTGCGTATCTGGTAGAGGCTGCATTCCACGGTCATCACACGTGCAAGCTGCTGTGCATCGCCGACTCCGCCCGCAGTAGTCATTCCTATCCGCTCTCCAATCTGGTATACCTTCTTTGCACGCTTGCTTGCGATCATGTAGCCCATTGTGGCTCTTTTTTCAGTGGCAAGCACAACGCCGTCGGTAAATACCAGACCTACAGTGGTTGTTCCCTTAAGTTGTTCCTGGTACTGTTCCTGCAAATTAAAACACCCCAAAATATTGAAAACGCTGGCAAAATTCTCAAAAGCGCTTTATGTATAGAATGTCATTAAAAAATTTAAAGGTTTTTATTGTGCGTCAGCGGCGCAAAGCACTTTGATGAGCTCCTTATCAAAAAGCATTGCAATAAGGCGTTTATCGCCGTTTACTACAGGTAACTGATCGACCCGTGCCCTTTTCATTTTCAGCGCACACTCGCTGACTTCGGCATTCTGCGGTACTGCCACCACATTTTTCACCATTGCTGTCTTGACAGGCCGTTCGGGAAGCTGGATCCTGGAAATACCGTAGCTGATCGTATGCATGTCGCGTATGCTCTCCCACGTCCACTCGTCGTCGTCTGTACCGTTTGAAAAATCACTCACTTCTACGGTATCTTCAATTGAGGAGTGTCTGATAAGGTCTCTCTCGGATATTATCCCCTGGAGTTTACTCTCTCCATCGAGTATCGGGATTGCTTCAAAACCTGAAATCTCCATTATCCTTCCGACGAGCGGCAGCGGGGTCTCCTCCCAGAGCGCAAATGTCTGGCTTGTATACAGTTCCTTGATCTCTGTTTTTATCTTCATCTGTGCGATTGCATGGATGAGGTCTGCGACAGAGATAAGTCCGACCAGTATGTTGTCCTCGATGACCGGCAGCCTCCTGACGCCGTGAGTGAGAAGGGCCTTTGCAGCCTCCTGGATGGTTGCATCCGGCAGGATCGTGGCCGGGTCGGCAGTCATCAGGAGTCCGAGCTGCGTCTCTTCTGCCTTTCTGAGAAGGTCCTTCCTCGTGATGATTCCGACAAGTTTTCTCTCTTTAATAACCGGCACGCCGCTGATCCCGGTCCGTTTCAGGATCTTCAGCACGTCGTCGCGGTTCCCCGGGATTTCAACGCTGACGACATCCGAAGTCATGAAATCTGCGACTTTCATCTCCGTTATGGTCTCACCACCATCACATTCACCCGGCTGTTTGTAACAACGAAGGCACTGACGCTGCCGAGGAGAAGACGGTCAACTTCGCTTCGTCCATGAGATCCGACAATAACAAGGTCAACACCAAGGTCCTCCGTCGCCTTCACGATCTCATTGCCGGCATGACCCTGTTTCATATATGTCTCCATTGAGATGCCCTTGCTTTCTGCCTCACTTTTTGCCGCCGACAGGGCATCCTGACCCTCTTTTTCAAGCATACTGTACATAACCTCCCATGTGTTGTCCATGGGAAGTGAAGAGAAGAGACCGGTCTCCACGACGTACATTACATGCATCTTTGCCTTCCATACTCTTGCCTCCTCCAGTGCTATCTGAAGTGCCTTTTCACTGATCTTTGATCCGTCTATCGCCACGAGTATTTTGCCAAACATAAGTACCTTCCAGAAGAGTCTCCTTTATTAATGTATATTAGGAACTAAAAACCTTTTTGACGATATTGACAGCGCCGGCACGATTTACGACGGTTTTGCAGGGGTCATGAGAGAAGCGCATATTTGAAATATGCGGATCGATAATGAAAAATCTGGCAGGATTTCCCTTCTTTATCAAAAATTCCTCTCCAAAAACGGAAGAGCCCCCGACAGCTGACCTGAGGATATCGCGCGGGGCAGAACGGTATACTGCAGACATAAACGCCATCTCCTGCCACATGTCAGGCTGGACAAACATGACGTTGTCAGTCCCGAGAAGAACGGTACAACCGACTTCGTACATGAGTGAGACCGGGGGGTGTTCAGGTGATGAAGTAACCCCGAGGCGCCAGTTCGACCGTGGACATATAACAATGGGGATCTCTCTTTCAGCACATTCTGCCAGCTGCGGGCGGGTTGCATGGGTGCAGTGGATGAGCATATCAGGATCATATGAAATGGCCTGGTCAATATCAAGCGAATCCCGTTCACCCGCGTGAAAAGCGATCTGTTTTCCCATGGCCCGTGCCTGTTGAACCTTTTCATCAATGTCGGGTACATCCCTTGCACCTGATATCCCGAGTCCCCGGCCATGTTTTTCCCCGCCGTCACGCCCGAAGAGTACCGGTGAGCACGGGATGCCTTCTGCGGCATCCATGAGAGACATGATCCCTTCCGGGCCCCCTTCCCTGAAGTCCGCAAAACCTGCCGTGCCGGTCTCATACATGGTCCTGATGCTGGCCCGCATCCCCTCTATAAGCCTGTCGCGGGGTGTCCGGGCAAGAATCCGGTGCTTGAGACCATCCGGGGGTGTTACCAGTTCTTCGAGTGTTCCGGATACCGGCAGGTCCATTGCAACGGTATCACCGACGTGGGTATGCGCATTGAAGAATGCGGGGCAGATCCAGGGGCCGTGCCGGTCACATTCCTCCTCTACTGCGGTGATTTTTCCATTGCTGACCACTATTGTGACAGAACTGAGCTCAAACTCCTCCCCGAGGAAGGCATTTCCCTGCACGAAAAGATCACCGGAAACCATGGTACCTGACACCGTTTTATATATTGAGAAGGAGAAATATTTTTGTATGGTAAAGAAGAAGGGTGGAAATCTTATCACATCTGCCGGGCTCGTAAATTATTACGACAGCGAAGACAAGCGGGCAGTTCACATCAGTCCTGTTACGGTAATCGTGGTCGCTGCAGCAATCGGCATATTTATTCTGGTATTAAACCTCGTATACTGAAATAACATTATTTTTTCAGCATCATCCTGAAGATATCTTCTTCCGGATTAAAGTAGAGCGAATCGTGTCCTTTCCAGCCCGGGCAGTTGCGGAATATGACCGCCGGAACCCCGTTGTTGCTCTCGCCCATCACAAAATTGGCAAATCCTGCGATTTCATCCACCACCGCTTCTTCGGTGATCTTCAGTACATGGCCGAACAGGTCGGTATCTCCCCTGAAATCACGGATTGCCGTCATGCCGCTCCACCCGATGGCATGACCGGTCTGGCCCCTCCGGAATGACCTGCCGCAGGTGTCAGTCACAATAACCCTGACCATAATACCGGTTATTTCATATATCTCTCTCCTGACTTCGTCGGCGGCTGCCATGGGGTCAGGCGGAAGGAAGATCAGCATCTCGTCCTCGATATTGCTCTGGTCAACTCCGGCCCGCACCCCTATATGGCCGCACGAGAGTGCGGACAGCACAAACGGATATTCAAGAAGGACTTCTGAAGACGAGTCAAGAACCGCCTGGATGAAACGCGGGTCCTCGCCGGTCTTCCCGGCTATCCTTTCTGCATCTGCAGTGGGGGATATCTCCTTTAAGCTGCAGATATGCCCTTTTGCTTTTGAATAGACAGACGATGCGATGCAGACGACATCGTTATCCTGCAGTTCGACATGTTCGCAGATAAGGCTGCACAGGTCATCGCCTTTATGGATGATCGGGAGGCCCTGCACACCGATTACCTCGATTGGTTTGCCGGTCATGGTATCGTTTCTACTATCGGACGGGTGAAGAAAAAAGGTCTCGCATTTATCCGGACACCACAATGTCGCTGCACAGGCCCCCGGGAGTGTCCCGAAGTGGAGTGCGGCGAAAGAGGGATAGTGAGTGTACCGCAAGGGTTTCGACAAAAGCCTATTTTTCTGTATTCCAGGCATTGGTGAACACTCCATATCTTTAACCACGTAAGAATACCGGCAGACCGGGGGATGTCAACAGAGTGCACCATAAGCCTTCCCAGCTCACAGATGAGCGTGAGAAAGGAGGGCAGGAGAATTTTAACCCGGCTTTTTCATACCGGCCGATTTAAAATCTTGATACGGCAAATCAGCAGGAATAGTCATAGAACGGGAAGGAATTCAGCAGATCTGTAAAAAGAGAAATATACGCACGCGGCTATGGGTGTGCCGATACCAGATACAACGAAATAAATTACAATTTTTCTGGATAAAACTGTAAAATAAATAAAAATTATTGTATCCATATTTATTTAATTCGTTAAATTTTTTCATACTATTTTACACACAACTGAATATTTTATTTACATATGATGAATAAAGAGAAGTATGCATAATCATTCCGGCTGCAGGTTTACCGATCTTGTTCATGAATACTCGCTTGAGGACCTGGCGGCCTTTCACGGCCATCTTGGTCCGTACATCGTGCTTGGTTACCGTATCGGCAGGTTTGCGCGTGAAAATTTCTGCCGGGACCCCTTTTCCATGCAGGCCCGGGTCTTCTGCTCAGGGATACCTCCGGAATCATGCATCGTTGACGGGGTACAGCTTGGAAGCGGCTGCACGCTGGGTAAGAGGAACATCGAGATTATCGAGGGAACCCCGATAAGGTGCGAGTTTATCTCGGACGGGAAGGTTTTATCCATAACCCCGCGGCCGTATACTCCTCCGCCGCGTGGGGATGACTACGAGCGTGTAATTGAGGACTACGCGGTCGGGCTTTTCAGGGAATCCCCCGAAGACCTTTTCTCCTGCATAAAAAGGGATATCTGATGCAACCAGAGGCAAAAAAACCACTTATTTCTCTCTCCGGCATTTATACTGCGTATGAGGGAGATCATGCACCGGTAATCCGGGGGCTCTCGCTCGAAATACACAAGGGTGAATTTATCATGGTTGGAGGGCCGAACGGAGCCGGAAAAACAACCCTTCTTGAATCCATAAACGGACTGCTGAAAATAACGCATGGCCATGCAACGGTATGCGGTCTTGATGTCAGGAACAAGGGGCATGAGGTACGCAAAAGGGTTGGATACGTGATCCAGAACTTCACCTTTGACCCCCTCACCCCGTTTTCGGTTAAAGAAGTGGTCATGATGGGCAGGTACGGAAAAATGGGTTTTTTCCGGCGGCCTTCGGCAGAGGATCAACAGGCAGTGGAACGGGCCATCGGCATGATGGGAATAAAAGAACTGGAGGACAGGCCGATTGGGATTCTATCAGGAGGACAGCAGCAGAAAGTGCTTATCGCCCAGAATATTGCGAGGGATCCTGAGATCATGCTCCTTGATGAACCGTTTTCCAACCTCGATTTCCTCTCCCGTGAGTTTGTGATGGATATACTGGAAAAACTGGCGGAATCCGGAATTGCAATAGTCCTGGTCTCCCATGCCTTTGACGACCTGCCTGACAGGGACATCCGGCTGGTTGTCATGAAGGACGGCGACATCTGTTTTGACCGGACCTGCCCTTCCGAACATGTAGAGGCGACGGTGAGAGAGGCTTCGACACCTGGTGCAATTCATGCTTGAATTCATTATCCCGAACAATATACTCTGTCATGCAGTCGAGGCGATGCTCTTTGTCTCTGTTGCAACCGCAGTCCTCGGGGTGATCATCACACGCATCGGGATCTCATCGGTCGGGTTCACTATGGCGCATGCGGCATTTGCAGGAGCAGCAATCGGCATGTTCCTTGCGCTGCCCGTTACTATTGCCGCCATTGCAGCGAGCCTTGCAGTGGCTCTTCTGCTCGGTCCGTTGAGTGAGAAAGCAAAACTGTCAGTGGATGCGACCCTCGGGGTACTGTTTTCCCTCTCGATGGCGGTTGCAATTTTCTTCATATCCTACATGCAGACGCTTGGACAGGGGTTCCATGCAAGTTCACTCCTGTACGGGGATGTCATTTCGCTCTACCGTGAAGAGGTTTACAGCCTCGCACTCCTCGCAGTCATCGTCATCGTGTTTGTCATCCTGTTTTACAAGGAAATTACCGCACTGATATTTCACCGGAAAATAGCGGAATCGACAGGGATAAGGGTAAAACCCGTGTATTACGGGATGTTGTTTATAATTGCGGTCAGCATCGCTCTCAGCCTTACCATCATCGGCGGACTCCTTCTTTACGTATGGCTGGTGACACCTGCCGCAATCGTCTACCAGTTCTCGTACAACCTGCGTCACATGTTTTTCCTCGCACCGGTCGTGGCCGGGGTGATCAGTGTGGGAGGGGCATTTACCGGCGTTACCTGCTCACTGCCCGTAGCACCGCTCACCGCCGTCGTATTTGGCGTAGTATTTCTTGTTGCAGTACTATTCTCTCCAAAGAGAAGGATATCAAATAGTAAGAATTAATAATTTTATCATATTATTTGTTAAATATGGAAAAATTTAAGATATCAATCGCCGTTGCAGCCTGTCTCATTCTGGTCTCGCTCCCGTGCTCTGCGCAGCTGAACATCGTGTCAACGACAAGCGTCCTTGCCGACCCCCTCATGTACATCGGGTCAGATCATGTCAGGGTCATCGTCATCTCTGATCCCACCATCTGTCCGCATATGCAGACTGATGTTATCCAGAACAACATCCAGATCCAGAAAGACTTCATCATTGATGCAGACATGTTTGTCGCCCACAACGGGTCTGTAGACATTTCATATGTAATGCCCTTCGTTGACAAGTTCATGGAGACGAACGGGTATGGCAGGGTTCACTGGACCACCCTTTCGAATCCGGCCATGGTCTGGAACACCCCTGATTCTGCGGTCGCCCTGGCCGGCGAGTTGAAAGGATGGCTGGTTTCGCGTGATCCTGCCAATGCGACAGACTACGAGAGAAATTACCTGGAGTACGCTGGCCGGATACGCCAGCAGGACGTAAATGACCGGGAAAAAGAAGTCAATTCAGGGCAGGATGTCATCGTGATGGTATGGCAGCGTGATGCAGCGGAAAAATGGCTCGGCCTGAATATTGTTGCCATATACGCGCCGGAATTCTACCAGGGAGGGAAGTTTACCGCAGCAAAACTGGTGGATGATATCAACGCACACCCCGAGAAGTATCAGAATGTCTCGTACGTAATAGAAAACATGCAGTCCGGAGAGCTTGGAAAAGGAGTCGAAGAGGCGCTGAATGACCGGGGAATCCCTGCAAAAAGGGTAATATTCACGAATTTCCCGGGATCGCTCCCTGGCGTCGTCACCCTTCCTGATGTGCTTTCCCATAACAAGGGACTTGTAACACCCGGCGGGGCACCTGTTTCTTCCACGACTCCGACCCGTGCACCGGTTGCAGCGTTTACGGTTCTTTGCGGAATTCTCGGCGGAGTTCTCGCAATCTTATCCAGAAAATAATTTTTTTTAGTCTGCAGCCTTAAATGGGCAGGACTTGCTTTATTCAGGTACCTGAATTTTATCGCAAACGCAATATATATACCATAAGAGGACTCAAACACAATTTACCCATGTATCTGGTGATCCGCTGTGACGCATGCAGGACTTTCACATACGTTGACCGGTTTCAGCAGTGGAAACTCTGTCCTGTTTGTGGCGGTACCATAAATGTCAGGCAGTGTCCGATGTACCTCGAAGTGGAAGATTATGATGTTGCAGAAAGTGTGGTGAACCAGCTCGAGGAATTCCTTCATAAAACAAAGAAAAAAGACCTTTCACCCGAAGAAAAGACGATGCTCCAGCATAAATATGCCCAGTGGCTCAGGAACGAGATCTGAACCTACCATTTTTTGCCGCAGCCGTGACAGAGGAGCGTTACTTCCCTGCCGCAGGACGGGCAGTGGATACCAAGCCGTTCATTGTAGATGAGGGCTTTGTCACACTTTTTACAGCGGATGTCAATCTCATACCCGCACTCGTGCTGTATCATAGATCTACAATCAGTTAGCCTGTAAAAAAAGGTTTCCTGAAAGTGCTGCCGGGCGACTGAATAATAGCGGATTTTTCCTTTTTCATCCGATACCGGTTTCCAGGTACAACAGGAATGCGAATCCTGCCGTTCCTGCACACGCACCGCGACAGTCTGTTTCGTCCGCGAAGGGTTCGCCGGCAGCGGCCGAGCTGACCGGATGACAGTAACCGTAAAAAACGAGGGTGTAACACCCTGTCCGGGATGGGGGAGTGAATAATCCTGATGAAAGTGCCGAACGTTCAGTCGACCCTGTACCTGAGAAGTGCCGCAATGCCCCCCAGTGCCTCGAGCTGTTTTCCGGGATCAAATTCCGAGGAAAAAACTGTGATGCGGGCTTTTAACAGTTCGGCTCTCTCCATGAGGTGGTTCACCTGGTCATCCCGTATCAGGGAATCCGCAACAAGGACTTCTTCAACAGCACCACAGTCGACCGCCTTTTCGACCTGTCCCCTGCCGTATGCATGGGGGAGATCTTTTGCGATGCGGACGAGCAGTTCTTCCATGCCCCTGACCTCGCGGCCGAGCTGCATATCTTCATGGATCTTCTCGAGAGTGCCAAGCCCGATGACCTCCTGCACTGCGCCGGAGCCGGCCCTCCGGGTCTCAACCACTTTTATTCTCCCCGAGAGATCTTCATCGCGAGAGCGGATGTATTTCATGAAGTCGTCCTTGATAAAGCCTGGCCCTGCCAGGATCACCGGGCCTCTGACAGGCGAGAGGTGATCAGCCGCACGCTCAAAAAAACCTGCCCGTGTATCTGTGTCTCCACCCTTTCCACTTCCCATGATCACGGTAACCACCGCTTCCGGACCGTACTGCCGCATCCGGAAGAGCTCGGCCTCGCCCTCCTCTATCGTCATGATATGGAGCACATCATGCGTCGACGCCTTCACTGCCCTCTCTACCCGTTCCAGGTCAATGGACTTCCACCTCTTTATCAGCGATATTTCGTACCCGGTCTCGATATTGAGTGTATGGTATGCCCCTGTGTCAAGGCCCTGTTCGATAAGACCGGTCAGGCGCACGCGGTTTGCGTAAGGGTGGAACTCGACTTTTTCCACCCTGATCCCGAGACGGACCGGCTTTTTCTCCATTTTTTCGGGCCGTATCTTGTCGCTGGCTGATTCCATTGTCCTGAGTGTGGTGGCAAAGACCAGGTCTCCGGGGTTCACAAGGTGTTCAAGGTGCCAGAGATCATCAATTGTCTCTGGAAAAAGCCTTATTTCACCGAATGAGCGTTGAAGTTCCTGGATTTCAGCTTTCATGGTTCCATGATATCAGAGCCGCCCGGAGGTACAAACGCGGCCACGTTTTCGGTGTTCAACACTGATTTCAGGCCTTTTTGTTCGTCTTCCGGAATTTTTGACCTCAGGATGCGGAGTACCTTGCGGGCAGTATCGTTAGGTTCGAATTCGCCGGGCTTCAGTTCAACGCAGGTATGCGTACGCTGCATAACCGCCGCCGGGGGACCTCCGATGACTGCAACTTCCGGTGTCATCTGCAACCCGATGGCGATACCGAGGGCGACATTCCGGTAATATTCCCTCTCACCTCTGATGATAAACGAACCCCTGCTCACATATTCCCCTGATTCGGGGGTCTTGCTCACCTGTCCGGGAGCGACGGAATAGACATCGGCGGTGAAATGCCCGCTCCGCCATGCACCGGAATATGATGCTGCGAACGCAGCAGCTTCATCCATGCGGTCAGTCGTCCCCTTGACGATCACCACACTCGCGCCATGCACGTCGGCATGGACGAACCGGTCTCCACCCTCCATGTATTTTTTCACCAGTTCTTCGTTCTGTGATGCATCCCGTCCCCCAAGCACAAGAACGCCATCGCTGGTGAAGAACCACCGGAACCGGTGATACCACCTTTTTTTCAGGAACGGAGCCCTTTTTATAACTTTACTCTTCTTTTCAACCCTCTTTTCCATAGCAGTTTTTGCCCCGGCAATCTTTTTCCTGAATTTTTTTATCAGGTCATAATAACGGCCGGCATTTGCCTCGACATTATCATGTACATACAGGGTCACCTTCTCGCCAAGGTCAACCTCGACTGAAGAATCTGCCGGGTTGACAGAGGTAATCGTGGTTGCCATGCCCGAGGTCTGCATTTTAAGTATCTGATCGATCTCCTGCCATGAGCGGGTCTTGCTTGCGGAGTCGAGTGTAGTAACAATCTCGTGTACAAGACCGTAATTCCCGTATATCAACTCCACAATCTTTTCGTACCTGGCGATCTTTCGTTCAAAATTTTTTATTGCTGTTTTTTGCTGGTTCCGGATTCGTTCTTCGGCGGATGAGGGTCCGGTCTGTTTCTTTCCGGCAGGCTTTACCTGTTCAATGGGAGGATAATATGAATCGAGCGCCTCGTTGAAGCTGGCAGCGTTCGTACCTTCTTTACCCTCGAGCGGGAACGGGAGGCATCCTGCCGGGGTTATCACCGGGGAAATCCCGCTCCCCCCGGCCTTTGTGACAATTTCAGTGACTATTTCAAAAATTTTTTCTGCATCTGCCTCGCGTGCGGGTCTTGATTTTTCTTCTCCTGCTTTATCGCAGATATATTCTGCGTACATACCGCCGAACATGGCGCCGATTGCAAGTGAGCGGACGATGTCCCGGTCTTCATTTTTTAAAAATTCACTGAAATGCCGGAGATCAAAGGTGGTCGGATCGTCGGGCGGAAAGAGGTAGGGTACGCCCGGGACCACCTCACGGTCTTTAAACCGGTGATGCCTCAGGGGTTTTATGATGGTATAGTCCTCGTTACAGAGGACGATGTTGCCGTCATCAAAGAGTTCGATCACGAGGTGATAGACCTGGTCGCTCTTCCTGATGTCCATGCCAAAGATCCGCTGGTTACCCGGCTGGTGGAATGAGAGAATTTTCCCGCCGGCTATATATTTCCGAAGCAGCATGGCGAACTGCGGGGGCAGCTTCGGGGTGGCCGGCATCGTGCGTATGAGATGTGCCCGCCGTCCCGACTCGATAAGCATCTGGTATTTGGCATGATTTTCTCCATTAAGGCGAATGATAATATTTTTTGGAGTGACCTGGTATACCTTGTTGACCCAGAGTGGAAGGAGCCCGGAGAGCTCATGCACTACTGCCTTTATATCGACACCGCTCATGCCCTGCATCGTTGCCATGGGATACCAAATTAGATATGGCTTCAGCATTAAAATATAGGTCTACTGGTGTCATGATGAGTGGCGATGAAATTGAGGAAAAGAGCGATGTCCCGCGGAAACTTACTGCGGCAGAGAAGAAGCGCGAGCATATTTTCCGGGTCCAGCGATCGCTGATCGCCTGCTTCATGGGTATCATTACCGGGGGTATCTCGTACCTTGTAATAGATCCTGCAAACAGTCTCGGTTTTCAGAATTATACAATACTGGCCCTTTTCATCATGCTTGCGGGAATCGTTGTGCAGAAGCACATTTTCATGCTGATGAAGATGGAGGTCTCGTCCCTTGGTAAAAAAGACTGGTTTTACCAGGGTTTCATGACATTTGCCTTCTGGTTCATCGTCTGGACCCTCCTCCTTTCCGGTTCCCTCCTGTGAGTGTCTATGCGAATTGCAGTCGTTCATCGTGACAGGTGCCATTCACGAAAGTGCGGCACCGAGTGTATCCTGTACTGTCCCCGGGTACGGACCGGCGACGAGACCGTGACCATCGGGGAAGACGAAAAGGCGGTCATTTCAGAGGAACTCTGCGTCGGGTGCGGCATATGTGTCAAGAAATGTCCGTTTGATGCGATTGATATCGTAAGCCTCCCTGAAGAGCTTGAGCACGCCACCCACCGCTACGGTAAGAACGGGTTTGCCCTCTATGGCCTCCCCATCCCGGTTGAAGGCAAGGTCACCGGCATTCTCGGCGCGAACGGCATCGGGAAGAGTACTGCAGTAAAGATACTGTCGGGCCAGCTGAAGCCGAACCTCGGTGAGAGCGACCGGGAGACCGGTTGGGAAGAGGTATTAAAAAAGTATACCGGGACCGAGCTCTTTGACTATCTCCAGACCATCTCGCAGAAAAAGCTCAAAGTCGCGGTAAAGCCGCAATATATTGACTATATTCCGAAAGTGTTCTCAGGGACACCTGCCGGACTGCTGAAAGCCACGGATGAACGGGGCAAACTTGCAGAATATATCGAAGCCCTGAAGCTTGGGCAGATACTGGGCAATGACATCAGCACCCTTTCGGGCGGTGAGCTGCAGCGTGTGGCAATCGCCGCATGCCTGGCACGCGATGCGGATTTCTATTTTCTCGATGAAATCACCCCGTTTCTTGATATTTACCAGCGTATTGCGGTGGCAGGACTCATTCGCGAGCTTTCGGCGACCCATCCCATCGTCATCGTAGAACATGACCTTGCGATCCTCGATATGCTTGCCGATACGGTCCATATCGCCTATGGTAAGCCGGCAGTGTTTGGTGTGATAACGCAGCCGAAGGGAGTGAGGGTGGGAATTAACCAGTACCTTGAGGGATACCTCCCTGAGGAGAACGTGCGGTTCAGGCAGCACCAGGTCGTATTCGAAAAACGCGCCCATAAGGCCGGCTCCGAGCGTGAGACCCTCTTTGAATTCCCTGAAATGACAAAGTCGTTCGAGCAGTTCAGGCTCGATGTCAGGGGTGGCGAGATCAAGGCCGGCGAGGTTCTTGGTGTCGTAGGTGCAAATGGGATCGGAAAGAGTACTTTTGCAAAGCTCCTTGCAGGAGCCGAGATACCTGACGGTGGTCCGCTTGAAACGAGCATTACCATATCCTATAAACCCCAGTATATCAAGGCTGACTCATCCGACACGGTGGAATTCTACTTAAGGGGCCGTTCGACCGCGTTTGGCACTTCGATGTACCAGCATGATATCATCGAGCCGCTCTCGCTCGGGCCGATACTCCAGTCACCGGTTGATACCCTCTCGGGCGGCGAGCTGCAGAGGGTCGCAATCGCAGCATGCCTTTCCCGTAATGCTGACCTGTACATCCTTGATGAGCCGAGTGCTCACCTCGATGTTGAACAGCGTGTCAGGATAACCCGGATGTTCAAGCACCATGTCGACGGAAAAAACGCAGCGATCATGGTAATTGACCACGATATATACCTCGTCGATATGATCAGCGAGCGGATCCTCGTCTTTGACGGTGAACCCGGTGTACACGGTGCGGCAAAGGGGCCGTTTGATATGAGGACCGGTATGAACCAGTTCCTTTCGCAGCTCGGGGTCACCTTCAGGCGGGACCGGAGCGGGAGACCCCGTATCAACAAGCCCGGTTCGTACCTTGACCGGGAACAGAAGTCAAACGGGGAATACTATTATTATACGGATGATGAGTAGCCGGCTCCGCTATCCGTAATTTTTTTAGGAGACCTTCAGGGGTTAAAAAAGATCACGACCCCGGATATGGATCGATACGGATGAATTTTTTCTTCAGGAAACCTGTTGGCAGGAATTATTCCACTATTCTACCCGTCGGTTTTTACGATAAGCAACGCGCCCGGATTCTGGAAAAAATCCCGGCCCCGCCCCGATAAGATAAACGGTTCCGGGGGAGACACGTATCTGTGCCAGGGCATGCAGACCGACTTACCAAAGGAATATGATGATCCCGGCCCTGTTGAAACGGACCTGAACCAGTAAGGTTCACTCCGGAACCATGACAATGTCCATTCAAAATCTCCTTATATTGTGGGTTGTTCCACAATTTTCATTCGAAATCCTCAATTCGATGAAACCTGTTCGATCCATTTCCCTGTCAGGAGGGGGCTCACCCCGCCCTGCCCCACCCCCCTGCAGGAGGATCTGCGGGCAGGGTTGACCGGGACCTTACGATTTTTTATAAGAACCTGAGCACGGTCCCTGTCGCTTTGTGGGGATGCACGCATACGATCATCGGGTATCACCCCCGGGAGTGTCGGGATGTGGAGTTCGGTGAAAGAGGAATGGTGAGAGTACCGGAAGGGTTTCAACAAAGCCTCAATATCGTCTTGTTTCGTGAGGTAACCCTTCGAAACAGCGGACAGGCACATTTTCTGGCTGATAAAAAAAATTACCTGCCCGGGTATTCACAGCCCCATGCTCTCTATCACCACGAGCACGATGACAATCAGTGCAGTCACCGGGACGACGACATACCACTCGTTGACCTTCAGGATATCAGGGAGGACCTGGTGCCTGAATTCACCTTTATTCAGGATGGAGCGGCTGAGGGCGGGATATATGTTCGCGAAGATCCCGGCCCCGATTATAAGACCGATAACGCCACCGAAAAGCGCATCGAGAGATCCCTGTCCGACTGCACCGGCCACGGTTCCCGGGCAGTACCCGAGCAGGCCGAACCCTAGCCCGAAGATCAGGCCTCCGATTACATTTGAACCGGTTGATCCGGCCCGGACATGCCTCCGGACAAGTCCGAAATGTCTGAGCAGGTGAAAGCCGATCATGCCGGTTGCTACGGCAGACCCCATGACTTTTACGACCGTGAAATCGGTGAGCAGCAGTTGCCCCATTATTACATCGTAATATGTGACGCCGCCTTTCTGGAGGAGAAATCCAAAAATAATCCCGAACAGCAGTCCAAGGAGTGTCTGTGCATGATCATTCCTTATGAGTCCTGTGAGTGTCATTTCTGCCATCCCCCTACCCTACGACATGTACCAGGACCATCGCAGTCGCTATCCCGCCGACAAAGAAAAACGTGGCCGAAACAATGCTTGAGATCGAGAGCTGAAGCGTACCGCTTATACCATGACCGCTGGTACACCCGCCTGCCCAGCGTGAGCCGATACCGAGAAATATCCCTCCGGCAAGGGCAACAATAAGGCGAAGCACCGGGGTATCACCAAATGTGCTCGCCCATAACGGGGGTACGAATTCGAACCTGAATGTCCCTGACAGCACTGACGAAAGAAATGCACCGATGATGATGCCTGGCACGATCATAAACTGCCAGTCGATACGGGGGGGAATCTCCCGGTAATATTCGATGTCATGAATCCTGTCCCCCCTGAGGACCTTTTCGATGAGCCCCCGCGTCTTTACAAATGCCGTCGAACACCCGATCGGCCGGTCCGAAAGTAAAAATGAAAAACAGACAAGGATCCCGATAAGGACCCCGGCGATATATGGCGACCAGATCGCCATTTCAAGAAATCCAGACATGGTAATTACACAACCTGACCCCTGAAAGAACGGCCCGGGCATGATATCATCATGGCATGGCAGGATCAGGGTTTATCGATGAAGGATTGCTTTTACGGCGCAGGTAATAAAAGAAATTGTGGTATGAAAAACAGGTGGGACCGGGGTTGTTCCTGAATTATTAACGGAGTCCCTTAATGTCCCATTCTTCTTCGGCGGGTGCTGCAACTGCCGGTTTTCTCTTCTTGAGGAAGTAAAAGACCAGGAATGCTGCTGCGATTATAATGATGATAACAATTACCATCTTGATGATCAGGTCGAGTGCCAGCCCGCCGGCTGAAAACGGCTCCTGTGTCGGCACGGTTGTCGGCACTGTCGTTACCGCGGTCTGTGGCGGAAGAATCGCAAACAAACCGTAGATACTTGTATGTGTAATTTTTGCGCTTACGGTCCGGGTGTTGGTGTTGACCGTCGTCGGGATATCTTCCCAGAGTGAGGTCGACGGGTTGTACCACTTGATTGACAGGTCCGTGTTCTGCAGGGCAGCCCATTCATTCTCGGGCAGTGTCATACTCAGCGTAAAGTACGGGTCGAATGACGCACCGCCTGGCTCGATATCATACGCATACCCGGTGAATGCATATCCGGCACCCGCCGGGACCGGCGGGACAGACCCGTCGGGCAGGCGTGCGATGGTGAGCGTTAAAAGCGGCTTTCCTGCAGCGTCGGTCGGTTTCATGCCCTCAGGCAGCGAAAGGGACCCGACGTTGTCTTCGGCAACGATGACCACGGACTGTGACAGCACAAGGTCCACGTTCAGGGGGAGCATTCCGCCCGGTGCAGTACCACTACCGGTCGGCGTCGGTGTCGGAGTAACGGTTGCATTCGCTGTGGGCGAGGAGATAAACGCAGGTGCGTAGAACCCTCCTCCTCCACCGCCGCCACCGCCACCGCCGGCGGGGCTGCTGCTCTTTGTCACGACGATAAAGGTGCTTTTTGTAACCGTACTGGTACCTGCAGCATTGCCTGCCGTCAGGGTGACGTTATAAGCACCGTTATAATACATGTGGCTCGGGTTCTGCTGGTATGAATTGGCTGAATTATCCCCGAAGCTCCAGTTCCATGCAGTCGGGTACCCCGTTGTTCTGTCATAGAACTGGACGATGAGCGGTTCGTACCCGTACACCGGCACCGCATCGAATCCCGCTTGCGGGAAGGTCATATTCGTCCGCAGGTTCAGCTCGGTGGCAGCACCGGACTGGAACGGGAATGTCGCCTGCCACCCGCCTGAGCTGTTTACCGCAAAGCACTCTGCCCGGATGCCCCCGATATAAAATTCAATGGGGGCATTTGGAAGTATATTCCCATACACAGCAAGTTTCAGGTCTCCTGCGCTGGTCACCCCATATCTTCCGGGTACCGTTATGGTGACCGGGTTCCCGGTTGTCGGGCTGATCACTCCGGCTGCCTGGGCCCTGATCTCTGTTCCGGCAGGGACGTTCTCCCCGTTTGCAAGCACTGCGGTGCCATAGAAATCATGTGGAATGCTTGGAAGGCTTGTAGGTGATGTGGTCGGTCCCGTTGTTGTGGGTGATGTAGTAGGTGATGTTGTCGGGGAGGTGGTGGGGCTTGTAGTCGGGCTTGTAGTAGGTGATGTGGTCGGAGAAGTCGTCGGGGATGTAGTGGGACTTGTAGTCGGGCTTGTAGTAGGCGATGTGGTCGGAGAAGTCGTCGGGATAACTCCCTGGACCGCAAGGTTGACTTCTTTTACTCCACCTGCGGTAAACGTCGACGTTTGTGGTGCCTTGTAACCGTTCACATAGAATTCCACTGTTATCGTGCAGCCGCAGGAATATTCGTCCGCGGTTACCTGTGCAGCGAGGTAGTCGTATTTCCCGGTTTCGTATACCGCCTCTTCTCCCCGGACCGTCCCATAGACCTTGGTCTGGATGATCGTTCCCACCGGGGCGGGAATGCCGTTTATTGTAACAGTACCCTGGTAGTTGCAGGGGATGGGAGGCGGGCTGGATGAATCAGCCGTAACTGAAACGGCTGCACAGAGCAGTATGATGAGTGCCAAAAAAATGAGTGATTTGTGTGTCATTGCGCTCCTCAGGGGGGTGTCCCGTTATCAGGCGCTGATTGCCGCCAGGGTTCCCGGGCTGTTCATGAAGAGCCAGTATCCCTTCGTGGGATACATCGGGTTCGTATCGCTGTGGCTCCCTGTCCCTCCGTTGATGAGCGATGTCTCGTATGCCTGTAAAGACCCTGAAAACCCGATCGCCTGTGTCCACTGGTTCTTCACTGAGATTAAGTCGTCCTTTGCGGCTGCAGCGCTCACGTCAGAGTATCCTATCGCATTCCAGCCGGTGTACAGTTGTTTTGTCGGCGGGGTCTGCAGTGGATCGTTCCTGAATGTCAGCGGGACTTCCTTGTAGCCTGCCGAATAGATCCAGATGCCGTCGAGGGGCTGCACCACGCTTGATGCAGTCATCTGCATCCAGACGCCTGACCCGGCGTCATAGAGATAGATCGAGTGGCCTGCGGTGTCGACATTTGCAAAGACGACTCCTGCAGTCTTTGCACTGTCAGCAAGGACCCGTGGGGTGGAGATGAAGTTCCACCCTGAATACAGGTATATGGTGTTGCTGCCCGGTACAGGGGTCTGCGTGGTGGTTACGGTCGGGGTTGGTCCTGCACCGGATACGATAATGTACCCATTTTTACTTGTCGATGAAGTTCCACTTACTCCTGTAACTGTCAAGCTAACGTCATATGTGCCTTGTTGAGTGTAAATATGCACTGGATTCTTCTCAGTTGAGGTATATCCATCTCCAAAGGTCCAACTCCATGAAGTTGGGGAACCGGTTGATAAGTCATTAAATTGTACCGTTAAAGGTGCGGGTCCATTAACAGGCATTCCTCCGAAATTTGCAGAGAGGGGGTTATATTCCTGAATAGTGAAATGAAGCAGGACATATTCATCATCAATCATGGGATTGTTGAGTGCATCTTGTAATGCTTGTGATGCAGTGGTGCCTGTTATGCAATCCGTTCCGTCATATTGGAACAGTTTACTCCACTTTACCGGAACAGCACCGACAACAAATAACTTACCATTGTTCTCTAACGGACTTGGTTGAGTTGGTGAAATGTCGGCTGCTGGGCGATCGATTTCCCGGATAACGTCGAATTCATGATTATACATTGGGTGCTGGAGGATAACATCATAAATACCTGATTTTAACTGTTTAAGGTCAATCAGGGATGAGAGAGAAATTGAGAATGTATCATCGCATAATACCGGTATAACACTGCGAATTAACCTCGCACTACCTACTTTATTCTCTCCAAATACCCACATCACAATCTTTTTCTCGGGATTTCCTGTTGTTTTACCTTGAATAACAATATCTGTCTGGTTACAACAATCGACTGCCACGGACGAAGGTGAAAGAGAAGCAGTGATTTCAGGTTTAAGGAATGTTATCTGAGCACTTGACCACGCTGCACATCCCGGGCTTGGTCCGCCACATGCACCGCATGCGATCTTTGTAAGAGCAGATTTATCGTTTGGTTTACTGGCGGCATAGATTTCGTAGTCTCCTAACTCAATCGGGAGATCTTTTGTCTTCCAGATGTACTGCCATTTATTGTTTATCACTGAAACTCGTGTGAAGGTAAATGCCTGAGTATTCACTACAGGTAATTTTCCTGATGTCAGATTCGCACCACATGGTGGTTGACAGGGGCCCGTCATGAACAAATACGTGGATGCACTATCAAAATTTGTACCAGTAATTGTAATGCCTTCTCCCAGATAGGCAGTGCTGTTCATCGATATAGTGACCTCACCCAGATTAACAGTCATAATTTGTTCATCATAAACAGGAGAAGTAATTTCCACTCCGACCCTTTCAGCACGAATTATATATGATCCAGGTTTTGTATCAGGATTTGTTCTGAATGTGATATATTTAACATATTTTTTGAGATCTGAATCCCATTGGGTCCTGCTTTCAGTGTAATATTTTGTTCCGTTATATGGGTATTTTGGCACACTCCCACGAACGGTCATATTATTACAATTCCCACATTCGAATGGTGTGTTTCCTATATCAAATGGACCATTTTCAGGATCAAATTTTAAATCATATCCCGGTTCAATAAGTGGGGGTTGGTCACATTCATACCCCGTCATCTTTAAAGGACATTCTTTGACCCAAAGAATGAATTCTGTTGATGGTAATCCTTCGACTCGTACAGTTGAGGTATTACCCCTTAGAATTGTTGGGTCCATTAAAGTAAGTTTTATCTGATCTAGTTCAAGTTGGATAGTTTTAGATGATGATATGGCTTTCTCCTTATTGTTAGAATTTAAACTGTTTGCAAAACATTCAGCCCAGACATAATATGTTCCTACTTTATAGTAGGTTTTACCTGATGGTTCAACAATACCGGTATTCCATCCCGTGGTTGTATTACCTTTTGCTGTCCAATAATAAGGTGAACTATTAACGTATAAATCGATTAGGGATGTTTTTTGTGTTAGCGAAAGGCCATATAATTCACTGTATTGTAACCCATCAGGGTTTTTAACCACGATATTAATAATGCCAGATGCCCCCGGTCTCTCTGCAATTTGATAGAGGTTTGTATCAACTCTGAAGTTAACCCAGGTACCTTGAGTTACCTGACCGTTTGTTACGTCAATATCTCCGGCTTTATCATGAATTCTTATGTCGATACTTGGTTCTTCAACAAAGAAAGCTAATACCTTTCCTTCGCCATTCATGTAGTACCAAGATCCTTTTCTTTCGTTGAAGACTAACGGATCAACATAAAAATTCGATAAATCTGGGATATATAACTGATAAGGCACGCTTGTTTCAGATGCCCACCAGAAAACTGTTGATACACCTTCTGGTACTGTCGCAGTAATATCTAATCCTTCTTCTCCGATGAAAACATGTCCCCCTGAAGGAACTATGCTATTATCCGCCGATACCGGTATCGCCACTGCTGTAATAGCGATGGCTAAAATGACACAATAGAGTAAGCACTGTTGAAGCTTCATTTTGTTCAGCACCACCTTGATTGAAATATTATAATCGAGAGGCGATCCAGAAAGTGCCACCTCATGGATAGATCCTCTCTTTTATATACTCTGGATTGGAACAAGAAACTAATATAGTTTTCTCTTCGTATCAGAAGAATGTACTTCGCTGATCACGGATTTTAAAACATTGATCGTCGGATTTGAACAAAAATTTCAGATTGGAATGTAACAAAAAGTATTTATAGTAAAATGATTTTTCTGCTGGAAAAGTTTTTTTTAAATGGTGTATCTGAAGACAAATAACGGGAAAATGAGCGTAATTATTTGAGATCGTTCTCAAATAACTGCTCTTCCTTCTTCGGAGGCCGTGCCTGCCTTTTGATCATGTATACTGCAGCCGCTGCGACTGCTGCAATGATGACGATGACCGGAATGACCAGCAGCCACGGGAAATGCGCTGAAACCGGTGTCGTCTGCGGGATCTGCGTTGCTGTCACGGTCACCGGCGGGCTCATAATCCCGAAGAGGCCGCAGGTACCACCGGTACAGATGGTTGCGCGTACAGTCCGGGCAGCCGGATCAACCGTCGAAGTGAGTGTATTTCAGACATAAAAGGTCTCACTGCTACTATCTGCAGGTCACCGTTCTCATTTCGCAGGACTTCCCCGGTTCTCAGTCAGCCTCGTCATCGTGAGTCTGCAACCCGGACAGATGCACCCTGTCCTTCAGCAGATGCACCCGGATTACCCTGTCCTTCAGCAGTCCCCGGCACCTGCTGAAGGCTAAATCCCGTGTTATTTTGTGTTTGTTCACTCAACGGCGCTATTTGGAAAGAATTTGAAATCTATCCTTCAGCAGTTGCAGGTTCAGATACACAGAGTCATAGTGAGGCAGATGCTGAAAGTGTGCACTCTATACTTTCAGATTTGCTGAAGGATAGACTACTGTACACACACATATGTGTATATATACACTTAAAATAGGAATTCACGCCATTAAAATCCGTTTTCTATCCTTCAGCACCTGCTGAAGGACTGCTGAAGGACTGCTGAAGTGCTGAAGGACAGGTGTCATTCCCATACGGGTCACCATCGGGTTCGGGGCTTCACTATTCAACATTAAAAAGAAGATAAAAAATAATCGAAAAAAAGCCGTAATTATTTGAGATCGTTCTCAAATAACTCCTTTTCTTCTTTCGGTGGCTTTGACCGTCTTCCAATCAGGTATACTGCAGCCGCCACGACCGCTGCAATGATAACGACGACCGGAATGACCAGCATCCACGGGAATGGCGCTGAAACAGGCGTTGTTTGTGGGATCTGCGTTTCAGTCACCGTTCCGGTCACAGGGGTGGTGATGATCCCGAAGAGACCGTACGTGCCTCCGGTGCAGATGGTTGCGCGGACGGTCCGGGCAGCCGGATCAATTGTTGTCGGGAGTGTCTCCCATGTCCCTGTCCCAGAATTATACTTCATTATAGTCAGGTCTGTTGTCTCAAGTGCACCCCACTGCTCACCGGTGAATGACATGACCAGCGTGACGCACGGGTCGAACGATGCCGCGAACGGCTGGATAAGGTACGCAAACCCTGTAAATGCATATGGTGCCCCCGGCATCTGCGGGAGCGACCCGTCAGCGGCAGGGGTTACAAGGAGATTTGTCAGGGGCTGCCCGTCTCCGTCAACAGGCCTGACCCCGGCACCGATGATAACCGATGCGACACCGTCGGGTGAGACGATAACCACCGATTGCGTGGTAATATTATTTGCATCGAGCGGAATCGCCCCTGAAGGTGTGGGCACCGGAGTCTGGGTCAGCGTCGCCGTTGGAGTCGTGGTGTTTCCGACATAGAATGTGCCGCTGCCGCCGCCGCCGCCACCGCCACCGCCACCGCGGCGGTAGACCCTGATGAATGCCGGTTTGATGACCGTTGAATTACCTGTCGCACTCGTCACGGTAAGTTTCACGGTGTAATCACCGTTGTAATAGAGGTTCAGCGGGTTCTGGTCGGTTGAGGTCCTGCCGTCACCGAACTCCCAGTACCACGAGACCGGGTTTCCGAGGGAGGTATCGGTGAAATAAACCAATAACGGCTCGTATCCCTGCACCGGGTCAGCGGTGAAGTTTGCAACCGGGTATGGACTCGCTCCGACCTCGATATATCCGCTCTTTGATTCGGTGTCACTCCCCATGGAGTTGCTGACGGTCAGGTTCACCGTGTATGTCCCGGGCATCCCATAGACATGGACCGGGTCCCGTTCTGCTGAACCCAAACCGTCACCAAATGTCCATGACCATTCGTCAGGACCGCCTGATGACAGATCCGTGAACGCCACAGTGAGTGGTGCAAGTCCGTTTCTCGGGCTTCCCGAAAATTCTGCTACGGGCGGGTAGGTAAATACATGGATGTAATTGATCCTGGTCTCGGTATCAGACCCCCCTACGTTCCTGGCGGTAAGCGAGACGGTGTAGTTGCCCGGGTCACGGAAGATGTGTTCGGGATTCTGTAGTGACGATGTCCCGCCGTCTCCGAAGTTCCATGACCATTCATAGGGCGATCCGCCCGAGAGATCGGTAAACCGCACGTGAAGCGGCGCCATGCCTTCTGTGATGTTCGCGGTAAAGTTCGCCACCGGTGCGGGCGGAAGTCCGCTGACCGTAATATAGCCTGGCTTTATCGCAGTACTCTCTCCGCCCTGCCCGTCCCGTATCGTCAGCGAAACCGTGAATGTTCCCGTTGCCTGGTAGACATGAGACGGGTTGGCAGCATTTGAGGTCCCCCCGTCCCCGAATGACCATGCCCACTGGTTATGCACACCGGTTGAAGCGTCCATAAACTGGACGGTCAGCGGAACGAATCCCGCCTGCGGGTACCCGTTGAAATCGGCCTGTAATCCCGGTGTTGAAACCGTAATATACCCTGCTTTATGCACGGTACTCTGCCCGTATGCATTGGATACCGTCAGGGTTACATTGTACGTGCCCGGGGACTGGTATACGTGTGCCGGGCTCTGCTGGGTTGAATTTCCGGTGCCGTCCCCGAAGTTCCAGTTCCAGAATGTCGGATAGCCGGTAGAATTGTCGATAAACTGGACTGAGAGAGGTGCGGTTCCGGATCTCGGGCTTCCTGTGAAATCCGCGGCAAGAGGAATTTCAGCAACATTCAGATCGAGGAGGGTGATAGTTCCTGCATTGTACGGATAGGAATCCTGCCAACCGGTCCCGGCCGATACGTCCCTGCACCGTGCCATGAAACCGTTTACATAGAATGTTATGGGCGAACCCTGCGTTATTCCCCCCTGTATGAGGAGTTTTGGTGAGAGGGCTCCGGGGTACCCGTAATATCCCGGCAGGTTGGTCTGTATCGATCCTCCCCCGCCGGTTACCACACCGCGTATGGTGCTGTATGCAGGTGCCGGTTCACCAAGGATGGTAACATTTCCATAAAATGCATGTGGGAGCGGTGGAACGCCTGTAACCGTGATATAACCGGTTTTTTGGAGCGTTGATCCACCGTATTCATTATTTACGGTGAGAGTGACGGTATAGGTTCCCGTAGATGTGTAGGTATGACCGGGGTTATCCATGGTTGAATTTACGGTGCCGTCCCCGAAGTTCCATGAACAGGAGGTTGGCGACCCTGTTGAAAGGTCAGTGAACTGGACGGTAAGCGGTGACGGACCCTGTTGTGGTTCCGCTGAAAATTCAGCGACCGGAGATTCATAAATAAGGATCTCTGACTGGTCGAACCCTTTTATCCCGCAGTCACTGTCTGTCCCCAGGGCATAGACATAATATTCCCCGTTTGTCAGCCCTGCAAGTGATGCAGATGGTACTACCGCATATGATGAACCAATGGCATACCCTGAGGACCCGAAGCCCGGGGTGATGACAATCGAACCTTCTTCCGGATCAACGGGCACGCCTCCTACCCTGAGAATGGAAAATGTAAGTGCGTTGTTAATCCCGGAAGGGTTGATGAGTGAAGTCAGTCCTGACAGGATGGGGTTGCCGCCGATGAGCCCTGCATTTACCGGGTCATCAAGTGTTCCGGTAATGTTCTCCATGTCGACGTCGATCCTGATATCGTAGGTTTCGGGCTTTTTTATAAGCAGGTATGCGACTTTATCGATTCCGGAAGCGTGTTCAAACGTCAGGGTGAGATCGTGCGCATCCTTTTTATTATACTGATACGGCCGGGACATCCCGGCAAGTTCGAGCTGATTATCTCCATTGAGGATGGCAACCGGCCAGAGGGCATAGGTGATGATCTTCTCGTCTGCCTGGTCGTAGGTGAATGCAGCCATCATGTAGTCGCCGGGAACGGGCTGTGCACCTGATGCAGGATTGGAGAGGTCCAGTGCGTAATTCCTGTTCTCTGTAAATGAGGAAAGGTCAACAATATTGTGTGCGAGGGTGTACGAGAGGTTGTCCTTGTCAAAATCACTTGAGTTGATGACCCCCGAGGTGATATAGGTATTAGTGGATGGAATTATTGCGATAATCCCACGTCCGGTAATAAAATAAATGATATCTGATGAATTGAATAACGCTCCCACACTGCTCTGGTCTGCAGATTCGTTCACCTTGTAGACCAGAATATTTCCTGTCGCACCCGGAACCTCGCAGTGGACGGTCGGGACGTTGAGGTTTATATAGGTGTCATAGCCATTCCAGTCCGACCAGTCGGTTACTGAATCGAGCGGCCCGAGTATCGTGAGTGTGTTTCCGGAACATTCCGCGGTTTGAGAAGAGAATACCCGCCTTAAATTCCTTATATTTGGTGAGACGAGATGTTTTAAGTCAGAATCGTCACCCGCGGTGCTGAGGAGCTGAACCTGTGACTGTGAAAAATTCATAACGTCAATGCTCTCAACGGAACTGACAGACATCTGTTTGAATGTCTGGGCGTGGCTGAGGTCCAGGCGCGCAAAGATAGTATCTGGCGAACCGGTACATATTCCCGGCAGGCAGAAACATAGTATCAGGATGAGCAGCATGCATGGGAACAATGAATGTACCTTTATGATGCTGTTTAATCCTGGATTATCGCCTGATTTCGTAAATCGACTTGATAATTGTCTTTTTTCGGTCATACAATCCATCCCGGCAACTTCTCTCCCTATTGCCAATACACCGCTTCTACAGCCACTGCTCGCAGAATCGCTGGTTTATCCGGAAGAGTAAATTATATATATCCACGTTGAGGAGTAAATGAATTTAAATCTTTTGTATATTTTTCCTCTAAATTCCATATCGAAGGGTATTATCTGCTCAATATTATAACGGAAGGATCTGGAAACATTTTTTTTAGTATAATAATATTATTTTAATTAAATAATAATTATTAATGCTTTGTTATAATCCAAAATTTCTATTAATTCTGATTATTTTATCCTTTAAATGAATTATAGTTCGATAATATGGGTAAAAGAACCTGGCTGATATCCTGCATGAGATAGTAACCCGGCAAGAAATCAATAAAGGATCTATACCTAAATCCCCGGTTACGTAATTTTCCGCTTCCCTGGCAGAGTGATGACACTATACGGGAGTGCCAAAACAAAAAAACAGGTACCGGTTCATCCTGGTGATTTTGTAACTAATATTGTGGCATGACACGTTTGTCAAACGTCATGAGGACACACGATACGTTCAGAAAAACAATTAATAGGAGTATATCTTTACTTTACATATCTGGCTACCGGATGATTTTATGTCGATAAAAAAAGTACATCTTGCATTAACAGTCCTTGCCCTTTTTATTATTGCAGGGATACCCGTGGTATCTGCACTGACGGTATCGGTTGCACCTGCTGAAATACAGAGGGGTGATACAGTGGAGATCACGCACACTGACCTGCCGGACGGGTCATTATTTACAATCCTCATCGGGGGAGTCTTTGAAGTTACACCCGGGGCGGAATTTTCATTTGAAACAAACCAGTTTGTCATGCCGTTTACGCTTAATGACGGTGTAATTTCAGCGTCGATGCAAAATACACAATACAACGTATTTTCAGTAAAAAGAAACGATACGGAAGCAAGAAAAGTGGGGAATTCGGTCAATGGTTATTTTACCACGAGCACTTCAGGGACTATCCCCTCCGGTGAATACGATTACATCAGACTCGGAGGAACCGCTCTTCCGGATGCACTCACGGTTTCTGCTGCCATGAACCTCACGGGTGTCAAAACCGGGCCGGAAGATTCGACAATCTCATTTGTCGCCGATGGTATCACTGATGGCACTGTCAAAGTGGATATTATCGTGAATGGTGTGAAAGCGCTGACCAGGACAATTATTATCGGGTCACCCTCCACACTGACCCCGACACCGACGGTCACATATTCAGGCGGTGGCGGAGGAGGTTCTTATTCCGGCAGCGTGGTAGTTCCTGCAGTTACATCAACTGTAACCGCGGTTCCTTCCTCTGCCATACCCGAAGATACTGTCATTCCCGAAAGTACGTATATCGCACCGAAGGAGACAGGGACTTCGGGTTCCGGGCAGGATATACCCGGTACAGTTCAGCAGACTTCTCAAATGAGCCCTCCACCCACGACCACACCGCCGGGAGCGTTTTTACTTCCTGCTGCAATGGGGTTGGCATTGGCGCTGATTGTGTACAACAGGCGCAAAACCCGCAGTTGAATGAGCCCGAATGAACGAAAAAACATTTTTTGATACTATATTACGGGCTTTTAACCCCGGGACATTCCCCGTCGATCTTCTTGTTGCGTATGCCTGGACCGTTCTGGCAGCGGCGTCAGTCTACCTCCCGGTGATAAACGGGAGTGTTATCAGAATCATTTTTGCACTGCCCATGGTCCTTTTTTTTCCGGGCTATGCCCTGATCGCAGCTTTATTCCCGCAAAAAAGCGATCTTGACGGGATTGAACGGCTGGCACTGTCATTCGGTCTTTCTATTGCAGTCGTTCCGCTGATCGGTCTGGCGCTGAATTATACCCCTTTTGGAATACGACTTGACCCGATCGTTGTCAGCCTCTCGGTATTCACCGTTATTATGGCGGTTATTGCACAGTACAGGCGTTCTGTCGTTCCGGTGGAGGAGCAGTATGTCGTCCCGTTCAGCAAGATTATCCGTTCGGCTCGTGAGGAGTTTTTTCCTGTCCAGGGGACCAGGGCAGACCGGGTACTCAGTATAATCCTGCTCTGTGCCATTATCGGAGCGGTGGCGACTACAGTCTACGTTATTGCCGTCCCCAAGGAAGGTGAGAAATTTACAGAGTTCTACATTCTCGGAGCAGAGGGCAAAGCAGCGGATTACCCGACTGATATCACGACAGGGAGACCCGAATCAATAATTATCGGTATAGGAAACCATGAATACAGGAATGTTACCTACTGGGTTGATATTCTTCTCATTGACCAGTCGTTCGACCCGGCGACCAATACCTCGACAATTCTGTCGATGCAGGAAGTATCGAGGTTTCCGGTTACCCTCGGACATAATACCACGTACCAGGAGAAGCATTCCTTTTCAGTGAACGAAACCGGGTTTAACCAGTTGAAGTTCCTGCTCTATAGCGACGAACCACCGCTACCGGGAACAGATGCTGCCGGGCGTATCAACCAGAGCTACCGGGACCTTCATCTCTGGATAACCGTTCGTTCCCGGTGATAAAAACCAGTTCGAGGGCCTTTTTCCGGTGATCACCCGAGATATGGCTGATGCTTACAGGTTTTTGTAATCCCAGTGCAAGCATGCAGGAGATCAGGCTGCAGATGCCGCACGGGTTCATCGTGCAGCATTTCGGGGATTCCTGCATAAGGAACCTGCAGCCCGCATAGAGCCGGTAACCTTCAATGCTCGCAATAATTGCATCTCCTTCGCGGAATACCTTCACCTTGTCAGCACTTTCAATAACGTCCTCGCATACTTCGCGGACAGATGCAAAAACCCCGTCATCTCCTGTCTGCACGGCCAGGCCATGCTTCCCCCTGAGATGATCGATTAGCGGCAGGGCCGCTGGGACGATGAGTACCCCTGATGCATCGTCCTGCATGTAAAATGAGAAATCGGAACGGATTTGCCCTGGTATTTTATCCGTGAGCGCAACGAACTGCCATACGGGTCCGCCCTCGCCGTCAGCCGGAATGAACCACGCATCCCCCCTGACACCAAGGTCTGAACAAAGTCTTGGAATATTTTCAGATGCTCCGGCTATCATCAGGCCTGTAAATACAGGATCGACCGGGTTTTCGAATGAAAACGTGATGAGAAGTATTCCTCCCATAAAACAGCCCACACCACTCAGGAAAAGTGTAGCGCTTGTTATATCGGAGCGGTTGGTGACCGTTGCAATAACCAGCAGTATTACTGCAACAACGAGGAATACTATCCCTGACAGTGTATAATCAGAAAATTTTCCAGACATCATGTTTCTTTTTCCCTGTAACGAATTTTAATACGGTATTCAGCGATTAATAACAGAAAAATCCCGATAACAGCGAGAACTGCAAGAGCCGACAGCCCTGGAAGGACATGCGATATTTTCAGGACCGGGATACACAGAACAAGAAAGACGACTGAAAAGGCGCAAAAGATGATTTTTCCCATGCGGGTACCGGTTTCACCTGATGATGCAGCCATGATTCCCGGTAAAAGAAGTGCTGCAACGCTCCCGAAAACGAGTGAAACGGAAGCGACAACGAATGCAGCAGGGACCCCGGTACAGAGCAGGTAAAATATATGGATCCCCCTGCGGATAACCAGAACGGCAACAACCAAAAAGAGTAGAAGAAGTCCTGCACCCGCAGGAAACAGTGATGATCCGTAGATGCCTGCCAGTACGACCGCACAAAAGCCGGCAACAAAGAAGTAAAAAATCGGGCGCTGCATCAGCGGATCACCTTTACATCTGATGCACCAAGGCGGGAAATCTTCTCGAACATCCCGGGGCCGGCAGATTCTGAAGGTACCTGGAGAATGACACGGGCATTTATCGAACGGCCCTGCAGGATAACCGACCTGATATGGCTCAAATCTCCGTTAAACAGGCTGAAGAGATAAATTCCAGTAATTTTTCTTTCGTTTAAAACACCTTTGAACTGGATCTCGAACCGGGACCGCGGTGCAGCGGGCAGAAAGTGCTGGTATATCTGTGCCAGACCGGAACTAAAGGATTTTTGGTCATGTGAACCAGGATTTTCGCGATTCCGGAGAAATACTCTGATATGTCCCGGGTCGAGGGTCCGGTACCATGACAACAGCCGTCTCCGGCCACGCAGGGTATCGATGGTTTTCCTGGCTTTGACGGTTGATTTTTCAAACGGCACAAATTTCAAAAGGTTCGGACCGGAAATAATTAAAAGGGAACATCCACGGTTCTCCCTGACTGCTGCACGCAGTGCATCATTCATCCCCCCGATCATCAGGTCATAAGAGCGGGTTGAATATTCAGATGATGCGTCAGGGAGATCGACAACGAGCAGGGGTGGTTCCCCTGCAAGTCCCGAATACTCTCTCACAAAGATTTTTCCATGTTTTGCGGTCATTTTCCAGTCAATTGTCCGTGGATCGTCACCTTCAATGTAGTGCCTGAATGAGCGAATGCCATATCCATGAATGGGGCTTGCCTTTTCAGTTTCTGTCTCGCCATAACGCCCGGAACCCTCATCATGTTCAAAAATCGCCACCGGCTCGATATGCAGCGCCGGCCTCCTGAAGGATTCTAGACGGAATTCAATGGCGGAAGTAAAATAATGGTCCCTGATAATGGCACGTACTCCCATGAACATGATGTCCCCGCTTACTACCGGTGAGATGGAGTATGATCCGCTGACCGTTGCATTCTCTCCTGGGCCGGATATATTGGCAGAGGCGGTTCCGTTCTGGATTGCAGCACCTGCCGGGATCAGGTCTTCAAACGTCACGGTACATTCTTCCGGAATGGTGCAGGACCAGGCGGTCCTGACAGG
This sequence comes from Methanoregulaceae archaeon UBA467, assembly GCA_002503825.1. Taxonomy (GTDB): domain Archaea; phylum Halobacteriota; class Methanomicrobia; order Methanomicrobiales; family Methanospirillaceae; genus UBA467. The sequence continues at coordinate 63,263 of DASP01000013.1, forward strand.
TATCGGTGTCCCCTGCCGAATAATCGTTTTTCCGACAGATCTCTCACACGCCACCGACCCTGAAACCAGGGTGATGGTGTGATAAAAGAGGACGGCACGAAAGAACAGGAAAACTGCCAGTGAAAGGAGTATGACCAAAGCGGGGACGTCATCTGACAGTATTGAATAAAGCCCGAGTCCTGAAATGAGGATGACAATTCCCAGCGAACGCTCCGTCAACTCCACTGCCTATGGCACCTCGATAGCCTCAAGTATCTCGTTGATGATCTGGAGCGGAGTGATATCACTAAGGTCCGCCTCTTTTTCAAGGATTATCCTGTGCTGGAGGACCAGGGGTGCAAGCCATTTTATATCATCAGGGAGGATAAAAGAGCGTTTCTGCATTGCTGCCCTGGCTTTGCACCCGCGTACCATCGCAATAGACGCCCTTGAACTGGCGCCAAGGTGGACATCACCATGTTTCCGGGTCGCCATAACAATATCCCTGATATAAAAAAGGAGGCGCTCCTCGATGTAGATGGACCGCGAGACGTTTATAAACCGCTCAATAAGAGTGTTGGTCATCACTGGTTCAAGCGTGGTGTAAAAAGGTTCCCATTCGAGGATTCCCGTATGTTCCCTCCGGATGATCTCGAATTCTCCCTCTTCATCAAGATGCGTTAATTTCATGCTGAACATGAACCTGTCTTTCTGTGCCTCGATAAGGGGAAATGTCCCTTCAAACTCAAACGGGTTCTGGGTGGCGATAACACAGAACGGGGGTTCTATCGGAATGGTGATCCCGTCAATGGTTGCCTGGCGCTCACTCATTGATTCAATAAATGCGCTCTGGGTCTTTGGGGCAAGGCGGTTAATCTCATCAATGAGAAGAAAATTATTGAAAATCGGTCCCTTCCGGAGTGAGAATTCCCGCTCTTCACGGTTAAAAATACGGACACCGATAATATCTGCAGGCTGGCTGTCAACTGCACACTGGAAACGGGAAAAACCACATCCTGATATTTTTGCCATAGCCTTGACAATCGATGTCTTTCCGGTGCCGGGAGTCCCTTCGATAAGGAGATGCCCTTCGCTTAAAAGACTCAACATGCAGAGTTCAATGAGGCGTTCGTTGCCGACAATAAAACGTCCCATCTTTTCACGTATCTGCGTATATGCTGTGGCCAGCAGTTCAAGTTCATCGTTTATTTCGGTATCTGTCATCAGTCCACCATTTTACGTTTTATTATGAAAATACAGCCTGCACATCCTGCCACCAGCAGTACTCCTGCTAATCGTAGTAGGATTGAATCTTTTATGAAATTAATCAGATGTATGAATCCGTCTGCAGACCCCGTCTCCCCGTGTACCTGATCAACGAGTACTGGTCTCCCGGAACCGGTAAAATCCGTTATAAGGTCAGCATTACCGGGCCCTGATCCCCCCTGCCACATTCCGTTGATGAAGACCGCCGGGTCTGAGAGTACATACAACGTTCCTTTTCCTTTTCTTTCCGTGGTAAGAACCGGATATCTGCCGAGTTCTTCATGAGGATCAGGCCTCCCGTTGCCATTGCGGTCGATCCAGCTTAAAAGCGAGGTGGTAAAGAGCGGAACCCCCCCGGCAGTATATGCGGGTTTATTCAGGAGGATCTGCCCGTTATCTGAAAAATGAGGATCATCTGTGGCAGGGAATGCAAGCACCGATGTGCTGTCGTCGTATACTCTCTCGATGCTTGTAAGGTTTCCGGGAATGACCCGGATCGTGCTCCCGATACCCTCAAGCAGCGAATTACTTTTACCTTTGTCATCGGCAATCACAAGTGTATTCCCCTGTTCAATATACCTGCGGTAATTCTGGATCTCATCGCTGCTGAATCCGCCGTTGGGCGCGATAATTAACAGGACCGAATTATTGTAAGGCACAATGTCCCTGATATCCCGGATCTCGGTATATCCTCCGGTCTCGTCAAGATATGAAAAAAAGGCAGATGTCCCGTTCCATGAAGGGTTATATCTGCTGTACTCAAGATTCGTCGCTGAAAGGTGGAATGCCAGCAGTATAATGACCAGGAACATCAGAGACCCGGTTATCCAGCTAACCGGACTTTTCATGTTCGTCCTCCAGGTCCCCTGATGTTGCGCTGAACGCTGATCCAAGTTCATCCCTGTCATCTGCAGATGGCAGGGTACCACTGTAACGCACAATTTCATAACGCCGTATGAACCGTTTCAGGTTGCTATAAAAGGAGAAATCCCTGCTTTTTGTGCAGAGTTCACGGGGAGTAAGCGATTCGCTGTGTTCCAGTGAAAGCCGGACTGAGATATTATTTCTCAGGGTGACAAAAAGGCCGTGTGCAGCAGCCATGAAATCGTGAGTCTTCAGGTGTTCAAAGATATCAAGTGCATTCTCCTGATCTTCAAAGGCAGGCAGAGGGGCATCACGGGATTCTTCGTCTCCGGCGGCGGCGGGTGCTGATGAATCCCGGCCGGTATCACTGGTATCACGGGTTTCAGGAATCCGGGTTGTTCTCCGATCCTGCAGGCCTTTACGCCTGCGAAGGTAAAAAACAGATGCAGCAACTGATGCACCGATTATAACCACCACGATCAGCAGAGTGACCGGGTCAGTATCGGAGGACCCGTCAGGGGTGAGTAGTTCGGTGCTCCGGGTAACATTTATCGTATAGATTTCGCTTTCTGCAGGTGAGAGTGGAAGGAGACGGTTCTGGAAAACGGCCTGGATCGTATGGATCCCCGGAGTCAGAGCCACCGGGGCGGAATAGTTACCTTTTCCGTCCGTGACTGCATTGATACGTATTTTTTTATCCGTGACTACCTGTAGCGCCGTATTTGTGAGCGGTTCTCCCGAAACTCCTGTAAAAGAACCGCTGCATATATATTTGCCTCCCGAACGTTCAGGCGGCAGGAGAGTGAGTTTTGTATCGAGCGGTTTTACGTTAAAACCGGTGATATCTGAATAGACCGAGGTTTCTGCCACTGCAAAAAGGGTATGGAGTCCTTCCGGCATATCACGGAGGGTATAGGAATATTGGTAATACCCGTTCAAATCTGTAATAATTTCAGCCTCTTTCTCAGAATCGATAAAAATCTCAACTTGTGTATGGCCCGTATCAGCGCCTGAGTAAAGACCGCTTATCATCAGGACCGTGTTGTATATCCCTTCTGAAGGTGTGACCGATATACCCAGTGTTCCGTGGTTTGAAGCAGAACCGGGGAGTGACTGGAGTTCATTTGTCCTCTGGGTCTGGACCTGTTCGACAGTCCGGACAATCTCTGCAAAATCGGTCTGGCTCTCTTCGTAATGGGTTGTATTAAGTTCGAAATCACTGCTTACCTCAACCAGGGGTTCTTCCTGCAACTGATATTCATTGTAAAGTTGTCGCACCCTGTTGCGCAGAGACTGGCCCTCATAGGTGATGGATGTCAGGATTGCAGGATCATTCTCGTCCTTATACCTGATCTCAAGCGTGCGAAGTTCTTCAAAGCGGGATGTCTCGTTAAAAAGTTCTGATAATATCTGGAGGTTTTTCTGGTTCATCTTCTGAAACTGCTCCACCTCGGTTCCTGACATGTCAAGGTTGATGACAAGGTTGTCAATGGAACGTGTCAGCTCCCGGTATTTCGCAAGGTCCTTCGAGGCCAGATCAAGGTCATTGTATTTCAGGTTCAGGACGAGGGTACCCGGGGTATTGAGGAGATCGGACATTATCGGGAGGAGTCTTTCTGCGTTGTCTCCGGATACCTTTTCAAGCGCTGCGGGATTTGTATGATAAGGTGTGACAGCATCAGATTCCGGATTGTACAGTACCGGTGTTCCTGCGTGGGATGCAATGAGGAAAAGGATGACGATCGAAAGGACAGCAACCGCTGCAAGGGAACGGATACGTTTCATCGGTTCAGTATCTCCATTATTTTCAGGGCGACAATCGCGCCGAATATGATGACTCCGGCTGCAATAACATATCGCAGATACCGGAGATAGCCGGGAACTGATGAGGCATCAGAGACGAGTTCGATAATGATGAGGATACCTATCAGCCAGAGCACAAAAAAAATTTCCAGGTCAAGTGTCCGTGCCAGCACCATGAAGGCGATGATGAGAACCAGCCATATAATAAGTGCCAGGACCGCAATCCTCTTTTTCATCATTTATATCTGGTGATATGGAACTGTTCTGATAAGAGCATATCGTCTTACCACTTACAATTCATTGAATTGACCCGATTAAGTGCTTATTTTTTAAATTTAAGGGAATATGCCTGCAATTTTAAATATTTGTCCTTCATTTCGGCTCTCGTCTCCTTTGCAGTGGAACCTGCGGGGAAACATTTATTGCAGCACATGCAAAATGTGACGACAGGTGATTCAATATGCAACCGCTACGATTGGGTGTACTGATGTGCGTGATACTCATCCTCACCGTCAGTCCGGTTCAGGCATTAACTGCTGAAGAACTTGACATTACAGTTTCTGACAATGGCGATGCAGATATCTCGTTCTCGTATTCCCTCTCATGGATTGAAAATTTCGCCGTCTTTTTAAGAATTGCCGATCCTGCAGCTGAATTAAAATCAGCCCTCGAATCGAACTTCAATAAACCCGTCCAGGTAATCTCTGTGGGAAACCGTAATGCCCACATTATAGTGGATAAATTTGCGTCAGTTAAGATAAAAGACGGGCGGAAGGTCTATACCACTCCTTCAATGTCTTTTTCGGAAGCTGAGGCGACACTCAGCAGTTACTGGTTTGCACCTCTGGTAACTCCTGATTTTTCACCTTCGCAGACCGTTCTCGTATTCCCTGACGGGTACCGGCAGGTCTTTTATAATGAACTGAACCTGCCTTCAGTTACCCATGCGGTGTCAGAATAATCCGGCCCTTTTTTTATTCCTGAAAGTAAACTCCCGTTAAAAACACGTAAAAAGAATAGTGCAAGGTTGACCGGCAGGCGATTCATCCGGACGGTTTTTACCTTCAGAACTGCTGCCAGTAGCAGGGGGATTCAGAAATGACTGCAAATCTGTCCGTGTATTCAGTACATACACCGGATACATGTAACTTCGATTAACCCGGGCAAATGGGAGTATATCCATATACGTTTTAAGATCTCAAATGGTCCGGACCTGCTGTCGTCAGGAATGTCACATATATGTTTATATCTTTAAAAAGAGCGGTATTGGATATTATCAGGTTTTTAATGCCCTGAAACGGTCCAATGCATTCTGTAAGGTCTGCTGTGTGGAGCCACCCTGTCTCTGCTGGCGTATCTGGTCAAGCAGTGAAGTGGCGGGGCTCCCACCCTGGCCGGGTGTTGTTCCTGAACTGCTGCCCGGCTCCATCCTGATATTAAGAGTAACGAGTTGCGATGCCGTAACATACACGGTCTTTTGATAATCATTATAACCCGGTTTGGTGAGGGTGACTATTCTCTGGCCTGGCGGAACCTCTTTGATGATCCGCGGGGATGAACCGTAGAGGATTCCATCGATAAAGACGTTTGCACCGGACGGGATGGTGGAAACATAGATGTTCCCGGTTTTCGAAGTCGGGTTTCCAATTGTGACCTGGTCTGCAAACACAACTGCATCGTCTGCCATGACAGTAATTTTGACGGTGCCTGGTTCAGACGAATAAATCCGGAATGGAATCACGGAATCCGGACCCCCGGAAACCTTTGTCCCGGACACCATGAATGAAGTGACCACATTGGATTTTGTATCCTGGACTGTCCCGCCAAGGTTCACCTGGAATGTTCCGTACTCGCTCGGGACCGACAGACTTTTTGCGTATATTCCATTTGTTGAATACCCTGAGATATTCACCTGGCGGTATTCGTGGTGCGGGTCGTCGGGAATGGGATAGTCGTTGAAGAGAATATTATTGTAGATAGTATTCTGGTTCCTTACACTGAATGAACCATTTACTAGCTTGAATGGCATTGTTATGTTGCTTGTGACAAATGTGTACTCTCCCCCGGGCACCGCATCCATCATCATCTCAACGGCGAGAGAAAGTTTTGTATTATTCGGCAGGTCCTGTACATGAACTCTTAATTCATCACCGGAATTTATCTGGTGAGGTTCAATATAGACTGTAATTGCACTGACACATGATACGATCATGAGTACACTTAGAATGATTCCCCCCAGCAATCTGTAAATTTTCAATTTAATCACCTGTTGGTTAATGCATTGCTATATGGTGGTGCGACGATAAACTTTACTCTTCCTTTGATGAGATCCATTTTAATTTGACAGTACTCACTCTCCGGTTTCCAGATGAGGCCTCAATAAAAAGAGGCATTTAATATTCCTGATCGGGAATAACCGTCTTCGGAGCGCTTCGTTGTTGCGAAATCATACGCGGATTGAAAAAATGGCTGAAAATCCGGCCCAGTCTTTTTATTATATAATGGGGAGATAAATGAGATGATAGCGGGTATTCAAGGGAACGATTTTGATTTAACCCGGCTGGACACGGTTATCCGGGAATTAGAAACCGGACCTTTCAACTGCATCACCGTCAGAAATAAGGATGAAGGGACCAGCGCGCCGGCAGGTTTTTTTTCTGAGATTTTGCCGATTACAGGGAGTGAATTCTCCGGAACCATTGAAACAACCTGCGGAGCAGGAACTACCGGGATGACTGACTCTGGTGAACAGGTATTCAGAACGCATATGCCAAAAGTTGCCCTTGTTTCCGGTGATACTTTGGTTCTTGCACCTGCTGCCGCGATAGTCGCTGCAAAGAAGGGGACACGGGCCTGGCACATATCGAAGCCGGGCTCCGCAGCTACAACAGGTCAGATCAGTCAGAAATTAACCGGGTCGTTATTGACCACATCTCCCGCTACCTTTTTGCACCTGATGAATCTGCGCGTGAGACCCTGGTCAGGGAAGGAATTGATGAACCCCGGATATCGGTATCCGGGAATGGGACCGACGGAACAGACTGGTGGATACAGGACCCCGGGATGCGAAATATCCCTGTTAAGATAGTTGCAACCCTCCTTCAGAGTGCGTATCAGAGCATGTTCAGGGACTGTCCGGCGGCGGGTGCAACTCATCACTGAAGGATAAATAATTTCTTCCGTTTTTTGGCTGAAGGGATAGACAGCACCCTTTTATTGTGCATTATCCAGAAACGTTATACATGGATGTTGAGGAGTTCGTCCGCCGGAAATTGAGTAATGGTCTTGACGAGGATACCGTATGCAGTGATCTGGCGGATCACCTCATGGCATTAAAACCGGAGACTGATGCCCCGTATGCCAGGGCGTTTGCCATGGCAGTTATCGATGAAGTGCGTAATACGAGTAATCTTTCAGGAGACCTTTTTTCATTTGAGCCGGCCGGGGTGAAGATGGGGGAGTTCGGGGTTGGTTCCCGTGGGACAGGCGATTTTTATGCTCACCGGCAGCTTGCCCGGATTATCGGGAAGACCGGGGCATCGGTCGGTGTTGACGAGATGGACGATGCGGGAGCGGTTGTGCTTGAAAGCCCGGTTCCGAAGGGCTCAAAAGACAGGTATGTGATCTGTACTGTTGACGGTATGCATTCCCGGTTGTCCGATTTTCCGTTCCTTGCCGGGTTTCATGTCACCCGGGCGACTCTTCGTGATGTTTACGTCATGGGAGCCCGGCCAATAATGCTCTTTTCAGATATCCATGTCGCTGACGACGGAGATGTGGCAAAAATATTTGATTATACCTCTGGCATCTGTGCAGTGGGTGAAGTGATGGACGTGCCGCTGGTAACCGGTTCAACCCTCAGGATAGGTGGAGATATGGTCCTCGGAAGCCGCATGACCGGTTGTGTCGGGGCAGTCGGGATCGCCGCCCACCTGACGGCACGAAAATCAACCCGTCCCGGGGACCTCCTCCTGATGACCGAAGGCGCTGGTGGCGGCACTGTTGCAACTGCAGCACTCTATTCAGGGTTTCCGGAAGTTGTCGAACATACCATCAACCTCTCTTTCCTCCAGGCATCAGAGGCGCTCCTTCAAAACCCGGTCATAAACGAGATCCATGCAATGACCGATGTGACAAACGGCGGGTTACGCGGGGATGTATTCGAGATGGCGGAGACTGCGGGGTGCCGGATCCTCGTTGAAAAGGAAAAAGTGGCAGGACTCGTCCAGCCCGATGTCCAGAAAATGTTTGATGCCTTATCGATTGATTTCCTCGGGGTCTCACTTGATTCGCTTCTTATCGTTGCGCCGCCCGGATCTGTAGGCGGGATCATCCGGACTGTTGAAAGTGCAGGAGTCAGGATTGCCGAGATAGGGCATGTCGAAGAAGGTCCTGCCGGGGCGGTACTGACGGTCGATGGCCGGCCGACGGATTTTACCCCCAGGTTCAGGGAAGCTGCATACACCCCGGTGAAAAAAGTGGTGGATACACACGCCCGGAATTTCGAAGAGATGAAAGCACGTGTATCCTCTGCAGCCGATGCGGCAATTGAAAAGAAATTAAGAATTATTTCGCGCCTGAAAAAATAAGACTAATTTTTTTTGTCCGGTTTTTTCCCGCTTGCAAGAATATTATATGCCAGGTAAGGGATGTTCTGCTCAACAAAGGGCTCAATTTTCCTTGCGATATCGTAGAGCGGGTCGATTAGGTTCAGGTGGGCAAAAGAGCATTTTTTGATATGAATACCTGAGAAACCAGCTTCTGAAAAGAGACTGTACAACTCTTCCCTGCTGTAATAATGCTCACTAAAGGCGCCCATACCGACATGCCTGATTTTCATGGCTTCCCCGATCTGGTACACCGCCGGAAGGCCGGATGTAAATACGTTTTTTCCCAGCGTGCAGATTACGGCAGTTCCGCCGGGTTTAAGCACCCGGTATGCCTCTGCCAGCATTTCATCCGGATTTTTAAGGTAACTAAATGCAAGAAGGCTCGAAAGCGCATCGAATGAAGCGTCCCTGAAGGGCAGGACTTCCGCCGTTCCAACGGTGAAACTGCTTGTCGCACAACGCCTGCAGGCCCGCTGGACCATTCCCCTGCTGATGTCAAGGCCGACCGCCTGCCCTCCTGCAGCGATATATCTCTGGACAAACAGGCCTGTACCACACCCGAGATCAAGTAATTTTCGCCGTTTTGGGAGACTATCCATTACGTGCCGGCTGATATGGCCATAATATGACTTGCCCCGTTTCATGTCATAACGATGGTCATAAATGTCTGCTATTTCGTCATAGTGCTGCTGAATTTTGTCCTGGCACCCGTTCATGCAAATATCTCCCCGATGATTCGTGCTGCAAGTGCGTTGAGCTGGATATATTCATTATTCCCGTGTGAAAGAAGGTAATCCGTATCACCAATGGCAGCGGCAATCCTCGGATCATTGTACTCTCTTTTAAAGACAGTTTTCAGTTCCTGAAGTACTTCGCCTGAAGACAGGCCGTACTCTATGATCAGGGTCTCGATCCTCCGTGTTGCAGCGTGAAGATCTCCTGACGAAATTGCTGAAAAAATGGCATTTGCAATGACATTGGTTTCAGTCTGGGAGAACCGGACAAGATCAAATGGCTCGCCCGACTGAAGCGTTACCTGCAGGAGCATGACGGCCTTCCTCATATCCCCCTGTGCGGCCCGGGTTATCAGGTCAAGGTCATCATCGCGGAGTGTTCCGGTGTCGCCGGTCTCCTCCACCATGATATGCCTGAGCTGACCCGTGATGACCTCGCCGGCCAGGGGTGCAAAGAAGAATGGGAGGCACCTTGAGCTGATCGCGGGAATCAGGGCACCGGGATGACTGGTAGTAAAAATAAACCTGCATGTCCCGCTGTATCGTTCCATTATTCTTCGAAGCCCCTGCTGGGCCTCCCGGGTGAGAGCTGATGCTCCTTCGAACACGAGTAACCGGAACGGTGCATCAAGCGGACGCAATGATGCATGCCATCGTATAATATTTTTAAAATTAACAAGAAGAGATTCATCTTTACGGTAAATATGGGAATATTTTTCGTTCTCTTCGAGATATTTCCGGCCCAGGAAAAACAGATCGCCGGTCTGGATGCAGGTCATGTTCTCGTCGCAATAATCCCCGTAGAGAGTGCGTGACAGGCACCCGATACTTGCGGTCTTCCCGGTCCCGTGCGGTCCGCAGAGCAGGAGGTGCGGCAGGCTCCCGGTGCGTGCAAAGGTTTCAAGGTGCGTTATGATTCGTTCCTGCCCGAGTATCTTATTAAATGAATCCGGCCTGTATTTTTCAATCCAGAGCATATTTCAGCCTTCCTGCAATTTCGTCAAGTGCGGCTTTCAGGTACGTCCTGTTCTCATGGCAGGAGATCAGCTCTTCCGCATCCATTAAGGTCATATGTTCAAAAAAATGCGAAATATGCGGAATTGCCCGGGTCACTTCGTCGACGATGGTGAGACTTGCGGTCCGTGAAGTTCTCGAAAGAGGGTTGAGATCAACGGTGATAACTCTTTTGCCCATCTTCACAAGTGCCTCGCAGCGATCGCCATCTTCAAGGGGTACAAACACAACGTCGGCAGAAAAGATACCGTTCCTCAGGCAGAGTGCACGGTCATGAGTGAGTGGCACGAGCCGTTCTGCGGTCCCTTTCAGTACCCGCACCCCGGCAGACTCGAGGAAACGTGTAATTTTGTCCATCCGCTCTTCTGTCCGGTGAAAGAGGTTGACTTCCACGTCTATTCCGCTGACACACTGGAGGTCTGCGATCAGGGAAGCGGCAAGTGCGGCGGTATTGCCATTCACAGAAAAAACCGGTTTTTTTGCAGTTATTAGAAAAGCAGCTGCAGTTCTCGCAGCTTTTAGTGCAGGGTCCGTTGTTTTTTCGCCAAGAAGGTAATCGAATGCCTCTCCCCGCCCGTGTGCAGTCAGGCCCTCCAGCGAGACGATGCCTTTCCGGGCGCATTCTGCAAGATGCTCACGCATAACGAGCGATTTATACCTCGGGTGGTCTTCCGGTATCATATACACGTCTCCAGGATTCTTACTCCTTCAGATGCAGCTTTCAACTCAAATATCTCCCCGAACCGTGAAAGAACACCGGCTGCTTCCCGGCCGTAGGCAAAAATGCCGTTCCCGAGCATGGTCATACTTGCCATGATGTCGAGGGAATCGCATTCTGCGAGGACTCTCCTGACTTCGGGGGTTAAAAGCCCGCTTTTTTCCGCAAAACTCCTTGAAAAGGAGAAAAAATCATGGACTGTCGCAGGGCAGTCTCCCGGGAATGCTGCTGCCACCTGCAGGAGACGTTCCGGTGACCCAAGGACTGACGGGGAATAGAGGGAGCTGAAATTCAGGGCAAAAACCGGGTCGTCAATGTCAAAATGCCTGGTTATCTCGGCACCGATTCCCGGACCTTTCCTGCAGTCCCGCCCGCCTGCCTGGCACGCGGCCACATCCCCGAGGCCTGTCCTGTGCACGATTTCTGATTCGTGTGCGTAACCTGCACATTCTTCCCGTGATAACCCGAGATCGAATGCCACATTCATTGCTGATGCAGATGCCATCAGCGCGGCTGCGCTCAGTCCGAATCCTGCCCCTATCGGAAGCCTGCATTCGGTAATTATGCGGGCATTTATGCCGAACTGCTCCATTAGATAGATAATGGGCGGAGAGGCATCGAATTCCCCGATGACTCTGCCCGATGTGTCCAGGCGACGGACACAAACGGATTTCAGGTCTGATTTCCCGACCCTGACCAGTACTCCTTCGTTGATGACGATTCCGGCCCCGATGCTTCCTGTCGTAGAAAAATCGTCTCCCTTTACCGGCTTGAAATAACCTGAGATATGTCCGGGGCAGAATGCAGTCACATATGATGGCATAACAGTATTTCACACACTCCGGGCTGCACGGCATCTGATCATACCGGCGGTCCCGCTGATTCCTTCATTATTATTGCTCCAATCAAATAATAATCTGTTGAAAACAGCCTCTTCAGGTTCACGGTCAACACTACCGGGACAAATATCAGATGCTATTCCTGACCCCCTGTACGGAATCCGGGATGGTGGAGGAGAACCTCCCATATCATCCCTGCAACATCTTCTTTTGGCCCTTCTATGACCTTCTCTTCGAAAGCATCAATTAAAAGCACTGAATTTTCAAAAGACCCCATAGCCCCGGGTGTATTGACGACAACCATCATGATGCCGTCCCTGACCATTTTCCGTGCCTTTTCCAGTTCGTTCCAACCCAGTTTGAAGCCGACTGCGGGAATACCATAACGACCTGTTACTTCGGGCAGGAGTTTTGGCAGCGGGTTAAGCCTCATATCGATCGTTTTGCCGCTTTCGATCTTTCCGCTGAAGTATTCAGGGGCAAAATCAGAGATTGCAGCTGCGCTGATATAGAGATCCACCTGCTCATTACTGCAGATATTCAGTACTGCCTCCCGCATATCAGATGCGGAAGATACCCTGATATTATTCACGACAGGGAAAGAATCCGCATGCACCACGGTCACACGGGCCCCGAGTCGCCATGCCCAGAGCGCGAGTGCCCTTCCCATCAGCCCGGTGGAACGGGTGGTAAGAACCCTGACATCATCCAGCGGCTCCCTGCACGGACCGCTGGTAATAAGGACGTGTCTCCCTGCAAGGGGTTTTTTGAACAATTCCCGTTCACATGCAAGGATTATTTCAGGAGTATCAGATATTTTTGCTTTACCCTCTTCTATGCGGGGGTCAGTCACCGTCACTCCCCACCCGCGCAGTTTTTGTATCGATTCAGTGATGGCAGGGTGGCGATACATGCTGTGGTGCATGGCAGGTACGATAACGACAGGCATACCTCTCCCAAGAGCGGTTGTGGCAAACGTGGTGACGGGAGTGTCATCAATCCCTGCGGTTATTTTACCGATCGTGTTTGCTGTACATGGAGCAATAAGAAGGAGGTCTGCGCATCCCCCGTCCCCGCAGAAAAGGACGTGTTCAACCATACCGCTGATCCTGGTTATAACCGGCCGGCCGGTCGCGTAGGTAAGGGCATCGGGGTGAATAATTCCGCATGCAGCCTGGCTCATTACCCCCTGGACTGTCGCGCCTTTTCTCCTTAGGGCGTGAACGAGTTTTATGGTCTCAACGGCCGCAATACTTCCTGTTACCGCCAGGACGATTGTCTTTCCCTTTATACTTCGCAGATTCATGAAAGATACACATCCTGCACAAAATGCCATTGATGAGGGGCGTATTTTTTAATTTTCCTGGTAATTACCGATGCATCAAACCCGTATTCGCCGGTTATGCCCTCGGGTGAGGGCGGGGCCGGACCCCTGCTGTGCACGTGGAGGACCGTGCCTTTCCCCGCGTGTTCCAGTGCATCAGGCAACATCGATAACGCATCAAAATGGCCCATGATAAAACGGTCATACAATCCGTCAAGACGGGTCCTGCAATCGCCGCACGAGACAGTGACCCTGTCTGTGACATGGTTTTCTTTACAGTTTCTCTGCAGGTATCCGCAGGTGACAGGGTTCAGTTCCATGGCATGCACATGTGCGCCCTTTCGTGCCACCGGGAGAGTGAAATACCCGATACCGGCGAACATATCGGCTACCCGTTCCCCTTTTTTTACAGCCCCGGACATCCGTTTTTTCTCCTCCCTGTTTCCCTGTGAAAACATAACCCGGGATGGGTCGATCCAGTAAGAGATTCCTTCTTCCCTGTGGAGGACATCTCCTGTCTCACCTGCCAGCAGTTCGGTTTCCGGGATGCGTTCCACACCGTTTAAGGAACGGATCCACAGGATGCCGGCCGCACCCGTCTGTTTGTCAATCTCATCAATCTCTTTTTCAGTGGGTCTTATGCCGTGAACAACTGCAATATTCCCGATAAGCTGGTATCCGCGACCGGTATAGGGTTTGCGGTCCGCTAATTCGGTATCATACCGGTACCCGTCTTTCACCGGGATATGTGCCATCCCGTTCTGAACCCATATGTGCCTGCCGGTGTCTCTCCATTCCTCGTCTTTGATCGTCGGGATCTCATTTAACGGAACGATCCGTGCCTTCATTTACATTCCCAGGAGTATCAGGGTGTCCCCGTCCCGGAGTGCCCTGATGTACTGGCCCGGCTCCACACTATACCATTTTCCAGCCTGGCATTCGATCGTTATCCCGTCTGCGGGATTAAGGACACCGATGATGCCGGCGTCGTGGTACGCGACAAGGTAATCTGCAGCGTCCCTTGCGTTTCCGACGAGACGCGTGATCTCGTCCTCCTTGATTGTCTTCACCGTGCCTGATGGCAGTTCGGTATAACGAACGTTTTGCCCGTCAGTTGTCGTCACCTCACCATATCGTCCACGTATTTCAATCACGTCACCTCTCCGGTACCGGGGGAGGCGGAGCGAAAAAGTGATCCGGAAGAGTTGTTTTCCTGCTTTTTCGCCTACCAGCTTCGGGTGGGTGGTGTAGCGCCCACCGAGGCGCTGGACAATCGCGTTTGAAATTTCCTGTCCGATATGCTGTGATCCGATGGTGACGTCAAGCCCATCCCTCGACGGGTCGATGCTGGAAATAAACGAGAGCCGTTCACCATTTTCTATGAGCGCCTCCTCGACTTCCATTGCAATTCTTGCGGCAGCCTCGATCTCGTCAGGGTAGGGTTTGCGCCCGCTTGCCCGTACCTGGACGACTCCTTCATAGTAACTCCCGGAAAGGCGGTTGCACCGGTCACACTGCTCCCTGATCCAGGCGATCTCTATACGGCAGTTCCCCTCGACCGGAAGCCCGTAAAGCATGGCAGTGACAGTGCATTGTGCAACTGACCTGTTTGAACTCACATCTTCTATCCGGATATCATATGAAGGGTCCTTCACATCGGGATGCAGCCTGATTGACTGGTATATCATTTCTCTGGCGATAACAGCCCTTTCCCGCGAGCTGTCTGTCCATATGCCCGCTTCTTTCCGGGCCTCGCATACGGGGCACTCAATGCTTCGTATCCGTGGTTCACACTCCATCCAGCGGGTCAGCCCGACCTTGCATGTACTGCACAACTCGCCGGGAAGTGAAGGGTTCCCGCAACGGGGACAGATAGTCTGTTGAATTTTCATATTATAACCTGATTATCTGGGCATGGGGGACTGTGCCGAACGTAATATATCCCGAAGGCCCGATAAAACCGTTTTTTATGGCGAGCGATACAACCCGCTCTCCCATGAGATTGGCATTTCCGGCTGTTTTCAGTACGGAGATGACTTCTTCGGGCTCTGCAAGTCTGTCTCCGTAGAATGTTTCACTGATGCAGATCTCAAGATCTCCGCGGCTGACCGTCGTATTGAGCAGTTCACGGTCGCACACGGCGACTACTTCGTCCCCGTCAGCAGAGCGGTGAATTTTTAAATACATTGATAATGTATGGGCCGGGGTGGCTATTAAAAATGATAGCCGTGGCAAGGCATCAGAGCGTAATCTCCACGCCATAAACCTTTGAGGGAGTATCCACATGAATGCGGTATATGTCGTCCTCTGTAATTTTCCCGGAAGAATAAAGGCGGTTTGTATATTTTGGAACGGATTTCGGACCGATAACCGCTCCCGGCCTTGAATTTTCATCCATGAAATCGCTTTCCATTGTAAATGCCCTCTTCTGGCGGCACAATTCAGGAATATCCGGGTGGCTTGCAAGAAATGAAGGGACAAGCGGGGTATCAGGAGTTGCGTAATGTTTGACAATCCGCCCTGGTGGAAGCCCGGCCTTTGATGCCATTTCGATCATGTCGGCACAGGGGCCGCTTTCCGCATGGACCTGCACGGCACAGTCTTCAGCTGCAGCGAGCGTGAATGCATGAAAGAGGATCTCGTTTGATGCAGCCTGGATATCATGGGGAGCCTCGTAATGAGGCCTGCCGCTTTTAATCGCAACGGCCGAACCATTCCTGACATACCGGGCGGCCAGATCAAGACCGCCCTTCATTATCGTCATCGCCTGTTCAATATCCATCTCTGCCGACAGCCGCGTAATTTCTGCAGGGTGAACTCCGAGGACGGGGAATACGGTCAGGCCGATCTCCCTGATCGTCGCGGCGACTGAAAGGGTCTCTTCAAAAACGGCCCTGAAATCTTCTCCTGAACCGGGAAGGATCCCAAACGAACCCGACGGCTTGCTCACGAGGAAGATATGGGTTCCCCCTGCTCTCCGGAAATCTTTTGCAGCCTGGACTCCCCTGCCATTGACAGGGTCAATATGGATATGATCGTCAGTGATCGGATACGGAGGAGCATTCATAGCATTCAATAATCTCCATAAGCGGGTAATCTCCTTTCCGGCGGAGGCGTGCATGGCAGCAGGTCCTGCCCACCTGTGTGGTTATCTCCACGTTGTACATGAGCCCCTGTAGTTCGCTGTACCCGAAGGAATGGGGTTTCATCAGTCCTTTGTCAAGCCGGACCCGGACTGACGTGACGAACGGCTGGAGCATGACGCTTTGTTCGATAGCCGCCTCGATGGTTTCAGCGGTATCAGGTGATACAGGTGTGCCTACCCACTGGTGGTAGAGGGCGCCAAGTTTTATTGCGGCCTCAAAAACGGCCTGGTCGCGCTCACTGATCATGACATAGTATTCTTTCTTAAAAGGAGAAAAGGTGATGTGATCAGATAAGTTTGATTACACCGGATTTCGGTTCCATGGCCTCTCCTGCCCGAAGGAACATGTCGATCTGTCTCCTGACCTCTTCTTTTGAAAAATTTTTTTCAGAGAGCCTTGAGATGACATCGTCAATCTGGGCCCTTCCGCTTTCATCGGCTATCTCGCGTATGACCTCCTTGATCATCCTGATGAGATCTCGTTTCCCTTTCGAAAATCCGGTTACAACCTTATCGATATCAAAAGACCCGCTTTTTGCGTCGTAGGCGACCTGGCGGAGACAGGTGTCGACGATATTGACAACACGTTCGGCATCTGCGAGGTCGATGTCCGGGCAGAGGCGGATACGTGCGCTTGCCTCTGCAAGCCTGACGAGCGCCTCCAGCTGCCGGGCGGTGACCGGAACCGGCTTGCTTGATTCAGATGCGAGGTCTCGCAGTTTCATGTAATACGCGATGAGGGCCTCGCGGGCGGCATCACTCAGGCGCGGAAAGCAGGTCCGTTTTGCATATGCAACATATTTCCTGAATAAGGCAGGATTGATTTCAGCTGTCACTGGCTTGAGTTGTTCAGTAATATAGGCATCATCCACACCCGGAATAGGGGTGCGGCTGTGCTGGGCGATGGTCTCGCCAATACTGTGTGCCTTGAGGATATGCTCGGCGATTGCATTGTCGCGCTTGTGATCGGGTTTGTCACTCATGACAAATATAAGGTCAAAACGCGAGAGGAGCGACGGAGGCATGTTTATCTGCTCTCCTATCGGCACGAAATCATCGAACCTTCCGTATTTGGGGTTCGCCGCACCAAGCAGCGCACACCGCGATTTCAGGGTGGCGGTAATACCTGCCTTTGCGACACTGATGGACTGCTGTTCCATCGCTTCGTGAAGAGCACTCCGGTCTTCCTTATGCATCTTATCCATCTCGTCGACGGCTGCGACACCCATGTCTGCGAGAACAAGCGCCCCTGCCTCAAGGGTCCATCGCCCGTCCCCGAATTCGTCTTTTACCGCAGTCGCAGTGAGTCCTGCCGATGTGGATGACTGGCCGCTGGTGTAAATTGCCCTTGGGGATAGTTTTACCACGTACCTGAGCAGCTGGCTTTTTGCAATACCTGGGTCACCGATGAGAAGGACATGGATGTCACCGCGGAGGTGACTCCCGTCGGGCATCTCTTTTGAAATTCCACCGAAGAGCTGGAGGGCAATGGCCTCCTTGACATCTTCATTGCCATAGATCGTGGGGGCAATTGAATGGGTGATTTTCCGGTAAATATTCGGGTCACGTGAAAGACTGGTGATCTCATCCTCGTCTTTCTCATCAATTTCAACTTCTTCAAATTCTTTTTCTGCGATCTCGATCGAATTGCACTCCAGATAGATATCAAAGATTGTACTCTTCTCACCATGGCTGATACGCTGCATCGACCGCAATATCCCGTTGATCACGACCCTGTCGCCCGGGGTAACCTTTCCGGAAAGGTCGTCAGTAACATCGACATCGAGGGTCTGGGGCTGTTCTCCGCCCCGGAGCCCTTCCGGGGACTCCTGTATGCGAAGTTTCTGAGAATCAACGAACCGGGAGCGTTTTGGAACGAGTTCAAGCTTTTTAAACGTGCACCCGTCGGTTGCGCACCCTTCAGGCTCCCTGAACTTGCCGTATCCCTGGTCACGGGTGGTAATATGGCCCCCGGGGCACCTGAAGGATGCTTCGACTATCCGTGGCCTGACTTCGGTGGTCTTTCGCAGGATCCCCTCGACGCTGACGAATGTATTGATATGGTCAGCCCGGATATTCCTGACGCCAACCTTCCGGGGCAGGTTCACAAACCTGATATTAATTTCCTTGATTGATTTCTGGTCCTTGATTTTAATGAGCTGGTGATTGGTGATCGCGTTTCGCACATCTTCGATCACCTTCCCGGGGTTTTCCAGCAGCTCATCGGCCATCCTGATACCGGTACGGCCAAAACTTTCAATATCCCGGTAATCGATGAGGATAGACCGCTTATAAGGAAACTCCCTGCTTAGTTCACCGAGTTGCTTTTTATACCGGCCTTTTAAAAATTTGCTCCAGTCGGAATCCCTGTCAATTATTTCTGCGCCGGTCTCATTATCCATGGATTCGCTCCTCAACTGCTGTACTTCCGTGACAGCATGACGAACCCGGCAATAAGCGCTTCCATCTGTATTTCGCTGTTTGCACCTTCAGAAAGGCGGAAATCGGTCACCCCGAGCTGGTCGATAAGGGCGACACGGAGGCCCTGATCAAGAGGCCTCCTGACAAGAACACGGTAACACTGGGTTATCAGTTCATTCGGCGCGATACCCCTCTCCTGTAAAAGTTTCTGCAGTACTGCCTCTGCACCTTCGAAATCTCCTTTCAATGACAGATCGAGAAGCTCGTCGATCTCGTCCGGTCGCGCAGTCGCAGTGATTGCATAGACCATTTTCTCATCGATCTCCCTGCTGATGATGGCAGCTCCCTGCAGGGCATTGATCGCCTTTCTCATGTCCCCCTGTGCAATATAGATGATTGCATCGATCGCATCTTCCTGTATAGTAAGTGACTCCTGCGTTGCGATCCTGTGGATCTCTTCCTTTACGGCGTCTCTGCCAAGCGCCCTGAATCGATAGATCGCACACCTGCTCTGGATGGGATCAATTATCTTGGAGGAGTAATTGCATGAAAGGATGAACCGGCAGGTCTGTGCGTAGCTCTCCATCGTCCTTCGTAAAGCGGCCTGCGCATCGGGTGTGAGTGCGTCAGCCTCATCGAGGAAGAGAATCTTAAACGTGGCGCCCTCGAGGGGTGATGTCCTGGCAAACTGTTTTATCTGATTTCGCACGACATCGATGCCGCGTTCATCAGATGCATTCAGTTCCCTGAAATTCATGTGCCATGATTCTCCAAAAAATTCCCGCGCCAGTGCAACGGCGGCCGTGGTCTTTCCTACTCCTGCACTACCCGTAAAGAGGAGGTGGGGCAGGTTCCCGCTTTTCACATAGGACTCAAGCCTTTCGATTATTTCATTCTGGCCCACGATATCAGCCAGTTTCTGCGGCCTGTATTTTTCGATCCAGATGGTGTGGCTATCGTCCATCATCATTCCCTCACTTCATTGGTGTATAATGCTTTTACTATTCGTGTTCGCTATTGAAAAACCGGCCTGTACGCATCCCTGCAACCGGCCCTGATTTGATGAATATATCTGCAGAAATCCGGCTGACCTGGGAAAATAGCCGGATTTTTCGGCTGGTATGAAAAAGTCCGGTTAATATTCGCCTGCCCTTCTTTTTCATGCTCATCTATGAGCCTGAAGGTTCATGGTACGCTTTGTTGAAACAGACATGAACCAGTAAGGTTCACTCTGGAACCATGAAAATGTCCATTTAAAATCTCCTTATATCGTATTTTGTTCCCCCATTTTTATAGGAAATGCTTAATTTCGATATCATGTTCGATTCATTTTTCTGACAGGAGGGGTTTCACCCCTCCCTGCCCCACCCCCGGGGATGTCCTGTGGACAGGGTTGATTCGGATTGTATTATTTTTCAAAAGAACTAAGCACGGTCCCTGTCGCATTATGGGGGCGCCCCACATACGGCAGGGCATCGGCCCCGGGAGTGTCCCGATGAAGAGTGCGGCGAAAGAGGAATAGTGAAAGAACGGGAATGGTGTCGAAAGTGATTTAGCAAAAAATTAAAAATATTTCTTTATTCCTCAAAGAGCGTCTCTTTGCCCTTTCGTTTCTGGTAATAATAGTACGCCAGCGCGGCGATGATCAGCAAAGCGATGATCAGCGGGACTATGATCGCCAGCGGGAACCGGGTCCAGAACGGCTGGGCCGGAGGTACTGTGGTGGGTATTGCCGTGGTTGCAGTGGTTATTACCGTCGGGACCTCTGTCAGCGTTTCAGTCGGTGTAACGTTCCCCGCACCAGACCCCTCGGTGTCACTCCAGTATGCAATCAGGGGTGTCGGGGTCGGAGTAGCGGTGGTCGGGGTCGTATCGACGATATAGCCACCGCCGCCACCGCCGCCACCGCCGCCGCCACCGCCGGATATCTTGAAGCCGGCTGTGATCGTGTGGTTTGCGGTAACATTGGAGAACGTATACGAAGTGATTGACCCGAGTGAATTACCATCGACCATCACGTTCTGCACATACGATCCGGAGTTTGCAATCATAAGGAACTCCCGTTCAGCCCCTGCTGCCACGCTCACCTGTCCTGGTGGCAGGATATATCCGGGTCCGGTGGCAGTCGCATTGATGATGTAGGTCACCGATCCGACAGGGATGAAAGTGGCATGGATCGTGTGATCTTCAGAGACTTCGCTGAATTCATAGGTGCTTACCGGTCCGATACCTGAGCCGTCAATGAATACGTTATCAATACGGTACCCTGCACCGGGTGTTATCGTGAACAGGGCAGATCCAAGGTACGGGACCATGACCGGCTCATACGGATCGATTGAGCCGTGGTCGCCTGCACTTGGAGTGACCGTATAGAGTGCGGTGTCAAATTCAACCCGTATTGTATGGTTGGATGTAACATTGACAAACGTATAGGTGTCAGAAGCGCCTGCTGAAACATTATCTGCAATAATATCCTGCACCATGTATCCGGTATCAGGCACCATGCTGAATGTCTGGCTAAGGCCCATCGGCACGCCGACAGACCCCTCAGGACTGATCGATCCGTTTTCACCGGCTTCCGCATCAATGGTCAGGATAACCGACATAAACGAGACATAGATAGTATGATCTTCCGTGACATTTTCAAAGAGATACGTGGTATCCGACCCTGCCGGAACATCATCCACCATCACTTCATAGACCCTGAATCCATAATTGGGTTTCATCGTGAAGAGCTGGCTCTGCCCTTCAATGACACTGACATGACCGTAAGGATCAATAGATCCATGTGAGCCTGCCGATCCGGTGATAAGATGCGTTGTCGATCCGACAGGTGCAAATGTGGCATGGATTGTATGGTTTTCGGTAATATCCGGGAACTCGTACAGGCTGACCGCTCCGACACCATATCCGTCAACAAGGACGTTATTGACCTTGTAACCCTCGTCCGGGAGGATATCAAAGGTGAGGTTTGCGCCTGTATCGACCGTAATTGTCCCGTTTGGAATAATAGATCCATTTTCCCCGCATGTTGCCGATATCACATGGGTGTCGGAAACAGGGACGAGGGTTGCGTAAAGGTCGATGGTCTCGTCTTTGGCCGGATAGGAGGTAATGTCTGCAGTGAACGGAATGTACCCGTCCTTCAGGACCGAATATGTCTGGTAGGGAGCCGCGGTGACATATACCCCGACAAGGAGCGTTCCGTCCTCTATTACTCCTTTGTTGTCGTCATCAAACAGGACCTCGGCACCGTCGATGTTACAGTGTACAAGGTAATATCCGATGTCGCCGCCGACGATTTCGACTGCTTCAATATAGTTATTCTTTGTAAGAGAATCAAATCCGGCAGAGTTTGACACGTTTAAGGTTACTGAATATGTACCCGGCATAGTGTACGTGTGAACCGGGTTCTGTGACATGGAAGAATTCCCGTCGCCGAAATCCCATGTCCATGTGTCCGGGTTTCCGGAAGACTCGTCATGGAACTGTACCGTCAGGGGGACGTACCCGCTCGTGAGGTTTGCACTGAACGCTGCATCGGGCGGTATTATAGACATTACACGGAGATCGAGGTTTGTCACCTCTCCGGATTCAAACGGATACGTATCACTCCAGTTCCCGCCTGCAATCACATCATAACACTCCGCCCTCTCCCCGTTGATGAAGAACATGATCGGGGCGCCGTTTTCAACCGATCCCTGGACAACCAGTTTCGGCCCTATCCCGGGCCGGCCATATTCTCCTTCGAGATCGGTGACCAGCGACCCGTTTCCACCGGTTACTTCACCAGTGACAACTGAACCTGCCGGTGCAGGTTCATCTCTCACGCTCAGGGACCCGTAGAACGCATGCGGAAGCTGCGGGATTCCGGTTGTGGGTATCGAGGTTGGAGCGGTAGTCGGAACAGTTGTCGGTTCAGTAGTCGGGATTGTGGTAGGCTCAGTTGTCGGAGCGGTTGTCGGTTCAGTAGTCGGGATAGTGGTAG
>DASP01000013.1:86020-150076 GCA_002503825.1 Methanoregulaceae archaeon UBA467
CAGTAGTCGGGATAGTGGTAGGCTCGGTAGTCGGAGCAGTAGTCGGTTCAGTGGTCGGGATTGTTGTTGGAATGGTGGTCGGCGGGATGGCGATTACTGTGATGTAATCAGGCTTTGATGATGTATTACTCCCCATCGCATTCGCGGCGGTAAGGCCGACGGTATAGCTGCCTCCGGTGAGGTAGATATAGTCCGGATTTTGTGCCGTAGAATAATTTCCGTCACCAAAACTCCAGTTCCAGGAAAGGGGATATCCCGTCGAGAGGTCTGTGAACCTGACAGAAAGAGGTGCACTCCCGGACGTCACATTTGACCTGAAATCCGCAGCCGGGACGCGTGGCGGGTGTATTTGATCGAGGAGCACTGCTACGAATCCCCCCTGTCCCTGGGCGCCAAATGTCGTGGGATACGGATCGACGGTCGGGAAATTCACTGAATCTGTGAGGCCCGTTATATAGGCGCCGCCATTTCCATCAGTGGCAACTGCATTTCCAAGGTCTTTCCCGCTTCCGCCGAGGAAGGTGAGGTACCCCGGTGACGAGGAACCCGGTAAAATTTTTGCAACAAAGGCGTCATACTGGCCGCCACCATACTGTGCCTGGTACGGATCGGTTACCGGGAGATTGGGAGAACCTGTAATTCCCGTTACATAGGCACTCCCGTCGTTATCAACTGCAATTCCGCGTCCCTCATCGACACCCGAGCCGGTAATATACGTAGAAAATGGCAGTGACATGCCGTCAGGACTGAATTTTGCAACGAACGCATCAAAAAGTCCGAGACTGCGTACCTGGAAAGGTAACGCGAGCGGAAGGTCTTTTGAACGGGTCACACCGGTGATAAACGCGTGACCCTCACCGTCGACGGCCACGGCACGACCTGAATCCATACCTGAACCGCCATAATATGTTGAATACAGGAGGCTCTCGCCGGAAGAGGCTACCTTGGTCAGGAACGCATCACTGTACCCGGAAAATGATGAGCGGTACGCATTCTTCACCGGAAAATTCTTTGAAAAGGTCTCACCGGTAACATATGCGTTTCCCTGACTGTCGACCGCCACTCCGTATCCTGAATCAATGAGGGTGCCACCGATATAATTTGAATAGAGGAGTTCGGATCCATCACTTCGCATTTTTACGATGTATGCGTCCTGCTGTCCCGCGAGGAACGTGCGCTGGAACCTGCTTATGACCGGGAAGACGATAGATGTCGTATTCCCTGTAATATATGCGTCGCCGGTGCTGTCAAGGCCGATTGCATTTCCGGCATCCTGGCCGGTTCCCCCAAGGTACGTTGAGTATATCAGCGAGGTACCGTCCTGTCCGATCTTTGCGACAAAGGCATCCATGCCGCCTGCATTCGCATTCTGCACGGCATTAACGACCGGGAAGTCCCCGGAGAGTGTCGTACCTGTCACATATGCATGGCCGTTGAGGTCGACGGATATGCCGTTTCCTGCATCATCACTGCTTCCACCAAGATATGTTATATAGAGGGGTGCGGTACCGTCGGGATTTATTTTGACGACTACTGCATCGGTTCCCCCGGCATTTGAATTGACAGAATCATCAAGATGCAGGTATGGAGAAGGATAGGAGACACCGGTGACATATGCACAGGACGAGGAATCGACTGCAATTCCGCGGCCCTCTGCAATTCCAACTCCACGCAGGTAAATACCGTATTTCATCACCGGGTCGATCACAAGCGGATATCCGTGATTATAACTGCCTACCGTGAAACCTACCACATTCGGCCCTTTGATGGTAAATTCTGCCGTTACCGGAACTGTCTCACCATTGATCTCCTGGTAGCAGACGGGAGTGAATTCTCTCATATCTCCTGCAGGGGTTGTTATCAGGAGTGAACCGTCTTCCTGGATTGAGAGGGACGTCTGGCCTGAATAATCCATCAGGATGAGTGAAGGGTTGGCACCCGGTGACAGGACAAATTCACTTTTTAAACCGTCGGCCACACCCTTATAGGAGAGATCGACTCCCGGATACAGGTCATGGTAGGTAATCCCCTTATATGCTGCAACCCCGGTGTTCCATTCGGCCGGGTCATCTCCAAAGAGGAAATTTACCCTGCAGTTCAGCTGGTCATCACCCGATATCAGCGAGGGGCCGGTCGCACCTGCAAACCTGTAGTTGATCCGGGCCGTCCGCAGGTTTTCGTCATCGTTACTCAGGATCTTAAAAATAACCCCGGTATCAGTAAAGAAGACCGATCCCCCGTTCGATATGATCTGGAACCTGACAGCGTCATCGCTCTGTCCTTCGTTTCTGATGAACTGTAAAGGCATGGAAGAAAGCCATCCCCGGGCAGCTTCTCCTCCAGGTTGTTCATGGGCATTAACGTTGACCTGTGCAGTCAGGTCGGGAATGGTAAACGGTAACGGGTCATCAGCTGCAGTTGCAGTCATGCAGCACAACGCCAGTACCAATAGTAAGTATATGATGAATTGGCCTCTGAAGCGCATAAAATTCCTCTTTTTAATTTGTGAAGTGATCAATAATTATAAATAGACTGATCGAGTTGATAATATTAATCCTTCCATTATCCATTTTTTCCGTTTTTTTAGGGGAGTGAATCAACCTTTTGAGCAATTTTACACCAGTTCCATAAACGCGGATCAATGCGGCAGGGGGGTGCACAGAGTCCTGTCATGAGGTGCCGGATGGTGGAAAATACAACTGATACTTGGGATTGGAATACAAATAAGGTCATCGAAAAAGCGCATCTTTTTTCCATGACGCAAAATGAAATGGTCTGATGAAAATACCATGTGCCGGTAGAACGCCGGGAGGATCACGAGGTCATGAGAATACCTCAAACATAACCGATATCACCGTATACTCTATATATATACCAGAGAGATACCGCTTTTGAAGCATTTCAAAAAAGGCATACCTTTTATATTAATGCATTCAGATGTGCGGGTCATCCCGGATAAACATCAGGTAGTACAGGAGTATTAATGGAACCAGTATCACGGGTTTTTGCAGCCGATCTCAATGCATCGTCTCTTGTACTGGAACCTGGACAGGACCCTGACAGGCGGACTGTGATGACCCCTTCAGCATCACCGTGCACTCTTCTCTATCTTGCAGGAGTGCTGCTCGAAGTCAATGGCAGGAAGGGGAACCTGATGCATGCACGTGTGGCGGATCCGACCGGTGCCTTCGAAATGCAGGTATCCGGAACACAACAGGAATCTGCGGAACTACTCAGTATCCTGAAACCTCCTGCTTTTGTAACGGCAATAGCCGGCCTTCGCATGACTGGAAGAAACCTGAAAACCCCCTGTATCCTGGACCTGCGGGAGATACGGGAGACCGACCGTACTGTCCGTGACTCATGGGTTATCAGGACGGGGGAACTGATGTTCGAACGCATCATCGGGTTAAACGATGTATTATCTTCAGGAACCGGTTCACCTGCACAGAAAATGGTTATCGGGCATTACCATCACAACAGGCAGACCATCCGTGAGATGGCTGAAATGATACGTGGAGCAGCAACAATGGCCGGATCTGTTTCAGGTGGAGAATTGCAGGCTGGCGACCCTGTCCTGGACGTGCTTGGAATAATCCGTGAAAATGGCGGAGAAAATGGGGTTTTGCTTGATACAATCATACTTATTGCACTAAAATCGGGTCTGCAGGCAGATCAGGTCAAAAAAGCGGTGGAGACCCTCCTCGTGGAAGATGAGTGCTACCAGCCGTCAAAGGGCGTTATAAAATTGTTATGAAGATAGATTTTATTGAACCGGGTCCCGCGCTTCTGGTTGAAAACACAATAAAAGTCCTTGTGATTGCAGATCTCCATCTCGGCATAGAATCAGATCTGGCACAGCACGGGATTCATTTTTCGAGCAGGTCAGGGTTGCGTGCAGCCCGGGTCAGAGACTGCATCAGAGAGACGACCCCCGATCTCCTCATACTTCTCGGAGATGTCAAGCACAGCATTCCCGTTCTCAGCAGGCAGGAATACAATGAATTACCTGAAATTTTTGAGGGATTCAGGCGGATGGTGCCAATGGCGGTTCTTCCCGGAAATCATGATGCCGGGATCGAACGGTTCCTGAAAGACGGGGAGCTGCAGAAGAAGGAAGGGGTGGTCATTGATGGTGTCGGGTACCTGCATGGACATACCTATCCGGACCCTTCACTTGGCGGACACCTGATCCTTGCCGGACACCATCACCCGCTTGCATCGCTCCGTGATGATGTAGGGTGTTCACTTCGTGCGCCGGCATACCTGCTTGCATCGGTCGCCTCTTCGTGTCTGGGTCTCCCCCCCGATGAAGAAGGACGTGAACCGACACGCGTCATGTTCATGCCCGCGTTTAACGAGCTGTCAGGATATGACATCCTGAAAATTGTAAAGGACCCGTTCAGCCCGCTTTCACGATGCATGGATGCCGGCACATCCGAGGTCTTCCTGACGGACGGGACATATCTCGGCCCGGTATCCTCCCTGGAGGAAGATGGAAGAGATTGACCGGCTGGACCCGGCGATCAGGGCATGTATTAAGAAAAGGGGTTTCTCCGGGCTGTCCGAGATCCAGATACGGTCGATTCCCCTCGTTGCGCGTGGAAAAAATCTCATCCTTATAGCCCCTACCGGGACCGGCAAAACCGAGAGTGCAATGATCCCGGTATTTAATTCAATGCTTTCCCATCCTCACGGGGGTTTTCGCACCCTGTATATCACGCCGCTCCGATCGCTGAACCGTGATATCATGCAGCGGCTGGAATGGTGGTGTCACGAACTTGGGCTGACTATCGGTGTGCGCCACGGGGATACTCCTGCAAATGAAAGGAGAAAACAGGCGCTTTCGCCCCCAGACCTTCTTATCACGACGCCTGAAACAGTACAGGCCCTCTTTATGGGAAAAGTACTCCGAAAGCACCTGAAAAATGTCAGTTACGTTGTCATAGACGAGATCCACGAGCTTGCCGGAGGAAAAAGGGGTGCACAGATGGCGGTGGCCCTCGAGCGTCTCGTCGAGTACGGCGGGGAGTTCCAGCGGATAGGACTCTCGGCAACAGTGGGGAACCCCGAAGAGATGGGAAGATTTTTGTGCGGGAAACGGCCCTTTGAAATCGTATCGGTCCCCGTGGCAAAACACCTCGAAATTTCAGTTGATTTTTCAGGAGATTCCTTTGAAAAACAGGCGGAATGGGTATCGAAATCAATCGATCACCACGGCTCGACACTCGTTTTTGTCAACACGCGGGTTACTGCAGAAGCACTCGGCCACCAGCTCTATTCCCGGGGAGATGTTGAGGTTCACCATGGATCACTTTCAAAAGATGTCAGGATTGATGCCGAAGAGCGGTTCAAGGCAGGAAAAATCAGGGGGCTCATCTCTACTTCATCGATGGAACTCGGGATAGATATCGGCCATATCGAGCACGTTATCCAGTTTGGATCACCACGCGAGGTATCCCGGCTTATTCAGCGGGTAGGGCGGGCCGGGCATCAGCTGAATGCAGTCTCGCGTGGGACCATCCTGACGACAGGGTTTGATGACCTCCTCGAATCACTGGTCATTGCACGGAAAGCAAAAGCAAACGAGGTGGAGCACATCAGGCCGCCGGTGGGGCCGGCAGACGTCCTTGCAAACCAGGTTGCCGCCATGGCCGTCGAATACGGGGAAATACACCGATCAAGGATTCACCGGATTCTCAGCAGGACACACCAGTTCGGAGATCCTGATACCCTCCTCGGGGAAGTGTGCAGCCAGATGGCTGAACACCGGCTTATCAGGCTCGAAGGGGAGACCATCATCACCACCGGAAGGGCACGCCGGTATCTTGCCGCGAACCTCTCGATGATCCACGACGAGCGCAAGGTGACGGTCTTTGATATGGTTTCACGGCGGACTGTCGGCACCCTTGATGAATCGTTTGTTGTGGGATGGGTATACACCGGCGCAGTCTTTATCACGAAAGGCCAGCTGTGGCGGGTGCTTGACATGGAAGACGGTAAGATCACCGTTGAGCCGGCGCGGAAGGCAAAAGGCGAGCTTCCGTCATGGGAAGGGGAACAGATACCCGTTCCCTACGATGTGGCACGGGAAGTGGGAGCGCTGCGGCGGACGCGTGAATTTGGCAGATACGGCCATAAAAAAGCACCTGAAAAGTTTGCGGTCCGGTTCCTTGACGAGATGGACAGGAACCGGTCACCCGTAGCAACTGACAGCCGGATTATTCTTGAACAGGCTGGTGAAGGTGTTATATGCCATGTCTGTGCCGGACATAAGGCAAACGAGGCGCTGGGGCGGGTTATTTCGATATTGCTCTCGGCACGGTTCGGGACAACGGTTGGAATTGAGATAGATGCATACCGGATTTACATTCGGCTTCCATCGGGTATCAGGGCGTGGGACGTGAAAGAGGTCCTCGAAATGCTCGAACCAGGGCACTTAAAAGGTATTCTTGAACTTGCCCTCAAAAGAACGGCCCTCTTTAAATGGAAGCTTGTCCAGATCGCAAAAAAGTTCGGTGCAATCGATCCGGATGCCGATTATGAACGGCTGAGCATTCACCGGTTAACAGACCTCTTTGAAGGAACCGTTGTACAGAAAGAGGCGTACCGGGAGCTGTTCACGGTGTACATGGATGTTGATGCTGCCGCACGCATTATAGAACTCCTGAAGGAGGGGACGGTCACCATCATTACGGGATCGATGAGCATTCTCGGCGCTGAAGGGCTTTTTTCATCAAGGGACGAGATCCAGCCTCCTTCTACAGATCAGGCGGTCATAAGCACCCTTAAGCGAAGGCTGGAACAGCAGGATGTTGTGCTGGCCTGCATGAACTGCAGGAAATGGAAGAGCAGGACCGTTGTATCCCGTGTGCCCGATGTCCCTGTATGTCCGAACTGCGGGGCCAGGCTCATCGCTGCCCTCAAGCCATGGGAGGAAGGCCTGTATGCAGCTGCAAATAAAAAGAAAAAAACCCCTGAAGACCGGACCGTTGAAATCAGGCTCGTAAGAAACGCAAACATTGTCCTCTCAAGCGGGAAAAAGGCGGTAACCGCCCTTTCGGCACGGGGAGTGGGACCTGAGAACGCCTCCCGGATATTGTCGACCCTCGCTGAAGGAGATTCATTTTACCGGGAGATCCTCAAGGCAGAACGAAATTATATCAAAACAAACCGGTTCTGGTAATCACATTATACTGCCGAGTTTCTGTTCAAGGAAATCGAGACCTCTTTTGATATCCTCCAGGTTTTTGCCCCCGGTAAGGATGATTTTTCCAGAACTGAAAAGCAGTGCAACAATTTTCGGGTCCTTGATCCGGTATACGAGTCCGGGGAACTGTTCGGGTTCGTATTCGATATTTTCAAGGTTAAGGGTAATTACGACCTTGTTTAAGTTGATATATTTCCCTATGTCATAAGAGCATACGATATTTGTGATGGCGACCCGCGGTTCATCATAGGTTTTCACTCCCGCCTTGTTTATCTGTTTGATGATAAGGGCAAGTCCATCGTGCAGGGCTTTTTTATCACGGATACCGGTCAGGACAACTTTTCCCGAAGAAAATATGAGAGAGGCGATTTTTGGATCCTCAATGCGGAATACGGCACCCGGAAATCGTTTGGTATTGAGCTCGCAGTTCTCGATCTTTGTTGATATCAATGCAAGATCGATAGAATCAGCAATCGCCCCGGATGCCACGATATTTTCGATTTTTAATGAATCGTATCTCTTATCGTCCATTGGATAGTACATGCTGCTTTTTCAACTATAATACTAATGGAAAATGTTTATGTCAGGAAGAACGCCGCAAAGAGGCGCTGAATGAAATGACAAAATAAATGAACGATAATTCATATATCTGATAGGTTTTATGGTGCAAGAGAGCGGCAGATATTCCTCATACGAAGAGATGTGCAGCAGTTTTTCAATCGAAGTGCCCCAGGATTATAATTTTGGATTCGATGTTATCGATGACTGGGCTGAAAAAGACCGGAATAAGCTTGCCATGATATGGCTCAACCAGGGAGGTGTTGAGAAGAAGTACTCTTTCCGGGATATGAAGAACTACTCAAACCAGGTAGCAAATATCCTTTTGAAATATGGCATCCAGAAAGGCGACAAGGTCATGCTGATGCTTCCGCGTATCCCTGAATGGTGGATTATTTCAATCGCGCTGATAAAACTCGGGGCGGTGATGTGTCCCTGTCCGACCATGCTGACGCCAAAGGATATCAAATACAGGCTCAACGCCGGGAAATTCAAGATGATTGTTACAAATCTTGAAAATGCCGGCAAAGTCGAGGAGATTACCGACCAGTGCCCCACCCTGTCGTGCAGGTTCCTCGTGGACGGGGAGCTTCCCGGGTGGGCAAGCTACCCGGTTGAACTGCTGTATCCGGCGCCCGTATCACACCGTTCCGTGAGTATGCCGACGGCGAAAAAGACCAAATCAACCGACCCGATGCTCATTTACTTCACTTCCGGTACAACGGGAGAACCAAAAATGGTCCTCCATAACCACGCATACCCGCTCGGGCACCTGATAACTGCCGGGCTCTGGCAGGATGTGACCGCGAATGATGTACATTTTACCTACTCGGATACAGGATGGGCGAAATGTGCGTGGGGCAAGATCTTCGGACAGTGGATCCTTGGGGCCTGTCTCTTCATTTATGATGTAAGAGGAAAATTCAAGGCAACAGAACTGCTTCCGCTGATGGAAAAATATGAGATATCGACATTCTGCGTGCCACCGACTATATATCGTATGCTTATCCTCGCCGACCTTGAAAAGTTCGATCTCCGTGAACTGAGGCGCTGTATAAGCGCAGGAGAACCCCTGAATCCTGAAGTTGTCAGGGTATGGAAAGAAGGCACAGGGCTTTCTATTGATGAAGGATACGGCCAGACCGAGACTGTCTGCTGTATCGGGACATTTAAAGGGATGATTAACAAGCCGGGTTCGATGGGGCGGCCGGCCCCCGGCTGGAATATCGAACTCCATGACGAGGAAGGAAAACCGGTGGGCGTGCGCGAGGAAGGCAGGATTGCCGTCAGCCTGAACCCAAGGCCGGTCGGGCTGTTCGTCGAGTACATGGGCAACGAGGAAGCAAACAGGGAGTCGTTTGTCAACGGATTTTATTATACCGGGGATAAGGCCTACATGGATGAAGACGGCTACTTCTGGTTTGTAGGCAGGAATGATGATATAATCAAGAGTTCAGGGTACCGGATCGGGCCGTTCGAGGTTGAATCTGCCCTCCTCGAGCACCCTGCGGTTCAGGAATCTGCCGTCATCGGCTCTCCCGACCTGATCAGGGGCATGATTGTCAAGGCATATGTGGTTCTTGCACCAGGGTATGAACCGTCAGAGAAACTCATAAAGGATATCCAGGCATTTGTCAGGAGAACCACTGCACCCTACAAGTACCCGCGTACCATAGAGTTCATAGATGAACTGCCAAAAACCCTCTCAGGGAAGATAAAAAGGAACGAACTGCGGGAACGGGAATTGAGCCGTTACGCCAATAATAACTGATATCAATTTTTTTTGCCGTCCTGCGCGGATGCAGGCATAAAAAGACAGGTTAAAGACGGCCCGTTACAGATATATGTGTTTATATGGCCTCCGCCGAGCACAACATGCTGAACTACGAGGAAACGTATAAAAATTTCTCGCTGGACGTACCGGAATACTATAATTTTGGTTTTGACGTGATCGACGCCTTTGCCCGGGAAGACCGGAACAAGCTGGCGATGATATGGGTGAACCAGGAAGGCGAGGAGAAGACCTACACCTTCCGCCAGCTGATGAACCTCTCAAACCAGGCGGCGAACATGCTCTTAAAATACGGGATCAAGAAAGGCGACCGTGTTATTATCATGCTCACCCGCATCCCGGAGTGGTGGATTTTTTCGATAGCATGCATCAAACTCGGCGCTGTGTTCTGCCCCTGCCCGACGATGCTGACCCCAAAAGACCTGAAGTACCGCATAAACGCGGCTAAGATAAAGATGGTCATTACCGATTCTGAAAATGCCCCTAAAATCGAGGAGATATGTGAGGAATGCCCGTCTCTCATGTCCCGGTTTGTTGTCGATGCAGAGATACCGGGATGGATCAGCTACCTTGTCGAACTTGATTACCCGGCACCTGTCTCGCGCTACCTTGTCAATCTCCCGGGAATGGAAAAGACGAAGTCCGGAGACCCGCTGGTTATCTACTTCACGTCAGGCACCACCGGCGAACCCAAGATG
Source organism: Methanoregulaceae archaeon UBA467 (assembly GCA_002503825.1). GTDB lineage: Archaea > Halobacteriota > Methanomicrobia > Methanomicrobiales > Methanospirillaceae > UBA467. Next base: position 96,279 of record DASP01000013.1, read on the forward strand.
GTGCTGCATAACCATGCGCTCCCGATCGGGCATGTCACTACCGGGGCGTACTGGCTTGATTTAAAAGAGAACGACCTTCATTTTACCCTTGCAGATACCGGGTGGGCGAAATCCTCGTGGGGCAAGTTTTTCGGGCCGTGGATACAGGGCGCGTGCATCCTTGTGTATGATATACGGGGAAAATTCAAGGCAACAGAACTGCTCCCGGTCCTTGAAAAATACGAGGTTACTGTTTTCTGCGCACCACCGACCGTATACCGGATGCTCATCCTTGCCGACCTTGAAAAGTTTGACCTGACAGAACTTCGGCATTGCGTGAGTGCAGGTGAACCCCTCAACCCTGAAGTGATACGGGTATGGAAAGAAGGGACAAATCTTACGATATTCGAGGGGTACGGCCAGACCGAGCTCGTGCTTGTCATCGGGACCTTCCCGTGCATGGAAGCGCGGCCCGGGTCCATGGGAAAACCTTCACCCGGCTGGCAGATCGAGTTGCAGGATGATGATGGAAAGCCAGTCGGCCAGGGCGATGTCGGTCGTATTGCGATCCGGGTCAACCCGAGGCCGGCCGGCCTCTTTGACCAGTACCTCTACGACAAGGAAGCAAACGAGACTGCATTCCATGGAGAGTTCTATTATACCGGGGATAAGGCCTACATGGACGAAGACGGCTATTACTGGTTCGTGGGCAGGGATGACGACGTTATAAAGAGTTCAGGGTACCGGATCGGGCCGTTCGAGGTTGAGTCGGCCCTCATGGAACACCCTGCGATAAAGGAAGCGGCAGTTGTCGGGTCACCCGATGTAATCAGGGGCATGATCGTCAAGGCCTTCATCATACTGAAAGAAGGGTACGAGCCGACTGAGAGCCTGGTCAGGGACATCCAGAAGTTTGTCAAGCGGACCACGGCCCCGTATAAGTATCCCCGCGCGATAGAGTTTGTTGATGACCTCCCCAAAACGATCTCCGGTAAGATAAAACGAAACGTCCTTCGTGAGAAAGAGATAAAAAATTACCAGAATACCTCAAAACAGGAAGAATTTGACGACATGTAATGGTCTGGCCGGATAATGCCGGTATTTTTTTTGATCAACAAATAATCACCTTTATTTTCATGCAGATGCAATTTGATAGGAGTGCGAGGGTTGCCGAGCCTGGTCAAAGGCGCTGGATTCAGGGTCCAGTCTCGTAGGAGTTCTTGGGTTCAAATCCCATCCCTCGCATCAGAATGATAAGTCAGAATCGTTCAGTCTTCTTTTTAATCACCTCTATCGGACATTCGTATATGAATTACCCAGTCGTTGATAACCCTTGTATTCACCGGCGCTGCGGTTCTGTATCTTCCGCTTTTTGTGTTCATGCCTAAGCTAATATGGTGGGATATGAAGGCGGATATGGATGCAGTCATCGATGCATTCGGAACGAATGAGCAGCTAAAGAAAGTGTTCCGGATCTTTTTTATTGTGATGACCGGGGCTCAACCAGAGGAAGATCGTATGAGGGGGTGGCTCCAGCCCGGGGGAGGGCCGGACCCGGTTTTTTTCCGGTCCTGCCCTTACACTCGTGCGGCTGCCACTCATGACCGGTCGGTATAGATCCCGGAGCCCACGAGCCAGGTATCGTCAACGGGATTGACATAGCAGAGTTTCATGCCGGGTTTCCCCGTGTCCGGGTTGTAGTAATCCACGTACACAAATCCCCCGCCGCTCTTTGCAACCGCAATCTCCCATGCCGTACTCTTCACCCCGTGCGTGTCGACAAAATCCGTCCGGTTTGTGCCGATTGTTTCCGGCTGGAAGGGCATCGCGAGCGTGGTCCCGTTGTACGCGTACGCAAAGATGTACCTGCTCCCGTCGGCAAACGTGCCGTTCAGGTCATTAAAATCCCGGACCGCTTTTGCTTCCCCGTTCGCCAGCGCATACTGGCGGGCCTGCATCACCCGCTCCACGAGCTGGTCCTTTTCTGTGGTGTTAAAAATCGCAGGCACTTCGGGCAGGTATATCCCGGATCCGACAAGCCATGTACTGTCAACCGGCCGGACATACGAGAGCTTGAGTTCATCCCGGTTGTTGTCCCCGGGATTTTTGGTGACATAGTAGACCCATCCGCCGCCTTCCCGGGCGAGTTCAATCATCCGCCTGATATTATTCACGCCGTTTGTGTCAGCAGCCCCGGCCCGGTTCGTCCCGAGCATGTCTGGCTGGTAAGGCCATGCGAGTGTGGTCCCGTCCATCCCATACGCAAAAATGTAGAGATCGCCTTCAGTGAACGTCCCGTTGACGTTGTTGAACTCTGAAAGCGCAGCATCCTTCCCATATTCCCTGGCATACCCTGCAGCCCTGTCGACAAAACTGGGGAGGTCCGTATAGCCCGTAACGGTCGTTCCGGCAGGTGCTGCCGTGGCAGGCGTTGCGGCAGTTGTGACTGTTGTTTTCATCCCGGTGTTTTGGGGATTTTCGGACGGTCCGGAGCACCCCGCGAGCGCTACGGCGGCCGCAATAAGAATCAGCATCACTGCAAGAGAAGATAACTTCATAGCAATGGATTTACCGGCAGATCCCTATGAAGATTGCTAACGTGTGCGAAAGGTTACCGGTAGGTCCGGGGGAGGATGATCGCCTCCGATACTACCGACAGGTGCTGGAAACTGAGCGGAAGAACACCGGGAGGGGTGGTCGCGAATCAACATCTGGTATGGGCTTTTCCATCCTGTACCCCCTCTGTGAGCACGATGGCCCCCGAAAGGGCATACATGATAGCAAAGGAACACCCGTCACAGCGTGATGTATCTATTACAAGTGTTCCTTTGTGCAGGGAAAGGACATGGTATCCCCCATCCCTGCACGCGATCACGCAGCGGCCGCATGACGTGCAGGCTTCCGGAGAGATAAGCGCCGGTGTTACCCGGTGACTCCGGTCGAGTGACTGGTGGCTTTTCAGTTTATCGAGTGCGAGGCCGCAGCGCATCTGAACTCAAACGTTAAGTTCGTGAGAGAATAAATCAGAATGAAAGGAGTATCACAATGTCCCACGAAGGTTTCACATCACAGCATCGTGCAATCGGAAGAGCCGCAGCCTGGGCCGTATCCCTCTTTTTAGTATTATACGCGGTGACAACGGTTCTTGGATTTCTCTCCCTCAGGTCGCCTCTGGACCCAATCGGTGATCCTTATTTCTCGATTATGAAACTGCTAATCCTCCTCATAGCACCACTGATGGTCCTGAGCATGGTCGCAGTTCACGCCTATGCGTCTCCCGGGGTCAAGGCATATAGTCTTTCGGCACTTGTGTTTATGATCCTTCTTGCGGGTATTACGTCCTGCGTCCACTTTGTTTCCCTGACGGTAAGTCCTCAGATTGAAGCTACCGGATTGACGTGGGTTCCTATGTTCCTTTCTTTCAAGTGGCCGTCGGTGGTGTATGCGTTGGATATCCTGGCATGGGACTGGTTTTTTGCCCTCTCAATGCTCTTTGCTGCACCTGTGTTCAAGGGAGGCAGACTGGAGACGGCAGTCCGGGTTCTCATGATTATCAGTGGTGTTCTGAGCCTGGCAGGGTTGATTGGTGTTGCACTTGCGGATATGCAGGTCCGAAATATCGGAATCATTGGCTATGCATTAGTGGCTATTTTTGTGTTCCTGTTGCTGGGGATAGTTTTCGGGCGCACCCAATGTGTTGCGGGAGATACCGGGTAAAGCCGTGATTCTCAATCGGGGGCCTGGCACAGTGAGCACCTGACCCGGGGAGGACAGGGGACGAGGATGGTCTCCCCGGATATTGCCATCAGTGCCGTAAACCGGGCGGAATAAGTGGTGGGAAGAATATCGTGAATCAACAGCGATTCAGGGCTTTTCAGTGTCGCTCTCCCTCTTTAAGTACGATGGCCCCGGTTGGGCATACGTGGTAACACAGTGAACACCCGTCACAGCGTGATGTATCTATTACAAGTGTTCCTTTGTGCAGGGAAAGGGCATGATATCCCCCGTCCCTGCATGCGATCACGCAGCGGCCGCATGACGTGCAGGCTTCCGGAGAAACCAGCGCAGGCGTTACCCGGTGTTTCCGGTCGAGTGACTGGTGGCTTTTCAGCTTGCCGAGTGCCAGCCCGCGAAGTGCGTCAGGAGATGACATGCCCTTCAGGGCGAGGTATTCAGGCAGTTTCGAGTTCATCTCCCTGATGATTCCGGTACCGTGCCACATGACCGCGGTGCAGACCTGTACGGCCGAGGCGCCGGCGAGGATATATTCGACGGCATCCTCCCAGCGGGACACTCCGCCGATCCCGATAACCGGCAGGTCGACGGACGATGCGATCTGCGAGACGAACCGCAACCCCACGGGTTTTACCGCGGGTCCTGAGTATCCCCCGTATGTAGAAAAACCGCCGACCGACGGGAGGGGGTCAAAAGAACTGATATCAATTCCCGTCAGGCACTGGATCGTATTGATCGCCGAGATCATATCTGCACCACCGGCCTGTGCGGCACGGGCGACCGGAACAATATCGGTCACGTTCGGGGTGAGCTTCACAATTACCGGGATATCCACCGATTCCGATACCGCACGCGTCAGTTCCCGGACCAAAGCCGGGTTCTGCCCGATTGCGGCTCCGACACCCTGCTCGGGCATCCCGTGCGGGCAGGAGACGTTCATCTCGATCGCGTCTGCACCGGCCGCTTCAACCTGCCGTGCCAGGGCACTCCATTCTTCCGGGTCAGGTGTCCCCATGATACTCGCGATGAGGACTTTTCCAGGATATTCCTCTTTGATTTCAGGGATCTGTGATGTCCAGTAGGAGACCGGTTTTTTACTGAGGAGTTCGATGTTCTCAAAACCCAGCAGTTCCCCGTCATCGCCTTTCAGCGTGGCAAATCTGGGTGAAAGATCTTCGATCACCATCCCTTCGGGCCGGATGGTCTTGATAACGGCTCCTCCCCAGCCTGCCCCGAACGCCCTTTTTATCTGTCCGGCAGATGCGGTCGGGGGACCGGATGAAAGCATGAACGGGTTTTCCAGTTGAAGCGATCCAAGCGTGGTAACAAGTGACGGGTCTGCAGTCATAGTCTTATCAGGTACATGGTATACAGGGAGATATTGGTTTTTTTGATCTGTTGCACCTTGATCAGTGCAGAATCGTTCCCCGTTCCTGCAGTCCTGTGCTTTTACCGGGTGCCGGAAAATGGTATGAATACGGCACCGGATTTTATACGCGGTCATTTATGGATCCGGATTGTGATTGCTCCTGAACTGACAGGGAGTGGTCAGGACAACTCCTTTCATCTGTCCTGAAGCAGAGTCAGTGACCGCAGGGGAAGGACCTGAAGAGATCCTTTCATGACTCCATACCCGGGAAATACGTAACCCCCTGTAAAACCCGGTGTACATCCGCGACAACGGCCCGGGACATTTTTTATTTCATGCCGGAAAACCTGCATTTTAAGTCTTTTTACCGTGTTGTCTCTTTCACAACAAATCATTTATCAGTTATCAGTCAGATATTAATGGTAATTTATGAATATCCGGTCACCATATGCGATGCTTGTCGGGGTGATTACAAAAAAACCCTGGGTTGTCCTTGCTGTTCTCCTTGGCATCATCATTACCGCCCTTGTCGGGATGACCTTTATCACGATGGCAACCGGGACTGACACCTATCTGAATAAAGATACCGAGCGGGGCATGCTGCTCGATAAATATACATCCACCTTTCAGTCCAACAGCCTCATTCTGCTCGTGGAGAGTGACAATGTCCTCAGCCCGGATGTCCTTGAATACATCGACCGTCTCCAGAGCGAGGTGGCAGACCAGCGCTATGTGAGCAGGGTCACAAGTGTCGTCGACCTCATGAGGGAGAGGAACGGGGGTGTAATTCCCCGTTCTTACGCAGAGGTAAGCCAGCTGCGGGAGGGGATACCCCCCGAAGTGTTCGAGCGGTATGTTCCCTCAAACCTTATGCTCATCAGTGTCGTCACGCTTGATCCCGGACTGTCACAGGATACGCAGGCAACCGTCGTCAATAACCTTGAATCAATAGTATCCCTCTCGAATCCCCCGCCGGGTGTAAGTGTGGTGGTGACCGGGAATGCAGCATTCCAGCAGCAGATGGCCAGTGAGATGGGGACCTCCATGGGGACGCTCATCCTGGCCGCCATGGTCCTGATGGTCATTGCAGTGGGACTCCTCTTTTCCCATGTGAGGTACCGGTTTCTCTCTGTTGCCATCGTTGCATCAGGCCTGATTATAACGTTCGGCATTATCGGGTTTGCCGGAATGCAGATCAGCATGGTAACGATCGGTGCATTCCCGGTCCTTATCGGGATTGGTATCGACTATGCGATACAGTTCCATGCCAGGTTTGACGAAGAGTCGCGCCATTCAACACTGGAAGAAGCCGTGAAAACAACGGTGACAAAATCCGGCCCCTCAATTCTGTACGCGATGTTATCAACAACGATGGGGTTCCTTGCGATGATGATCTCGCCGATTCCGATGATCCAGAGTTTCGGACTTGTCTGCGTGATCGGGGTAGTCTCCTGTTATTGCGTGGCCCTTATCGCGGTCCCGACCGTGGGAGTATTGTGTAATTACCGCCCGAAATCAGGAGAACGTTCCATGGAAGGGGATGCTGCAAAAAGCCATAAAATTGAGGGATACAACAATTTTATAGGGAATCTTGCGGAAAAAGTGGCAAAAAACCCTGTCCCGATCCTCATCCTGTGCGCCCTTATTGCAGTTATCGGGTTCCAGATGGATAACGAGATCATCATCAATACAAACGAGGACACGTTTGTGCCATCTGATATGCCTGCGATTATTAACCTCAACAAGGTGAGCCGGACGATGGGGTCGACATCGGCACTCCCGATATTGGTCAGGGGGGACAATGTGCTCAGTCTCGATACAATACGGTGGATAGACCAGTTCCAGGAGTACGAAGAGGGTCATAATGATAAGGTGATCAGTTCTGCAAGCATTGCCACGTTCCTGATTTCATACAACAACGGAACACTGCCTGCGACTAATAAAGAATTACAGGAGGTACTGGGAAGGATTCCTGAAGATACCAAAAAGAGGTATATCAGTGGCAATACCGAGGCTGTCATCGAATTCTCCATGGTCGAGATGGAGAACGAAGTGGCGATGTCAAACCTTGAGAACATCAAAAGGGACCTGGAATGGAACCAGCCGCCGGCAGGGGTGACGGCCGGCATTACGGGAACCGGTGAGATGTTCACCAACCTTATCGAAGAGATTTCGAAAGGGAAAACGCAGATGACGCTCCTTGCATTCCTTCTGATATTTGTCTTCCTCTTTGTGGTATATCGGAAATTCGGACGTGCAATAACCCCTGTCATACCGATTATGATGATAGTGGGCTGGAACGGCCTTATCATGTATGTGCTGGGAATCGATTATACTCCGATGACTGCAGTACTCGGTTCAATGACCATCGGCGTGGCTTCGGAATATACGATTCTTATCATGGAGCGGGTATACGAAGAACGGGAGAAGGGGAGGGATCTCATCGATGCAATCCGGCACGGGGTCATGCAGATCGGAACGGCGATATCAGTATCAGGGATGACGACGGTTTTCGGGTTTGCTGCCCTGACCATTTCAAGTTTCAATATTATCAGCAACTTCGGAATTGTGACGGTTATCACTGTTGGATTTTCACTTATCGGTGCGATCATCGTTATGCCTGCGATTCTCGTGCTTATCGGGCGGTTTGACCACCCCGAAATAAAAACCAGCCAGGGTGAATCATAGATTTTTTCCGGGATATGCCCATCAAACGCATATTTTATCCCCTCTCCTGATGATAGGAGATGATTGATTGTGTCAGGCAGACGGTGTGACCTGCTTTTAAAGAATGTGAGCGATCCAACCGGAAGAATTGTAGATATCGCAATAAAGGACGGGATAGTGAAACATGCCGGTGCTCCCCTCCCCTCGTCGGGTGAGATTGACTGCAGCAGGTACATTGTCATTCCCGGTGCAGTCGATATGCACACCCACATGAGAGGCGGGATCCAGAACGCAAAAGAAGACTGGAAAACCGGCTCGATGAGCGCCGTCGCCGGAGGTGTGACCTTTGTCGTCGACCAGCCCAATACTATTCCACCCCTGACGACGACAGGAGCGTTTGAAGCCAGGATCAGGGAAGCAAAGGAACAGTCATATTGCAATTTTTCCGTAAATGCCGGGGTCAGCCCTGATGCAGATATTGAAGGTCTCTGGATGGCAGGGGCGATGGCGTTCGGGGAAGTGTTTGCAGCTCCCTCGAGTTACGGTGAAGCTCTCACGGAAGACTGTCTTTTCAAGTCGTTCCAGAGGATAGGCACGCTGGGCGGGCTTGCGACGATACACGCCGAGCGGGTAAAAGAAGGGAGACCCGACACCCTTGAGGAACATTCCGGCATGAGATCTCCGGCGGGTGAGGAAGAGGCGGTCCGCTATGTAAAATCGCACGGGCTTTTGGAATGCAGGCTCCATTTCTGCCATCTCAGCACAGCAGAATCGCTTGATGCCGCATCAGGCGCCACAACCGAGGCAACACCGCATCACCTCTTCCTCTCCTATGACGGCCAGGTCCCGGACAACACATTCCTGAAAGTCAATCCTCCTGTTCGCAGTGAAAAACAGAGAAAATTACTATTTTCCGCCTGGGATAACATCGATGTGATCGCATCTGATCATGCACCCCACACCCTCCGTGATAAGTCCGTTCCTTTTCCTGACGCCCCGTCGGGAATACCCGGGGTCGAGACGATGGTGCCGCTGCTGATGGGGGAGGTTCTGAAAAAACGATTGAACCTTACTTCTGTTATCGAAAAGACTTCGTCAACGCCAGCAGGCATCCTCGGTGTTCCGGCGGCGGGATTCAGGCCTGGTATGCGGGCGGATTTTGCATGCTACCTGAACCGGACGGTCAGGATTAGCGCGGATGACCTTCACAGCAGGGCGGGATGGACTCCTTTTGAAGGAATGGATGCAGTTTTTCCTGAAATTGTCATAATGAGCGGTAATGTCATTTATCGCGAGGGAGAATTCGACCGTATCCCTCCGGTATGGTTCCCGGGAAGGGGTTATATAGGACAAGAGGGCATGAAATATGGTGCCACACATGCACATCCATAGGTCCCCGGGTGATCGATTGGCAAGCGCCTGGATATGAACCGCGGGACAACCCGGTTGTGCGACAGGCACCGCCCGGCAGGGTTAATACAGGTGAAGAAAAGGCAGCATGCCACTTATGATCCGCCGTTGTTAATGCCGGGCGACACCTTCAGATGATTGGTATGAGCGGGAATTTCAGGGATGCACTTGTTGAAACGGTAAATGGAACGATTCTCTCTCTGGATATATCGGCAGGTGCAAAAAAAGACTCTTTTCCGGCAGGCTACAATGAGTGGCGGCACTCGATAGCATGTCATGTTTCGGCACCCCCGGTGGAGGGAAAGGCAAACAAATCCATTATTGAGCTGGTCTCAAAAACACTTTCAGTTCCACGGTCTGCGGTATCAATCATTGCCGGGTCCGGGTCATCCCAGAAAAAGATTCTGGTGCAGGGAACTTCAAGGGATGAATTAGCTGCGTTAATGGAGAGGCTGATTGATTAAATACGTAACCGGGTTTCCATTTTCCGTATTGTATAGCGGAAGCAATCAAAAATAAACGGGCAGAACACAGGCGAACTAATCCTGTCTGAGATCCCGGCCGGATGCGGATGGCCGGATGACAACAGGTATGACTGGGCGCGCAGGTACCAGTTTAACCGTTATCATTCACTTTTATCGAATAATGAAGAGATATCACATCTGTGTATAGAAAAATGACCGCAGGGAATTAATAATTAAATTTTAAATATAAATGAATTTATTTTAATTTCCCATATAGTTTAAATCCTTACGCCGCAAAGGGTACGGTACCTATGATCACGCGTTTCAATTATTGCCTGATGCATGGGGGTGCATTACCTTGTATTCATCTGATACTACCAAGTACCTTATTCACATTCACCTTGAAGCAGAGGGGGTGGTCGAGAAACCCGACGTAGTTGGTGCCATATTTGGCCAGACTGAAGGGTTACTCGGCGAAGACCTTGATCTTCGTGATTTGCAGAGAACCGGACGTGTAGGGAGGATTGATGTCCAGGTTTCAAGCAAAAAAGGTGAGACGAGAGGGGAAATATACATTGCGTCGTCTCTCGACCGGGCGGAAACTGCGATACTTGCCGCATCTCTTGAGGCTATCGACCGTGTCGGTCCCTGTATTGCCCATGTCACCGTTGAATCCATAGAGGATATCAGGGTGAGCAAGCGGAAAAAGATTGTAAACAGGGCAAAAGAGTTGCTCCTTGATTATTTCGAGGAAGGCTCTATCGACAGCCACGAGCTCCTCGACGAAGTCCGTGAAAGCATACGTGTGGAAAAAATCAGCACAATCGGCCAGGACAAAGTACCTGCGGGTCCGAACGTCCTTGACTCTGATGCAATAATCGTGGTGGAGGGCCGGGCCGATGTCATCAACCTTCTCAGGTTCGGGATTAAGAACGCAGTTGCAGTTGAAGGAACAAATGTCTCGGGGACAATAATTGATCTCTGTGAAAAAAAGACTGCAACGGCATTTCTTGACGGAGACCGTGGAGGAGAGTTAATCCTCCGCGAACTGTTACAGGTCGCAGAAATTGATTATGTTGCATTCTCTCCGAGGGGAAAGAGCGTCGAGGATATGACGCGCAAGGAGATCATCAAGTCCCTCAGAAACAAGGTCCCGGTCGAATATGTCAGGGAACAATATTTTTCAGGGGACCTGGAGGGCCAGGAGGAGGATATGCCCTCTTTTAGACCCGATCCAGCCGCGGTGGAAACGTCAGTAGAGCCAAAGGGGCCAAAAAAGAAACAGCAGGGGAAAAAGCCGGAGCCTCAGGATATCCAGCTGCCGCGCACACTCGGTGACCATATGAAGGCCATCAAAGGCAAACGGGTTGCCCGGTTCCTGACCCATGATTTCACGATCTTAAAAGAAGGAAAGCCGGAAGATGTCGAGAAGATGATAGATGATGTAAATGGTGACGCATCAGGACTGGTCATCGATGGGGATGTAAACCAGAGAATTATCGATCACCTTGTCGGCAAGGGTCTGGAATATGTGGCTGCGAGGGAGTATAAAGGAATTATCAAGCGTCCGCTCTCAATTAAACTCTTAAAAATCGCTTAAACATTTTCTGAGATACCTATATATTTTTTCATTTACAATTTTGATCTCGGATGTGAAAGAGTGCACAAGGAAGAACTGATTACATTACACCAGATGCTGTTCGACATAAAGGATTATTTCGAGTACGTCAACCCTGATTTCAAGTTTTCACAGTACGGTTCACTTAAGATCAACCCGACACAGCTTCATAAAAGTAAAATGGAACATAAATATGCGATTTTTGTGCTGGGAAACGAACTGGCCAATGCGATGAAAGATGTCGAGTTTTCAGCATCCGGAAGAATTTCAGCACGGATGAAAGAACTTGCCGACAAGACCTTAAAAGAGATGGAATATATCCAGTAATTCATCAGTAATCACTTTATTTCCTTAAATCAGTCTATTTTCCAACCATTATCGTTCGCCAGCCTCTTTGCTGCCTTTAACGGAACAAGCTTCCGGCCTGGTCCCTGGGACAGGTAGCCCGGGTCCGGTGTATGCGGGAGCGTTTATACCCCCTTATTTCCTCATCTCTCTCTCAACCCGGATGAGGTAACCGGCCAGCAATTCCGGTATGGGTGCAGCCATGCAGTGCCAGTTGGGGGTACCGTTTACTTCCAGAACACAGTAACCTTCAGGTGAATCGAGGAGATCGACGCCCCCGTAGTCGACTCCTACTGCCCGTGCAGCGGCTCCGGCTATTTCCTGCATTTCAGGGTCGATTTCACGGGGCCGCCCGGTTCCGCCCTGGTGTATATTATGTGCAAGGGTATCCGATACCCGTTCGATTGCACCGACCGCTTCTCCGTCGATGACAAAGACCCGGTAATCACGGTCATTAGGGACGAATTCCTGCAGGTAGTACGGGGGTGGACCGAGTTCTTCAGGTGAGCGAAGCAGGTATATTCCGTTTCCATCGAACCCGTATACCGGCTTTGACACAACCTTTCCATATTTTTCGATGAACCGTGACGCTTCAGAGCGTGAAGCACTGAAACTGGTATCCGGGGTGGGGATCCCCTCTCTGAAAAGAAGCACACTGGTCATTACCTTGCTTGCGCAGGTAAATATCGATGCGGGAGTGTTGACCACCCTGTTTGAGAGGGAAAGGGCATTTAACACTTCAAACTGGTGCTCGTCCTGCCTGATACCGCACGCCCATACCAGTTCATTCTCCAGGCCTGAAGAGAACGGATCGATACGTTCGATATCGAGGATTTGATAGTCCTTTCCAGCTCGTTCAATGGCTTTCATTACCATTCCGGTTGAGTTATCATCCGGAGTGTCGGTTGGTTTTGGTATAATATAGATCATCCGTGTATACACCGGCCCGGTCAAGACTCCCTGCGGGAGAATGTTATCAGAAATGTATGTCTCGGGATGGAGAAAAAGATTATAGTTTGTATTGCGATTGCAGTAACAGGCCGTTTTTAAAAAATCCCGGTATTTTTCAGGATATCTCCGCTTTATAATCGTAGCAAATAACAGGCGTCCGTTTCCCTGTTGACCGGGACGATAGTTTTCAGAATATATTTCCGGATATCAGGAACAGGACACGCAGGGATGAAAAGTACGGGGGGGGTTTGTGTGAATTGGGATACACGAAAAAAAAGCAGATCGCTGCCGGAGTTGTCCTGCGTTCTCTTTCACAGGAAATTCCGGAAGTGCATTGTCTCAATGGTTGTATATCCACCAAAAATCTTCATTAGACCAGAAAATAATATGGACTCATGCTTTATTACCCGGACCCTGAATCGGGTCTTGACAGAAAAGCGGTCAACGACGCAATAGAAGAGGCTTTTGCAGAACACGGGCGGGGCAGGGTCCAGATGCCACCGAAAATGTACGTCACGTTTCCCAGCGGAGACTTCAGGACAATGCCTGCATATATACCGTCACTAGGAATCGGGGGGGTCAAGATAGTAAATGTTCATCCTGAGAATCCTGCAATCGGTCTTCCCACGGTGATGGCGCTGACAATCATTCTTGATGTGGGGACGGGTAAACCGGAAGCAATCCTTAATGCAACGGGACTAACTGATCTCAGGACCGGTGCTGCAGGTGCTGTTGCCGCAAAATACCTCGCACCCGGGAATTCGGTATCACTCGGCGTAGTCGGGAGCGGGCGGCAGGCCCGGGCACAGGTGGAGGCACTTTCAAGGGAGGTATCAATAGAAAATATCAGGGTCTGGAGCCGTAAAGAGAAAAATGCCCGTGATTTTTGTGAAATATTTACACGGTTCGATTGTGAAGCCACATCACTTGAAAAAGTGTGTGAAAGCCGGTGCATTGTTACCACGACGCCTTCAAGGGCCCCCCTCATAAAAAGTGAATGGATCCATGAAGGGACCCATATCAATGCGATCGGTGCCGACGCCCCGGGGAAACAGGAACTTGACCCGTATATACTCAAAAGGGCTGCAGTCTTTGTGGATGATCCCGTACAGGCAGTTCATTCCGGGGAGATCAATGTACCGATCAGGAACGGGTTGTATTCACCCGATGAGATAGAGGGCACTCTCGGAGAAGTGGTACTCGGGAAGAAGGGACGAAAAGACAGCACCCAGATCACCGTTTTCGACTCCACCGGACTTGCCATCCAGGACCTTGCCCTCGCAAAAGTCGCAATGAAAACCGGCACCGCTGTTAACCTTACATTTGATGTGTAATAATCGGCCTCTTCGATGTTTCGTATGGATAAACTGAAATCAGGACCTCAAATGCATTACGATACAGTCTCGCCGGACCGCCGCCGGGGCGGCGGGATTCATCGTGCCGTGGGGGTGAGGGCAATTACTCCCATAATTTTACTTAAAAGGAATATGACAGCGCATACATTTTGGCGAAGAGCCAATAATTTTCATCAGATCGGCAGACTTTTTTCTACAATGAATCTCCAGGACTTTGGATCTGTTGAACCAGACCTGAACCAGTAACGTTCACTCCGGAACCATGAAAATGTCCATTCAAAATCTCCTTATATTATGGGTTGTTCCACCATTTTCATTCGAAATCCTGATATCAAAAAATCAGAGAGAATAGTGAGGGTGCGGGATGGGTTTCAGCTGAGCAGTATTTTCCTAAAAGTAATGAGCACAGTCCCTGTCGTATCGTGTGGACGCTACAACAGCGGGCCATCGGCCCCGGAAAGTGTCGGAATAAGGAGTGCGGGGACTCTTATATCAGAGGGTCATCCTGCATAAGGAGATCTGATGTCTTTTTTTCACCTGTCGCTCCAATAATTGGCGTTCGGAAAATGTCCGGTTCTACAGCCCTTTTGAAGGGAGAAAAGGAAAAGGATCTTGTAATTTATCTTAAATGATTATTCAGGAGGTTTGCTGAATTTTTTCCATACCTTTTCACGGTACACAGGGCCGCTGTTATAGGTACAGAACGGGATGAGCCGGCCGTCAGGGGTAGCATAATGGATGCAGCACCGCTGGACCCGGCTGATATCGTAGTTATAGCGGTCCATGAAATGCATGGTTCCAATAAAGAGCGCATTCCAGTGGAAATCCCGGAGCGCTTCAAAGTCCTGCAGAAGAAGGGCTTTACCGATTAATTTCCAGAAATCAGCAGTGCTCCCCTGCTCTCCCTTCTTTACTGAGGTGTGGAGATCTTTGACGCCCTCGAGAAGGGATTTGTACTTATTGATCGATCCTCCTTTTTTCAGTTTTTCTGCCATGGCTTCGACAGATTTGAAGAAACTGTCCACGTCAACCATGCGGTTGACAGGGACTATCCCGTCACTTGTCACAAATACATAGGTTGCAGCCCCGCAGTGCTGGTGAGTAGTAAATCTGACCTGTGGCTTTCCGGTATACGCCTCTACGAGGTCCGAGAACGGAACAACACATGGGACCGGGTAAAAATCAGATTTCTTTACCACACCTGCAGTCTGGGTTTCAATATCGTCGATAAGTTCAGGGATGGTTATCCGCTCCCTGTTGACGTCCTCTTCGCTTGCAGCCCCGGTAAAGGCGATCGGCTGGAAATTTACGCCCCTGACAATATCGATGTGATCTGCGGCATACTGGATGATTTTACCGACCTCGTGATCATTTCTGCCTTTAATAACAGTGGGAACAAGGACCAGTCCGAGGCCGACCTCTGCACAGTTCTTCACTACTTTCTCATCGATTTTCATCTGGGGATTTGTCTCTTCAGATACCCCGTCAAAATGAAGATAGACCGTGCTTAACCCGGCGTCCTTGAGTTCCCTCACATATTCGACATTACGGGCCAGTTTTATACCGTTCGTTGCAAGCTGGACCTGTGGAAACCCGAGCTCTTTTGCCTTACGGATAATATCCGCGAGGTCGTTTCGCATCGTAGGTTCACCACCTGAAAACTGAACGGCGGGTGCAGGAACCGGTTTTTCATTCCTGAGAAGTTTCAGCATATCGACGACCTGCTCAAACGAAGGTTCGTAAATAAATCCGCAGGCTCTTGCGTTTGCAAAGCAGAAATCGCAATTTAAATTGCACCGGTTTGTCAGGTCAACATTGGCGAGGAGCGTTGTTGATTTGTGGTTATTACAAAGGCCGCAGTTTACCGGACAGGTCTCTGCCAGAGCCTGTACCTGTGGATTTTCAATACCTTTCCCGATCACCTCGTATTGCTCGAAACGTCGCCACATTTCGGAATCAGACCAGTAGATATCCCTGAATGCACCATGTTCCGCACATTCCCGCTCCAGCCAAATCTTTCCCTCGTCTTCGACAATGTCTGCGTCGATGACGCAATTACAGACAGGGCAAAGGCTCTTTGTCTTTTTCAATATCATATAATCCCCACCGTTGCTTACTAAGGATATTAATTGAGATACCTTAATGTTTATATCTGCTCTTTATTACAGGTATTGGAGAGCATTATTATTAGTTTTGATTCCGTCATAATAGCATTGGTCGCTGCTTTCTGGATCATGCTCCCTGCGTATGTCCCAAACCCGGTTGCCGCGGCAGCCGGCGGGGGCAGGCCAATCGACGGAGGAAGGTATTTCTCAGACGGAAGACGGATATTCGGCGACGGAAAGACGTACAGGGGATTTATTATCGGGATCCTGGCCGGCATCGTTGTCGGTATTATCCAGATCCTCCTCCAGGATCTCCCTGCACTTGCATTTCTCCCTGTTCATACCTGTCTTTCGGTTTTTCTTTTTTCATTCGGGGCCCTTTTCGGCGATCTTATGAAAAGTTTCTTTAAAAGACGCCTTGGGAAGGAGAGGGGAGAAAAATGGATGATCGCCGACCAGTACGACCTTGTCGCCGGAGCCTTCCTCCTTGCGGTCATCTTTGATTATTCATGGGTCATTTCGACTATCTCTATCCCAGTACTGGTGTTCATTCTCATTTTGACTCCGGTTCTACACAGGGTTATGAATATTATCGGTTATATTGCAGGAGTGAAAGATGTACCATGGTGAATGAAATTGCAGATCTCCTGAAGCTGCATGGTGCGGTGGAATTCGGGGATTTTATCCTTGCATCGGGAGCAAGAAGCACCTATTATCTTGATATTAAGTCGGCAGTCACCTCTCCGCGGGTCCTCGGCGCAATCGGGAACACCATTGCGGCAATGGCAACGTTTGATGTGGTAGCCGGAGTTGCGGTAGGGGGAGTCCCTATTGCCGTGGCAACTGCGCTTGCGAGTGGCAGACCCTATGCAATTATCAGAAGTGCGGATAAGGGGCATGGTAAAAAAGAAAGGATTATCGGGGATATTAAGGGGAAAAATGTCCTTCTGGTTGAAGATGTAACCACGTCCGGGGGATCGGCACTCTATGGAATTGACGAGTTGAGGGCCGCAGGAGCCGTCGCAGACATGGTCATAACGGTTGTAGACCGTGAATCGGGGGCGACTGAAAAGATGAAAGAACGTGGTATCAGTCTTCTCTCTCTCGTAAAGGCATCAGAATTATTGAGATGATAAACGCGGATACGCAATTTTTTAATGAGGATGCTCATATAAATGACTATGAAGATTCTTGTTGTGGGGGGTGGAGGCAGGGAACATGCCATCACCCGGGCGCTGGCCCGCAACAGTGACACGGAAATTTATTCTGTCATGGCCAGGCGAAACCCCGGCATTAGTACACTTGCAAAGAAGGTGCTACTTGAAACTGAGACGAATGTGCCGGCTTTGGTCGATTTTGCCCTTAAATCTGGTACAGAATATGCAATTATAGGTCCTGAGGCCCCACTGGAAGCAGGGATTGTCGATCAGATGGAAGCGCGGGGTATCGCGTGTGTCGGACCTTCCCGTGCAGCAGCGCGTCTGGAGACAGATAAGGCATTCTGCAGGGAGATGATGAATGATCATGGTATCGCAGGGTGCCCGGAATACCGTGTTTTTCATAATGCCGATGATGCCGTACGTTTTATCAGGAACTACGACCGGGACCTTGCATTAAAACCGATTGGCCTTACCGGTGGAAAAGGGGTCCGCATAATGGGGGAGCAGGTTGACCGGGCGGGTGCAATTGAATACGTCCGGCAGCTTGGCGGGGATGTCGTGGTTGAAGAGAGGCTTATTGGAGAAGAATTTACTCTTCAGGCCTTTTCAGACGGCGAAAACCTTGTTCCCATGCCCCTTGTCCAGGACCATAAGAGAGCCTATGAGGGCGACCAGGGGCCAAATACCGGTGGAATGGGGGCGTATTCGATGCCTGATCATACACTTCCGTTCGTCAGCGAAAGGGACCGGAAAACTGCACTCTCCATTATGCATGACGCGATAAAGGCAATGGACGAGCTTGGGCACCCTTACAGGGGAATTCTCTATGGCCAGTTCATGAATACGAGGAGCGGCCCGATGGTAATAGAGTTCAATGCCCGTTTTGGTGACCCTGAAGCGATGAATGTACTGTCCCTGTTCAGTTCTGATTTTTCCGATGTGGTATCGGGCATAACTGAAGGAAACCTTCCGGAAAAAACGATCTCCTTTTCACATGAGGCAACGGTGTGTAAGTATCTTGTTCCGGAAGGGTATCCAGACAAACCTGAACCGGGGCAGCCCGTTGTTCCAGGAGATCCCGGAAAGGCCATCCTTTATTATGCAAATGTAGAGGAGATCGATGGGACGTTTTATACCCAGTCTTCACGGACTCTTGCATATGTTGGAACGGGCAGCACGCTCGAAGAAGCAGAAATAATAGCAGAAAATGCGGTATCAGCGGTACAGGGAAAAGTCCGCCACAGGAAGGATATCGGCACTGCAGATCTCCTCGAAAAACGGTGTGCACATATGAAGGGGTTACGATGAAAAAGGACCTCATTTCGATACTGGACCTTTCAGCAGATGATATGCAGGCCATACTCAGGGATGCTGCCAGGCTCAAGCGGATGAGGACGGAGGGCAGGTCGCACGAACTGCTCAGAGGAAAGAACCTCGCAATGATTTTTGAAAAGTCCTCTACAAGAACAAGGATATCCTTTGAAGTCGGGATGAACGAACTTGGTGGAAATGCACTGTTTCTCAATGCGCAGGATATGCAGATTGGAAGGGGTGAAGAGATACGCGATACCGCCCGTGTCGCATCGAGGTACGTTTCGGGAGTTATGATACGGGCATACCGGCACGAAACGATTGAAAATTTTGCACGGTATGCAAGTGTCCCGGTCATCAACGGCCTGAGTGACAGGGAACATCCCTGCCAGCTTCTTGCGGACATCATGACCATTCAGGAGCATTTCGGATCCACTGAGGGAGTGAAGATTGGCTGGGTCGGGGACGGGGACAATGTCTGCAATTCATTTGTCCTTGCATCGGCACTCACCGGTATTGAGATCTCGGTGGCGTCTCCCCCGGGATATGAACCCCCGGCAGATATTATCCGCACGGCAAAAGAACTGGGGGGCAGGGTAGCAGTTACGAGATCCCCGGAGGAGGCAGTGAAAGATGCCCAGGTCGTCGTGACAGATACGTGGGTTTCCATGGGTGAGGAATCAGAGAGTGAAAAACGCCTGAAGGCCTTCAACGGGTTCATGGTCAACGAAGCACTCATGAAACAGGCAGCATCCGATGCAGTGTTCATGCATTGCCTGCCTGCACACCGGGGACAGGAAGTGTCTGAAGAGGTAATAGAAGGTCGGCAGAGCATCGTTTTTGATGAGGCAGAAAACCGGCTTCATGCTCAAAAAGCGCTCCTTGTTTATCTTCTTGGAGATGGGGGACAATAATCTTCTATATCATCCCCGTTTTTTTCGTGAAATTAAAATCCCCCGGTCATCTCTCCATTCGACCGGAGGATATTTTGGCAATGAGTAGTTATTTTGCTAAAATAATGTAAAAACCGGCTCTATTTATTCGGCTCTCCAAAAATCAGCAGGAATAGAAAGAAAACGGGAAGGGGTTAGATGTGGTCAGAAATATATCGTTGCTGTTTTGTACGGGCGGATGGGACATCAGTTCTCTGGGGGAATACTGAGTAGCCACGGAATCGCCGCCGGGGCGTTCATCGGGGGCGGCGAAGTTCATCTTGTAGGGGGCGTGGCAGGGAGGGGTGAAACCCCTCCTGTCAGGAAAATAGATCAAACATGGTATCGAAATTAAGCATTTCGACAAAGCCCATAATACAAAAATTTAAGAAGATTAATGCCGTAGGACCTGTGGTTCAGGGAAAAAGATACTAATTCTTCACGGCTTCGTGGTAAATGCCGTCTTTTTCTTCCACATAGAGAATTGCGTTCTTATTGACACGGCTTGGTTTTGGAAATTTTCTGATGATAATAGTCCCGGTCTGCAGGGAAGAGCCGTCCTGCGCGATCACTTCGTCAACCCCTGCTGAAAGGACCATCTCAACGGTTGTCTCACCGGAAATCTGCCTGAGTCCGCCTTTCATCACATAACGGCCGTCACAGCCTGGTGCGACGAGACCAAGACCTGCAAGTGCCCCGATAATACCGTCTTTTGTCCCCCCCAGTCCTTCAAGAAGCAGGCGCGCCGCCTGCGCGACAGCACGTGCATCATCCTGCGTGAGCACACTCCTTTTGGCAGAACGCCCAAAATCGACGACTTCTGAAGTGATCTGGTGATCTGCAGCACACGCAATCCCGGGATCCGATCCCTCTATAAAATTATCGAGGACCATGTCTCTTGCCATCGAAAACAGAGTATCGGGGTTACATTCATCTGAATCGATATGAATTACTGCGCAGCTGTTATGCGTTGTGTAAGGGATACCGGGATGAACATAGAGCTGATGGCGGCTTACAGATACGACATACCCGGATTCGGCAATTGAACCGGCAATGGAACGTGCAAGCTTTCCGGTACCACGTGAGGAAATGGTATCGGTGTCGTCGATGGCAATGTACAGAGTCATTGAAGGGAATCCTTGTGAATGTTATTCCCTTGTAATTTACCGGTGTTTGATATGAAAATTGTGAACGTGGGAACACCGTCGGCACTGAAGTAAAAAATCTCATATTTTATTGCTATTTTGTAAATATAATGCCTTATTTCCCTCTATTCGGATTGAGATATAATTATTAAAAAGTTTATATTTCTACATTTACATAAGCTTTATCATATACTGGTTGAATTATAGAGGTAACGTCAAAGGTTACATTCATCTGCCTGCACTTTGTAAGGGGGAACCGGGTGCAGACATACACGGATCTTCGGAAGGTCTTTCCAATTTCAGCATTCCGGTTATCATATTGACCAGATGTCGTTTCATCGTTTGAAAAACGGCCATTATCATGAGAGAGACAAATGTGTCTCAGAAAAAACCGTCATTTCAGGGTGTTGAAAATGATAGTAAAACCGAAAGAAAAAAATGCCTGTCACGATGGAGACGGGTCGTCTGTTACAGAAGAATATCCGGTAAGTTATGCATGCCCATGTAATCCAAAGGCTCTGGCAGGATGGGCGCCTCAGGCAGCAACGTATAGAGGGCCTGCTTTTTTTTACAACGAACCGGTTCAGGGTTGTTGTGGTGATTGTTATTTCGTCGCAGCGCTTTCATCAGTTGCATGGGCCGCACCTACCCAATTGAGTTTAACGGCATCCCCCATAACCTTCAGAGATCCGGTAACCGGGCATAATTCATCGGTAACGCTTGATGCGATTGATCTCCCGGTTGATGCCGCAAATACATTGATTTATGCCCGGTCGTCGTCAGGGAAAACATGGCCGATGCTTTATGAAAAAGCGTATGCCAAGTGGAAGAACTGCAGGCTTACCGATGGTAACCCGGACCATCCCGATATCAGCCAGATAACGGGAGGAGCAGGGATAAATGGTCTGATATGTGTTTCCGGCTATGCACACCTGGCACAGTTTCTTACAGGCGGAAGTAATATATTAACCGCCATTCCAAAAAATCCGACAGGAAAAACAAAATATCCTTCGGTTGCATGGACGCACGATCTTCTCAGCCCCCCGGCAGGTATCCTGAACGATCATACCTATTCAATCCTCGGCTTTTATGGCAACTATGTCGTACTGAGGAATCCTGTAACTGCTTTGGCAAAGCCGCCTGGTTCTCTGAATAGTGGTGTCTGGAACGCAGCACCGGGAGTGAGCATCGACATGGCAACTGCGGCTGACGGTATCTTTGCACTCAGTGCTGCAGATTTTAATAAGTATTTTTACGGGTTTGGCTATGTGAATCCCTGAATTTGGCAAAAAAAGGTGAATAGTAGTGATGTGTGCTGTATCCGGAAAAGCGGTCAGAAAGGGCAGAAGGCTCTCTGATAAAGCACTTAAAAATACTGTTTTTCTTCTTTTTTTATTGACATTGTGTTATTTCATTATCCACCCGGTAACGGCTGACACCACTTCGAATTTAACCACCTGTTTAAATTCATCCGGCGATGGAGAAAACAGCACTTCGTTGCTTGTTTCATCAGCCGGAACAATCGCTGAAAATTCTTCATTCTTTAATTCAGACAATCAGGCTGACAATCTTAACGCCAGTACTACAATGAATAATGAAATCCCCGGCAACGGGACAGAAGAGACAGTTTCAGATGTAGTGGATAAAGGAGGGCTCCTCAGCCAGGATCAGAATGAAACTGCAAACAGCACACAGTCTCCACCGCCCATTCCGCACGCATTTTTCGGGAGTATTGAAATCAATGGTATGCCTGTGGAGGAAGGGCTTGAAATAAAAGCAACCGGGGACGGCGTGAGCGTCGGCCTCCCTGGAAACCCGGTCCTTACAGGAGAAGGAATATACGGGGGAAAGGCCAACCTCGCCCCCAAACTCCTGGTACAGGGCGATATTGAAAACGGTGCACCAATTGTGTTTTTTATCGAGGGGGTCCGGGCTGAAGTATATGACGTTCAATCCGGTGCAGGGTGGCAGTGGAGTTACCCGTTTCAATCAGGATCGGTCACGGAGCTCAGCATGAGGATCATCAACAACTCCGGAGAAATGACCGGAACAGAAAGCATTCTTTCAGTTGCTACATGGGGAACCAGCCAGGAATACCCTGCGATATGGGAGGACCGGGTTGTATGGTCTGACTGGAGATCCGGAAATCCGCAGATTTATTATTATAACACTACGAGCGGCGAGGAAAAGCAGATCTCTGCCAATACAACCTCTGCAGAGACTCCTGATATATGGGAAAATATAATTGTCTGGCAGGACTGGAGAGATCAGAATTATGACATCTACATGTATAACCTGCTGACCGGGGAAGAAACGCAGGTCACTCAGGACCTGTCTGACCAGTATCACCCGTGTGTATCAGGCAACACGATAGTCTGGGAAGATTTCCGGGACGGTGAAAGTTATATTTATTCCTATGATATCGCGACCGGTCAGGAGAAAAAATGCACAGAGTTCCTTTCGTACGAATTTAATCTTGCGGTCTTTGATACCATTATTGTCTGGGACGACTGGAGAAACGAGAACTATGATATCTACATGTACGACCTGGCAACCGGGATTGAAACACAGATTACAGACGATCCTTCAGACCAGGTGAACCCTGCGGTGTATGAGGGATCTATTGTCTGGAAGGATTCAAGGGACGAAAAATCGCAGATTTACCTGTACAACCTTACGACGAAGGAAGAAGAGCGTATAAGCGGTGACAATGGCCCGTATGCTGCTCCTGCAATCCATGGAAATTATGTGGTGTATGTTGACGGGTCCGGATATTTCGATATTTCGCTCTATGATACCCGTAACGGTAAAGAATGCCGGATCACGGAATCTGAAGATTCTGCAGAGAGCAAACCGGATATCTGGGGGAACAGGATCGTCTGGTGCGATGGCAGAAACTCAGATTTTGAGTATGATATATTTCTTTACACGCTTGGCATGGATATGCCCCCGTTAAAGGCGGATTTCTCCACGAATATATCAACCGGTGACGTCCCGCTGAATGTAAGGTTTAAGGACCTGTCCACAGGCAGTATCACGGGGTACCGGTGGGATTTCGGGGACGGAACATCTTCATCCGAACAGAATCCCGTTCATACATATACGGAGTATGGAAACTACACGCCGGTCCTGACGGTTCATAACCCCTGCCAGAGAGATGCGGTTATTAAAACAGATATTATATGTGCAGGCACTGCACCCGTCCCTGGTTTTACGGCAAACAGGACATGTGGCATTGCACCCCTGACCGTATCCTTCAATCAGTCCTCATCAGGGTCGCCTTCTTCGTTCCATTGGAATTTTGGTGACGGTACAGACTCAGATGAACAAAACCCGGAACATACCTATTGTACCCCGGGTATATACCCGGTTTGTTTGTATGTAGAGAATGTATTTGGCAATAGTACACTTGAAAAAACGGATTACATCTCTGTCATGAACGGTACACTGCAATCATGTACATTCAGGATTAACGGGATCTCTGTATATAATGACGGGAATTCATCACGGGCGATAATAAACACCTCCTGCCTGGAGAGTTGTATTTTTGATCCTGTGCTGAATGGTTCTGTTATTGAATGTATGTCCGTGACAGGATCAGGTTTTGCCAGGGTCATTCTCTTCTCACCTGAAGGGGATCCGTTCTGCTACCATGGAAATGATACCATTTGCGGCAACCTGTCAGGTGTTCTCTATAATAGTCCGGATATCATGCCGTTGAATTTCACAAACGAGACCGGCACGAATTGCTACTTCAATTTTACCCTCCAGTCATCAATTTATCCTGTTGACAGCGGGTTAGATATTATCACCTTCGAAGGTGCGACTCCCGAAGACTACCGGCAGTTCTCAGATATTGCAACTCTTCACAATTATCCAGGGATTGACGGATATGCCTATACTATTCATTTCATCGGGGAAAACCAGGATATGGATCAAAAGGCCACACTCGTTTGTGCAGTCGGTTCTGACTGGGTAAAGGACCATGGGTGGGGCGATAACGGAACCCTCGAGATCAATTCAACGCCAATGGGTGCAAAGGTCTACGTGGATTCGATTTTCAGGGGATATTCTCCGATCACGGTCAGATCCCTTGCCCCCGGTCTCCACAATGTCACCCTGACGATGCCGGGATACTACCGCGAAGATCGGATCATGGAGGTGAAAGATGAACGGGACAGTATTCACCTGATGCGAATCGGCGATGACGGAAAAGGTGAAGTGCTCCAGACGACCTTCCTCTACCATGACCCGGTAAAAAACCTGGACATTTTTGAGGCTGAATCTCCCGACGGGCTCTGCACTTTCGGTCTGGTCAGTCTCTATCAATCAGGTAACCCCTTCCAGATGATCTACCTGTATTTACAGGATTATCTCCACCTGTCAGGAGGCGGTGGAGGCGGGTATACCGGAAGCGTGGGCAGCGAAGCAGATAAATCCGCATCACCGGTGCCTACAATGGCTGCCGGGAACGACGGAGAGGCCGGATATCTTAAAAAAGTTCCTGATCCGGTTAATGATCAGACGATCACCCGGCCCGGGGAGTTGCCGAAAGACACGGGATCGGGATCGCCTGTTGACAGCGAAGGGGTGAATCCATCTATTGCTCCCGCGGCGCCACCCTCACCGGTTGATTTTGTCAGGAATCTTGCTCTTGTTTCCTGCGTGGTCCTTGTCGCTTTTATACTCTACCTGCGCTGGGGAAGACCCGGGGAAGAAGAGTAATTTCAGAGGTATTTCCCGGTAACATGTCTGTTTTTCATGTTTTTCATAAAAAAAAAAGAACCCGATGTACAGGGGCTTCTCAATCGAAAAGATGTGCATGGCCTGATAAAGCTCCTGGCTCATGAAAATGATACGGTCCAGTGGCACGCCGCAGAGGCACTCGGGATGCTCGGGCCGGATGTATTGCACACGCTCATCAAAGGTATAAACCATAAAAAAAAGGAAGTGCGGCTTGGCATAGTGGAAGCACTGGGAGATATCCGCAACATTGAATCAGTGCCGGTGCTTACCGGTCTTTTAAAAAATGATCCCGGAAGTGAAGTCCGGTGGGCTGCAGCAGTCACGCTTGGAGAGATCAGGGACCCGTCAGCAGTCCCCGGCCTGGTAGAAGCATTAAACGACGATGACAAATACGTCCGTTACGGTGCATATGTCGCCCTTGACCAACTTGTCTGGTCTCCTGGTACAGCTGATGAACAGGCTGCCCTCTATATGGCCGGACAGGACTGGGATAAAATTTCAGCAATGAATCCTATCCCCCTTGGCCCGTTCATGAGAGGTGTTCATGACAGCGATCCTGATATCAGGGCTCATAGTATCAGGATCCTCGGAGAGACAGGGGACCACGAAGCTCTTCCGGCATGTGACAGTGCCCTCAGGGACAGCGACAGTGCGGTCCGCTGGAGTGCAACACTTGCATTTCCCGGATGCGGGATTCCGCTCATGCATATTCCACGCGGCCTTGCCCGCAGAAAAAAGATCAGGAAAAATCCGCACGTGGCATCATTCCTTAATTTCTGTTTTGTCGGGCTTGGCTATAACTATCTCGGGAAATGGTGGGGGTTTTTACTATTCCAGGCAAATGTCACTTCTATTCTCATCCTTTCACTCTTCTATGAACCGGTCATCCCATATGCGCTCTCTTACTCTCTCTCAGCAGTTGTGGCATTGCATACCTGGGGATATGTTAAAAAAATGCCTGCCCTGTAAAAGGAGTGAATCCATGAAAACCCATTACAAAATTAGTAAAAAAGGGATAAACCCGATCCGGTCTCTCAAAGACCGTGGTGGACCGGTGTAAAGAATGGACCTGCTCAATTTTCATCTGCCACCTCCCGATGTCGAAGAAATGGAGAGAGATAAGGATGTAAAGGGGCTTATTAAGGCACTCAGAGACAGAGACCTGGAGATACAGTGGAGAGCGGCGGAGTCCCTCGGCAGGCTCGGTCCGTATGGTATCGATTCACTTTTATCTGCATTGAAAAAAAGGAATAAAGATATCAGGCTCGGTGTCATCGAAGCCCTTGGTCAGATTCGTGATACAAGGGCAGTACAACCTCTTATCAGCAGCCTGACCGATCCCGACAATGAAATCCGGTGGGAGGCGGCCCTCGCCCTCGGTGAAATTGGTGATGTTGCAGCATTGGATTCACTTACACTCGCGTTAAAGGATAATGACAGGTACGTCCGTTACGGGGTGGCACTTGCACTGGAAAAACTTGGATGGAAACCTGATAACCTTGTACGGGCTGCTTTTTACGATGTAGCCAGACAGGACTGGGATTCCGTTGTCTCGTATGGAGAAGATGCGGTCAGGCCGCTCCGCCTTGCCCTGCGGGATAACGACCCGGTTGTGCGTCTTTCTGTTATCAGGACTCTTGGCAGGATTGGAAGTGAGAGGGCAATACCGTCACTTGCCGTGTCTCTCCGGGACGCTGATGAACATGTCCGGTGGGAGACCGTTCTCGTGTCACCACGATGTGGTCTCCCTCTCCGCTATCTTCCACGGGGTCTGAGCAAACGCCCGAAAATAAGGAAAAACCCGCTGGCTTCCGCGGTCCTTAATTTTTTGCTGCCCGGGATGGGGTACCTGTACCTGGGCAAATGGTGGGGAGTGGTCGTGTTCCAGGTCGATGTATATCTGACACTCTGGATGGTAGTACACGAGAGGGCATTCTTCGCATACCCGCTCCTTCTCCTGGTATACCTTGCACTCGCGGTTCATGCATGGTATATTGCACGAAAAATGCCTGACCTTTAAGGCAGGAATGCTGATGAAGCCGGTCGGTTGAAGGGGGGTCGAAAAAGACCCTGTTGAAACCGTTCCCGCTTTCTCACGATTCTTTTTTCGTTGCACTCCTCAT
The DNA here is from genome assembly GCA_002503825.1 of Methanoregulaceae archaeon UBA467. Taxonomy (GTDB): domain Archaea; phylum Halobacteriota; class Methanomicrobia; order Methanomicrobiales; family Methanospirillaceae; genus UBA467. The sequence goes on from DASP01000013.1 coordinate 123,694, forward strand.
CGCGACAATTCATTGACGTATGCCCATGTTCGTATATAGTCCCCCCGCAATGCGACAGGGACCGTACTTAATTCTAAAAAAAAAACAGAATCACAATCAACCCTGCCTGCAGAACATCCCGCAGCGGGGTGGGACAGGATGAAGTGCAACCCCTCCTGTCAGAGAAATGGATTGAACAGGTAATTTCCAGATGATGATTTCAGAAGATTGGTAAAAATGCTAAAAAAGTGCCCGGAATGAGAGAACTGCTCCGGGCTGATCAGTCTTCGCCTATAAACTCCTGCAGCTCTTTGAATATGAATTTTTCTGCTTTTTCAACCTCTTCACGCCTGCCCCGGAATGCAAGCAGGTCGCGTTCGTCGCCATCCATGTTTGCAAAATAAAGGCGTTTTTTCCGCTCGACGATTTCTACATCAAACTCCCTGATAACATCAGCAATTATTTTTCTCGGAACTCCGGGAGGCAGCAGCAAATCAAATAACTGCTCCTTTTCTTCTTTTTTCACTGAAGGGGGATCATTTTTCATGTCTTTTACACTTTCGCCTGCCATATCAATTCCTCAGCTCGTTATTTTCCTGCTTTAATCCGCCGGGCCATGATGCACGGGCCCCCGCGGACACCACCGATTGGGTTTTTCGGTTTTCCAAGGGAATTCATACACCGCCCCATGAGTGCAGCTCCCCTGGCAAGTCCGTCATCCACAAATACAAGTCTTTCATTCGGATTCTCGAAGAATGCTCTCTCTGTCAGACCTTCCAGAATATATTCCGGTTTCCTCCCTGATATCGCAGCCCTGCCGGTGAACCCGATAGATGAATTGGGATACACCATTCCCTGTTCTGCAACGACATCTATAAGACGGAGTGCCATCCTGGAACATACGCGATCGATTACATCATTAAGAACGCTTAAACTATAACTTTTATGAATTTCCGCACCAATCTCTTTTAAATTATCGAGATTGCTCCCGTTTTCACCGGCATCGCACCCGATCAGCGCAACTCCCGACTCTTTTGCAACATCCGCATAGACCGGGACCCTCCCGAATCTTCTCCTTTCAGGCGGGACGATCCTGATGTCGATCAATTCGTGACACCGGTCGACATACCGCTTTACCACGTCGCTCTGGCCCTTGAGGGAAAATTCACTGATGACACTCCGGTCACCAAAGATGTCAAGGGCTGTCCCGTTATTCTTGTCAACAAGCCCTGTGCCTTTTACTATCGCATCAGGGACAGCACCTGCAAGCCCACAGAAATTACCCACTGTTTTCGCAAACGGGTTTATATCATCGCGTGCAACATCGCTTGTTATCCTGCCGTCAAGCGTCGTCCCGAAATCGATGGATATACAGGGGTTCCTGAAATCGACTTCAGTCCATTTTGCACCTTCCTTTATTCCGGCCATGGCAAGTTCCCCCTCCATTTCGTTTGCCACCATCTCGACGCCTGTACTGCCGACCGGCGGGACGACCCCTGCGACAGCACCGATAAAGACTACCTTGTCGGCATAGCTGAATGGCTGTAATTTCTGCGCCTGGTTTGCCTTTGACATCGGCGGGGTCATTTTTCTTGGCGGGACTCCTGCATTCAGGCAGCCGTTCGCAAGTGCCAGGACAAAAACCCCGACCTGATCCGGCGAATCCATTGCCGCGACGACACCGGTACTCCGGACGACAAAATCGAGGTCTTTTTTAATATCAAGATGTGCATCGTTGTGACACTGGATCAGGGTATCCCGTACGAGATCGGTGACTGATTCCTTTGTCAGGAGTGTGCCGTCGAGTGTTTCGCCAAAGACCTCTTCGCCCGGTTTCGGCTTTCTGACATCACGGCTCATCTTTACGGTCTTATTGACGACGTAGCTCATTCCGGTCTCGAGGTTCACCCCGGTGAGGATGCATTTGGTGGTTGTATTTCCCATCTCTACCGAGGCGACAATAAAATATGGTTTTACCTTGAATTCCGGTACATATACTCCGGGACCGTGTGCAATCGATGGTGGAGGCGGGCTCTCCACAATATGGGGGCGTGGCTTGAAAAACCTTTCAAAAAAGCGTGCACACATATAATCGAATGTCTGGTTATATCACCTTATATCTTTCGATTTATCCTGTAAACTGGTAAAAATGGAAGAATTTCTTAATTGCGTGGAATGACTGTGAAGCGTCAGGCATACCCTGAAAAATGTATTTTTACGGCGGGTAAATCCGGGTGCCGGGGAAATTTTTATTTCAGGGTCTTTTTCAGTGCATCAGCCATCTTTTTTACTGCATGCACGTAACCGGAGGATCCAGTGAGCAGAGGTCTTACATCAGGTTCATGCTCGGCCACCCGGTCATCCCACGGGAGAAACCATACCGAGGAGAAATGATGGTCGTCACCAAGATAGTGCAGTGCTTTCTGCCGGTCTTTCTCATGCCGGATCTTATTAACCACGAGATGGATGGATGGGATCAGCAACTGTGCAGAGAACCGGGCAGAATCCTTTGCAACAGAGATGGAGTTGAAGGTCGGTTCGGCAAGGACAACCGAGTGTAAAAAACCGCCTGCGACGGATCTCCCGAAATGTTCCACTCCTGCCTGGGTGTCCAGAAGGATAATCTCATCTTCACGAAGGCGGATATAACGGATCACGCTCTCAAGCAGGGTATTTTCGGGACAGAGGCAACCGCCGCCTGCACGCCTGATTGTCCCCATGACGAGCAGATCGATGCCGTCGGATATATGCACCCCGAACCTCTCCACGACATCCGATACATCCGGAGTGAGACAGAGGAGCCCGCCATCACTTTTACCAGGGCGTGCTCCTGTCTTTTCACTGATATAGTCAATGTTTTCAGAAAGCGGGACAAGATCCCGGGAATTCTCTACCGGGTATCCAAGTGAATATGCAAGGTTCTGCTGCGGATCGGCATCGACAGCGAGCACGTGACTGCCTTCTGAAGAGAAAAGGTGGGCAAGGGTTGCGGTAAGCGTTGTCTTTCCCACTCCTCCCTTTCCAGTAATAACTACCCGGAAACCGGAAGGCCCGGGCTGTGTTCTGCTCTTCAGGTCCGTTGCAGCCCGGACCAGACGTTCTCTTTCACCAGCCATGTTCAGAAGGGTCAGATTCCCAGTTCAGATCGTTTTTGTTCGATGTGGGTTGAGATGATATCTGCTGCTTTGAACGGGTCGGGTTCAACTGCAAAAGCGGCATGTACCACATCATTCAGGTCTGAAGTCAGGAGTTTTACCGTATTGGGGCTTCCCGCTATCTTTGGCATGACCCCGAGAACGGTAAACACTCCCGATGCAACGAAGTAACTTCCTATTGAAACGGCCTTCTGGGAGTACCATTCAGGGGCGGCCCCGGCGACCGGGAGCTGGTGAATCCCCACGTTTAACGTGTTTGCCAGTTCGGCGAGAAGGACAAGGATGCGAGAGCAGTCAACGCACGAGCCCATGTGCAGCACCGGGGGAATCCCAAGGGTCTGACAGACTTCTTTTAATCCCGGCCCTGCAAGTTCTGCCGCTTCAGGCTGCAGCAGTCCTGCCTTTCCCGAGGCAACAGCGGCACACCCGGTCTCGACACAGAGGATATCCCGCTTGATCAGTTCTTTTGAAAGGTTGACATGGCCGTAGTCATGTTTTACTTTCGGATTATTACACCCCACGATGCCGACGGCTCCCCGGATTTTTCCTGATGCTATCACATCGACGAGGGGTTTCCATGTCCCGCCGAGCGCTTTCTTTATCGCTTCGACAGAAAAGCCGGTCATAACACTAACCGGCGCTCCCGGGATATTCACCTTATTCTGGTTTCTGTTCGGGTAATTTTCAATTGCAAGCCTCAATATGTCTTTTGCCACGGAATATGCATTTTCAGGGTGGATTTCCATATGTATGGCGCCGGGAACCTTTGATTTCCCGCTTGTCGATATCACCTTCGTGTGGTAACAGCTTGCAGTCCGCGGAAGTGACGGGAATATGCACTGGTAGTCGATTACCATGGCTTCGAGTGCCCCGGTTGCAATGACAAGCTCCTGGTTGAAATGATTCCCTGCCATTGGAATTCCTTTCCGCATCTGCAGCTCGTTCCCGGTACAGCATAATCCCACAAGGTTCACACCTTTTGCACCCATTTCTGAAACGAGCTTTTTAATATCGGGATCTTCGATTGCACGCACCACCATCTCCGAGAGGATCGGATTGTGGCCGTGGAGCGAAATATTCACGTAGTCCTTTTTCAAAACCCCAAGGTTCATGGAAGACGTGTTGATCTGGGGTGTACCAAAGAGAATGTCAGACACATCGGTCCCGAGCATCGATCCACCCCAGCCGTCGCCAAGAGATGTCCGTAATCCCTGCAGGAGCATATTTCCATAGTCTGCACCGACCCCCATGTGGATACGGTGCATTGATTCGACAATTTCCCTGTCGATACCACGGGGGGTAATACCGCATTTTTTCCATATTTCCCTCGTCTGCGGAGGAGCACGGGCTGAAAACTGGAGTGAGTTTTTCACCATCCCAAATTCCTCCATCATTGCGAGTGAAAGGTCGCGGGCGACGTCATTTACGGGTTTCCCTGATATGTCGAGGCCATATTCTGCTGCGAGACGGTTCATTTTATCGACATCGGTAATAATATAACCGTCAGACTCCCCGATGGCAGTCTTATGGAGTGTTTCTACAATCTCCCTGCCGTGATCCGAATGGGCAGCAGCGCCAGTGGTCAGGGTATCAAGAAGGTTGCGGGCTACAATGAGATCTGCACCGGCACCACAAACACCACGTTCCCTTACCGGAGGAATAATGCGGCACGGGCCCATCGCACACCTGCTGCAGGACACCCCTGATGCACAATATCTGCAGGGAGGCTGCTGGATCTCGAACCGGTCCCACACGGTCTCGATCCCCTCTTTTAACGCCACTTCAATGATTGGTTTTGCCATTTCATCGATAGTCCTTTCCTCTAACTTCTGGGCTATCAGTGACGGGTTCATCAGGGACATCTTTGCCCGCTCAACCTCAGAGACGCGGGTCTCTTTTTCGTCGTTACAGTTTGACATAATCTCCACAGCTCACATGCATGGTTCACCGAGAAAAAGCCGGGGGAACTGGAGAGTGGTTGTAGATACTTCCGGATTTTTCTCACGGGTCAGGCATCATTCCGCTCTTTTTAACAAGAGAAATGGTGATGCAGACGACACATAGTTGCTAATTGCTCATTTTTATATTTCAAAGTATCCATCCTGCATAAAAAAAAGCATCCCGACCGCGGCCTTGTGATCAGGTCATTACAAAGGGTCAGGCGGTTTTATGGCCTACCATTAAACGGCCTTATTAAGCGCTTCGAAACAGAGGCCCTGCCAGATAAAGAGATTATATGCCGGATCGGCCGGAGGTTTGAAAAAAGTATATTTTTATTGGGTTTTTCCACATATCAGGGCCCGGTTTTTGTGGAGTGCGTAGATTATCGCTCCAAAACCAAGTGAGATGCTGATAATCAGAATTATTCCCCCTGCGAGAGGGATCCGGTATACGAGGTTGAGAATGATAAATCCGATAACAAAAGCATGCCAGGGCCTGAGATCTTTTTTTAACAGTTTCAGGATATAATCCCCAAAAGCTGCGGAGACAAAGAGCGTTGACAGAACGAGTGCAATAAAAAAGAATGCCCCGCAGATCAATGCTATCGGGAGGCCGACAATTGTAATCGCGAGCAGGACAAGAACGATGAGGCCAATCAGGATCCCGATGAAACCTATTACCGTCTTTAATACCGGGGAACTCTTCACTTCACCGGTGACCGCAGCAAAACGACCGGGAGCAACCATTATCAATATGATGCCCAGGACCAGCATTCCAAAGGTAAAGAGGATGGAAAATACCTGGAAAAGCCCATGCATCATACTTTCCGGTTTCTCAACAGAAATATCGGTAACTGAAGCAATGCCCCTGTTTTCAAATGAATTCGCTTTTACCGTAAGAGTGCCGTGTACGGTGCCGTCATACGTGACAGTACCCCCCGATATCACAGCGTCCCTGGCGACCTCTGTTTCCGGCGATACGTGAATCTCACCGCCTGCAATGACTGCATTTGTCCCGACCCTGCCATTGACGTTGACGGTTCCGCCGGCGAGGACAATTTTCCCGCCTACATCCGAATTCAGGTCGATTGTCCCTCCGGCGGCTATCAGATCACCCTTTATGGGGGCATTTACACTGATACTGCCGCCGGCAATAATTGCACTGTCAACCGGAGCGTTTATGGTAATCGATCCGCCTGATGCGAAGAGATCGTCGTGCACCGCATCTGTTACAATCACGTCTGCACCACTGTACGTTACCAGTGCCTGGACAGAGCACGGTGTAAGGAAAAGTACAAGGATGAATGCAAATAATGCAAATTTCATAGATATCAGGATGCATTGCCCGGGCAAAGAATTTTTCCAATATGTGTGCGGCAACTGATATCTGACCCGGGTGATCTGAAATACAAATAGCAAGATTTAAATTTAAAATTTGTAAATACTGGATTATATGGAAATGGCAGACCCGAGGGGGTGGGTCTTTTATTACCTTATTTGTTTTGTAGCCCTCCTCTGGGTTGGATTCTTATTTACCCAGGGGGTTATGCTATGGGTAGGGATGTTCCTTTCAATCATCGTTCTTGGTTTCAGCATTATACTGTTTATAATGCTGGTCACAGATCTCAGGAGTGAAAAAAAAGTACTGAACGCGGAGGATACACCCCCGGATGAAAATACCTGATGAATCCCTCCGGTAGATGAAAAAGGAGGATCAGGGCGGTATCGTCTGCACCTGAAATGATGACCTGAATTAGGGAAAAAACGTTTCATGACAGGGAAATAACTATTTAGCGGGTGGAAACATATAAAGGTGTCAGAAGGATGAGATCAAGTTCATTGTCAATGCTGCTTCTCGCACTCCTGCTCATGATTATCATACTGGCCTTAATGATTATCATCGGACTTGCCATTATATTAAATACAGGCAATACACCTTCAGAAAATCAGATGGGCGCTTTGTTTGAATTTGTCAGCTGGCTTTCGGAAATCTTTGGGTCCTTTGTAGCCTGCCTTATGGACTGGCTGGCGTTCCTGATCGAGCAACTGGAAAAGCTGAGCAAAGCACTTTAGGTCCTGCGGATTCCTCCACGGGACCCTGCCAGTTTTTCAACAAGTTCCTTAACAGCCATTTTAGCCGGACCATTATCCGGGATATTGATAATTGCGTCTCCGGTCCGATCAGCTTCTTCAATTTCCGGATCTTCCGGGATCCAGGCAATCTGTCCGGGAATCCCTGAAACATCCGGCTTTTTTCCTGGTTTTACCCTGTTGACCAGGGTAAGTACCGGCACACCGGAGAGCCCGAGTGATCCGGCAATCTCCCGGATGCGTGTAACGGTTCGTACCGAACGGGCGGCAGGGTCCGTGACAATGACAAGAAGGTCAGGAGCCCCGATTGTTCCCCGGCTGATATGTTCCATTCCTGCCTCGTTATCGATAATAATGAACGCATAATCCTGTTCGAGCATCCTCATACAGGCCTGGAGGAGGTCGTGTGCAAAGCAGTAACAGCCCGACCCTTCCGGTCTCCCCATCGCAAGGAGATCGTATCCTTTCTCCTCGACGATAACTTTCCTGAACCTGTACCTGATATAACCGGTTCTCGACATCCCCGACGGTATGCTTTTCGTAAATGCATCTTCACGCATTGAACCAAGCGACTCCGGTAAAGGAAGACCAAGTGCTTCGTGAAGGTTGGCATTGGGATCCGCATCAACCGCAAGAACCGGAGTAAGTCCTGCCTCGACAAGGCACCTGACGAGCAGGGCTGATATTGTCGTCTTCCCGGTACCTCCCTTGCCAGATACTGCTATGACAAAAGGTTTCATAAACCGGAGAGCCCCCGTACATGCCTGGAGATCGACACTGACGCCTTCATGATTGCAAGCGATTCCGGTTCATCTGCGAACCTGATGCCACACGTGGGAGTAATTATGGATTGAGCGTCAAAAAGGCCGGGGTCCATATGTGAAACAACCTGTTCACGGATCGCACAATATTTCTCGATCAGTGCACTGATGGTTACCTGTGAAAAAATCCCTGAATCTGCCGGGACAATCCCCCACGCGATTACTCCACCCCTTTCCATGAACCTGATGATATCATCCATGTAGAGCAGAAATTCCCTTGCACCGGCATAGGCATCAAATGAAATCAGCGAAGGGTTCAGCGAAATGAGAAAGTTCCAGTCGGTATTCGAACAGCAATGGATCCCAAGTCCGCCTGATACGAGCGATGAGATATCATTCCATCCGCTAATTACAACATCCCGGTCGATTGGAATGACCGAAGAGCCAAGCGCCGCAAGATATGGTTCATTCAGGACAACAAGCGTCTCTTTCACACCGGAAATCTCTCTCATCGCCTGTTCGCACCACATGGCGCGGAGCGCAATCATTTTGGAAAGCACGTCTGCAAACTGGTCATCGTAATATACCGGCTTTTTTTCGCAGTCCACGACCTGCATCCCGAATGTGACCGGGCCTGTTACCTGGCACTTGAGGAGAAGGCACCCTGAGAGGTCCCGGTGTATCATCTCCGCAAATGCCGATGCATATTCTGCAGAGAGGGCGTAACGCTGCGATGATCCCTCTATAAAATCAATATAAACCTGTTCCATCCCGGCAGAGGCGTCCTTTCTGGTATCGACATAGAGCCTCCCGTCATGAATTACTTTTCCGGGAAGAACAGACGAATCGCAAAAGACTATGGATTCAAGGAGGTCCCGGTTCGGAAGCGTCGGAATGTAGGGGATTTCTTTGTAGATGCCAAGAACGGCATCGCATGCCGTAACCGGATCAAGAAAGGGAAGTGCCCCGATCCCTGTGGAATGGCTGTGCAGGGACGGGATTTTTTGTACCATGAGGTTTAACCCCTCCGTATCCGGCATTCATTCAGCATCTCTTCGACCATCGGAAAGAGCGAAAGGTCGGTATGTGGAAGAAACGTGCTTTTGGTATATTCATCCATAAATGACGGTTCCGCATTGAGCTCGATATATGCAATTCTTTTCGCAATCTCGTCAAGTTCCTTTCTTTTTTTCCTGTTTAAAAGCGCGATATTTGCCCCTTCGATCGCACCGTTTCCGATAGTTGAAATCCGCTCTCCCGGAACTTCCGGAATAAGGCCGATAATGATGGCATTTTCTTTATTGATATAATTCCCGAATGCACCGCTAAAGTAGATGTGCGAGATTTCGTCGCGGGATATCCCGGCCTGGTTCATCAGGGTGCTGCAGGCGGCAAGAACCGATGCCTTGCTCATAATCAGGTTTTTGATATCGTTCTCGGTGATCACGATGTCCTTCCCGATGTCGGTATCATCCTTCCATGCAATCACGAACTCAGGGAAACGAGTTCCATAACGGATCCGTTCGTGTGCGATCTGCGTATTGATCCTCCCGGTACGGTCGATAATGCAGGCCCGGAGCAGCTCTGCAAGGAGATCGATCAGCCCCGACCCACAGATCCCTTTTGGCCGCGTGTGATTTATCGTGCGGTATGCCGGTGTGAGTGATACAAGATCAAGAGAGATCTGTTCTATTGCCCCGGGATTTGCCCTCATTCCAAACCGGACCTCGCCTCCTTCAAGTGCAGGGCCGGCTGCACCTGCGCAGGAGAACATCCAGTCCCTGTTTCCAAGCACGACCTCAAAATTTGTCCCGATATCGATTAACAGGGAGACATCCTCGCTCTCTGCCATTCCTGAAGCAAGAATGTCGGCAACGATGTCGCCACCGATGTAATCGCTCACGGCAGGAAATATAAAGATCCCTGCATCTTCCTGGACCTCAAGGCCGACTCTTCGTGCGGCCGAGGTCAGGTATCTCCGCACGACAGGGACATACGGCTCTTCTATCATATACGCAGGATCGATCTCCATCAGGATATGTGTCATAATGGTATTTCCAGCAACAACGACCTCGTAGATATCCTCACGGTCGATCCCGGCGACGTTGGCAGCACTGGTTATAGCCGTGTTTATGCTATCCACTGCAAGTTTCTGAAGTTTTTGCAGGCCTCCTTTCCTGGCATAATTGACGCGTGAGAGGATGTCTTCTCCACAGCTGATCTGGTGGTTGTAATTTGAAGCAACCCCGAGGACTTCTCCGTTCACCAGGCTCCTGAGATATACAACGACCGTGGTGGTGCCGAGATCCACTGCAACACCATAAATCCGGTCTAATGTATTGCCTTTCTCAACATCTATCAGCCGGTAACCGCCGGGAACGAGGGTGACCGTTGCAGTAATCTTCCATCCGCTGTCGCGCATTACTTTTGGAATCCGCCTGATAACCTCAAGCGGGACATAGATCATTCCTTCTTTCGGACCGCCGTATTTCTCGATTCCAAAAAGAAGGCGGCTGAGATCAGGAGACGGGTCATCGAGTGTCGGGGGAGCCAGTTCGAGGTAATATTTCCACACTGCAGGATTGAACACGGTTTCAAGCCCGAGAGCCTCGATTAAGATCTTCTGCTCCTGGATGATCGAATTTTCAGGAATAAATACTGATATGTCATCCGTTACATACGCCTGGCAGGCGAGGCAGGCCCCGGAATCGAGGTCCTCTGCGGAGAAAAACGTTCCATATTTTTCCCTGTCAAAATCGAAGGTTCCGCTCTTTACATAGACACTGCATTTACCACATTTTCCCTGTGCCCCGCATACGACATTCATATGCAGGCCTGCCTTCTGTGCGGCTTCAAGAATTGTTGATCCAGGCTCTGCAACGACCTTTCGAAAGCCGGGGAGGAAGGTTACCGTCGGCATATCAGGCCTTCCATTCTGTTTCAAGATATTCTCCGATCTCTGCCGCGTCCCTTGGGCCGACAAGCACCTTCCAGCCGGTCTCTTCTTCAATCCGTCCGCTTAAAGGCGATGCATAGCCGGGAATGATGAGAGTGCGGTGAGAGACTTCATTTTCAACGCCGTATTTCTTTATGGCGTCCCTGACCATGGTCTCATTTAATTTTCCGGCGGCGACTGCAGTGAGAACCGAAAGACCTTCAGTATCCACAATGAGCATGTAACACGAGACACGGCTCGATTCGAGATATCCCTGAAGTGTGAAGTAGGTGAGTGAAAAATTCACGGTCATGAGGACTGGGGCGTCCTTTCCCGGGTTTCCTACCCTGTACAGACCTGCCGTCATCTGGATGGGCTTTTGCGGGTCCGTGTAAATATTCTGCCTGAGGGTAAGCAGGGCCTTTTCTGACGGCCGGGTGGGGGGGCCGATGACAATCACCGCTCCGTATTTCAGGATACCGAGCACAAGAGCCGCATCAGCATTGTCCGGTATGGTGGCGTCGTAAAATACAGGATAACCAAGTGAGGGGGTGGTCCTCGTGATGGCATGCTGCCTGATTATCGTCGAGTCATTGATGAACTGCCTGAGTGACCGGGAAGAAAGATCGAGCAGAAGGGCATCCTGTCCTGCCTCTGTGCAGAGGGTCGATAGTTCTGCCATCTCATCAGGCGTGCCGGCCCTGATTGCAAGTACTGCCCCGGATTTTTTTGTAAGACTGCAGTACTCACGGTAATTCTCTCTTGTTGCACAATGTACGATCGGGCGGTAATTTCCGCACTCGTGCAACCCGGCCTCTGCAGCGGCCAGTGTTCCGGCCATCAAAACTACGGGAAGATCAGCGCATCCCTCTGCATAAGAGACCGCGGTACCGAATTGTTCAGGGTTATTACTGTCGTTTCGTATGGCAATGCCATTCAGCCGGAGATCCATACCGATCCTGGTCAGAACATAGTCCCTGACGTTAGTGACGATTTGTTCTATCTCCGGTTTTGTCTGCGTGTCAGAGACCGAAACCATGATGCCGGGAGGGTGATAAAACGTCTTTTCATGCCTGAACTGGACGAATTCTTCACCAACGACAAAGGCCCTTTCTCCAACACCGATTTTAATTTTCCGGACCGGGGGTTTTGTTGAAGCGCCAAGAACGGATTTTGCATGGTCATCAAGGTAAGGGCATTTTTCTATGTCTCCTTTTCCTGACGCGAGTTTCATTGCAAAGGTCAGGCAGGTTGGATCCCCGCATTCCTTGCAGTTCTTTTTCGGGAGCAGTTTGTAGATATCCAGTGCCTTTAACGCCATATTCACGCCTCCCGTCCCGCACTATGCGGCCAGATGGAATCGATCGCACTTTTCAGGAGCGGGATTGCGAGCGGGTGACGGACACAGACGATGGATGCGCCTGCGATAACCGCTGAAAATGCGGTATAGAACTCCCACGTTGCTGCCGTCCTGTCTGTTTCATCGTCCCGGGCCTCCCGGACCTCACGGATATTGAGGGAATCGGGGGCGGCACTGATCATCGTCATGGCAAGATCCTGGTCGCCTTTCAGTGCAGCATACCGGATCCGTTCCATGACCGAGTATGAGTATTCAAAACCATATCCGAGCGCACCGGTATACGGGTCAATAAGGATCCGGTCATAGGGGACCCCGATCTCTTTTAACAGAATGTTCAGCTGTTTTGCAAGGTTGATGTCAATCGGTGACTGTGCAATGATACAATGGTTGTAGGCCATTGCGGCTGCAGCGATGCTTCGGTACCGTCCTGCCTCTGCAGTCCCGAGGAGAACCCTCTCTCCTGAAGAGGCCTCGCCGCATTTCTGGTACACCTCGCTGTCGATGGAGGGGTCATTGCTGCCTTCGATGATGAGGGGAAGCCCGGTTGATTTGAGCACCCCTGACACCGTTTCCGGAATGCCGGAAAAATCCTTGAAATTTCTCTTTCTGGTACTTGTGAGGTGAAGGCGGACTATGTCGGGATGATATTCCGACTCCATTGTTCCGGCCCATCCTGCCGTATCATTCACTGTATCCCCCATGAATGTATTCACAATAGGAGACCATATGCCGGGGTCGTCACAGATTTCAGCGGCGATAAGTGGTCTCTGCTGCGTAGCACCGGGTCCGACCGCTGCAAGATCCTGTTCGCCTCCGAGAGTATACTGCAGTGTCCGGGTTCCTCCATGGGCGCGATCTGCTCCGATCGTAACGGTGCCGATGCGTCCGTTCCAGATGTTTTGTGTCTGAAGTGTCATACCTCTCTCCTATCAGATTAATGCAGGCATATCCAGGGCCGGGTGATGTACCTTTGCCAAGAAATCCATCAGGTCCTCTATGGTTGTCGTAACTGTTTCATCTGCAATACGGTCAAAAAACTCCTGCCGGCCCGAATCAGATAATTTTTTTAGCAATCTCTCCGATAACTCCTCTTTCAGCTGGCCGGGCATCCAGACCAGTCTTTCAATGCCTCCTTCGGCCTGGAGGAACCGGTCGCTCAGGATAAAATTTTTGGAAACTCCGGCAAAACCGGGGGTCTGCGCCCCGCCGCCAATGGTACCGGCAAGGGTTGAAAATGTCATCCCTGATGGAGTCAGCCCCTTAAATTCCCGGGTTACAATCATGAAGCCGTTTGTTTCGGGCAGCATAACGGCGATACATTCAAAGCAGCCACATGCGGTCATCGGGTTTTCCATGATGCTGTAGAGGCAACATCGCTCTACCTCTCCATGGGATGCTTTCTTAACAAAGCGGTTTACACCTTCAAATTCTCCCGTTGTGGCATCAATAACCTCCCCCTTTGGTACAGGCTGGTTTGCACCCGATGGAGAGATCTCAAAGGCGGTCTTCCCGTCGAGCCACGTAATGGCTCCACAGAGTGCGGGACGTTCAGGGGTTATGATGCAGACATGGTTCGGAGCAAAGGTCTGGCATAAAGTACAGGAATAGAAGAGGTCGACATCGGTATCCCGCAGGTCTTTAATGCGCTGGTCCCGCTCTCTGTAGACTTTTTGCGCCTCCAGGAGAGCTGATTTCACCTTCTGTTCATCGGTAATCAGTGTAACCTGCACCGCATCAAGCAGGTTGGGGAAATCTATCCTGAATTTAGCTGCGATAAGAGTACCGATGTGTCTGATATGAACACCTTTCGAAACAGCCTCTTTTGAAAGCCTTACCCATACGAGATCCCGTTGGGCGACATGCCATGACCCCTCACCGTAGTTTACAAAATTATGGATCCGCCTTTCAAGGACAGGTTCATATTCTTTTTTCATGGCTGAACCCGCAACCTCAACGATAATTCCAAGAGGCAGTGCCGATCCCTGGGGGACATCTTCAATTTCAGGTCCGATTACCGTTATTTTACCGTCTGTTACGTCTGCGGCAGGCCTGACCCGGAGCAGTTCGAAGGCCGGGGTTCTTCCACCGCCAAATTCGACATGCATCTCTTCTTTACGTATGCTTTTTCCCTCAAAAGCAGGAGAACAACCCATGGGTATGGGTATTGCGGTCACGGTGACCTTGATCCCTTTCTGGTCCATGCCTTCCCTGACTACGTTTTCAGGGGTCGCCAGATGCCAGTTTCCGCCCTCGTACCCGCCCATTGACAGGATAGGTATGCCAAGAATGGACAACGCATCAATAAACGCTATTTCTTCATCATTTAATCCGGGAAATACAATTACGATCGCTTTGGCCCGTTCACGGGCATAACTGATAAGGCGATCCGGGTCTCCCGGCGAAACGCCGCCGAACATCATAGCAACCCGGGCGATGATATCGACAAAATGGATACCACGTAATGGTGTCGATCCCAGCGGTACAAGCCGGTACTCGGCACCTACTTTCACGCCGCTTCCGGCAAGTGTCCCGACCACATCGCCTGCGAGGAAAGTAAGCATATATTTTTCCTGCAGTTCACGACAGATCCCTGCAACAACATCAGCACCCGGAGGTGATCCGGCGACAAGGGCGAGCCCGAGAATGGACCCGTCGACAAGCGAGTATCCCATTTTCCGTAAGTCTGCATCCGGCAAAAATCCCGTGAAAGGTGCCGGCTCCTTTCCATTTTCCGCGGTAACCGATGCTGTATAACATTCGCAGGCGACAAAAGGGTTTTCCCCGGTACGCTGGTACGCACTGCGGGCATCATCAGCGTTTTTTACCGCATTCCCTGTCAGTGCATATGTCACCGGCAGGTGGTATGCCGTCTCTTCATATCCCAGATCGCCGGCCAGTTCGCTTATTTTCGTTTTTAAGGACTCATTTCCAGATTTTATTGATGCTTCAACGTTCTTCACCAGAATTCACCTCATTAGCAGTGTATTGCCTGTCGTGCCCCAAAATGGTTGTGCAAAGGTGTATTGTAATTATGATAAACCGGGAAGGAAGGGAAAACCTGTATTCCGGCTGGCCTTAATGGGTGCCCGTGATCCGCTATGGAGGTTCCAGGCGGATGATCATGATATGCTTATATACCTGCTTTCCCATGCTATCTCATGGGAAAAGAGATGAGATGGCCATGAAGGTTGAGCATGTAGCAGGAACCCGGAAAGGGAAGATAATGCTTTATGCGCTCAGTACCTGCGGATGGTGTGCCAGGACAAAGACGCTTCTGAGTGAGCTCGGGGTAGAATTCAGTTATGTCTATGTCGATCTCCTGCCACCCGACGAAATGGAAAAGGCGATGACCGAAGTTGAAAAATATAATAATAAGGGCTCTTTTCCAACACTCGTCATTAACGACAGCCTCTGCATTGCAGGTTTCAAGGAACAGGAGATACGGGAGGCACTCGGATGAATAATTCTGCCGGACCAGACGACGAAGAAGTCGAAAGAAGAGTGCAGCAACTGAAAAAAGATGCATCTGAAGGTGGTTATTACCTCAATCCTGATATTGAATTCACAAAGAAACTTGTCGCCGGGCTTCTGGTGAATGAGCAGCGGTACGCATATCCTGCATGCCCATGCCGGCTGGCATCCGGCAGGAAGGATTCAGATCTCGATATAATATGCCCCTGCGATTACCGGGACCCTGACCTTGATGCATACGGGGCCTGCTACTGCGCACTCTACGTATCAGAGGATGTCCATAAAGGAAGATCTCCAGTGGGTTCAATTCCTGAACGACGCCCGCCAAGGGCAGAACGTGGCAGGGTACAAAAAAGTGAAACCGTTGACAGAACATGTAATATCCCTCTGCCGGTATGGAGGTGCCGGGTATGCGGATATCTCTGCGCCCGGGAATCTCCACCCCTGATTTGCCCGATCTGCAAGGTAAAAAAAGATCGTTTTGAACGGTTTCTTTAACAGCCGGGGATGAACCCTGGATACACCTGTTGCAGCAGGATGCATACATCCCCTATATCAATGATAAAATACTCGCGGATCTAATAGTTATGGCATGGCGGCATTGATAACAATCGA
The DNA here is from genome assembly GCA_002503825.1 of Methanoregulaceae archaeon UBA467. Classification (GTDB taxonomy): domain Archaea; phylum Halobacteriota; class Methanomicrobia; order Methanomicrobiales; family Methanospirillaceae; genus UBA467. Next base: position 140,001 of record DASP01000013.1, read on the forward strand.
AATTGTCGGCCTGAAGGATTCATCCTGTTCACCGTTCCCATGCGATATGACCAGGAGCTGCGGTCTGTATGACTGTTATCCGACAGGTAAATTACTCCCGGCCTATGAGGCGTTGCAAAGTGAATTAGGCAAAGAATACGGGGAGCGTGTGGCTGTCAGGCTTACCCTGGTGGATAAAGAAATTCCCGGGTATATAAGGGAAATCCTGGAAAGCCAGTATCCTCCGCTACCGATCATACTGGTCAATGGAAAACTGACACACATTGGAAGGATATCTCTGCCTCTTATTCAAAAAGAGATAGAAAAGGTAATTTCCTGATTCATACAATTTTTGTAAGTGTCCCGGTTTCGAGATCGTAGTAAAGCCCGTGTATCCCGACCCTGTTGTCACGTAATGCCGATTTAATTATCGGGTATGTGTTTAAATGCTCGATCTGGAGTCTGATATTTTCCTTCTCAATTTCAGTGTAACGAGCTCGTTGTTCTTCGGGAGTGGCGGGTTTTTTAATCCGCTGGTCGACCCGTTCTTTCGCATCCCGGGCATTGTTGAGCCACAGCGGAATATATGAGTCTGAGCTTTCCTTGTCAAGGGCCTTTATCGCCCCGCAGTCTGAATGCCCGCATACTGCAATATCTTTGACTTTGAGGTGAATAACAGCATATTCAAGGACTGTTGCAAAGTTCCAGTCATGTATAGGGACGATATTTCCGATATTACGTTGTACAAAGATCTCCCCTGATCGTGCACCGGTGACGCGTTCAGGGTTCACCCTCGAATCTGAACATCCGATCCAGAGCACTTCCGGACTCTGGTGGAATACCAGGTTTTTATAATGTTCACTGTTCTCGTTAAAATCAGTCTCTCTGAATTTCAAATTTCCAAGCAGCAAATTATCAATCATTGTATTCATTCCCTCTGGTAAGATAGGAGTACCCGTAACGGATGCCTCAAATCTAATTTTAGGGGACATTTAATTAACTCTTCTGATCCGGATCTGCCGGTGTCACGATCAGAGGGACATAAAATACTTCATCTGTATTCCGTTTGCAATTTAAAAAGATTCATCATCAGTTCGGCACTATAGAAATGCAGAAAATAACAGGAGTCAGCAGCGTTGTTTACAGGAATCGCTGACAGATTTATCCATGTCATATACGATACTCCTGCAAAACCGGTATTCATGAAAAATATACACGTCACTACCCGATATGGGGAAATTGATTTTGCCCGTGGCATAGCCATCCTTATGATGGTCATATTCCACACGGTATTTGATTTAAGTTTTTTCGGGATAGTCCCGTTTTCCGTTTACACAGGATTCTGGAGAATATTCGCCATTTCAACGGCATTTTTATTTGTTTTTCTTGTAGGCGTCTCCTTCTCGGTCAGTGCTGCGAATGCCGAAAAAAAATTAAGCAGGCGTGATTTCGTTCTCAAGTATTTTTTCAGGGGCCTCATGATTTTTGGGATTGGTCTTTTCATTACCCTGGTTACATGGCTCTATCTTGGAAACGGGTTTATCATCTTTGGGATATTGCACCTCATCGGAATTTCAATCATACTGTCTGTTTTCTTTCTGCGGTTTAACCTGTTTAACCTCATATCAGGTACAGCCATCATCATCGCCGGTATTATTATCCAGTGGTACCACGGTCCAGTCTGGCTTTTATGGGCAGGGATACATCCCGAATCGTTTTACAGCGTAGATTATACCCCCCTGCTCCCGTGGTTCGGGGTTGTCCTGATCGGGATTTATACCGGAAAAAAATTATATCCTGGCGGGATAAGGGCCTATACATCGCGGATAGTACAACATCTTGATAGCAATGCCGTCTCCTTTCTTGGAAGGCATTCACTTTTAATCTATATCCTGCACCAGCCGCTCATCATTCTTGTCATCCGGATTATTACAGGCGCTGCTATTTTTCCGGTATCCTGATCCCGTTTTCAGCCGGTGTGGCTGACCGTTTCCGGCAGGATTGTTAAAAGCGATCAGAGTGAAAAATGAAAGAATGTTGCTGACACCACAGGATGTCAACAAAGCCTTATTTTTCTAAAAGATCTATGCATGGTCCCTTTCGCAGTGCGGGGACGCACATCTGCGATCATGGGTATCAGCCCCGGGAGTGTCGCGATGAGGCGTGCGGCGACAGAGGAATGATGAGAGATCCGGATAGGTTTCAACAGAGCGTGTTATGAGCCTTCGCGGCTCACAGATGGGCATGAAAAAGGGGGCAGGCGAATATTAACCGGACTTTTTCATACCCCGGAAATAATATATTTATAGGCTTTTTTTCAGTGTAAAACAGAACAGTACGCCATGATCTGAGCTGCCAGGTACCGGATCCTCGACCCATATCTCCCCGCCATACCGTCCTATGAGCGTTTTCACAATATAGAGACCGAGCCCTTTTCCGCTCGAGGTAATATTATTCCTCTGGAACCGGTAAAAAATAACCTTTTTCAGTTCATCCGGTATCCCCGGACCATTATCTTCTACCTGCACGAGAATTGAACCATTACCGGTTTTTTCGGTGACCGTGATTTTGATATGGGTTGCAGGCCCGCCAAACTTCAGGCTGTTGCCGATGAGATTGGTGAAAATTTCTCCGATGAGGTCATCACCGCAAACCATGTATCCGGTCCCTTCATACTCAATGTCTGCATCAGGGAAATGGTTTATTTCTGAACGTATGACCCGGTCAAGGTCCACTACCTTCAGTTCATTTTTCCTCTCCTGTATTTTTCGTATCGTCTCGAGGTTCCTGATAATCTCCCTGCTTTTCTGGATCCCCTCAATCATCTTCACTGAAATATTCCGCGCTTCACCATCGACCATTTCTGTAAGCAGGTCTCCGTACCAGAGAGACGCCAGGTTCGCATTATTGATGTCATGCATCAGAATGTCCAGATAGAGGTTGGCTTTCTGGTTGGCATCCAGCAGTTGTTCTGACAGATGTAATTTCAATACTGCGGTTCCTGTCTCTTTTCCAATCGATTCAAGCACCCCTATATCCTCTGAATTAAATTCGAAAACGCGCTCTGTGGCAAAATACATGGCGCCTATCCTGTGTGAGTCTGTAACCAGGGGAATAACGATGCCTGAATACGGGACAGGGATGTCTTTTCGGTACGAGGAGACGAACAGATCAAACTGTACTATGGCACGGTTCCATTCGGCAGATAACTCGCCTGAATCACGCGTTATCCGTGAAAAGAGCGAGCTTTGATCGATCTGGTAGTAATCCTCAATCCGGGCAGGATCTTTACTTTTTACATAAATCCCGGCAGATTCAAAAGAAAGGAATTCCATTGTTTTCAGCAGAGTTGTGCTAAATAGGTCCCTCACTGTCGAGGCTGTTGTTGCAGACCCGATTATCTCATTGATAGTCTGCAATTGGCGATTTTTATCATTTATTTCTTCTTCATGGATTTTCCTCTGCGAAATATCGGTGAGAGTGAGGATTATCTGGGATCCCGGAAGACGTGCGGCAGATATCAGGACAGGGATTTTACGCCCTTCCTGCGCTCCGATGACGGACTCGAAGTTTATAACCGGTTCATTTGAAGATAATTGCGAAAGGAGATGTTCGCGTGCGGGAATGTCGGTCCAGAAATCGGTAAGAGATTTTCCTACAAGATCATCTGGTATCTGTCCCGCCATATCAGCTCCCCTCCGGTTCACCTCTTCAATTATAAAATTATGGATACTATTCCTGACCAGGAAAAACCCGGTTTCAGAATGATCGAATATTCCGTGATATCGTGCCTCCTTGTCTTTTAAGTCCCCTGAAAGGGAGGATATTACGACTGCAATTGCAACAAGCACGTAAAAACTTGCAGTAGTGACTGCATAGGTGAGGTCAGGAATCGTCTGGGATGCATAGAGAAATACAAGTCCTACCTGCAGGATACCGACGGCGACAGCAAAAAGAACACCCTTCTTCGGGAACCAGAACGCGGCAATAATTATCGGGAGATAGAAAAGCAACGGTGTAATAACCGAAAGTCCAAGAATTATTCCGGCGATATTTGCCACGAATGCTACAATGGTGATGACAGAGAGTATTGCAAGATGAAAGCTCTGCCTTCCCGTTATCATTTTATAATAATTCATATGAACCCTGTATATCTTTTATTTTTTCGGCCTGCAATATATAATCAATGAATAAACCCTGATCTGTTTTCTATATTGCTATATTCATCCCATGGTGAAAAGCTCTCCACTTCGTGATAATTCATACCTGTAACAAGATTTATACATCCCAATTCCTGTTATTCCCGGAACTCCGGAGACGTTCATTATTCCGGGTATCCCGGGCACGTCATCTTTTTGAGAAGGTGAACCGTGAAAAAGCCGCAGATATCAAAAAAAAAACGTTCAACAGCGGTAAAGATCAGGCCCCGCTGATAACGGTATAGTGCATGAAAAAAAGAAGTCTCCTTCATATGAAAAACCGGTCATTCAATGGTAAGGTCTTTGAATACCCTGCCGTATCAGGGTCTGTGCCCGGTCAAATGACTTTTTCGCCTCTTCATTTCTATGAAGTTCCTTAAGACATAACCCGCGGTAATTCCATGCATTGACATGTGAAGGATCAAGTTCGAGCACTTTATCGAAATAGTGAATTGCTTCTTCAAGTAATTGGAAATTTCCGGATGATTTGCCAAGTTTCTCGATTGTTTCTCCCTTATAGTAATACGTCTCCGTGGTTGGAGCTTTTAAATCAATTACCATGTTAAAAGACTGGATAGCTTCCTCGTAGCGGCCGAGTTCCTTAAGGCATATGCCCCTGTCCTGCCACGCTTCGACATGTCCCGGGTCCATCTCGATAACCCGGTTAAAACACTGAATAGCGTCCTGGAACTTGCCCTGCTTATAGTACAGATTCACTCCCTTTTTGTACCATGCTCCGGCAGATTTTCCAAAAATCTTGTCAACAAGCCCGAACTCTCTTTCGCGTTCTTCCTTTCGTTTTCGCTCATCCTCAATACGACGGATTTCGGTGATGTCACGAATTGATTCGATAGCCCCGACAATATTGCCCTTGGGATCGAATATCCGGGTTGCCCGTGCCCATAGAATTGCAGGTTTATCCCCCTGTATGAGGTTTTCGGTCTCTGCAATGAGTGAATTACCCTGCCGTCTCACATTTATGTAGGAACTACGGCTTATTTCTGAATCAGGTTTCAGTACAAGGTCAATAAGAATGGGTTTTCGTTTTCCATAAAAAGGGACAGAATATTCATAATCAGCTCTCCCGATCATATCTTCTTCGCCAATTCCGGTCAGTTCTTCCATGGCCTTGTTCCAGGATATGACACGGCCTTCCCTGTCAATGGCAAAAGTAGCATCAGGAAGATGATTGATGATATCAACCACCTGGCGGTCTGCAGTCCTGATCGATTCTTCGGCGGATCTTCGCTGGATTGCCTGCCGTATCATGCCCCCGAGGGCTGCAAACTGGGATCTGGGATCCTGGCCTTTCTGGAGGTAGAAATCGGCGCGGTTATTGAGTGCTTCAACAACCACATGTTCCCTGCCTTTTCCAGTGAATATGATAAATGGTGTCGGATCACCCTGGGCCCGGAGAATTTTAAGGAATACGATCCCGTCCATCATGGGCATTTCGTAATCTGATACAATGGCATCATAGGTCTGGTTTTTTAATTTATCGAGTGCCTCAAGTGCAGATCGACTGGTGTCGACCTTCATTTCCCCGGAGCGCTCGAGAAAGAGCCGGGTTACTTCGAGCAATGCCGGCTCATCATCAACAAATAAAACCGAGATCATCTGCACACCTGATTACAGAGACATTTAGCCCCTGTTTTTTATTTATCGGTCGAATAAATAAAATCTCGCTTGAAGCGGGAGGGTGCAGCAGATCCCCTGCATCCCCCGTGGATCAGGAATGGGTATTTCACCCCCGGTATGATGCAATTTTTTTGTGCGGCAGGTGATGTGAAAAGAAGGGTGTACAGATGTGTCTTTGGGGCGCCCTTTACAGGGGAGGTCGGATCAGGTATAAATTCCATTTAATCCTGAAAATATTGAAATAATTGATAAATAAACTCCAATTGAAAAACCAGTTCTAAATTAATAGTTATTTTATTACCTCTTCAGAATGGAGATATTTCACTGATCATTAGCCGAATATTGTTTGAATTTGAAAATCAGGTTACTACTTTATATATCAGAAAATAAAACCAACCCTATGGTGCACCGGTCCCGCTTTGCGACGCCTGCCCGAATAATCGTCATTTAAGGTGGCACCAGGGATGACTTCTATGATGGCATGGCATGACGGGATGGTTCTCGGTACACCCCATTTTGTAAAGGCCCGGTCACGACGCTGACGGGAATGGTGCCCGGTAGTGTGAAAGGCATCACCGGGAGACTATGATATATTTGTATTGTTTTCGTCATTCCGGCTGGCGGGATGATTAATTTTTTTGAAATAATACCTCTTACAGTCTTTTCTCCCAAGAATCAGGCTCTTTTCTCACAATAATATGACACTGTTAAAATCCTCATCCCGGTAAAACCTGTTCTATCCATTTCACTGACAGGAGGGGTCGGAGCCTCCCTGCCCCGCCCGCTGCAGGACGGTCTGAAGGGAGGGTTGACCGGGTATCAGTTACTTTTTAAAAAGAACTAAATTTAGGTACCTGTCTTAGCGAGGGGACGCACACATACGATCATGGGCATCAGCCCCGGGAGTATCGGTATGAGGTGTGCGGCGAAAGAGGAATAGTGAGAGAACGGGATGGATGTCAACAGAGCCAGTAATATCTTTGCCCGTCTTACCCTCACGACATAGCGGGGAGCCAAAAAAAAGACCCGGAAATAATCACTCGTTAAAAATTGGCACATGCCGGAAAGAATCGACATCAAAAAGACCCTGATCAGTTACCCTGAGATGCGGTATGACCGTCAGTGCAAGGAACGAGAGATACATGAACGGGTCATCAATTGCACCCATATCTGCGGCATGTGCATTGAGCTCTGACAATAATGCGTATACCTCTTCATATGAACGGACCGACATCAGCCCGGCACATTCGAGCGGAAGATATGTAACTTTTGTACCAGATACGGCGGCCATCCCGCCACCACCTCTGATTACCGTGCTGATTGCAGTCCTGATATCAGGATCGTTCGTTCCGGTTGCAATAATATTGTGGGTATCATGTGAGACGCTGCTGGCAAGAGCACCATGTTTCAGTCCAAACCCGTGTACGAGGCCGCATCCAACAGAATGATTCAGATAACGGCTGCATACGACGATTTTCAATATGTCACGCGGGAGATCAGGTATATCCTTTCCGTCGAGGTCATATGCGAGTGTACTGGTCAGGATCTGGTGAGGTACGATCCCGATGACACGGGCGGTCCCGGTGCCGGTAATGGCAATGTCCTGATCTGCAGGGACACCGCAGAGAAACTTTTTCTTAATGAATCCTTTTTGCTGATACGAGCTGTCTGTCACATATTTGCCTGATTTAAACGTAACCTCGACATCAAAAACAGAATCCTTTTTTAATATGCAGAAGTCAGCAATTTTACCGGGAGATAATGCACCCCGGTCGGACAGAAGGAAACGTTCTGCGGGCGTTAATGTCGCCATCCTTATTGCCAGTTCGGGTTCTGCTCCATACTCGATTGCTTTTCGGACACAGTCATCAATATGACCGTCTTTGATAAGCATGTCAACATGCCGGTCATCAGTTGCAAAACAGCACCTGCTGGAGGCAGGCCCTGTAATAATCGGAACGAGTTCTTTTAAGTTCTTTTCAGTAGACCCTTCCCTGATGAATATATACATGCCTTTCCTGAGTTTTTCAAGGGCTTCTCCGGCACCGGTACATTCATGATCGCTCTGAATTCCGGCAAGGATATAGGCATTAAGATCATTGCCCGTAAGTAATGGTGCGTGACCATCGACAAGCGGGAACATCCGGATTTTTTTCCATACCTCTTCATCAAGGGTGAGCACACCCGGGACATTCATCACTTCCGCAAGCCCGAGTACTCCTGATATTCCCTTGAATTCGGAAAGATCGGATGCATCCAATACCGCACCGCCCCTGTCAACGGGTGTTGCCGGGACACACGAGGGAAGCATGACGAAAATATCGATTGGAAGGCCTTCCCGTTCTGAGAGTATATATTCCAGTCCTGCACTCCCGCATACATTCCCGATTTCATGGGGGTCTGCAATGACTGTTGTTGTCCCATGCTTTACGACAAGCCTTGCATATTCATGGGGACAGAGAAGTGAGCTTTCAATATGCACATGGGCATCGATCAGACCGGGCACAACCCGCCGGCCTTTGAGGTCGTATTCCTGAACTCCATGGTATTCTCCGGTTCCGATAACAACACCGTTTTTCACGGCAAATCCGGAATTCTCCCATTCACACGTAAACGGGTTAAAAATCTCTCCATTATAAAATACGATATCAGCAGGGACATTTCCACGTGCCGCTTTCATAAAATGTTTTGTATTAAACCCTGACATCACGGATCACCGTATATATCTGTTCATCACCGGTTACGATCGAGAGATACACTTTATAATTTCCCGGTGTAAGATTTGCCGGGATATGTACCCTGCTTGTCCCGCTTATAACTGATACGAGTTCTGACTTTTGAAAAATCTGGTACTGCTCCAGATTCCGGGTTTCGTATACCGTCATGCGAAGGATACGCATAGTGGTATTCCCGTCATTGGTAAGAATTACGTTAAATCCCCCGTCAGAATAGGACACGTCCCCGACGTTGACCGAAAGACATCCTGCACATGCAAGGGCTGCCAGCGTCAGCAGCCCGGCAAAACGGAATGTTCTGGAGATCATACTTTCATTCTCGATCTCACAGGCTAAAAAGACACCTGTCAACCGGACGACGGGCTATAAAAAAAGGGAGAAAAATCCGGTGCGATGGACACACCATAACATTACCTATGTATTACTTTTTTTGCTCATTCTGGATTGTCTGTTGAGTTGTGAGGACATCTACCAGCAGGTCTTTCATCATTTTTTTCATAAAATCGCGTCCCTCATCCGATGAAAGGTACTCCTGAAGGAGCTCCTTGTATTGTCCCACATCGTTGTGATTGTCGACGAAGGATATTAATGCTTGGGTAATGCAATCTGATACAGTCGAAAACTTTTTTTCTTCGTATACAAGTTTATTGACTTTTTCATAGATATAAGGGGGCATTTTATAGGAAATTGCAACGCGTTCCCCACCCTGATTTGATCCTTTTTCACCCATCCTCTAAGAAATGAAGTTCCATAATATATAAATAATGTTTTTCCCGCTTAAATTCCATAAATAATACATAAAGAATCTATTTTTATATTGTATTACTTTTGTATTACATATGAAATACTTTAAATAGATACGGGAAGACTATTCGAGTAGGGAGTGTGTAAAAATTGAGTGAAATTGTCATTCTCGGGCTTGCCATTGTTGTTGTGTTCAGCCTCTTCTCAAGCCTCGTACTGCTCAGGATGGGGTTGATAATTGACCGGTTTCCCACCGAATACGAAGACGCGCGGGAACGCAGTATCTACAGTCCGATTGAATTTACACGGCTTTCGGTAATCCTGTTCTGGATATTGTTTGGAATAGGCGGTTTCATGGTACTACAGGAAACAAGGCTCATGCTTATTGCCGGGATAACCACGCTGTTCGGGATCTGCATGTATCTTATTACTGCGGTGATATTTTCGTTAGCTGTTTATAATCTGATGAGAACGCGGAAGCCTGACCGGTCCGGAGCGCCGTCGCCATCCGGTCACCTGTTCAGACCTCTCAAAATGTCTTCCCGGATGCCTGCGCAATCAACTGAACAACAGGGAAATTAAGAAAAAGCCATCGTGAATCGGTTCAGAGACTGAATTCCCATGATTTTCTGACAGGGGAGCGACAATTCCCCTTTCTCTTCATAAAAAACGAGTTCGCTCTCCCCGATAGTCACTATGAGAATGTAACTGTTCAGCTCCGACCGCAAGATCACAGCTTCGGCTGCTACGGCTGCCGCGATGCCACAGACATGGCCTCTGG
>DASP01000012.1:0-158102 GCA_002503825.1 Methanoregulaceae archaeon UBA467
CTGTTCTGGCAGCTCTTGTGGATGCTTTCGAGGAAAACCCCTTCATCCCTTCTGTCGCTCACACATCAGGCTGAACAGTTACAATTTTTAAAAAAATAAAAAAATGAAGTTATCAGAGGGCTTCAACAAATCCCGGTGCAGTGATCTGTGATTTATAATTCATCACTTTCTGGAAGAGAGTAATCTCTCCAGCCGCAGTAGTTGATTCTGAGTAGACAAGGTCTTCCGCTTTCATAATGGGGGCAGACTCAGAATAGATTGCTGTCCTGGCTTCCTGGAGGTGAACGTTCATGTATGCCTCTGCACTTCCCATCGCAGGGATATCGCCAAATCCGGTGAGCTTTATGTTGTAGTTCAGCTCGACACCAGAGTCCGAGACAGGGAGATCCCAGCCAATATCCCCTTCATCATATATACTGCCTGCATACGGCATGATGTGACGCTCTGAAGTACCGGTGGTTAAAGACCCGATTGTCAGGTCAATGCTGCTGCCTTCTTCCACAATGTTGCAGAATGGCGGGTTGAGGGTATGCAATCCCGAGGCGAACGGACACAGCATGATCTCATCGTCATAGTATGTTGTCCCGACTCCGTCGAGGAGCGTGCTTTCATCAGAGACCATCCGTCCGGTTTCGCTTCCGACAAATTCGACAATCTTATCAGTGACAACATTATACTGGTTTTCTGCGGCCATACCTGAGGTATCGGCTGTGATTCCCTTGGTATATGTGATAAGTCCATGATCTGCAAGGGTGTTTTCCATATACGAACTGGAATAGACCGAATGACTGTCATACCACAAAGGTAGTGGAACTGGAAGTCCGCACTGTCCGCAGTTTATGATTTGCGAGACAATGGAATCGGTTTCGGTTGCCGTACCGAACGCTGATATTGCCGTCATTGTTTTAAACCCCTGTGTCTCAGGGACTTGCGGTACACCCGTATCTGCCAGTGCCAGGCATGTACAGAGAATTAAAATGCTTAATGATAAAATAGCAATCCGTTTTTTAATTATAAAACCTCCTTTATGTAATGTGCTGGACGTCCAGCATAGATTTCCAGCATGAAATTTTATCATTGAGATGAGTATTTAATCATTTGGAATTATCTTTAATATATTCACTTTTTTAACAAAAAGATATCAGTTCATGGTTTTTTCACTTTAATAGTATCAGCCTGAAAAAAATGGTCTGAAACCCCCATTGTAGTCCCGGAAATCAGGTATATTATGCCACATACTGCAATTACTTCCGGTTTGTCTTTTTATTCCTGTATTGTGTTTTTTTAATGACGCACCAAAATGCCCGCAGTAAAAATGCAAATTTTATCGCATTTTTATCCTGCCGGACAGGAACCCCATAAAGATCAAACGGTCCGTGGTATAAGGCGTAAAACGAATGAATTTATAAAGGCGTAAATCTCATTAAAATCGCTTGAAATGCCCTTAATATTGTCTGACGACAGCTTTTCATACGCCATACATACAAGAGATCCCGGTGGCATAATGATCCGTCCTGCACAAAACTTCTACAGGGATGCTGGCATGGTCAGAACGTCAGGCAGGGGGCTTGCCCTGTGCATGGCGGGGGTCAGTTATTACCTGAGGCCAGAGGACGTCCGGGATCTCCTTAATGAACATCCGTGTGATATTGTCGACCCTGCCGGGGAGAAGGAAGGTGTTGCATGGCTCTCGCCACTCATACAACAAAAAAAGCGTGAAATGACGTTGCTGATCGGAAACAGAATATATTCGGTGGATATATCGCACCTCACCCGTCTCATGGCAAAAAAACAGGGAGCAGTAAAAATCAGGGAATACGTGAAAGGATTCGTGTAAATACAACGAAACGATTCATTTTTTAGAGAGATCTTTCATTTCCTGCTGGTCATCACGTTACAGGAGACGGATCAGGTATCGACAACTCTTCTTCCAGGCTCCTGACAAAATACTCGAGGAGGTCGTGACGGCGTTGTGCAATCTCTGTTGCAGTCTTTGTATACAGGTGATCGTTCAGTTTCAGCAGTTTTTCATGGATATGTTCGATGGCGTCCTGCATCTCCCCGTTGTGTTCCCCGGCCCGCATGAACGTCCGTGCAATGCCGGTCGCACCCATTGCGTCGAGCTTGTCGGCATCGGAGAGGATCTTTGCTTCAGGGGTTTTTGGCTTTTGATCGGAACGGTAACGGTGGGTCCGGATTGCACCGGCTATCGGCGGTATGAGAGCAGGTTCATAATGTATCGAAGAGAGGAAGGATTCTGCAATTTTTGCGCCCTCCTCTTCGTGAGGTGTGCCATCCTTTTTTTCGAGCGGGCGGGCGATATCATGGAACAGGGCTGCCGGGATGAGGATGTCCATATTTGCATGTTCTTTTTTCCCGATCATTTCGCACAGGCAGGTGACCCTCATGACATGGTCGAATCCATGCGACCCTGATGCGGAAAAAGCTGATTTTACATAGGTATGGATTTTTTGCAGATGTAGTTCCCTCATCCTTTCGTCCATACAGGTATGATGGGGAAAATATTCTGATATAGGTTGGTTTTTATTCCTGCCAGGCCGGGTGTAAAATTCATATGATGACCTTAATTTCAGGTATCTGGCACGGGATACTGTGGCGTAACGGAATTTTTTAAAAAAAGAATGAAAATATCAGCAGGTATTTTTTTTATGGATGGATAAATGCCGGATGCAACAGCCCATTTCATTTATTTACCGGGACGGTGGTTTTATTCCCCTGATCCTGCCGGAACCATGGTGAATTCGATGACTTTTGACTCTCCGGGACGTATCAGAATTATTCTGCTCTGCTCACTGTAACCGTCTGCTTTTATCGCGATAATGTGAATTCCGGTAGAGAGTCCTGATAGTGTGCAGGGGGTGATCCCTCTGGATATCCCGTCAGCAACGACTGCCCCACCGGGAGGAATCGATACAATTTGCATGGATGGTGCAGGTATGGGCGTTCCAAGCGGAGTAATTGACGGGTGAGTCAGGGTCGGTTTCGTAGTAAGCGTTGGGCAGATGGTGAATGAAGGGATTGGAGTCCCGGGCGGGGTGATTGATGGCCGGGTCAGGGTAGGTTTCGGGGAAATGGTCGGAACTGGTGTGGCCTGACATGGAATAAGAACTGCATTGAGGGTTACAGTATGCCTGTCCCGGATAAGCACGGTCCGGGTCCAGTCCTTATACCCATTCATCCTGATCGTAATGATATGAACCCCGGATGGGAGACCCGGCAGCGTACAGGGTGTGGTGCCCGGAACCGCACCGTCCACAAGTACCTCTGCGCCGGAAGGAGTCGAAATTACGATAAGCCCGGCGGCAATAACGCCGGAATTATCCTGCCATAGTCCTGGCGTATCTGAAAACAGAACGACAGAGACCGTGGGTTGTGACGGTGAATACGGTAACGCTGCGATAGCGGGCGCAATTGAAGCGCACCCGATGCATACGATGAGAAGGAAGAGAAGAAGCGGTTTCATAATACCTCTTATGGACATGACAATCAGGGATATTGTACTCTTTTCAGATATCTGAAAAGTAATTGGAGAGAAGAATGATATAGGCATATGCCTGACATGCACAGCATTCCCTGCGAGGTAAAAAATATGAAACCGGGTAATGCCGGGAAATAGTGGCTGGATAACGCCAGTGATCAGGTACCTGATACCCCGTGTCAATCCAGGTCCAAAACTATGTAAAAAATGGTCCGGGTTGCAATCTTCATTTTACCTATGCTGAACGGTTAATAATCTTTTATAGCGTTATAAATTCTCTTATGGTCTGTGATATCTATGCTAATACCTCTCATCCCGCAGTTTTCATTTTTACAGACAATCGGTATGTGGTATACCATCATCGGAAATGTGGTTCCGTCCTTTCGTAATCCTTGTAATTCATGGTGTCTTGGAAATTCTGATGGTTTGTGCAGTATCGCATCTTTAAATTCATTTAAAATCCATTCGCGGTCATCGGGATGGATCATCTGCCATAGATTCAGTCCTTTCTTCATATCCTCCGGTGTATACCGGAACATCTCGTAACAGCGGGAATTTGCATAGGTCAGATTTCCTTCGATATCACACTCCCAGACGGACTGCGGGATCATCTCGATTATACACCTGAACCACTTTTCACTGTCATGTAGCGCCGCTTCTGCCTCTTTTCGTCCGCTCATGTCAATAAAACTTTCAAGGAGGTAGGCACGGTTTCCAACGCTGACCGGAACCACGGTTTTGATAATTGGCTTCTTTTCACCACCTGTTGTGGTAAGGACCCCCTCCCTGCGGATAACGTCCTCACCGAGTTCCGTGAACGGGCATGGAGCGTCCTCTGCATGGCAGAGAAACTTTTTACAGGATTTACCTGTTATTTCATTCTTTTTTGCCCCGATTAATTCAGCGGCGGTCGAATTTACATCAAAAATTGCGGAAGTCTGCGGGTCGATCACCATGAGCCCGGACTGCGTGGAGTTAAATATTGTCAAAAGATAATTCTCACTATTCTTCAGCGCTTCTTCCGCCTGCTTTCTCTCGTTTTCCTTAAGTGCTTTTTCTGCAATATCCCGCTGGAGGGCGATTGATGCTGCATGGGCATAGGTATCGATGAGAGACATATCCGGGACAGTTGCACCCTTGTGAAGCAGTATTGCCGCGTTACCATAGATTACACCGCCCCTGGCAAAACCAATGGCATAGATATCTCCGATGTTGACCGCATCAGTGATGCAGTTGCAAATATCCTCGGGAATTCCCCTGAATGTAAGATCGTAGAGCGAAAACGAAACTTTATGCAAAATACCAGTTTTCAGCCCGGTATGGGCGGTTGAATCCATTTTAAGTTCAATCCCGACAGGGTCAAAACCAAGACAGTCAGTGCATTTTGCATGGTCTGTCTCATCCAGTAAACACCTGAGGGTAACCATGCCGGTGGTGTTATCATATGAATTCAACAGGATCATGGCATCCGGGGCCATGGTCTTCAGGTCTGCTGCGATTTTTGCATAAATATCCGATTCGGACTGTAGTTCGATAAAATCCTGTATTTTTCGGGAGAAAAATTCCATCCTGGCAATATGGTTCTTAATTTCTTCAGTTGCCGCATGCCGTTGCGTCATGTCCCGGAATATCCCTTCGATCCCACGTACGTTTCCATTCTCGTCATAGAACCGGTGGCTGCTCACCGCAACGTGCAGTGGTGAGCCGTCTTTTTGTTTCAGGACGACCTCATAATCCGTAACCGTCTCGACTCTGTCGAATTTTTCAACGAATTCCTTTCTTTTTTCCGGGTCCATATAAAATGTGTTTGCAATATTTTTTCCGATGCAATCATCGAGCGAGTTATATCCCAGTATTTTTGCCCAGCTCGGGCTTGCCATGATCAGGATTCCGTCCTCATCCGCCCTGTAGTAGACGTCCTCGATATTTTCGATTACGCTCCGGTAGAGTTGTTCGCTTGATTTCAGCGCATCCTCGGCAATCTTCCGGTCAATCGCAATCGCTGCCTGCTGTATGAATGCCTCGATATAATCCCTGTTCTTCAGCCCGGGCCTGCATTGGGTGCACATTCCGATATATCCGATAATCCTGCCTTTGGAGACGAGCTCCATAATGTACGATTCGCACTCTCCTGCAGTATCGCTGATACGGCTGCAGATCTCCTCAGGGTTTTGCATATGAGATGACTGGAAAAACGTGGGAATTTTGACGAGCCTCCTGTTCCGGATAAGTTCACCGGGGTCATCGTTTCCAACGGTAACAATGATATCCGTATCTTTCATTCCAGAAATATTCTGCACGTATCCGATGGCTTCCGGGCTGCCGGCAAGGCTCTGAAGAATAAGTGTCCGGTCCGGTTTGCGATAAAGGCCGACCCATGCCAAAAGCCCCTGCGAGAGGGTCTGGACATGGCGTGCGACGTATTCATAAATATCATCATTATCTCCAAAATCCATGAAGTCCCTGCCGGTCTTAGAGAGAAACTCCATCATTTTGATGTAGTTATTAATCTTCGCTGCTGACTCGCATTTCTCGGTGATATCCCTTCCTACTCCCTGGTACTCATGGAGATTTCCCTCATTATCGTAAAGCGCACGGATTGTCCAGAGGTTCCATCCTGTTTTACCGGACGGATTCGCAATCCGGCATTCAATCGTAGTAACAGGATTTTCTTTGTCAAGGGACGGAAGTGACCTGTCCAGGAAGGCCCGGTCCTCATCATATATTCCGGGTATGTGGTATTCTCCCGGAATGTCTGCTGCTTTTTTACCAAGATAGCGTGCGTACGAGTCATTTGCATAGATAAGCGCCCCGTCTGACCGGAATCGTGTGATAAATTCGGTCTGGTCCTCAACAATACCCCTGTAACGTGCCTCGCTGATTTTTAAGGCTTCTTCCGACTCTTTCCTGGAAGTTACATCCTCGATAATGAATGTCAGGCCGTGGTGGCCGTTTTCAAATACCGTCGGAACCTGCTTTACCCTGAAGTAAAATCGTCTGCCTTTTTGTGTACACGCGGTCTCCGTGATGTTCTCGGTCAGATGATTCTCTTCGCCAGGCAATTTGTCTGCTATTAGGTTTTTTATGAATGAGATTTTAATTTCATCCACTTTTTTTCCGATTAATTCCTCACGTGGGAGGTGGATACGCTGGAGGACCGGTTCGTTCACCTGGATGATGGTCTGCTCAGAATCAAGAGAAATGACATAATCCGAAGAAAATTCTATCATTGCAGAAACGGGAACCCGCTGGGAGAGGAAGTATACCTTTGCCGTGCCCAGCATCTTCATCTCCACCTGCCCTGCGATAGTGAGCATGTCAAGGTACTTGGCCACCAGGTTCCGGTTTAATTTTATTTTCGTGGAGAGATCAGAGATAGTGATACCCCGCGGGTTCCATCTAAGGTACTGGGTTATTGTATTCACCTTATCCGGATCAAGAACTGCCATGGTCAACATATCTGGTTACTAACTGTTTTTATAAATGTTTCTGCCAGACGGAACTGCAGTGCACTATTGCCATGCACTCTTCCGATGCAGTCCCAACTGGCATATCCAACTTGCAATCCGGTATTGCAAATTCTTATTTATGCCTTTGAATAAGTGAATGTCAATCACAAACATGCCAGTTAGCATTTTGTGGATATGGGGGCAGAAAAAATGACATGGAATGAAAGAAACGCAATTTCTCCGCATTCGGAGTATCTCTACCAGAAAGCTCGTGAAAAAGCAGACAGCGGGGAATATGAACACGCTATTGAAATGCTTCACCAGGCAGTCGAACACTCACCTAAAAACTATCACGCACTATGCGAACTGGGGAACTGTCATGACTACATGAGCCGGTACGAAGATGCAGTCTCATACTATGACAAGGTAATCACTCTCGATCCGTTCAATGCAGATGCCTGGTTTAACAAAGGTATGAGCCTTAAAAAAATGGGGCGCGAAAATGAAGCTGCCACATGCATTGAAAGGTCGATAGACCTGTACTTCGGGAGAGCCTAGGGGGACAAATAATTCTTTTCCTGATTACTCATATTCAATCCTGAATTCGGCACGTCCGGGGGGTGAAGGGTGTAGTTGAGGTAAGCAGGGGAAAAAGGGACACACAAGTTTCGACACAACATCATGTACAATGGCCGTGATGAACGACACAGTTCAAAAATATCACGGCGGTATAACCCTTTTATTTTAACATTAAACGTATTTTACTGAATTATCTTCGGACGGTATACCCCTTCCGGGCAAGAACACGTATCACATAGTCATCCCATGCTGCATCATCCGGTTCTTTGAGGTGATTGATATGTTTCTCGAAAATCCGGGTCAGGGCCGGGTCTTCAGATGCCAGGTGGCGGTAATCCATGATCCGGCCCGCCCTCTTACCGCCAGGACCAAGGATGAGCATCCGCCAGCATCCGTAATCTCTGCAGATTTCAGGGCGGGTCAGGTGAACGGTACAGTATCCTTTTAAAGAAGCAGTATCAAAACGGAAGAACGGGCATGCCTCGGGACGTTCGCTGAAAATAGTCATGTCAAGAAAAAGGCTGATCTTGTCAGGATCAACTCTTACCTCTGTTTTTTCCCCGGTATATTCGTTATTTACCAGAAAGTGGAAATCCCCGCGGTCTTTAATTATGGTGTGAACCAGTCCGAGATGACTGCAGCATTCCCCGCACTGGGAACATTCGAATGTCAGATTATCAACCGTACCGATAACCGGTATCCCGTTTATCCACCTTAACTTCACCGGTCTGTGGTGAAGACAACGGGGACCGTCCATGACGGAACCGGGGTCATTGTTGAGATCGCTGTAAATAATTACGGTAAAGAACTGCTCACGCACATTCAGTTGAAGTACTGGCAGGATAAATCTCCCACAGGGAATATGCTATTGCGGTTTTTTCTCTGAATCAAAGACTACTGACAGGTCCCCGGAGATCAGGCCTTTCCATGCCTCTTCGATCCACCGCTTCATGACGAGGTAATGACCCTGGCAGAGAAAATTTCCACCCCTTGAATCTTCCCACGCGACTGGTTCTGTACAGCCCCTGAAGATGCAGGGACCGGCCTTCCGACCTGAAAGCTGCCGGTACCCGTTGATATCCGGAATAAAAGTGATGATCGTGAACTTTTCAATAAGGCTCCTGATACGGGAAACCGGGTCCGGAGACATGAAGTGATATTTCCTGATATGAGCCTTAATCATTCCTGTATCACGGCAACCCGGGTGAGAACAGGAGCGATAAGTGTTATCCGGAAAGAAACGGGAGAAATAAAAAAAACGGCCACTGGAGATACTACAACTGCATGTACAAGAGATCCGGATGAAACACGGCATTAAAACGTGATGTTGTCTCCCTGCTGTTAATATAAAAGTCTCTCTGTATCACGGTTGTCGTTCCCTGACAAAAATGAAATGGTGACCTAGAAACCAGGCTGTTCGCGGGACTCCCACCGTGTCATTCCTTTCCGCATGAACCACCACGCCGGAAACAGGAGGAGCAGGCCTGCAAGTGAATAGAGGGGGTCTGTAAACGCAAGACCGGACATGAGCGTTACGGCAAGTCCGGACAGTGCAAGGTACGTCACCATCACCTTGACATCGTACACGAGCACGCTCGGCGAGAGCCCGGTGAGCCATACTGTTACGCCGAGGGAGAAAAACGAGATCGGGATACAGAGCAGCAGTGCCGGAAACAGGTAGAGCCCCTCCCCGGAGAGGAGGGCAGTTGCTGCGATAAAGAAGGCCGGGATGAGCTGGAGCACGGAAAAACTGGTGATCTTGCTTACAATGAGTGTACGGACGCTTACCGGCAGGCAGGCATAGGCCCCGAACGTATCAAACATAGTGAGCCAGGTATACATCGTCGATGCAATCACGCCGGTCACGCATGAAAACATGAGGAGGAGCCCGTGCGGGGGGAAATATCCCGAAAGGACCGATAAAAAGAACCAGATAACGACGAGGGGGATGAGGAATGAAAAAAGCGTCTGTCCGATAAGGCTCCCGCTCCGTGAGAGGTCGATTAAGTCTTTAGCCGCAAGCGGTGGTGACGGAAAAAACGACAATTTACGGGTGAGCGGAGATAAGCGGTTCTGATAATGCTTTGACGTCCCTGATATATCAGGAGAGAAGAGCAGCAGTGATACCACAAAGAGCAGGAGAATCACCGTGCACGAGACTGCTAACATTTCCCATGAAAAGTCGGTGAAGAGTATGAGCGGAGGGAAGAACCGTGCAGGATTTGTCCCTGTGAGAACGGTGATTCCTCCGATCCCTGCAGCGATGACAAGAAGGAGAACACCAAGTATTTTCTTTGAACGTGAATAGACTGTTGAAAGGAAAAAGATCACGCACAGCCCGTATAGAAAAGCGAGGGTGAGCGTGAGCAGGAGGAGTGCCGGGACAACGGGCGGGAGGCCGATGAAAGGCGAGGCGACTGCAAACCCGAGGCCGAAAGGGAAGACCCAGAGGAAGAAGTAGTACACGGTGTCCTTGATTACAAAGGTTGTAAAGATGACCCGTTCCGATAACGGCAGGCTACGTGCCGAGTACGAGAGCAGGCTCGCCTGACCGAACCTGCGGTTCATCACTTCGGTCCCGAGGAGCCCGAATGCGCCTACCATGAACCCGAGCATGAGAAACGTTGAATGTATGACGATAGAGAGATTTCCAGCCGGGAGCGCTTCCCGGAAGACGGGAAGCAGAAAAGAGCCCATGAGCGCTATCCAGAATATCAGTACCGGAAAGAGGGCGAACGAGAGGTTCCCGAAGATCGTGGAATGGACCCGCCACTCCTCTTTTACCATCGCAAAAAAGAGTTCAAACATGGCGTTCCTTCTGCACAAGCGAAAGGAAGAGCCCGTCAAGGTGCCGATCCCCGAGGTCTGCAGTCGCACCGGTATACAGGAGCCTGCCCTTGTGCAGGATGGCAAACCGTGAGCAGATCTCCTCGGCAATTTCAAGGATGTGCGTCGATAAAAAAACGGTATTGCCGTCTTTTACATACCCGGCCAGGTACTTCTTCACGACGTCCTGCATGATCGGGTCGAAGTTTATGAGCGGTTCGTCGATCAACGCAAGCTCCGGGGTATGGATAAAGGCCTGTGCAAACATCAGTTTCTGGCGTGTCCCACGGGAAAGGTCCTTGCATAGGACGTCTTTTTTGTCAGCAAAATCGAGGAAGTCAAACCACCATGCCGCACGCTCCCCGATATCGGGTATCTTCCGGATAGCCCCGACGAAATCAAGGTATTCTGCCGCCGTCAGGAAGCTTGGCGGGGTCTCCTGCTCGGGAATGATCCCGACGAGCTTCCGGACACCGACCGGGTCCGTCATCACATCGATACCAAGGACATGTGCGGATCCTCCTGCAGGCCGGATCTGCCCGGTCATCATCTTTATCATCGTCGATTTCCCGGACCCGTTCGGGCCGAGCAGCCCGAAAAGTTCACCCTTTTCGACGGAGAGGGTCACATGGTCCACGGCGGTCAGGTCGCCGTAGACTTTTGTCAGATCCTCTGCCTGCATCACGGTTGTCAAAGCTGGTTTCACGTCTCCTGCCGGTATTTCAGTGCTGTTATGTACATCTGAACTGATATGAGGATTCCTGTCCCTGCAGGAAAATCTGTCAGGATAATTATCCTGCATTTAAATTCTCATCGTGAATCAGGGATTATTCAGTCGTGAAAAAAAGAAGGGCCCGGATAGCTCCGGGTTTCCCGGTATTTCCTTCATAAAGAACCCGCCCGTAAAGAGGTGATTCTTTCGATATGTTATATCACCCAGACTGTTTCGGTTGCGGATTCGATGTTATTTCCGATTGTTACTGTAAGGATGACTTTGTACGTCCCTTTATCGGTAAAAATATGGACCGGATTTACCTCTGTTGAATTCATTCCATCGCCGAAATCCCAGCTCTGGTTTGTCGCCCAGCTCGAACGGTCTGAAAATTGTACTTCAAGCGGAGCTCTGCCTGCCTTCGGGCTTGCGGTGAATTGGGCATTTGTCTTACCGCCCGGGTGAATTGAAGATCCACCGATGACCATGACCGTCCCGGTCGTCGTGTCAGTACCGTCAGTACCACTCACCGACAAGGATACTTTATATGTCCCGGAGGTTGTGTAGACCTGGGAAGGGTTCTGTTCGGTCGAAGTGCTGCCATCGCCGAAGTCCCAGGTCCAGGTCGTCGCTCCGCTAGAGCGGTCGGTGAACTGTACCTCCAACGGAGCCCTGCCGACCATCGGGCTTGCAGTGAACCGGGCATTCACATTTCCACCCGGGGTGTCAGGACTCCCGGTAACCATTATCATACCGTTTGTCGTGTCGGTTCCTTCAGTTCCGCTTACCGAGAGTGTCATTTTGTATGTTCCTGATGTGGAATAGACATGGACAGGGCTTTTTTCAGTTGAATTGCTGCCGTCGCCGAAATCCCAGTTCCAGGATGTCGCACCACTCGAGCGGTCGGTGAAGTGCACCTCCAGTGGAGCTCTTCCTACCGACGGGCTGGATGTAAACTGTGCTTTTACATTTCCACCCGGTGTGATTGAACCGCCGATCACCATGATCGTTCCTGTGGTTGTGTCGGTTCCTTCAGTTCCGTTTACCGAGAGTGTCACTTTGTATGTTCCCGGTACGGAATAGACGTGGACCGGGCTTGTTTCAGTCGAACTGCTTCCGTCCCCGAAGTCCCAGTTCCATGTCGTCGCACCACTTGACCGGTCGGTGAACTGTACTTCAAGCGGTGCTCTTCCTGCGGACGGGCTGGATATAAACTGTGCTTTTTCATTTCCCCCCGGTGTGATTGAACCGCCGATCACCATGATCGTTCCTGTGGTTGTGTCTGATCCGTCTGTACCGCTTACCGAGAGTGCCACTTTGTATGTTCCCGAAGCGGAATAGACGTGGACCGGGCTTGGTTCAGTCGAACTGCTTCCATCCCCGAAGTCCCAGTTCCAGGTCGTCGCACCAATTGACCGGTCGGTGAAGTGTACCTCCAGCGGTGCTCTTCCTGCGGACGGGCTTGATGTAAACTGTGCTTTTACTTTATTGCCTCCAGGGTTGATCGATCCTCCGGTTACCTTGACCGTTCCTGTTGCTGTACCGGAGCCTGTTCCGGAAATAACGTTCAGGGTAACCGTATATGTCCCGGCACTCCTGTAAAGATGAGTCGGTCTTTCCTGGGTTGATGTTGCCCCGTCTCCAAAGTCCCACTCGTATCCGGTTATCCCGTCACCGGTCGAGGTGTCGGTGAACCTTACAAAGCAGGGGGCCCGGCCGGTATTCGGATCAGCGGTGAAAGATGCGACCACGGTTCCTGAAGGTGCTGAAACATGGATGTAATTCGCCTTCAGCCTGTTTGCAGTACCGCTGGCGTTGATAACAGAGAGGTTGACCTGGTATGTCCCGGGCATCGTGTATGTATGGGCCGGGTTCTGCAGGGTGCTGTCAATGACGCCGTCGTTTTCAAAGTCCCATGCCCACTCAATCGGCGCCGTCACTGAAAGATCGGTGAACTGGACCGTTAACGGCGCTGTTCCATCCCTCGAATCAGCTGAAAAATCAACTACCGGGTTGGAATTGTCGTCGCTCGTGACCTGGATGTAGTTGCCCTTCAGCCTGTTCGCTGATCCGCCCGCGTTCGATGCGGTGAGGTTGACCTGGTACGTGCCTGCCGTGGTGTAGGTATGAGTCGGGTTCTGCTCGGTGCTGTCGATGACTCCGTCGTTGTTAAAGTCCCACGCCCATGCGGTCGGGTTGCTCGTTGACTGGTCCGTAAAATGAACCGTTAACGGAGCTGGCCCCGTACGATTGTCCCCGATGAAGTTGACGACCGGCGGGTCGGGGAGCGTGGATGTCACCGTGATATACCCGGTCTTTTCCCTGGTGTCGGTTCCTAATGCATTTGAAACCGTCAGGTTGACCTGGTATGACCCATCCGATGCATACGTGTGAGCGGGGTTCTGTTCGGCCGAGGTGTATCCGTCACCAAACGACCAGGACCACGCAGTCGGAGATCCCGAGGATGTATCGGTAAACCCGACTGACAACGGAGCAGTGCCGGAGGTTACATTAGCGGTAAAGTATGCGATTGGGGGGGTAGCCTGTCCAAAGTATGCCCGGACCTGGTCGATCAGGGGTGCTTCATCGATCTGGTTCGTGACCAGTGTGTACGGAGTATCGCCTATACCGTCTCCATCGGCATCCGTACCATCGTAAGTATTCCAGTAATTACCGAGAACCTTTGTATAGGCTGTTCCCTGGCGGGTGTAGGCAACCTCCTGCGGGGAGATCCACTGGAATGCTGCAGCGGCCGGCCCCTGGAGTGCCACGGGACTGATACCGTCCGGTACGATAAAGTCATTCTGGTAAATCCGGGTACCGGCTCCGATGTTCCGCATGATCAGTATGCAGGGCATGTCGTTGTCGGTAAACGTATTATTGCAGATGACGGGTCCGATGCCGGTTGCCAGACGGATTATACCTTTAAGTGTTGCCGTTGACGTGGTGTTCGTGAAAATGTTATTCTCAATGCGATTACCCGTTGTTCCATCTGACGCAGCCACGTAAATCAGGTTATAGACATTATTGTTTCTGAATGTATTGCCGATGAGGGTGTTATTTGACATGCCCAGGTAAATGGATCCTTGTCCACTTGGATTCTTCATGTTCTCGAAGATACAGTTCCTGACAATCACTCCTGTCGGTGGAACATAGGTACCGCTTCCACTGTTGAAATACAATAGCCCGTTGGTGAACCGCACTTTCTCGATAACGGTCCCGGTTCCGCTTATGCGCACTGTGCCACCGCCCAGGTCCAGCGTAACGATCTCTGCTCCTTCACCGGTTATCGAGACGGGTTTGATCACACCGCTGGCAGCATAAGTACCATTATAGACAAAGACTTTGTCCCCCTCTATCACTGAAGGGCTGCCGAGAGCATCTGCCAGAGTGATGAAGTCGCACCCGCTCGAACCGACAGTCCATGTTTTTGGGATATGCGGTGAGACCTGAATGTAGTCAGTCTTCACCGAGCTCTTCGTTTCGTTATCTGCAGTAACCGAAAGTTTTACAGAATATGTCCCTTCGGATGAATAGATAAACGTTGCATTATGTCCGGTGCTATCGATAATACCGTCGTTCTCGAAGTCCCAGGCCCAGGCGGTCGGGGAACCGGTGGAAGCGTCGGTGAAGGCGACCGCGAGTGGGGCATCACCGCTGGTCACGTTTGCCACGAAGTCTACGGAATCGTAACTTACCAGGATGTAGTTTGTTTTCACTTCAGAATTGCTGCCGTAGGCGTTAGAAGCGGTTAGATTCACTGTGTACATACCGGCTGCGGCATACGTATGGGTCGGGTTCTGCCCGGTGCTGTCGATAATACCGTCGTTCTCAAAGTCCCAGGCCCAGGAGACCGGAGTGTTCGCAGAAGTGTCGGTGAACATGACCGTAAGCGGGGCATCGCCGGCGGTCTTGTCAGCGTTGAAATTCGTGACCGGAGCCGGTAAGCCGAGGACGGTCCAGCCGCTGCTGGAAATGTCGTTTGTCCAGGTAGTGAGGCAATCATTCACCGAGTTGGCATTCTGGCCATAACCATAGGCATTGAATGCTGCCATCGATGATAGGTTTTCTATCTCGTACCGTACCCGGAGAGAATGAGCGCTCAAAGCACCCCCGTACAGGTCGATGAACATCATCCTGAACTGGTTGGAGGTGTCGCTTACATCCTGACCAGCGTAGATTGGGTAGGTTGTCCCTGCCGCCGGTCGCCAGGTCTGCGGACCATAGGTCAGGTCGTCCTTCGTAAACCATTCGTCCAGCGTAGCATTCACATAGGTGATAGTATCGGATGCAGGTTCACTGTGAGGTGTCGGGTTCGGGGTCCACTGGTATCCGTCTGCCTGGATGTGGAGGCGGAAGTCATCCGGTATGGTCCCGTTCACTGCAACACACAGGAATATAGTATCAAAGTACCCTCTGCCACCGGTCGTTGTGACGTAGAATGTTCCGGACCTCTCGGGGGTCTGCGTCACTTCACCTTCATATGAGGTGCTCGATCCATTCGAGATGTGCAGGGCGTTCAAACCGCCGCCGGTCCAGATGATGTGGAATGAATCATCGCCAAAATCATTGAATCTCGCCCCGTTGTCGTTTGCAACTATTAAATAAACGTCGTCGGTTGCAGGGATGACCCCGCCTGCCGGAGTTTCTGCACGCTGAACCGTCACATGGGTTGTTGCCGAAACATCGCCCGATGAAGCGGTAATCGTAGAAATCCCTTCTGCGACGGCAGTTAAGTAACCGGTTTCGTTTACCGTGGCCACGGTCACATCAGTGCTCGTCCAGTTGAAAACAGTACCGGGTATCACGGCACTTTCGATATCGTATGCAGTTGCTGTGAGTTGCAGGTTATCACCTGCAGTAATGAACACCGTGTCCGGAGTGACGTTGATGGCAGCGACGGGTGGACTGATTTTACCGACGACAGAATATCCGCTCATCGCTTTATCCGGCGTCAATGCGTTCGTCCATGCGACCATGTCGTCGCCATTATTGGATTTCTGGCAGTAGGCGTAGACACTGAAGGCCGCAAACGAGTCGTGGTTCCCGAAGGTGTAATTGATCCGGACTGCACCCTGGTTTTCGAGGTCTGTGTTGGGACGCAGAACACCCGCGTTGAGATCAATGAACATCAGGTGGAACGTATCCTCTGTATCCGTCAGATCCTGGCCGGCATAAATCGGATAATCTGCCTCGTTCCCGGTCGGCTTCCAGATCTGCGGTCCATAGATAAAGTCCTCCTTCGTGAAGGTCTCGTCGAGGGCAAGTGGCTGGTAGGTCACGGTATCCAGGGCGGGTGGCTGGTTGCTCACCGGGTTCGGCGTCCAGGTGTAGCCGTCCGAAGTAATATGCAGGCTGAAGTCGTCGGGGATTGTTCCGTTCACTGCCACAAGGAGTATAATCTCGTCCTCGTAGCCCTTGCCGCCTGAATCGGTGGCGTAGAATGTACCGGACTGGCTGTCGGTCACCGTCACCTGCCCGAAGTTCACCGACGGATCGGTGGAGATGTGCAGGGCGTTGAGACCGCGGTTGATGCCTTCGAACCGGATGTTGTAGGTGTGGTTATCGAAAGCGTTGTATTTCACCCCGTCATCGTTTGCAACCCGGACGAAGATATTATTATAGCCAGAGAGGACGGTTGGACCGGACGGTTCTGATACTGTGATATAATCATTCCTTATTTCTGAATCTGTTCCGTCTTCACTGGTTACAGTCAGGGACACCGAGTATGTCCCGGCAGTTGTGTAGGTGTAGACCGGGTTCTGGTCGGTGCAGTCAACTATCCCGTCGTTCTCAAAGTCCCATGCCCAGGAGGTCGGGCTGCCGGTGGACAGGTCGGTAAAGGTTATTGTAAACGGAGCTTCGCCGCTGGTGACGTTTGCGGTGAAGTATGCAGTCGGTGACTGCGACGCAAAATCAACAAGGTAGTCCTGGTAGCTTCCCATGAGCGGTGCATAATCAAAGTGGAAAGGATCGCCAAAGGAAGGCGGAACAACAAACGGTTCATCCCCGAGCCCGTTGCCATCGCTGTCTGTGCCGGTATAACCTGCCCAGTGGTTGCCAAGGTAACCTGCGTGTGAAACACCCTGATAGGTATACGTTACAGGCTGGGTTGTATTCCAGGATATTGCGCCCTGGGGCCCGTTATAGGTAACTGGATTCGAACTGTCGAAGTCATTGAAGCAGACCAGGTTTCCGTCACCCGGGGAATTCATCCGTAACAGGGCGCCGGTGCATGAAGTGAACGTGTTCCGTGCAAACGTGCTTCCGGAGAGCATGTCAACGAATATGACTTCAGATCCAGTGCAACTGGTGAATACGTTATCTGCGATGGTCTGATTGCTCCCGCCGAGCCAGATAACCCTCCCCATATTCGAGAACGTGTTATTGGCTATAATGTTGTTGTCAGAGGGGTAGAAGCTGAATCCGCCTACTCTTAAATAGTTGCCAGCATTGACGATATTGTTCTCGAACCTGATATTATGAGCGTAGAAATTGATTTTGGCGAATGTGTCGAATGCACAGTTCCGGATTACCGTGTTTTCCCCCCTTAAATCGACAGTCCGCGTCGAATTCAGGAAACTAATCCCCTCGATCTCTACAGGCGAATAGAAATATTTCGTACGTCCTGCATTGTAGAGGACCTGGTCTCTTCCTTCCCCGATCAGGCTGATCTCCCGGTAAAGTTGGAGAGACCCTGAATCAGGGTCATTGTAGGTCCCGTTGTATACGAATACAGTATCGCCGTCCCAGAGCTGCGGGTTTACCAGTGCATCCCAGATCTCGGTGTAATCGGCACCGGTTGCACCAACAGTCCAGGTCCGTGGTGTGTGGGCTGCCACCGTGATATAGTCTGTTTTTACTTCTGATGCACTTTCCCCGTCATTTGTCACCGTCAGGTTGACGGTGTAGGTGCCGGCAGTTGTGTACATGTATGCCGGGTTTTGTCCGGTACTGTCGAGAACTCCGTCGTTGTTAAAGTCCCATGCCCAGGAGGTCGGATTCCCCGTTGATATGTCAGAAAACTGTACTATGAGGGGTAATTCTCCTGATACCGGATTTGCAGTGAAGTCCGCGGTTAGCGATTGTGGTCCGGAATCACCGATATAGGTCCGGTAGCTCCCCAGGAGCGGTTCATAATCAAAGTGGAAAGGATCTCCATAGGATGGCGGAATAACAAATGGTTCATCCCCGAGCCCGTTGCCATCGCCGTCTGTGCCGGTATAGCCTGCCCAGTAGTTACCGGGGTATCCCGTATAGGATGTCCCCTGGTAGACATATGTGACCGGCTGGGTCGCATTCCAGGATATTGCGCCCTGGGGTCCGTTATAGGTAATTGGATTCAAACTGTCGAAGTCATTGAAGCAGACCAGGTTTCCGTCACCCGGGGAATTCATCCGTAACAAGGCGCCGGTGCATGCAGTGAAAGTGTTCCGTGCGAACGTGCTTCCGGAGAGCATGTCAACGAATATGACTTCAGTTCCAGTGCAACTGGTGAATACGTTATCTGCGATGGTCTGATTGCTCCCGCCGAGCCAGATAACCCTCCCCATATTCGAGAACGTGTTATTGGCAATAATGTTGTTGTCAGAGGGGTAGAAGCTGAATCCGCCTACTCTAAGATAGTTGCCTGCATTGACGATATTGTTCTCGAACCTGATATTATGAGCGTAGAAATTGATTTTGGCGAATGTGTCGAATGCACAGTTCCGGATTACCGTGTTCTCACCCCTTAAATCGACAGTCCGCGTCGAATTCAGGAAACTAATCCCCTCGATCTCTACAGGCGAATAGAAATATTTCGTACGTCCTGCATTGTAGAGGACCTGGTCTCTTCCTTCCCCGATCAGGCTGATCTCCCGGTAAAGTTGGAGGGACCCTGAATCAGGGTCAGTGTAGGTCCCGTTGTATACGAATACAGTATCGCCGTCCCAGAGCTGCGGGTTTACCAGTGCATCCCAGATCTCGGTGTAGTCGGCACCGGTTGCACCGACCGTCCATGTCTTGGGCGTGTGCTGGGTCACTTTAATATAGTCTGTTTTTACTTCTGAGTCGATTCCACCATCATTTGTCACTGTGAGATTTACCGAGTAATTTCCATCAATGGTATAGGTATAAACAGGATTCTGGTCGGTGCTGTCGACGACTCCGTCGTTCTCGAAGTCCCATGCCCAGGAGGTCGGGCTCCCTGTTGAGGCGTCAGTAAACTGCACGGTGAGGGGAACTTCACCTGAAATGGGATTTGCAGTGAAGTCCGCGACCGGGGCAGGCGAAGGTACATAAGGAATCCCCACGACCGAGTATCCGCTTGCGCCCGGGTCATCCATCCTGTTTGTCCACGAGATGCCCTGTCCCTGGTTCGCCGCAAGGCACCAGCCGTACCCGTTGAAGGTCGCAAACGACGTGAGGTTGGTGAAGCTGAACTCAACCTTTGACGCCCCGTTATTCTCCAGCGTGACTCCGCTGAACTTCGAGGGGTACATGTTCCCGACCTTCAGGTCAATGAACATCAGCTGGAAGGCGTTAGACGTATCTGAAATGTCCTGGCCGAAATACAGGGGCAGGGAAGGAACGCCGAGCGTACCCGGACCGGGTTTCCAGGTCTGCGGCCCATAAATGAAGTCTGCCTTCGTAAACGTCTCGTCCACGGCGCCTTCGACATAGGCATAATCCGTCGGTACCTGGTTCGGTACGCTGCTCGTCGTCCAGTTATATCCGCTCGTCTTTACATGGACGCTGAAATCATCCGGTATAGTCCCGTTCACCGCGAGGAGGATGACGATGTCGTCGTCGAAACCCCTGCCGCCGGTGTTGGTAACGTAGAATGTTCCGGACTGGTTTGTGGCGGTCGAGACCTGGCCGCTGGCCTGGGCGACATCAATAGATATATGAAGTTCGTTCAGACCGCCGCCGTCGGCCTTGATGTAGTATGTATTGTCCGGTCCGCCAAAGACCGGGCCGTCGAGGTCGTATTTCACTCCGTCGTCATTCGCTACACCGACGAAGATGTGGCGGATGTCGGGAAGGGGGTCTGCGGTAACCGCTGGTATCGAAAATATGACCAGCAGAATTAGGAATAGAGCAACATAACGGCTCAATTTTCTATAATAGGAATCATTTCTCATGGGTGCACCTGAATCAGAAATACAGCGGAACATATCCGCTTCTTAATTAAATTGAATTAATCTATGGTTATTTCTAATGTCTAATCCTTAATATATAATAATTTATAAAATTTCCGTTTAAAATTAATATAATTATATTAACTATAGTACTTCTGCTTCACGGGGATGTTCCAGTGGTCCGATCTCTTTTTTGAAGGTCCCGTCTTCGAAGTTAACAGTAATAACGTTCTCTTTTCCTGGCATGACGTCGATATCGAAGAACATTGAAAAATCGCCGGATATAACTTTTACCGAATAACTCCCCATCGGCATATACTCAAAAACGTGCGGCGTCGTGTATCCCGAATAGCGATCGTCAATATATATCCTGGCCCCGTCCGGGGTGCCTGCAACCGAAATAGCACCATATACATAGGGAGTAAGCTGAAGGCGGACCGTTGCGTCGTCTTCAAGGGTGGGATCTTCAACAACACTGAACACCTGTTCGTCCGGGATATACCCGGGGCTGGATACAAGTACACGGTGCATACCGGGAGATACCCGGTCAATGCGGCACGGAGTTGTGAAACCGGTTTGAAAACCGTCGAAAAGTACATCCGCACCTGAAGGAGTGGAAATGACCATTACCGATGCCATTTCAGTCTCTTCCCGGTTCAGTTTCACCGTCTCGCCGACCTGGACATAATCTGACAGTTGTTTCAGAATGTAGTCCCCGCCGTCACGGATGGTGACATATGCGCTGTTACCTTCCACTGTTACCTTTTTTGGAATTTGCAGCACAGGCGGTTTTCCGTTTATTGTAAATTTCTTCCCGTCATAGATATCTGATTCAATCCTGAATGATCGTGTGCGGAGCGGCTCGATGGAAAAAAATACGTTCGACATTATTCCCGGAAGGACGGTCACCGTGCTGGTCTTCACTGCATAGGGAGTATTTCCCTTTTCGATTTTTATCGTATGAGATCCTGCCCGCAAATTGGATATCACTGCGGGTGTGATAACGCGGGTCTTAAATCCGTTGACACTGATTGCCGCACCCTGTGGATAGGAATTTACATATATTCCTCCTGCGTCCGGGTCAGATCTCTTCGTGGAAACCTGGCTTTCATTTTCAGACTCTCGGTATGCCGGGATAAGAACAACATCGAGAAGCGTATCATTTTTTACCATGACCGGAACGTCGATCTGCTGAAACATATCTTTCAGGAGAGTAATGGTGAAGTTGCCGGCATCCAGACCGGTTATGGAAAAGGGTGTCGTCGCATTCAATGGTGTCCCGTCAAGGAGAATATCCGCACCGGGGGGATAACTGGATATGGTCAGCGTGTAACCGGGATCTGTTGAAACAGGGCCGGATAATTTATTCGTTCCGGTATCCTGCACCGGAGCGGATTGGTCCTCTTCCGTCCGGATGGTTTCGGGGGCTGGATATGCAGAGGCGGATTCAATTGCAGGTGCAGGCTGATCAGGACCGACCAGGAATTCGAAGATCATCGTGATTATGTCATCGAGGAAACTCCTGTCAACTGGATTATCACGTATGTCCTTGCTTTCCATCACAGGGACGGTTGGTCCTGTTTCAGCCTGCGAACGCCCCTGTTCCCTGGAAACCTGGGTGGCTGATGGATCCCCGTATGTCGATACTCCATGCGGAACTGAGTTTTGTGACGGCTCATACAGTATCGAGACATTTCCGGAAGCGGGCAGAACCCTGGCATCCGCGGGATGAGACAGTGCAAGAACCATACCCCTGAGTTCCAGCGGCAATCCGTCACCATCGTTTCCGGGAGGCTGAATGGATACGCTATTGTCTCCCCATTCAAGATATTGTGCAACATCGTGGGACGATACCGATACGGGGGTGCCGGCATCACTGATATCCTCCCATTGCCCCTCGTTCAGCCTGACGGATCCACCGACCCGGGATTCTCCGGTCGACCGTGTGCTGATTATCGAAAGGACTGCGTCGTCCCATGGGTAAAGGTCGATTGTTCCCTTCAGGGGAATGGTGATGACAGGTTCATTGGCATCGCCTCCGGTAACTAAATCGGGCGCGATAATGAGGGCCCCTTCCCCAATCCAGCAGGTGGTCTGTCCAGCGGATGTATTGTCATATGCGACGACGAGCATCATACCGTCCACTCGCACCATTGATGACGGCGGTCCGTTATTCATCACGGTAACCGTGTGCCGGAACGGGGGCCCGATGAGTCCTGTCACATTGTAGCAATACGTACCTGTGACAGGGGAACCGGATTTCCCGACTGCCGAGTGGAAATAAGTATCCGGTGTCAGGGCGACCCCGTCCCATTTCAGTAAAAGATCCACATCCGTGCCCTTTCCCGATACCTGGTTTTTTCCTTCGCCCGTGTATACATACAGGCGTCCGGGCCCGGTTGATGTTGTGCCAGGCAGTCCGGGATCAAATCCGGAACTGAATGACTGGCCTTTGTAGAAGGTTCCGGAATTTCCCTGTATCGTAAAGATCTCTATTGTTCCGTTCGCAACAAACTTTTCCAGTACATAAAATTCCCTGTCCCGCTGATCGGAATCGGTTGAACCCTCACCGGTCGTTTCGTACCCGACGGTATTTCCGGAACTTCCTGTGCCGGACTGGCCGTTATCACCTCCCTGTCCGGATGAGCCCATCACCTGGTACCCGCTGGAGCCTTCCCCGGAAACCATGTTGGTCCAGGAGATCCCTTTTCCCTGGTTTGACTGGTTGCACCAGCCATAAATGTTAAAAGCGACCATTGATCCCGGATTGTCAACAGAATACTCAAGCTTTATCATCCCGTTATCGTTCAGGCCTGAAAGGCCGGCATTGGGCCCGATCAGTCCGGCATTCAGCTCTATGAACATGATATGAAATTCAGCTGAAGGGTCGGACATGTCCTGCCCGAAATAGAGAGGATAATTCATGGGATCAGTAGCGCCTGCCGGTTTCCAGTTCTGTGGACCGTATATAAAATCCGTTTTTGTGAATGTGTCTTCAACAGATCCGTCAATATATGTGATATTCTCTTCAGAAGGCGGCATGTTCAGTACTGCGGTGGGAGTCCAGCGATATCCGCTCGCCTTTACATGGAGCGAGAAATCGTCCGGAACGTCCCCCTTTACCGCGACCATGAGGAACATGTTGTCAAAAAAACCTCTTCCGCCCGTATCTGACAGGAAAAACGTTCCGAATGTCTCTTCCGTGGTGGTCACCTGCCCGTACGGATCATCCGGGTTCGTGGTGATATGCAGTGCATTCAGTCCGCCGCCATCGAACTTGATATATTCCGTTCCGGCGCCATGCGCAAGTGTTATATCAAAATGCTGCGCTGCGGGCATCGGGTTTTCCCCGGTGTCCTGTGCACAGGCAATTCCCGGGGTAGCGAACGCAATAAGAAATAGGATTATGAGGACCCTGCGATACCGGCCGGTCAGGCCATTTCCTGAAATAGTATTAAAAATCCTGTCACGCACTACCTGCATCGTATTCCCTCGAATTGTGAATAATATGTTTTAAGTCAGTATATGATAACAAATAAATTGTTATTTGCCTCATATGTCAAATATATTCAGTTTATATATTTAACATTAGGCGTGATGCAGGGTGACCCATGAAAGAATATCCGACATCAATATTTGGGAAAAGTGGATTTGATGCGCTATATGAATATGGTTCCAGTGAAGGCACAAAATTAAATAGTGATGAACTTAATCGCTCCGCCCGGCATTATCTGAATGATCTCGAACCGGTTTTCCTTGAGATGAAAAAGATAGTTGTCGGACAGGAAAACGTCATTTCCCACCTGGTAACAGCCCTCATTTCAGGAGGACACGTGCTTCTTGAGGGCGTTCCCGGCATCGCAAAAACGCTGACTGTTCACACGCTTTCCAGGGTTCTCGACTGTTCATTTACCCGGATACAGTTTACCCCCGATCTCCTCCCTGCCGATATCATCGGGACAAAGATATTCGACCGGAGCGAGTCCGGTTTCAAAACATTCAGGGGTCCGGTATTTCACCAGTTCATCCTTGCAGACGAGATCAATCGTGCACCTCCAAAAGTCCAGTCCGCCCTGCTCGAAGCCATGCAGGAGATGCAGGTCACAATCCAGGGTGAAACCATCCGTCTCGAAAAGCCGTTCTTTGTCATGGCCACCCAGAACCCCCTCGAATCGGAAGGAACCTACCCGCTTCCTGATGCACAGGTCGACCGGTTCATGTTCAAGATTCTCATGGATTACCCCTCGTGCAGCGAGGAACTGGATATCCTGAACCGTTACACGGGAGATGAGATGCCAGTCCCGGATGCCGTTTTGTCAGTTGAAAAAATAAATGAACTGCAGGTTTTTGCACGAAAAATCCATATCGAACAGAGCATACTCGAATATGTCGTCCGTCTCACGGATGCCACCCGCCACCCTGAGCAGTTCGGGATAGACCTCGGGGACTGTATCGAATGGGGGGCATCTCCCAGGGCCTCCGTATGGCTTGTCCTTGGATCCAAGGCTCATGCACTGCTGGAGGGACGGGGGTATGTCATCCCCGAGGATGTCATTGCGGTTGCCCATGCAGTGCTCAGGCACCGGATTCTCATCTCCTATGAAGGATTGAGCAGGGGAATACGCCCGGATGATGTGATAGACAGGATGCTGGGGACAGTTGAAATTCCATGAAAATCCGTAATTCAGCAGGGAACCTGATTTCCGGGGAGGATCCCATGGAAAGCGGTTTCGACCTGTTCAGCACCATACGACGAATAGAGATAGCGACAAGGACACCGGCCCGGGGCATGATCCAGGGGATTGACCGATCGTTTGTCAGGCAGACCGGGATCGAGTTTGCAGAACTGCGTGAGTATGTACCGGGTGATGATATACGTCACCTCGACTGGAAGGTGACCGCCCGGATGGACCGGCCTTTCATGAGAGAATGCACCGGGGAGCGTGACCAGACCTATTATTTTGTGATTGACCGTTCGGGTTCGTGCGCATTCGGGTCAGAAATTCCGAAAGAACGGATGATGCTCGAGATAGCCGCGAGCCTCATGTATGCGGCATACCGTGACGGCGAACAGGTGGCACTCTGTTGTTTTACCGACGGTATCGAGTGTCTCTTCCCGCCCGGCCGCGGGAAAAAACATCTTATTGCGTCATTGAAGATGCTCTCAACTCATACACCTTCAAAAAAGGCGACTGACCTCGGCCCGGTCATTGAATATCTCTGCAGTGCAGTTAAAAGAAGGAGTGCAGTGGTGATCATATCAGACTTTTTCTGTCCCGTCGACACCCGGCTTTTATCAGTTCTCTGCAGAAGGCATGAGGTGACCGCAGTGCAGGTCGTGGACAGAAACGAGGAATATCTGCCCGATATCGGTATGATCATGACCGAGGACGAAGAGACCGGCGATCAGGTTCTCATCGATACGTCAGACCGCTCTGTCCGTGAAGCGTATGCGTCGGCGTCTTCCGAATACAACCGGCACCTTTCGTCGGCTTTTGCGCGTGCCCGGGCAGGATTCGTTCGAATCGGGACCGACAACGATTACGCAGCCATTCTTAACAGGTATTTCCGCAGAATCTCCCGGGGGATTTAAAATGCCCTGTTTTTCGCAGCCGTTCTGGCTTCCAGGACTAATTCTCGTCCCGGTATTATATTACCTCTATCTCCGCACCCTTGAGAAGAAGCGGTACGAGGCTTTGCGTTTTTCACGTGTTTCCGTCCTTAAATCAATTCTTGGAGACACACATAACAACCGGTACCCGAGAACGCTGTTTCTTCTCTCCCTCCTCGCACTCAGCCTGCTGTTTATTGGTCTGGCAGACCCGCAGATTCCACTTGAAGAGGTCAAAGAGGGTGCAAACGTGGTGCTGGTGCTGGACGTGTCCGGAAGCATGGCCGCAACAGATTATCAGCCGAACCGGCTTGAATCTGCAAAATACGCGGCAGGAATTCTCCTCCGCGAACTTGACCCTGACGATTACGCCGGGATCGTCATGTTTGAATCAGGTGCCACCAGCGCCGCATATTTAAGCCCGGACCGGGAAAGGGTTCTCCGCAAACTGGAGGCGGTCAGCGGAAGAGACGGGAGCACGGCACTGGGAGACGGCCTTGCACTTGGCATCGATATGGCATCGTCAATTCCCGGGAGGAACGGCGTCGTCATCCTCCTCTCCGACGGCGTGAATAATGCAGGGATGATCAATCCGTCCGAAGCCGTTTCATTTGCACAATCCGAGGGCATCAGGGTTTACACTGTTGGTATCGGCTCGACTGAACCCATAGTGTCAGGTTACACGTGGTACGGTGACCCTGAATATGCATCGCTTGATGAAGCGACTCTGCAGGAGATCGCAACGGCGACCGGCGGAAAATATTTCAGATCGGTTGACCGCCGGACACTGAACGATATCTACGCAGGCCTCACAAAGGAGATTGTCCGGGAAACAAAAGAGACCAGTATTGCAGTCTTTTTCTTTGCAGGTGCATGCGTTGTAATCCTCCTTGAGATCTACTGCCGGTACGGGCGGAGACGGATTATTCCATGAAACCGGTATTTTTTGCATTATTCTGCTGCATCCTCCTGTGTACTGGTGTATCAGGGGAAATCACCTTCACACTGCCGAAATCAGAGTATTATGTTCCGCTCGGGGGGACAATGGAGATCGGAATATTTTCAGAGAATACCGGGGGAGATATGACAGGTACGCTCACCCGGTCCGAAAACCGGACTATTATCGGAAAGGACGGCCTCCCGGAATCGGTACGAAAAAAAGAGTCCGGCCTGTACCTGGTACGGGAGGGTAACAGCACTATCACTTTAAGTTCAGGTTCATCCGATGTAACAGCGACATCCGTGCTCTGCATCGTCTTTGAATATTCTGATCCCGGTACTCACGCCATCACACTCGACGGGCCGGTCATCCATTTCGTATCAGAGGTTTCATCATCACCGTACGAATCGAATCCGCTCCTGAGCAGGGAGAACAGTCCTGCACAAACCGGTCCGGCCGGTTCTGCGGGCCAGTCCGGCGGCCGGGAAAGTGTGAACCCGCAATCCGCCACCGGGGATCGCTCACCGATCGTGAATCCGGTGCCTGACGATTCAGCCTCACTTGAATCTTACATCTCGGCTGTGAATGAGCAGTATGAACGGGACAGGGAGAGCCTTGAACAAATCCTTGACGCGGATCCACTCTATTCCGGAGCCCGCAGTTCACTGTCTGCGAAAGGCTACTTCATCGAATCAAAAAATATCCTTCCGGATTCCAATGAATCAGGCACGTTTCGCTGCGAATACCGTTCGGGGACACGCATCCCTGCAGATGTGAGCGGACAGATATCGGGGGGATGTGTCTCCCGGCTCCTGATGTCCGGTCGCGGGGGAGATATCATCCCGGAAGTCCTGCTAAAAAATGATACATTCCAGGATTATAACGGCATCCTGACCTCA
Source organism: Methanoregulaceae archaeon UBA467 (assembly GCA_002503825.1). GTDB lineage: Archaea > Halobacteriota > Methanomicrobia > Methanomicrobiales > Methanospirillaceae > UBA467. The sequence goes on from DASP01000012.1 coordinate 27,638, forward strand.
GAAGGACTGCACCTCAACTGCACTTCTGTTGAAGCTGTTCCCGGCAGTGAAACAATTACCGTCCTTTATACAGTGATGCCGGAAAACTCTGCTGCGGTGACTGCTGTAATGGTGAACGGTACATTATGGTCGGTCATTCTGGACCGCCCGGCCCGGAATAATGAATTTTTCATTATCGTTGCAGGATTTATCGTGATTTGTGCAATAGCCGGCGGAGGGTTTGTGATCTACAGGAGGAGACGGAGTATCAGTGCCGGACCTGTTTCCGAAGATACCGCGATTCCGCCTGTACATGGATCAACACTGGAAAACGGCGCACAAATACTTCTTACGCAGGCGATGGAGGCATACCGTTCCGGTGATATCAGGCAGGCATATGAATATGCCGGAAGGGCAATCCGCCATCATATTTCCTGTAGTTATGGCACCGGGACTGAAATTACCGGCACAGAAGCAATCCGTATTCTGACCGGCTCCGGTGTCAGGTCGCCAGTGGCGGAATCGGTTCTTGAAACGTGCAGCCAGGTGGCATATGCCGGATCCACCGGCGATACCAGGGAGTTTAACCAGATTATCCATAAGATTGAAGAGTTTATTCTTTTACGGGAGAACGGGTTACCGACCGGAAGCACCTCGAATGGAGGTGATGAGGATTAAATTTTTTCCAGGCATTCCCCATCATACATCTATGTTAACTTAGAATAGTTAACAAAAATCATTTTTAAAATTATTATAAACTACTAAGTACAAATAGATTATTTATCGGTGTTCCATGACCATATTGCTCTCTCTGGATGATACAGATAACCTGACCTCGCGGGGTACCGGAAGGCTTGCACGAGATATTGCCGGAATAATTCAGACGACCTGGCCGGTTCGTGCAGTCACCAGGCACCAGCTCTTTGTACATGAAGCGATTCCCTTTACCTCGCACAACAGCTGCGCTGTAATCCATATCGATGCTGAAGGACAAAAAGCGGCTGATGATGTTTTCGATATTGCAGAACGCGCAATAATGGAAGATTTTATCGACGGCAGCGATCCAGGCGTTGCATCTGCAGATATCCGCCAAATACCACCGGCAGTGATAGCATTCGGGAAAGACGCAAAAATCCGGGTTCTTTCCCAGGACCATGCACGGGTGCTCGCATCAAATTCTGCGATCCGTCTCAAGGGGCTTGGCGGCACCGAAGACGGAGTTATAGGTGCAATGGCAGGTCTCGGACTTGCCCTTACCGGAAACGACGGCAGGTATCTCTCTTTAGGCCGGGTACGACAGCACACCGGACCGCAGGATGCATTTACGCTTCTTAAATCCGGAATCAATGGCATTTTTGCACTTGACGGCAGGGAGATTACCGAAGGGACTATCATCATACAGGAAGGAAAATCAGCAAAGCCGTGTCCTGTCAATGGAAACGCAATTCTCTTTGTCGAGGAGTTGAACGGGTCATTCCATGCCGTCAAGCGGGACTGATCGTGATATTCGCAGAAAGATCAGGATCTCATTCTGGATCATCCTCTTGTTCCTGGCAGGAATGATAGTGCTCCAGATTGTTGCAGAAAACCTGTACCCGCCTCAGGAAATTGAAAATTCCCTGCAACTGTCACGGAACCAGACTTATACATTTGCGGATTTCAAATATGGCCCCCAGGACTGGAGACCCTATAATTATCCGCTCCGTATTGATGCCGGTACAGCCGGAGGGAACGGATCGTGGTACGTGATGTTTATCAGCCTGGACGGCACCCCCTGGGGAGGAAACCCGAACATGGAGCGACGCAGGCACCTTGTTGTCGACTACCGGTTTGAAAACCTGTCTGGAATGGCAGCGTTCCATCTCTATGGAATACGCAAATATTCCCCGGAATGCGTGACGAACAGGCAGGACGGATATGGAACATCGGGATATATGGTCATAGGATCGGATCTCCCGGGAATGCCCGCATCCGGAACTGAGATCCTGCCGGGCTTCAACAATGTAGAGATCAGCCTGTCAAACCTGCCTGCATCGGCAATAAGCGGAACAGAAGAGCGATATTTACTGGAATTTAACAAGGGGCCGGCATCGGGCCAGGATTCCCTTCATTTTACTACCGATCTCTCTTTCCGCAAGGGTCAGGTGATTACGACGCCGTCCCGGCAGGGCAGTTTCTATATCACGCACACCGGAGGCAGTCCCCTTTCCGATATTATTCTTATGGTAGCGGTAAATCAAACCCAGCCTGACACGTTCAGGGTGCATATCACCTCAGTACCGGAGGCGGAGGATCCATGACACCACGAAAAGGATATTTTTCCCTCTATGAACTGGCGCTTCTCTCCACCTGTGGCGCCCTTGTATTTGTATTGAAGATCGCCCTGAAGGTCCCCATCCATGTTCCGGGTCATTCCGGGATTTTCTGGGTGATCCCTGTAATCCTCGGCGTGGGAATCGTCAAAAAATTCGGCTCCGGCACATATATCGGATTCATTTCAGGCATACTCGTATCGTTCTTCGGCATGAGCGGGCTCTATATGTTTGATTTCTTTGAATACCTCTCGATGGGCATGACTATCGATATTATCGCATTTATCTTTGCATATGCACTCGATCGGCCTTCGGTCGGATTCATCGCCGGGGCGGTGGGAAATATCGTAAAAATGGTCGTAAATTTTGCGGTCCAGATGGTATTCGGTATACCGGCGACATTTATTCTGATTGGAATAGGGCTTGCTTCCGTCACACACCTGGTCTTCGGTGGTCTCGGTGGGATTTTTGCTGCACTGGTGCTGGCCCGGCTGGCCCGTGCGGGAGTGATACCGGATCATGGCGGCGAGTAATATAATCGAGGTGACAAATCTCTCTTTTACGTATCCGCGGACAGTATCCGGAAGGGCAATCACTGCTCTTTCCGGTGTCTCGCTCGGGATCCGGCAGGGCGAGATGGTGGTCATAACAGGGCCGAGCGGATCCGGCAAATCCACGTTCTGCCGTTGTCTCAACGGGCTTATTCCACATGTCCAGCGGGGCAGCATGTCAGGTGACGTTGTGGTTGCCGGAATGAATACAAAAAATCATTTTATCACCGATTATTCCCCGGTTGTCGGACTGGTCTTCCAGAACCCGGATGATCATCTTGTTGCGGGCGACGTCGATTCTGAAATTGCATTCGGACCTGAGCAGATGGGATGGGATCCGGCCGCGATCGAGGAGGGAATCCGCACGACAGTCCGGGCCCTTGGCATCGGTCATTTAAGGGGAAGACCGGTAGAAGAACTTTCCTGGGGCGAACGACAGCGGGTCGCCATCGCCTCCGCAACCGTCATAAATCCGCGGATCCTCGTACTTGACGAGCCATTTTCCGGGATCGATGAAACGGGTTCAAACATCCTTCTTAACTTCCTGTCATCGCTGAATGCAGATCAGAAAACCACGATTATTATAGTTGAGCACCGGATGGACCGGATTTTCAGTATCGCATGCCGTATGGTCGAATTTATCAACGGTAAAATTGTCTATGACGGGGAAGGATCGCAATTCTTTCGTTCCCGCCGGATTGACCGGACTACCGTACAACCTGTCGATGACACGAATTACGGATGCGAACCCGTTTCAGGCGGACCTGCACCGGTCATCTCCCTCAGGCATATCACGTATTCCTACCCCGGGTCCTTGTCTCCGTCCCTGTCTGACGTAAACCTTGATTTTTACCCGTATGAAATTACATTCATCAAAGGTCCGAACGGATCCGGCAAAAGCACACTTATCCGTCACTTAAACGGCATCCTGACGCCGGATTCAGGCGAGGTGCTGCTCCTGGGACAGCCTGTCAGGGGAAAGACGATCGCTTCTCTCTCAAGAACGGTCGGGACGCTCCTGCAGCATGCGGATTACCAGCTCTTTGAAGAGACTATTGCAGAAGAACTTGCATTTGCCCCGAATAATTTCGGTATTCCGGAAGATGAAATTTCAACCAGGAGCAGGAGAGTGTCAGATGACCTGTGTATCAGTCACCTTGGCTCCGGTACCCCTCCATTGAGCCTGTCGGCAGGAGAGAAACAGCGGGTCGCGATCGGCGGACTCCTCATGATGGACACTCCTGTCATTGCAATGGACGAACCGACAATCGGGCTTGATATGGAGCTTAAGTCACGTCTTGCAGATCTGATGAAAAAATACCGTGACCATGGCACGGCCGTCATCATTGCTACCCATGACCGCGAATTCAGCACCCTCTGTGCGGACAGGATTGTCAGGATGTCAGGGGGGAGTATCACTGCCGATTACCGGGTCGGGAACGGAAAACGGGTAGTGCCGCAGGGATATGCGGATTTCGCGGGGTCACGGTGATGTTTCCGTTTAAGAAAAGACGATCGGCCCTTGTCGGATTTGTTCCCGGAGATACATGGGTTCACATGCTCGATCCCAGGACAAAACTATTTGCCATAGTCGTAATATGCCTTGCAACGCTTGCAGTCACTTCACCGTCCCTGATGGCAGTCCCGTTCCTGTTTGTCATCCTTCTTACCCTGGTTTCGCACCTGGGCCGGCATCTTCTGCGGGCACTGGCTGCATTCTCCCCGTTGCTTGCCGTCATCCTCATCCTCGATTTGTTTTTCGCGGCTGTGGAACCGGGGACCCTGTACGCATCCGTTAATTTCGGTTTCTTCACTCTTGATTTCTATTCAGGGAGACTCCTGTTCGCCCTTGCAATGGGTCTCCGTCTTCTCTCAATTGCAGCCATCTCCCTTCTTTTTATCATGACCACTGATTATTCCGCATTCGTCAGGAGCTTAAAAGCAATGCATGTACCAGACAGTATTTCATTCTCGCTCGGGTACGCCCTTCGATCGACCACGACCATGTGGAAGGATGCACATCATATCGCTGATTCCCAGCGCTCACGCGGGCTTGAATTTGACAGGAGCGTGCTGACAAAAAACAGGAATCGCCTGATGGCGCTGACGGTCCCTGTTGCAGTCTCGGTCCTTAACCGTTCCGGAAAAGTATCGGAATCAATGCTTTCACGCGGCTACGGGTATTCAGAAAGGCCTACATATCATAATACTCCGGAATTCAGCATGTATGACGCCATTTTAATCCTTAGTCTTTGTAACATGCTGATGGTCGAATATATTTGTATCATTTATTCGGGGTAACGACGGGAAGAGGTAAAAAAGCCATAATCACAGCTGCCCCGGGCGTTTTTTATATCACACACTGAAGGTCCCAACGGGGAGAATTACTCCTCTTCCAGCCGGAATTTATTTAATGCCGTATTTTTGGTCCTCCTGTTCTGTGTTTTACAGGAATCGCAGTATTTTCTCCGCCTGTCATTGACAAAAAATTCAGTCCCGCACAATACACAGGTATGGGAACGCAATGGAATCATACGACTCTTTATATGGCGATCCGGCTTATTTTCAGCGGATTTTACCCGGGAACGGCTCACACCTGAACCGGGATCGGTCCTCTTCATGGCTGAGATGAGGGACTGAAACAATCGCGGACCAAGTATCGAAATTGCGTCGCTGGCATAATCTGTCTCAAGTATATCTGCAGCAATCCGGTTTCCTTTCGGGGTGGTCATCAGACCCACCCGTTCATGCCGTTCAATATATCCCTGGCATTCCATTTTCTCGAGATCCAGGAGGAGTTTCCTTCTGCTTATACCGCATACACGGGATAACTCTCCGGTTGGCGGAAACAGTATCTGCACATGGTCTGAAAAAAAATTCACCTTAATTTCACGTCGTTCACGAAGCATGAACGAAAGCACCCTGTCAAATATAATTCCAGGGATGAGGCCCGATGCCATTCTATTGATATTATTTCACTATAGGTAATAAACCAACTGGAATACCAGGATTAATCCCGGCATGGGAACAGCCACGAGTGTTTCAGATCCTGATGCACGACATACTGTAGATGAGTATCTCTCCGCTTTTTCAGAGGAAAAAAATGAAAACAGGCGGATATGAAAAAGTCCGGGTAATATCTGCAGCGCCTCAATTTTCATGCTCATTTATGAGCCGGAGGCTCATAGCGCGCTTTGTTGAAATACTCAATCCGGTAAAACATAATCAATCCATTTCTCTGGCAGGAGGAATTGCACCCATCCCTGCCCCGCCCCGCTACGGTATGGTCTGCAGTCAGGGTTGAGTGGGATTCTGTTATTTTTTAATCCCTGAGCACGGTTCCCATCGCATTGTGAGGATGCACACATACGGCAGGGCATCAGCCGCGGGACTGTAGCGAAATAGGAATAATGAGAGCAGGGAAGGGTTAAACAGAGCGGAAAAACAAATTTTCCGACTGTATTATGAGGTCATAGTCAGACCCCCGGCGGATCGTTTTTCCGGAAGTGACGATGTTCATTTGCGTGCGGGGTGCCGGAGTAATAGTTACAGAATTATACAAGGGAGTACGCGTATCTTAACCCTGAAGGATAGCGGAGCGGAACATAAAATTACTTTATGATACGTGCTTTCCGGAAAATCCATACATGAAATAATAATGGCAGTGCCTGTTACAAAAAAAAGTGTGATTACCCTGTGACCACGAAGTGCATGGTGTAGGTAGTATCACTGTCGGTCACCGGCTCCCACGGGCGGTGGTAGACTGCTGAAAAGGTCTGGTTCCCGGGGGCGACTGCCTTGACAACCCATTCATGCATACCGCCTGCGCCAGGCATCTGGGTTTCGGGGGCGATATAGGTATCATTGACAATCTCCAGTCCTGACGAGACTGTTGCATTCCACATATATCCGGTCGTCGGGTTCTCCCTGAGATCAATATCAGTCGTTGTGTTCAGGGCCATTGTGATCGGGCCTTCTTCGTCAGTTCTCTTCTGGATTACTGCAATTTCTTCAGAAAATGAGAGTTCCTGTGCAGGGGTCTCATTGACTACGGGCGCGGGAGTCGTGACTGTCTCTGCCTGAGTTGCAGTAGGCGTTGCAGTGGCGGTTTCTGTCTGCTGTGTCTCCTGTGGCGTACTGGTACAGCCTGTTATCAGGACCAGTGCGACGAGGAGAATAAAAAATCCTGTAATTACTCTCTTCATAAAAAAATGTGAGATGTTTCTGATATTATACCTGCTGATATATATCCTGGTATCAGGAAATTTCCGCCCGGATTCGTAAACCCGGTTGGTCAGATACCGGATTATCAGGATGATCATACTGCCGGTCCGGTATGGAAGCGCCGTACCGTAATTACTCATACCTTGCACATGATGTACCTGAAGGGTGAGATTATATCGTCTTTTTTTATGAAATAGGCTATTCAACGTAGTGTGAATCGCGGCTGCAATATTATTAATAACCCTGAACAGCATTTCATCATTTATACAGACGCATAATGCGAAGTTTCAAATGCGTTTATGAGGAATCCATGTCCGGTCCCCCTGGCACACCTGAATCCCGGCCGTCTGAAAATAGATTTCACAGCCCTGCCATCGTCGTTATTGTAGTGGCAGCAGTTCTTGGTCTTCTTCTCTTTTTTTTGGGGATGCAGGCACCGGTCCTGTACCAGGGAGATATCCAGCCTCTCGTCATTTCAAGCGGGTCACCGGAATACTCAGCCCTCACCCTTATCGCCGGGCAGAAAGGATTTTTCACAAAATACGGCCTTAATGTCACCATTAAAGACTATCCGACCGGGGTCGATGCAGTCCGGGACCTGTTATCCGGAAATTCGGACCTTGCATATGCCACTGAGTATGTCGGCGTTGTATTCCTTGAGAACTCAACAGATTTAAAAATTATCGGAAGCACGGCAAAAAGCGATGCGATATCCCTTGTTGCACGGAGAGACCATGGAATAATATCGCCAAAGGATCTGCAGGGGAAAACCATTGCAGTACCCGAAGGGACCCAGGCGGAATTTTACCTCGGCCGTTATCTTGAACTCAACGGGTTAAGCATGTCAGATGTAACCATCCGGTACTATGTCCCGGAAGATCTGGAAAAGAGCATTATTACCGGTGAATCCGATGCTGCGATCATCTGGCAGCCCCATGTCTTTTTCATTGAGCAACAGCTTAAAGAAAATGGCTCGACGTGGCCTGCCCAGGGAGGACAGCTCTTTTACTGGGTCACCTATACGAGGGACGACGTCATCCGGCAGAAGCCTGAACTGCTGGCGAGGTACTTCCAGGCACTTTCCGATGCCGGACAATACCTCGTGCAAAATGATGCCGGTGCACAGGCCGCTGTCAGGCAGCAACTGAATTCATCTGACGAATATTTCGATATAATATGGGAGAAGACCCTGTTCTCACTCTCGCTTGACCAGAGTATGATCATTGTAATGGAAGACGAGGCACGCTGGCGGATTAAAAATAATTACACCGGTGCAGGAGTGATCCCCAATTACATCGATTCTGTCAGTACTGGCAGCCTGCGCAATGCCAGCCCGGAATCAGTGAATATTATCGAATGAGGCACAGTCATGAAGCTCCGTTTACAATTCAGTCTCCTTGTGGCAATCTTCTGCATAATAATTGTGCTCGCAGGAGTATCTGTTTCGATAACCAGCCAGAAGGTCGGCAGGATTACGGAGCAGGAGCATCTCGCGAATTCTATTGTAACCGGTGCGTATGAGCTGAGTTATTTATCAACAGATTACCTGATTCACCCGGGTGAGGACCGTCAGGGCCTGCAATGGGAATCACGGTACAATTCGCTTTCAGATGACATCTCCCGCCTCGAGGTGAACACGCCTGAAGAAGAGGCCCTGGTCCGCCGGATCCGGGGGAACCTGATCCTTTTGCACGAGGTCTTCACCCAGTCGGTTGAGACCATCGATGCCGCACGTGCTGTACCGGGAGAACAGGTTGACACCGGGCTGGTCCAGGTCATATGGAGCCGGGTAATTGTACAGAACCAGGGAATGATATTTGATGCGTCACAGCTCTCACGGCTGCTGCATGATGAGGGCGAGCAGTGGCAACAGGTCAATACCCTCATTATTCTTGTGCTGATGGGCTCAATCCTGGTTATTTTTCTTGTCACGTACCTTTTTATCAGCCGGCGAATCCTCGGAGCGATCTCGTCCCTGCAGGAAGGAATCCGTGTCATCGGTTCGGGAAATCTTGATTATGTCATTGAGAAGAGAGGAGATGACGAAATAGATAATCTGGCAGATGATTTTAACGCGATGGCATCCAGCCTGAAGCAGGTGACTGCGTCAAAGCAGGAGCTGGAAGAGGAGATTAACCGGCGTAAGGCGTTCGAGCTGGCACAAAAAGAGAGTGAAATCCGCTTTTCCGAACTCTTTGACACTGTGTCGAGCGGCGTCGCCATCTACGAGGTTAAAAACGACGGGCGTTCGGGGAGCGACTACATTATCAGGGATTTCAATAGATCAGCCCTTGAGAGTGAAGGGCGTATAAAAGAGGAGGTCATAGGAAAGAGTCTCAGGGACCTGCGCCCGGCTATCGATGAATACGGCCTTATCCCCGTATTTCGCGAGGTCTGGAAGACCGGAGTGCCCGCATACTACCCGGTCAAAATTTATATCGATGAAAATTTTGCCAATTATTACGAGAACCGGGTGTTCCGGTTGCCGGGAGGGGAGATTGTTGCAATTTACAATGACGTGACCGGGCAGAAACGTGCTGAAGATCAAGTGAGAGAAACCAAGGAGTATCTTGAAAACCTTATACGGAATGCCGGTGCACCGATAATCACCTGGAACCTGGATTTTAAGATAACAGAGTTTAATCATGCATTTGAGCTCCTTACCGGCCTGAAACGGGACGACGTTCTCGGACAGCCCCTGAATTTCCTCTTTCCCGAAGAGACCTCCGAAACCTCCATGGATATGATCCGGTGGACCGCACGGGGTGGTCAGTGGAATGCGGTGGAAATTCCGATACGGGGCGTATCAGGCGATACCAGGATTGTGCTCTGGAACTCCACGGCTCTTAAAAACAATGAAGGTGCAACCATTGCTATTCTTGCACAGGGACAGGATATCACCGATCGAAAAACAGCAGAAGAGGCGCTCCAGAAAAGCGAGCAGACCTACCGGAACCTCGTTGAACATATTTCGGATGTTCTCTTCACTCTCGGTCCTGATTATACCTTCATCTATATCAGCCCGGTCGTGAAGATATTCGGATTCACGCAGGATGAAGTGAAAGGGAGATCACTTGGGGACTTCATTGTCGGGGAAGATGCACCAGGTGTAATGGCAGCAGCCGGGGAAGTCCTTTCAGGCAATGATATTGAACTCGAATTCCGGATCAGGAACTTCAAGGGGAATATTTTTTATGTTCATGTATCAGCACGTCCCGAATGGAAAGATAAAAAAGTGGCCGGTATTGCCGGCATCATGAAAGATATCACCAGTAAAAAGGACCTTGAACGCCTGAAGGTTGAAGCGCTGCAAAAGATTGAAGAGAATCTCATACAGATGGCCGCATTAAATGACCAGATCAGAAACCCGCTGGCAGTCATCATGGGCGCAGCCGACATGGCGGGCGGACCGACCGGAGAGGCCATTATCAGGCAGGTTAGGGAGATCGACTCAATGATCAATGAACTCGACCGTAAATGGGTCGAATCTGCTAAAGTCCGTGAATTTCTTAAAAAATATTATGGTGTTGAGGGGTAAGGAATGGCCATAATGATGATCACAGATCAAATCCGGGCTCTCCTGCAGAACGAAAGGGTATTACCGGGGATGATCGCATTCGAAAGGGTCCGGATCCCGGGGCAAATAAAGAGATCCACACGAATCCTCTCCTGCCCGTCCACCATGACAGGGTCCTGTAACAGATTCGTAATATAATGGAGAATCCGGATCAATTCACTGCACAAAGACTGTCCCGGAAGCAATTGTAATGTGGAACCCGGTACGGTCCGGGAGACCGGCTCCCGTATATCAGGAGTAAGGAACAGTTTATCCTGACCCGGATCCGTTGCAGGACAAAAAGAAGAGCACCCGCTTTGCTTTAAAAAAAAAATTTCATAATCCATTGTGCTGCTATCCCTCATTTTGCTGAATACACCGTCGCAACAATTATCCCTCCGCACCATTAAAAAGAACATAATCGATGATCTGCGTATGTTTTGATTTGTATCCTGACAGTTCTCCTGAGAGGCCGGACAACCGGCCGGCGACATCAGGAGCGTGGCGTGCTGGCCGGGAGTCGCTCATATCATGAAAAACAGCATTCAGGACCAGTTGAAGCCTGATTTCTGCCACGCCGGACAGGTTATTATCGCTGTCGTTCTCCTGACAGCATTATACTTCATCAGTCTCAATAACTATCTCTTCTTTCACAGCATCGTCGAACTTGCCGGAATCGCAGTTGCCTATGCTATCTTTATTATCGTCTGGAATACCCGGAAAACAATAACAAATACATTCTTTCTCATTGTGGGAATTTCATTCCTTTTCACCGGAACCATCGACCTTATCCATACCCTTGCCTACAGGGGTATGGGTGTTTTTCCCGGAACGACCGCGGATCTTGCCACCCAGCTCTGGATAGCTGCCCGGTACTTCCAGAGCATTACATTCCTTGTCGCAGCACTCTTTATCGGGCGGTCTATTACAAAGAACCGCACTTTGGATACAGGAATAATCGTTGCAGCCTGTACCGCAGCAAGCGGGGCCCTCCTTGCAGGCATAATGGTCTGGCACATCTTCCCCTCATGTTTCATTGATGGAAGCGGGCTGACCCCGTTCAAGATCATCAGCGAGTATATCATCTCGCTCATACTCATTGCAACAGCCGTCATTATCTTTTACAAACGACAATTCTTTGAGCGTGAAGTCTGGCATTACCTGATCGCAGCCCAGATTTTCCTTATCCTCGGCGAACTGGCATTCACCTCGTATATCAGCGTGTACGGCTTTACAAACATGCTTGGCCATCTCTTCAGGCTCATCTCGGTCTACCTGTTCTACCGTGCATTCGTCGTCGTCGGGCTTACCAGGCCATTTGACCTTCTCTTCCGCGAACTCAGGCAGAAAACCGAATCACTTCAGGAAAGTGAAGAACGCTTCAGGCGTGTCTTCGAAACGCTGCCTATCGGCCTGTGGCTTGCCGACAAAAATGGCACATTCCTGATGGGGAACCCTGCCGGGCAGAAGATCTGGGGTGAAGAACACCTGGTCGGACGCGAGGAATACGGTATCTTCAGGGCATGGCGCCTGCCTTCTCATGAACCGGTCGCACCCGGGGACTGGGCACTCGGATATGCGGTCAGCGAGGGGCGTGAGACAAACGCCGAACTGTTGGAGATCGAAGCATTCGACGGTACACATAAATTCATCCTGAACTGGGCAGCACCTGTGAAGAACGAGGCCGGAGAGATAACAGGGGCATTTGTTATCAACCAGGATATCACCGAACGCAGGCGTTTCGAAGAAGCATTACAATCTGAAAAAGACCTGTGGCAGAAAACCTTCGACAGCATCCCGGACCTGATTGCAATAATCGATAAAGATCACAGAATAGTGAGGATCAACAAGGCAATGGCCGACCGGCAGGGAATACGCCCTGAAGACGCACGGGGATCATTCTGCTACAAGGGAGTTCACGGGACGTCTGAACCGCCGCTTTACTGCCCTCACATGAAGCTTCTCCGGGATGGAAAGGTCCATACTGCGGATGTCAGTCTCCCGCTGTTTCAGGGGGAGTTCCAGATCACGGTCTCACCATTGTTCAACGCTGACGGGTCTATATTCGGCTCGGTTCATGTTGTTCATGATATCACCGATCGTATACAGGCACAGGACCAGCTCCAGTTTGCAAATACGGTCCTGTCTACCCAGATAGAGTCATCCCCCGATGCAATTCTGGTTGTAGATGAAGCAGGTAAAATAATTTTATATAACCGGCAGTTTATCCGCCTGTGGGCCATACCGCCAGAGATAATTGCTTTACAGTCAGATGAGCGTGCGTTGCAGTGGGTGCTTGACAAATTAGCAGATCCGGACGGGTTCCTTGCCGGGGTGCAGCACCTCTACCGCCACAGAGACGAAAAAAGCAGGGATGAGGTTGTACTCAGGGACGGGCGGATTCTCGACCGCTATTCCGCTCCGATGTCCGGGACCGACGGGAAATATTATGGACGGCTCTGGACATTCCGGGATATTTCCGGGCGAAAGCGTGTCGAACGCGAACTTCACCTCCTTGCAGCAGATCTCAGGAGTATCATCAATAACGCTCCGGCAATGATCTGGTACAAAGATACACAAAATAATTTCGTCCGGGCCAATCCGGCTGCTGCACATGCATTCGGTTTGGCTATCAATGAGATCGAGGGAAAAAGCGCCTATGACCTCTTCCCTGATATGGCAGAGAAATATTACCAGGACGATCTCGAAGTTATCCATTCCGGAACACCCAAAATCAATATCATTGAACAGATGCAGATAGCAAGCGGAAAGACCCTCTGGGTACAGACTGATAAGATACCCCTTAAGGATGATCACGGCGAAGTCACGGGAGTGCTCGTCTTTGTGGTGGACATCACCGAACGAAAACGTACAGAGGATGCACTGGAGCTTGCCAGTAAAAAATTGAATCTCCTGTCGAGTATCACCCGCCACGATATTCTCAACCAGCTGATGGTGCTTCTCGGGAACCTCGAAATGGTATATGACGATGTCACAGGTCCAGAAGATCGTGAATTTATTGAGCACAGCATGATGGCGGCAAAAACAATCCAGCGCCAGATAGAATTTACCCGGGAATACCAGGAACTCGGCGTGAAAGCACCGGTATGGCTGAACGTCCACACCTGTATCAGGCAGGCGATGGCGAGCCTTCCACTGCGTGATATCAGGGTTTCAACTGACCTCCCCGACCTTGAAGTGTATGCCGACCCGCTCTTTGTGAAGGTATTCTATAACCTTACCGATAATGCCCTCCGATACGGTGGCAATCAGATGACCTCTGTTTCGGTCACTGCACACGAGGAAGGTCCGGCCATTGTCATTCTCTTCGAAGATAACGGGGCCGGTATATCAGAGGAAGACAAGAAAAAATTGTTTACCAAGGGCTTTGGGAAACACACCGGGCTCGGGCTGTTTTTGTCGAGGGAGATCCTCTCTATCACCGGCATTACGATCACCGAGAACGGCATCCCTGGCAAGGGTGCCCGTTTCGAGATCAATGTGCCGAAAGATGGCTACCGTTTTCTCTCTCCCCCTGAGTAGATTTGAATTTGTATGTTGTCTGGCTGGATCACCGCTTTGTGCCGGAACAGGATCGAAAAAATGTGAGAGAATACAGAAATCCGGCCATTCAACAAAACGCATGCAGATTACTCTCCCGGGATGCTGAGATACACAGAACACGCTGATTTCCACGTAAAATTGATTTTTTACGTCTGTCCTCTGAAAATCAAAAAAAAATAAATTATCGCAGCCTTTCATAAGGACACGACGTAAAAATTGTCTTCGCTCCTTTGTAAATGGTTGAATAACAAACTGTTGTTTGCAGGGTTATCCGGAATAAGTCCCTGATACCCTTTCCGGGGGTCATCGAAGGGGATGCACATGTGAAATCCGTTCCCTGTCTGCAATGCCCCATGCAGGTATTATTCTCTGTTCCGGTTTTTACCATCCACCTCGCCAGGTACAATCCCATAATGCTTTCTTAAAAATTCACGCACTTTTCCAGACTCGACCCATCCCCTGTCGAGACGGGCAATTATTTTATCGATCTCGAGTGCCTGTTCGAGGATCTTTTTGTTGACCCCGGTCTGGTCCAGGTCGGCAAGCCCGACAATCACTGAGAGCGGGTTTCTTATCTGGTCATTCAGGATTGCCAGTTCAGCGAAATTCTTTTCGATCTGGGTGAAGGCTTCCCGCCTGATTTCTTCGAGACCCACAAGGTCAGTGATGTCATGAAGAACCTTGACGTACCCGGTTAGTCTTCCCTGTTCATCCTTCATGGCAATGGTGCTGAGTGAGACATGAACAGGCTTCCCTTCCTTTGTGTACTGGATGGCACGACCGTGGTACATGCCATTTTCACGGCTGACCCGGTAATGTTCGAGCCGGTCCACCCCTATAAATTCTGTTTTGAGAATATCTGTAGTAACCCTGCCTATGACTTCCTGGGAAGACCATCCAAAGAGGGATTCCGCCATCGGGTTCCATGATGTGATCCGGTAATCAGGATCAACCGAGATGATCGCCTCGGAAACGACATCAAGGACGCCTGCCTGGAATGCTATCTTTTCGAATGCCGCTTTCATCTGGGTGATATCGATAAATGAGGCCATCATGTAGGCCGGCTTCCCATCTTTATCCCTGACCATGGAGACGGAAAGCTGTGCAGAGAACGAGGTGCCGTCCTTCCTGACAGGATTAACCTCCCCTATCCAGCCGCCTTTCGTTTTCACGGCATCCATGATTAGCAGAATTTTTTCCTCCTCGCGCTGGCTGTCGTGTGCAAAAAAATCTATAGGTCTGCCAATCATTTCCTCCTCTCTCTGATATCCGAACATCTGGAGGAATGCCTTGTTTGCATACCTGACTTTCCCGGAAAGGTCTGCGAGAGAGATTCCGTTGACCGATGAATTCAGTGCATATCCCTTGATAACAAGGTCCTGTTCGGCAGCCTCCCGTGCGTTCCATGTCCTGATTGACCTGATGCCGAATGTCATATCCTCTGTCATCTGGTCGAGGAGAGCAATTTCTTCAGCGTCAAATGAGTCTTCATCACTGGAATAGATGATAAGAACAAGTGGTGGGTCGTCGTCCGTATGCAGTGGAAAGGCGATAATAGCCCTGCACCCGGGGCAGAAGGGGCAGAACTTCGTAGTGTCCCGGCCATCGTCTGCCATATCGCACTTCTCCACCAGGGGACCCCCGGATAATTGCGTTTTCCCGGCAAGAACTGCCTCGTCCAGGAGTACATTCTTTCTGCCGTAAATTTCGGGCTCCAGGATGTCGACAGACGAGGCAGATACGACAGGAATAAGGCTTTGCTCACTCTCCTCGTGACGGTATCTTCCAATAATTACAAGAGGGTAATTACCTGTCGTAACGAGTGTCGAGCATATTTTCTTCATCAGTTCCTGCTCGTTGATCGTTCTTACCAGGATGCCGTTAATCTCGCTGATGACCTTTAAAGCGCGGTTGATTCGTGAGAGCGTCTTTTTTTCTCTCTCAAGTTCACGTGTCCGCTCTTTTACGGTCTTTGCCAGGATAGCATGAGATGAAATTGCAAAAAAGAGGAGAAGCGTCACCAGTGTGACTATAACAAGTCCGGCGGCCCGGAAGACGAATATGGAGTCTTTTACGGATGCATGCCAGCCCCCGCCAGGTATCGCGGCTATCTCCCAGAATTCGTTGTGAATTTCCGCACGACGGATAACAGGGTTATTGTCAAAGACGATCTGGTCTCCATAAAAGACCCTGTTATCTGAATCCCGGATGGCAAAGATTATTCCCTGTATATCTGATGATCCGGACGCTTCATCCAGGAGCCGGGGTAAATCAAGTGCCATAGTCGCAAGGCCCCAGAACTTCCCGTTCTGGTAGACCGCCTTCCTGAGAATCAGACCCTGCCCGCCCTGCCGCAGTTCGTACGGGCCGCTGATGATGATCTCGCCGGTATCAAGTGCCAGCCGGACATCTTTCTGCACTTCGGGCCGGGTATCGTTAATCAGGTCATGACCCGGGACAACCTGATTGTTTTCAGGCGGGTAAACATATGTCTGAATACCCCCGGGTGCGATACCGATATTACGGATTCCCATGGCTGACGGATAGATATCCTTCAAAAAAAGGGTGAAATCTGTATCGTTTCCCTCGTGGATCGATGACCTGACATGGGTGACAACACTCGTGAAAATGATAAACCGTTTCTGAAAAGCTGATTCGAGGCTGTTCCGATAGATTATGGTCCGTTCATCTGTGGCGGAGCGTTCCTTATTGATAAGGTTATCCTCGTATACAAGTGATATCTGCCAGAGGACAAAACAGAGCAGAAGGAATACTAAAAAGGAGTAAATAACGGGATGCGATCTCAGGTGGTTCCGGACCGACCGGACAGTACTTACCTTGTTTCCGGGCTTCTCAGCCATACAGGTATGATTCCCCCTTTCCTCAACAGTCCCGAATAATCCGGATTATTAATGCGCAGATGACTGTTACAGACTGAATACTGATCTTTAACACTATTTATAGTCAATGATAAATCCGTAATTTACGTGACTTCACTCCTTATTGTCATTAATCAGACTCCTGCACGTGGTGAGATACGGAATTTGTAGTCCCGGCATACAAAAAAAAAATGTCGTGAAAAAAATTGTATGTATTTTTCCTTGAAGTCCTTTAACCATACAGGTACAGGTTCATACAAGGTCGCGGTAAAAAATTCGGATGATTGTAACGTGGGTGACCCCGGATAACAATCGCGGTGTCGTTCTTCTTATTCCTATCGAAGTTCAGGTTCCCGGGACAGGAGCGGGAAATGGCCCCTGCACCCGGATCATTATGGAGTATGTACAAAATCTTTTTATTGATAGAATTAATTAAATATAGTAGAACAATATTTCTCCCAATCTTCATGGTTGATCCCCCATGCTCACAATACTGTACGTCGATGACGACCACATGCTCCTTGATATAGGGAAACTGTACCTCGAGCGATCAGGCAATATTCACGTCGATATTCTTGATTCTGGCAAAGAAGCCCTGGAAAAAATCCGGACAACAAAATACGATGCCATCATCTCTGATTACCAGATGCCGGAAATGGATGGCATCCTGTTCTTAAAAGCGGTCCGGGCAGAACACCCAGCTCTCCCGTTTATCATTTTTACTGGAAAAGGGAGGGAAGATGTCGTGATCGAAGCCCTGAATAACGGTGCTGATCATTACCTCCAGAAGGGAGGCGAACCAAAGGCGCAGTTTGCTGAACTGATACATAATATCGAGCGATCCGTGGAGAGAAAACGGACCCATGATACCATCATTCACCTGAGCCGGTTAAACGCGGTATTATCCAGTACTAACCGGGCTGTAATCCGTATCAGGGACCGAAGGGCACTTCTCAAGGAAGCCTGCAGGATAGCGGTTGAAGAAGGAAAATTTCTGATGGCATGGATAGGAATAGTCGATCAACACACACATGCGGTCATCCCTGTCGCTGCCTGCGGGTACGAGGACGGATACCTGAGTAATCTTTCGATAAGCGTGGACAACATTCCGCAGGGGACGGGACTGACCGGGACTGCAATCAGGGAAGGTCACCTGGTTATCAGCAACGATATTGCATCCGATCCCCGTATGGCAAAATACCGCGAACAGGCAGAAAAAAGAGGCTATCGTTCTTCTGCGAGTATTCCACTCTATTGTGATGACCGGATTATGGGGGCCATGAGGTTTTACTCGGGGGAGAAAAATTTTTTCAATGACAAGGAAATTGAATTACTGGAATTCCTTGCCGGGGATATCAGTTTTGCACTTGAATACATAGATTCAGAAAAACCATAACCAATAGTGCGTACGGCAGAACTGAAACGGACGAACAATTCCCCGGTTTTTTAGTGCGGATAGCGGTGGGTGTGGTGCCGGAAGACTGCCATATCAGACCGTGTTCCCCGGGAAACATATTAATTGACGCCTTTGTATAAATCTTCATTTCGATAAACCTGTTCGATCCCTTTCTATGACAGGAGGATTTGCACCCTTTCCTGCTCCATCCCGTTGCAGGATTACCTTCAGGCAGGGTTGATTGGAGCCGTGTTATTTTTAAAAGAACTAAGTATGATCCGTATCGAATTGTGGGGACGCACACATACGAGTATGGGCATCAGCCCGGTAGTATCTGGAGGAGGAGTGTGGCGAAGAGGGATAGTGGGAGATAGGGAAGGCCGTCAACTGAGCCATAAATGCCATAAATGACTTTTTTTCACAGTTCTACATCTGCACACCACTTCCAGCCATCCTCGGTGCGGGGGAAATACCGGTTTTCACCGGTTCTCAGCCACTCCATGTCGGTCAGTGAATACTGGCGTATAATCTGTCCTCCGACAAGTTCAACGATGCGTTTTATATCAGATATATGGTAGGGATATACCTTTTCAAGCCCGCAGGCATCCATAATGCAGCGGAATACCCCCTTTGGCAATGCCGCCCGCCCCGGCGAAAAATCTCCGCAGGGCTGCATATACTCGATGATGGCTCTGTTTCTTCTGTCAGGAGTGGAGAAATGGCAGAGCAGGTGAGTAATTATTTCGGGTGGGAGGTAATAGGTAATCCCTTCCAGGACCAGGATAGTGGTGAGCAGGGTACGTGGTTCCGGGAGGATACGATGGAGGTCTGCCTGGCTTTTGATATCGGCACTGCTGCATTTCAGCCGGTGTGATTCCCCGGGAACAAGGTGCTGGTATATTTCCTTTTTCTCAGGCATACCGGCGATGTCGAATTCGATGACCTCAGCCAGTTTATCAGAATTCCATTCCTCGATCAGCTGGAGGGCGAGAGGCGACATCCCCGCCGCCGGGATGACAACCCTGCAGGGACAGGGAGAA
The DNA here is from genome assembly GCA_002503825.1 of Methanoregulaceae archaeon UBA467. Taxonomy (GTDB): domain Archaea; phylum Halobacteriota; class Methanomicrobia; order Methanomicrobiales; family Methanospirillaceae; genus UBA467. The sequence continues at coordinate 47,139 of DASP01000012.1, forward strand.
GTGGCGATGTGAGCTGATGCGAGATGATGAACAAGGAATTTACGGTCGAGGACTACTTCCCCGTACCACGGACAGATATAATCGCACTGTCCCTTTAGTTCGATTCCTGAAGAAAGGTCCAGTTCTTCCATGAATTTCCCAACTACCCCCTCCGTGTAAAGGGGCGCCGCCATGGTCATGACCAGTGCGGCGGTCGGCTGCATAGCAGTGCCTTGTTTTTTCACCTGTTTATCCTGTGGCATTCCAGAAGTCTCCAGCAGAGGATGAGACCTTCTGGTACATCGCTTTTGTGATGGGTCAGAGAAAGAGGTCGTACAGATTTATTCGCGATTATATTCAGGAATTTCGTGAAACATCCCATTGATGAGGGGCTGCCGGCAGAGTTGGTGAGCATTGCCCCACTCATCGTTCAGGACCAGGATGTCACAGCGCCTTGATAATAATCAGCGTGATATCATCGGCCTGTGGCTGGTTCCCGGCAAACCTGTTGATCTCGTCAAATATATGCTTCCGTATCTCCCGGGCAGGGAGCATGCGTGTCTCCCGTATTACCTTCACGAGACGTTTCTGACCGAATTCCTCGTTTTGTTCATTGACAGCCTCGGTTACCCCGTCGGTAAACAACACTAAAATATCACCGGGCTTGAGCGGGATATCGACCGACTGCAGGGCGATATCATCCACCACACCGAGTGCAATCCCCTCCGCTTTCAGGAGTGCAATATCACCGTCATCTCCTGCATTCAGGAGGAGCGGCGGGTTATGCCCGGCGTTGACGTAGATGATGGTCTTTGCCTTCGTATCCAGGATGGCATAAAAGAGCGTAACAAACATGCTAGATTTTGAATCGTCGACAATGAGGGAGTTTGCTTCCCGTATTGCCTCGGCGGGTGCATGGATCCGCTTTGTGCTGGCCCTGATCAGGGTACGGGAGAGTGCCATGAAGAGTGCTGCAGGAATTTCCTTGCCTGAGACGTCGGCTATTACAAGGCCCCAGTGGTTTGAATCGATCGGAATAAAATCGTAAAAATCACCTCCGACTTCAAGTGCAGGGATACTGCAGGCCGCAATCTCGATGCCGTCAATCACCGGGGCACATTCCGGGAGGAAACTCTTCTGGATCCCTTCGGCAATCTCGAGTTCCTTCGCCATCCGTTCCTTTTCGGCAGTGGTCTGCCTGAGCTGGATCATATACTGCGAGAGATCGGAGGCCATCCTGAAATGCACTGACCGGCCCGCTATCCAGCTGGTGTGAAGTTCCTGATCAATACGTAAAAAAGGCAGATGCGGGATTTCAGACCTTCAGGATCACCGGGTTGATAAGACCAAGTGTGGACCCGCCAATCCCGGACAGGATAAGTTGTATGCCGATGGCTGCCAGGATGAGGCCCATCAGCCTTACAAGTATCTCTACGCCCTGCGATCCAAGAACATGCGATATAAGGTCTGAGGTCATGTTGAACAACGTGATAATTCCAACAATGATGGCGAGGGCGACGATACCCATGATGAAATCTCCACCTGTCGGCGCCCGGTTCGCGATGAGCACCGCGGTGGATATTGCTCCCGGCCCGCAATAGATAGGAATCCCGAGGGGGACAAGTATCTTCGGGACAACCGACTCCGCCTGTTTGAAGGCATCGAGATCGCTCTTACCGGTAACAATCCGGTTGACAGTCTCGGTGTGCATCCCGCTCATCATGGACATGGCTATGGTAAAGATAATGATACCGCCGGCAATCTGGAATGCAGGGATTGATATCCCAAAGAAATGGAGCACATCCTCACCAAAGAACATGGAGAGGACCATGACGGCAAAGATGAATCCGGAGAGGAGGAGTGCGGTATATCTCTGTACGGCGGGCTGCAAATCCTGCGTATATGCAAGGAAAAGGGGCATATTTCCAGGCGGGTTTAAAATGGCAAACAACGCCCCGAAGGCACCCACGATATATGTTATGTCAGTCATTTCCGTACCCGTGCCCCTGCCGTTCTTTTTTCCTTCTCTCCTCAGTATTCATAAGTCATTCGGTTTTCCGGGCAGGTGTGACGGCCGGAAGGTGTTTTCCCGTGTTACTCTGCAAACGCAAGGAAAAAAGAGAACCATCACCTTTTTATTCACGGCTGAAATGTGGAAACAGTACCGGGGAGCGTGTGACTTCCAGGTACCAGGATTCAAACCATTCCCGGGCTCTCACTCCCTGTAGAGATACCGTTGCATGAGGCGTATTGCACAGTAATCCCCGCACATGGTGCATTCCTTCTCATCACCTGCGATCTCCCTGGCCTTCGCCGTGTCCATCGAAGAGAGGACCTGTGCTTCGCGGTCAAGATGTGCCCTTTGTTCTGCAACGATCCGGTCGGGAGCATCGTTTCCATATTTTACGATATCCCCTATATGGGCGGCGATCCTGCATGCGATAAGACCTTCCCGTATATGATCTGCCGTGGGCAGACCGAGGTGTTCTGCAGGGGTAATGGCACAGAGGTAATCGGCTCCTGCAGAGCTTGCGGCAGATGCCCCGACAGACGAGGCGATATGGTCGTACCCGACGCCGATATCGGTCGGAATCGGCCCGGCTACGAAGAGTGGGAAGGGTGAGGACTCTTTATACATACGGATATACGCGGGTATCCGGTCGTAGCGGATATGCCCCCCGGCTCCTTCGATGATCACCTGGACCCCATGCCGGTGAGCGTAATGTGCGAGTTCAACGTTCTGCCTGAGTTCTTCCTGCTGGGCTGCATTCATCGGATCATGGACACATCCGCTCCGGGCAGAGTTGCCGAGCGAGAGCACGATATCATGGTCCCGGAGAATCGTAAGTATTTCATCGAAATGGGTGATGAGGGGGTTTTCGCACTGGTTGAGGAGCATGAACGCGGCGGTCATGGACCCTCCCTTCGAGACCACCCCCATAATACGTTCCCTCCCGGCAAGCATATCGAGGATGGTTCCGGTGATGAAGTGCATTACCATCGAACTGACTCCCTGCCGGGCCTGTTCCAGGATAGTCTCCAGCAGGTGGGAAGTGGTCATCCCCTCCAGACCATGCTCTGCCACGGCCTGGTAGACTGGAACGGTGGTCATGGGAATGGTGGTATGCCGCAGAATCGCGTCCCGGATGACAGAAATGTCACCCCCCATAGAGAGATCCGAGATGGTATCGGCCCCGAACCGCTCGGCAATCACCGCCTTTGCCACCTCATCCTTCAGCGACACCCGTGAGCTGGAGGCCCCGAGGTTTACGTTCACCTTTGTGGAAAGGTCTTTACCTATTCCACGCACGATATCTCCCCGGCGCATGATCACGGCCTTTCCATCGATAATATGACGTGAAAGCCTGTCTGGGTCTGTATTTTCCTGTTCTGCTACTCTGCCAATTTCAGGAGGGATATTCCCGGATCTCAGGGCGTCTAAAAGAGAGGTCATGTTAGAGAAACCTGTCTCATAATCATGTTCTGTCGTATTTTATATTCCGCTCCCGTCATGCCGGCACCTGAACCGAAGAGAAAAAAATGTCAATTCATCATCAGTATCTGCAGGATATCCTCTGCAGGCCTTATATATATTATCTGCCTGTAATCACTTGTTTACAGGTTTCCGCCGAAAATTATACCGTAACTCCTGAAAGAAACGAGGAACATGATATCCAACAATGAAATGATATCCTTTGTGATATCCATTATTGACACAGACAAGGGTCTGATATCGGGAGGACAACCATCATGGACGCGTACATGAATGCCAGGACGTGTCTTATTGCTATTCATCGCCGCTGATATCCTGCATGCCCGCGAACGTGAGGGTGCCCTGAAGGTCAGAGGTCTTCTCATCCCTGAAGAAAAAATACGATAAGAAAGAATTTATCATTGATTATAAGAAAGCTCAGGCTATCTTCCATGTCCGGGAACGCCCAGTTACCAGGGAAAAAAACTGCCGCTGGTTCACCAGAGATCTACCAGCGACTTTTCGAAACCGCACCGGACGGAATACTCCTGCTTCAGCATGAAAACGGACGTATATTTGATGCCAACCCGTATCTTTCCACTATGCTCGGGTATTCAAAAGAGGAACTTCTCGGGAAGCATTTATGGGAGCTTGAAACCGCCGGGGATACCAGTCTTTCCAGGATTATGTTCGAGGAGGCAAAAGGCGGAAAATATTCCCATTGTGATGAAATCATCCTTGAAACAAAGGAAGGGGGTGCCGTTCATGCAGAACTCGACAGCACAGTATTTGAAGCCAGTGAAGGAAAAGTCGTCCAATGCACAGTCCGTACTATCCCTGACAACATTCTGCACGGCAAAGAAGATGAAAAAAACCTTAAAAAATATGAACGTTTTATCCAGAACATTCAGGGAATCGCATACCAGTCAACCATGAACTGGATCCCGATCTTTTTCCAGGGTTCAGTCAAAGAAATTACCGGGTATACCAAAACTGAACTGTTTTCGGGCGACATAACATGGGATAAGATAATGGTCCCGGAAGACCTTGCCGCGATTGGTGATAAGATTAAAGATCTTGGTACAATACCTGGATTTTCTGTGGACCGGGACTACCGCATAAAAAGAAAGGACGGAGAAATCCGCTGGGTCCATGACAGCATACAGAACGTCTGTGACGACACTGGAAAGCCGGCATTCCTGCAGGGGATTATCTATGATATCACTGATCGGAAATCGACAGAACTCGCCCTCAAAAGTTCTGAAGAAAAATACCGGTTGCTTGCCGAATCTGCGGATGACATAATATTTACCCTTGATTCCGAAGGCAATTTTGTCTACATAAACAACTACGGGGCAGATATGCTCGGGCTCCCGGCAGACCGGATTATTTCCAGGTCCTATACCGATGTTATGCCACCTGAACTCCTTACAAAGATGGAGTCGTTAATAGCAGAACTGACGGGTCCCGATGAACCATTACAGAGGGAATGCCAGTGTCAGGATCGAATCATCGATATGAAGGTTATCGCGGTACGTATCCCGGACATTAAAAAGCAGGGTTATCTCTTTATCGGGCGGGATATTTCCTCGAGAAAGAAAGCCGAACTTGCCCTCCGCGAGACATTTTCTCTCCTGAACGCAGCACTCGAATCGACCGAAGACGGCATCCTCGTGATTAACCTGCAGGGTAAAATTACCCATTACAATAAAAAATTTACCACGATCTGGAATATTCCGGACCAGGTACTGGAAACCGGGCAGGATTCGGTCGCACTTGACTATGTAATGTCAGATATTGTCGATCCCGACGCATTCATACGGAAGGTGAGGTATCTCTATCAACATCCCGGTGAAGAGAGTTTTGATACCTTTGCGTTTAAAGACGGGACGGTCATCGAACGGTTCTCGAAGCCCCAGTACCTGGACGGAACAATTGTGGGCAGGGTCTGGAGTTTCCGGAACGTAAGCGGGATTTACCAGATCAAAGAAGTGCTTGAACAGGTGAATAAGAAGCTGCACCTGCTCTCGGAGGTTACCCGCCATGATATCCTTAACGAGGTCGGAATAATTATCGGCTATTTAGACCTCCTCGGGGATGCCCTTCCTGACGACCCTGCCCTGAAAAAGATGTTCCAGCAGATCCACGATGCGACCGGGCGCATCCAGAGAAAGATAACCTTCACCCGGGATTACCAGCAACTCGGAGTCAAAGCCCCGCAGTGGCAGGCAGTCCGGAAAATCGCAGAGCGTGAGTGGTCCATGTTCCGGAATTCTAAAATATCCCTTGTTACTGAAACCGGAAACCTGGAGATCCTGGCCGACCTGCTGTTTTCAAAAGTCTTTGGAAACCTTTTTGATAACGCCATCCGTCACGGGGAAAGGGTGACAACCATCACGGTCAGGTGGGAAAAGCAGGAAGCCGGCGGCGTCCTGTCAGTCGGGGATGACGGGGCCGGTATCCCTCATGAGATAAAAGAGAGGATATTCGAGAAGGGTTTTGGAGATCATACCGGCTTTGGATTATTCTTAGTCTGCCAGATCCTCGGGATAACCGGGATGTCCATTCGTGAGTGCGGTGAACCCGGGAAGGGTGCCAGGTTTGAGATTACTGTACCCGAAGGAGCCTGCAGGTACGACACTGAAAACAGGTGATGAGTCGCTTTATCCCGTGTTCGTTCACGGCACGGCATCCCGGGAAGATTTGAGTCTCTTCCGGGACCGGGATGAAAATAGCAAATCCCAATCAAAAAAAAAATTTCCCTGCCTTTCAGCTCATCGGACCTGGGCCAGGGTTAAATCCGGTTTAGCTCTCCCGCTGCACATCTCCTCTTTGAAGTATGTACATACGGGTTGTTGTTAGTCATCCCTTTCAATCCTGACACTATTCCTGGCCAGCTGAAGGAGTATGGATGAGGCGGGACCATCCCCTCCTTTCAGCTGCGGGTCCGGTGATGTATCCATCAGCTCTCAATACGTAACCCTGCCTCATCGATTGTGATCCCATGTCCTGCAAGTATTTTTTTCAGCACGTTGAACCGTTCCATCTGTTCGGGATCCATGGAGACTTCCCTGCCAAGGTCCGGTCCAAGGATGGACCGGAACATTTCAACCATCCTCCAGTGCCTGAGAAGTGCGACCGATTCTCTGATGGTCGCTTCATCTGCACCTCTTTCTTCCGCCCGGGTGACGAGTGTGTCAAGGTAGTCCCGGAACCGGAAAAAGTCGCCCACGATCCTGATTAAGGATTCGTGTGTGACAGGTTTCATGACATATCCGTCAATATGCGGCGAATGAGAGCTGATTTCATCATATTGCGGATATTTCGCAGAGAGGACCATCACCGGAATCGTTTTGGTGCTGTTGCCGGACCGGATCTCTGTCAATACCTCCCAGCCGTCCATCGGCTCCATCATGATATCGAGCAGGATGAGGTCAGGGGACGACTCCCTGAGGATATCGAGACACTCCTTCCCGCTCAGTGCTGTCCTGACGGCATATCCATTCCTACGCAAGACTTCGCTATAGAGCATGACGAGCGTCGGGTTGTCGTCCACGAGCATGATTGTTTTCATCACCCGCTCTCCTCGTAAAACCCGTAGTGGGTCTTAAGAAATTTTCTGACCTTATCCGATTCCAGCCATCCCTGGTCGAGCCGGGTGATGAGGTCGTTTATTTCCCGGACTGCAGAAAGGATCTTCTGCTTGTACTGCCCGTCTTCGAGGTCGGTAATCGCGGTGATGACAGAAAGCGGGTTTCGTATCTGGTCATTTAAGATCGCCATCTGTTCTAGGTTCTGGGTTATCCGCAGGATACTAACTTCGAGCTGTTTTTCAGTGAGCTTTCGATCGGTAATATCCTGGATGGTTCCTGAACAATAGGTCACGGTTCCACCGGGTTCCTTTACAGTCCTGAACCGGACCTGCACATACCGCTCTTCACCACCGGGACGCAGGATCCGGTGTTCGAATATCTCTCTGCCGCCGGATTCAATGCATGTAGTATACATTGTCTTTACCTGGTCGAGGTCATCGGGGTGAATGCGGGAGTAATAATCATCCAGGGTCCCCTGAAATTCTTCTGCCTGTATGCCGAGGATCCGCAGTCCTTCATCTGACAGCGACAGGTAATTGCCTGTGACATCATAGTCGATGTTCCCGAGACGGGCAAGACGCTGGGCCTCAAGGAGCTGGGCCTCCCTTTTCCGGAGGGCTTCCGCAGACTGTTTCCTGTGCATTATCTCCCAGACGGTATTGCCAAGCGTCGTCAGCGTCCCTGCATCGTCACTGGTGTAGGGCTCTTCCTTATTTGCCACCGCACACATCGCGACGATCCTCCCCATGTCAAAGACCGGAACCGCCATGAAGTGGTCGATGGCGACATGTCCCCCGGGAAATCCATGTTTTGCAGGATAATCATCAAAATTGTTGATAATGACTGCCTTTCTCTGCCTGATACATTCTCCCCATACAAAGGGTCCGGAAATGTTGAAATGGACCGGCATGGACGGGACCGTGCAGTTTTTCATCACACCCTCGGACCAGGCATGGACAACCAGTTTCGATTCATCGTCACTGACAAGCCCTATGAAGCCGTATGCGCTCGATGTGATGACGAGACTCGCATCGATTGCGCGGACCATTATCGTCTGTTCGGGCGAATCGATTATCCTGTGAAGTTCGAGGAGTTCCTCGATACGTTTCGAATGAAGTTCACGTTCCTTCCTGATTTTTTTCTGCAGGGTAACATCCCTGAACCGTGAATATACCCCGAAGGGTGCCGTTTCTCCCGGGTGGAACTGTGGGACAGAATGGATATCGATCCAGCGATAATCGTCCTCGGACGGATTATAAACCCCCATTACGCCGGTTGTTTCCCTGCCTGAATCCAGTGCCTGCACAGCAGGATGACGCTCACCCGGAAACGGCGTCCCGTCCTCGTAGACCGCATGCCAGCGCTCGTCTGTGCTGGTTCTCCCCTGCATCTGTTCAAAAGGCAGCCCGAGTATATCTTCAGCCGCCTTGTTGGCACGTATGATGATCCCGTCCGAATCAAGGAAGAGTACTCCTTCCGTCATGGTATCAAAGAGGAAACGGAGTTCAGACTCGGATTCTTCGAGACTGTATTTCGATGCCTGTAATTCCCCGATCTTCTCTTCGAGTTTGTGGACCAGCCTGGAATTGTAGGTCTCAAAAAATGCCTCTTCGTCCCGGACTTCCCGGGCTACCTTCGCTTGTGCCTGCGACGGGGCCGAAAGCACTGTTTTTTTGATGATCTCCAGAAATTCATCGGGTTCTATCGGTTTGAGTATGTATTGTTCGGCGCCAAGGCTCATCCCGAACTCCCGGTCTTTCTCTGACGTGTAGGACGCCGTGTAGAAGATGAATGGAATCTTGTTAAGAACAGGGTCTGTCTTACATTCCCTGATGAACATGAACCCGTCCATCCTTGGCATCAGGATGTCTGAGATAATGAGGTCAAAGGTATCGGCATGCAGCTTTTCAAGTGCTTCCACGCCGTTGATTGCAGGTACCACGTCATATCCGCTCGAACGGAGCATGGACTCAAGCATATACCGGTTCTCTGATTTGTCATCGACCACCAGTATTTTCATGGTTCATCCTGGCCTTTGAAAGAAGTTCCCGGATCTCTTTCCCCTCCTGATTAAGATCCGGTATATAATATGAATAAATCAGTCCTGCACTTAAAATATTTTGCATGGGATGCCGGAATGTACCGATACTGGACTGACCTTTTTCCAGTCCTGAAACAGAAATCTGGTCATCATTTATTGCAGAATGTCCGTAACATCAATAAATACTGACACGACTTCACTCCTGCACCTGCTTTTAACCAGGGTTGCACGTTATTTATTTTTGGTTAACGGGATATTTGCCCAGGTTTTCACGGACACCGTTATTAATCAGGGTCATATATTTTAAATCAGCTGATAACTGAATCCCTGCCCTGGTTCTTACAGGTGATCCTGCTAAACCGGGTAATGTATTATAACATTTATGAATAACTGAATCCCTGCTCTGGTTCTCACAGGTGATCCTGCTAAACCGGGTAATGTATTATAACATTTATGAATAACTGAATCCCTGCCCTGGTTCTTACAGATCATTCTATCAAACGGGGTATAGTCTAATAAAATAAAACGATAACCGGATATCCAAAACGTGTTCTTCATCATCATTTATGAAGTGAAATCCCGATCACAGGCTCTTTTGATTCGTTCCCGCTGGATAAGTCGTCACTTAATTTTCAGGCTTCATGATTCCCTCAGCGATACGAATGGTGACGAGCAGATCGATTCCCCTTCCGGGATCCTTTTTCCCTTAAAAGATCCATTCGGCTGTTATGATTCGTCCGGAAGAGCATAATCTCTCTTACTTTTTTACTTCATCCAATAACCCGCGGATATGACAAACATATTAATGTAAGTCATCTTCACCCGTTATTGATGAAGCGGCTGCAGCACCTTGCGATCATTGCCCATGACATGGGAACGATATTTCTGTTCCTGGGCGGAATAACGCTTCTTCCACTGCTGGTTACCATCATCTTCCAGGAGTGGGAGGTGCTGCTCCCCATGGCCCTCGTCCCGGCGGTCTTCAGCATTCTCGGAATGCTCGCCGGCCGGATCCCAAAGACAACGGAAATTCCGCGGCTGAGTGTTGCAATCATTGCGGTCGCACTTACGTGGATTGCAATCTCGCTTGTCGGGGCCATCCCCTTCTTTATCATCCTTCACATGAGTCCGACCGACTGCATATTCGAGACCATGTCGGCCTGGACCGGCACAGGATTTTCGGTGATGACCAGCCTTGACACCACCTCAAAGACGCTCCTGTTCTGGCGGACATTCATGCAGTGGATCGGGGGTATCGGAGTCATCTCCTTTGGCATTGCCATGATTTCACGGTCAGGACTGGCGCTTTCACGCCTCTACCGGTCAGAGGGCAGGCCCGAAGCGCTTATGCCAAGTATCGTCTCCACGGGACGAAGGGTATGGGGCATTTACGCGGTCCTGACGATTGTATTTATTATACTTGCCTGGCTGACCGGCATTTCGCTGTGGGACGCCATCAACGTGGTCATGGTCAGCATCTCGACGGGCGGATTTTCGATCCATGATGCAGGGATATCCTTCTATCACAATGCACTTCTCGAAGCGCTCCTCATCCCGGTCATGATCGTCGGTGCACTCCCGTTCAAACTGTATTTCATCATGTACCGGGGACGATTTTCTGCGATCTGGAAAGACAGGGCTGTACAGGTCATTCTCCTGCTTGCGACGGCAGGGTCACTCTGGGTTACCGCCAATCTCTGGCTGTTCTCCGATTTCCCGCTGACTACGGCATTCAGACAGGGTGTCTTCTGCACGGTGTCCGGTTTTACATGCTGCGGGCTGCAGAATTCGACCCTCGACTGGCTCCCACTGCCGATTCTGATAATCCTGGTGCTCATGGTTATCGGCGGCGCTGCAGGGAGTACCTCTGGTGGTATCAAGGTTAACCGGTTTATCCTGACCTATGAAGGGCTCGGGTGGTGGTTCAGGCGTTTCTTTGTCAGGGGAACGGTGATGGTCCCGTTCTCGCACGGGGGAAAGAACTACCCAAAGGATTTTTCTGAACTGGAATTATCAAAAAATATGCTGGTTATCATCCTCTACGTACTGATGATCGGCACTGCCGTGATAGTGGCGCTCCATCTCGCATCGACGGGTTCACCCATGCAGTCAGTGGTATTTGACCTTGTCTCAGCGGCAAGCAACGTCGGTCTCGGTTCAGGCTATTTCACACCGGCAAGTCCGGTACCGGTAAAATGGCTTTTCATTTTCCTTATGTGGGCCGGCAGGCTGGAGATTATCCCGGTGCTGATTCTTACCGTCGGGATACTGCAGGGATTTGATATCATACCTGCAGCAAAGAGGATCCGGAGAGCGTGAACCGGACCTGAGCAGATCCCGGGTGCCGGGATTCGCGATCGGGTACATATGCAAACGCCCCCATCAGTCCGGGACAGGAAGCTGTCCGGCCTTCATAATTTTCTCTCCTGGTAACGCATTATTTCCCTATTGCACTTATCTTTGGAGAAATATATCCCTGAAAATAAAATTGAGGCATTAAAGTAGTATAAAGAAGGTAACTAGAACTGTTTGGTGTATAATGAAACTCATCAGTGCAATGCTAATTTTTGGCCTGGTGGCCCTTGCAGTACTTGTTCCGGGATGTACCTCCCCTGCTGCGCCGGAAACCGCCGTGGGCCGGGAGGTTCCCACACCGACCGGTGGAACAGGCGATACTGCACCCGTCTCCGGCGGCACGGAAGAACTGATGTTTGTAACGGAGGAATATCCGCCGTTCAATTACGTGGAGAACGGGAGGATACAGGGGATTGCGGTAGACCTCCTTACCGGCGTATTCAGGCACACGGACAACACCTCATATGACGACCGGTTCTGGGTATACCCGTGGTCAAAAGCGTATGAGACCGCCCTCTCCCGGAACAATACCGTACTCTTCGCCACAGTCCGGCTCCCTGAGAGGGAGAACCTCTTCAAATGGGCCGGACCGCTGGGTTCCGAACGAAAGGTCATCTTTGCAGGACGGGATCGTGTGCCTGAAATCACCGGGCCTGATGACCTTAAAAAATACCGGATAGGTGTGGTAAAAAATGATGCCGCCTCTGCACAGCTTATGGCACTCGGAATGAACTCCTCAAATATCGTCGCCATGGAAAATGTGGCGGCACTCATCTCGTTCATGCAGGAAGGCGGCATTGATATGTGGTGCTACGGCGACCTTGCCGGCCATTACTTTACCGGGAAGGTGACAGGGGACCCGGGATATTTTGAGACAGTTTATACGCTTGATTCATATGATCTCTACTATGCGTTCAATACAAACACGTCTGATTCTGTTGTCGGTTCATTCCAGTCAGCGCTGGATACTCTCCGTTACGAACCCGACCCGGCCGGCGTGACCCAATACCAGCGGATCGTGTATAAATACATGGGCGTCTCATGCCTGTCGCATCCCCCGGTCACTGCAGAGCAGGTAAAATGGCTGGTAAACTTCACGGCAGAGGAACTGGAAAAGGACACGACGGGAACCATTACCAGGATAAATGCAGGAGAACACCCCTTCCGGGACCGGGATAACAGGGCACTCTATACATTTGTGTATGATACCAATGTGACCATAGTGGCCGAGGCCGACAACCCCCGTCTTACCGGTGTAAACATGAAGGGAAAAACTGACATCGCAGGCACCCCGTTCCGGGACCTGATTACACAGAGAGCACTGGCAGAGGGGACCGGCTGGGTGGATTATATCTGGATGATCCCGGAACAGAATGGGATCTATCACAAATCAGCCTATTTCCGGCTTACTGAGGGGAGCGACAAACAGAAATACATCGTGGTGAGCGGAATATACATGCCATGTGAATAGTCAGGCCGGAATTCCCCGGGGGACCCGGGATGGGGTCCAATCCGATCACCCCTTAACCGGTCACTCCCCGTGTCTCCGCCAGGCACGCCGGGGGACACGGATCTCAAACCTGGCCCCGTCACCCGGTATACCGGTTTCCCGGATCGTTATGCCGGTTATCGATAAGATCTCCTTAGAGAGAGCAAGCCCGATACCTGTATTGCGACCAAATCCGTATCCGAAAATCTTCTCCTTGTTGTCGTGCGGGACACCCCTGCCATTATCCGAGATCAGGACGAGCAGGTCCTCCTTTCTGGTCACCTCCGTAGATATATCGATTCTCGTTGTATGTTCCCCATGCCGGACCGCATTCTCGAGTACATTATATACGACCTTTAATGTGAGAGGGTCGGCATAGAGATCAACGTCGTCAATTGTTCGTGTAATTTCGATATCCCCTGCGTCAAGGTCAGTGATTGCCTTTGTAACCAGCGTTTCGAGCTGCTGCCAGTCCGGCTTGTAAAGACCGATATCCTGGAACTCCCGGGTAAACTGCAGGTGAAGTGCAATTTTTTTCACCAGTTCCTGGCATTTTGAGAGGAAGTACTCCCGGTTGGCATCCGACACCTTGTCACTCAGGAGTTCCAGGTAGCCCGAAAGCGCCATGACAAGGTTTGAAATGTCATGCCGGGTCAGCTGCGTCATGAGCGAGATCTTCTCGTTTGCCAGCTGCAGAGCCCGTTCGGACTCTTTCCGGCGGGTGATATCCCGGATGATGAGGATAAAACCGGCAGGATCCCCGCCAGGATCATGGACGAGAGCACCTGAAATACTGATGACTACCCCGTCTTCTCCCCCGTGGGTGACTTCAAGGTCTGACAGGATCCCTTTCTTCAGGAGGACCTGTATAAGAGTAGACGCAACCGGGTCGCTGATGCATTCCGCAATTGTCCGGCCAAGAAGGTCCTCTTCCCGTGCATTGCATATCGCTGCGGCACGGGCGTTTACCGTGACGATACGGCCGTCCATCGTGCCGAGGATCAGTCCGTCCGGGAGAATCCTGACAATATCCGGGCCTGCAGTTCCCGGACTTAAGGTAAAGAGCTCATACCTGATGATGGTATACGTGATGATGAGTGAGAAGAGGATGATCCCGACAAACACCATGTTTGGAAGGTAAATGTTATACAAAGGCAGCACCACCCCGGACGGGAAGCCGCATATAATGACAACGGCAATTCCTGCGCTGACGAGCCGGTACTGGCGCCGGATCTTTTTCAGGACCGCCCTTCGCCACGACCAGAAACTGACAAGCAGGGCGGCGGCCATAATAACGAGGATGTAGGCCGTCTCTGCGAGATAGGCCGGGCTATCTGTAATCGCCTGGTACACGTATCCTGTCCCTGGCAGAAACTCCACCGTATAAACCAGGGAAGTCCCGATCTCGATGAATGCAAAGATAACTGCAGGGGCATAGATGAGAACCAGGAATGCCGGGGACCATCTCTTTTTCAACAGTCCGCTGTCGGTGAAGACAAGGATGAAATGGAGCGTGGCGGCAGCGATGACCGCCCAGAAAGAACTTGCCTTCAGCCAGAACATGGCCCAGTCATAACTTCCCGACTGCCAGATGGAATACTCACCGAATGCCCAGTAGGTGGCGAGTATCATGACGAGGAAAAACAGGCGGTGCACAGTGGAACCGGGATTTTTTGCAAGAATGAAGAATCCAAGGGCACAGGTTATAAACGCAGAAAAAATGCAGACGGCAACAAAAACAAAAAAAGGTTCCATAGCCTGCACTCACCCGGGCATTTCCCTGCATGTACAGAACCACGTTCTGCACCAGAAACCTGCCCCTATTCCTTTTCCCGCACCCGACCCGAAGAACACCGGATACATGCGCTGGTAGTAGTGTTCCGATATGAATTCAAAATGGTTGTGATTTAATCCGGCAGGGGTAACCATCCGGGGGGTACGAAGGGAGTCTTACACCCGCCGGGCCATCTGGCATGGAAGGTGCAGCCGGTGACGGAAGAGCACTATGCAATAAAGAACTGCCGGGTGGATGCCCTGGACTGGGTGATCAGGGCTCGTGTGGCTGATTACGTTTGCATGATACCTGTTGTTTCCTTTATGTTCTCTGCATCCGGGAAAGAAGGGGAATATAAAAATATACTTATGTATGCTCTGTTTCAGTTTTCACGGGTTCGGATGATTTTTGTAAGATAATTATATATACTTGCAAAATACGGTTTATTAAATAAGGTGGCAGCATGGCTATCGGTAGATATAAAATAGTATTTCTTATACTTGTTCTGGGAATGTGTGTCCCGATAACGACGGCAGGCACATTATATATCCAGAATGCGACGGTTGCAAATACCGGAGAGACCGTCATTGTAAACATCCTGCTTGACGAGGCACTCCTCGGGGTGTCAGGGTATAATATCTCGGTTTCACTCCTCAACCCTCCGGTCGGGGAGATTGTCGGCGTTACATTCCCTGACTGGGCGACACTAACAGATAATTCCTCAATTCCCACAGATTCCCTCATATTAAAGGGAGTCGATTCTGGTCAGCAGATTACTCCGCCTTCTTATAATGTGTCATTCGGCACCCTGACACTGCAGGGAGACCAGGTCGGAACGAGCATTCTTGCTATCACCATCAACCAGATCGATGATTTTAACGGGGGTATATTTGTCCCGGATATTCTCTATGGTACCTTCACGGTCGGGGCTCCTGTCACTCCGACACCAAGCACCCCGCCGGACATCCCGCACGTGTTTTATGGCAGTGCAGTGCTTGCAGGTGGAGAGGATGCCCCGGCCGGGACAGTGGTTGATGCCCGTGTAACCGGAGTTATCAGCCCGTCAAACGGAAATCCGGTGACTATAACAGTCCCCGGAATATATGGCGGGAGCGGCCCGTTGGACAGGAAACTAATTGTACAGGGCTCTATTCTTCACAATGCCCCGATTGAATTTTATATCGGGGGCATACAGGCCGAGTGCTACGATGTGGACCAGGCGAGCGGCTGGCTGGCGACCTACCCGTATCAGTCCGGTGCTGTCACTGAACTGGACCTGCGGATAAATCCCGGCATCCTGCAGGCCGGATTCGAGGCCGACCCGGAAACAGGGTTTTCACCGCTGTTCGTACAATTCCATGACATGACGACCGGTTACCCCACCGCATGGGAATGGGACTTTGGCGATGGCAGTGCGAACGTGACCGATCAGAACCCTGTACACACCTTTACCGCAACCGTGAACACGACCTATACCGTTACCCTGACCGCCTCTGATAATGCAGGGTCATCTTCGGTAACCGGCGATATTATTGTTTATGAGACCCCGCCCGTCCAGCCACCCGTCGCTGGTTTCACCGCGAGCCAGACATCAGGGGGAGCCCCGCTGCTCGTCCAGTTCAACGACGCTTCCACCAATTCCCCGGATACATGGTACTGGACGTTTGGTGACGGCGGGTCTTCAGCTCAGCAAAACCCCATTCATAATTATCTGAATACCGGGACCTACACCGTGAACCTGACGGTTTCCAATGCTGCCGGTGAAGACACCCTCTCCAGGACAGGGTATATTGTAGTGAACCCGGACTTTTATGCAGATTTTGATGCATCCCCGCTCTCGGGCGATGCCCCGCTTACGGTCATGTTCACCGACAGGTCCACCGGAGATCCGCTCGTCGTGTTCTATAACTTCGGCGACAGCTCGACCGCCCGTTCGAGAAACCCGGTGCATACCTACCAGTCCCCCGGGACCTATGATGTCAGCATGACCATCTGGAAGCAGATTGGCGGGAGATTCGTGAGCACTACTACGGTAAAGACCGCACTGATTACCGTTGAGGGAGGAACTACCCCGGTACTTGCTGCAGACTTTACTGCCGCCCCATTAAGCGGGACTGCACCGCTCACGGTAACATTTACCGATACAACCTCCGGAAATCCGAAATACTGGGCATATGACTTTGGCGACGGGTTCACCTCCACCTCAAAGAATCCGGTACATACCTACCGGCTGCCCGGCATATACACGGTAAAATTGAGCGTGATGGGGTTCGGTCCGCACTTCTCCCTGCAAAAGGACAGTATTACAAAAGTCAATCTGATTACAGTAGCGTAATCGGCAAAGACACTTTTTTTCACGATTAGTTCCCTGTTATTTTATCCACGGACAGTTCATTCTTCTACCGGACCGGACTCCTCATTTAACCGGAAAATCAGGGAGAATAAGTACTCCTGGAATGGATAATTCACTGGCAGAAGCCGATTTTTATAATCTCATGACCTGGCAGGGTGAACATTTTTCATTGTATTATTGAATAGCACACTTCCCGGTGGAGATTGTATAAAAGGAAGAGCTCACGTACTGCATCCTTGTACGAGGTCCATGTACTGTAAATCGGGGTAAAATGCAGGCCCAATGGCACTAAAATTTCAGGCGTTATCACATATTCACGGGTAATAAAACATTCGCAAAAACCGGAGCGGTTATTGACAGTCGAGAGAGACAGTATATTGGATATTTATACCTGCATACTCGTGATTCCGGTATCCCCTCAATATTCAATCAGGATTTTATAGAAATAATATCTCCGAATCCTTAAACACACAGTTATGTCACTTTTATGAGTCAGATATTTTTCATGCTTCGCGTCCGGACCCTGTATTTATGCAAGTGGTCAGATACGTACCCGGTATACCCCTGCCGGACTGACAGCGGCAGGGAACCGGATCCGGACTGGTCAGGCAGGGCGTTTAGGATCCTTCGTGAAAATAATTGCCGGTTCGTCGTCGTCCCCGGGCATCCTGATTATTATCCCCGGTTCGGATTTACAAAAGCATCTGCATACGGGCTAAAAAGCCAGTGAGAAGGTGTTCCTGACGAAGTATTCATGATACTGTTGTTTGACAGGGACGTCCTGAAAAATACCGGGGGAGTCGTCGTGTATCGCGACATATTCAACGAGGCGGTTGAATAGGGAAGGATGGCTATTTGATAACACCGGATGCTCAATTGAGATTAAAAGGAATGATTATCCCCCTCCCTTCTCCTGTTTCAGGCTATTATCGCATCTAAACAATGGATCGTATCACCGTGCACTTCTGACCTTCGGTTGTTTTACCTGATTCTTTGTATTGTTGCTTTTTTTATCATGGAGCGCAATGCTGGAATAAAAGAAACAATAACCTGTCATACATTTGCACCGGACTGAAACAGACCTCGCCGGATGAATACAATTTT
Organism: Methanoregulaceae archaeon UBA467; assembly: GCA_002503825.1. Taxonomy (GTDB): domain Archaea; phylum Halobacteriota; class Methanomicrobia; order Methanomicrobiales; family Methanospirillaceae; genus UBA467. The sequence continues at coordinate 65,299 of DASP01000012.1, forward strand.
TGTGACAGGTGAACCGGAATAATACTTGGAAATTTTCTCCTTAAAGACGCAAATTTTAAAGAATATCGAAAAAAGAAGAAGAATTACCGTTTTTATTCAGGAAATCAAGTCTAAGTACTTAATCATCTCATAAGAAATATATTTCTCACTGAGTCCTCGAAAGGTCCGGGGGGTGAAAAATATTACGGTTTCAGTTCTTTACGTTGATGATGAGCCCGGTCTTCTGACCCTGGCAAAAACCTATCTCGAACGTAACGGTGAATTCAGCGTAGACACCCTCACCACGGCCCAATCTGCCCTGAAGCAACTTACGACAGTATCGTATGATGCGATTATTTCAGACTACCAGATGCCGAAGATTGACGGTATCAAATTTCTCATCGAGGTACGGTCGACATTAGGAGATATCCCCTTTATCCTTTTTACCGGGAGAGGACGCGAGGATGTGGTTATAGAGGCGATAAACAATGGCGCCGATTTCTACCTCCAGAAAGGAGGCGATCCGAAATCCCAGTTTGCAGAACTTACGCATAAGATTAAGAAAGCAGTAGAACAGCGCCAGGCTGAAAAGGCATTGAAAGGTTCTGAGCAGCGGTTATCAGACATCATCAATTTCCTGCCCGATGCAACCTTTGCAATCGATCTTTCAGGAACCGTGATTGCCTGGAACCAGGCCATGGAGGAAATGACCGGCGTTCCCCAGAATACCATTATTGGAACCGGAGATTATAGCTACGCCCTCCCATTCTATTCAGAGAGAAGGCCCCTGCTCCTCGACCTCGTGCTCCGGAACGACGAAAAAATTAAAGAAAAATATCCTTATGTCCAGTGTCACGATAAAAAATTTATCTCTCAAATATTTATCCGGAACCTGTACAACGGGAAAGGTGCCTATCTCTGGTTCGTTGCATCCCCTCTTTATGACACGAACGGAACGATTACCGGGGCCATTGAATCAATCAGAGACATCACAGAACAAAAACAGCTTGAGCAGGAACGGAATGCGGCACATGAAGAACTAGCCGAAAAAAAAGAGAAATTAAGAAAAAATTATGATGAACTTACAAATCGCCAGAATGAATTAGTCAAGAGTGAGGAGCGATACCGGAATGTTGTCGAGGACCAGACTGAATTCATATCCAGGTTCCTACCGGACGGCACCCACGTTTTTGTCAACGATGCCTATTGCAATTACTTCGGAAAAAGTCGCAGCGAAATTATCGGGCATGTTTTCAGGCCACTCATTCCAAAAGAAGATAAATTAAAACTCAAAGAGCACTTCACGTCGTTCTCTCCCCGGAACCCGGTGAACACCGTGGACCACCGCATTATCATGCGGGATGGCTCAGTATGCTGGCAACGCTGGTCAGACCGGGCAATTTTCGATGAATGGGGAGCCACGATCGAATACCAGTCCGTAGGCAGGGACATCACCGATATAAAACGAGCAGAGATTGAACTCAACCGCAGTCATGAAGAACTATTAGCGGCGTATGAACAAATCGCTGCAGCCGAGGAAGAATTACGCAGTAATTACGAGGAACTCGCACACCACCAGAAATTGTTGCAGGAGAGCGAGAACCGGTACCGGAATATCGTGGAGGACCAGACTGAATTCATATCCAGGTTCCTACCGGACGGCACTCATGTCTTTGTCAACGGAGCATACTGCCGCTGCTTCGGAAAGACCCGTGATGAGATCACAGGTCATGTTTTTATACCGGATATCCCGGAAGAGGACCGTGCCATTGTCAGGCAGCACTTTCAATCGCTCACACCGGAGAACCCGGTCGCAATTGCAGCCCATCGCATCATTGTGCCTGACGGGTCGGTCCACTGGCACCGGTGGTCAGACCGGGCAATCTTCGATGACACAGGTTCGATCGTCGAATACCAGTCCGTCGGAAGGGATATTACCGATATAAAACGAGCCGAGATTGAACTCAGCCGCAGTCATGAAGAACTATTAGCGGCGTATGAACAGATAGCCGCTGTCGAAGAAGAACTGCGCAGTAATTACGAGGAACTCGCACACCACCAGAAATTGTTGCAGGAGAGCGAGAACCGGTACCGGAATATCGTGGAGGACCAGACTGAATTCATATCCAGGTTCCTACCGGACGGCACCCATGTCTTTGTCAACGGAGCATACTGCCGCTGCTTCGGAAAGACCCGTGATGAGATCACAGGTCATGTTTTTATACCGGATATCCCGGAAGAGGACCGTGCCATTGTCAGGCAGCACTTTCAATCGCTCACACCGGAAAACCCGGTCGCAATTGCAGCCCATCGCATCATCATGCCTGACGGGTCGGTCCACTGGCACCGGTGGTCAGACCGGGCAATCTTCGATGACACAGGTGCGATCATCGAATACCAGTCCGTCGGCAGGGATATTACCGGGCAAAAACAAATTGAAGAGGCGCTCCGGAAGAGCGAGGGGAAATACCGCGAGCTGGTCGAAAATGCCAACAGCATAATCCTGAAATGGGACACAACAGGGAAAATAACCTTTTTTAATGAATTTGCCCAGCGGTTTTTTGGCTATACCCCCGATGAGATTATTGGAAAACCAGTGATGGGAATTATTATCCCGGTTAAAGAATCCGGGTCTCAACGTGATCTCAGTCTCATGATCGACGCCATCATCCGCCATCCCGAGGATCATATTCTCAATGAGAATGAAAACATTACAAGGGACGGAAAGAGAGTCTGGATCCAATGGCAGAATAAATCCATCCTTGATGAAAACGGGCAGTTCGTCGGCCTGTTAAGTATCGGGACAGATATAACCGAGCGAAAACAGACTGAAATGGCGCTCCTCGAAAGTGAGTCTTTTAACAGGGGTCTTGTAGAGAACCTGCCTGATTATATCGTGGTATGCGGACTTGACGGGAAGATCCTCTACGTGAACCCCGCATCGGTGAAAGTGGCCGGGTATTGTGCAGAGGCGCTGATCGGGACGTCTGTACTCTCACTTGTCGCACATGAAGACCGTGATACGGTGATTGCACATATGAATGCCCGCAGAAATGAGGGTGAAGTCCCGAAGTATGAGATCGATATCATCACAGTAAACGGGACCAGGAGATCGGTGATTGTGCAAGGCACTAAAATCCAGTACCAGAACAACCCTGCGATCCTCCTCCACCTGAATGACATCACCGAACGCAACCTGCTCGAAATGGAGATGCAGTACCATGAACAGGAACTCAGGCAGTTCTCTACGGCGCTCGAAATAGCAAACAAGAAACTCACGCTTCTCTCCAGCATCACCCGGCACGATATAAACAACCAGCTGACGGTGCTGATGGGGTATCTCGATCTCCTGAAAATGAATCAGCCGGAACTTTCGTCAGGTACCCATTTTGGAAATATTATCATCGCTGCCGAACGTATACAGGAAATGATCCAGTTTACCAAAACATATGAGAGCATCGGAGTCAATGCCCCTGTCTGGTATAATATCCGCACTCTTGTCGATACAGCGGCGAAAGATGTAGACCTGGGCCATATCAGGCTTATAAACAGTCTGCCTGCCCGCACAACCGTTTTTGCAGACCAGCTGATTGTCAAGGTGTTTTTCAACCTGATTGACAATGCAGTGAGATACGGCGGGAAGATTACCAATATCCGTTTCTCAGCCAGGATTCATAATGGCGATTTTATTATTGCCTGTGAAGACGATGGCGACGGGGTCCCGTCAGAAGAGAAGGAGAAGATATTTCAGCGGGGTTTAGGGAAAAATACCGGCCTCGGGCTTTTTCTTTCCCGCGAGATCCTCCTGATAACCGGCATCTCAATCCTTGAGACAGGAGAGGCGGGCAACGGGGCCAGGTTTGAGATGACGGTGCCCCCCGGGATATTCAGATAACCTTCTTTACTGCGATTCGCTTCTCCCTCCTTTTCCAGTTCAACCGCCTGACCTTTTCGTCCCATACGGGCCAGTAGGGAGAATATGTAAGTTTAGTCCAAAGAACTCATGTCAGGAGGGCTAACGTTTTATAAAGACAGGGATTGCTGGCAGTGCAACATTTAACCCCCTTATACCGGGTATCACCGGACCGAATAAATTCCAGCGTGAGCACCATGTTGTGCCAGGTGAAATTCATCACGGTTACTCAGTCCTGTGCTAAAAATATATGAGATTTTATCATACTCCGGAAAACCCGTGAAATGCCGGATTTAATCCGGCAATGGAGGAGAACCTGCAAAGCATCCATGGAATCCATCGTCTCTGTCCGGCTTGTGACCGGAAAGAAAAACCTTTAGATCTGCCCGGCAGATGTAGTCCTGTTGGGTGAGTTCTATGCCGGATACCTCATTTTTCATCTCTGCAGTGCTCTGCATCATCCTCGTAATTTTGGCCATCTGGATACGCGGGTGCACAGGTCCGGGGAATACTTTTCCTGTTAACGAATTTGACTGCCGGGACAGGAACGTCAGCACAGACAATGCTCCATCCTGCAAAAACCATGAGTAGCAGGGCTGAAACTGCTATAAAATTCAGGTTTTTCAATATACACCTCCTCCAGCTGAGAATTAATATCAGTGATGTTCATTTTGCTACATTCTCTTATTAAGCATTGTTTTTTATACGGAATGGCAATAACCACGGTATAGGTGCCCTGGCAGTGGTTCAAGTGACTATTCACCATCACTTCAATAGATCAAGGCTCTATAACCCCAATCAAAACGGCGAAGAGGAAAAAAACAGGAGAATGAGGCATCGACCTGACCGGTAATGATTCGCAGACCGAATTATTTTATTCCGGACGCACAGGTGAATCCCATGGAAAACGTTTGTTACGGCAAAGGTGGCGGGATGGAACTGCCATCATATCTATTCTGTAATAGTGTCCCCGAAGGGACTACTATAATGTCAGGGTAAGAAGGAATCAGGCCCTGAGTTTTACCGTTGCTCCCGAAAGTATGGCGGGTCTCCATGGTAGAGAGGGGCAGGTCATCCTGTCTTCCCAAACCGGGGAATGACCGCATGATCCTGCCTCCGTCATCTGTCACAGGGCGGTTATATACTGATGAGTTCGGTGAGCGGCAGGATCTTCACGCCACCGGCCGGGACATCGACAAAGATTGTCTTTGTCTGGTACCCGGGTTTGGTGAGGGTCAGGTTCCGTGTCCCTGCTGTGACGTTCGAGACCTTCATCGAACTCTGCCCCCGTTCTATATCATCGATGATGATGGTCGCACCTGACGGTACGGTATAGACCCACAGCGCACCGGTTTCCGTCATCTGACCTCCGGTCTCCGCTTCCAGGGGGATAGACTGCAGGACCTTCACGCCACCGGCCGGGACATCGACAAAGATTGTCTTTGCCTGGTACCCGGGTTTGGTGAGGGTCAGGTTCCGCGTCCCTGCCATGACGTTCGGGACCATCATCGAACTCTGCCCCCGTTCTATATTATCAATGATGATGGTCGCACCTGACGGATTGGTATACACATAGATCGATCCTGTCCTGTCCGGTTGCTCATTTGAAGGGCCTGAAGACTGGATACTGTCAGGATCAATGAACACCATGACATCGTATGACGTTACGGATGCCTTTCCATCTGAAGCAGTAAACTGCGCAGTGAAAATTCCACCGGTATCGGGAGTGAACGATGCTTTCCCATCTTTTGAGGTGGACAACGCACCGAGTACTACCCTGCTCATTGTGGGTCTGGCGGTCAGCTTCCATGTGTAGGTGAGCGGGTCATTGTCAGGGTCATAGGCGCTGCCCTGCAGGGCGACCGGTTTTTTAATGGCCTGTACGGCTGCGGTGGTGTTCGTGATAATCGGGGGCGTGTTCACAGTCACACGAACGCTGGCAGGCTCGCTTGATGCCCCCGCACTGTCCCTGACGACAAGCTGTATCGTGTACACTCCCTTTATATCGGTCGTGAAGACCGGCTGAATGGAGGAGGGATCAGAAAACACAGGGCTGCTTCCGGCAGGCGATCCGGTCACCGACCACGAGTACGACAACGGCAGGTTCCTGTCCGGATCGTAACTTGACCGTCCGTTCAGGACAACCGGGATACCGGGATATACTGCCTGGTCGGTGCCTGCGTATGCAACCGGTGCCTGATTCACGGGATTCACGGTGCCCGGTTGCCATTGGACGTTCATGAGCGTATGAAAACTGATCTTCATATCAGAGTATCCCTGGTAGTCGCTTGTGAAAATCCAGATCACTTTATAGTATTTCCCATCACCGGGGATGGATACCGAAAAATCATCGAAACAATTAATCCATATCTTGTTGTCTACCACATTTCCACTGGGATCCACAACGATACAGTAAATCTGTTCTGAACCAACCCTATCAATGGTGATTGTACCCGGTCCCCGGACTTGAGAGATGATCAGGTAGGCTTCCGAATGCTGGGGATAAAACCGGGAATCTTTGGGCCCTGTCACAATAGATATTGAAAGATGTTCACCAGAAATGGGCATAAAGGTGGCCCCACCATCAGGACAGGATGCTGACCATACCCATCCCTGCTCATTCGTGATATTCACACATTTCAGCGATTGTGCAATTTGGTCGTGGCTGATAGTGTTGGCGTGCACACCCGGCACGGCAATAGCCGAGATTATAACGAGTGAGAGCACGATAAGCCCTGAAGAAAAAATTTTCACCGTCTTCATGATAGTATCCCTTCCGATAGCGAACCGGTAATTTTGCAGTTTTTGAAACCGGAACAACGAAATTATGGGAGTTGAGTATAAAAAGGATCCGTTGCAGTTGCCGCCCCGGAATTCGTTTCAAATAAAACAACCCTGTAAGAATAATGACCCGGGCCCCTTACGGCCGACCTGATTTACACTCTGCAGCGTTGATATATTTCTATATAATCCACAATGATATGGAACAGCAGTTCCCGCTGGACCGATCTTCACCAGTTTATCGCTGAATCATTCAAAGAGGATAACAGAGATAAGCGAAATGCGGTATAATGACTGTTCTCTTTTCCGCCAGCCGCAGGAGATCTCTCTTCAAAGACTTAATTCTGGTCAAAAAAATTAAAAATCGAGAGTGTATTGTCACGTTATCAGGATACTAAAATTATTCACCGTGATTGATGGGAGCAATAGTGCAAAACATTTCATTATATCTGACTGTAACTGCCCGAAAAAAAACAGTATGATTATTATGAGGCACGATCACACGATGTATTCAATGGCAGAAACGCTCTCTCGTGGACCATTCTTCATCCTCCTGGTCGCCGTCTTTCTCGGCATGCTCGGCCTCGGCATCGTGCTTCCCCTCCTCCCGATCTTTGTGAATGATTTCGGGGCCAGCGGGTTCTGGGTAGGTGCCCTCTTCGCCGGCTACGGCCTTTCGCGGATCCTGCTGACCCCGACGATCGGGTCACTTTCAGACCGCTATGGAAGGAAATGGTTCATCACCGGGGGGCTCGGTCTTTACACCCTTGTATCGATCTGGTATATCTTCCCGGGGTCCATCTACGAGCTCTTTGTGATCCGGTTTGTCCACGGCATCGCCTCTGCGATGATCAGTTCGGTATCCATGTCGTACGTCGGGGACCTCACCCCGAAGGGACAGGAGGGAGCGTACCAGGGAAAACTCTCCAACGCATTCTACCTTGGGCTCGGCTGCGGCCCGATCATCGGGGGTGTGGTGAACCATGCACTGGGCCTTGACCAGGTCTTCATACTGATGGCCGTCATGGCGTTTATCCCGTTCCTGCTGTGTATTAAATTCCTTCCCGAGTCAAAGCCGGTTTTCCGCACTCAGCCGCGGATAATGACTGCGTTTATGCATCCCCGGATGCAGGCAGTGTTGTTCTTCCGGTTCATGAATACCTTTGCCTACTCGGCGTTTATGGTCTTTATCCCGGTGCTCGCGGCGACACAGTACGGGTACTCAACCACTCTTGTCGGGGTGGTTATTGCTATCGAGGTGCTCTCCATGGCCATGATGCAGAGATACGCCGGAAAGATGGCTGACCGGTACAAGCGGTCATACATGATCGTCGTCGGGACCATACTTGTCTCGTTCGGCACGATAGCCCTTGTATTCGTCAAATTGCTACCGGTTGTGGCGGTGGTAGCCCTGATGATAGGAATCGGCAATGCCATCGCCATATCAGCCGGCACAACCGTGGTAGCGCTCGACGGGCGGGAGCTCGGGCAGGGGGTGGCGATGGGGGCCTTCAATACCGTGATGAGCATCGGGATAGTCGTCCCGCCGCTTATCTACGGGGTTGTCCTGACTGCATGGGGGGTTGATTCTATATTCCTCCTGGCCGGGATTATCTCCCTCGTCACGCTCATCCCGTTCTGGTGGCTGGTGGTCAGGAGCAGGAAGCTGGTGGGACCACTTCCCCATGCAGGTGCACACAAGACCTGACAGGGTTCCACTGTTCAGGATACGGCTCTTCCACCCGGCAAAGAGTGCCTGCCAATGAGGATAAGAATGAGTATCCTGCTTATCCCCATTTGTTCATCGGCTTTTCTGGGGGATCTGCGGAGAAAAATGTGTTGGAATGGGGGGTTTCAATTCAGGGGTTTAGTCGGGAATAAGAACAAAGTAAAAGGGTGGAAGATTTGTATTATCGATTCTCCACCATGCAGAAGTAATGCAAGGGTCCCTTTCCCTGACGTATCGGTTCACTTTTCAGCGCCTTTAAAATTAATCCCCTCCTTTTACACCGGGACTATTTGTATCTCGAACAGTTCCGGCCAGAGCTTGCCGGTTACGTATAACTTTTCACCGGCCGGGTCGTAGGCGATACCATTGAGGCAGGCTTCTTCATTGAACGGGATTGAGGTATCCCCCCGGATACCTGTTATTTCTGACCAGCCGATCTGCTCCTGCTCGTACCCGGGTAACAACCCGCGAAGATCGATGATACCCGTTACCGTTCCTGTTTCCGGTGAAATCCGTGCAATCAGGCTTGAAGGCCAGACATTTGCATAGATTTCCCCGTTCACATATTCCAGTTCATTCAGGTTGTTCACCGGGACACCCCCGGCACGGACATCTATCCGCCTGACCTCGCTGAACGTGTCGGGTTCAATAAAATACAGGGTGGATGTGCCGTCGCTCATGATCAGGTGCTGCCCGTCCCATGCAATACCCCAGCCCTTCGTCGTGTAATTGAACGTTCCAAGGGGCTCTAATGTCTCACGGTCGTAAAGGAAGCCGATGCCCGAATCCTCGGTCTGCTGTGCAACTTCTGAACCGAATACCGTCACTCCCTCGCCAAAATACCGGTCGGGCAGTGTCTGGATCCTGATCACCTCCCCGGTGGTAATATTCACCTGTCGCACTGACGAATTCCCATTAAGCCCGGTGCCCTCGATGAGTATTCCCCGGTCACAGGCCAGGCCTTCGGTGAACGCGAAACGGTCATGATGATAAGAATGGACCACCCCGTACCGGTAGACCGGAATCTCCGGCGTGCTCAGGGCAGGAATGCCGTATAAAACAAGGACGCTTACGACGACCAGAACGACAAGGATGCAGGGTAATTTCCAGGCGGTCTTCATTCCATGTTAATTTACCCTCCTATGATATACCCACTGCTATAACGATCCGCATCGTGATTCGTCCCATGCGGGAGGTCCCGGGCAGAACCGGGTCTTCAGTTCAGCATGGCTGAAATGCCCCTGGAATACACCCCTTCCCCCGTTACCGGACAAGCATCCATGAATGATCGGGATCCAAAAATGGACAGACGTTGTTGCCGGCACCGGCAAGGAAGAAGAGGTAATACAGATGGTATCCGGGTCCTGCCACGACCTGGTGATAGCCGAATGGCATCAGGGTGACGCTGTTGTTCTTAAGGGGAATGAATTCGTTGAGGTTTCGTTCCGGTGAATATATTCTCTGGATTCCCCATGCAGCCGGGTGGTTCATCCTGAAATAATACAATTCCTCGTGAAAGGATTCCTTCGGGATGTTGTCCGTCTCATGCTTATGGGGCGGGGTCCCGGACCAGTTGCCGGGAGGGACAATAATCTCGCCGAGGATCAGGTTTTTAGAGTACCCTTTCGGAGGGATGACAATTCTTGTTTCCCTGCTCCAGTTGTCCCTGCCAGACGTTGTGACCATAACATCGGATTCCCGGATGATACGCGGAGGTTGCCCTGTTTTTTCACTCTTTGCGTAGCAGAATGCAGCCCTGACAGGGTTCCCCGTGATGGTAAACGTATGACCCGGCGGGATATAGGCGGCCTGGGGTAACCCTGCAAAAACCCCGGAACGGGAGCCAATCCCGTAAGACGTCGTATCGATCCGTATAGTGCCTGTGCCGGAAAGGATCATGAGGCCGAGTTCTCTGCCGGCAGTTTCACCCGAATACTGCTGTCCGGCATCGAGGGAGAGGATCCCGAACTCATCGATGGCAGAAAACCCGCACGTTTTTCCCGGTATTGTCGTATACCCGTTTTTTTCTGAATAGCGTAGAGAATAGTGCGGCGTCCCGGTCATAATGTGGAGTATGAATACCTGACCATTAAATGTTATGATACCTGCAGAAAAAATTTCATCCCGGATAGAAAAATTATTTTCCTGTTTTGCCGGTACACTGGAAAATAAACGTGGTTCCTGTATAAAGGCGCCTTCTGTGCGAATTGCTCCGCAAATAGTGAGAGGGAACTTCGTCCACGATAAAAAATCACCGGAGAGGTTGGATGCCTGCACATGATTACTGCGGCATATCGTCTTCTGCACCGTGATATTTTATAGGAATTCTAATAAATAGACCATGCCCGATAGAGCCGGCGGCAATCCGACGCCGGTATCGCCTATCCAATCCCGGATCGGATCCACTGCTGCAAAATATACTTCAATCATATTATTAACGAATGAACTCATTGATAGAAAATTACGAAAAACCGGGAGGGTAAAACTCTTCCCACCCCGTGATACACTCCGGGATATCCCGCCTCGAAATGACCGGTGATATGGCCATGGAAATATCTGGGATAACAATCACGGGAGAGAGAAAAAGTTCCGCTATGCGGAAGGAGAGGAAGGCGTGAAACGATCTGTCAACGGCATGGTCACAGGAACATCATGGGGAAAGAGAATAACACTTATACTGATCGCTCTTGTTGCGTCCGGGGTTCTCGTCTCCCCGGTGATGGCAGGAGAACGGTATATCTCGGGCACCCCCTACATTTCTGCCACAATATATGGAGCGAACGAGTTTTACCCGGGCACAGTGGTCAATCTCCCGGTGAATATCCAGAACAGCGGGCTGATACAGTATGTCTTCAGCCAGCCGACACTGCTCACCCCTGCCGACCTCCCTAATACCGCCAAGCTTATGACGGTGGAGCTCGGACCGGGTGACGCCCCGGTCACGGTCCTCTCCGACCCCCAGATGGCCGGCGACCTGAAGGGAAGCGCAAACCTGCTCGTCAACTTCAAAGTCCGCACCGATCCTGACGCATCTGCCGGGACCTATTCATTGCCGCTCCGTGTGCACTATACCTACCTCGCCCATGCCGACCAGTACGGCCAGGACGTCCTCCAGTATTTCTATGAAACAAAGGATGTCACGCTCGGCATCCCGTTCAAAATTAAGCCTGAAATTATCATCGAGGTCATCTCTGCCGAACCCGAGGAAGTCAACGTGGGAATCGGGGGGGATTCGTTCATCTCACGCTGAAGAACATCGGGAACGAGGACGGGGCCGGGGCGGTCGTGGTGCTCGCCCCGGTGGGCAACAGCCCGGTCCAGCCCGTAGGCGGCAGCGTCTACATCGGTGATTTCCCGATGAAATCCATGATCGACCTGAAATACAAGATCTCAGTCTCAAACAACGCCGAGCCCGGTACCTACCCGGTCAATGTCACCGTAAATTACAAGAACCAGGACGGTGTCTTCGTCACCTCGGCCCCTGCAGTGACCGGCGTACCGGTGAAAGGAAAGATACGGTTCACCGTGGTCTCGCCGCCGGCCGGGGTCAACCCGGGAACCCGGGACGTCATTGAAATAACCTATCAGAATACCGGTTCAGCCCCGGTATATGGAGCCCAGGCCCGGATTTTTACGCAGGACCCGTTCACCACCAGCGATGATATGTCGTACCTCGGTGACATGGCAGTCGGCGATACCAGGACCGCGAGATTCAAAGTGACCGTCAACCAGAAGGCGACCCTCAAGGAGTATGCCCTGGATTCCGAGATCCGGTACCGCGATGCTCTCGACAACGACCAGGTCTCGGACCGGATCAGGGTGCCGGTCAGCGTGGTCGGCCTCACCGGAATTATGGCGCTGCTGACCAACCCGTACTTCATTGTAATCCTGGTCCTGGTGGTCATCGTCGCACTCTACCAGGTGCGGAAACAACGGAAGAAGCGGACATCATGATTGCTCCCGTATCAATGAGAGTGATTCCTCTGCTTTTCGCAGGGGAAGGAACAGCCTGGCAGATATTTTCCCGGCCCGGTAACCGGATACCGTGGAAACTCCGGTATCCTGCCGGCAGAGATCCTGGAACTCCCCCTCCGGCCCTCCGGTATACCATCCGGCCATGCCTGACAAGTGTCCTGAACAGACGAACAAAATCCCCTTAAAGAAATAATCTTCTCCCGTATGGTACCCGCAGACCAAAACAATCCCGGAAACAGACATTCGCACCATGACAGCCCCGGCGCCGGTGAAACAGGTGAACCGGGGCCGGAGAAAATTATCCGGATCGAACATGTCTCAAAGGTCTTTTCTACAAACCAGACGATCATTGCGGTGGATGATGTATCGTTTGAAGTATATACCGGCGAAATCTTCGGGCTTCTCGGGCCGAACGGGGCCGGTAAAAGCACCCTGATCCGGATCCTCACAACGCTCATGAAACCGACATCCGGCACCGCCTTCGTCGATTCCCATGAGGTAACAAAAGAGCCGGAGAAGGTCAGGAGTATCATCGGGGTATGCCCCCAGAACAGCACGCTCGACCTTGAACTGACCGCGTACGACAACCTCGATTTTTACGGCAGGCTCTATGACATCGATGAGAAGACGCTTGACGCCCGGATCTGGGAACTGCTTGACATGGCCGGGCTCAGAGGCCGTGCCGATGCAAAGGCGGGAACATTATCAGGTGGGATGCGCCGGAAGCTCGAGATCGTCCGGGCCTTTCTCCACCACCCGCTCATCCTGTTCCTTGATGAGCCCACCATCGGGCTCGACCCCGAATCCCGCCGCGAGGTCTGGAAACAGATCTCGATGCTGAACACGGAACAGACCACGATCATCCTTACCACCCACTACATGGACGAGGCCGAGAAGCTCTGTGACCGGCTGGCCTTCATGGACGGCGGAAGGCTCATCTCCCTCGATACTCCTGACAACCTGAAGCGTGCCATGCCACGGGGCGACCTTATCGAGATCGGGTACGAAACACTGAACGATGATGTGCTCCCGGCGATCCGGGCTCATCCGCAGGTCAGCGCCGTTGAGGTCCAGGACCGGAAAGTGCTCATATCAGCCCACCAGGGAAGCAGCATACTCCCGGTCATTCTTGATGATTTCGAACAATTTTCAATCAGCGTCACTACTGTATCCATCCGCTCCCCGTCCCTTGAGGATGTCTTCATTTATCTCACCGGAAAAAAACTCGACCAGGCTGATGCCACTTCGCAGAAGAAACGGCCGGGGGTGCGGTGATGCTTCGCGGGGCAATCGCCATATTCCGCAGGGACTTCAAGAAATTCCTCTCGAATCCCTTCGTGATGTTCATAACCCTCGCCATGCCCATCATGTACCTGGTCATCTTTGGCAACGCCATCGGCGGGAGCATCACCGGGATCCCGCTCGGGGTTGTGCAGGAAGATCCGTATATCGATTACACCCCCCTCTTTTCCGAGGGGCTCGCCGCCCTGCAGGCCTATCACCAGCCTGACAAACCTGCGCAGTTCGAAGTAACTGTCTTCTCCAGTGAAGGTATTGCACAACAGGCACTAAACGACGGCACAATCCTGGCATACGTCGTATTCCCCTCGGATATTGCCCCTGATCGTCCTGTGCGCCTGTACGTAGACAGTTCGGAGTACACGGTACCAGCCCTGATCCAGGCCGGTGTTGCATCGGTCCTTGTCAGGCTCGGCGCACAAAACACCCTCTATATCGATAATATCTATGGTACCATCGACTATATGCAGTTCTTCGGGGTCGGGGTGATAGTCCTTGCAATCTTCATGACCACCATGATGGGCGGAGGCATTGCCCTGATCCGGGACCGTGAACTGGGGATCATCGAGGGATACCTGGTCACCCCGGTGAAGCGGTCGAGCATTATCCTCGGGATGATCGGAAGCGGGACCGTCAGGGCGTTCCTTGCCGGATTCATCATCTTCATCGTGGATATACTGATAGCAGGGGTTATCGTCCGTGGCCTGGACAGTTTCCTGCTCGTTGTGGTGGTCCTCTTCATGACCAGTATCGGGGTGACCAGCCTTGTGGTCGCCGTCTCCTCGCGTTTCTCCAACCAGCAGGAATACGCCTCCACCATCGCATTTTTTTCGCTCCTCCTCTTCATGACCAGCGGGGCATTTTACCCGGTCATCGGGATGCCCTCGTGGCTGCGGTGGATTACGGTCATCAATCCGGAAGCATACGCAGTGCATGCCCTGCGGAGTATCATCCTCCGGGCACAGGGGATCAATGTCATCGGTACCGACCTGATCGCACTGCTGGTATTTTCAGCCGGTGCGATCATGCTTGGAATTATAACGTACCGGAGAACGCTGGAATGATGATGTAATTCTTCTTTTTCATTTTTAGCTTAAGAAATCTGTTTCAACAGCGACACCGGCGCCACTATTCTGGACTTAACCGTGGTCCATCGCCGGGTCTCACCGGACAACTTCCCGGGCCGTCCATCACCCCGGTACCCTGATCTCAGGACCATACCAAGAAGGAACCTGAAGGGTATACCGTTCGGAACGGTGACGCAGAGGTGCGGATAAACCCGGGTTCCCTGTGACTAATAAAAAAGTATATCCCCACCGCTGCAGTTTCTGTCGCGACGAAAATGACAGGATTAAGAACAAGTATGATCCACCATATACAATTCGGTGCACTCCACGGTTCACTGAAGGCACTCGAATCACCGGAATGCACCGGACCGGACTCTCATTCGTGAGAAGCCGGCATTCGTGACCGAATTGTTCCTGGAACGAGGTGTTCTGTCCCGACCCGGCATTTGCAGGGATTTTCAGAGAATTTAAACACATTTCCACATTTAAAAGAGGTTACTATGCAACATCTGGACGAAAAAAACAGGAACAACATCTTTTTAATGGACGATACTGCAAACCCGGCGCCGCTCGGTCTCTGTGCGTTCGGGATGACCACCATCCTGCTCTCGCTGCACAATGCCGGGGTCATCGCACTCGGAAGCCCGATCCTTGCAATGGCCATCTTTTACGGGGGGCTTGCACAGGTAATCGCCGGCCTGATGGAATGGAAAAAGAACAACACCTTCGGGTTCGTCACGTTCGGAAGCTTCGGGTTCTTCTGGATCTCGTTTGCGACCATCCTGATCCTTCCGGCCCTGGGACTTTCAAAGGCGCCCGGACCGGTGGAGATCGCGGCATTCCTCGCCGTGTGGGGATTGTTCGCCCTCGGCCTGTTCGTCTGCACCCTGCGGATGCATAAAGTGCTCCAGGTCACCCTGTTTTTTGTGGTGATCCTGGTCGTGGCGCTGGTCGCTGCAGAACTCACCGGTATCAGGGAAGTCCTCACCATTGCCGGGGTACTCGGGCTGATCGCCGGAGCACTGGCGTTCTATATCGGAATGGGCCAGGTCATCAACGATGTATACGGGCGAAAAGTATTCGCCGTGTGAGTCGGACGGCCCCTTATTTTTATTCTCCAATCCATTTTTTCATGTAACCCGGATATTACGCTGCCGCGAACCGGACTCATCTCCTTGTCAGGCACTCGTGACACCCCGCGTCTTTTTCCTGTTTTCCGGCTGACCGGAATCCCCCGATCATCTTATATCGAAGTAAAACACTATCACATGAAAATCTTTTTGCAGGTGAATAAATGTCTGGACAGCGGGAGGACGGAGTTTCTGCAGTTATCGCCACTATCCTGTTAGTCGCACTGGTGGTCATTCTGGCGGCCATCATCGGAAGTATCGTATTTGGTGTCATTGAACTTCAGCCAAAATCAGCCTATATCCCCCCCGAGGTGAAGCTGGCCCGCGTAAATAACACTCAGGTTATCACCCTGTATTCGAAAGGCGGTGATCCGGCGGTTCTCTGGCCGGGAAAGACCGGGCAGTATGCACTTGCAATGTACCTGGATACCCCTGCCGGATCACTCCGGGCCGTCCCTGACAGCGGTGTGGAGACATTCAATCCGGGACAGACACTCTTTATCTATAACAGCAGCTCAGGACTCAGGGCTGCATATAACCTGACCGGCAAAACACTCCTCCCATTGCCGTCCGGTCCGGTCACCCTGCGGATAGTGGACGAGAATGCGAAGCTACTGGTTTATAAGCAGGGACTGACAACCGGGGCTGCGGGTACAGTGACAACGGTTCCAACGACATCCTGTACGCCGGGGACCGGCTGGGAAATCCGGAATAAGGAGAACCAGGCGTATCAATACACGTTGCGGGACAATTCAGGAAATATAATATCCCAGGGAGTTGTCAACCCGAAAAAGGTTATCAATGTATGGTATTCTAAAATGCCATCTTATAATGGCAATCTGACCTGGAATTCCACGCCACAGGGTTCTGACACTTCGCCAAACAATCATGAGGTGTGCTCATTTACACTATATATCACCGATTTCCCGGGTGGTGGTGGCGGACCACCCGGACTCCAGTTACTGGCGAAATCCAGTTAACCCCTTATTTCTTTTTTCCAGGCCTGTGACAACGTTTCAGTCCAGATTTGTCTGAATAACCTTCCTGGGAATATCCCTGCAGGAGGTTTCAGACCACGGGCACCTCAACGGTGAGGTTGAACCTTTTTGCATGCTGTATATCGCAGCCGTCCAGGGCAAATATCCCGTCGATTGTCTCCGTTCCCGGGCTCACTGCACGGAATCGCCACCGGTAATATCCCTTTCCACCCATGAAATAATAATTCTCATAATTCTCAGGCATCACGTAAATCGATCCGGCGTTCATCAGCTCAAGGCCGGATCCCTCTGTGGGCATAATCCACCGGTAGGCAAGTCCCGGGATTGTCCCGAGAGTAATCTCGAGAATGTCCCCGGTATGAAGCGTCACCGTTCGCCCGGAATCCGTCTCGTTGAAGGAATAACTGACACAGACAGGCAGCGGCTGATCAATCGGAACCGAGGGATCGGTCCGGTGCGGCTCGGCATAGTTCACGTATTTCGGGACGCACCGGGGGGCAGAACCCTCAGGGGGAACGAAATCAAAATATGAATCAGGGATACCGGTATTTACCTCGATTGATACATACCGGATCTCCCTGTTCGGCACGTTCGAAGGAGGGCAGCCCCCGGGAGGCACTGCGCCTGCCGGTGGTGGAGTCGGTGTCGGAATACCGGGTGCGTCGCAGTCGTAGTACGTCATGATCGTCCATGCACGCCCGGTCGATGGTTCGATCCAGGCACGGACGCGGGAACTGATGTACGGGGTATAGAGAGAAGAATATGGAGTGGTCGAAACCTCTACCAGGTATCGAGTCGCACCGCGACTGGTGTCACGCTCAAGAATGGTAAAGTTCCGGTCTGAAACAATCCGCCTGACCATTATCTGGTAGTCATATTCTGGTGAGAAGTTGATCCTGTCAGAAATATCATAGGTCTGCGTGTCGGCATCATACCATACTTTCGTAGTGCCGTTTGTCGTCGCGAACGTGCCCGAAACACGAAGGTCTGATTCCGCTATCTCCATGCGGGCAGAGGAGGGCGACTTGTAATCGAACAGGATCCGGGAAGCTATTGGGTTATCCGTGCCCATCCCCGATGTAACCATGTATTCAGACCGGTAATCCCTGATTGCATCCGCGTGCACGAGGTAGAGATCGGCAAGATCCCCGGCGGTCAGGTTCGCATCGGACGGACTGCCGGTGAGGCAGCCGGGGCCTGCTGCGAGAAGTAAAAGAAACACTGCTGCGGTTATCGGAAATATGCACCATCGGGTGTTCTGCATCGTCGTTCGATCCTGAACGGTGGCCGGCCGGTATCTGCCATCTGTTCATCTGGATATCAGTCTCAGATAAAATCATTGTATCTGAAGGAAGTTGTATGCAGATTTTTTATTCCCACCATGACCAGCCATACACCGGACGATAAATCCACAACCATTTTCCTGATGACGACAAATCCATTATTTATGATTACCCGGACCCTCCTTCTTGTTTTTGCCATCCTGTTCATTGCAGGACTTTTCACCGGCTGTATCCAGAATAATGAGCCGGAGACTCAGGCACCGCAGGTAACGTCCCCTGTTACCACGAATGCGGTTACTACCCCTTCAGCGTCATCCACTACGATAACGACCACACCAGCCCTTATCGCATTTGTTGACCGGGCCGTGCAGTACGCACGGGAGAACGGGAGAGAGAACGCAATTGCAACATTCAATGACCCGGATGGGATCTTTTCGACCGGGAACCTGTATATCTTTGCCGAGGATTATAACGGGACCGCACTTGCCGAGCCGTTCGAACATGAAATCGCAGGGACAAATATCCTCGATATTACCGACACGTTCGGGACCCCGGTTGTCCGGAACCTTGGCGAGACCGCCCGGTTCGGGAAAGGATTCGTCAGCTACGCCTATCCGAACCCGCATAATAACTATATGGTGGAACAGAAGCTCTCGGTCGTCGCGGACGTGGACGGGACTTATTACGTGGGAGCCGGGTTCTATGCTTCAGACGGGGACATATACCCGTCTGTCGTCCTGAACACTTCAGGAAAACAGCCTGACATCGGGGATCTCGTGGCATACGTGAAGAGTACGGTCGCCTGTGCCAGGGCGAACGGAAAAGAAAAGTCCCTCGCGGTCTTCAACGATCCGCACGGACCGTTCGTACAGGGCCAGCTGGTCGTCATGGCCTTCGATTTCAATGGCACGAACCTTGCAAGCCCGCCGTATGCACCCGAAGTGGCACTCAACAGGATCAACCTGATCAATTACCATGACCCCGACGGCGTGGACACCATCCGCGGGATGCGGGATCTCGCGAAACAGGGAGGAGGGGTCTTCTACACGGTCGCGAAGGTCACGGTTGACGGGAAGGAGATTTACCTGCCCAAGATCGATTATGCCGAACCGGTCGACGATACATGGTGGCTTTTTTCAGGGATCATCGATCCTGAGTATACACAGGCCGCAACCGGGAACCTGACCGGCATCCCGGTCCGGACCCACACCCGGGTAGAACTCTTTAAACTGGTCAGCGATGCCGTCACGTTCGCACAGTCGAACGGAAAAGAAAAGACTCTTGCCGTTATCAACGATCCGGAAGGGCAGTTTGTCAACGGCGATCTCTATGTCTGGGCCGAGTCGGCCGACGGCACGCTCCTCGCCGACCCGTTCTGGAAATCAGGTATAGGGCAGAACTACATCGACTTTACTGATATCTACGGGATGGAGACCACCCGGGTCGGGATCGATGCCATGCAGAACGGCACCGGGTTCTATCATGCATTATTCCCAAATACCGCGGAGAACGGGACTGCCTTTGTGCCAAAACTTATCTTCATGAAGCCGGTCGACGGGAACTGGTGGATCGGCGGGGGAGTATATGGAATTGAGGTCGGGTGACAGGGTGAGGGGACTGAATAATCTCTTTTTATTTGGGTTTCGGGTGAATTTTCCGAGAATATCTTTCTTGTAAGTTGAATGGGTGTATAAAAAGAGGGGCGTTGTTCTCTCCTGAAGATCTAAATAATTGATAGTTAATCTCAAATGGAGATTTTTGAGAGATTCCGGGAGACAGATTGGGATCTTCTGTATCTGTGTCCAGAAAACGACATGATTCTACATAAAAATAATGGATATTTTCACTTTCTTCCTACTATAAATGTCGACGCCCCCGAAGGGCGTCCCGGCAGCGGTTCAGTGACTTCTCATTACTTCCTTAAAGATCTGAGTATCTGTAAACCCATACAAAACAGCAAGGAGCCAAAAAAAAGGCAATCCCCTCTCCCTGAATGATACAAATCATCAGTCAGTCATAAAATGATGAGATTATTGAAAAATACAAAAAAAAGATATGAGATTTGAACCCCGGTTTCATGTCACCGTGATGCAGTCCTGGCATATTGTCGTGTTGCTCTGCAGTTTCCCGCCCGTCGTCGACCAGACTGTCATCTGGACAGAATAGGTACCGGACCTTTTATAGGTATGAACGGGATTCGGACTGCTTGAGACTGCCAGGTCGCCGAACGAATACCGGTACCCGGTGGGGTTACCAGTCGAAGTGTCGGTAAAGAACACAGTCAGCGGTGCTGCTCCGGCCAGAGGCTGAGCATTGAATTGTGCCAGGAGTTCGCTGCCGGGTGCGCCGGTCACGGTAATATACCCGGTCTTCTCCGTAACCGTGGTTAGAATCTTCGAATTCTCCAGCTTCATGATGCTCAGGCTCACGGCGTAGGTGCCCGGAGACCGGTAGGTGTGCACCGGGTTCTGTGAACTCGAAGTTGAGCCGTCACCGAAGCGGTAATACCACCGGAACGGTTCCCCGCTTGACGTATCAGTGAACTGCACGGTCAGCGGTGCATACCCTTCCACCGGCTCGCCGGTGAAATCCGCGTAGAACGGCGGTGCGGTCCTGGTATGGAGAGGAAGGTTATCCACGTTGTTCGCGTCAAGGACGTACGGCGCATTGCAGAACCCGTCGCCGCGGTCCGCGGTCACCTGCGACCAGCCGGTCCCGTCAGGGTTCGCCCAGTAATTCCCGCCAAGGAACGGACCGTCCACGATATTTGTTCTGGCGATCTTTGGCGAATTCCAGAAAGCACCGGTCACGACACTCTCCGAAAGGTCGATATTCACATCGTTTGAGAAGTAGTTATCCCAGATGATAAGGTCAGTTGAATTGAACAACCCAATTCCGGGCCCTTCGTTGTTACGGATATGGCTGTGAATAACACTGAGGTCATTGCCACCAAGTATTATCCCTGCGGCCCCGTTGGAATCAGCGATAACGTCATCGATGAAGACCTCTTCCGAGTCTTCAACGTCGAGGCCGGCAAAATTATTCAGGCTGGCATTCACATTCCTGACCAGCAGACCCCGGCAGTTTTCAGCCTGTATTCCTGTCCCTGTCATCCTCCCCTCGTTTGAATTAGCGTCCGAGCTGATTATCCGGGTTGTTTCCGACTCCTGTATCCAGAACCCGGTAACAACATTTTCTGAAGCGGAACACCCGCCAAAACTGACATCCTCGCTCTCCACGACCAGGAATCCTGCCTGGTTCTTCGTTGCAGTCACGTTCCGGATTGTTGCAGTGTTGGATCCAATGATAAAGACCCCGTACTCGTTGTTTTCAAGTGAAAGGTCCTGTACGGTAAGATACGGGCAGGCTATTGCCCAGACCGTTCCCGCCCCGGTGGCATCATCAACAACGGCATTGTGCTTATCGACAAGGTAGTAAACCGGCTTTCCGTCAACCGTATTGGTGGTATCGACTTCGTGGTAGTATTGTTCAATCCCGTTGCCGTCAACCCCGAAATTCATCTCGTTTTCATACATCACGTTCCCGGAGAGATTCGCATCCCGGCCTGAATCGAGCAGGATCCCGGACCCGCACCCGCTCACCGTGTTGTTCCTGACAACGTAGTCATTCCTGATGATCCATATGCCCCACCCGCTTCCTGAAATGGTGTTCTCCGCAATGGTGCAGTTCATCACCGTGTCTTCTGATGCTGCGGTCATGAAGATCCCGCCGTTGCCCTCGTTATCACTGAACTGGTTCCCGATCACCAACATATCCTGCGAATCATCGTTCCAGATGCCGGTGTTGACATTTTCATTTATAACACACCCGGATACGAGCAGTCCGGTGTTCCCCAACGCGAGGATTCCATAGCCTCCGACATATGGTAGTTCGTCACCCCATCCGTTGTGACTGATGGTCGAATCAAGAATGTGCGTCCCGGTGGAATTTGCAAGACTCAGTCCATTCCCTCCAAACCAGAGACCGTTGTCTTCCCAGGGGATATTGTCCTGAATTATGCATCTTTCAATAGTACAGTCTGAAGAAGCAGCTATCGCAATCCCCTGCAGGTTCCCTGTTGCCTGGCAATCGTATATTCCTGTTCCGTCAACGTCCTCGCACGCAAATCCATACATCCACCCGGTGACGGTGAGGTTTCGGATGATGATGTTCGAATACACTTCTGCTTCTCCTCCGGCACCGACCCCGACCGACTCCCACAGGCTTGATCCCCCGAGAGTATGCCCGTCACCGTTCAGTACGACATCCGATGCCGTAATTAAAATCGCCGTCTCCGCAGTTGAGTTAAAAAGGTCGTTCATCAGCCGGTAGCGTCCCGGCTGGTTGATCACTGCAGGAGCATAGATCTCAATTTCTCCCTCGTACGCATGCAGCGGGAGATAATCGGTGTTGTTGGCATCGGTGACAAACGGTGCGTTGCAGAACCCGTCTCCCCGGTCAGGAGTTACCTGTGACCAGCCGGTCCCGTCAGGTTTCGCCCAGTAGTTCCCGCCGAGGTACGGCCCGCCGACGATGTTGGTTCCGGAGGTTTTGGTCAGGTTCCAGATATTTATCGAGTCCGTCTCTTCTCCATGTGCCGGTATCCCTCCCCACTGTATCTCCGGTCCCCATACCGGGCCGAACTCCCTGGGTTCACCCAGGCCAGGATTGCCTCCATAATCAACGAATAACGGGGTTTCGCTCTGGATGTAATTATTTGTAAACTGGTTGTTCAGGACGAGGCCCCCGCCAGTGGTGATGTTATTGAAAAGGTATACCCCGAAATACTCCCCTTCGCCGTTGATGACGGTATTATTGTAAAAGACATTATCCTGGGCAGCGTTCAGGTTTATCCCTATCCCGCTGTTTCGTATGGTATTGTTCAGGCATGCCGTGTTGACCGTGAAATAGATAAGCAGTCCCCGGCTGTTATGTTCAATGTTATTATTTGCAATAGTGACTCCCGCCCCGTTTGCATCACTCGTCACAATCGCCTGGTCCAGACCGGTCATGGCCCCGGTGTAAGTGTTTCCGGTGATCAGAACATTTTCAGAATCCCCTGTGTGAATAACTATTCCACTGTCCATGTATTCTGAAAAAGAATTCCCCGAGATCAGGGCGTTGGTATTATCTCCTACCCCGAGCCCGAAAAATGACCCTGTAAAAGTATTGTTTACAATATCTGAATCAGAAGATCCGATCAGCATCATCCCGTTGTTGGTATTCAGCAGTCTGCTCCCGGAGACCGTTGTCCCGGTACAATTGTAAATACCCACGCCGAGATTTGAGTTTTCGATGGTGCTGTCGGTGATTGTCATATCCGAACAGCTGAGCATTACCACCATTGCAGGGGTCTGGCCGTCGATGGAAATCCCGCTCTCTCCCTCGTAAAACAGGACCGGTTTTCCATCGGCAGTGTTCGTTGCATCAAAGGTAAGGTTCGGGATAAAATTGGGTCCCGGCGCATATCCGAACGCGAAGGGCATCACATTTGTCACCGTATTTCCTGACACTACGGAATCTGTTGTTGTCTGCAGGTAGAACCCTGATGTTCCCCATAACGGGTTTACGCTACATTCCTTCACGGTATTGTCCTGTATAATAAACCCGTTAAGGTCTGAAATGCTGATCCCGTCGGCACCCATATATGATTCCTGGACGAGGTTATCCTTCAGAATACCGCCGGAAATGGAGTTTATGGCGATATTGGGAGATGAAGACTGGGATCGTGTAACGGTATTTTCTGCAATCGTCGCATTAAAAACGTGATACTCCCCGGAGGTGGACATAAATCCGCCGGTGTATATTCCATACCCGGAAGGTTCAAAGACAGTGTTCCCTTGTATGAGAATGTCATGGATCTCCGGGAACGTTATCGCACCGGAAGACGAGCTCGCGACCGTAATCCCATGGCCCAGAAGCGAATTATTGATGACGTTTATACCGGAATACGGAGTGTCGGTGCTGGTGAACGAAAGGGCGATGTTTAAGTTTTCCAATGTACAGCCCCGGATGGTAAGTTGTGACATGTCTTGCAGGTAGATTCCACCTCCGCCAACGGATTCCAGTGTACATCCCATGATTGTGATACCGGAGAGGCTTTCACCGGTGATAACCGCATCATCCGGGTCATCCGGGTTATACCCGGTAATCTCCAGTGACTGCAGGGCGAGGTTATTTCCCTGTATATTTACACCAGATACCCTGCCGGGTGTGATCTTCAGGTTCCCGAGGGTCACACCGTCAGCCTGGATGACAACCGGGGTATCCTCGTCAGGATCTCCGATTACCGGCATTCCACCGGTTCCCGTAATTATGAGGGTCTTATTTACCACGATCGATTCAGGGTATATACCTGCCATGACCTCGATAGTATCCCCGTCGGCAGCGAAGTTGATTGCTTCCTGGATGCTCGTGAAGTTGCATCCCGACGGGCAGACCGTATATGTTTCTGCAGATACGGGCGTACAGAGTGCGATACAGAATATACATCCGATAAGGATGAAGAAATGGACCCGAAGGTCTTTATTATTGCCAGATGCCACCTTTTGATACACAAATATTCCTCCCGTGAAGAATCTTGTATGTGTTGTGATTTATTTACAGGCAGTTATAATTTTCCTCCGCGATAACCGCAGTCCGGGCCCCGGCTGCATCGTAACGGGTAAGTGCTTCACGTACCGGGCATCAGGTGTATTGCCATGTGAAGGTATCAGCCACCAGTTGCACCGTAACCTTTAAGCCCTGTCGGTATATCGTAGAGGTATGCACTCAAATCTCCACCATGTCGTCGTCATATTTATCATCCTTCTTTCTGTCCCGGCCGGTGTCATTGCAGCCGATCCTGCACCGGCATGTCCATATGCGTCTATCCAGCCGGACGATCGTCCCTGCGTCATCATGAGCGGCTGGAACACACTCCTGTCAGGGTTACCCGGATCAGGAGGCCTATTCACAACACCCCTGACGGTCTCCGGCACTGTCTGCGTGAACGGATCGGAAAGCCCGCTTATCGATCAACTTCTCCTCGGGAACCTTGAATTCCGGGAAAATGCCTTTAATGAAGATCTCGCACGGTACCAGGACCTGGCCACGGCCCAGTATCCCGGTGTCCTCTGGATAGGATGTTCCGATTCGCGTGCGGACCCCGAACGGATTACCGGTGCCCTGCCCGGGGACCTGTTCGTGACCCGGAACGTCGGCAATATTGTGCCAAACCACGACTGGAACCTTGCTGCGGTTATTGAATATTCAATCAATTACCTGCAGGTGAAGGAGATCGTTGTCTGTGGCCATTCCGACTGCGGTGCGATGAAAGCACTGGATGCAGACCTTAAGGACCCGTATATCCCGCTCTGGCTCAACGATGCACGTGATGCAAAGACACGTATCGATGCCCGCATTCCGGCAGCAACGACCCCCGAAGAGCAGAAAGAACGTGCCCGCCAGTTAGAGATCGAAAATGTGAGACTGCAGATCGAGCACCTGATGACCTACCCCTCTGTCAGGGAGGCGGTTGCCGACGGAAGAATCCAGGTCCACGGCCTTTACTATGACCTTGCAACAGGCACCCTTTCACGGGTGATCTGAACAGGGCGTTCCCGGACCTGCAGTTATGGAAATATCAGGATTGTCATGGCGGGGATACCGGGATTCCCGGATGTATGTATAGAGCAGGGCAGGTCCCGGACCTGTAGTTATGGGAATGCCGGTTTTGTCATGGCGGGGATACCGGGATTCCCGGATATATGTATAGAGCAGGGCAGGTCCCGGACCTGTAGTTATGGGAATGCCGGTTTTGTCATGGCGGGGATACCGGGATTCCCGGATGTATGCATAGAGCAGGGCAGGTCCCGGACCTGTAGTTATGGGAATGCCGGTTTTGTCATGGCGGGGATACCCGGATTCCCGGATATATGCATAGAGCAGGGCAGGTCCCGGACCTGTAGTTATGGGAATGCCGGTTTTGTCATGGCGGGGATAACCGGATTCCCGGATATATGCATAGAGCAGGGCAGGTCCCGGGCAGGGGTATCCGCCGCCCCTGGCCTTCACCGGCCTTTTTACGTCAGAGGGTCTCCAGTGAAAGGAGCGATAACCATGCAGGCATGGCCGGGTGACTGAACATAGTCATGGCTTAAATCCCCAGGTACTCTGTGAACGGCTACGCCCTGATTCCTTGTGGAATGAGGATACGAAATTACGGGACCAAAGTTGCCCTTATAAAAAAAGGAGCCTGATATACAGGCCCTGCCAGGTGATGGGAAGATTTATCCATTCTACCGATGGAATCACCCTGAGGAATCGTCATGATAGAGGAGATATCTGTACATCCGCCGAAAACAATTGGTTTTCTGGTGAAGGGGAGGCTGACCGAAGAAGATTATACCATGGTACTCATCCCGGGTATCGAGAGAGGCATAGACGAATTTTCAAAAGTCGGGGTATTACTGCAGGTGGAGGATTTCAAGGGATGGACCCCCGGCGGGGCATGGGAAGATTTCAAGACCTGGCCGAAATTCCGGCATGTCCCGAAACTTGCGATGGTGAGCGATAAGTCATGGGATGAATTTCTGACCATGATGAGCCAGGTGTTTCTCGCATTTACCCATACCGAACTCAGGTTTTACCGTGCTGAACGAATAGCAGAAGCATGGGAGTGGCTTGGTACAGAAAAATAATGTAATCAGATTTACGGCTATTGTGAATGAACCGGTGATGCTGCGGTCTCATCCAAAAATAAGAGGCTGAGGTAATATGCAGGGTATCACCAGGTCATCTTCCTGATATACCGGCCGATTGACCGGATCGAATCATCACCTTCTGTTAATTCATCTGCAAAGATCTGCCAGCAGTGAAACATTCCTTCCACGAGTTCGAACTCTATTTCAACTCCTCCTTTCCGTGCTTTTTCTACAAACGTGATGATATCGTCCCGAAGCAGTTCGCCGCCTCCTGCCTGTATCAGGAGCGGAGGGAGTCCTCCGGGATCTGCAAAGAACGGGGAGGCGAGGGGCTGGCGTGGGTCTGCGCCATGCAGGTAGTTCGTGCGGATTGAATCGAGCCGCTGTTGCGTAATCCAGTCGGTGGAGCGGTTTTCCACCACCGAGCGGCCTTCAAAGAGCAGGTTTACCGCCGGTGACATGCAGACCGCACAGGACGGCAGCGGGATATTCCGGTCCCGGCATGCGACGAGGAGCGAAAGGACAAGAGTGCCGCCTGCAGAGATGCCGACCGGGACAACCGAGGACGGTGCAAACCCTTTCGCGAGCAGGAACCGGTAGGCATCAACCGCATCTTCGACAGGGTCAGGAAAATGATATTCGGGGGCAAGCCGGTAATCGACGCCGAACACCGGCATCCCGGCCGATTCCGCAAGCCTGCTGCAGAGACCGATATGGTCGGCGGTGGACCCGATGGTAAACCCGCCCCCGTGAAAGAAGAGCATGGCCTTCCCGGGGTCCGTTCCAGGCAATGTCACCCATGTACCAGGCAGGCCGGGACGTATGGGTTCGGGACGGGTGGCCGGGTGACGGTCACTCTGGTGTTTCAGGTAAAACACTGAAAAATTCTTCCGAAGCGTCGTCATCGGGATATCTTTTCCCGGCGTATTGGCACGGAGTATATTGAGAAGTCCTGATATCTCTGCCATTGGTTCACCGTTCGAACCAGGGGGTCTTATAACTGCTGCAATGGATTAAACCGGACACCAGTAACAGGTCAAACCGTTTTCCGGACTTCTTCGCCGGAGGAACGTCCGGGATAAAAAATATACGGGTGAGTCCCTAACTGCAGTAGTAATAACGGTGTTCATTATGGCGGACGAGCAAAGCATCGGGGATTATATCATTCACCGGCTCCTTGAGAAGGGTGTCGGCCACGTTTTCGGGGTTCCCGGGGATTACGTGCTGGGTTTTTTCAAAAAAATGTCAGAAAGCCCTATCAGGGTTATCAATACAAATGACGAGCAGGGTGCCGGCTTTGCAGTTGACGCGTATGCACGGGTGAAGGGCCTGGGTGTGGCATGCGTCACCTACGGCGTTGGAGGATTAAAAGTTGTGAATACCACAGCCCAGGCATATGCAGAGAAATCCCCGGTACTTATCATCAGCGGAGCCCCTGGAATGCAGGAACGGCAGCAGCACCCCATGCTCCACCATAAGGTTCACACCTATGAAGACCAGATAAAAATTTTCGAGAGACTGACCGTGGCATCTGCGGCATTAACCGATCCAGAAAGAGCGTTTGGCGAGGTGGACCGTGTATTGTCAGCAGTGCTCGCGTATAAAAGGCCCGGATACCTGGAGCTGCCACGCGATATGGTTAACGTGGTGCCGTCGAACTGTGAACTGCATACCCCTGCCGAACCTGTGATGTTTTGGGATCAGGGTGCTCTCCGGGAAGCACTGGCTGAATCACTGGCCCTGATCAACAGATCATCCAGGCCGGTCATCATCGCGGGTGTCGATGTATCACGTTATGGACTTCAGGACCCGGTTCTCGCACTCGCGACCGGGGCAGGCATTCCAATCGCTTCCACAATCCTCGGAAAATCCGCTATTGATGAAAATAACCCGCTGAACATGGGGATTTATGCCGGCGCCATCGGGGATGAACGTGTGCGGGATTATGTCGAATCCAGCGACTGCATCATCCTCATCGGGGTGTTTCTCACGGATCTCGAACTCGGCGGCTACACGGCGCACCTTGAGACACGGAATATGATGCATATCTCAGGCACTGAAGTCAGGATTGGTTATCACTCGTACCGGTGTCCGGGATTTGAACTCCTGAAAAGCCTGGAACGTGCGCAACTGCGCCGGCACGATGAAGCCCGGTTCCCCAGGGCAGAGAAACATGAGCCCCTTGACTGGCGTTCACTTCCGAATGAGAAGATCACCGCACAACGGGTCTTCCGCATCATCAATTCATTCCTTGATGAGAACATGGTCCTCATTGCCGATGTGGGAGACTCACTCCTGGGATGCACCGAGGTTGAGATCCCGGGCCCGAACCGGTTTATCTCCCCTGCATATTATGCATCTCTTGGATTTGCGGTACCTGCCAGCATTGGCGTAAAAACGGCATTTCCTGACCTGAGGCCGCTGGTCATTGTCGGTGACGGTTCATTCCAGATGACAGGGATGGAGGTATCGTCTGCTGCCAGGTACAACATGAATCCCATTATCGTGGTGTTGAATAATCACGGGTACGGGACCGAACGTCCGATGCTCGACGGTCCGTTCAATGATGTGGCCGTATGGAACTATTCGCTCATCCCAGGAATTATCGGAACGGGCCGCGGTTTTGTAATCAGGACCGAGGAAGAATTTGGAAAAGCGCTTATAGACGCCGGAAATTACGAAGGACTCTCCCTGCTTGAAGTCCTGCTGGACCCTCATGATATTTCGAGGGAACTTCAGAGGCTGACTGCCAGCCTTGGAAAAAATGTGAAGTAACTAATGATTACATTTTCATGATTGCATGAGTGCATCACCAGATAACCCTGGTATAAACAGGTTACCGCAGGAGGATAACGTCAACCAGGACGATTTATAATCTCCTGCCCACACTGTATACTATGGACATCCCGTATGTAACTGGGATTATCAACGCGTTTGCCATTGCATTCAACATCGTCGGGGCTGCAATGGTCATTTACGGCGGGGCCAGGGCAGTCATCGAACTGCTCCTTTTCGGGGCTCATCGCACTACGAAGACGAAAAGCACGATCAAGCGGCAATTTACCGGGTATATCATCTTCGGGCTTGAGTTCTTCATTGCCGGCGATGTGCTGATGACGATGCTGAACCCGACGGCCCAGGATCTTATGCTGCTCGGGGCGATAGTCGTCATACGGGTCGTACTTGCATATTTCCTTGAAAAAGAGTCAAAAGAATATGATATCGATTCCTGACCTTTTTTTAATGATACGGTATTGTTGAAATCCTTAATTTCGATAGAACCTGTTCGATCCATTTCTCTGACAGGAGGGAGTGCCCTCCCCTCCCTGCCGTATCCCGCTGCGGGATTGCCTGCAGGCAGTGTTGATCGGGATCCCGTAATTTTTCAAAAGAACGAAGCACAATCCCTGTCGCATTGCGGGGAGGCACAGATTCGTCCAGTGCATCAGCCCGGAAGTGTTGTGGTGAGGACTATGACGAAAGAGGAGTCGTGAGATAACAGTAAGGGTTTCCTGATAAAATGGTGGAACTACCCATAATATAAGAAGATTTTAAATGGACTTTTTCATGGTTCCGGAGTGAACCTTACTGGTTCATGTCCGTTTCAACAGAATCGAAAATCCGGGAAACCGGCAACCAGGATTTAATCGGGTAACCTTCCATGCCGGATTCGACTTTTTTCACGATATCCGCTTGCCGATTACATCGAGTGCATCGAGTACGGTCTTTTTACCGGGCTTCATAATGGCAACAGGTACATCCACGATTTTCTCCACCATCGATGCAAGGACCGGGGCACAGACAATGCCTGCCGCACCGTCTTTTTCTGCCTTGACAGCCGCAATAATGCACTCTTCAATGGAATTCGCGGTATACCCCCTGATCGTGCAGGTCCTGTCCCCGAGCGTGATCTTCTGCCCCTCGACCTCATCGAGGAGAAACTTGGCGGCAATAACCGCAATAAATGGAGGATATCGCGGTTCAAGTGCCCCGACTATTCTTTTGAGGGTGGAAAGCCTGACATCGCGTTCTGCCGATGTGAGTTTATACAGCGTAGCTGCAGGGATCCCTGCCTTATCTGCCAGCTCTTTTATTGTCATACCCTGTCGTTTCAGCTCCTCTTCAAGGGCCCGCCTGAATTCCATCTCAAATAGTGATTTTGAGAACATAATAAGATAATAATATCATTATGTATAATAAATAATTCCTTATAAGGCATATTATTAATAGAATAATGCAAATGTATTTTATTTATGCATGTCCATTACAGATCATGGATTCCTGCGCCATCCGGGAGATCACCATCCTGCCGGGCCATGATAAATCCGGCAGAACAGAACAGTTCCAGGAGATAGTGATCCGCCCCGGGGACACAATCTCCATCGTGGGGCCCACAGGATCGGGAAAGACCGCATTTATCAATGATATAGAGGTATTTGCGCAGAACGATACCGCAACCGGGAGAACTGTCCTTGTCAACGGGGAAATTCCCCCGGAAGAGTATATCCGTGACCCTTCCATGAAGCCGGTCGCCCTGATCACCCAGAATACAAAATGCCTTGCCGATCTGTCAGTGGATACATTTCTCACCATGCATGTCAGGGCCCGCAGGATTGGAAACCCGGAGATCGTGAAAGAGACGATCGATCTTGCAAACCAGTTCACAGGGGAGCAGATCCAGCCCACCTGCAGGATCACCGCACTTTCCGGGGGGCAGACCCGTTCCCTGATGGTTGCCGATGCCATCCTTATCTCCAATGCTCCGCTTATCCTTCTTGACGAGGTGGAAAATGCGGGCATCTTCCGGGAAAAGGTCATCCGTGTGCTCAAGGAACACTGTAAATCTGTTATTTTCGTCACCCATGACCCGCTGGTATCCCTCCTCTCCGACCGCAGGATCGTGATGAGGAACGGCGCAGTGGAAAAAGTACTTGAACCAAAGGGTGAAGAACGCCAGATACTGGAGTTTGTGGAGCGTATCGATGTCACCCTCTGCCTGTTCCGGGAGCGTATCAGGGCAGGCGAGCTCCTCACCGGGCAGGGCATGTCGGTATGAAACTCATCATCATAGCGGGCCCGCCGAGTGCAGGGAAGACTGCAGTCGTGAAACAGGTCATTAAGCACTTTCTCCCGAAAAAGAAGATATCCTACCTGAAGATCGACGTCGTCAGGGCCTTTGAGGACGAGGAACTGCGCAACGAGTTCAATATCCCGGCAAGAAAAGTCTATTCCGGGGACCTGTGCCCTGATCATACCGGGATCATGGTCCTGCGGGACGCCCTCGACTGGGCTGAAGGTCTGGAGAGCGATATTTTTATCCTGGAGAGTGCCGGCCTCTGCCTCCGCTGCTCGCCCTATACCACCCAGTCGCTTGGAATCGTGGTCATCTCTGCAGTAAGCGGGATGAACTCCCCGCTCAAGATGGGGCCTATGATCTCACTTGCAGATATCGCGGTGATTACCAAGACAGATCTCGTGTCCCAGTCGGAAAAAGAAGTCTTCCGTGAGAGGACGAAAGAGGTTGCCCCCCACGTTGAGATTATCGAGACAAATGCCATCCAGGGGACGGGGCTCCGGTACCTCATGCGGGCTATCGACCAGACGCCTGATATCTCTGATCCTGCGAAGATTGTACTTCGGGGTATACCCCCTCTCGGGGTCTGCACCGTCTGCGTCGGGAAGAGAGATATCGGATGGCAGCAGCATTTCGGTGTTGTACGAAAACTTGAGGGAGCCGATGACCTGTTCCGGGGTGACTGAGCTGCCGGAATGGCACCCGCCAGGAAAAGACTGCGGGGCATGCGGGGCACAGAACTGCCAGGAATTTCTCCTGCTTGTTGCAGCCGGGGAGAAAGAAAAATCCGACTGCCCTTTTTATGAGGAAACCCACGAAAATTCAAGCCTCACAGAGGGGGAATACAGCGGGAAAGATGTCGTCGGCCAGGCGTACGACTTCGTTCTCCTCCCCCTTCCGGGCGAACCATCGGCCAGGAAGATTATCCTGCCGTTCCGCCCTGACCTTGTGGAACGCTGGGATATCAGGAAGGGAGATATCGTCCTTGGCAGGCCGGCCGGTGCAGGCTGCCCGATCCAGCATGTCCTCTCAGTGATCGGAGCCAACCCGGTGACGGGTGTGCTTACCTGCCATACCGTGGGACCGCACCGGGCCAGGAATGCAGAGGTGAAGGAGATACAGGCGTATCATGTCGTCGGGTTTGAAGGGATGGCCAGGGTCACGCGGAATGCCCCCGGCTTTGCACGGCGACAGTTTTTTCTCCCGTCCTATTGCATGATGCAGCGTGCACATACCGGAGTGGTCATGATGGTGCTGCAGAAATCATCAGGGCTCCACGTTCGGGTTGAGGATATCAGGCTGGATTAATACGGGTTTTTCATATGAAGACCATCGATGAGATAACGGGCAGGATAAAGAACGGGACCGCGGCGGTGTATACCGCGTCCCAACTGAAAGATCTGGCCATGAACGGTGAGAACGTCACCGCTGACGACGTTGATGTCGTGACGACCGGAACCTTCGGAGTCATGTCAGGTACACTTGCAATCCTCCATATCCCGGTCGCGGATCGCGGATCATTTGAACGGGCAGACCGGGCATGGTTAAACGGGGTCCCGGCCGCAACCGGGCCCTGCCCGAACGAACGGACCGGGACCGTTGACCTCGTGGTTTTCGGGACCTCGCAGGCAGATAACTCCTACGGGGGAGGGCATCTTTTCCGCGACATCGTCAGCAGGCTGCCTGTCGAGGTGGAGATAGAGTCCCGGGGACGACTGTTCACCCGGACCGTTACCCTCGATGACATGGGATCCGCCCGCATGGTTACCACCCGCAGCGCCTTTAAAAATTACAGTGCATTCCTCAATAACCGGCCTGGAACTGTAAAGACCATCTTCTCGGTAAGGGGACTATCCGGGCCCTCCGGTGAGATCTCTGTCAGCGGATGCGGCGATATCAATCCCCTTCAGAATGATCCCGCCCTGGACACAATCGGAGTGGGGACCCGGATCCTGCTGAACGGAAGTCCCGGCTACATCATGGGACAGGGTACCCGGAGCAGCAGGGACCGGCCAAATATCGCGGCATTTGCAGATATGAGGAAGATGATCCCTGATATGATGGGGGGGTTCATTACATCATCCGGGCCTGAATGCCTCACATCCGTCGCCATTCCCATTCCGGTACTTGACGACGAAATCCTTTCCCGTCTCATGGTGCGGAATGAAGATATCCCGCTTCCCGTCGCTGATATCAGTAACCGGGCTCCCTTCGCCGCATCCCATTATGGCGAAGTCTGGAATGACACGGATCCTGTAATAACTTATTCCCAGGATTCCTGTATCCGCTGTGATGCCTGTGAAGCGGCATTATACTGCCCTTCCGGGGCGATTACCCCCGGGGAAGGGATTAATCCGGCACTGTGCGTGAACTGCGGGACGTGTGTCAACGTATGCCCCGGCAAAGCATTCATGGGAAATCTCGGTGCGATGACCATTGAAGGAAAAAAAATCCCGATCACGCTCCGGCAGTCTGACCGTGCACGTGCACTGCGGCTCTGCGAATATTTAAAATCACTCATTCTTGATAATAAATTCAGGATCACGGAAAAAACAGAGGACCTCGTATGAATGAAAAATACATTCTCCGCTGTCTTGAAGGGGGAGAAGTAGTGCCTGATGAGTACACCCTCAGCTGCCCCTCGGGTCATTCGTCTCTATTACGGACGGAGTATACAAAAAAAAGGCTGGAACTCAGAAAACTCCCGGGGATATTCCGTTTCTGCGACTGGCTTCCGATCATGCATACCATGCCCGTTGTTTCCGGCCCGGTCTGTTACAGGAGTGAAGGGCTGGCCCGCGAACTGGGGCTGAAAAACCTGCATATCTGTTTCAACGGCTACTGGCCGGAGAGAGGGGGGACTATTGCGACCTGTTCATTCAAGGAACTTGAGGCGATTCCCACTGTTATCCGGTTAAAGGAGAGGAAATCGGGAGTGCTGGTCATTGCCTCGGCAGGGAATACCGGGCGGGCCTTTCTCCAGGTGTCAGCGCTTACAGGGACTCCCGTTGTGGTGGTGGTCCCCGAATCCGGCATACACAGGCTCTGGACCACCGCCCCGGCCAGTCAGGCATTTGTTATTGCAGTCCGTGGAGATTATACCGATGCCATCAGGTTCAGCCGGCAGATATGTTCATCCGGACATTTCATCGCAGAAGGCGGGGCAAAGAACGTGGCCCGCCGGGACGGGATGGGCACGGTGATGCTTGAAGGAGCAACAGCAATCGGAAGGATGCCTGATTATTACTTCCAGGCGGTCGGAAGCGGAACGGGAGGTATTGCTGCCTGGGAGGCTTCGCTACGTTTAAAGGAAGACGGCAGGTTCGGGACGGCCCTTCCTGAACTCCACCTCTCCCAGAGCCTCCCATTCGCCCCCATGGTCTCGGCCTGGCACCACCACAGGAGTAGTATCATCCCGGAAACTGACATGCCTGATGCGAAGAATGCCATCTCAAAGGTATATTCGGATGTGCTGACTAACAGGGAGCCCCCGTATGCCATCAGGGGCGGTATATCTGACGCGTTGACAGATACCTGCGGCAGGATGTACGCGATCCGGAACGAGGATGCCCGTTCTGCAGAAAAAATCTTTGTGGATGCGGAGGGTATCGACCCTGACCCTGCGGCCTCGGTCTGTACCGCCTCCCTCATAACGGCAATTGAAACGGGTAAAATCAAAAAAGACAGGGTTGTCCTTCTGAATATCACCGGCGGAGGATACAGGAGGGTGCGTGAAGACCACCAGATCATCCCGGTGGCTGCACACATCACCGTTGAGGCCGGATCTCCGGCAGATGAAATTATGAGAGAACTTATGGCGTGGGGGAAGTCCTGTGTATGAGGATCTGGTAATATCAATTCTTAAGGGGGAGGGAATCGACATCGTCTCCTCTGTCCCCTGTGACAAGGCAAAGGACCTCTGTTTCATGATCCCCGGGCAGTTCAATCACATCGGCCTTACCCGGGAAGAGGACGGTATCGGGGTCTCTGCCGGGGCATTCCTTGCAGGGAAACGACCGGCGATGTTCATCCAGAGTTCGGGGCTCGGCAACTCGCTGAATGCACTGATGTCCCTGACCCGTACCTACCATCTCCCCCTTCCCATCCTCGCCAGCTGGCGGGGCGTGCAGGATGAGGTTATCCCTGCGCAGGTACCGTTTAATGCTGCCGTCCCTAAAATCCTGGAAGCGACCGGGATCCCCTGTACTGTCATCAGCCAGCCTGACGATCTTGAAAAGATAGGAGATGTTATCAGGGACAGTTTTGAACACTCAACTCCGCATGTGTGCCTTATCCTGCCGAAGGTCTGGGTGGTGGACGAGTCCTGTCGGACCGGGACCATCAATCCGTCGCGACAAAAAGAGACTGACCTCTTCTATCACCGATCGGTAAAAGACCCGGAGATGACCCGTTACGACGCGATCCGGATAATCGCCCGCAATCTTGACCGCCAGGCGGTCGTCTCGAACATCGGGGTTCCAGGTAAAGAGCTCCATGCTGCCCGCGATCGTCCCCTGAACTTCTATATGCTGGGCAGTTATACGCAGGCATCCCCGATCGGACTCGGGCTGAGCCAGGGGACAAACCGGGATGTATGGGTTGTGGATGGCGACGGGAGCATTCTCGGGACCGGGATCCTTCCGGTAACAGGCATAAAACAGCCAAGGAACCTGACCATCTTCTGCCTTGACAACGGAGCCTTCGGGAGCACGGGAAACCAGCTCACCCCTGCGTATAACACTGCCGACCTGGAACTTATGGCGATTGCGGCGGGTTTTTCGCATACCTGGAAAGCCGGAGATGATGAAGCACTGGAGAATGCAATCCGGGAACTGGGAGAAGGGCCGAATTTTGTCCATGTGCTCCTGAAACCGGGGAACGCAGACGTGAAGAATATTCCGCTTTCTCCGGTTCAGATCCGTGACCGCTTTAAATCCGCGCTTCAGGCGTGATTGGTCTGATTTAATTTTTTACTTTTTAAAAAAATGAATAAACTATAATCCGGCCGGACTTCAGAAGGTTCCCCAATACAGGAAATTTAGCAGGGAATGTCCTGAAAAACCATTAATTTGAATTTTTCCAGGATATCGCCTTTTTTTCCGCCTTACAACTGGTTCATCAGTATCGAATGAAAAATCCATTTCCTGGACCGGGTTTTGAAATATCAGCCAATCTGCTTACGTTTCAGAAAAAATTCATATGGCCTCGTTCACCTGTCACATACCCGGTCCCGGTGATTTTCACAATCTTGAAGTGTCCCGGTCCGGTACTGGTAAGTATATACAGTACCCCCGGGATGACCCATGAGAGCCCCATCTATATTCCTCCTGATAATAGTCCTGCTTGTTTCTGCCATCCTCTTCACCGGATGCACGTCAACAAAAACCCCGCAGGCGGCCGGTGATGCCGAAAAAACACTTGCCAGTGCAGATGCTTCTTACGAACAGGCACAGTACCGTTCCGCCGCCCGCCTGTACGATGAGGCGTACCGGCAATATATGGCAACCGGGGATATCGTCGCTGCCCGGACGGCAGTTAACGGCAGGATCCGATCGGAACGGATGACCGCAGAGTTCCCTTACAACCTGACCGCGATATCGGCTGCCATCAATACAACATTCCCTGGTATTCCGGCCGACCGGAAGGCATCCTGGCTCACCCCTGAAGAGAGCCAGCAGATCCTCTCGGATGGCGAGGTGCTCTATTACGAGGGCACGATCAGGAACATCTACTATCACAACCCAGATCTCCTGCATGCCATGACCGCCCGGGCAGGCCACACCGGGCTCTACGATGATGTAAAGGACGTGGCATTCGCCCGGGCAGTGCCGGGAGAGGGCACGTACCGGAACCCTATACTATGGGAAGGCACCGGCACGCTCTCAATACCCCGGGAACTCCTTCCCGGAAACGGCACGCTTCAGATATGGATGCCGCTCCCCATAGAGACCGGTTCCCAGCGGAACGTGACGATCATTTCGGTTGAACCAGCTGAATATGTCGTATATCCTCCTGCCACGACCGGTGATATCGGCATCGTATACCTCGAGATCCCGCTCGAAAATGTCAGGTCCGGGCATCTCAACGTCTCCACCCGGTTCCGCTTCACCGGGTACGAGCAGCGGTTCGATATCGACCCGGACACAGTGGGAGCCTGTAATACCAGCGATCCACTGTATATCAGGTACACAAGTTCCGGGGACAACATCGTGATCACCCCGGATATGCAGGCGAAGGCGCGGGAGATCGTTGGTAACGAGACCAACCCATATCGCCAGGCAGAGAAGATCTACTGGTACATCATCGATACCTACCCGTACAGCGTTGTCCCGCATCTCATGCTCAACACGGCGGAGATCCCTGAATCCGCCTATGTCCTCTCAACCGGGTATGGCGACTGCGGGTCGCAGAGCATGTATTTCGCTGCACTCTGCCGGTCTCTCGGTATCCCGGCCCGTGCCACCGGCGGTTACCAGCTCATCCCCGGGGTCGGGGGATCGCATTTCTGGGCTGAGTTCTACCTTCAGGAATATGGCTGGGTGCCCGTCGATGTAACCGTTGCCGAGACCGCCGGATGGTCATTCGATGCGACCGAAGACGAACGGCAGCTGTTCATGGCATATTACTTCGGGAATCTCGATCCGTACCGCTACGTCATCCAGAACGATGTTGATATCCCGCTGACGCCTGACCCGGGCGATGCCGTGCTCTTCCGCCTGGTACGGCAATACCCGGCGGTGGTCTGTGATACCTGCACGGAGGACGTGGAATTACTCGCTGCCACTCACTGGAAGACAGAGGTCAGGCAGGTATAGCACGGACCCTCTTCTCCATTTTCCTCTTCTTTGCACAATCTTGTCATTGCGGTGCATCAAAGATCTGATTCCGATAGCACATACGTGCCATTCACTTCCGATTTCTTACGTCTCCATGAAAGCACCTTTATAATCCGGGGGTATGCCAGAATGGGTATCGCGATGATGTTACAGGACCCGGAAAAACCGGGAAACCACCGTTTTGCCGGGACGGTGATAAAATACAGGAAGACCACGAGCGAATCTGCGGGGACCGCAGCCTTTGACCCCGTCCGGGTCAAATATAACTCCACATTATTTATGGTCTTCCGGATCCTCTCTCTTTTATGCAGCGATCAAAAAGAGAAGGACACCCCGTATGTCATTTATTCTCTTTCCCTTCCGGATTGATACTCCTTGTTCCCGTTTTTATTTCCGGGGTCCTGATTCTCCCGGTTGCCGGCTACCCAATATCCGCGTATATCTCTACTGAATCGCCTTCCGGGACTCATTTGAGTGACGTTGAATACGAATCACAGGGCATGGCTCTGATGGCACAGGGAAACTGGAGTGCACTTCGTTCCATTACCGATGAAGGGCTGGCCTTTTATCCTGATAATGCCGAGCTGCACTGCCTTAAGGGATATGAACTCAGGATGACCGGGCATTATTCCGAAGCAGTCGACAATATCACATTTGCCATCGCACGGGACCCGAAACCTGTCAGGTATACGAACAGGGGATTTGCGCTCCTCGCAATGGAACGCTACGACGAGGCTTTAACTGATGCAAATACCGCGATATCCATGAATTCATCCTATCCCCGTGCCTGTGCGGTCAGGGCACTCGCACTGGCGGGCACCGGGAACGCGACCGGGGCAGGTCAGGAGATCGAAACCGCCATACAACTCGATCCTTCTGATCCGTTGTTCTGGCACCTGAAGGGGAAAATCCTGGCTGCATCAGGTAATTGTTCCGGTGCACTGGACGCTCTCAACAGATCGCTCGCGATCAATCCTGATTACGTTCTCCCATGGCCCGGATTTGAGAATGCAACCACCGATCTCAAACGGCTGGAGACTCAATGCCCCCCTGATGACCAGGCGCCAGGTCCGACAAAAGCTCAGGTGCCTGCGGGGATAGCAATTGCAGCACTTGTTCTCGTGATGCTGTCCAGGAACCCGCGATAAGGATCCTTCCATGACTTTTTTCCTTGCAGATGTGGTTCCATGGGGCCGATCGTATGACGAGTACATCAGGTTCTTCGACCTGGGTGCTCACGACCTGGACAGGCTGATTATCGGATGTGCAGACGGCCCTGCATCATTTAACTCTGAACTGACTGCGTCGGGCGGTTCCGTCGTTTCCTGCGATCCACTGTACCGGTTTACCCGTGACGAGATCATTGCCCGGATTGAGCAATGCTATCCGGAAATACGCGAACAGGTCGGGAGAAACCAGGAGCTGTTTGTCTGGGATTCTGTATCTTCCCCGGAGGAACTCGCCAAAATCCGGCATTCAGCCATGAGACTGTTCCTTGCTGACTTCGTAACCGGAAGGCAGGAAGGGCGCTATTGTGATGCGGCCCTCCCATACCTGCCATTTTCGGATGACCATTTCGATCTTGCACTCTGCTCGCATTTTCTTTTCTACTATACAGATATTATTTCGGAATCATTTCACCGTGCAGCGATTCTGGAGATGCTGAGAGTAGCCCGGGAAGTTCGCATTTTTCCACTGGTAGACCTCAACGGCCGCATGAGCAGGTACCGCGATGCCATAGCAGTCGACCTGAACAACGATGGATTTGAGGTAGAGATCCGCACTGTACCTTATGAATTCATCAGGGGCGGCAACCAGGTCATGATTATTTCAAGGATATCCTGACGATGGCCCGGGATCCATACGGGGCAGCGATTATCCGGACTTCCTCCCGGCGGCTACCCTCCGGACGGTCGCATCCGGGCTCATTTTACTCTTTTGCAGGTCATACTACTGCCGAATATTGTATCGTGATAACGATGTCAGGAATGCAATCAAACCCGGTCCTTCACCGTCATACCAGAAGGAGAACCTGAGTGCGAATCGTGAAAGGGTATGCATCATGACACCGCCGTTTCTTACCCGGGCTCGAAATGTCCTGATCTGTCGGGCACGTCGATTTTGTCATGAAATGAGGCAGGGGCAATTTAATACACCTGAAGGGAAATAATCCCGATTGCATTCCGGTTTTTCGTGGATTGTTCCCAACAATTTTGGACCCGGGGTAATTTCTGAAACTTTTTACCCACCTTCAGTTCCATGCGTTTCCAGGCGGATCATCAATATTATTATCCCGTCCCGGCGGCATATTCAGGTATCACATGAATAAAAGGGCATATCCCTGCAGACCGGGGCTCATCGCGGTCCTTCTTATCATTCTGAGTATCTCTGCCGGGTGTATCGGTGTTGATAACAGGGAAAATAAGGTTCGTGCTTCACCGGATGAGTCAATACCTGTTCATTCAACAGGGATTATTCAGACCCCCGTCACTCCGGGGACAACCCTGGCCGGTGATAACTACCCGGGAGTATCGCCACTCATTACGCCCAATGAATCGAACTCGGAACCGGATTACATCCATCCCTCGCGGAATTGGGACTTCTTACCGGTGGAGGAAATACCCCGGCCCCTCTACATACCCGTGTATCTCCCTGAAGGCTTTTCCTACGGGGGTGGGTCGTACGCATTGAACGGGGTTGTCTGGCTCCGGATATCCAATAGCTCTACAAATGTGATATATATCCAGACCCCTGAACAGGGTAATCCCGGTATTTCCCTCGAAGGGGAGGGTGTGCAGATTCAACAGATATTTGCGAATGATCGGAACTATACCTATAAAATGTCCGGGACGCAGCATCAGCTGTCCTGGAACAGAGACAACCTGGACTTTTACCTCACCGGCGAACCCGGACCCGATGTATTGCTCCTCATGGCAGGATCCATTGAACAGGTTTCCGATGAGAGTCTCAGAACACTCTTCATGGAATGATAAGATCCATTACGTTGACAATGTCCCGTACCCGGGGCATCCTGCCGGCCCGGGAACTCCGGCTATCCGGTGAAGGTCTTTTTGCGTCCTTGCTGTTTTGTATGAGTTGATGGGATCTCAGTTCTTCAAGGGAATACTGAATAGTCACTGAATCGCCGCCGTTAATCAGATAAGCATTATACCATTACGCATTCCAGTAGTCGTTCTGTTGGCGACCGCAATCGTCGCCCCGGTTTCGAAAGGCGGAGCCTTCGCGGTATTGTCGGGGGCGACGAAATTTATCGTGTTGGGAGGTATGGATGAAAAAGCCTCCACATATAACTTGTACTATAAGGATCATATCCACACGAAATAGCGAAGAGTCATCTTTTTGGGATAACCACTTTCACCCGGTGTTGATGAAAGTCGGAGCATTTATCTTTTCGCCCCTGTGCATTAACATCAACTAACTGCTATAAGCACTCCCTCCTGCAATAATGCCCGGTTGGCCGCCCTTTTCCGGCCGCTGAATATCCCGTCCCTGCTCTCACTTCACGATCAGGACCGGGCACGGGGCAAGATGGGCGATCTTCTGGCTGACACTCCCCATCAGCACCCCTTTCAGGGTTCCCAGCCCCCGGCTGCCGATTACAACCAGGTCAGTCCGGTCTTTCTGCACATGGGCGAGGATCTCCTGTGCGGGATCACCAATCGCCACTTTCAGGGTATACGCGATGCCAGCCGCATCGCACCGGGCAAGAGTTCCGCTCGTGATTTTGCGGGATTCATCTTCGAGCAGCGAATGGACATCAAACTTCACCTGAACCATGCGGGACTCGGACGGCGGGTCCGTCACAATATGAATGATCGTAATTGACGGGAGAGAGAGTCCCTGTGCGAGACTGATTGCCGCATCGGCTGCACGGGAGGCGTTATCTGATCCATCGGTTGCCAGTAAAATTTTTGTAAAAACCATGATCCCTTGACACCGTATGATCTTATAGCAGAATTAATTGCCTGCTCTTTTCCGGATGAGATCAATAAATACCCTGTTCATTGAATTCCGTGATTGCATGGAGGCATATAATCCGGCAATTACGATGTTGAAGGGTATAAGATCTTATTTGCCCCTGATAAAAGGACTTCCGGCCGGACCGGCAACCGGAATTGCAGCATACACCCGACTGACAGGAGGTAATGTTTCCTGTGTACATGCCGAACGTTCATCTGGTAGTACACCGAAATGATAGAAACTCATAGCGGGTATTTTGATACCAGGGTTACATTTTTACCATAAAAATTAATTGAACGCAGACATCCCGGAGTTTTTGTGAACCTGCATGAACTAAAACGCGAATGGCTCTCCAACATCAGGGGAGACTCCCTTTCAGGCATAACCGTAGCCCTGGCCCTGATCCCTGAAGCAATTGCATTCTCCATCATTGCCGGCGTCAACCCCATGGTCGGACTGTATGCGTCTATCTGCATAGCGGTCGTAATTGCGTTTGCCGGCGGCCGGCCGGGCATGATATCGGCTGCGACCGGTTCGATGGCGCTGATCATGATCGTGCTCGTGCGTGATTACGGGCTTGAATACCTGCTTGCGGCTACAATCCTCACCGGTATAATCCAGCTGGTCCTCGGGTGGATGAAAGTAGGACGGTTCATCACGTTCGTACCGTATCCGGTCGTGCTCGGTTTTGTCAACGCCCTTGCCATCCTTATCTTCCTGGCCCAGGTGCCGTTTTTAATCGGTGCATCATGGATGATGTACGCCATGGTTGCCGGCACGCTGGCCATTGTCTACCTGCTTCCCAGGTTCACGAAAACGGTCCCGTCATCCCTTGCCGCGATCGTGGTGATGACGACGATCGCAATCGGTACCGGCATCCAGGTCCTGACCGTCGGAGATATCGGCACGATTACAAGTACACTCCCGGCATTTCACCTGCCGGTTGTTCCCGTCTCGATCGAGACACTGCTTATCATCCTTCCCTACTCGCTGACGCTTGTGATTGTCGGGCTCCTTGAGTCACTGCTCACCGCATCGATCGTCGATGAGATGACAGACACTAAAAGTGACCGCGACCGCGAGGTGCGGGGACAGGGCTATGCAAATACCATCGCAGGGTTCTTCGGCGGCATGGCAGGGTGTGCGATGATCGGGCAGTCGGTCATCAACATCAAATCCGGTGCGACCGGACGGTTATCATCACTTGTAGCCGGAATGTTCCTCCTGTTCCTGATCGTCGCTCTTGGCGATGTACTTGCCCTGATACCCATGGCAGCCCTTATCGGCGTCATGATCATGGTCGCACTCAGTACCTTTGACTGGAAATCAGTGCGGGATCTGCCGA
Source organism: Methanoregulaceae archaeon UBA467 (assembly GCA_002503825.1). Lineage (GTDB taxonomy): Archaea > Halobacteriota > Methanomicrobia > Methanomicrobiales > Methanospirillaceae > UBA467. Next base: position 109,373 of record DASP01000012.1, read on the forward strand.
AAGTTCCGGTCAGTGACGCGGCAATCATGATTATTACTGTTGCAATTGTTGTTTTCACGCACGATCTCGCAAAAGGAGTTATCACCGGGGTCATTCTCAGCGCTCTGGTGTTCGGGTGGAGAATATCTGCCCTGCATACAACGGCCACGGTCCGGAGCGACGGGGTAAAAATTTACACGGTAAAGGGGCAGATCTTCTTCGGAACCATGGCGGCATTCATCGATCTCTTCGATTATTTAAACGACCCGCAGCGGATAGAGATCGACCTGACGCATTCACACATCTGGGACCAGTCCGCCGTGACGGCAATTGCAAAAGTGGTGGACAAGTACCAGCAGCAGGGGAAATCCGTGTACGTGACCGGGTTAAATCCCGAGAGCCAGGAAACGCTTGATAAAGGATTTTCGTAGTCAGGCAGGAAAGAGACCGGGACCTCGTTTCCGGGGGAATTGCCCCTGGGACTACCGGGGTACTACTATCACGTACCGTTGAGGGTCGTAATACGGGCACTCGTCAGGTCTCCGGACGTCCGGAGAGGTTCTCAATCATGGGGGGAAGATCGAAAAATCCAGCCCTATGACTCCGGATGGAGCCGTTCCGCCCCTGGAGGTCCGGGGATATATGCTGTTACTGTTTCACGACTAAAAAATCCCGGGTCGTCCGGGAAGGATCCACCTCATACATCCCTGCCCGCCCGCTACCGTGCGAGGGCATAGAGTGCGTGTGCGTAAATCCTGGCATTGGCAATCAGTTCCTCCAGGGTGATGTACTCGTCCCGCGTATGGATCGGTGGACGCTGACGGGGCCGATAGGGACCAAATGCAACGATATTGGGGAGTCTCCTGGCATACGTGCCTCCTCCGATACCGACCGGGGGTGCATCATCCCCTTCAATATCACGGTAAACCTCAGTCAATGTCCTGATAAGCGGGGAATCCTTCGGGTAGTAGAGCGGGGGGTCGTATTTCAGGTCTTTCATGAAAAATCCGTGCTCCTGTATCCGGGCGTGAATCCGGTCAGGTACCACATTATCGGGGATTGTGACCGGATGCCGGACATCGATCGTGAGACTAAGGAGACTATCCTGCAGTGCGATCACCCCTACATTCAGGGTGAGTGGTCCGGATGGATCATCAGAGAGTTCCAGCCCGAACGACCTGCCTGAAGTCTCCATGTCGATGGCCTGGTTGAAGAACCGCACGGTATCGGCGAGATCAGGCGGATCGAGCTCAAGGGTGTCAAGAAACGCGATGAGCTGCATGATGGCGTTCTTTCCTTCTTCAGGAGTCGATGCATGTGCACTCAGTCCCTCGGAGTGAATATCAGCCAGCCCGTCATGCTCTACCGCGGTAAGGGTGTAGCCGGTTGATTGGGAGAACTTCTGGCAGTCTGCAACGATCCTGCCCGGATCAGGAGTGTGGATCTGCGCAGATGCGGATTCCGGTACGACATTCGGGGCGGTACCGCCAACGAGGGAGAGGAGACGTGTACCACTTGTTCCGGCCGGGATCTGTTTTTCGAAGACGATCCAGTAGATCCCCTTTTCGGCAAATACCACCGGAAAGTCAGCATCCGGGGTAAACCCGGAGACCGGCGGCGGTTCGATGGAGAGGTAGTGTTCCACATCACGGGTGCCGGTCTCTTCATCGGTGCCAAAAAGGATCCTCACTCTTCGCGATAAGGGGAGCCCGCTCTCCACGACCGCTTTCAAACCGAAGAGAGCGGCGATGATCGGGCCTTTATCGTCGAGTGCACCTCTGCCGTATATCCTCCCGTCATGGACTTCCCCGCCAAACGGAGGGTATGTCCAGTGCTCACCTTCCGGGACCGTGTCAAGATGACCGAGGATCGCAACGTACTCCTCACCGTCACCATATTCAGCGTAACCGATATAGTTGTCAAGGTTTTTAGTTCTGAAACCGAGATCCTCTGCGAGAGCCAGGGTTTTTTGCAGGGCATCTGCAGGACCGGGGCCAAACGGTGCACCGGGAAGGGGGTCTCCTGCTACACTCTTAATCCTGACCAGTTCCTGCACGGCAGATAACAGCCGGTCAGCATCTTTTTCGACAGCGGCATTTATCAGTTCTATACCGGAACGTGATTTGGTGTGCAGGGAGAGGACGATCATGCCTGCGAGAGAGATGAGGGCGGGTGAAAGAAAAAAGTCAGGGCACCACATGGATGAATATTCAACTCCCGCCCCTATCAGGGTTGTGGAAAGGATGCTGGCAGGGCCGTATTTACCGTGATGAATTCCGCCCGGAATGCCGGACTGAACCCGTCCCGTGCTCACGGCTCCTTCTTTATTGATTCTCACCGGAAACAGAAAAGACATTCAATGGCAGGTGGGGCGGTTCGTTACTGCCTGTATATTCTTATTTATTCTCACTGGAAACCCGGAACATCCCTTCCGGAACCCGGATCTCGAACCGGGCGCCACTGCCCGGGATCCCGTTCTCCCCGATGGTCATCCCGGTGAGAGAGAGGATCTCCCGGGCAAGAAAGAGGCCGAGGCCGGAATTCTTCCCGGCACCTTTGTTGAACAGCACGGGCTTTATGTCCGGGCTGATGCCACTACCATTGTCCCCGAATGACAGAAGAAGTATGCCGTCGCGTTCCTGTGCGTCAATGACGATGGAGTTCAGATGTACCCCGCCATGCTTTATGGCATTGTCAATGAGATTATAGAACACCTTTGCCAGGAGCGGGTCGGCAAAGACCTCGATATCATTCCGTTTCACATCGATGCGGATATCCCCACGCGGGAGTTGCTGTGATGCGATCCGGATTAATTCAGAAAAATTCTGCCATTCCGGAGCCTGTACTCCCATATCCTCATAATCTTTTGTGAAATTGATCTGGTGTTCGATATTATCTGCGATTTTTTGCTCAGTTTTAATAAATTCTGACATCCGGGCCGGATCGTTCATTGAGTCCTGGATCAGCTCAAGGTATCCCTTCAGTGCCATGAGCTGGTTCTTTATATCGTGGCGGGTGATTCCGGAGAGGATCTTGAGTTTTTTATTCGCGGCCTTCAGAGCATCCTCACTTCGCCGGAGCTTCTCGGTCTTCTCCTGCATTTCGTTTTTTCGCACCAGCTGGTAATACCTGACAAGGAACGTGCTGTCTGCGATGATCAGGAAAATAAGAAACGTGGTGGTGGAGAAGGTAAAATGCTGCGCAGGATCGTCAAGAACCCCATCCGACCACTGAACCGCGAGCCACCAGTATGGGAGTATGATGGCTGCCAGGAGAATAGTGGTGAACAGTGCCCGTACCGCTGGTCCATCTGTCCATTTTCGCTCTGCCGGCACCCGTGCAGCACTATTCCCCCAACTTCCCATTAGTAAAATGTTTGTGTGAGACGGACTTAAATGATATGTGAATGGTGTCTTCCGTGAGGTTACAGGAAATGCCGGATCTCACTGAATCCGTAACAACAACAAAACAGAAACCTGTACCGTTTTTCCTGTACCTTGCCCTGTTGTTCCTGCTGATTTGTATCAATGCACTGGGTGCAAAGTTTGCAGTATTCTCTTTTGAACTGGCTCCCGGGGTCTCTTCGGTCTATATCATCGTCGCCGTGATGATCGTCTTTGGCCTGTGGTTCGGCTTGTACGGGGCAATTGCAGCGTATTTCGGATGTTTCATCGGGGCAGGCATGTTAAGTGGCATCCCTCCTGACGTCAATATCTACTGGTCTCTTGCCGATTTCTGGGAAGTGCTCATCCCGCTTGCGGCATTCAGGGCATTTGGATGTGATCCGGGCCTTAAAAACTGGCGGGACGCCGGTGTTCTCCTGGTATTCGGGATCATACTCAATAACGTGGCAGGGGCCACCTGGGGAGCGGTCGGTCTTGCCCTGGGAGGAGAGATCCCATGGTCGGAGGTTGTACAGGTGTGCTACGGCTGGCTGTCCGTGAACCTGATCGTGTGCATCGTTCTCCTCCCCCTGATGCTTTTCTTCATTACACCCTACCTCCGGGATCACGAGCTGTACGTCAGGCGGTACTGGCATTAGGGCCTTTATATTTTTAAATTCCGGATCAGACGCGGGTTTTTAGTGGAAATTAAAGCAGATAATCCTGCTGACGAGGGGACTATCCTGTTCTTCTCTCATGGATTTTACCCTGGCCGTGACTATCGCCACTTCGTAACAGGGTTCACGAGTACACTATCCTGTTCTCATCTCATGGATGGAACTGCAGGGTTCAGCCCGGAAATGGATATTTTACCGGTCGGACCGGGAAACGAGAGCCTGTTATTTTCAGAGAGCGGAATCGTGGATAAATTTCCGGACATTCTCCACGCTCCCCACCACAACCACGAGGTCGTCAGGTTCAAGGGACGATTCGCCCCCGGGATTCAGGAGGGTCTGATCTCCACGCCGGATTGCAATCACGCTGATCCCCTTCTCCTGTCGCCACCGGGTCTCTGCCAGGATCTTCCCGGCATACGGGCTCTCATCCGAAATCCTGAACGATGCGACATCAAGGTCAGGGAGGTGCAGCCTGAGACGGGCGAGGGGAGTTGCCGGAAAATTCCGAAGCATCTCATAATTTTCAGCCCGGATCTCTTCCACGAGCCGGTTAATCTCTTCCGTCGGGGTGAGATAGTTCCGCAGCACCCGGGCAAAGAGTCCGACCGACGTTTCAAACTCCTCGGGGATTACTTCATTTGCACCGAGGCTCCTGAGCGGCGAGACCTCGCTGACAAACCGGGTCCTGACAAGGATATGGACCCGGGAATTCATGGACCTGGCACCCTGGACAACCTGCTGCGTGGCAATCCTGTCGGCGATGACCACGACGATGCTGCGGGCATCCCGGATTCCTGCGAGTTCCAGCACCGCCGCCTGGGTCGCATCCCCGTAAAATATTGGCTCTCCACGTTCGCATTCCTCTCTGACAACGTCGGGATTGATATCTATGATACGGTAGGGAATTCCGGCATACTTAGCTGCACGGGCAACATTCTTGCCGTTGAGCCCGTACCCGACGATGATTAAGTGGTCAGCTGTCGCCGGGGCACGGGTGAGATCGAACCCGCAGGACGGCCCCATGATATCCCCCATTTTATCAGAGAGGTGTCCGGCGATCCGGTGTGATGACCCTATCACGAAGGGCGTCGCGAGCATCGTAACCAGTGTGACATCAAGGATTACCTGGTAGATGCTCCCGGGTATCAGCCCGAAATCTTCTCCCGCCTTTGCAAGGATAAAAGAAAATTCCCCGATCTGGCAGAGTGCCAGCCCGGTGAGGATCCCGGTCCGGCGGGGGAGGTTTAAAAAAACGGTCGTAATCGACCCGGTAAAAAATTTCAGGACGATGATGCCGGCCGCAAGTCCGAGGATGAGCAGCGGTTGCGAGAGGAAAAACCCGACATCGAGGAGCATCCCGATCGAGATGAAAAAGAACCCGGCAAACAGGTCTCGAAACGGCATTATATGGCTTAATGCAGCCACACTGAACTCCGATTCAGAGATCATCAGGCCGGCGATGAAGGCACCGAGTGCAAGCGAGACGCCGGTCTGGCTGATAATCCATGCAATGGCAAAGCAGACGGCGATCACGCTCAGCAGGAATAATTCCTGGCTTTTTACCTTTGCTGAATAATAGAGAAGCCGCGGCACGATGTAGCGGGTACTGAAAATCACCAGTCCGACGACGGCAATACCGGTGAGAAAGAGCAGGACGATGGACGAAGCCCCGTATTGTTCAGACCCGGCAAGGATCGGGGTGATAAACATCAGGGGTATAAGCATGAGGTCCTGGAAAATCAGGATTGAAAGTGCAGTTTTCCCGTGAATGCTCTCGAGCTCGCCCCGCTCCTGCAGTACTCTCATCACGATGGCGGTACTCGAGAGCGATACAAGAAGACCGAGAAAAATAGCCTGGTTGAGCGAAGTGCCAAAAAACAGGGCGCCGGCCATGACGCAGGCGGTTGTCATGACCATCTGGAGCGTGCCCCCGAGGACGACTAATTTTTTCACTTCAAAGAGGCTTTTTAAGGAGAACTGGATCCCGATGGTGAACAGGAGAAAAATGACGCCGATTTCGGCGAACAGTTCGATGATCTGGGGGTCCCCCACCACGCTCAGCACGAACGGGCCGGCAAGGATCCCTGAAAGGATATACCCGATTATGAGGGGTATTTTGAAAAAATTACAGATAAACAGGACAAAAAGTGAGAGGATCAGGATGAGCATGACTTCCGTTAAAAAAATGGTATCCATTCACCACTACATGGTGTCTTAAAAATAAATATCTTGGGTAGTCATGGAGATTCCGGCTCCATCTGCTTCCCGGATTCACCGGCCTGCACATCCTTTCCGGCGGCATGGACCCGGCTGCTGATGTCACACCGATTCATCACACGCACCGGCCTGTATTTTTGGATAAAGAGGGATATGACCCGGTTTTTTTACTTCCTTATACGGATACGGTCCGCGATCCTGCAGCCCCTGAACCAGCAGAACGTGACGATGAGTACCAGCACAACAAGGATAATTGTAACAATTCCCTCTGCCTGCAGGAGTGTCCCGATAAACCTGCTTCCCGGGAGGATTCTCAAACCCGGGTAATCAATGCCTGACAGCAGTCGGGCCCCGGTCGTGATGACGAGGACCCCGGGTATGACAACCCTGCACAGGGGATGGATAATCCTGCTGAGTGCCGGCCCGATCTCGTTATCGAGCACTTTCCGGGGCAGGAACCAGGCGAAGGCGACAGCGAGGAGTATAGCCGCAATGGGCAGGCCCAGCGTCCCCACCGTCTCATCCATAAAATCAAGCACACGTATCCCGCCGATCCGTAAATCGACGGCACTATAGGAGAGGGCGGCAGGAAGACCTGCGATGATGACTGCACCGGTAAGAACCGCCGCTGCCCGTCCCCTGGACCAGCCAAGCGACTCGCGGATGGCGGCCACGCTTACTTCCAGCATGGATATTGAAGAGGTAAGTGCTGCAAAGAAGAGCACGAGGAAAAATGCCGATGCGATGAGCCAGCCTCCCGGCATTACGGCAAAGGCTTTCGGCAGGGTGGAAAAGGCCAGCTCCGCCCCGGCGGTCGGGACCAGTCCGAAGGAAAAAACTATCGGAAAGATCACGATGCCTGCCAGCATGGCGACGCCGACATCGGCCACGGTGATTATCAGTGAGGCGACCGGCAGCCCCTGCTCCCGGCTGGTGTAGGCCCCGTAGGTAAGCAGGATACCAGTACCCACCGAAAGGGAGAAGAAGGCCTGCCCGAACGCCGCACTCCAGATGAGGGGATTGCCCAGAACAGAGAAATCAGGAGTGATAAAAAATGCCATCCCTTCGGAAAACCCCGGCGCCGTCGAACCATAAATGGCGAGGAGAACGAGGATTACGATCGAGACAGGGATCAGGATAAAGGAGATCCGTTCGATTCCTGCCCGTATGCCACGGGATACAACAATCCCGGTCAGGCATGCCGTCACTATGAACATGATCACCGGCACCCACCCGGATACGAAACCGGAGAATGGGACGGTCTCACCGGCCAGCGAGAAGAGGGAATACCCGAGCGTCCACCCGGTAATCACCAGGTAGTATGAGAACACGAGAAACACGATCACGCAGAGAAGCCACCCGATAATCCTGAACTGCGGCCGTACCGAACGGAAGGCACTGACCACAGTCCCACGGAAGTGCCGGCCCATAGCCAGTTCGAAGATCATGAGCGGAAGGGCGCACAGAAAAACGGCGATAAGGTACGGGACGAGGTATGCCCCTCCCCCGTTCTGGCCCACCACGGATGAGAAACGCCAGATATTTCCAATGCCGACTGCCGAACCAATCGCCGCGAGAATAAACCCTGTCCGTGATGACCACTGCTCCATGAAAAATACCGCTCCGTAGGATTGTTATATTTATTACAGGTAAAAATTGGTTCCGGAACCGTTCATAAGGACACTTACCGCCCGGTGAGATCCGCCCGGAAGCGGAAGCCTTAGCGGCACGATTGTTTTCATATCCTTACAGGTATCAGGCGCTCCCGGAAACCGCAGGGAAAAGTATCATATCTCCGCTGCCGGTTCACAGTATTCGCCCTTGTAGAACCAGTTCCTGTACACAATCGGTGTGATAAGGGTAGTGAGCAGGCTCATGAGGATGATGATGACAAAGACCTCCTGGCCGATATATCCCTGTTCAAGCCCGATGAGTGCGACGATCATGGCTACTTCCCCTCTCGGCGCCATACCAAATCCTATAATCAATGCATCCTTTGTGCACATACCCGCGGCACGGGCAGGTATGGCACACCCCGCCACCTTGGTGATGATTGCGACAACCGTGAGGACGACGAGGAAGGGCAGGATCGCCAACGTGATCATCTTGAAGTCGGCGACCACCCCGAGCGAGACAAAGAATATGGCGGCGAAGATGATCTTTAAGAATTCGGCCCCCTCCTTGATATCCACGCTCCGTTTCAGCGAGAGCCCCTCGAACGAGATCCCGGCGATAAATGCCCCGACGATAGCAGAGAGTCCCATTATTTCTGCGATCATCGCATAGAGGAACGCAAACATCATTGCGAAGATGAAGATGAACTCCGGGTACCTGGACACAAAAGTGGTATGGTCCAGTTTTACCAGGAACCGGGTAACAACCAGGATCCCGAATGCCCCGGCAAGTACCAGGAACAGTACGGTTTTTAAGAGGATGAAGAGTATGACTTCGGGGGAGAACGCACCGGCTACCACGTCCCCGGTGATGGCCAGGGCGATAAGGCTGAGCACGTCGTCGATGACCGCCGCACCGATGATGGCCCTGGCAGGACCGGTCTGGAGCTTATCCATTTCCTGAAGGATATTGGCCGTGATGGCAATGCTCGTCGCCGTGAGTGCCGTTCCTATGAACAGTGCTGATGAAAAATCCATACCCGCCCATACTGCAACGGCATAGCCGCCTATCCATGGCACTATCACCCCGGCAAGGGCGATGAGGGCATAGGATGGTTTGAGGATATCTTTTAACTTGAATTCAAACCCGATGACAAAGAGCAGGATCACTGCCCCGAGATGGGCCAGGCCTCGCACGAACTCGTTGTACGAGACAAGCCCGAGAACGCTCGGGCCGATTATGACCCCGACCAGGATAATGCCTACCACCGCGGACTGGTTGATCCGGGATGCGATCAGGTATCCCCCGAGTGCGGCAAAGAGGAGAAGGCTCACCTGGAATTCAGGGCTTGCAAAGATCCCTTCCATGATGGTATATACTATGCTGTTCCGGTCAAAAAAGAATTCTGTGAAAGGAGTATAACGATATCGGAGACCGGCAGAAGGAAGTTTCCTGCACATGTCCGGCACGGGTCATCATCAGCCTGGAGATTGCTGCAGGCATCAGGGTGGACGCACGTGAACTCAAGGGGTCCCGGGGATCAACCGCCGGATCAGTCATAACATGGCGTTCCATGCAATCATGGGCACTCCTGATCCCGGCCCGTAGATTTATATGCCGGCAGGAATAATTTCAGGTCACCAGACGAAAGGGATGTGAAAACAGCATGGACAAATTTATGGAGATAGCACAGAAGATGGAGAAGATGTCCCCTGATGAGAAAAAGCAGGTGATGATGAAGAACAGGTCGATCTGCATCTGTGCAAAATGCCCGTCCTATACGACGTGCATGAAGGTGAAGGAAGAACTGCTCTTCTGTTCGACAGGAAAAAGCACGTGTACCGTTGAGAAGAAAGCCTGTATCTGCCCGTCATGCCCGGTGACCGGCATGATGGGGCTTTCCCATGCATATTACTGCATAAAGGGATCCGAGAAAGAACAACGTGGAATGTAATCAATCCCTTTTTCTTTAATTAAAAATCCTGTATACTTTTTTCATCTTTTTCAGGAAGGAAAGGACCATTACCCGATGATCCCTGCGGTAACGGGCCATGGATACTGATTCATTGTCGTGTCCGCTGTCACCGGTAGTGGTGCCGGTCGGCCAGAATGGTTATCCCGATTCAGGACTACCTGGAACTATCCGATGAGTAAAAGGGAATGTTCCGGCATGGTTTCGTGAACTGCACCGATCTTCCCGGATACGATCTCAGCAACCCTGAAGAGTATGAAAGGGCACGCCTGAGTGGATTGTTTCATACGAAATGCCCGGAACTTGTCAGGGATGCCGCTGCAATCCTTGAGCGTATTCTCTAATACAGTTGAATTGAACCGGATATGCAGATGATACAGCGACAGGGGCCGTTCACGGGTAAAATTCATAATGACCACATGTGGATATGCCTCCCCCGTCGTGCTCCGGCCGTCAGGCTCTGTCAGATACTCATCCGGGAATTTTCCTCGCTGACTCCCGGCATGGGTTGTAACAGTCTGAAGAAATAATTGCTTCACGGACAACGGAAGGATAATGGAACTTAATATACCGCCATACAATTTATTTTTTTACTGGCCTGATTCCACCACATTCTCTACTTTCAGGAAAACACGGATCCCCTTTCCATTCCATGAGGATAATGCCGGGCTCCATGATCAGGTGTGTCGCGTGCGGGATCTGCTTCAGGTTGGCAGGGGTGCGGTTGTTCCCGGCACCCATACGCACGGTCTTCCGGTCAGTTATGTCCGGTGAGCCGGATACCGCTGAATCGATATTCCTGTCGCGGTCCGCGGTACTCAGCGTCCCAATCCCTTGCGGCCTGTTAAAATATTCCAGTCGTTTCTATGACATCATACCCACTGCTAAAGCGTTGAATCAGGATTTACCGGACGATGCTTAAATGATTTGGACAGGGGCCGACACTCGTCCCTGTAAAGTCCCGTCACGCGATGCCACGAGCGATAATAATTTAAATGACCCAATTTTTAAATCAGAACCTTTTATTAAATTATTCGATTATTATATATATAATCGTAACCTATAATAATACCCAGGGGATGATTTTAAAATGACGTATAATTCAGCTAATTTAAAACAAATAGCCCATAATATCGATGGAGATGATGAGAGCCATGAATTCTGGAAAGACTGGAAATGGCAGCTGAAACATTCCATCAAAGACTTATCTACACTGGAAAGGCTTCTCAATATCAATTTTCCGGATGCATATCGTGCACAGATGGAAGAGACCATACGAAAATTCCCGATGTCTATCACACCCTATTACCTTTCTCTCATCGATACCGACGATTACCAGAATGATCCGATCTTCCTGCAGGCAGTCCCCTCCCCAAAGGAGCTGGTGATCGAGCAGTGCGACATGTCCGATCCCCTGGCAGAGGACAAGGACAGTCCGGTTTCCCTGATTACCCACCGGTACCCGGACCGTGTACTGTTCCTGGTGAGCAACACCTGTTCCATGTACTGCCGCCATTGCACGAGGAAACGGCATGTCGGTGATATCGACTCCATTCCCGGCGAGTCTGAAATAAAAGAAGCGATTCAGTATATCAGGAACCACCCTGAGATCAGGGACGTCCTTCTCTCTGGAGGCGATCCCCTGATGCTCCCGGACGATTACCTCGAATGGGTACTCGAAGAACTCCATTCCATTCCTCATGTTGAAGTGATAAGGATCGGTTCACGAATGCCGGTCGTGCTCCCGTACCGGATTACCGATAAACTGGTATCCATGCTGTCAAAGTACCACCCGGTCTGGATAAACACCCATTTCAACCACCCAAAAGAGATCACTGAAGCAAGCAGGACTGCCCTCCGCAGGCTGGCAAATGCCGGAATTCCCCTTGGGAACCAGACCGTGCTGCTGGCGGGTGTCAATGACTGCCCGAGGATCATGAAGGAACTGGTCCAGAAACTGGTCAGGAACAGGGTCCGACCCTATTACCTGTACCAGTGCGACCTTTCCGAGGGATTATCCCATTTCAGGACGCCGGTGGCAAAGGGAGTCGAGATTATCGAGAACCTTGTCGGCCATACCTCGGGATTTGCCGTCCCCACGTATGTCATTGATGCACCGGGAGGCGGGGGTAAGATACCGGTCATGCCCAATTACCTGGTCTCGTGGTCGGTGCATAAAGTGGTGCTCCGCAATTACGAAGGGGTCATCTGTACCTACCAGGAACCCGATACGTACGACCGTATCACCTGTGACGGAAACTGCCAGGACTGCAGGCTCCAGCTGAAATTAGATACCCCTGACGAGACCAGGGTGGTGGGAATCGCAAAACTCCTGGCAGACAATGATGAGGCCACCACTCTCATCCCGCAGGATACGGAGCGGGTGGACCGGCGCAATGAGTGACGCCATATCCAGATTCGGGGACAGCATCTACCAGCACGGCCATCACAACGACCGGATTTACCTGATGAAACTGTCAACCGCGGATGTCCCTGACATTATTTACTTTTTTGAGGATATATCGCAGAAAAACAGGTACTCTAAAATTTTTGTCAAGGTTCCCGCTTCTGCAGGAACCGGGTTCCTGAGTCGCGGCTACCAGGTAGAGGCCAGAATTCCCGGGTTTTACCGGGGTCTGGAAGACGGTCTTTTCATGGCCAGGTACCTCGATGACCGGAGGGGCCTGGAAGGCGATATGAACAAAATCCGCGGAATTATCAGGGAGAGCGTACAAAAGGCAGAAGAGTACCGGCGACGGGATCTTTCCGGGGGATATACGCTGCAGGCGTGCGGAAACGATGATGCAGATGAAATTGCCGATCTCTACGGCCGTGTTTTTGAGTCTTACCCTTTTCCAATCGATGATCCAGGGTATATCAGGGAAACCATGCAGGACAATTTCCGGTATTTCTCGGTCATGAAGGACGGGGAGATCGTGGCAGTCGCTTCCACCGAGATGAACAGGCAGGATAAAAACGTTGAGATGACGGACTTTGCCACGGACCCGCGGCACGCCGGCCTGAACCTGGCCGGCCACCTGCTCGAACTGATGGAGCGTGAAATGAGGGATGACGGGATGAAGCTCGCATTCACTATCTGCAGGTCCCTTTCCGTCCCGATGAATATCACGTTTGCCAGGGCAGGATACCGCTATGTGGGAACGCTCCTGAACAATACCAATATCTGCGGCTCATTTGAAAGCATGAATGTATGGTTTAAAACAATTGATAACGGTATAAACGCCTGAAAATGAGAATTTCATTAAAATCTTTTTCATACGCCAGGATTATCAGTATATCGGGAATTGTGCCGGAATGAACCGCCCGGGGATTGTAATACTATAAAATGAGAAAAGTCCGGTATCGCACTGAAACCAGGGGTTTCCGGAGAACCTGTCCATACCGCCAGCCTTTGAGTTCATGTCTGGCATATGGGTCAGAGTTTTTACGTATTTCCGGATACGGATGCATGACAGCGGTGAAGCGAAATGCTGAAATTTTTTATTTGAGAGGATGTGCAAACCTGAATTTTTTGGCTGCTTGTGCATTTCACCTGGAATTATTCCGGAAAAATTGAATGGAAATCAGATATCCGGATTTACGTGAGGTAATGAAATCCGGCGGTGTAATATCCGGGGCATCCCTACCATTTTTTATAGGGAAGGAATTTTCCATTCAATTCTATAACTACTCTGTCTCCTTTGGGATCCTCCTTTTTCCTGATGTCTATCTCGAAGTCGATTGCACTCATGATTCCATCGCCAAACATCTCATGGACGATTGATTTCATCGGAACGCCATAAATGGCCATAATCTCATACAGCCTGTAGATGAGCGGATCTGTCGGGACGGTAGTTGAGAGGGCACCTTTATACGGGCATTCCTGGAGCAGTCTGCCGCATTCGGGATCCAGTCCGAGAATTGCGACGACTTTTTCCGACTCCTCTTTGCTCATACTTGCCTGGCCATGGAGAGCTGATGCTACCCAGACCTTATGTTTTCCAATCTTTCGTGCAATTTCCTCAAATGTGAGATTCTTCTGACGCATTGCATCGATGATCTTTTCAGTACATTCTTCTCGTTTCAACCTTTTCTTCACCTCCTTTTACTAAGAAAGAAGTATCCTTCCATCATTTATATAATTTTTTATTTTGAATTGTTAAATTATGAAATGCGACGGAACAATGAATCGTGAAGGCACCAGGGGATACCACGGCAATCCTGACGGAAGCAGCACCCTTGTTCGCAGAAAGTATGATATGTGAACAATCCTGTTTTATTTTTCACGCATTATTTCCAGGTACTTGTAGATACGGTCAATATAATATCCCACAAAATCGCCTTTTCTACCAGACATTACGACGCGAAAGGGATTATCTGATAGATATATAAGAATCTGAAGATTAAATCATCCGGAATCCGGACTGACATTTGCAGACGCGAAAAGTGTTGCAGGACTGCATCGCCTGATCCCTTTACTCTTCCGTTCCACACGTGAAAAAGAACGTCGTCCCCTTGCCGGGCGTTGATTCCACCCAGATTTTACCGCCATGCAGTTCGATAATCCGGTGCACAATGGCGAGGCCGACCCCGGTCCCTTCGTATTCCCCGGCATCATGCAGTCTCTGGAACACCCCGAAGATCTTGTCTGCATACTTCATGTCAAACCCGATACCGTTATCCCGGATAAAAAAGACCGGCCGGCCGTCCTGTTCGATAAAGCCGATCTCCACCTCAGGGTGCTCACATGTGCATGTGAACTTGATGGCATTTGAGAGGAGGTTGGTAAACACCTGCCTGAAAAGGACCGGGTCCCCGTGACAGGGCGGCAGGTCGCCAATGATAAACTCCATCTTCTCGGTGTCGGGATCGCTCCTGAGGTCCTGGAGGATCTCGCGGATAAGCGATGCAGGATATATCGTAGTTTTCTGCAGCGATCGCTGCCCCAGCTTTGAGAAACTAAGGAGGTCATCGATCAGCCGGCCCATATCGTGGGCATTCGTACGCATGAGTTCAAGGTATCGCCTGTCCTTTTCCGGGATCCCGGGGAGCTCCTGCAACAGGATGGAGGAGTATCCCGAGATCGCCCTGAGCGGGGCCCTCAAATCATGCGAGACCGAATAGGTGAACGACTCCAGGTTCCGGTTCACTTCCGTGAGCTGACGGGTACGGTCGGCTACCCTCTGCTCAAGCTCGTTGTTAAGATCTGAGATCTCATTTTCTATCTGCTTGAGGCGGGTGATGTCATTGCCGATGGAGAGCATCCCGGTGAGATTTCCCTCGTCGTCATAAAGGGGCTGATTGGTCCAGGATATCCATATCCGGCTCCCGTCTTTTTTCGTGTTCTCGTTCTCGCTCACCTCGTACCTGTCTGAATGGAGGATGATGTCATGGATTTTGGCCCTGAGGTCCATGCCACGGCTGTCGGTCGCGGGCACAATCGTCCCTATGAGGTTCTTCCCCAGAATCTCCTCTTTTGTATACCCGAAAAATTTCTGGGCATACTGGTTGATGAAGGTGACATTTCCCGAGGTATCGAACCGGAGGATAATACTGTTGGCGCTCTGCACGAGGGTGCGGTAGTTTTCTTCGCTTTCCCTGAGTTCCACGATCATGGTTTTTAACCGGGAGACCATGGTCGATACGCTCTCTCCGAGCCGGACCAGGTCTTCACCGAGAGGCAGGGAAAGGGGGTGGTCGAGGTCGCCGGCTGCAATGATGTCCACGTCCTCCACCATTCTCGTGATGGGGCGGGTAAGGCTCCGGATCGTGAGAAATGCAAGAAACGCACAGAGAATAAGCAGCATTGCCCCGAGCGAGATGTAAAAGGTTACACTGGAGGCAACGGCCTGTCGTATGGGAAGGTCGGAATACTCAAGCTCGATTATCCGGCTCACATCAGACCCGTAGCGCTCGTCTTTTAAGTCGATGAACAGGTACCGGGTGGTGGCGCCCAACGTGCCGGGGATCTCGATGGTGGTCCGGTTCGCAAGGATACCTGTCAGCAGATCCTTTTTCGCAGGGTCGGTGATCTCGACCGATGAGTCATTGATCCGCTCCCGGAGCGTGGTTTCATAGACGTGGACCTCGTCAAGGTATGGGTTGGACTGCTCCACCTGCCGGATGAGGTCCCTGTCGAGGTACCGGAAACTTCCCGCCGTAAGATCCTTTAGTGTAAGGCCGAGTTCCAGGACATACCGGTGATCCGGGGTCGGCATATACGCAAACTTTTTCAGCGCACCGGTGCTTTTCTCACTCACGATCCGGTCAGGGAAGATCCCTTCACTGTTCCGGATCCCGTCCAGGTACTCTACAAAATAGGGGGCAAATTCACGAAAATCCAGGCCGACCTCGGGGGCGTAGGTGGAATAGACAATGGTGGCGTTCTCATCGATGACATAAAGCTCAATCTCCCCGCCAAGCGCCGATTTGACTGATTCCAGGTCCATTTTTGAGGGGTCTCTTCCGGAACGTTCATATTCTTCCATAAAACAGGGAAACGACTCCACCATCCGGCGGTTCAGGCTTTCATCATAGATGCGGATCCCTTCTTCCTTGGTTGAAAAGACTACCGCGAGGTTGTTCTCGGTCTGCAATTCCAGCGCCAGGGCATTCTCCTGCATGGTATGCTCCGTCACCATGTAACTGATACAGATAATACCGGCTACCGCGATTATCAGGATAAGGAAAATGGCACCGATCAGGTAAGTGGAGAAAGGATACCCCCCATGACATTGTTGTTTCATCCGGCCCCGTTAACTAATATTATCTGGTGAGAGGGGGAACATGATACTTTGCCCGGAAGACTTCGAGGGGCCGTGTGAGGCTTAGCGATACGTTTCCTTTATTTTGGTTATATCAGCTTTTTTTCGATAAAATTTGCTGGTTTTTGCGATTTTTGTTATTTATCCCGGAATCCCCCTTAAAAATGCCCCTGCAGATTGTCTTTACCCGAAGATCCCGCATGTGATCAATCTGGAACCCTGCTGCTTCCCGGCCGGACCACATTACGCTGATAAAAGGTTTAATTAATCCCCTGATTATGATTTTTTCAAAAAATGGGGGTTTAGGATGTTACGTGGAGATATACTGCGAATCGCAGGGAGAGACGCAGAAATATTAGGATATACCGGCAGAGAGAGCATTACAGTGACGTGGCCATGATGGATTGCTCCGCTTTTCAAGCTTCATTTACCGCACAACAGAACCATTATCCCGTTTCTCTGCCCAGCTGATTACATGAACCCTGTCATCGCTGCCATCAGGAAGGAGTTACAGGAGAACGCCGACCCTGTTACCCGTGAATCGTCCAGGAGGTTCTTTAAAGACGAGATAAAATGCTATGGCATAAAGACCGCAACGGTGACGGCGATTGCAAAGAAGTACTGGAAGGACGTGAAATCCCGTAATAAGGAGGAGATCTTTTCGTTATGCGAAGAACTCTACCGTTCAGGCTGCATGGAGGAATCCTTTATTGTCTCGACCTGGGCTCATGCCCTCTCTGACCGGTTCGAGCCCGGGGACCTGGCAGTGTTCGAGCGCTGGATCGATACCTGGATCACCAACTGGGCTTCCTGCGACGGTTTCTGCAACCATGCGATGGGAGATTTCTTCATGAAATACCCGGACCGGATCGCGGACCTTAAACGATGGGCTGTGTCGCCGAACAGGTGGATGCGCCGTGCAGCATGTGTATCACTTATTGTGCCGGCGAAACACGGGGAGTTTCTTCCAGAGGTGTTTGAAATTGCAGACATTGTACTGACCGACCCGGATGACATGGTGCAGAAGGGGTACGGGTGGATGCTGAAGGAAGCGAGCCGGAAGCATACCGGTGAAGTGTTCGGCTATGTCATGAGGAATAAAAAAGTGATGCCCCGGACTGCGTTGCGGTATGCAATTGAGCTGATGCCAAAGGACCTGAAGGCAGATGCGATGAAGAAGGACTGGTAAACTCAGTCTTTTGATGCCTGAACCCGGAATATCTGCACATCCTGCCGGGAGTACGTCGACCCGGATAACCGTACTTGTTACATTTGCGGAAAACCCGCGAAATAAAGATATGAATCCTGAAACGGCGTGAAAACAATGGCCTGATCTTTCCCTTTCAGAGGGGGTATACCTCCCTTATCCGGCCAGAAGCACCGTTCCAATCCACAGGAGGACCAGCACAACCGGGAACAGAAGGTCCCAGGCAAGGATTGTTCCTGTATTAAGCTCGGACACATTTCCGTGAGCCTTTGTCTCCCAGATGTGCCCGAGTCCGGCGCAGAACAGGAAGACCCCTGCCATGATAATAGTCGCCAGCCAGAAGCCGTCCCTGACAACAAAGCAGCAGAGCCCGGAAATCCCCATGCCCAGGCTGGCGAACGCAATCTCTCGCTGGAACGGGCTGCCGGCCGGCCAGCCTATCCGCCGGGCAACCTCATCTGCCACGAAGAAGTGCCCCATGAACCCATAGATTCCCCCGATGCCGATCCCGATTACCAGGCACCAGAGGAGGAGGGTGGAGATTACAATACCCATGCTCACCGGTTGTACTGCGAAAAAAGCGAGATTCGCAGCGGTCACGAGAATAATGCCGATGACGATCCATGCCTGGTACGGAAGTTTCATACACCGGAGATGTGCGTTTAAGGGTTTTTACCTTTCTCTTCCAGTAGGGGCAGGCCCATACATGGGTTATATCCCGGCCGGATATCACCTCGTTGTGATTTGAACGAATGTACCCGGGTCCCTGAAACGATGATGCATTATTGAAGGGATTTCGAATTACGATGAAATTGTCTCATACCGCAGAGAGGGCCGGGTCTGACGAACCGGTATCCGCTCTCCCCCAGATATAAAATTTCTTAAAATCTCCCGCCGGTAACATTCATTCAATGACTCTGCCGGACACCTGTGAAGAAACTGTTTTGCACAAGGTCTGGTGGAAGATCCTCCCGTTCGTGTTCGTCCTCTTTATGATCAACATGCTGGACCGGGTCAATATCGGGTATACGGCTCTCGGGATGAATGCCGATCTCGGTATTGATCCTTCTACCTTCGGGCTGATATCAGGTATTTTTTTCATCGGGTATTTCCTCTTTGAGATCCCGAGCAACCAGATCCTTTCCCGGGTCGGGGCCCGCCTCTGGCTTGCCCGGATCATGGTAAGCTGGGGGATCATCGTCGTTATCATGGCATTTGTCCAGACGTCACTCCAGCTGGGGATCCTCCGGTTTTGTCTCGGTGTTGCCGAGGCAGGTTTTTTCCCGGGGATCATCCTGTACCTCTCCTTCTGGTGCACGAAAGAAGGTATAGCCAAAAGTTACGCGGTGTTTATTGCCGCGATGCCGGTGGTCCTTGTCATCGGGTCACCTGTCACGACCTGGATCATCCAGTTCGCGGACTGGTTCGGGATCGCGGGATGGAGATGGGTATTTATTATCCAGGGACTGCTCGCGGTGATTGCAGGGATCTATACGTTCATCCTACTTCCAAGCGTTCCGGCTGCCGCCCGGTGGCTGAATTCTGCTGAAAAAGAGTGGCTGAAAAAGACGCTTGATACCGAAGAGGTCAGGAATGAAACTCCCCTGCGTATCCTGTTCCGGCAGCTCGTGCGGGACCGGAGGGTCCTGGTCCTGACGCTCTGCCTTTTCCTTGTGTATCTCGCCCTGTTCGGGATCGTCTTCTGGCTGCCGCAGATCGTCCGGTCGTTCGAGAAGACAATGCCGGTGTTTTACATCGGCATTCTTCTCATGGTGCCGTATGCTGCAGCGACCATTGTCATGTTCCTGTGGGGGAGGCATTCCGACCGGACCAGGGAGCGGGTCTACCATGTCGTCCTGCCCGTCGTCGTGGCTGCCGTGGCATTAGGCGCCGATGCACTGGTCGCTGATTCCGCACTTTCCATGATCTTCCTCGGAATTGCACTTATCGCTCTCTTTTCGGCCATTCCCCCGTTCTGGGCGATCGTGATTGCCACCATTCTGCCCGGGCTCCGTCCTGCCGGGACAGCGTTTATCAACTCGTTTGCCTCGCTCGGGAGTTTTGCAGGACCGGTGATATTCGGCATCTTTGTACAGCAGTCGAACCAGTATGATGAGGTCCCGGGGCTGGCCGCGCTTGGCGGAGCACTGGTCCTCTGCTGTTGTCTCCTGCTGTTTTCAGGAAAAGAACTGAAAGCCCGCTCTATTGATATTCCTCCGTAATATCTGAGCATTGACATGATAAGACCGGGAATGCAGGGAACGGCCTGGTGATGAGCGGGATACATGCCGGCAGAGTATGTCCGGCGCCCATGGATCAGAGGCCGGGGGGTCAGGGGATGTACCGCATGCTGCCGGCGGAAATGAGTGAGGTATTCCTGACCATGCCTGTATCTCGCAGGAATTTCCCGGATTATTCAGAAAATCGCCGGATTACAAGAGGATTTATATCCTGACGATGTGAACAGTACCTCATGAAAGAGAAGGGAACTTCAAGAGGCAAAAGCCGGAAAGAAGAGAGCCCGGCCGGAACAGCAGCTGCAGGACCTGACGGAAAAGTCGCCCAGGCAAAGCCTGCCGAGCTGACTGCAAAAGAGAAGATCGCCGCCAACCAGAAGAACAAGCGAAGAAAATAAGGACGCACAGGGAAATGCTACCGGCTATCCGGTAACCATTGCTCTTCTATTTTTAGATCGTTGTGCCGGTCCCGGCATGTAAGCATACTATCATTAGGCGTGTATACCCTTGGGTAAATTTCGGATCCGGGAGCAGGTTAATCCGCCTTTGCATTGTAACAAGTCAAACTGCTTATTTCCGGGCATACATATACCGGAGCAGGTGCGTATGCCTGCCCTCCGCCCCGTGTTCTTCCGGATCCTCCATCAGGCCGGTTTCGAGGACCTCAAGGGCCTGGAACCCTGATACCAGATCCTCAGTTGTATAATAGTGGACCTCGCGTCCCGGCTTGCTCCCGAATGTGTGCTCCTCGACCATCCTGCCCCTGCCATAACCTGGCTCCTTCTCCGGGAACACCGCGAAGAACATCACACCGCCATCCTTCAGCTGGTCCCGGCATTTCTGCAGGAATTCCATCCGTTCTTTCTTCCTGAAGAGGTGGAGAACATTGAAACAGCAGATGGCATCATACACCGAATCGTCAAAGGGCATATCAGATACCGACCCGTGGTGATACCGTATTCCCTGGGCATTTTGCCGTGCAAAGTTCACAGCCGTCGTTGAGATCTCTATACCGGTGACGGAAAAACCTGCCCTGGCAAACGCTTCTGCATTGCGGCCATACCCGGATCCCGGTACAAGAACCTCACGCACCCCGGCTTTTTTGAAAAGTTCGATCGCGTACGTCGCGGTCCTGCTCGGGGAATCGCCCCATATCCTACCCTCATCGCGGAAACGCTCCTCCCAGAAGGTGTTCATCCATGAGATGTGCACGTTCAGGGAAAAGTACCTGCCGTAGGTCCCGGGAGATCCCGTTGGAATTTAAGTGCCTGAAGGAACGAAAGGATAGCCCGATATTTCCACCAGAGCCAAAAAAAAAAACAAGTATGTAAGAGTTGGTCCTCGCCAACCTTTTTTTCCCGGGACCTCAGTACCGCCGTAGTCCGGACTGGTACGATATCACCTTATCGAACAGGGTGATCTCGCCGGTTGCAGTGGATGTTTCTGAATACGCCACGTCCTCTGCCTTGTCTCCTTCATAGACACGGGCTTCCTGGATGTGGACGTTGAGGTATGCCGTTGCGGAGCCCGTAGCGGGGACGTCCCCGAAGCCGGTCATCCTGATACGGTAGTCGACTGCGACTGCCGGGTCTCCGGATTCCATGACATGGCGCTCGTCTGCGGTGGTGGAAAGGGATGCAATAACCGTGTCAACCGCACTGCCGGCCTCGATAATGTTACAGTATCCTGGTGAGGAAACGGTTGCAGCGGATGCAAACGGACAGATATATAGAGAACTTGTATTTATGTAGCCATAGTCAGCGATGTCGAGTAATATACTTTCATCGGAGAGCATCCGGCCGGTGTCGAGGCCGATGAAATCCACCAGTTTCTGCGTGTTGAAGTTGTAGGTACCTCCGACCATGCCTGCGGTGTCAAGGGACTGTGCCTTTGTATATTCTACATACCCCTGGTCTGCGAGGGTATTTTCCGTGTACGACATGGTGGCGGTTATATTCCCGACGCCAAGCGGGGGGATATGCAGATCGTCGTCTCCTGTCAGCCATACGATGGAATCGGTCTCGGTAACGGTACCTGTGGCATGGGCAGCGGTGGACGTAACGATTCCCTGGGTTTCAGGGACCGGATACATTCCCGTGTCGGCCATCGCAACTCCGGTGAGTGCGAAAAGCATTGCCATAACAATGATCATACATACGCATTTCTTCATGTACTATTCACCTGGAATTATGCACTATCGCTCAATGACAAGATGATTACTCTGGTTAAAATATTAACTTACTTTTTTTCGTCTGATCATTTTGTAAATTTCATTCCGTTACTTTCCCTGAAAAAAGGATCATTCTGATAAATTTTACCTGGACCTTTCCCGGAATTATCTATTCGTGCAGCAGATCAGCTCCCGGTTTATAAAAAAAATAAAGGAGATGCCGCCTCGCCCCACTTTCCCACATCCTGGTCTGACGCTTGATCCCGCGTCAGGATTAGTCCTGGCCGATCTCCGGCCATACGTTTAATGCATCCGTGAGGCAACCATACAAATCACATATTACGGAGGAATAATGGACCCGGTCTTTCAATACGCCAGCATTATCACCGGGATACTGGTCCTGATTGTCGGATTCGGCTTTCACTGGATCGGACAGCTCATATCGGTCGTG
This sequence comes from Methanoregulaceae archaeon UBA467, assembly GCA_002503825.1. Lineage (GTDB taxonomy): Archaea > Halobacteriota > Methanomicrobia > Methanomicrobiales > Methanospirillaceae > UBA467. The sequence goes on from DASP01000012.1 coordinate 132,044, forward strand.
AACACGGACCTTGCCATCCGGATCGGCATCTGGGAGAAGGGCAACCTGCCGGAGTACGAGGTATACGAGAACGCGATGGCGGTTGCCGATGTTCTCATCGGCTGGACCTACGGGATTGCCGGTGCAGCACTTATTCCTGGCATTTCCTGGGGCTACAAACTGGCATGGATCCCGGGGGTTGTCCTGTTGTATCACAGCTTTTGTTTCTGGTCGTGGACTGCGAACCAGGAGAAGGCAGGTCATCACACTGCTTTTTCCAGTGGTGCTGCACGGACCGTCTGGTTCCTGGCGAATTTTGTTACTGGAGTGCTTGCGATTACGGTTGCATGGATTGGGGGGTAGATGGGCGGGTTTGTTTAAGTGGGGATGTGGCGGGAGCGGGATACCTGCCTATCCCCGGAGCGACGAAAGTGTGGGGGAGCGGGCCAGTCTAGTGACGCGGCTGTGGAGCAGATTCTGCTTCCCTGGCTAAAGTAGCAGCAGGGAGAGAGTCCTTGAGCGTCTCCGGCAGGTGTATGTTTTTAATGATCGGAATCGGCAGAAAGTTTTTCTAGGCTCACGAACTGTAGTTACATGCTCTGGAATGATTCAGGAGATAATCCCGTGATCGGGTTCATTGTTTTTTTTCTCGCACCCTGATTCCACAGGGTGTCACAATTAACGAGAAGGAGAAGAGAAATGACCAGATTTTATATAAAATTCAAAAAGAATCCACTTACTATGCCCACCGCTCCCGAAGAACAGATCAAGCTATGGATGAAGCTGCTCGGAGATGTCAAGAAAGACCTGGCGTCAGGCGGAATGACTGATTGGGGGGACTGTGTCGATATCGGCGAAGGTTACTGTATCAGTGAACTGGATGAGCAGAAACTCCACACCATGATACTCAAGTATGTCCCATTCATTATCTTTGACATTAAACCGGTCCTGACTGTTGACCAGGTCATGGAATCAATCCAGCGCGTAGTACGCGCTCAATCCCGGTAATGCCGGTTTTTATATTGTAATTTCGGCCTGTGGGTGACGATGAATGTGGCAACTTCTTCCATATGTGCCAGTCCGTTGGGATATCGCAGTTTTCCGCAGATAGAACGGGTTATTGTTTCTAGAGGTTGCCGGACAGTGAAGACTCTGCTTCACTAGGATCCCGGATTCTTCTTGCGCGTTTATCTCGTCTGCAATACCATAAACACGGGCAACTTCGGCATCAATATCCTGCCCGGTCATATGGACATAGGTTTTCCATATCATAATATACAGCTGACCCCACATCATTTGTTTGAGGGTAGGCTTCGGCATCTCTCGTTTGATAAAGGGTAAGATTCGGGAGTAATCGCGATATCGGTTGCTTGGATTTGGGGGTAGATATTGACAGGGGTAGTTAGTCGGGGAGTAAGGTGAAAGGTGGAGATTAGGATTTTTGAAAATTTTGAAAAATCCGATAGGAAGGTACAGGGAGCACTTTCAGGAAAAACCGTATCTAGAGGTTCAATCCTATAAAATACTAATTTAATCAATTCAAAAATAAACTCTTACTCTAATTTCTTATATCTTACCGGGATTTTTTCAATAATACAATTTCATCTTCACCCCCTTGTATGGTCTTCATTATAAAAAGTACTACAAATAATATTCAATTATTACAGATATCTAATGTAAGACCAATAAAATCACAGAATAATGTTGCTAAAATGAAAGAAAAATACTCAGTTCTTGACATGTTCTCTGGTGGAGGAGGCCTAACTGAAGGTTTTTTCCGACAGAATTTCAATATTATTTCTCACATTGAATTGAATAAGCATGCCGCAAACACTCTTCAAACACGTTCGTTATTTCATCAATTATCGAAAAATAATAAAAAAAACCTATATTTTGAATATTTTTATGGGAAAATTTCGAGAGAAGAATTTTTTGAACAATGTCAAAATGAAGGAATAAACGATACAAATACTATCAATAAAGAAATTTCCACAATAACTGAAAAGGGTATAATTCAGTCCATTAAAGAACGATTAAATAATTCTGATATTGAAGGTATTGATGTAATTATCGGGGGTCCCCCATGCCAGGCTTATTCCCTGATTGGAAGAGGACGATCCCCGGATAGCATGCAGAGTGATCCACGAAATCATCTCTATTTGCATTATTTAAATTTTCTATCAGAGTTTAAACCTGAAATTTTTGTATTTGAAAATGTCCCTGGCCTGACAAGTGCAAAGAATGGAGAAATTTATTCTGATTTTTATAAAAAAATACAAAATCTCGGTTATAAATTAAATCCGAAACCAGAAATTTTAAATGCTAAAAACTTTGGAGTTCTCCAGGAGAGAAAACGGATAATATGCGTAGGAATAAAAAAAGAACATGATTCCTCTTCAATAAAATTTGGTAACTATGTATCAAAATATTCTATTAATGATTTATTTCAGGATCTACCTCTCCTCGAACCTGGGATGGGGATTGATGGTAGTCAACCATATGAAGCAATAATGCCATCTAAATATCTTAAAGAGGCCCAAATAAGAAATGATGAAAAATCGGTCAGACATCATTTTGCACGCCCACATAATGACAGAGATCGTGAGATTTACCGAATAGCAATTAAAAAATGGACCGAATATCATCAACGACTTCACTATGATCAGTTACCTGATCACCTTAAAACACACAAAAACCAATCATCATTTCTTGATCGATTTAAAGTTGTTAACGGAAATGGTATAAGTCATGCAATTGTGGCTCATCTTTCGAAAGATGGCCATTATTTCATTCATCCGGATATTTCACAGGCACGTTCTATAACAGTACGTGAAGCTGCACGAATTCAGTCATTTCCAGATAATTTTTTATTTGAAGGTCCTATGACTGCAAAATTTATTCAGATTGGAAATGCAGTACCACCGCTTATGGCAGAGGGTATTGCCCGAGAGATTAAAAAAATTATATCTGGAATTTACTAAAAATAAAATTTATTGAATAGTTGCTATAATTTTTTTAATGACCTTTTCGGGGTCTTTCTTCACTTCATGTTCCCAGAACCGGAGAACATTCCATCCGTCCTTCAGCAGGGTTTCGTTAACTTTTTTATCTCGTTCTATATTTGAGTTAATTTTTTTCATCCAGAATTCTTTACGTGTTTCCGGCTCCTTAAAGCAAAATGGACATTTATGCCAAAAACAACCGTCAATAAAAATTGCGACTTTCTTTTTAATAAAAACAATATCAGGTTTTCCTGGCAGATTATAATGAATCCGATAGCCTCGAATACCACTTGACCAAAGCAGTTTTCTGATTTTTATTTCCGGACCCGTGTTTTTTGCCCGGATGCGGGACATGTTATATTTACGTTGTTGCTTGTTTAGCACATCTACCATAAATAACCCATAAACTTTTTAAACACAATTTTCTCTAAATTTACAAAAAATTCCCTCGATATTTAAATCTGGCGAACCAATTCTTCCATAATATCTTATAAATCTAGAGGATAATGATTCGGCAAAAGGACTATCGAGAGATGCAATGCGTTCTAATTTTGATAATGTAGATCTCTCAAAATTTTCAATGTCTTGGAAATCTACAATTAAATCTGGAATCCCAATTACACCAGGTAAATAAAAAAACCTTTCAGATTGACTATTTTGTCGATTGTTTTTTAAAAGGGAGTGAAGTTTTTCTTCAGCTTTTATCACTTTTTCAATTTTTTTCCAAGGAGTATATTTATCAAAAAACTTACTTATTTGATACTCGCATATCCAATTCTTATATTCTTTTTGCTCAGATAGAAGTTTACATCGGGCTAGCAATACTTTTTCAGCTTTTATGCGTCCAATGACAAGATCACAAGAGGGCGTTAAAAAAATTAAATATTCTTCTTTTTCTCCTACTTTCCACTTAAATATATCTCCAGTTAATGGCGCGATTTCAATTGGAGGATATATATAATATTGCATTGGATGAATTACTGGATTATTGCCATACATCTCTGGTGGTGCATCAAGTTCTCTTAATAATTGTTTTATCCCATCATTAGAAATTGATAACACAAATCGTCTAAGTAAAAGGTAAACTAAATCGAACTGATTAGGAATATTTCCAAATTGTTCCCAATGTGATGAAATAAAATCACGTAAATAATCAGCCTGATTTTTCTCTATATGACTTATTAATGCTCTATTCATTGAAGGAAATGGAGTCTTTAGAATTTCAGTTATTGGTTTTAGAAGAATTTTATGGTTCGTTTCCTTTTGAATAATTCTAATCAGAGGTTTTTGCAAGTGCTCAATTTCGCTGGGTATTGCTGTATAGAAAATTACAGGTATATATCGTTTCTCCTGAATTTTTTTTAGGGTCAGTTCACCAGCTTCTTCAACATCACCTGCTCTTATTACTACTGGACCTTTTCTTACATCTAATATAATCAAATCAATTCGGTAAGTTTCAAGATCATCGAGCGATTTCTCGAAATTTGTTTGAGTAATTATCTTAAGATATTCCTTATCTTTAATAATTTCTTCTCCATCGAGTGCTCTTTTTATTTGGTCACAAATTACCTCTTCATCATCGACAACAAGGACGTGCCAATGTAGGGGATTAGGCATTTTAAACCCTCTTCCTTAGAATAATCCTAAATGTTGCACCAGGTAATTTACCTGAATTCATCAATTCCAATTCACCGCCATAATATTCACTTACGATTTCTCCAGCGATTGATAGACCTAACCCAATTCCATTCGTTTTTGTTGTAAAATATGGATCGAAGATCCTTTCTTGGAACTCAGGTTCTATACCGGGTCCACTGTCAGAAAAGAGTATCTCCACTTCATTATTTTGATTCCGGTAAACATCAATTGAAATATCTCTTTGGGATAATGGAACTCTATTCAACCAATAAAGACTATTATCCAACATATTGATAATTACTTCCTGAATCTCTGCACTGTCAACTGTTACCAGTGTACATGTTTTTGGGAGCAAAACAGTTGCCCCTGTATTTTTCACTTCCCTATGATAAAGAGCCACGGCATTTTCAATGGAGGTTTCTAAACAAATTTGTTCGGGGCGGCCTCTTTTTCTGCCCCCAAATGGTTTAATCCTTTTAAAAACCGTCTGGAGAATATCTGCTTGATCTCGAATTAATATTAATTGATTAGATAGAATAGATTTTTCGCTATCACCAATTTTTTGCCATTTATTAAAATTATCTATAGCATCTCGAGCTTCATTTCCGAGAATCGATAGGGGGATCCCTCCGTCATGAAGAACAATATCGATCAATTTGCCTAATGTTGCAAGTCTTTGATAACGAGATAAAACCTCTTTAACTTGGGAAACCTTTTCATCTAATTCTTCTCCCTTTGACTTTATTGACGCCAGTAAAACAGTATCTTGAGGATATTTAGTTGAGATCTGATTTTGAATCGCTTTAAGCGTAAAATCAGAGAATAGTCCTTTTGAGACTACTTTAGTCGAACCTTTGGGATGACGAGCATCATACCGTCGGATTTCGAGGAATGTTAAAGATTGTATGATTATATTTCTAAAATCTTTTAATGCAGGATTTTCTATAAGTCCCTCACGATTGCTTTGATCACGTAACTCCGGATTTTTATCTCCAGAAATTAGTATGTATCCACTTATCTGATCGTTTGAAATACGTAAAGTAGGGTTTAAATAACGTCTTTTATCTAATTGAAGCCAATCATTTCCTTGTTCACCGAATGGCATGATACGAAACCCATCACGAAACACATTAATTCCTGTAGTACTATTGAGCAGATCTCTAACCTGTTTCAATTTCAATCCTAATTTTTGTCTAAGAATATGAAGAGATTCTGCGTCTCGATCCCATACACGTAAATCTATGTAAAAAGGTCCGCAATCCGGGTAAATTTTATTTTTAAAATTAAAATTTCCATGAAATTGAATTTCGTCATCTTTACCCTTAACTTTCACAAAAAAATGATACTCCCCTGATTTATTGATATATCCTTTTAGAGAATAATGAGGGTATTTTAATATTTCAGGAGGCTCTATTAGTCCTGATTTTTCTTCGAAAGGTTTAGGAAACTCCACATATATTTCAAATAAATCTTTCAATTGACAATCTGGGGGGGCAATCGAGTTAGGAGTGATTAATCTTGATAAACCTTCCAACAATTTTTCAATTTTTTCATCATCCCAATCACTTTTCAAGGAGTCCATTCTTAATATTGTTCCTTTTTCAAGTTTTTCGGGAACAAATTTTTCCGCATCCCAGCATAATGATTTTATTGTTCCGGCCGGACAAATTTCTTCGGGAATTCGTGTTTCCCATCTTAATTCAATCTCATCCAAAAATTTTTCTACATCATCAAATTTTGTCCAATCGACATAAGCAGATATTTCAATATTCGTTCCCTTTTGTCGGGTTATTAAATTCAGATGATTAGCAAGACGTGAAGCAGCAAAACGACCGATTCCCTTTTCACCTAAGACTCTTCTTCCTTTTTCAGAATGGGGATCTCTTTTTCTATATGGTGTTGCCGGCTCCATCCAAGTATTTTCTATAATATCCAGAGACATTCCATGTCCGGAATCGATAACTTCAATTGTCCCATTATCTTGAATTAAAGGGCCTGAAAAACGGATAAGCACTCTTTTCGCATCAGCGTCATAGGCATTCTTTACAAGTTCTATTAATGCAACAACATCACTACTGATTAATTCATCACCAAAAGTGTGAACTATACGAGCTCTTGGTCTAAGGACCTTTTTTCCTGTTTTTAATATTTCATTATTCAATATTGAACTCCAAATAAATTCAAATTATAATTTTAATGCACTAAATCTTTTTTGATTGACAACTTTTTTTCTTTTTGTTAGTAACTAATTAATGTCAGATCGAAATATTTGAGTAATTAGTTTTAATAAGATGATTATATCCATTCAAATTAATCTCATATTCCACTCTCTCAATACCGTTTGGAATCTCTCCAACAAAATTACCTACACAAATTCTTGGAAAATCATTCGCAACTGCAAATAACGACTCCTCAATTATTCGAAAATGTAACTTTTCATATTCCTCGTTATGATGGGGAGAGTAACCAGCCTGAATAAGAGCCGATTCAAAATTATCAAGTGCGAGGTCATCATTAACCAAGAGACTACGACATGCATCAATTATGCCAGGCAGCGTCTGCTCCGCCCCACCCTCTTCCCGAACCCTGACTCCAAAAAAGAATAATTTCCCGTTTTTCGGTGGATCCAACTGATCTAATCCATTAATATGAAAAATACGCCCGCGGGAAGAAGTTGTTGCTTTCACCTCAACGGAACATCCCTGCCATTCAAAATCATGTCTGCTCCCAAACGGCCCCCTCCATCGTTTTACCGACTCTTCCGCACCAATATCGGGAATCAGCCTTTCAGTTAAAAAACGAATCTCAGCAATAAGTCCTATAACTTCATTCCGTGAGAGGAGATCCTGCGGAATCTGTCCCCAGAACCTCCGCCATTTTGCCAGAACATAATGAATAATTTCCGCCGGGGTCCTGATCCCCTTAACGATTTCTAAAATAATTTCACTGCCAATAAGATCAAAACCTGAATATCCTGCAGTATCAAGACAGACAAGATCCAGATATTGGGAAGGTAGTTGACCATGGACATTCAATTCACGTGTTACAACCTGAATTCCACGGCTCTGCCGATCATTATATACAGAGTCATCAGATTCGAGATGAATAAGGATATGCCGCTGATTTTCTGAGTCGAGTGCACAAAAAACCCGGGAGGAAAGATCCGGCACTGCCTTTTTTGCTATCAGATTTTCTCCAGTGGGAAGATTGGCTTCCAGAAAAGACCATAATTCTGAAGGAATTTTAGTCATCGGTTTATCTTCCTTCAACAGTACCGGAAATATATTCAATAACCGGTTGGGGATGTTCAGATTTCGGAAATGAGAAAGCAAGACCCAGAATATCACAGGATATGGGGCCCTCCGGATTTTCGAATAGTACAGTCCTGTTTCCTTCAGGAGGTGTATCATAACCTGAATGCCGGCTTATTGGGTATAACAAAAGCAACCCCTCCTCTTTCGGTCGCTGATCTCTTGCTGCTTTTCGACGTTTTTTACCAGATCTGATTGCGAGCTCCATAGCGGCCAGTTGTTCATTAGATAATCCGACCGTTTCATCAGTTGAATCACTTATAACCCCGACACGATCGGTGTTTCTGATACGGGTACGACTTATCTGGTAAATCGTCCCTCCTTCGACTCCCCATTCTGCTCTCCCGAGTTGTTCATCCGGAGTACTTCTCCCTCTGACCGCTACAGTCCATTTTGTTAATTCATTGTAACTCAGCTGTTTTTCGATATATGCCATGATAAGTGATGGCGAAAATTCTCCAGGATCTCCAAGGATCTGATAATTTTTCATGAAAGAAATGATTTTTTCAGCACTGACACCCGACCAGACAGGTCCTTTTTTATTATCCCAAAAGGGAATTCCAAGATCTGAAAGGAATTTTTTCAATGTTTTGAGATTTTCATCTTCCTGCTTTTTAAGAATATCCGGCTGGCTCAAAGGAAATTTTACTGTTTCCGTACTTTTATAAGAGTAACTCTGTGCAATTGTTTCAGTTTTTGCAAATCGCATTTTCATGCGACTTGTTACAATCATAGTAGGATGTGAACGAATCCGCACTCCTACCTGAAGAGGTGTAAGTCCTTCGTCTTCATAAACTTGGATATCTTCCCGTATCTGCCGCTCAATAAAAGCAAGATCGCTGAAATCCCGGATAAGATCGGGTGTTGTATAAATCCTTGTCAAATCCTCATACCCCTGGCGAAATCCGAACCACCTCCCCATCTGCATAAGAGTATCGTACATATTGGTGCTTCGTACGAAATAACTGACAAGCAGCCCCTCTATGGTCAGACCCCTTGAAAGTTTGTTACCCCCGATTGCAACTGATTTAAGGCCAGGATCACTACGGTAATCAAGCACATGACCCGTCTCACTGTTTATGGTTTTTACCTGTACTGATTCAAGGAAAATACCAAGATATTTTTCAATCGATTCAAAAGGAACATCAAAATCCGGATATCTTGAATGAATTATTTTACGGAAATCACTATCCCATTTTTCTTTCAGAATATCACGAAGACCCTTATGTCTCTGATATCGCCACTCATCCCGCAAATCATTAAAAGTATCCTGGAATTTTTCTGTAATTACTCGCTGATCACCGATAAGATGACTTGTATGTACAAGCATTGTTGCCGGTTTGTCTGCCTGACCCCGTGATGCACGGGCTGCACCGGCCAGAATATAATCATGGAGTGCATTCTGAAGAGAGATTGGGATTCCACCCAGGTTAATAACAGCCAGATCTTCTTCAGTAACCGGCCTTAATATATCAATTCCCGGCTGTTGTTCGTTGTTTGGCCCTTCAGATATTCCGAATAATTCTTCAGCACCATAATATCCATTGGGTTTAGGAAGATCAATGATGAAATCCTTCGGATAAAAATCTTCCCAATATTCAGGATGGTAGGTATCATGAGGAATCAGGATATTGGCAAATGGTGTTGCAGTATATGCAATATAGGCAGATTTTCTGAATTTTTGGAGAATCTGGCGAATTCTCCTGTTTATTGTTGAAGGGTCTTCAATTTCCCTGTCTTCCGTATCATCTTCGGTCTGATAGGTTCCACTTGTGTCGATACTGGCTTGATCAGCTTCATCGTCAATGACAAGTACCGGGATGGATTGGAGTGACTCATGTGGTGCTTTATCCAGCCATGAAATCAGCCTCTTGAGGACAGTTCCATTCTTTTTAATAACCAACAGAACCGGCTGTGGCCCCTGCAATACAGCTGGATTTGCGTAGCCGGGTTTGAAATCACCATTTAATTCTTCCCGGGTAAATTCAATCCATTGCTTCCCCGTTGGAGGAAGAGGTACTGCATAACGACCCTGATTTGGATATCCGATAAGTTCACGTTTCAGACGAATCTGAGTCTGGAGTCGCAAACCGTTATCAATCCCTGATAGAACAATTATCAACCGATATCCTGCATCTGCTGCTTTTGAAATAAGAGCGGTATAGTTAGCAGTTTTTCCACTTTGTACATAACCAAGGACCAGCCCCCTAATGCTAAATTCCTTTGATGACGGAAGTGGAAGTTGCCTGAGGATAAGGTCTGTTGAATCGTCAACAGATTGAACAACTTTCTGTGACCAGTTATTCTGATCCAGCCAGAACTGACGGAGTGTTGTCCAGTAATACCATCCTGAGCGATCCACCGCTTTCAGCCAGTCATCATATATCTGGCCGGTATCAATAACATGCGCCGGTTCAAGTATGATGATTTTTTCTTTTTCAAGTTGCTCCAGAATCCCTGCACGAAATTCAGTTGGTATCAAAGGATTGTTTATTGCTTCATCCTGGGATATATTCAGGTCGATAAACCTCCGAACAAGTCCAAGAGCTTCTTCAAAATTCATATTTCCTCAATCAGGCAACTTTTTTTGAATTTGTTTACGAAATCTGGTGAATAAACGGTCCAGGATACGTATCTCTAATGGTTTTGCATTCTTTTTTAATTCATGATAAATCTCATCAATGGACCAGGTTTTTTCTTGCGAAGAACTTTTTTCTTCCTTAATAATATAAGGGAGCATTGTTTTCCCTATCGGAAAGTTACTGGCAGGGTTACTCCGGTTCACGTATATGTCACTTTTAAGAGATGGATGCATATAAATATTGGAAATATCCGGAACCGGACCGGGAAAAACCGGTTTTCGCTCATGATCCACCGGGGCCGAGTGGGAATCCTGATAAGGAGGGGAAGAGGAAGATTTTTCAGCATTATCATAGATTTCCCGTGCACGGATAACCATTGGCTGGGTTTTTACTTCAACATCCTTTCGAATCTGCGATGGAAGCTGAACATACATTTTCGAGACATCAATCCTGAAGGCCCCATCAATTTTTGAAGAGAAATTAATGGCGAAACGGGCAAGTTTTATATGTTCCTCATATGTCCGGATTCTGCACCATCCGCCGCTTTGAATCATGCGATTGTTCCGGTAAATATAAAATCCCTGCTGCTGGTTCCACTTTTTTGGCCCGGCTGCTTTTGAATGGGCCTGAGGAGAGGAGAATGCCTTCATAGGTGGCAAAATATACGGCTCAATTACAACTTCGCCATGAACACCATCATGCTCCAAGGGGATTCTTATTACGTCAATCTCTTTGGTTGCCTTCTCATTTCGTGCATATGGATCCCAAGGCAGAATTTCATTATCATTGAGAAAAATTCGCAGTTTTTTCCTGGAAACTTCCCCCATAAGAAAACGATGAAAAACCATTGCAAGGTGTTCTTCAAGATCCCTGCACATGGTTGTCAGTCTTTTCCTGGCACGTTCACTATCAGGATTCTCATACCCAATAATCCGATCAAGCCGCTGCCATAAAACTACAGTCCCGGTTTTTTTCTGAAGATAATCCCTGATTACTGAATCAAGGCTGTTATTCATTATCGGTAGGATCTCCCAGCGATCCGTCCGGTTAACGTGATCAAGGTACCATTTGTAGGATATGATCTCATTATCCAGTGGATTAGATCTTGTCGCAACCAGCCAGTGTTTACATTGACTGAATGATGCGGTTTTCAAACCGAGACCGAATTTGCCAAGACTGGTCTCATTGTATACCTTTGCCGAACCAAAACGCATAGCCTCTTTTAATGTATCAGCAGACATCCCCCTTCCATTGTCAGCAATCATTACCCAGGAATTCTCGCCATCAAATTCAACTTTGATAACGACCTCTGTGGCATCTGCCTCTATCGAATTATCAATAAGTTCAGCTACTGCTGTTGGAAACTCATAACCAAGTGATCTTAATGAATTTATCAGCCGTTTAGCAGACGGGATTACTTCTTCAACAGTATCTTGTTTTGCCAAATTGCTCTCTCCTCGGTTTTAGAGATTAATTCAGGGGCTAACGTTTTCTCGTGTTCATGTTTTTGAAATTTCTCGCTAACTTGTCGATTAATCTCAAATTTATTCTGATTATTTAACATTTCGTTCTTGTAATTGTATAAATATTAAATAACCGATATACCTTTCGAGTGGAAAATAAGTTTGGAAGTTTAGATAAAGTGATTTAAAAATAAGCTCTACCTTAAAATTAAACAAAATCCACTCTCCTCCCTCACCCCACCCCAACCACCGAATACACCCACATCACAAACCAAAAAACTGCAGCGACAGCAAGCACCAACAGTATAACTCTCGCCCAGAACCTGCTCGTACACACGCCGGTCAGGTCCGGATCACGGGGATGGACCCGTGTATCAATATAATCCCGCTGGAACGGGCGTCCGCATTCCGGGCATATGGTATGAAGGGCCGGGTCCTGGTAACCGCAACGGGGACAGGTGAAGAGGGAGGACTGCATAGCGGGAACCATGTATGATTCAGATTATTCAATTGAAGATATTAAAAAATTTTCAAAGGAAAATAACACGACGATGAACAAGAGGCACATGATTGTTTCAACACCAGTCTGATTTTCTCCATTCTCGTTTACATACCAAAAGCAGAATATCCGGGATTGAAAGAGAACAATAGGATAATTGAACGGATTGGTAAATTATCAGTAAATATGTGCATTTGCCATGCAAAAGATTAATAGCGCTTTCAATAGTAAACTGATGTGTGTTGAATATATCCGGAACGGCGAGGAGATAGGAGGGTAAAATCATGATTGAAAATCTCTCTGTTCAAAACTTCAAATCAATAAAAAATTTGAATTTCAAGTGTAAACGGGTCAATCTTTTTATTGGAGAGCCAAACACAGGAAAATCAAATATTCTGGAGGCACTGGGGCTGCTCAGCTGGTGTTCACGGCCGGATGCAAATTTAAAAGATTTTGTCCGGTTTCAAAATATGTATAATATTTTTTATGATAATCTGATCGACAATCAATGCTCTGTCACCATCAGGGGAGCACATGAACGATCAATACCAGCGACAGTCAAATTATTTTACAAGAATAATTCTTTCTTTATCCACTATAACCTGGAAAAATCCAGCGAAAAAAAGGTAGCAGTTATTGATTATTCCGGAACAATCAGAGACTATGATCTCATAGCTGCAAGTCCTGAACTTGGTTTTATCAAATATTATAAATTTAAAAACCGGGACAATTATCCTGATCATAGTGGTTCATTTCTTGTCCCTCCAGACGGCCCGAATCTTTTCACCCTCGTGATGGGCAATGCAAAGCTTCGCGAAAGTATGAAATCCTTCTTCACCGGTTATAATCTAAAACTTGTGTTAAAACCCGTTGAGATGTCTTTTGAAGTCCAGAAAGAGGAAGAAGACCTGATTTTCAATTATCCTTACCAGTTACTGTCAGATACATTGCGCCACATCATTTTTTATGCGATTGCCATTGAATCAAACGAGAATTCAACCCTTATTTTCGAAGAGCCGGAAGCTCACGCATTTCCATATTATACAAAATGGCTTGGTGAAAAAATTGCCATGAACCGCAGCAATCAGTTTTTTATTGCAACCCACAATCCCTACATGCTCCAGGCAATTATGGAAAAAACCGACAATTCAGACCTCAATGTGTGTATAACCTATTACCGGGACTATCAGACCAAGATATATCAGCTCACTCCCGATCAGATAGAGGAGGCGATGGATATCGATCCGTTTTTTAACCTCTCCCGATTTTTACCGGTGAATGAATGATAGCCGTCGAATGCGATACCGATGAATACCTGATGAGAATGCTCGGGTTCAGCCGTATTCAGCATTGTTCCGGTAAAGGGGATGTCGTGAGGCTGGTGAGCAGGAACCGGGTCCGTATCGGAATGATAGATGAAGATCCGGGTAAATCACAGCCCTCATTATTGGCAGATTACAGGAAAGTTGAATCAAAAGAATCTGTTCATCTTTTTGTCCACAAGGAATGCCCTGAAAATAAACTGATCAAAATAAGTCCTGATCTTGAGGGGTGGTTCATCAATAGAGCGGGAAAGAATGGCATTCGTTTGCAGGACTATAAACTCATGGATACACAGGAAAGCCTCCATGTTCCACATATCGAACGAAGAAAAAATTTCCAGGATTTTATTCAGAGATTAATAGAAGTTGACGAAGAGGCGGGATTCCTCCGCGAATGGATAAAATCTGCGGTAAACGGATAAAATTTTTTGTTTTTATACCCTTTCCTGCTTTTTTACTCAAAATTCATGGACCATATCAGAACATCCATGAATTCTGTACCGTTCAGGAAAATTCATTTAGATGCATATAAAACGGAAATCTATTTTACCGGCCGGATCCAATCGAACTTCTCATCACGTCCACTCATCTGACAAAGAGAACCCTTCCTGAAACCTTCACATACCCGGAAATCCCTTCCAATAAACAACAATCCCCCGACCAGACCTCCGCCACCCTTATCCCTCACAACTATAAACCAGATATATTACATGCCCAAAACAGCCGGAGTCCAGGAAAGGTCCCAGATACTGGGGTGATCATACTCCTTCCTCCCCGCCTCCTTCGCTGTCTTCCCGACATCTATCCTTCCATCCTTCCACAATCCTGCTGCAATACTTCCACACTTGTGGAAGGACAGAATAATCATGCTATGAGCGCCGAATCGTAATATAATGATAATAACACACATATGTGTGTGTATAATGATCTATACTTCCACATATCACAAAGTATAGAGTATGATAATACAGCATCGATGAGTACACCTTTCTCTCCATATAACTCCGGAAGTGTGGAAGGACAGGATCCAAAATCTGATAAATAACCGCCGATTACAGCCAATCTCCCGGAAAAGTCTGGAATATCCCTTCCAAAACAGTGGAAGGATAGGGTAGGACAGCCCGGTTCTGTGGAAGTCTGGAAGGAGAACGGGGGACAAGTCCGGGCGGCTGATAACAATATCCCTGCCATACCTGATCGTCTGACCGACGAGTTATTCCTTAAGAATGGTATCAGATATCAGGAAATTCACTCCCGGCCGGATCCAATCGAACTTCTCACCACATCCACTCAAATAACTAAGAAACCCCGTCCTGAAACACTCACACCCCCACACACCTTCCACCACCCTTATCCCTCACAACTATAAACCAGATATAATACATGCCCAAAACAGCCGGAGTCCAGGAAAGGTCCCAGCCACTGCGGCGGTCAATGTATTACTTCTTCCTGCTCGGCTTCTTTGCCATCTTCTCGACCACCATCTCCAAAAATCCGGTCCTGCCCCTCTTCTCCCTGGCACTCGGTGCCAGCGATACCATCATCGGCCTCATCGCCGCCGTCTCCCCGCTCGCCGGGATCCTGTTCTCGTTCCCGGTCGGGGTCCTCTCCGACCACCTCGGTCGGAAAAAAGTGCTCGTCACATCAGGGATCATCTTTCTTACCGCACCCCTGCTCTACCTCTTCATCGTCGACCCGCTCTGGCTCATCCCGGTGCGGTTCTTCCACGGGCTCGCAACCGCAATCCTCGGGCCGGTCATCTCCGCCGTCATTGCCGAACGGTTTCCCGCGAACAAGGGCGAGATGCTCGGGCAGTACTCGTCGGCAACCCTCGTCGGGCGGACCCTCGCACCACTGGCAGGCGGGATCATCATCTCGTTCTTCGTCTTTTATCCAGGCCTGATTCCGTACCGGATCGTGTATGCCATCGCCGCACTCGCTGCAGTGCCGGTCCTCGTCCTGACCCTCATTTACCGTGAGGACCACCCCGGACCGATAAGCTTCCTCCCGTTTTCTGTGTTCCGGGAGAGTTTCGTGACCTTTTTTACCAGCCGGAAACTGCGGGGGACGGCCTTTGCAGACATGGCGACCTATTTTGCATTCGGTGCGTTCGAGACGTTCCTGCCGGTCTTCCTCCTCTCCCGTGGAATCGGCGCCTACCAGACCGGGATCATCTTCGCTGTCCAGGTGCTCATCATCGCGGTGACAAAACCGTTCTTCGGGCGGATTGCCGACCGGGTTGACAAGCGTGTCCAGATCGGTGCAGGGCTCCTGATCCTCGGCTCCTCGGTCGCGATGCTACCGCTTGCATCGTCATTCGAAGGGTTCCTGCTGGTCAGTTCCATACTCGGGCTCGGCATGTCGCTCTCCACGGTCGCGACCAGCGCGTATGTCGCGGATATTGCCAAAAAAGAACAGATGGGGGCTTCGATGGGGGCACTCTCGTCCATTATGGACATCGGCCATTCCTCGGGACCACTCGTCACCGGGATCATCATCACCTCGTTCGGGTACAGTTCAGGGTTCTTTGCAAGTTTTGTCATCGCCGTCGCCGTCTGCGGGGTCTTCGCACTTTCGGTACGGGAACGGGCAGCATGAGAGCATGTGTTCGTGTGCGGATCGGTTTTTAATGCATGTAGCCCCCCGGATATAATGATGAATATTAACCGTGCCTGTCTCCATGTCCCTTTCCGTTACAGCCGGTAGCAGCATGAAGGATTATTTCCGGAAATTTTTTGTTCTCCGGATAAATTCTGACGCCGTGACCAGCCACATCCCGTCGTTATTCAACGCTGCGATGACAATTGCTGCGGAACATATTTTATAATGAAAAACAGTGTAATCTGAAAACCACCATCCGGTTGAAAAATACCTTCACCCGTTCCCGTTTGAAATGCACCCGGATGATAAAAGTTCTTAAAAAATTGAAGGTATCAGGAAACAAATGCAAGGACACCAAGGAATACAATTGCAAAGATGATTATGATAAGGACGACAAAACCGATCATGACCAGGAAATTGGTCTCTTTGTAGGGGATGGTCCCTTCATTCATCTTCTTTGCAGTGGTATATGCATCATACATCCCGTATACCCAGACGATCACACCGGGGATAACGAAGATGAAATACCCGATGATCGTCCCGAAAAACAGTGCCACTCCTTTTAAGGTCTCGCCGTTATAGACCTGTCCGAGACCGGATATAAAGAACGAGAGAATGACTGAGAGTATGGGGTTCTTTTCAGGATGTGGTCCCTTCACCGGAACTGCAGGCCGGACCGGGGAGGACGGGGTCTCGACAACGGGAGCGACAACCGCAGCTCCGCACTGCTCACAGAATTTATCCCCTTCCTTCAGCGGAGCCCCGCATGACTCGCAAAACTGTGCCATGGAATACAGTTCATGACCAGAGTATAAATATCTTATTTTTCATCGTCCTGCAGGCATGCAGAGCCCGCAATGGTAAAATCCGGGCATCTACGGAAGGTTGATTACATGATCCCTCTATTACCGTGATATGCAGAAACTCTTCCCGGCATTCCTTATCCTCACCCTGCTCATAATCGCAACCGGCTGTGTGACCACAGCCGAGGAGTGGAACCAGCGGGGAAAGACTCATCATACCATGGGCAGGTACGAGGAGGCAGTGGCAGCCTATGACCAGGCCATCGCAATAAACCCGGAGAACGGAGAAGCATGGAGAAACCGCGGCCTCTCACTCTCAATGCTCGGACGGGTTAATGAATCAGAGGAGTCATTTGCCCGGGCCCTTGCCATCAACCAGGATGACGCCGGGGCATACTACTACCAGGCACTCGCACGGAACGCAACCGGTAACCGGTCAGGTGCATTTGAAAGCCTTGACCGGGCTATTGCCATCCCACCGAAAGACAAGGACCAGACAATCACGCTCTTTTTATCGCTTATGCTGAAAGGCAACCTTCTCGCCCTTGAAAACCGCTCAGATGAGGCGAATGTCTCGTACCGGATGGCCAACAGGGTCATGATGGGCACGGGCATAACTCCCCTGGACCGTCACTCCCTGTCAACCGGTTCTCCGCATACCCTGCAGTATTTTGCGGTCCGGGAAACCGGCGACCCGCACTCCGTGCAAAAACGGTTGTGAGTCAGGGGAGATAGCGGCACTTCTCCATCCACAACGGACGCATCGTTCACAGGTTCCGCCGGCGCCGGGGAAATGATCCCGGCGGGTAATTTCCGGGTCCGCGACAGGGCAGAATCCGGATGATTGTGTGCCCTGCTGATGTGCCGGTGGGCAATCCACCAGCCGAACGGGATGAGCAGGACAAGCATAACAATAAGCCCGAAGATCTCCGAGTCCGATGCCAGGAGGTTAAAGACCCCGTGAAAGACCATTGCAGCAGCGAGGCCGGAGGCGATAAGGAGCGGACGTTCTTTTTCCGGCCTGAACCGGGCGAGTCCAAGCGTATATCCCCATATCGATGCGAAAAGGGCATGGGCCGGGACGGATGCAATCGCCCGGACGATACCGACCGCAAGACCTCCCTCAAGGACATACATGATATTCTCGACCATGGCAAATCCGAGAGCTGCGGCGACTCCGTACACGATCCCGTCCACCGGTTCGTCGAATTCCTCGTCCCGGTACACGGTGAAATACACAGCTGCAAATTTCAGGGATTCCTCAACGATCGGTGCGACAATCACGGTGACAAAGAGGCCTTCGGGAAAGGGGGCCTCGAGGAGTGCGGCCGGGATGACCATGAACGCACCGATAAAAAAGACCTTGATGACCCAGCCAAGGGGTTCGGGCTCGTACTGGTCCTTAAGATAGAAATAGCAGAGGACAAAGATCGCAGGGGCGATGGCAAGAGCGAGGAGACCGAGCATTATTCATTACAAGCTTTTATCCGTTCCCTGATAATCACTGCGAAAAGGTCCGGACAACATTATGCCTGCGATATACCGCGAAAATGGCCTGTATTTCATTTTCAGGGATATAAAAAAATCTGTAGCAGAGTACATCCCCTGCTCATCTTCGCCCTGCCCTCCTTACCGGCGGGAGTTGAACCGGCAGGGCCTTTCCTTCTTTGAAAGGACCACAAATCCGGTTTATTCCTTCACCAGGGCATTATCAACATGCTGCCTGATGAATTTCGCGACCTGCTCGTACTTTTCATCAGTGCAATAGAGCCGTATCGGAAAAACGAGTGATGTCCTGGTCACCGTTACCGTTTTTTTCTTCTTATTAAGCGCGACGGTCCGCGTCTCGTCCCAACTGATGAAGTCGTTCTCCCGGCTCTTTGCAAGAATTCCGGCCCCGGCCGCTGTGAAGCTCCCGAGGAGGGAACCCCCGACCGCGAGACCGGTATTGACGGTACTGGTCGTTTTTGATGCTTCCTGGCCTGCGCCTTCTGTGTTCACATAGAAATCCGATGCCATGCCAAGGACTTTTGCAGTCCACCGGATCTCATCCTGGTCCTGTCTGGATGGAGACTGGATTTTCCCTTCGTCCTGTGGAGGTTGAGATTGAACCATATCCTCGCCCTGTTTAGATTGAGACTGGATTTTCCCTTCGTCCTGTGGAGGTGAAGATTGAACCGTATCCTCGCCCCGGGGAGATGGAGATAGAGATTTTTCCTTGTCTTGTGGGGGTGAAACCCGGGTTTTCCCGGGGTCCCTGGGAGCACCGCAGGAGGTACAGAAACGGTCACTATCGTCGAGCTGTTGTCCACAGGAAGTACAAAAAGGCATAACAGAATAACAGGGTGTAATCAGAAAAATTTTCCGGGACGAACGGACAGGAATCACGCCCGTGGCGAGGCTCCGTACCCGACATAGTAATAAACAGACTCCTGTTTAGGAAAGTTAATCTGTTAAATCGATAAAATTTCACAGAATAGGTTCTACTATCTGAGGGGAAGATGATGGCCAGGGAACAGGGTACCACCACTACAACACATACTCGTACTGATCGGGAACAAACGATCATTAAAGCACGCATCCCGGTTTTAATTTTGACTGGCATAGTAATCATCCTCCTTTCAGGGGTATTTCCCGTGACCGCCCAGGATAATTTCTGCCCGTCAAATGTCATCTCCGATATTTCCTCATATTACTACAGCTGCAAAAATTCAAACGACGCCGCGGCATGCAGGCAATATTACGAAGCAAGTTATTGTGCAGCAAAATGTTATCCCGCATGTTATGTCCAGGCCCCTTCCGGGTATGACTATTCAGGAGTGACCTGTCCGTGTGAGGGAAGCGGGGGCTTTGGTGGCGGGACCGGCGGGGGAGGGGACGATATCCCCTGGGTCGTAATTATTGGCGGCCTTGCAGCCGCGGGTATTGCAGCGGTTGCAATCTCAAAGGGCCTCGGAAAGAAAAAAACCGGTGAAAAAAAGGAGAAGAAAGGGCCAGTTCGGTACATCCTCCAGATCACGCCGGCCGACAAAATTAAAGTCGGCCCAAACGAGCCCGGATCGTTCACGGCGACCGCCTGGAAAGTGGATGAAAAAGGGGTCGCGTCTCAGGCAGGCAATGCCGCTATCTCCATTGCCCCTCCGGCCGGATTACCCGGGCTTTCAGTTGCCCCTGCATCAGGCATGGGATCGGTCACTGCCACGGTCTCGCTTGACAGGCCGTCCGGTGTCGATACTGCACAGATCAAGGTCACTGCATCAGTCGGGGGCAAAGGGATCTCTGCTAATATCACGGTGACATTCGAAGCAGAGACCAGAATTGAATTTGACTGAGGCGGGCAGGTATGGGATATTTTTCAAAAGAAATCCCCCTGAACCCCGGTTCATCGATCGGACCGGTCACAATCGGGTCAAAAATCACTGTTGAGAGAGGAAAAGATCCTCTCCCCCTCGAAGGGGGCAATGTCGAGCTGGTGGCCGGCTGCGGCTGGGACCCCGGAACGGTCACGATTTCGAAGCAGATGAACCCGGAAGGGAACAAGCTGAATATTCACGTCACGCTTGCACCCGAACTCCCGTTGTCACATTTTGTCGAAGCAATCCTCAAAAAGAAACCGATAAAATTGAAAGTGACCCTGTTCCCGAAGATGTTAGTCCCCGGGATGGGAATTCCGGTCTCTGTGTCCGCAGCTCCTGTCACTGACAATGTCGATGTCACCATCCCGGCAGTGAAGCAACCGGAGATCGGACTGGATGCAAAATTTACCGGGAAGACCGCTGATGGAAAATACAACCTGCAGGTCATTGCCACCCTCGATCTCCCCCCCTACATATCAATGGCCGAAAAGGAACCGGTCATCAGGAACCTTACCATAGAGGTAAAAGACAACAAAAATGTCACGGTAAAAAAAGGTGCCGTAACACAGGATGCGACAGGAAAAACTCTTGAATTGACAGCGTTGCCCGATTTTAAATCCAGGGACGGGATCGCCATGATAACGGTCGCATCAGCGGTCAACCTGGCAGGTCTCCCGTTAACGAACACAACGCAGGTATCATTCGAGATCGGGAAAAAATACATCCTTAATATTCACCCGGCGAGCCTCGGTATAACCATGAAAAAGCCCGGGTCCTTTACTGCAAAGGTGCTCGAAGAGATGCCCGGCGGGCAGAAAGTCCTTGTTACCGATGCCCGGCTCAGTATCGAATGTGGCTCTGATCTTGTATCTGTCAACCCGGACAAAGGGGAAGGGACGATCACCTGCACCGTCTCACAGAATAAAATTTCGCCTGCAAAAAAGATCTCCCTGCTTGTCCATGCGACTGCAGGGATCGATTCGGTGAAACCCCAGGCCGTCCCCATAAATCCTGAAACCATCGATTACGGGACTCTTGAGGTCGTATTCATCCCTGCTTCAAAAAATCACCTGAGCCCGTATATTACATCGGACCATGTAGTGCTCCGTGCTACACTGGTACCACCTCCCGGTCAGTCCCCTGTCAAGGCCGATATCGAATTTGAATGCGAAACCCCCGGCGGGTGGCTGGACGGTCCGAAAGATTTCTCTCTCAGTCCTGACCCGAACAGTGCAATAACCGGACCTGCCGGTACGACTGAATCATTATCATTGTCCGACCCCGTTGGTGCTATACCAGCTCCTGATGGCGTTAACAGAAGGGAGGTCATGTTTTTTGGCAGGGTCCCGGACCCGGATACAAAACCGGAGCCCCCGGACTCGGAGTCTGTCGTAGTCAAAGCAATTGTTGAAGGAACGGTTATAGCCGAGAGCCAGCCAATACGCATCTTACTAGACCCAAAACCAACCCTGACCGCCGACACGGAAGAGGTTAATTTCCTTGCCAATGCAAAGGTTGAACGTGCCGGAAGACCGGATGCCATCATTTCCGCACCAATCAGCTTATCTGTTCATCATCCCGGCGAAGAAGAATGGAAGATCTCAGTGGAATACGACGAGGCCGGGAAAAAACTGGTATCCTGCAAAGAACAGGACAAAAACCCCGCATCGCAGGACTTCTTATTTGAAATTTGCGACCCGGTACCCCTGCCGGAACAGAAACCCGGGGTGGCTGCCTGGCAACAGGTTGTCGAAGTCACTACCACGGCAACCAGTGGGAGCCTGGAAATCGAAGGGCCCACTCTTAAAATCAACATCCTTCACGAAGGCCTTTACCCGGAATCGCTCTATGAATATACCAGAGAAGGGGAATTACTTCCAGTCACCGGCAAAGGGAAGATAACAATCAATGTCTATGACCCTTGCGAGAAACGGGCCCCCCTTGAAAATCCTGACGATGTCGCTGAAAGGCATATTTTCCCGTACATGACCTTTACCGTGATGGAATGGGACGGTCAGGGACTTGTAAGGAACGAGAATCTCTTCCTCGACATCACTGAGGTCCAGCGGTCAACAGACACCGGCAAAGCAGGCAACTGGTGGAATGCCATCTTCCTTGTCCTGAAAGAGTCCTTTATCGAGGTCATTTACAGCGGAGGCCTTGACGGGGATATGCAGAAATCCAGCACAGGTAAATGGCATATCATCTTCCAGAAGCAGATACCAGGGTTTGGAGAGAAGGCAAACGGCCTTGTCAGGTTTTACCACCGTGACTATTACAACCGTGCTGACCCTGATACAACACTTAACTGGCAGTACGACCTGCCCGTCACCCTCATGCTCGGTAATCCTGACGAATTAAAAACCAGGTTGTCCATCTATGAAGAAGCGGCACGGTGCGACAAAATAATCGATAAATGTTTCCCTGAGCAGTACCGGGATACGTTACGAAAAGAAATTGCTGCATTGCCGGATAAGGGGTCAGAAGATTACCGGCGTATCAGCATCGACCTCCACGACAGGGCCTATCGTATATGGGAACAGGACAATGAGGACTTCCTGGTCTGGGACGCCCGGTGGGGGACATGGATCTATGTTGCCGAGAAAGCGGAGGTAGCAGGCGACGTTGCATTTAACGTGCTTGTAATGGTTTATACCGCCCCGCTCGGGTTTGTTGCCTCGCTTGGGTTATCGACTGTCGCAACCGAGATCAAGAATGAATCACTGGCGGTCTACAAGTATTATGTCGGGCAGAACAGGAGCCCCGACCTGGCCACCTGCATCAGCGACTATGTCGCAATGAACTGGGAGAAAAAATTCCTGGAACTATTAAGCGCGACCACGGTCGAACTCTATCTTCTCAAAGAATTTGATCTAAAGAAAGTACTGACACAGCCTAAAAAATATGGAGCCATGATTGCGTGGCTCTGGCTGTGGAAATTTTCGGTCCACATGGCAGAGGGCATCGGGTCAGAAAAACAGGGGATCATGTGTTCAGCAAAACTGGCAACTCAGGATATTATGAACCTCGCATTAGTCGTGATACTCGCAGAATTTGTAGGGACCCATAAAAATAAATCTCTCAGTAAACTCTTCGGAGAAGTAAGGAGCAAAGGATTATTCGGGGGCAACGTGCCCGCTCCCCCTGAGAAAAAATTAACGAAGTCTGAAATAAAAGCCAGACAGAAAGCGAAACGAGAGCAGAGGAAACTGGAGAAGGAAAACACTGCAAGGGAAGCAGAGGCAGCGAAAGCCGCAAAGGAAGCGGAGACCGCGAAAGCTACGGAGGCTGCCAGGGCCGCCGAGGCTGCGAAGGCAAAAGCCAAAGGAAAAAACGACAAGATTACGGAAGAGGCACGGAACAGAGCCAGAAAAGAGGCGGAAGACGCTGCAAACCGTTCAAAAGAGAAAGTGAACCAGGTGGAAAAAGCTGCGGAAGAACGGGGGATGGCGCTGGGCAGAGATAAAGTGAAGGCACTGGAAGCAGCGGCAAAGCGGCTGCGGGAACATCCCCGCGATCAAAATGCCCGGAAAGAGTTTGAAAAGGCCTGTGAAGAAGTCCAGAAAGACAAACACGCTATGAATGAGCTCAATGACATTGACCCAAAGAAACCAAATAAGATGAGGGAAGCGTTCAATGAGCACTGGAAGAAAATTTATAAAGAAGTTGATGCGCCGGTCAGGGAACGCATTGCAGAGGAGTTGAATAAAAGCCTGAAACCTGGTGAAAAACCATATACGGCCAGAGACATCGAAGTGGTCATGCCGACTAATACGCCGAAGGGCCAGACCCCACGGGAGGCCAGTGTCAAGTCCACCTACGACCGGGATGTAACCTATGGGAATAAAAGAACCAGAGACGATATTCCGACCGAGATCTCAAGAGACATATATAACGAAGAATTCTTCAAAAATCGTCATCCTGATGTAAAAAACCCCACCAAAGAGCAATGTGCTGAATTCGCAAAAGAATGCGACCAGACGGTGACCGACCGGTTTTCATCAGATGCATACGGGGGCGGGAAACCCGGGACAGACAGGGCTGGCAAAGCAGTCCGGAAAGACCTTGAAACGGCTACCGATAAAACTCTGAAAGGGAGACCCTATACGGATGTCGAGGCTGTTGCAAACACGATGAAGACGAAAGTGGATGAATGGTATAATGAAGCTTCTCCGGTACAAAAACCCGGTGCCCCCGAAAAAGTACCACCAACACCGGAAAAAGCTGCAGCAGACAAGAAAGAAGGGATGAGGCAGTTAACGAAACAGTTCGACAACCAGGTGGAGAAAGTCATTGACAAATATAATGAGCTGGCCGGCTATCCGGATCCGCCGGTCGCAAAAATTTCAGACAAGGTCCGGACCGGTGTCGAGATCATGAAAAAAGTCGGAAAGGATGGGTTTACGGTTGCTGATGCCGAAGCAGCGCTCGGGAAAATTGGAGAAACTCCAAAGACAATTGTGGATAAAATGTCTGCAAATCTCGAATCAGGTCAGAAATTCATGTCGCCGGAACAGAAGCGGAAGATGAATGAGTGGCTGGCTACGCTCCCTTCAGAGTGATATCCATGAGTATTCCCGGTACTATCAGCAGAACGTCAGTCGGTCCGCGTGATCCAGAACGACCATCCGGATATCCTGGCCCGGCCGGCCGGCATCCACTTATTCATAAAACGCTCCCGAAGGGGTCCGGGCGACAATCAGACAGAAGGTGTAAAGAACTCATGATTCTACCATTAATCGATAATACGGGGCATGGAGAGGCGATATATGCCTGTCGGGTAACTATGCAGGCCCGTCAAGGAAGGGACCGGCTATGACCGAAAATAAAAGATTTTGTCCGAAATGCGGGACTGATAATACTGCACAGGCTAAATTCTGCCGGAAATGCGGTGAAAAGTTAACCCCGGCGAACGCAAAAACGGATGAGACCGTGCAGAAGGCATCGGAACTTGTGAATACCGTCTCGTCAACCGTGTCGAAAGCCCGGTCTACGGTTAATACCGCAGGAACGATCGCCCGGACTGCCGGAGAAGTATCACAGATCATTATACGACCCCCGGCAGAATGGGAGGTCGTTGTCGGGGAAGTACTGCCGACAACAGGTCAGAAGATGGTGGAGTCTGCAGTGATCACGGCGGAACAACATGTGCAACAGCAGGTACAACAGAAAATGCAGGAAGAAGTGATTCGGCAGGTCGCGAAGGGAACATCGAAACAGAAACAGCCACCGGTTCAAAAACCTGTAGTTCCAAAGGCGGCTCCGCCTGTAGCGCAACCCACCTCTCCGCCTCAGGTTTCCCCCTCCCTCACCTGCCCGAAGTGTGGAAACCCGGTAAAACCAGGTTCTAAATTCTGCGGGTCCTGTGGAGCAGTGATTGAAACCGGAGCAAAGGCCAAAAAGGTTCTGAAGGCCCCGGCTGCCCAGGTATGTCCGTCCTGTGGAAGCCCTGTGACTCCCGGCAAAAAATTCTGCGGGTCCTGTGGGGCAGTGATTGAAACCG
>DASP01000012.1:158138-196067 GCA_002503825.1 Methanoregulaceae archaeon UBA467
CCGTCCTGTGGTAACCCGGTAAAACAGGGGGCAAAATTCTGCGGATCCTGTGGGGCAAAGATTACCTGAACGCCCCTGTTTTTTATCAATTAATAATCTGCGAAAATGGCAAAAAATCAGGAGAATTGCCGGATTTCAGCCAGGGGGCCAGTACAATCTTGCTTATTACAGGTCTTGAATGTCTCAAGAACCCGGTTATGATCCCCGTGAGCCACATCCAACGCGAAGAGACCGGTAGCGGCACATGGTGACCGTCGAAATTCCGGCAGATTACTTGACAGAGTTCTTCTGAAGAAGATCTCTCTCAGATTCCCGGGCCAGGGGAGCGAAATGAATCTGCCCTTTTTATACGTGAAGGAAAAAAATACTGGTACAGAGTGGTGATGATATGCCGTACTGCGAGTCGTGTGGAGAAAAGGTAAAAGAGGGAGCTGCGTTCTGCCCTTCCTGCGGAGTAAAACAACAGCAAAGCGATATAAAGAGTGAAACAGAAGCAGAGGGCCTGTTCTGGACGGCTAAATCCCAGGTAATCACCAGCAGGCCGGTGGTCGCCCAGATAATCATGGTTTTTGTAATCTCCTGTCTCATTGTCCTCGCATTCATATTCATTCTTGGCGTCGATGCAGGAATGGCGGCAGCACCGTTCATACTCGGGATCATGATTTTTTTTATCGTCCTCGGCCTGATCATCGCCGCCGCCATCCAGTTCTTTACGAAGGGAGGACCTGACACCGATTTTGCGGTCACGAAAGAGGGCATCGGCTACCGTGCCGGGAAGGAATCGAAGGCCATCAACCGGGCAACGCTGGCAGGGACCGCCATAGGCGGGTCTCTTGCCGGAGCAGGCGGGAGTCTTATCAATATCAGCCGCGAGATGGACTTCATGAGCTGGAAGGAAATGAGGAGCATCACCGTCTATCCACGGGAGAGGTCGCTCTTATTTTACAGGAGAATGCTATTCTTCCCGTTTGTGCTGTATTGCACCCCGGAGAACTTCGGGACAGTGAAGGGGCTTGTCAGGAAATACGCCCCTGATGTCCCATACAAAGAGAAACGCTGGTGACTGGCACCGTAATGACCCGTAACAGATGATACAGATAATCAGGCGGCTCTTAATATTTCTCAAAATCCGACTCTGTTGGCATCTTACCAATAAGACCTGTTGGGTTCATTGTTCTGGCAGGAATGGTCCTTACCTCTTCCTGCCCCACCCCGCTGAAGGATTGTTTCCGGGCAGGATTGAACGGGGCCCGGGGACATTCAATAATTAATAGGGGCGGTTATTGTCCAGTTGCAGAGGCGGAACGAAATATTAAAGATTCCTGCTTATACCACAGGACATTAACAGTGTCTGAAACACGGAAAAAATCAGAGCGATATCTTCAGGATACCCTGGAGTGCCTGTTGTGCATCACGCAACGGCATGGTGGCAAACATGGGATCGGCCTGAAGGGTTAACCGGTGCTGCGGGAATACCAGTGATATCGCCGGCTTCCTTCCCGGGTTGTAAACGACCTCCTGCAGTGATGAGTACGGGATGCAATAATTGACCCCGTCGGCGTCAAGAATATCGCCCGTCTGAATTGTCCGGAATACCTGCCACGGGGCGTCAGGAAAATCAGTACCTGCTGCGTATTCGCCCTGGGATATTCCCATTTTTCGACTCTCGTCTTTTAACCGCTTCGTAAAATCATCCCATCGTCCTTCGACCTCGTCCTCGCTCCCCGGGGATACTGCCAGGAGAAGCCGGCAGGTCGTAAAGACGAGGTTGAAGGTATACTGGAATTCAAAGTCCTCCGGTCCGGGTTCGAAACAGAGAGGGACGATGCTGATGACCGTTTCACCCGGAGTCCCGGAATTCCGGCTCTCCAGAATACGGGAGGTCAGTGCCACTCTCGCGGGGTAGAAACCTCCGAGTGCAAGGCGATAATGCTCTTCCCGGTCACTGGTGCGGAGAACAAGGAGGTCCTCCCCGTTGTTCCCTTCGGCAAGGTCTTCACCGCGGGCATAAAGGATATCTGCGAGAGGTATGCTGCGGGATCCCGGGTACCCCGCGATGATCTGGTCCGGCGTCATGGAACCAAAACGTGTCCACGGGGCACGGTCGAGGCCGAGCCGATCCCGGATTGACCCGACCCGTTCCTTCAGGCCGGCAGGGATCTTCCGGGGTTCGAAATATGCACACGGAAGGCCGGGGACAAGCGCTGCAGAGACCTGCCAGAAATCTCTTGCTGATATCTCCTCCTTCTCAAGCATTTCACCAAGGTGTTCCCGGATTGCATCTGTTTCACCTGCTAATTCACGGGGAATGCTGACGGCCGCAAGCGTATCCGGAGTGATGAGAAGGACGAGAGATGTTCTTGAAAACATCCCTCCCGGTGCACTTGCAAACGGGATAACGACAGGTACAGTAAAATCCGGTGCCGGGACCTGCGGTTCAGGAAGAGTGGTCCCGCTCACGGCAGCCCCGCACTCTTCGCAGAACCGGGCCTCTGGAGAGAGGGGAGCTCCGCATTCGGTACAGAACCGGGGGGGATGGGTCACCTGCACCACCCGGAAATGCCGTACCGGGTGGCCGGCGAATACTGCAGCTGAATCCAGGCATGCCTGGGGGGATTTGAAGAATTCATCTGGTATCTTACGAACCGGGAAAAATTAAGCATCAGGTATCTCCTGAAAAGATCTATTGGAACTCCTTGTATCTAAACAGATCCGGATGACCCCTGCAGGGGATAATCCTCCTGCCCTGCTCCGCTTAAAAAGGAGACTGAATCCGGCATCCCGGAGGGGCTGTTTCTACTGAAAAAAATGATCTGCTTACCTTTTTTGTCCCCGTTACCCGGCATCAGGGATCAATGAAAATTGACGGGTATGAAAAAGTCCGGTTACCATTCGCCAGCTTCTTTGTTCACTCATCGACGAGACGGAATCATCGACTCCTGAATAGTATCCGGACCCGAAATGGCCTGTTCAGGCAGCTC
Source organism: Methanoregulaceae archaeon UBA467 (assembly GCA_002503825.1). Classification (GTDB taxonomy): domain Archaea; phylum Halobacteriota; class Methanomicrobia; order Methanomicrobiales; family Methanospirillaceae; genus UBA467. The sequence continues at coordinate 161,120 of DASP01000012.1, forward strand.
ATCCAAGTTCGTCATAGCGGTTGCGCCTGCGCCAGATGAGAATCCCGATCCCCGCAATAATGGCAATAAACACGATTGCAATAATATAAAACCAGGGAATGGTCAGATCATTCTGTCCTTCGGACGCCACTTCTGCGGCAGGTTTCGATAGAGCCGCAGCCTGCATGGCGGATGCCCTGGTTGGCCCGGCACTCGTTACCGGTGCCGTCGCCTTTGTCGTGATTACAGGGGTCGGACTTATCACAATGATATAGGTGGTGCGTTTTACCTCATCGCTGCCGTCAGATCCCGTCGCAATCAGGGTCACCGTGTATTTACCCGGGGCGGAGTAAGTATGGGAAGGGTTCTGCAGGGTGCTCGAACCGTCGTCACCGAAGTCCCAGTCCCATGTGGTCGGGGATCCTGTGGAGGTGTCGGTGAACGTCACAATGAGTGGTGCAGTGCCGGTCAGGGGAGATGCGCTGAATCCTGCCTCTATCGGGGATACTGTGGGTGATGTCGTAGTCTGGGTGGTGGTGGTCGTGGTCGTTTCGGTTTCATACACGGAAATTACATCATTCCGGATAGCAGTATAACTGCTCCCCCCGATTACCACGTTTAATGCCACGGAATAGGTTCCTTCACCGGTATAGGTGTGAGACGGATTCTGTACATAACCGGTCGAACCATCTCCGAAATACCATTCCCACGAGGTCGGGTACCCGGTGGACGTATCGGTGAACTGGACTGTCAGCGGAGATGCCCCGGAGATGGGTTCAGCACTAAACCAGGCGGTCTCACTGCTTTGCGAAGATGCTGCTGATGTCGTCTGGGTAGTCGTCGGGACTGTCGTGGTTGCGGTCGTCTGGACTGTGGTCGCTGAGGTCGTCGGCACCGTCGTGGTTGCGGTCGTCTGGACTGTGGTCGTTGACGTCGTCGGCACCGTCGTGGTTGCCGTTGTCTGGACCGTGGTCGCCGAGGTTGTCTGGGTGGCCGTCGGGACCGTCGTAGTGGTGGTCGTCTGGATCGTGGTCGCCGAGGTCGTCTGGGTGGTATTGTCTGCTCCCACCGCCGGGAACGCAATACTGATGAAAATAACTGCAATTATCAGGGCCATAGCTGTTGTCCCTGGTATCAGGCCCTGTCCTGTCATCCGGGACTGTTCCAGGATTGTGCTACTCCGTTTCCTCCCTTTCGTCATACGTACCCTTCCTCCGGCCTCTCTCCACTGTTGTTCGTTTTTCTGGTTCCTCTATAGAATCTGTCTCTCTTCTCTCTGCAAAAAGTTTCGTGTGCCTGCGGTCCATGGCGGAACCTGTCGATTGATTTCAAGGTAGAGGTAGGCATTATTGTATAATATATTTTACAATTTGTGTGGTCTTCCACTCTGCATCCAGGCATTTCTACCGATCGTACAATGCGCCCCCGGTTCAACCCTGTTCACTGATACGCAGAACGTTTGCAAATTTCTGCTTTGCTTAAATCCTTCCTGTAATCTCACTACACCTCTACCGTCACATTCCTTATCACGAAACTCCCGGGACAGATGCCTTGGCCGTTTTCACCCCCCATACTGCGATCGGGACCGTGCTCTATAATTTTTAAACTACCAGCTCCCGGTAAACCCTGCCCGGGTCAATTCCATACGCGGGGAGGGACAGGAAGTGGGTGCGAGTCCCCTCCTGTCAGAACAATGAATCCAAAAAGTTTGACAGATATGAGGATATCGGCAAAGCCAAAAATCTATATAAAAAAATCACATGACCGCTTTTTAGAATACCGGTTTATACGATATGAAAAAGGACAGAATTTTTTTAAAAATTTGAATTATTCCCGCTTCACCGGAATCTGGACCTCGGTCAGCAGCTCGTCAGACGGCGTCTCATCCGGGTTGTTGAGGTAGAGCTGCCGGTCCGGCCCTTCAGTCTCAAGCCCGTGCTCTGCGGCGAAACGGAACGCATTCGCGAATGCGACTGAAAAACCGTCGTGTTCATACGGCCCCTTGTAGACGACCGAGATCACCGTTGCTGCCGGCAGCGTCCTGACCGAATATGCCGGGTCATCTGTGACCACCTGCCCCCGGACCGGCACCGCCATCTCTATATCGGCATCGGTCTCGCGGTACTCCTCGTCAAAGCAGAGCGACATGCAGGGGCCGGTGATTGCAACGCCGTTCTTCTGATTTGCAGGGCTGAAAATGATTGCAAACAGTTCTTCCGAAACCTTTGAGCAGACTTCCTCGTAGGTCCCGGTCCGGCGTCCTGATATGATCCTCATTGCCGGCACTTCTTTTATGACTGGTTCTGATACGTTCATCGCAAACAACTCCGAAAAATCCCTCTTCTCCATGAGGAGGGACTGTATCTTCTCCAGCCGTCCGATCTCAGCCATCGTTTCCCGGTGACGCCGTGCTATCAGTCTCCGGACCGTCCCGTCATCGTCTTCAGCGAGAGCATCCAGGATCTCCGAGATCTCTGAGAGCCCGAACCCGAGGTTGCAGAGCGTCCTGATCTTTAACGCCGTCTCGATCTGGCTGACGGTATAATAACGGTACCCGGTAAACCGGTCCCGGACTTCGGGAACAAGAATTCCCCTGCGGTCATACAACCGCAGTGCCTTCTGCGAGAGATACGTCAGGCCTGAAAATTTACCGGTGGTGATTCGATCGGCTGGCATAATACACTCAAAGGATTGTCACGGAAGAGATATAGCAGGTATTTCTCTGCCGCGGGTCAGGGTTTGTCGTACACGGTTCCATTCATTTATTCAATGATGTGGCAATGTCTCTCGCGGGGTCTGATAAGGATGGCCCCGGGAGCTGCCGGAAAGGTTACCGGGGGCACCAATCTCACATGACCATCCTCATAATTACCTTTTATGACAGGTTACTGCCGGAACAGACCGGCTCGTTGCACCCTTCCTGCACGGGTTCACACCGGTAAGGGGGAACCGGACACCTATTCAGCTTCATCCACTGAAATACCATAGTGTTTTTTCAGAAAATCCCGCACCATCCCTGATTCGAGGTATCCCAGGTCAAGCAGGGTAATGATCCGGTTAATCTCGTAACACTGATGTATGATCTTCCCGAAGACCTGGCCTTCTTCAAGGCTGGCATACCCGATGATTATGGAAACCGGGTTTCTGATCTGGTCGTTCAGGATTGCCAGCTGCTCCATGTTACGGGCGATCTGCGAGATGGCCTCTTTCCTTTCGAGTTCGTTCTGTTTCCGCTCGGTGACGTCCCTCCCGATCAGCTGGGCTCCCGAAATCTTCCCGTCTTTTATAACCGGTGATGCAACCATCTCAATAGTTGCATAATCCCCGTGCTTTTTCCGTATCCGTATCTCTGCCTCCAGGGTAGAACCCTGGTTGATCTTTTCCATTAAAAAAATGACTTCGTTCATGTCTTCAGGCATGACAAACACTGCCGGAGACCTGCCGATGACCTCTTCGGGAGAGTATCCAAGGATCTTCGTGACAGACGGGGATACATACGTCGCGCTCCCGGTTATATCCGTGAGAAGGATGATATCAGAACTTCTTTCGGCTACACCCCTGAAACGCTCTTCACTCTCGGCAATGACCTTTTCTGCCTGTTTTCGTTCGGTGATATCCCTGTCGATGGCGACAACGTATTTTTTTGTTCCGAGGTCGATGAGTCCGGCATTGATCTCCATCGGGAATACTGATCCGTCCTTTCGCCGGTGCATCACCTCGCCGCTCACCCATTCCCCTTTCAATGCTTTTTTGAACCGTTCGGGTGCTCCCGACCTGGACTCCTCCACGTCGAGATCGGTAATTTTCATCGTTTTTAATTCTTCCAGTGAATACCCGTGCTTTTCCAGGGTAGCTGTATTGGCATCGATGATCCTGCCCCTGTTTTCCCCCTCTGCTTCGAAGATGTAGATACAGTCCGCGGCACGTTCAAAAAGCATCCGGTATTTTTTCTCACTCTCGCGGAGTGCCTCCTCTGCTTTCACCCTGACGATGAAGTTCCCGAGATAGGAGGCAATAGTCTCTACTGCAACCCTCTTTTTTACCGGGAGGACGTCCAGGGTATGTGATGCGAGGTTAATGCAGGCGATTACTTTTTTATTGCTGATGATGGGGATGACTGCAATGGCCATTAACCCCTCCCGGCCCTCTGCTTCACCGCTTTCAATATCCAGGTTCCTGTACGTGGAATACACGGGTGTCCCCGAAAACGCGATCCGGCCCTTGTCGGAATCCGCACTGATTATCCCGGTCTGCCTGACAAAATCCCCGGTTAAACCGGTCGAATACACCAGTCCGAGGTCCTGCGTTTCGGGATCAACAAGATAGATCCCGCCGGAGTCCATATCCGACAGGTTGATCGCAATCCCGAGGCCGAGCGAGAGGATCTCGGTCATCGGGTGCCCTCCGGCAACGGACACAGCGAGTTGTTGTTCCGCCTTGATCTGTTCCGCCGCGAGGGCCCTGTCGGTAACGTCAATCCCTATGGCGACATACCGGTGAAGAATTCCTGTTTCATCCGGAAAAGCCCGCGTATTCCAGGATATTGTCTTCTTTTCGCCTGTTTTTGTCCTGATTTTAGTTTCAAAGTTCTGGAAAAACTGCTTTTCACCGATAATCTGAAGGATCGTCCGGGTGACTCCCTTCCGGTATTCACGGTCCGGGTAGAGCATCTTCCAGATTGTATTTTTTCCCACTACCTCGTCTGCCCGGTACCCGCTGATCTCTTCTGCCGCCTGGTTCCATACGATAATAGTCCCGGAATCATCAAGGACGGCAAGCCAGACATTCGCATTTGATACAATACACTCGTTAAATTCACTAATACTACGATATTGCTGCTGTTTCTGGTGGAGTCCTGCGGAAAGAGATGCGACGACAACCGCCACACCGATAAATGCGATGGACCGGAATACTGCGCTGATTATCTCGATACTATTTGAATAATCAAAAAATATGACCAGCAGGAGGTAGAGAAAACTGAGAACGGCCGAGTATCCCACCCCTTTTTTCTGGTAGTGATATGCGATGAGGATGACAGGAAAATAAAACAGGTGGCTGAAAACGGTGTTGATCCCTTCGGTAAGACAAAACATCGTTATAAGAAGGATTGAACAGCTTGAGACGATACAAATAAGCCTCCACTGCGGTTCGGTAAAGCCTGACCCGATCCGATCATTGAAAGCCATGGTAATCAGTAGATGACGTTGATGAAATTTAAACAATCGGTTTATCGCTCATCAGAGCGCTTCACGCTGTTCCTTCACTTTTTATCGGATGCTGTTCCGTATCTCACGGGCAGGGGCAGTAACAGCTCCCCGGGGTATGCCTTATATAGCAGGCCGGGACTTTTTTCTGATACTATTGTATATGGAGATATGTCCGGTTACCGCCTCTTCGTGTCACCGGCTGACCAGGGGGAGGCCTTGTGCAGAAAGAGACTGCCCTGATCCTGACTCACACACGGGATCATCTGTAATGATGGGAATGCATGAAAAGGTTCACCTGTGATACTATCCCTGCCCCGGTACACGCAGGGAACCGGAAGACTGATCGCCTATCCATTTTCATCCGTTGAAATGTCATAGTGTTTTTTCAAAAAATCGCGTACCTTCTCAGATTCAAGGAACCCCATATCAAGACGGGTGATGATATGATCAATCTCGTTACAGAGTCGTATTATCTTCTCGAAGACCGGCCCTTCTTCAAGGCTGGCATACCCGAGAATGGCAGCAAGCGGGTTTCTTATCTGGTCGTTCAGTACTGCAAGCTGCTCCATGTTGCGACCGGTCTGATAAATCGCTTTCTTCCTTTCGATTTCATTTCGTTTTCGTTCGGTGATGTCCCTCCCGGTCAGCTGGGCTCCCGAAACCTTCCCGTCTTTTATTACCGGTGAAACAACCATCTCGATAGTGGCATACCCGCCATCTTTTTTAAGGACCCGGACCTCTGCCTCACTGGAATACCCCTCGTGTATCTTTTCCTGCAAAGAAACAACATTATTCCGGTCTTTGGGTAAGACAAATTCTATTGCAGGCATTCCGGTAACCTCTTCAGGCGAGTATCCCAGGATCTTCATGACAGACGGGGATACATACGCCGCATTCCAGGCCATATCCATCAGAACGATAAGGTCCGAACTTCTTTCGGCAACACCCCTGAATCGCTCTTCGCTTTCGGCAAGAACCTTTTCCGCCTGTTTTCGTTCGGTAATATCCCGCACGACAGTAATACTCACGTGCTTTCCCTGTAACATCACAGGATGCACGCTGACTTCAACCGGGATGTGGCGGCCGTCTTTTCTGATGTGCACGGTTTCAAATGTCGAAGATCCCAGTGTTTCTATCTCGCTGGCGATCATGTCCTTTGACTTGCCAGGGAATTCTGCCTCAGGTTCTGACGGCTCCAGGTCAGACGGACCTTTCTGCAGCAGTTCATCGCGGCTGTACTGTAACATGCGACAGGCAGTATCATTTACGTCAATGAACCTGCCGGGATACCCGTTCCTGTCCAGTGCGACGATCTGGATCGAGTCGTTTGTATTGTTGAATATATCCCGGAATTTCTCCTCGCTCTCCCGCAGTGCCTCTTCCGCCTGCCTTCGTTCCGCAACGTCGCGGAAGATGCCGAGCAGATACTGCCTGCCCTGCATAGTCACAACTGATGAGTTGATGTCGGCAAAAAAGATCGTGCCATCTTTGCACAGTATCGGCATGTCAGTAGAAATGGATATTTCCCCGCGGAGCTGCTTCTGGAACTGTTCCATTGAAAGTGGCAGGTCTGCCGGACGGATTAAATCGGACATTGTAAGGGTAAGCAGCTCCGCTTCCGGATAGCGGGTCTGCTTCGTGATGGCCGTATTTACCATTACGAACCCGTGCGTATCCGGGTCCATAACAATCATCCCGTCCCGGGCAGCGTTAAAAACGGCATGTAGTCTCTGCTCGGATTCAGTGACTTCTGCTTCTGCGTTCTTGCGTTTGGTGATATCTTCGAGCGTCTCCAGGGCACCGATTATCCTGCCGTCTTTATCCCGGATCTGAGCCGCAGTAAAATACAGCCAGATCCCGGATGGTCCCATGTGCGGGAAAAAGTCGGTTGCTTCGTAGGCGCCCTCAACAAGTACAGATTTCGCATATTTTCCCGGGTACCACCTGGAAATCAGGTCTATCATCTCGTCGACCAGCAGATCTGCCATACAGGGACGTTTATGGAGATAAAATGCCCGCCACTGCTGGTTTGTGCCAGTCACTTCTTCAGCTTTTATCCCGCTGTACTTCTCAAGGGCCTCGTTCCAGTGGACGATCAGGTGATTGCTGTCGATTACGAACTGCGGGATTGGGGATCTCCGGACGATGGCATCCAGCAATGCTTCACGCTGCCGCAATGCATCTCCGGTACTTCCGGTTTCCTTTCTCCGCTGCTGCCGTCCCATGTCGACGCATCCTCATAATTGATAGTAATTACATATAGCATATAAATTCCCCAGTTTCTTTTTTCCGGCAGGTGCTGCAATGCGGCATTTCCTCCGGTAAGCAGGCAGAAACATTGTTTGGAATCATTGTGTAATGTGGTACCTTCGATTCCTGCTCCTTTCGTATCACGGGCAAAACACGGGATGCCAGGGCAATCAGGGAACGGCCGTCCCGTTGTGGTTCTTCCCGGCAGAACAGGATCATACCGGACCGGGCATTTCCCTTCACGAAAGGATGGATACAGGCAGAGGTGAACCTGAAGACCGATGGATTAACCGGCGGGTAAAATGTGATGTGCTATAAATACTATGAGCGGTAAAAATGTTAATAATATATTACAAATTGATAAGGTATTAGTATATTGTGTAATGTACTTATAACAAATTTGTGCATCGGACAAATGCATAAAATGACCGCACAGGAGAAAAGAACATGAAAACGGGCAATCCGGGGATACTAGTCGCATTCGCAGTCCTTATGACAGCGATGCTGGCAACGGGGTGTGTACAGGACACGGCGGATAGTGTAACACCGTCTGCATCAACGGCGGTTAATGCCCCGGTATCGCAGGCAGAAAAAATAACTGCTACACCCGGGGTTACCCGGGCTGACCAGCCCGGTGAAAAAGTAAATTTCACCGGGGGAAATCCCTCTGCCGCACCTCCGGGCATGAAGGTGAACGGCACACCACCCTCAGACCGGCAGATGGGAGGAAATCCGCAATCAGGTTTGCAGATGAACGGAACACCTCCCTCAGATATACCGACGGGTGGAACTCCACCTTCCGGATTGCCGGCAGGCGGCACTCCGCCCCCTGATATGCAGGTGGATCCCAGGGCGGCCGCCGGTTCATAACGCGGGCTGAATCACACCAGGAAATACCAGGCTGACGGATCCGGTGAACAGGCAAAGGGGTTTTTGGAATACCACGAACCGGGCGTGGGAATTCACATGAAATAATAGTCACCCCGGATTGTTTCCCGGGGGGCTCCCGGCAACCCCTTTTCCTGCAGCCGGGTATGGTGTATCGCCCATTCTAATGTCGGGGTCGTTGTGGATACAGGCATGCCTGAAGAGTGAGCCCCTGATACCATTTAATCGCAGAAGAACCCGTCTAAAAGCGATCGGCCCATTATTTTCTGTTCTCACGACGGGTCCCGGAACATACGTGCAGTCCGGGCCCTTCATCCGGAAGTGTAAACGTCCATATTTAAGAACAAGCATCACGATATTTTATTGAACGAAACGAACGGGTCATTTATGCGTCAGGAACGAGGTACAGCTTCCGGATTTTGGCTGGTAACGGCGGCTCTCTGCATTATCATCCTCGTACTGCCGGGTATCGCTGCCGCAGGGAATCTGACAGACAACACTTCTGTACCGGTGAACGCGACCGGCACTGTACCTGAGGCTACAAGCCCGCCGGCAACACAGGTTCCCACGGATACCCCTGACCTGGAGAATACGACCGTTGAGCCGGCCTCTCCCCCGTACCTTATCCTCGGGATTCCTGAAATTCATAATCTCACCTGCAATATGTACGGCACTGCCGCCCCCGGATCCGGGAACGTGACCATAGAGAGCATCCGGTGGGACTGGGACGACCGCACTGCACCCGAATATCACGAGTTCCCGCACTCGCATACCTACCGCAGTTCCGGCAATTACACCCTCTCGATCACCGCCCTGCAGTCCGACGGGCAGAATATCACCAGGACCGCGAATATTACTGTTGAGGCGCCTGTTATCCCTGAAACCCTTCCGGCAACTCAGATCACCCCGACCCAGGGAGGTCCGGCCGGACCCGGCATGATGTCGAGTGCCCCGTCACTGACCCTTCTTGAACCGGTTATCGACGGGAGGAATGTCACGCTGAACGGGAATCTCAATCCCGGAACACCGGGCTCCAGCATCCATTCGGTGAGCGTCGACTGGAATGACGGCTCCATCGCGAATTTCCCGGATCTCCCTGCGACCCACCAGTACTCTGATACCGGGATCTACACCATTACCATCACCGGCAACCAGTCAGACGGCCTGTCGACCACGAGAAGGATCACCCTGGACCTGAAAGCAGCGTTGCCCACGTTCACAGGTCCGTCTGCAACAGGCCCGCCACCGGATAACCCGCCCGTATACCTGATCATAATCGTCACGGCCATCATCGTCGTGGTCATCGGGACTATCTTCCAGCGGGTCGTGCAGCGGAGACGAGGATTAAACCCTGCACATACTACCGCAAAGGCATATTCACCCGGGATAAAAGCATTGCCGGAACACATGCCTTCCCGGACAGAACTGGAAACGATATGCTCCGGGACCGACGTCTCACCCGATGTACTCGATTCGGTCATCCAGGTCGCCGTTGAAATTGCCAGGGAAGGACGGGAGGGACAGCAGGTCGGGACATCATTTGTTGTGGGCGACATGAAAAATGTCCTGGTCCATTCGAAACAATTTGTCTTAAACCCGTTCTATGGCCACATGGAGGAGGAACGGCAGATAACCGACATCGGGATCCGGGGGCATATCAAGGAGTTTGCCCTCCTGGACGGGGCGTTTCTCGTCACCGGGACCGGAATCGTCGAAGCGGCCGGGAGGTACATCACCGTTGACATGAGCAAAGTGGACCTTCCCGGCGGCCTCGGGTCACGGCACTCATCGGTCGCAGGCATCACACAGGTCACGGGATCTATCGGTGTCGTGGTCTCGCAGAGCGGGGGCCTGATCTCGGTCTTCAAAAAAGGGAAGATCGTCTATACCATTCACTCGTGATTCAGTTCGGATATCCGTCTCCATGATATTTCACAATATTTCTTCAGGGCTGACTACGCGGGTAGAGCGTCAGGTCTGACAGATAAACAGAACGATTTATTCGCAGATGATTGTACCCGGTCGGTTGCATCGCCTTCCTGTACCCTTTTCTGCTGTTACAGAGAACTTAATCCCGGGAACGCTCCGGATTAAACCGGTTTTTCGTGTCGTGTTTACACAATACCAGTCTGCAGGATTATTTCAGGAATTTCCCGGCCGGGTGCAATAAAAGATCCGGTTTATCTCTTTTCAGTCTGAACCTGAAGTACATGAAAGTCATAGTATGTGCAGGCATTCTTCTCCTCGCATTATTGATCTGTGGATGTACGACTGTTTCCCGGGAGGGCGGTGCTGTACCAGCGGTCATTCCCGGCATGATCGGGAACTGGACAGGTACGGTAAATGCATATGACGATGGAACAGGCTACAATAACGTCTCCGGGGCTGTCATGACCCTGATGGTCACCGAACAGCAGGACCGGATCTTCTCGGGAGACGTCATCTTTACCAACCAGAGCGGATATGCCTGGTCCACCGCATTTGCCGGTGCAATCGGCCGCGATGGAAAAACACTCACCCTGGTCCAGCGCGAGGGAGGGTATAGTACCGGCACCATCATTTCTCCGGAAGAAATTGAACTGATTTACACAGATAATAGCGAACCTTTCACCATCGGTATCGATCGGTTGAAAAAGAGTTGAGAAAGGATTTCATTTTTTTAAAATGAACGTCAGGACCAGGATACTGTATATGCACGAATGAGATTTCCTGATTCTCTCACCTCTGTAACCCACATATCCTGTAATAATCCCGGCGCCCCGGGTGAGCGACCGCTGAATTCACACCCCGGGATCTTCCTTCCTTGCGGTCAAATAATGCCTGCCGGTGCGTATGGCGGCAGGAATAAAAAAGGTATAATACCGGATGGTTCCGTTACGGGGCCCGGGTGATATTCCCGCCGGCTGCCCGTACCTGCTCTTCGATCGTGTTGAGCAGCTCCGGATCCTTGAGGGCATATTCAATGAAATCGTATTTGTTGACAAGTGCGATGGGCTTGAGGATGACAAGCGGCTTTTTCCCGTCGGTCTCGCCGGAATAATCCGGCGGCACCACGGTTATCGCTTCATTCTCCCATATGGCGAGATTCCCGTTCCCTGCTTCATCCCAGAGTTTTTTGATAATGTCTTGTGTTATCATGGAATTCATTCCTTTTTCAGGAGAGAAACATTGGGTGGAGATCATATAATAGTGATCAAACGACCATTCCGGGGTTTCCGCCGGTTTATTTTATCATGCACTTATGCGGGGAGATGCCCGGCATGGTGCGGGTTGTATACAGGTACGATACCTTCCCGGGATATTATACCAGGAAAAAAGTGTTCAGGAAAGACTGCAGGAAAATGGGTGTTTCCTGTCCGCATCACCGGAGATGTGGGACACACCGATTACTTCAGGTTCTGTGAGACAATGCCTGCCGCCTGCTCGCCGGAGAGGAGCATCCCGCCAAATACCGGCCCCATGCGACTCTCTCCTGCGACGGCATTTGCTGCCATGCCGGCAACAACAAGGCCAGGGTAGACCTCCCGGGTATGCCTGAGGATATTGGTTTCGGCCCGGTCGGCCCACATGAAACTCTCGCCTTTTACCGCGAGATTGCCCCCCTTCTTCTCGACAAGCCTGGCGACAACCGATTCGTGACCGGTAGCATCGACCGTATACCTGCAGCCCATGACAAGGGGGTCGACATGCAGGTGTGCCATTTCAACTGCAGTCCAGTTGATCACGAGCCCGCTGATCCTCCCGTCCGCCTTGATCATGACATCCTCTACCGACGTGAGATTGAAGAATTCGGCCCCGGCATCGCACGCTGCAGCGGTCAGTTTGGAGACGGCCTCGACCGACTTTGCGATATAGTAGCCCTCTTTGAAGGGAGTATATTGAATCGAGAACCGGTCGAGCAGGTGGCGTGCCGCTTCCTGCACGACAATTCTCGGAAACATCATCCCGCCGCCCCACATCCCGCCGCCGACCGAGAGTTTCTTCTCAATTATCCCGACCCTGAGACCTTTCCCGGCTACCAGGGCTGCACAGGTGAGGCCTGCCGGCCCGGCTCCGACGATAGCGACGTCCAGTTCCATATATTCGATCAGCGTATTCATCTGTGCTGAAAGAATCGCCCTGCTTATGGTAATTTCATCGAGTTCCATGGAGTGTGTCCCCTGAAGGAGTATTCAGGATACTATTATTCAGAATAGTATTACAATATTCGCCCTTATTCAGAAATATATTACAAAATTCATCCTGTTTCAGTATTGCATTCTGATATCCGCCCTGATCCGGGATTGTATTACGAAATTCATCCTGTTTCAATATTGCATTCTGATATCCGCCCTTATCCGGAATTGTATTATAAAATCTCCACAGGGTGCCGGGAAAAATGTTGTTATTTCAAGGACATTGGCCATGCACGTGCAATCCCGCAGACATCATGCGCAACGCCGACGGGTTCATTCCCGAACAGGGTACAGACCGGCTCTTTTCCCGGTCCCCCGGCGTCGCAGATGATCTTCGGTACCTTCCCGCCGACAGCCCGTACTGCTTCCCGTGCCTTCCACTGCATCGTCGACCCTTCCACATTTTTGAGATCTGCGGGCTCGTCCCTGCGGTCGACCAGGACGATCGTCCACCCCTTCTCCCTGCAGTACCCGTACAGCCAGTCTGAAAAACCCGGGGGATTTGCGAAATCAATCCCGGACCTGACCGATGGATCGGTCTGCATGAGCATGATGACAAGCCGTGCCATGTGGTCCGATGCCCCGTACCGGACTCTCCCGGCAGCCCGCGGCATACCGCTGACAATAGTGATCCGTCCGTCGACGGCCATGACATCTGCGGGAGTTTTCGTATCCGGACATGCAAACACGAGGTTGGTCCTGACCTCGGGGATGAGGGCGGCAAATTCCCGGCACGCCTCGATCTCCTCAAGTGCAATCATCATCCGTCCGGTCATGTCGATCCTGGTGGAAAGGTCGGTGCAGGTCATGGTAATCCCGTTCCTGATAAAGATCTGATCCTGTTCACCTTATAGTTAATACCGATAGTCGCTCAGCCCCGGGTCCTGCTGTTCCAGGATACCCGTGTTATCCCCTTTGAGATACCGGTCAAAGAATGCGATACCACAGGCATCAATTACCCGTGCCCTGTCATCCGTTGCAATGTACACCGCAACAGATTCGCATCCCCTGCAGACAAGGTTGCGAAAGTCAGAGTGTGAAACCTGCCGTATCCCAAAAGCGTATAATAAATCCTGCAAATACGAAGCCGTGATTTTTCCCGGCCGTTCGTTCTTTTTGAGACGCGAAAAAAGGGGGTCTAATAACCGCTCTTCACCGTCGGGGTATCATTAATATCGAGATAACGGTCTCCTGTCCTTGTATATTGCGGCCAGGTAACATTCATCCCGCCGTTCGGGTCACCCGTCTTGGCGAAGCGGGTCCAGAGATCTACGATATTGGCAGCCACAACCGGGTCAGCCTTCACTTCGTTTGTCAATCCGAACAATAAGAAGCACTCACTGCCATGGAATGCCCCAAGGGGCTGCCCGGGAAGGACATAGGAATACCGGTACAGGTACGTCTTCGGCTCCAGGTCCGACATCGATCCCGCCACAAACTTCGCAGCGTCATTGAAGTCGTAATCTGTCATGATCTGATCGAGGCGGAGCTGGACCTCCGCGGTGGAAGTGGCGGGATAATTTTTGAGGACCTGCTCCGCTTCAGGCCCGAACCGACCCTGGATATAGGTCACGTATTCGGGCACGGTCATGTTTGCATCGGCAGCAAGAGTGATCCCGTCATCGGCGTTGTGTCCGATCATAAGGGGGATAGCATACTCACGGTGAAGACCGAACAGGGTGTCAGGGGAATCGGGGATTTCCCACCCGTCAATCGTCGGTTCGAAATGAGGGGTGGACACAATCTGGAACGAGGATGCAGGCCAGGGAGTGGCATTGGCGATCTCCTGGTAACTCAGTTTCCGCATCTGCGCAATTGCGCCCGGACCGGAGTACCCGAGGCTCTTTGCAAAATTTACTCCCAGATTTTCTGCATCGGCCTTTGAATTGAGGGCATCAATTTCCGCTCCCTTTGTCCAGAAGGTAGCGCTTTCGACGATTGCCTGGCTGTAGAGCCCCTTGCTCTGCGGGCTGACGAGATGGATAAGGATGCTCTCCGCTCCTGCCGATTGACCGAATATGGTCACGCGGGACGGGTCTCCGCCGAAAGCACCTATATTACGCTGGACCCATTGCAGGGTCGCACGCTGGTCCTGAAGCCCGTAATTGCCCGAGACGTTGTTCGCCGACTCATTATCGAGTTCCGGGTGAGCGAGGAACCCGAGCGCACCGACCCGGTAATTGGTCGTCACGACGATGACCCCTTTCTGTGCAAGGGTGGTCCCGTTATATGTTGATATATCTCCGGCGATCTTTCCGAATGCCCCGCCGTAGAAAAAGACCATGACCGGGAGTTTTTCGTCGGCACTGTGAGCCGGGGTCCATACGTTGAGGTACAGGCAGTCCTCGTTCGTTACCAATCCGGGACTCGCATTCGGTGGCTGCGGGCATGCCGCACAAAATGCCTTTGTTTCCTTAACGCCGTCCCAGGGTTGTGCAGGTGCAGGAGGTTTCCACCGGAGGTCTCCGGCAGGAGGAGCTGCGAACGCGATTCCGAGATAAACCCGGAGCCCGTTCTCCTGTACTCCGGAAATGTAGCCGGCGTCGGTCTTCACAACAGTTGGATCCGGTGGTGCAGGTTCTGATGAATCTGATGAATAATCAACCGTTGCAGGGGGTTTTAAGTTAACGGTCGTGGTGGCTGAAGTGGTGGAGGATGCAACTACCGGTTCAGTTGCGGACGGCTGAGCAACAGTTGTCTGCACAGATGCTGGTAGTGCAGTAGTTGGCTCCGGAGTCTGTACCGCGGTCTGCGGCTGAGTACATCCTGCCATAAGAACAGCTGAAATCACAATTGCGATGAAAATGAAAACTATCTGGTTTCGCACGGAATCACCCTTATATGTGCCGTTTCGGTGTTGTAGCGTAAAGAGTTATTCAAACATTTATTCCCGGGATAGCCGGGCGGGAATCCTGGAGGGGTCACTGCATCAATCAGCATTTAACAATTGAACTCCAAGGAGCATCTTCTCATGCACAAAAAAGAAAGGGGTTATTCCCGGTTTTGCATGTTTTTTATGGAACGTCGCAGCCAGGAGCCCATAATCGCACTACAGTGTGTCCCGTTAATCATTTCAGACATCATCACTGTTCGTATGGAATCAACGATAGTAATTACTGTCCTGTCCGGCACTCTTTTTTCATCTTCACGTCCCTGTTTTTCGGGTACCACGGGATTAACCTGCCGGGCTGTACCGTGCAGTAGTCCCGGTGCTTTTTCAGGATAGTCCGGGCTATGTCAGAGCTTCCCGATTTCTCTCCGTATCGATTCAAGAGATTGCTCGTAGTGTCTCATGCGGGTTTCTTCAGGAGTGCGTGATTGTCCTGACGGCGAGGTATTCCCGTGCAGAACATCCGAACCGAGCAGGATGACGACGATAACTGCAACAACGATCAACATTAGAAACCACTGCAAGGTAACCGCTCCATAAATAACGGCCACAATACCGAGGATCATCAATAATACTATGCCTTTCCTTTCCATACCATCACCGTATCGCCAAAGGGAATATTCTGCCGGTGTCCTTTCGGAAACAGCGACATCTGATCCCCATCTAAACCTGCATAATCACTCATTAACACCCATTCCTGAAAACCTTTATTCCGTCCGGTAATAATTTATGACGTGGGAATGTACCAAAAAGAACTGTAGTCTCCTGATCCTCCTTTTTGCATGTAACCCCTGTTTACTTCCGGTCTGATGGAATGGGTTCTGTTGCCGGGTCCTCGTTACCTGGCTGGTAGTCCGGATGAGTCTCCTGGCGTGCAAGAACTGCAAGCACAAGGATAATGATGCCGACTACAAGTGCAAATAAAAATGTCAGGTCAAACCCTGCCGTAAGCACTTCTTTCCTGATGTATGCCGGTGCTAACCTTGTTATCGCGTTGTGTCTCGCGATTGCATCAATGCCCTGGATGAATACGAGGTTAAAAATGGCGATCCCAATCGTCATGGGAGCAAACCGCTCAAGACTGGTGAGGCTTGAGACCATGCCCTGGTACTTCTTTGATACAGAGTTCATGATCATGTTTGACGCCGGTGTCAGCATCAGGCCCAACCCAAAGCCGATTAAGATCAGGCACAGGACCACAAATCCGGTGGTCGTATCTACCCGGATACGTGTCATCAGGAAATACCCGGCAACAATTGAAATCCCGGCAGCAATGCTGAGCAACCTGCCGCCGGCACGGTTATAGAGCATCCCTGCCAGGATTCCGCCCACCATCATGGCAACCGAAAGCGACGTTAATATCAGCCCGGCAGTGGAAGGGGTGTATCCCTGCACGTATTCCAGATAGAAGGGGAGCAGGTAGCTGATACCGGCAAAGCTGAAGAACAGCAGGACCATCGTCGTATTGGTCAGGAGGAAATTCTTCCGTTTAAACAGGCGCAGCTCGAGAAGCGGGTCGGGGGCCCTGAGTTCGCACCAGACAAAGCCGCCGAGCGTGAGAATTGCAAGCATCATGGAAGCCAGGATAACCGGGTCTGCCCATCCAAGCGTCTGCCCTTCCGACAGTGCAAAGAGCAGGGAGGCCAGTCCGGTGAATATCAGGACTGCCCCGGCCCGGTCGAACCCGGCCGGCCGTTCACGGGCCTTTATCGACGGGATCACCTTTGCACCAAGGAGAATCGCACAAATTCCGACCGGGACATTGATGAAAAAGATCCAGTTCCAGGAGAGGAACTGCGTGAGTATTCCGCCGATGGTCGGCCCGATTGCCGTCCCAAGGGCTGCGAACGTCAGGACGATGCCCATGGCTTTTCCTTTCTGCTCCATCGGGATATATGCCGTGACCATCGCCGGTCCGATCGCGGTGATCATGGCGCCGCCAACAGCCTGTAATGCCCGTGAACCGATAAGGACGTTAAAGGAATAGATGAAATCCGGGAGAAAACCGCAGGCAAATGATCCGATGGTGAAGATCAGGAAACCGGACAGGAACACTTTCTTAAACCCGATCACGTCAGAAACTTTGCCGAAGATCAGGACACACCCTGCCATTACCAGCAGGTACATAGTCGATACCCAGCTCACCATGCTTGTGGTGACGTTGAATGCTTCAGATATCGTAGGGAGAGCGATATTGACAATTGTTCCATCCAGCGCCGACATAAATGTGGCGAGTGATATTGAGATGATGAGGAGACTGAATCCTTTCTTTTTAGTATCAGCCCGGTCGGATTCCATACCCTCATATTTGGCCTGCCGGGTAGATGAGGGTTACCGTATTTTTACGCCCATGTACAGGATTGTTCCGGGAAAGAGTATGATGATTTTGAATAAACTCCCGGAATCAATGATAAAATGTCACTCATACCGCAGGCGGGTATCATGCGGGACAGCCGGTTCTCCTGGCACTATCACCACCTTTATTATTAGGTTAAACCTAACTAACTAAGGATCGAAGTATGAGGAAACAAGAGGAGCACCTGTTCGAAGTGTTGGATCATCTTCTCAGGGTCAGGAACGAATGTTCCTGTAAAATCTTCTCCGAATGCGGTTTACCGGATATGACGGTCAAACAGATCGCCTATCTGAAAATCATCGATGAACAGGGGGACGTCACCTTCAGCAGGCTTGCCGAGATCACCAGGAACTCCAAACCCACGATCACCGAGATGGTCAACAAATTTGTCAGGATGGAATGCGTATACCGCGAACGCTGTCCCGATGATGGAAGGGTCCTGTATATCCGGCTGACAGAAAAAGGGCGGATGATTGCCAATGCCGAATGCAACGCCATGCACCTGCTGATTGAACAGTTGATGGACTCCCTGGATGAACGCGAGCAGGATCTTCTCGTCAGACTGCTGGAAAAGGTCAGGTAATTTTTTTTGCCGGGCATATTAGTTAGGTAAATTCGAACTAAATTATTGAGGAAACCATGCAATCAGTACATACTGATAATTCACAGGAAACAATTGTCATACCGCTCTTTGAGATCGTCGTCTTCCCGGACACCCGGACAAAATTCCAGGTCGACCAGGCGACCGGAGAGCTCCTGATGGCCGAGATGAACGGTACCGGAACTGCGTATGCAGTGGGGCTGACCGTCAAAAGCGGAACCCCGCCTTCGGAAATAACCGCAGATTCACTCTACAAAACCGGAAACCAGTTCCTGATCTCGCGGGTACAGGCTGCCGATGACGGGTACCTGGTCTGCGGACATGCCATCCGGAGAGTAAATGCCGATATACTGTCCGAAAAAGACGGGCGGTTCTATACCACGTATACGCCGGTCCCGGACGTGCAGGACCTCGACGAAGAGCTGCAGGAACGGATACTGGAGGATATAAAAACTACCGTTTACGATATCAGCAGCCGTTTCCCGGGATCGGAACAGTTCACCCGGCCCCTCGACATGATGGACTCCGTCGACCAGATCCTTGGGTTCGTCATGCCCTTCCTGCCGGTCAGTCTTGCCGACAAGCAGGGGCTTCTCGAGATTGCTTCAGTCAGGCAGCGGAATGTCACGTTCCTTGAGATGCTGGTCAAGGCACGGGAGGACATCAGTATCCGGATCGAGATGGCAAAAAAAGTCTCTGACCGGGTGAGCAAATCCAACCGGGAAGCAGTGCTCAGGGAGCAGCTGAAGGTCATTCAGGAAGAGCTCAACGAAGGCGACGACGCCTCAGGTGACGGCGGATACCGCGAACGGATCGAAAACTCGAAGATGCCGGATGAAGTGCGTAAGAAAGCGCTTTCGGAGGTGAAAAAACTCGAAGCCGGGGGCAGCCACAACCATGAAAGTCCTGTGATCCGGAACTATCTCGACCTCCTGCTCGACCTGCCGTGGGTCACGGAGGAGAAGAAGAGCATCGATATCGAACAGGCCCGCCGGGTGCTCGAACGCCACCACAACGGCCTTGAAAAGGTTAAGGAACGGATTATCCAGCACCTCGCGGTTATGAAGCTGAAGCATGAGAAACAGGGCTCGATCCTCCTCTTTGCAGGTCCGCCCGGAACCGGCAAGACCAGCCTCGGGCGGAGCATTGCGGTAGCCCTCGGACGGGAATATGTCAGGATCAGCCTTGGCGGCGTCAGGGACGAGGCCGAGATCCGGGGACACCGGAGGACCTATGTCGGGGCCCTGCCCGGGAGGATCATCCAGGGCATAAAAAAAGCCGGCACGAAAAACCCGGTCTTCATCCTCGACGAGGTCGACAAGCTGGCAACGTCGTATGCAGGAGACCCGGCGAGCGCCCTGCTCGAAGTCCTCGACCCTGAACAGAACAGCACGTTCTCGGACCACTACCTGGAGGTCGCGTACGATCTCTCTGATGTGCTCTTTATCGCGACCGCAAACTCCCTTGCAACGATCCCGGCGCCGCTTCTCGACCGGATGGAGCTGATCGAGATCTCGGGCTACACGAAGAACGAGAAATTCGCAATTGCAAAAGAACACCTGCTGCCCGAGGTCCTGAAAGAGCACGGCCTCGATGCGGACCAGCTCCGGGTTGAGGATGAAGCGATGAAGGTGATCATCGATAATTACACCCGCGAAGCAGGGGTCAGGTGGCTCAAAAAGCAGCTCGCAAAGACGGCCCGGTATGTATCAGAGAAGATCGTCTCAGGGAAGGCAGATCTGCCATTCGTTGTTACAACGGATATGCTCTCAGGAATCCTCGGGAAGGAGCCGGTACGGCAGGAAATGGCACGGAAAGAGCCGGTACCCGGTGTCGTGACCGGCCTTGCATGGACCCCTGCAGGAGGGGAAATCCTCTTTATTGAAGGCACATTCATGCCCGGGACCGGCAAGCTCACGCTCACCGGCCAGCTCGGTGACGTGATGAAAGAATCGGCGACGATATCGTTAAGCCTCATCCGGTCACGGCTCGCACACACGGAGAACGGGTTTGACTTTATCACGAGCGATATTCACATCCACGTACCATCCGGGGCGACCCCGAAGGACGGCCCTTCGGCAGGTGTGACCCTCTTTACGGCACTCGCATCGCTGATCACCGGGAAGACCGTCGACCCGCACCTCGCCATGACCGGTGAGATCACCTTAAGCGGTGCAGTGCTGCCGGTGGGAGGAATAAAGGAGAAAGTCCTGGCTGCACACCGGGCAGGCATAAAAAAGGTCATCCTTCCAAAAGAGAACGAACGGGACCTGCAGGATGTTCCCGTAGATGTCAGGAACGAACTTGTGTTCGTGACGGTGGAGACGATCGAGGAGGTGCTTCAGGAGGCGCTGGGTATCGATCTGCCCCGGATCGTTCTCCAGCATGCAGGGAACAGTTTTGTCCCGGTGCAGAACCTCTGAACGTCCCGGGACCGGAAAACATTTTTTTTTTGCTCAACGGCGTCACCCACGGCCATTTTGACCGTGCAGCCCCGCACACACGCCTGCGGAACCTTACCGTGACAGAGATCACGGCTCCTGAAAAGATGCCGGGATCCTGCCTGCAAGAAAGTTTTATACTGTCAACATACGTATGTTGACACATGCTATTGCCGATGAACGATAAACAGTTCGGGTTCTGGGCGATGCGCCGGAAAGGCGTGCCCAACATCACGATAGCACACCAGCTCGGGATATCCCGGCAGGCGGTGTCCAGGGCCCTTCTTGTCATGGACGAGAAGATAGGGACGGCACTTAAGGAGATGGCACACGCGAACCAGATCGCGACCGATTCAATCAATACCGAACGGGGGATCCTTCTCGGGAGGTCGATACCGTTCCAGACTGCAGCGATTATCTTCGTCTCGGAAAAGCACGGTGTGCAGGTCTGGTATGAACATGACGGCGACTGCGGCACCTGCCAGCGATACACCGAATGCATCGAACTCCTCTGGGATTACGCCTGCGAACTCGGCATCAGGATTGAAAAGACCGCAGACCCGACAGAGATGGCAGAAGAACTGTTTAAAAAAGTGAAGGAGATCACCTGATGATCACAAGGATATCAGAAATTATCCACGGCTGGCTGGGGTGGTGCCCGGACAGGATGATGGCGTCACGCTCCGGAACACTTCGCGCAGATAATCCCTTATCGTCGATATCTTTAGTCGGACGCGGATATACGATGCCGGACGTGATTGTGGATTATGGTTCAACCGGCCTGTCAATACCCGTCTTTACACTCATCCTTGCCGGTATTATCACGGGGTTTTTCGCCGTCATGCGGTACGGCCTTTTTGAACACTGGTCTCTTGCCGGAATACTGGTGCTGATCATCTTCATTCTAGTCGTTGCAGTGCGGATGGGTCACCAGGATTTTAAAAAAGCGATTATCGAATGTACCCCGGATGCGATCACCATACGGCGGCCTCTCTTCAGGACTGTCACCATCGCAAAAGACATGATAACATCAATCGGAGTCCGGGAAAACGTTCACCATTCGCGCCGGTGGCTTTTCCGCGGGGCGATGGCGATCTTCCTCGCCGGCGTCATCCCTTCCGTTCTGTTCAGCGGTCATTCACAGTATATTCTCCGGGTGATTTCCCGGATATCCTATTCAGTATTCGTTGCATTCTACCTGGCAGTCATCGTGTTTTTCGGGTTGCTGTTCTATCATGCACATATCAGGTCCCGATATTCCCGGGTTGTTGCGATATTCACACGCAACAAAAAAATTGTCGGGTTGTATATCGATGATCCCGTGAAGGTGTCGGATATGCTGACAAAGTGGCAGAAGGAGGCAGCCTGATCATGGACCTTTCACGAGCAATCGGGAAATATCCCGGCTGGTGCCCGCATGCACATTCAAGGGCTCGTATCGCAAGTATCAGGCAGGATAACGAAACAACCGTCATTCCGGGAGGTCATCGGTCTCCCTGGCATCAACAATGAACGGGTAGAGGGTCCGATCAATCTCCGGATGGGTTGTTCCATAGAATATCCAGACCGGATTATAGTATTCCTGGTCATGATCCCGGTCTTCCGCATAATATCCCAGCTTAATGCCGGATACTATCAGCCCGTTCAGGGAGCTCTGGGGGATTTCAACGAGATCGCGTCTTTTAAGTTTATCGAACGCCTCTTCCGCTGAAATGATCGGAATATCACGATCGTACTGGAGCGTGCGCCAGACCTTATCGAACTGGAGCAGTTCGCCGTTTTCACCGAGGCAGACGGTAATTTCTGCACCCGGGCCGACAACCGGGAGCCCCGCCACCTGCCGGGTATAGATGACCTGTGTCCACTGGGGATATTCCTGCCCGGTGACACCTGTTGCCGTGTTGTACTCTTTCATGGCGACCCGTTCGGTTTTTCGAAGAACCGCGTCAGCGGGAAGGCCGCCATACTGCTCCAGCGCTTTTTCTGCAATGGACAACGCTTCGTCTTCAGAGGGGATGTTTGTCTTTATCTCCATGAGTTTTGGCGAGCCGATGAAAAATACGGTAATATTTGTCACTTTATAGATCGGTATTGTTTCCGGGGATTTCGGAAAAGGCGTGTCAAGAGTGATACCCTCAGTCATATTCACGGAAACAGGTTTGAATGATACGTCGTCCTGTACCGGCCTGGTCAGCAGAACTCCGATTGCCGTACCTGCAATGACGAGGCATGCAAAAAATACTATCCAGGTATTTGCGTTCATGGTATCAGGTAATTCTGTAGGGAGAATGTGGCACTCTCCATCTGGTATCCGTACACAGGCAGTCCCTCTCATGAGTATACAAGTTCATTCATGAAATGATCTTGCAATGGCACTCCTTGTTGCGTTTGTTCATTTAGTGTACCGGGGAGAACAGGGAATCTTATCCCGGGCAATCGGACCGTGTTCCAAGGTTCTGACCGGTCAGGGTTTCCACCGCATGCCCGCGATAGTGTGTGGTATCCCTCATGAGATCATGTAATAAAATTTATCATGTGTAAAAATAATTAAACACATATAATGCTGGGCCCGAAATCCATCCCGGAACTGGCCAAAATCCTGAGTTTCCTCGGGAACGAACAGCGGCTCAACATACTCAAAGCGATCACCCACGAGGAAAAGTTTGCACGGGAGATCTCAGAAGAGATCGGGATCTCGCGGCCTCTCGTGAACATATACTTAAAGCAGTTCGAAAAGGCCGGGCTCGTCACCGGCACCAACCGCGTTGCCGAAGAACCGCCGTACCTTAAAAGATATTACAAGGCGATACCATTCGATCTGGTCGTGAACCTGGACCGTATCGAAAAAATCGGAGAGGAATAAGTATGGATTTTAAAACGATCAGAAATTTTCACTGGATCACAAAGGCCGTGATTATACTCACTGCTTTCCCGTTTGTATTGATACTGGTTGCATTAGTTGCAGACATGTTAGGAATCCCAAATTCTTCACAAGGTGCAGGCCTTGTTATGTACCTCACCTTTCTTTTGATGTATGTATTCCTGGTTGTCCTGGTGATTATCTTAATTTACACGGTTGTAACCCGGATCAAGGCGTGGATCGAGAAATACCTGGACGCGATGCTTGCAAAACTGGACATGCTGGCCGAACGGAAGGCCGGACCGGGAGACGCAGGTGTGACACTCGCGGTGATGAACGGGAAAGTGGAACGGATGGAGAAAAAACTTGAAAATATCGAACGAATACTGGAGAATGTAACGGAGTAGCAGGTATGGACACTAAACTGACCGGTATCTTCAGAGAGGGCGATACCCGCGATTTTAAGAAATGGGTGGAGAAGGTTATGGGCGCTTCTGAAGAAAGGAGATCAGAGATCCCGGATCTGAAGGTTGAGATGCACCTCGTCAGGCAGTCCATTGAAACGNNAACTTGATAATATAGAGCGCATCCTTGAGGATGTTGCAGAATAAACTGCACTGATACAGAACCGAGCGTTCTTTCTATCCAGCCCGGCACCCCGATACCCGGTAACGGGCTCATCATCGTGGATCCTGAAAATATTAATTCAGGCACTATTTTTTCCAATGCATGATTGCAGGCAGCATAAACCAACCTGAAGAAACTCCCGGCCCGTTCCGTATCATCGATCCCGCGGCTGCATGGTCGTCGCACTGACCGGGCAGACCGTGACACAGAGGCCGCAACCCAGGCATAGATCTGGATCGTAGATCATATGGCCGTCTTTGCAAGTCCGTGCATCAAATATACATCGTTCGACGCATTTTCCGCAATTTGTGCAGGAGTCCTCATCAGTCACCGCGATATATTCAGACCGGACCACCAGGTCCCGGCGGTTGTAATCCTTCATCAGCTGGAGGTCATGGCAGCAGCAGGGACAGCAGTTGCAGAGTGCATAGATTTCGTGGTCCGGCTGGTACAGGGTAAGGTGGATAAGGCCATATTCGTCTGCTTTACGGATTATATCCGCAGCCTCCGATACGGTGACCGGACGGGCCCGCCCTTTTTCGATGGAATGCTCTCCCCGCTCGTTGAGTAAAAAGCAGACTTCGAGCGGGTTATCGCACCGGGAATAATGCACCCTGCAGCCGCAGTTCTGCACTGCAACGAACTGGGCGTTGTGCAGTATTTCAAGGACCTGTTCGGACGGCAATACCCACTGCTGCGCAGGGAACGATTCGCGGACCGGGATTATTTTTGAAGAAAATGAAATCTGTCCGTGATCCAGCCAGTCATCATATTTTATCAGTCGGTCCTTCAGGAAATCATCCATGATCCAATGATGTGGTGTGTCGGTTGGCCGGGAGATATAACTTATTGAGGGGTGGAGGATATCGTAAGCGCTATCTGTCTGATAATGTCAATCAGTTTAACAAAACTCTCTCGCTCTGACGTTCTGTCAATAAAAACAAATATCACCCCTTCCCCTTAATCCCCTCGAACAGGAACACGAGTTCCCGTCCTGATTTCTCTTTCCTGATAAAACCAAGATCGGCAAGGTGGAAGAGATCGCTCCGGGCGGTCGCATTGGCGATTTTATAAGTCTCCATGATCTCTTTGCTCCTGAAAGGTTTTTCCGGGTGCTTCATGAACTGCTTAAGAATATCGGCCTGGCGGATGGTCAGGTCCCCGCAATCCCGGATTAACTGGAGGACTTCACGCTGTTCCTCATGTTTTTCCCTGATGTAATTCTCCATCTCCCGGATTGCGTTGCTGAAAATTCCAAGATTATACCTGATGAAATAGGTCAGGTCGTTCTCATCGCTCCGGGTGTAGAGGCAGGCTTTCTGGTATTGCCCCCTCGTGTCCCTGATTACCCGGGAGATGGCCATGTACTCGAAGAGCCAGTAGTCCAGCTTTGCAACATACCAGTAGAAGAGGACCCGGGCACACCTGCCGTTCCCGTCTTTGAACGGGTGGATCCAGGTAAAAAGAAAGTGGATGATGATCCCCTTCACAACGGGATGGATGAATACATCCTGTTCACGGTTAACGAACCGGCAGAGT
Source organism: Methanoregulaceae archaeon UBA467 (assembly GCA_002503825.1). GTDB lineage: Archaea > Halobacteriota > Methanomicrobia > Methanomicrobiales > Methanospirillaceae > UBA467. The sequence goes on from DASP01000012.1 coordinate 186,933, forward strand.
TCATCGATAAGACGTGGAATTTCTTTGTACGACGGGGGGGTGTACAGGACCCTCCCCGTGTCGTCAACCTCCCGTGCGTCGTCGTTCTCCCTGAACCTGACCTCATCATCGGGGTCTTCAAGGGTCCCGGCGGTGATCATGGCATGGAGACGTAGGATCAGGTCCGGGGTGAGATCACCCCCTGTCATTGTCCGGACTTCCTTCATGGTGCGGTAGTTGTTCAGGACCATCCGCTCGTCGTGTGTCCGGGGTTTTCGCAGTTCCCTGAGCATCTCCTTTGCGAAGCGGCGTGAAATGTCCGCCCTTCCGAGGCGGGCCGATGCAATCGCCTCTTCCATAGTTGCGTTGACAACATACTGGTCGCGGTCCGTTCCAACCGAGTCAAGGACGCGGGAAAGGTTTCCCGCCGCTATTTTATCAAGAATATGAAGTTCCTCCCAGCACGAATCGTCCATGACATACCGGAAGGTCGTGTCGGCAAACGGGATGATACGGGCATCCTTTTGACGGAAGAACTTCATCAGCGCCCAGATGACAACAGGGTCGACCGGGTATTTTTTCCGGCGGCAGATCTCGTCCCAGTGGACATAGCGGGCGTTTTCACGAAATACCGCATCAAGTACTCCCGGGTCATTTGCCCGTTCCAGGGCTTTTTGAAGGGCTTCCTTCGGGATATACGGCGGAGTAGGGATTTTCATGATAATTTATCGTGAAGATACGAGTGATGAGGGAATTGTATCCCTTTCCTAATAGCAGTATTTATCAGAATGTCATACACTGGCAGATTATGAGAGAAAAAAGGGAATTTTGATTCACGATCCGGATAATGAGATATTTATTCCCGGTTTTTTGTCGTATCCCTCTCACCCCTGATTTCCCGGAAAATTCCGGACAGCGTGAGTTCATGAATATAAATGCCCGGAAAAATCCGTACCTGTGGACATAATTAATTATTCCAGGGGATTTCACAGGATCCGGAGCGAGAGGCTGTTGTGCCCGCAACAGGTAAATGCCACCACATTCAAAGTTCATTCCCGTGACAATCGAGCAAAAAATATCTTCGGCGTTTCATATGGACCCTGATACCTGGGCACGGCACGCAAACCCGTGGAGTGTGTGGACCCGGAACACCGTGTTACCGCTCCTCATTCTCGCATTCTGGAGCCGGACGTGGCTTGGCCTGTGGTCGTTACCCCTTATCGCCGGTGCACTGTTCTGGATGTGGGTAAACCCGCGGCTCTTTAAAAAACCGGAGTCGACAGATAACCGGGCATCAAAAGCGGTGCTTGGCGAACGGGTCTGGTTAAACCGGAAAACAGTACCGGTACCGGAGTATCACCGGCCGGCGCCACGCATTCTCTCGACAATCTCCGGCATCGGGTTTTTATTCGTGATCTGGGGTGTGTTTGCACTCGAAATCTGGCCCACCCTGCTCGGTGCTGCGGTCATCTACCTGGGCAAACTGTGGTTCCTTGACCGGATGGTCTGGCTGTACGAGGATATGAAGGATGCAACACCCGAATACCGGAGTTTCCTCTATGATCCGGGGCAGAGCGGATACTGATGGCAGGACCGGATACCCTTGGAAGTATCGTTATTTACCGGTCTATAATCAGGTGACGGATTAAAAGGTGAAAAATGAGCCGGAATAATCCGGCAGACTTGCAGCAGATTCAGGACGCTGCCGGGTTGGTAAACCTGCCGGGATGCTGGTCCATATCAAGACTTTTCAGCGAGACTTCCTTAAAGGTAATAGGTTTTGTGAAGGTGTGCAGTTTCTTTTCTTTATTCGGGCCCGCAATATAAGATAACGTCATGGATGGAGTGACAGTTCCAAGAGCCGCCCGTATAATTTTTCCGTCGGATATGGTAATACCCGGATTCTTAAGGGTGACATTCCCGGCCAGTTTAAATTCGAAATGCATCTTTTTTAATTCAAAACAACATGCATTTACGTTAATGTCGATATACGGATAGATCTCCCCGAGTTTTACACTGAGCTCTTTTTTAAGGGTAAATGTTGTCTCTTTGCCTTTTTCCGCCTCCGCCACTTTGCGCTCGGGAGAGTTATAATATTCCGGGCTTGTCCCGATCTCCTTTACCGTCCTGCTTACAATCCCGGTCGAAATAAATTCGCAGAGGAGGTCCAGGAAATTCTCATTTACGTAATTCTTCGCATCCTCGGATTGTATCCCGTTTTTCTGCATGTAGTCGATTACCTCAAGGGCATCGTCCACGATCGTACCTCTTTTCTCTGAGAACTCGAAGAGTTCCATCCGGATATCATCGTTAATATTTAACAGTTCCACCATAATTCACCTCATTTTCCCCGTTCTTCCCTTATTCCACCGCTGAACTGAACATCAATCTTCACACCTTCGGGAGGCGGCTCTTTCAAAGCGATGCCTCCGGACCAGCGAACTTCCACCGGTACCTTCGGACAGGCTTTTCTGCGGCAGAATTTCTTATACTGGTCAACACTCACCGCCCCGGTCCCGACTACGACCGGTACTAAAATCAGGAATGGGAACAGGTTACCTTCAACAGGGATCGCCATACTTCTGGCCCCCTGTTTATTATTGGAATCCGTGACGGTGAGGGTGACCGTGTATGTCTTTGCATCCTGATAGGCGTGGGTCACGCGGATATCGTCTGCAACGTACCCGTCCCCGAACTCCCAGTGGTATGATTTGATGGATCCGTCGGTGCCATAAGAGCCTGACCCGTCAAATGAAACCGTCTCCCGTTCTCCGGGCCTGGCCGGGGAAAAGACAAAATATGCCACTGGCGGCGTATATGGACTGACCACGGCCTGGTAGGTGGCAGTATCTGAATAGGCAGCCGCGTTTTTTGTGTCCGATAACCCTGAACTTCGTATGGTGAGCGTCACCAGGTAGGAGCCCTCTCCAGGAAACGTATGGGAGACAGTTTTTCCACTCCCGGATGTCCCGTCACCAAAAGTCCACTCGTACCGGTCTATCAGCCCTTTTGGATCAACCGATTTCGAGGCATCGAATCGTACCGCCTGCCCTGGTTGTGGAGAGGGGTTATCGGCGGTGATGACTGCGTCCGGCCTGGTGAACGGTACTACGGTGAGCTGCTGTGTCAGGGAACCGGAATTTTCGTTGTTATCGGTTACCGTGAGGGTGACGCTCTTTGTCCCCGTCCCTGAATAGGCATGGCTGGCCGTAGTTTCAAATCCCGACATGGTGGCAGTTATGCCGTCGCCGAAAGTCCATTGATAGCTCATAATCGTGCCATCAGGGGCAGACGACCCGGATGCATAAAAGTAGACAGTCTCCCCTTCCTCCGGAGACGAAGGACTGAAGGTGAATTTCGCCACCGGTGACTGCGGCGACCTGACCGGGATCTGCCGTGATTCCGAATCAAGGAGATTTGGAGTCGAAGAAACGTCAGAAGTTTCGATTAAATAACCCGATCCCAATACCCGGAGAGTGGCAGTATACGAACGAGCTACAGAATAACTGTGAGTGACAACCTTACCTTCCGCGGTACGATCATCCCCGAAGTCCCAGCTGTAGAATTTAACGATGCCCGAAGGATCGTATGTCCCGGACGCATCGAAGGTCACCAGCTGGTTGACCGCCGGTGAGACCGGATACACGGTGAAAACGGCGTTCGGGGTGACAGGTATGACCGGTACCGGTTGTACGATCACGGATTTCTGGTCGGTGATTGTCTCGTAATCGATCCCGGTTCCAAAATTTACGACGGTATATGTTGCAGCACTGCTGAAGGTATGCGAGACGCTGGCCCCTGAAACTACCGGGGTCCCGTCCCCGAAATTCCACTGTGGATTATTCATCCATTTTGTATTGGTGAAATATACGCTCTGACCCACCTGCGGAGACGGAGGACTGAATGTGAACGCACCGGCCGGAATAATCAAAAGCATAGCAAACAGGAAGAATGCCAGTATCCGGATTAAAAAAGGATTATTTCTCACACGTCTTTTGACACGTAGTGAAGCTGGCCTTCGCAGTACAGGTTCTGACTGGAATGTACCATAACGCATAATACCCAGACCCCCTATCCGGATACTTGTATTGTGAATACATCCAAGCAATATTTATAATTTTATATTACTTCTGCCATAGTGTAAAAATTATAATTCTAATATTTTTATTACAATGAGGTTTGTTTTCATGCCTCGTTTACTATTTCGGATTCGTCAGGCTTACCGCCACGAAACACCGGGTGGTTTTCGCCGGGGTATTCCACATACTTTGTACTGCGGGATACCGAACATCAGTGCATATGCAGATTTCCGCCCGGCAGGTATACCAATCTCCTTTGCGAGCGGTTCGTACGATGATGCAGCCATGGCGACAAATCCCGCCCAGCAGGTCCCGACGCCGAAAGCAGGTGCCGCGATGTCGAAATGCGTCAGGGCGATGACGGCATCCACTGGTGCAACAGGGTTGTTATCAGGGATATGGGCGAAGAGCAGGTGCGGTGCGCCGTTGCAGATAACATCATATCCGCTCTCCCAGCCCCTGATCAGGGCCGGCAGGTAACTGCTCATCGGGTGGGCAGAGTGAACGAGGGTTCTCATCCATTCGATAGCCAGCCCGGCGATCTTGTTCACTTTTTCCGGATCATGAACAACGATCCATTGCACCGGCTGACCGTTGCCCCCCGATGCGGCGTACCGGGCGATATCGAGCATTTCGAGAATCTTGTCCCGTGGCACGGGATCGCTGGTGAAGTGCCGTACGGACCGCCGTTTCTTTAAGTACATCCCGAGGTCTCCGGGGGACATGGAGCCGGCACCGGCCGGTACCTGCACTTTCTCTTCCGGGCGCACGTTTAATAGGAGAGCCTGCGACGGACAGAATGCCTCGCAATGCCCGCACTGTATGCACTTATCAGCCTTTTCATCGGCAACCACGGGGAGCGTGTTCTCATCGGCAGGGGTCACAATCGCCATCGGGCAGACGACCGAGCAGATCCCGCACCGGGTGCAGAGATCCTGGTCAACAAGTATCGTGGTCATCATTCACTGTCCATTTTCAGGGACCTGCCCTGATTCACGTATGAGCGCCTTTCCGGCACTCCACGCGTCGCCGGCATACTTCCCGAGTGTCCAGTACCGGTTGTCGGGCATCGTCAGGAAGAGCGGGTCAATCCCGGGGAAATCAGGTTTCCCGTCCTTCATTACCTCCCCATCCGCGTAGACTCCGGCAATCTCCCCGATAAAGAGGGTGTTGGTCGGTAACGGGACTGCCTGGACAAGCCGGCACTCGATCGTGACCGGGCATTCTTTGATCATCGGTGCAGTCTTCAGCGATCCGTAGAAAACGTCAAAAACGCCTGATTTGTCTGTCATTTTCCCGGATACGAGCCCGCAGTAGTCGCACTTCGCGAGCAGGCCGGTTGAGGGAATGTTCACCGAAAAGGTCTTTGTCTCTGCAATCCCCGCTGGCGTATAATGGTGATTCCCGATCCCGCAGGCGATCATCGGGGGATTTGCATTCGCCCGCGAGCACCAGCCCACGGTCATAAAATTGGCTTTCCCTGATACCTGCGTCCCGACAAGGACGACCGGCATCGGGATGAAAAAGTTCGGTCCGATCTGTAATTTCTCCATACTCTGATCCTCACTCCCCGCTCATTGCGGAGGCTCCTGACAGGACACCATATACAGGAGGAATGCGTTCTGTTCTTCTGCACGGGCAGCCTGAACCATTAAATTAAAATCTGCCTTTACTGAATATATAGGTAATACAGGTAAAAATGTAACATACTTTCCTGGAAGTAACCATGACATTCACAAAAAACGGAAAGACCTACTATTGTCCTGTCGAGGCGGCCCTTGACGTAATCGGCGGCAAGTGGAAGCCCCTCATCCTCTGGGCTCTCGGGGATAACGTTCTCCGGTTCAATGAACTGCAAAAGACGATTCCGGGTGTGAATACAAAGATGCTGACCAAGCAGCTCCGCGAACTGGAGAAGGACGGTGTAATCCGGAGGACCGTGTATCCCGAGGTGCCGCCCCGGGTGGAATATGCAATCACGGAGTTTGGAAAGACGCTCATCCCCATTCTGCAGGAGCTCTGCAACTGGGGAGCCACCTATCTTGAGATCGAGGACGCGTCCTCGTACCAGTGCCCGAAAAAAGCGGGAACGATAAAGGGATGACCGCCCTGTTTCTCGTTTATCCGGCCGGGTTGTAACAGGAACCGAATTTTATACAAGTCCCGGCTCCCGGTCCCGTTATTCAAACTGTTCCCGCTCCAGCCGGTACGTATACCATCCAAGCCGGCTGGCCCCGATTCTCTCGTAAAATCGTATGGAGGGCTCGTTCCACGTGAGCACCATCCACTCCATGCGCCCGCACCCGCGGATCCTGGCCTCGTTTACGCAGAAGTCAAAGAGCCGCTTTCCAAAACCCCGCCCCCGGCACTCTTCGAGCACGAAGATATCTTCCAGGTACAGGGTGGGACGGGCAATGAAGGTGGAATACATAAAAAAGAACGTGACAAACCCGACCGGCTCGTCTCCAAGCCTGCCGATATAGCCCTCGAATTTCGGGGAATCCTGCCGGATATCCTCCCTGAGCCGTAACCGGGCACACTCATCCGGCGGATCAATCTTCTCGTATACCGCAAGCCGGCCGAGGAGGTCCAGGAACTCAGGAAAGGTCTTCTCGGTCACCCGTTCTATGGTAAACTCATGCATATGACCCACTTTGGAACTGATAGGATTTGCGGAACGATATGTGCATCGCTGTCATTTCCAGACCAGGACAGAGTACTATCGACAACCCGGCTAATTTTCAAGTGTATCGATGGTGCATGGATGGAAGAGAAATGAATGTACCGGGGAAGGATATAGTTCGAATCAGCCCGGCTGGCGGAAGAGCCCCTGCATATCGGCACAGTCCCGGTGTCCCACGAGTTTTCCGTCTCCAAACCGGTAGGAGTCCATCCCTGCCACGCTCACCCTCCTGCCGGTCGCGGGTATTCCGAAGAAGTCCCCCTTCTGCGTCCCTTCCCTGTGGTACCGGGCTGCGACAAGGTCTCCCTCCGCGATGCAGTCTTCCAGGCCGAACTGCAGGTCGGGAAATGAAAGAGTAAATGCTTTTAACTTGTTCCGTATCCCTTCGGCACCGGGGAGATGGCCCGGAACCGGGTTATGTTCGACATACATGACGCCGACGAGATCGTCCGGCAGTTCATACCGCCCCTTGTTGAGGATCTCGGAGAATAACATCCGTATTGCATCTTTGTCGGTCATGTCCGTTCACCACGACAGATGTTTTTGTTTCCGGGCCGAATACAGATGTACTTTTCTGTCTTGAGGTTTCCCCACTGCAAACCGGAAAGGTCCGGATAGGAACAAACCGGGCCAGAAAAATATCACGGGATGCAACGATCATAACCTTGTCAGTTCATTCTGCCGGACAGTTTCCGTGCCGGTTTTTTCAGGATAAACACACTCCGGATAATCCATATGCATTAAAACCGGAAGAAAACCCCTTCACCCGTATATTTCATCATGTATCCGGCAGTATCCCGGATGACGAGGGTTTGAACGGTCCGGGACGTCTGCCGGCATCAGGTTTCTCAATTTTCCTCCCTGTCATGAAAGTCTTTACCTCTGGAAGTGTACCTTTTACGCAGGAGGCCGGCAGTTGGAATTCCCTGCAAATGAAAAAATTATCACGGCAGGAATCGGGGTTGGAGTATTCCTGCTTATCACGACATATTTTCTTGCTTTTGTCCTGTTTGGACGACTCACGGAATATATCCTGCTTCTTTTAGCCATAGAAATCCTCGTCACGCTCCTGTTCAGTGCCATATTTTTAAAAAGACGCTATCTATGGACAACGCTCGCCAGGCCGGTTGCCGCGGGCGTCCTGCTCTCCATACTGGTAACCGTCATCGTCATCGTTATCGGCACAACCATGATCCATGCCCCTCTTCCGCCGCCTGACTCGCACGCAGTGAGCAGCGGAAGAAGTGTCCTTATGATGGCGGTCCCGACTGACGAGATCACGACATCCTCCCCGGAGGCAAAGGAACTGCTGATTAAAGGACTTACAGCAGCTTCCCGGAACAACGGGTTCGAAGAGGCGATACGGCATTACGATCAGGCACTTGCACTTGATCCGGACTTCACCACCGCCTGGATGGCGAAAGGAGTTGCCCTCCATAACATCGGGTCCCATGAGGAAGCGATCGGGTGCATTGACCGGGCGATTGCCCTCGAACCGGAAAATGCCGGCGCCTTGTCGCTCAAAGGGATCATGCTGGCCAGCTCCGGTCATCCCGAAGAGGCTGCGGAATGCTATACCAGGGCGTCAGAGATCAATCCCATCTACCAGGGTCCTCCGCCGGGTGCTGCTCTTCCTACGACTGCACCGTTTCTTAACGGAACATATGATAGTAACGTGTCGAAAACCGGGTCATCAGAGCGGGATTCACCTTATCCGCCGTCAGATCTCCCCACAATCTATTTCGATTCTCTTGAGGAGGTCCGGCACAGCCTCGGGGTATACCTTTCCATTCCCACTTGTCTTCCCGAAGGGTACTCGTATCGTGGGGGATACCTGACGGCGGCAGACGGAATAGCTGTCCTCTTCATCTCCAATGATACGGTCACACTCCGGTTAATCCAGGGATCGTGGTATGAAAGGGTCGAAGGAGTATTATCAGGAACATCCAGCCCTGTTTCATCCGGTGAAATTCGCGGAACCTGCACAGAAAATGGAACGATGCACCAGTTGCACTGGACCGAACGTGTATGGAAAAGGCAGTTTTACCTCATCGGAGAACTACCCTGCCAGGAGTTCGTGCGTATGGCAGAGTCCCTCGCCCCGCTTACCAATGAAACCCTGGAAAGCGTCAACTGGTCAGAACCGATCCCTTCGATACCGTTGCCAGGCCCCCTGAAAATATGAACACGGATCATTTACAGGCCGTCCCGGTCTGCTAAGTCTCTGACTGATCATTTCCTTACGGGATCAGCACTGTAAGTCAGGTATATCCGGAGGAATCGGGTATCAGTCCTGTCCTGTATAAAATTTGGAAACCAGTATCCCCGATACAGGGCGGATATTAAGGAAAAACAGCGATCCCCGACGTAAATCAGATATAGCAGGAGAAACAG
>DASP01000012.1:196125-301473 GCA_002503825.1 Methanoregulaceae archaeon UBA467
ATATATGAGAAAACCTTGATCCACAACCACAATCAGTTAAGCAGGAGAAACAGGGATCCCTGATATAGATCCAGGATATATGAGAAAACCTTGATCCACAACCACAATCAGATATAGCAGGAGAAACAAGGATCCCTGTTATAGATCCAGGATATCTGAGAAAACCTTGATCCACAACCACAATCAGTTAAGCAGGAGAAACAGGGATCAAAGAGATTCACCCGGCAGGATCGGATATACCCAGAATAATGGCAGGGATAAAACGGTGCGGATCAGGTTCCGCATAATAAAAAAAAGGGAAATCAGGAAAGGGGAGTCGTGGTGAACCCGAAGTAGGTGTCCGGGTTCTCCATCACCACCCAGTATCCTTTGAAAGGCAGGAGGTCTTTTACCGGGCCGCCGACCCCATACCCCCAGCCCGGCTGGTTCTGGCCCGGACTGACCACCATGATGTACCCGGTCAGGCCCCCGGCAACCTCCCTGATGCTTATAAGTGCCTGGTCCAGGGGCATTGCGTTAAAGCTCCCGGACTCGTACGGCTGGGCCGGACCGATAAGCGAGACCCCGGCAGGCAGGGCCCTCACCGGCGGGCTGCTCACCTGCTCCGACGGGGAAAGAACGGCGGTTGCAGTGCCGTTTACCCGCACATACAGTGCATAGAGCGGTTTTACGCTGTCGCTGCCGGACGGTACATACCATACCCCGTTCTCGTATCCCAGTATTATCAGGATCTTGTCCTGCTCTTCAGTGGAGAAGATGTCCAGCAGGGTCTCCCGTGAAGAATCCAGGAGGATCGGTGTCGAGAAGAGGTTCCAGCCGTTCTGCAAAATCACGTCAAATCCCTCCTCCTCCCCGACGTCCTGGGCGGGCGGCCCGTATATCACCACGTTGTAATCGGAGAGTACATTCCCTGTTCCCCAGGGACTTGCATTGCTCCGGGAACAGAATGTGCTTGCAGAGTCGTCATCTGCATAACTGTACCCCAGGGGATAATATTCCTTGAAAAGGGTAGCGGAATTGATATCGGCAGGCCAGTAGGTCGGGTCGCAGTAGGTGCAGGTCGGGTTTTCAGGGTCTGCCGGGGGCGACTGGCAGCTGGTATTGCAATTGGCGATACAGTCTTTCTTCTCTATGTACGGGGGCAGGCAGCAGTATTTATTGACATTCGCAGGGTCATGCAGGTACGCGTAATCACAGGCGCTCAGAACTGCGACGACTGCTCACGAGGAGTTGGTGACATTGAGCAGCGGGGCTTCGGCCAGCACCTTCTTGTTTAAGTCGACGGTCCCCCCGGCAGTAGCACTGTCATAGTCCTTATTGGTCTGGCACCCGTAGAGGAAATTTTTCACCGGGTAAATCGCAACCGGGGCATTAAAACCGTCGACAAGGCTGACATCATACGTGTCATAATTATTCTGGTCGAACGCAAATTCCGCCTTTGTCGCCGGCGTCTCGGAACCGACCCCTCCGCACTTCAGCTTGGGGTTCGGGTCCTGCGGGTCGTTATTGACGCAGTTAGCGGTATCGCAGTCCAGGTTCCCGTTCCCGAGGTCCACGCACCCGGTCCGGACCCAGAAATTCCCCTGCCATCCCTTCGGGAAGTAGACGACATGAGTCCCCCCGTTTTTATCAACTTTAAATCCCCCGTCCTCCACCAGCGGCTGTCCGCAGTCGCAGGCAGGACCAGTAGTATTATACACGTTCGGGCAGACGGTGGTATTGCAGCAGGAGCCGTTCAATAAGGAGCATGCACTGCAGGGGGTGGTCCCGTCTGAAAAGACACCGAGTTCCCCGCCGAGGATATTCACATATACATCGCTGGTCCCGTTATTGACAAACGTGACCTGGTGGTGGGTGGCATTGTACGCCATCGCAGGACCCGCCATCAGCACAAGGAGAAGAAATCCCATAACCCATCTCGATAACATCAGGCATCACACGTGTGAAAGAGGATACAAATACCGGATAAAGGTTTCTATACTGACCCGGCATTTATCGCCGACCATTTTTTTCATTCATTTCGCATCGATATCGAATAATCCGCAGCAATGAATTCGCTGCAGAGAGCCGGGAACAAGCCCGGGGGACCTTTAGCGGAACCGGTAGGATCCATACCCCGGCACTACAGTTTTGAATGCCGGAAACTAAAGAATCAATCCGGTTCAAAGCGCAAAAATTGTAAGTTCCAGGGTAATTCTACGGTACCTGTTACGTTTCTCCACTGGGAATTATGCACAGGGGTATTTTTTGCATCGGGTGTGATTTCTATGACGAAAAAGACTGGATATTTAAAAAAAATCAGACGGAAGAACAGGAAACTGCTGACCCGCACCCCTTCCTTCACAGCCCCATCTTTTCAGGGAGGTCCCTTGCCCATGCTGCAATGGCGTTCCAGTCGCGGAAATCACCAACCATGGTCTTATCAGACTCAACCATTCTTCGCATGAGAAAATTGAATTGTGCCGGGTCCACTTTGCCGGCAAAAAGAGCCACCGACACCGGATTTATCGGAGTAACCGAGGCAGAGAGAAGATTACTCTCTTCTTCCACCTCTCCGGGTTTTTTTGATACAGGAGCCATCCCTACCCCGAATACGGCTACCGGCCTCGATCCCAGCTCATCACGGAAACGCTTCGCAAATTTCCCCAGCTCGATAATCTTGTGCATGTACACCGGTGCCCCGAGGACGAATGCATCATACCCCCCGACTGATTTCACCGCTTTCATCTCAGATACCGCGGCCTCGTGTCCTGCTGATTGCAGCTCCTTTCCAACAGCCTGCGCAATCTCAGCCGTTGACCCCTTCCGCGTCGCATAGGCGACCAGAATCCGTGCAGCCATATGTTTTCCTAAAAGACATAATGAACAGAATGCGGTAAATACCTATCCCGGGAGAACGAATGCTGCAGGGGACGTTATCGGTTGACGGTTGCATCAGGGTTTCCCGGGCCGGCCGGTCAGGGGAACTGAGAGATTCCGGCTATTTCACTTTTAGTTTAATGCGGTATACTCGTCTGTGTTCGGATGAGTTCTTATTAAATGACCGAAAAATCATAAAAGGCGATTGTTGCATCGATTCGGCTCGCTGGAGAAATTTCCCGACGGCATTCCCGTCCGCCTGAATATCACACAGGTGGATTATTTCGCCGACCTGCCCGCTGAGGACTTTGCCATCCTTCAGGGCGGAAGATAGTGAAGCCGCAATTTCCCATTGTTGATGTCGTACTTCACTCTTTTGCATATTGTTTATATAGGCCGTTATAGTAGTCATACTTATCCTATCCCTGGCGGATTCTGCGACCGGATATGTCCTCATTCGTGCAGCACCTCCCAGGTTTGAAATCAAACGCCTGGAAAATCAAATTCCGGCCTCATTATCCTGCAATGGCAGTTACGTAGTATGCAGGGGATATACAGGGATGACTGGTGGAAAACGGGGGGTAAAATATCATTATAGAGATAGTGCTTTTCACTACGGGTATTCGTGCAGACACACATGTTCAGGCAGGGAGTATCTCTCCTGGTGGCGGGGTGGGATCCATGATATCCATAGCAACATATCACAGGGCCCCATGGAAATCTCACGGCAGGTATTTTCCGGCCGTGTCACGGCGCAGGAAATGCGGTAGAACCACCAAAGAAAAGATATATGAGCGAACCTTATCGAGTTAATGTACTATATCCAGTGAATCGGGGATCGAAAGTGCCGGGTCATAGTATATGACCACGGACCAACGGAGAAGATAATACCAACATGACAGAAGTAAGGGTAAAACACCGCGTGTCTGATACTGCAGCACTGGTGATGCTCTGGGCATACGATTACTACCGGGAAAATCCCCTGGTCAGGGACTATCTCCGGAACCTCGACCTTTCAGCCGGGACGGATCTCCTCGACTGCTATAACCGGATATGCCCATGGTATTCCGAAGTGATCATCAACCGGAAGCACTTTATTCAGAGCACGGTCAGGGAACTGGTCAGGCAGACCCCGGGCAGGACCACCATCGTCAACCTCGGTGCCGGCTTCTCCCCGCTGGGCCTCGAACTCGCAGACCTGCTCACTCCCGGGTGCCGTTTCATCGAGATCGACGAGAGCGGCATGGAGCACAAGCACGCCCTGTACACACACCTCGTCCCTGATCGCTGCGGGTTTATTACCTGTATCGAGGGAGATATAACAGATATCTCTTCACTGGTGGATGACCTTGAGGACGTGGAGACCACGCACCTGATCGTGGTCATGGAAGGCCTTACGTATTATATCGGGAGACGGGCAATGCAACAGGTGCTCTCCACGCTTTCCGGCATAACTGCAGAGCAGAGTATCGTCTTTGAGCACCTCAAGCCCTGCAGCCTGATCAACGAAGACCGGCGTTTCATTCCGTACCGTATCTTCTCGCATGTCCGCGATTACACCTCAATGGACCGGATGACAACCTATTCTGACGATGAGATCCGGGCGATGCTCCCGGCGGGCTTCGTCTCCGTCTATTACGATATGTCCGGGATGGAGTTGAAAAGGACCGGGGCGAACACCTTTTTCCCCACGCCCGACTCGGGCTGGCTCTCATGTGCAGTTGCGGTGCGAAGAAAGGAAGACCAGATACGGCTGTATTCATAGGAATTTTTTTTTCCGTCGGTCCACCACCCTGATTTTTCTTTATTCCTGACTATTCCTGCAGGCTTTGAGAAAACGGGCCCGTAAAGGGAGACGGGCCATCCCGTTCAATCCCGAGGATAGAGATATATATCATGCACGAAAAAATGGAAGAACGCTGAGCATCAGGGAAAAACAGGAGGATTTTATCTGCCAGGTAAGATCCGGTACAGCGAGGCCTGATAGACCGGTCTTGAGTGAAAGCCGGAAACCGGGTAAATAAAGAGCTGTTCTTAAGAGTGAACGACGTCATGTCCGAAAAGTCCGAGCATACATCAGAATTCGATGAGCTGAAGGAAAGCGAAGAGCGGTACGAGACGCTGTTTAATGCAATGCTGGAAGGGTTTGCCTACTGCCGGATGCTGTATGACAGGGAAGGACACCCGGTCGATTGTATCTGCCTTACCGTCAACCCTGCATTCGAACGAATAACCGGGCTGAAAAATGTCACCGGCAAAAAAGTAACGGATTTTCTTCCGGGCATAGAAGAGGATTATCCCGAAATCTTCGAGACGTTCGGCAGGGTTGTACTGACCGGCAGGCCGGAAAAATTCGAGATAAATTTCACACCGATCTCAAAATGGCTGAACATCTCCGTGTACAGGCCTGCAAAGGACCACTTTGTTGCAGTATTTGAAGATATCACCGAACGCAGGCAGGGAGAAATGGTCAGGGAGAGGATCCGTTCCTGGCAGGCAGGCGTGAACAGGATTCTGGAATCGGTCCTTGCACCCGTCCCGCCTGACCGCAAATTTAAGATCATCACCGACGGCGTCGTTGAAATATTCGGAGCAGATTTCTGCCGGATCTGGCTTATCGAAAAAGGAGACCTGTGTAACGCGGGCTGCATTCATGCCGGTGTGACAGACGGGCCGGGTGCCTGCATACACCGCGACAGGTGCCTGCACTTAAAGGCGAGCTCAGGCAGGTACACACATACCGACGGGGACGTGCGTCGGCGCATACCGTTCGGTGCAGATACTATCGGACGCATTGCGTCAGGCCCGGACGTCGCGTACCTCATCAGCGAGGTCCAGAACGATCCCCGGATAGGGGACCACGAATGGGCACGACGGCTTGGGCTGGTTTCTTTTGCAGCATACAGGCTGAAACCTCCGGAAGGTGAGGTACTGGGTGTTTTCGCCCTGTTTTCACAAACCCGGATCTCCCCTGATATGGACACCGTCTTAAAAGGCCTGAGCCGCGTCGTTGCACTCGTCATCCAGAAAGAAATTGCCGAAGAAAGGGTACGGCAATCGCGTGATTACAGCTTAAAGCTCTTTGATGACTTTCCAAACCCTATCCGGCGTTCCGACACCCATGGAAAAGCCAACTACTTCAACAGCGAATGGCTCGCCTTTACCGGCCGCACCCTTCCGCAGGAGACACTCGACGGCTGGGCAGAAGGAATTCACCCGGATGATTATGACCGGTGCATGAAGATATTTCACACCGCATTCGTTGCACGTGAGTCATTCGGGATCGAGTACCGGCTGAGGTACCATGACGGCACGTATCACTGGCTGCTTGACAGCGGAAAGCCGTTTTATGACCCCTAAGGGGACTTTACCGGCTATATCTGCGCCTGCTATGACATCACCGGGCGCAGACAGGCGGAAGAGGCACTTGAGAGATCATATGCCGTTATAAAAGGTGTCATTGAAAGCCCGAAAGACGTGGTGATTTTTGCCCTCGACAGGCAGTACCGGTATACCGCGTTTAACGAAAATCACCGTCATACCATGAAACAGATCTGGGGGGTGGATATTGCGAACGGGAACAGTATGCTTGAATATATCGGTAATGATAAAGATCGCGAAAAGGCAAAAATTAATTTTGATCGCGTCCTTTCAGGCGAATCCTTCACACTGGTCGAGGCATACGGGGATGCCGCGCTCGAACGCAGGTGGTACGAGGATATTTACAACCCCATCACCGATGAACAGGGCAATGTCATCGGGTTAACGCTGTTCCTTACCGACATCACGATCCGGACACAGATGGAGAAGGCGCTTCGCGAGAGTGAGGACCGGTTCAGGGAACTCTTCAATTCCATGAAGAGCGGGGTAGCGGTATACCAGGCCGTTGATGACGGGGCGGATTTTACATTTGTTGATTTCAACCACGGTGCAGAAATCATTGAAAAAATCCCGAAAGAGGCCGTAATCGGCAGGCGTCTCAGCGAGGCGTTCCCGGGAATCCTGGCGTCAGGGCTGCTGGACGTGTTCCGCAGGGTATGGCAGTCCGGGCAGTCCGAACACCATCCCATGGTATTCTACAGGGAAGACCAGATTTCCAGCTGGCGGGGGAACTTTGTCTACCGGCTCCCTTCAAGGGAGATCGTTTCAATATACGAAGATGTCACCGGCCGCCGGCAGGCAGAGGAAGCGCTGAAGGCAAGCGAAACCCGGTACAGGACACTGTTTGAAGAGTCCCCGATCTCGCTGTGGGAAGAGGACTTCTCTGACCTGAAGACCTGGATCGACAAAAAAGAAGAGGAGGGAATCAGGGATTTAAATGCCTGGTTTGAAAAGCACCCGGAAGACATTGCACGGTGCGCCCACATGGTGAAGGTTATTCATATCAACCATGCCACCATGGCACTTTTTGGTGCATCGTCATTTAAGGAATTCACGGGAGGGCTTAATACGATATTCTCACGCGAATCGCATGATTCATTCAGGGATGAGATTATCGCGCTGAAAAGCGGTAAAAAGGACTTTGAAAAGGAGATCCCCCTCATGACCCTGCAGGGGGAACGGAGAATGGTCATCATGAAAGTGACACTCGTGCCGGGCTATGAAGAGACCTTCTCCAGGATCTTTGTCTCGGGCATCGATATCACCCGGAGAAAATACATCGAGGAGGCACTCCAGCAGGCGAACAAAAAACTCAATATGCTCTCCTCCATCACAAGGCATGATATCCTGAACCTGATCATGGCAATACGGGGCTACCTTGAACTCTCTGAGGAGATCGTAAAAGACCCGGTGCTGAAGAAATACATGGAAAAAGAGAACCAGGCGGTTGATTCGATCCAGCGGCAGATCGAATTCACGCGTTATTACCAGGATATTGGGGTTGACGAACCGAAATGGCAGGATGCAGGAAAAATTGTTGCCAAGGTTTCGCGACAGCTGAACCTGCCCGGCATTACCCTTGAGAATAACGTATCAGGTCTTGAGATCTTCGCCGATCCGCTTATTGAAAAGGTCTTTTATAACCTGATCGAGAACTCCCTCCGTCACGGCGAGCATGTAACAACCATTACCTTCTCGTATTCGGAGACCGGCACCGGCCTCCTCATCTCCTACCGCGACGACGGTGCCGGGATTAGCGAAGAGTATAAGAAAAAACTCTTCCAGAAAGGGTTTGGCAAGCACACCGGCCTCGGCCTGTTTTTATCACGCGAGATCCTGTCCATCACAGGCATTACGATTTCAGAAAACGGGGAGCCTGGAAAAGGTGTGAACTTCGGGATCCTGGTACCGGAAGGCAGTTATCGAACTCACCGCTGATATCCGGAATAAAGAGGCCTGCATGCCCGGAAACCCCCGGCGCATCGTGCATGAAAACCCTGGAACATACTATACCGGCCCTGCTTTAGCGCCCCTGTTTTTTTAATTTCCCTGCTATAATATTTTTACACAACAGCCGCACAGTCCGCACCGGGAAAATACCGGGTGCTCCATCCGCAGGCAGATAATGTTCTTTCAGGATAGCCGGATAATCAGGGTAGTGTTAATGATGACCGACTGAGCGATGTGATGATCTTCCACGGCATCAGTCAGAAAATAAGAGGGAGTAGAAAAAACTCCGGTTAACATCTTTTTTATGAAACAGACGGGTCGGCGACCCTTCCCATAAAGAGTATCGCACCGGTCTCATTGTCCCTGATGATGAATATGAACGGGTGGTCCGCCCTGAATTTGGGGACCGGCTCTTTGACGACCCCTTTCCCGCTCACTACGACCGCAGTGGCTGCGGCGGCTTCCGTTCCTTCCTCGTTTACGTCAATATACGCCTTGTGAACGACCTCATCGATGTAAAGGAACTGTGTGCCATCCATCCCCGAGAGATCAGCGGACATGGTAAATGCAGCCGGCATTCCCATCGACGCCAGGACCCGGGACAGGCGGCTGGTTGTCTCAAGCCTGAATTTCGGGAAGTATACATCAACACGCTGGTAGTGGGACACATTTTCAAGATCTGATAGCATCTGTATGTCCAGGGAATTTTCAACCTCCATAAGGTTGTCGCCTTTCGGGAGAATGACGAGCATGGACAATTCATTACCGACCCCATGTGCATACGGCATTTCAAGGAACTGGAGATGATCGGTTTCCGTGTAATTATACAGGGCCTCCATATCAGTCCGCTGCATCATCGGGACAACGACGTTTTCCCCGGACGCGGTCCTGAAAGCAGCATCCGCCGTTTTGTCAGGGTCAAACTGTTTCACCCAGTCTCCTTTGAAGTAGAGAGCATTCGTGATAATGAGCCGGGTGAGCGGGCGGATGATCCCTGTCGGAAGCAGGTCTTTGATCTTCCCTGCGGTTTTCTCCTCCACCCAGTTGTTGATTACTGTCCGTGACGGTTCAGGCTGGCCGATGAAATCAAGGTTGGTGGTATTCGCACCGTAATACTGTTCCGCGGTGCTGATGTAACCCGGCATGAACGGGCAGGTCTTTTCCGCCCAGAGTGCGTTTGCAGTCCGGAGCGTGTATTCAGGGTCGTTCCTGTGTATACCGGCATTGATATGTAA
Source organism: Methanoregulaceae archaeon UBA467 (assembly GCA_002503825.1). Taxonomy (GTDB): domain Archaea; phylum Halobacteriota; class Methanomicrobia; order Methanomicrobiales; family Methanospirillaceae; genus UBA467. The sequence continues at coordinate 205,551 of DASP01000012.1, forward strand.
AAAACCCTCCCGCCGCGTGAGGGCATCAGCGGGGAAATGAAACACTGCCTGTATCTCGTCGGCAGTTTCGCCGCGTGCTCCCTCAAATGCGATTGCCATGGCTGATGAGATTGAGAACGGGGAGAAGAAGAGGTTGCTTCCGGAGTGTTCCGGATCGCTGCCAAGTTTTGAGTACAGGTCGTATGCAAACCGGTTGTTTGCATCCGCCACGCTCTTTTCATATGCGGGTGTATCCTGGGCGGTACCGGCCGGTGGAGTTACTTCAGGGGTAACCGGAGTCGTGTCACGTGCATCAGGGGTAGTATTCGTGACCGGGATCACTGTGCATCCTGCAACGACAATGACACAGAACAGGACGGCCACTACAAGTATCCATATTCCGGGGATCTTTTCTTCCATGTTCTGTTATTGGATGCCGTTTCTTTAATTCTTCTGTTAAATGCGAAAAATTTAGCAGTTATCCTGCAGACCGGGAGAGGTATGAAACCGCGATCCGTGAGATATAAGCACTCTGAAACACACCCGTACTCTATACCAGTCAAAGGATACCCATGAACAACAAAAAGGATGCCTATGTCCACGGCTATTCTCAGCGTGAAGCGGAACGGCTGCTTGACCAGGGACGGACGCTCACCGGTCTTCTCCACCATGACACCCGGTACCCGCCCGGGAGCAGGGTGCTCGAGGCCGGATGCGGTGTCGGGGCCCAGACCGTAACGCTTGCATCACTGAGCCCGGAGGCGGAATTCACCTCTGTCGACTGCTCGGAACGCTCGTTAGCAGAGGCGGAAAGGCGGGTCAGGGACGCAGGATTAAAAAATGTCCGGTTTTGTCAGGCAGATATATTTGACCTGCCGTTTGAAACCGGGAGTTTCGATCACGTCTTTGTCTGCTTCGTGCTCGAACACTTTGGCAACCCGGAAGCGGCGCTTGCATCGCTGAAGCGGGTCCTCGCTCCCGGCGGGACTATCACGGTGATCGAAGGCGACCACGGTTCCACGTTTTTCCATCCCGACAGCCCGTATGCCATGAAAGCGATCGACTGCCTCGTGACCCTCCAGCGCGAGATGGGCGGGAACTCCCTTATCGGGAGAGAGATTTACCCGTTGATGACGAATGCCGGGTTTACCGGTGTTATAGTCTCGCCACGGATGGTATACGTGGATGCCTCCCGTCCTGACCTTGTGGAGGGGTTCATAAAGCAGACCTTCACCGCCATGGTTGAGGGGGTCAGGGACCCCGCCATCCGGACGGGCCTGATCAGCGAGAGCGACTGGGATCTCGGCATCGCCGACCTGTACCGTACTGCTGAACCGGATGGAGTATTCTGTTACACGTTCTTCAAGGGGACCGGCGTGAAGTGAGACTTCACTTTCATAGTTCAAACGCCCGGACCGGGTGGTTCATTCAGACCGGGGATAAAAAAAAGAGGGGCATCCGGTCAGCATTGCCGCCTCATTCTGCCCTTTTCCTGAAGAAAATGATGTACAGCCCGGTTGCAATGACCGCGATAAAAAACAGCGATTGCACGAGGGGAATGAACTCCGTTGAGAACCAGAGTGAGATCACCTGCTGGATCGATATATACAACTGGAACAGGGCGATAAAGACAAACAGGAGTATCATCCCGTAGACCCATGGGATCAGGTCTGACCGGGAGAATTTCGGACGCTTGTCTTTTGGTGGCGTAGGAATATCATCTGTCATTTTTTAGTTCCTCCTTGCAAGGATCAGGATTCCGCCGGCGACTGCAGCAAGTGCAAGCAGTGCCCCGAACCCGGGTGTGCGAGTCGGTACGGGATACCCTCCCGCGGACATCGGCTGGACATCGGGTTGTGTCTTTGTAATGAAAGCGCTGGTATCGATACTCCGGGTCGTAAACTGCGTCCCTGCCGGGATCGTCGTTCCGGGCCTGAGCTGAATAAGTCCCTGCCCCTCTTTTACAATCGTCCCGTTATTCCAGATCATAACATCAACTTCGTAGTTGTACTGGTCGGGAACGGTAATGGTAACCCCCCTGATGACCGTCGACTCAGGCGGAATTTCTGCAACCGTCACCCACTGGCGGTCTGCAGTAAGACGGGCATCCTTTTCCCGGGCCCGGATCTCCACGTCGTACGGGAGGGAGGGCTGGTTCCCGGTATTGGTGAAATAGATCTCAACGTCGATAATTGCCTTCCCGTCCGAAATACCCTTCACCATAAAGTCCATATCACGTATTTCGATCCCGTTTCTTTCGCGGTCTGCCGGCAGGCGTTCAAGTCCCGAGATGGTGAGGCTGCCTGACGCTTTCCAGATATCTTTTTCAAAGACCGACACTTCAAGCCGGTACGAGCCTTTCTTTGGCAGGAGCACCTGCTGCGAGACCATCACTGTCCCGGACCTCCCGATCGTTCCTGTCGCCGAGGTCTGTTCTTCGACAAGGAGACTGGTCTGAACGTCGTAGACCCGCAACAGGACCGTTGCAGGTCCCTGCGGGAACCCGTACAGGTTTTCAATGGTGCTGGTGACATTGAAGACTGCTGTTGCCGGCCCGACCCGGTCTGCTGCGACATGGACCTCTTTCACCTGGAGGACACTTTCCTTGAGGCATCCTGCAGAAAGGATGGCGCAGAAGAGGATTAGCAGGGCAAGTGCAGTGACAAGAACCGGCCGCCGGCCACATAACGATGTCATCATGAGTCCTTTATCCAGAGAGTAAAATAAATTATTGCTATTTAATCCGGGGCTGCAATGCCGTTCCATCTTCCCGGACGGGTCCGCGGGGAAAAGACCGGCATCCAATAGATTTATTCAGTGATTTTTCTTTTATTTATGTGGTGACATACAATGGATTTTACCGAATGCGTGAAATTCGCAAATGAAAACCCGGTGACCTATATCGCAACCGCCGACGGCGACCAGCCCAGGGTCAGGGCATTCGCCATGTGGTTTGCAGACAGCACCGGTTTTTATTACCACACGGGAACCCCGAAGAGCGTGTACGGGCAGCTTGTGAAGAACCCGAACGTCGAGCTCTGTTTCTATGCCCCTGGAACCGATGGGGCAGGAAAGATGATGCGGGTGTCCGGGAAAATCGAGTTCCTCGAGGACACGGCCCTGATGGAACGGCTTTACCAGGACCGGCCGTGGGTCAGAGACCTGCTGGCAGCAGCCCCGAAGGACGGGAAGCTTGCAATGTTCCGGATCGCCCATGGTGAAGCATACTTCTGGACGATGGAATACAACATGCGGGAGGCACAGATACCCCGCGTGAAATTCTGAATTTTTTTTTCCTTTTATTTTCACGTCCTGCAGTTTAGCCTGTTTGCCCTGTCTGCTCCTGCCTTCTTACAGAAGACAGCCATGAAACATCAGGTACATGCGGAATAGAATATAGAGAACATTCATGAGAAGCCCCTGACCGGACCCGGGGGGAGGGACGGCCCTGCCTTCCGCGAATATATACACCCGGATGCCGTTGTGATCACCCCCTCCACTCCCGTCCGCATGGAAGAATCATTGTCGGGATACACAATTTTTTTATCCGGTATCCTCCAATGAATACATGTGATGGACAACCATGACAGACTGTTTTGTATATCCCAAAACAACATGCACCCTGTGCTCGCCTGAGTACACCTGCATATACTGAACCGATACTCAAATTAGTGAATACTCTGTTTTCCCCGCATCCGCTACCGGTGCCATACCCCGTTTCCCGGGATTTCCCAGGAGCACTTTACAATGGCAGACCTTCGTTCTCCAGGGAACCGGACCCGGCAGACGATCTATGGGTGAATTCTTCCGGAGGAATTCCATGAAATCCGGTGCACGGATCCTTGTCGAGTCTCTCCACCGGCAGGGTGTCTCCACCATCTTCGGGTATCCCGGTGCAGCGGTCCTCCCGATATACGATGAACTGTATTCCTCGCCTGTCAGGCACATCCTCGTCAGGCACGAGCAGGCCGCCGCCCACGCCGCCGACGGGTACGCCCGTGCCAGCGGACAGACCGGGGTCTGCCTGGCGACATCCGGGCCGGGTGCCTGCAACCTCGTCACCGGGATTGCCACGGCATACATGGATTCGAGCCCGGTCATCGCCATAACAGGGCAGGTCGCCACGCACCTTATCGGGAACGACGCATTCCAGGAAGCCGATATCACTGGAATCACCATGCCGGTCACGAAACACAGCTACCTCGTGAAACGGACGGAAGACCTTGGGGGCGTGATCATGGAGGCATTCCATATTGCAGGGTCAGGCAGGAAAGGACCGGTCCTCGTCGATATCCCGAAAGATGTGAGTATGAACCGGATCTCCCATGACCCGTCTGGTGATGCCATCCACCCCCGTGGATACAGCCCGACAGTGAACGCAAACCGGCGACAGATTACAAGAGCAGTCGATATGATAGCAAATGCAGAACGGCCGCTTATTTATGCAGGGGGTGGCGTCATTGCATCCGGTGCTTCAGGAGAACTCCTGCAGCTTGCCGAACTGATGATGATCCCGGTCACCTCCACGCTCATGGGGCTTGGCTGCATCCCTGGCGACCACCCGCTCAACCTCGGGATGCTCGGAATGCACGGGACCGCCCAGGCGAACTACGCAGTGACGGGGTGCGACCTCCTCATCGCGATCGGCGCCAGGTTTGACGACAGGGTGACAGGAAAGATCGAGGCATTCGCTCCTCGTGCACAGGTGATCCATGTGGATATCGACCCTGCAGAGATCGGAAAGAACCGCGAGGCACACCTGCCAGTCGTCGGAGACTGCCGGGATGTGCTTCTCCACCTCTGTTCGCACCTGCAGAAGGGCAAAACAGGGGATTCCTGGCAGCAGACCATTGCCGGGTGGAAACAGCAGTACCGGCCCGTGTACGGGGGCGACGGATTCCTCCACCCGCAGGACATTATCAGGGCAATAAGCGATATGCTCGGCGGGAATTCGGTGATCGTCACCGAGGTCGGGCAGCACCAGATGTGGACTGCACAACATTACTGTTTCCGCTCTCCACGGCAGCTGATCACGTCAGGCGGGCTTGGGACGATGGGATTCGGCCTACCTGCCGCAATGGGGGCTCATTATGCCCGCCCTGAAGTGCCGGTCATCGATATATCCGGAGACGGGAGCCTGCAGATGAATATCCAGGAGTTCGGGACAATCGCCCAGTACAACATTCCGGTGAAGATCATGGTCATGAACAATATGTTCCTCGGCATGGTGAGGCAGTGGCAGGAACTTTTCCATGACCGGAGGTACTCGTTTACCGAGCTTCCTCCCGTTGATTTTGTCAGGATTGCCGAGGCGTACGGGATTGGAGGGATGAAGGTGGAATCATGCGACGAAGTGGTTCCTGCCGTTGAGACCGCACTTTCAACAGACGGTCCGTTCCTCATCGATTTTCGGATCGAGCGGGAGGAAAATGTTTTTCCCATGGTCCCGGCCGGAGCTGCGGTCAACGAGATGATGGGGGTCCGGCGGCAATGACCGTGATTACCCCGTGGTTCGTCGTTCGATACGATCCCAGGCACACCACGCTGAGGGAGGCGATACGGCTATGACCCTGCATACGCTGAGTATCCTTGTCGAAGACCACCCCGGCGCACTTTCACGTATATCTGGGTTATTCTCGCGTCGCGGCTATAATATCGGGAGCCTTGCCGTAGGCCCGTGCGAGAGTGCCGGCCTGAGCAGGATTACGATTACGGTCACCGGCGACGACGCACAGGTCGAACAGGTGAGAAAGCAGGCGAGCAAGCTGATCGATGTGATCAGGGTGTCTGATATGACCGGGACACCGCGGGTGGAACGTGAACTGGCGCTTATCCGGGTGACCGCCGGTCCCGGGGCTCCACAGGCTGAGATCATGCAGATCGCACAGACATTCCAGGCCGCGGTCGTTGATATCGGGAGTGCATCGGTCCTTCTCGAGGTGACCGGGGATACCGGAAAGATCGATGCGACCGAGCGGCTCCTCCGGCGGTACGGGGTCAGGGAGTGTACACGGACCGGGAAGATTGCCGCCCGCAGGGAGGAGAAGGACACCTGATTTTTTTCCATCGCGATTGTTGTACCGCAGGTTACATGTTCAACGCCCGGAACATTACCAGAAATACCGGGCAGGCAGAGTGCTCATACGCAGTGATACCGGGAAGCAGAACAGACCACCGTATGACAGGCCCCGTGATCGTTTATCGTGTATACCCGGGTTGTGAGAGAATTGCAGCGTTCCCCACCGCCCCTGTGAAAAGTCACTGGTAAAAAAGGCTACCGGCGCTGCCCCGCCACATTTAACATCGCAGCATCCCAGGTACCTGGTGCAGGAGATCGGATGGATATTCAAAATAGCATAAAGACACTTGCCGAATCACCAGGAACGGATTATTTTGGTATTGCAGACCTGTCAGGGGCCCGTGATTTCATCTTCAGGCAGGGAGGACCGGAGATAGCGAAGTACCCGGCCGGGGTTGTCATGGGTATCGTTCTGAATGACACTCTCGTCGAACTGCTGCCTGACCGTGAGAAAAACGGGAATAGCATCCTGTACAAGCACCATGCCTATGATGTCGTGAATGCCGCTCTCGACCAGATTGCCATGCGGGTGGCAAATACACTCCAGAGAGAGGGATATAGTGCATTACCCGTTGCTGCATCCCGGAGGACTGACGATGCCAGGATCTGCGGGCCGTTCTCTCACAAACTTGCCGCCCATCGTGCCGGTCTCGGGTGGATCGGCAAAAGCTGCCTGCTTATTACCCCGGACCACGGACCACGGGTCCGCTGGGTGACCGTGCTCACCGATGCACCCCTGGCTCCGACGGGTTCACCCATGGAAACCAGGTGCGGAAACTGCACGGAATGTGTAACGGCCTGCCCGGTTCAGGCATTCACGGGACGGTTGTTCGACGAGAACGAACCCAGGGAAGCCAGGTTTGATGCTGCGGCCTGCGACCTTTTTTTTAAGGACGAAGAGAAGCGGACCGGCGTTGCCGTGTGCGGTATGTGCCTCTGGGCGTGCCCGTTCGGGCGTGTAAAACGGAAATGAAAACTTTTACGTGAAATAATCGGGGAGCAAATGAAGATATGGCCGGATTTAACAGGGATACCTGCTGCCAGTTGACTTTTTTTCAGGGAACATCCGGTTTCAACTTCAGGGTCGTGTTTTACCGTTGCATACCGGATGTTCCGGCACCTCACCCCACTCCAATAGTCCAGGCATACTGAAGAACTCGATGAATCCCGGACGTGAGTACGATCCCGTAACAGTGTCTCTCCACCGGGACTTTTTCGGGAGTTCTTCAGTCAAGGGGATATGACATCAAGTCTAAATCCTGCATCACTCACCGCCCTTAATACTTAACTTCGCACGTAACGACCTGCGTACCATCGGAGAGGATGACCGGCATGAAGGCGACACCCTTTTCATCCCCGTTCCTGCACCGTACTGCAAATGTCCCGGCCGAGAGATCTCCTGCACCATGCAGATCCTGATTTAAGGCAGAAACCGCCTTCCGCCGATATTCGGGGTCGGGGAACGCCTTCTTAAACCACTCCTCCGGTGTCGGGATATCATCCTTTGTGTAGCCGAAAGTCTCGGTAAATTTCGGGTTAACAAGAGAGATACGGCCATCCCGGACAACCAGTGTTGCCGGGAGGACCCCGTTTGAGACCAGTTCCCTGAACCGGTCTTCACTCCTCGACAGCCGTTCCTCGGTAAGTCGCCGTGCAATTGCGATCGATGCCTGGCGGAGGAATGATTCGATTGCCTGCCGGTTTACGAGCTCCTCGTCCGGGTCGTGACAAATACCTACCACTCCGAAGAGCTGTTCCTGCCAGACCAGTCCGGTGAGATAGATCTTCCCGATGTTAAATTTTTGGAGAATGGCAGTACAGACATCCATTGGAATCTGACCCACGCAATGTTCATAGAAGGAGATTTCCTCATCATCAAAGAAGGGGCGGAAACGCATCTCCCGCATGTTTTTGAGGGTCAAAGGACTCTCGAAGAACGGTGCGGTATAGAAGAATTCCATGACGGGAAAGGTCATCCCGACAAGGTCATGTCCAAGCAGACGTTTCACCCCGTCACGGAATTCCTGATTAACAAGTGCACGCGCGAAAAAATGCCCTTTTACCTCGTCGAACGATTCTACATAATACCTCGGATTATGAGGGATGAGTTCAACCAGTCTGTCTGCGATATATGTGTAAATGTCCGCCTCAGGAGGAAGATCAACAAGCTCCATCGCGGTCCGGGCAAGAAACTCCATGTTCTTCAGGTGTCGTTTCCGCTCGGTGATGTCCTCGAACAGGATGGTGAGTCCCGGGTCCCCGTCCTCGAAGGTCGTCGGGATCAATTCCATTTTGTAATACCTCTCATCACTGCCGGTCCCTGAACGCAATTCAGTGATAACCTGCTGTTTCCCGGTCGATTCGATGACCCCGAGGGCCTCAGGCGTGGACACGATGGGGAGCTCCCCCTCACGGAGGTTCCTGCCGATCAGTTCCTGCTTTGTAAAACCGCTGAGGCTGATATACTGGTCGTTTGCCTGGACGACAGACAGGTCCTGGTCGACAATCAGGATAAAGTTCTTTGTAAAGCAGAGGAACGCCGAGAGCGGAACACGCTGGGCAAGCGAATAGACCCTCGCTGAACCGATCTGCCGGACCTCGACCTTCCCCTCGGCCCTGAGTATCTCAAGTTGTCTCCCTGTCGAATTCCGATGATTCCCTGTCTTTTTCGAAATGTCCGTGACGGTCATGCCCCGCGGGTTGTACTTCAGGGCTTTTAATATTGCAGCACTGGCATCGTCCCCCTCAGCCATAACCGAGTATTATAAAACAGCAATGATAAATCTTGCTTCCAACCGATGTTTTCACATATCCAGGTTGATCTGAACAGTAAATTCTGTAACGCCGTAAAAAAAGGGTTTAATACCTTATCCTCATCCGGGATGAGAAGCTGAATCCACGCTACCAAAGGTTAAACCCGGGCATGCAGACTGCCTTGAATGTACTCGAACATTTCACCAGCGCTAATCCTTCACCTGGCACGTGATGACCTGGGTACCGTCTGATAGGAAGACCGGGAGTATTTCAGCCTGTTTCTCATCACCATTCCTGCACCGCACTGAAATTGTCTGAGCCGGGGAATCCCCTGCATTCCATAGACCTGGATCCAGCGCAGACAACGCCATGCTGCGATGTTCCGGGTCAGGGACAGCCTTTAAAAACCATTCCTGCAGCGTCGGCATATCATCCTTCGTGTAGCCGAAGGTCTCCGTAAACCGTGGGTTGACGAGCGTAATCCGGCCGTCTCGGACAACCACTGTTGCCGGGAGAACTCCGTTTGAGACCAGTTCCCTGAAACGGTCTTCGCTCCTCATGAGCCTTTCTTCGGTCTGTCGCCTCGCAATTGCGATCGAGGCCTGGCGGAGGAACGACTCGATCGCCTGCCTGTTCTCGAGTTCCTCATCACGTCCGAGACAGATCCCGACCATGCCGAAAAGCTGCTCCTGCCAGACGAGTCCTGTAAGATAAATCTTTGCAATGTTGAACTTCAGCAAAACCGCTTCACAGATCTCTTTTGGGAATTGGCGAGCGCAGGCATCATAAACTGAGTATTCCTCTTCATCGTAAAAGGGTCGAAAATGCATCACCCGCATATCTTTGAAGCTGGCCGCTGTTTCAAAGAAAGGGGGAGAATAGAAAAATTCTTTCATTGGCCACGCCTTTCCAATTGGATCAGAGCCTATCAGTTCTGCAAATCCCCGACGGATTGCTTCATTTTCCACCGCCTGCCACAAGAACTCTCCCTTCACATCATCATACGAAAATACATAATACCGCGGATTATCAGGAATAAGTTCCTCTAATCGTTCTGCGATATACTGGTAGATATTGGTCTCAGGAGGCAGGTCTACAAGCTCCATTGCCGTCCGGGCGAGAAACTCCATGTTCTTTAAGTGCCGTTTCTTCTCGGTGATGTCCTCGAACAATATGGTGAGTCCCGGGTCCCCGTCCTCGAAGGTCGTCGGGATCACTTCCATTTTATAAAAAAACTCGTCCCTGCCCTTCATAGAGCGCAGTTCAGTGATGACCTGCTCTTTCCCGGTCGATTCGATAATCCCAAGGGCCTCCGGCGTGGATACGATGGGGAGCTCCCCCTCATGGAGGTTCCTTCCTATAATCTCTTGTTTCGAAAAACCGCTGAGGCTGATATACTGGTCGTTTGCCTGCACTACATTCAGGTCCTGGTCGACGATCAGGATAAGGTTTTTTGTAAAACAAAGAAACGCCGAGAGCGGCACACGCTGTGCAAGCGAATAGACCCTCGCTGAACCGATCTGCCGGACCTCGACCTTCCCCTCGGCCCTGAGTATCTCGAGTTGCTTTCCGGTCGAGTTCCGGTGATACCCGGTCTTTTTCGAAATGTCCGTGACGGTCATGCCCCGAGGGTTATACTTCAGGGCCTTCAGTATTGCAACACTGGCATCATCCCCCTCTGCCATGAGCGAGTATTATAAAACAGCAATGATAAATCTTGCTTCCAGTCGGTTTCTCCAATGGGTTCATCATCCCGGATCCAACGACAGTGAACGAATGTTTTGGAGAATGTCTTCCCTGACCGGGTTATCCATGTTCCAAACGGAGACGAGATAGTGGGAGAATAAGGGGGAAAGGTCCCTGACCGTTCCCTCATGCATCCGGTATTCAGTGTAATGACGGAAGTGTGGCGTACCTTATTGCTGGACCAGGTCAGGTTTTCCCTGTACCAGACGGGTCACCTGTTCACGGATCCTGATAAATTCGGAATTCGCCGGATCACGTGGCTGGGGGAGAACAACCGGCAGGATTGCAGCAACGACCGAGGGTCTCGGGGAGAGGATGACAATCCGGTCAGCGAGATAGACGGCCTCTTCTGGATTATGAGTGACCAGGAGAATGGTCGTTTTCATCTCCTGGCGGATTCTCAGGACTTCATCCTCAAGTTCCCTTCGCGTAAACGTGTCGAGCGCACTGAACGGCTCGTCCATCAACAGGATATCCGGCTTGATTGCGAGCGCCCGTGCAACAGAAACCCGCTGTTTCATCCCGCCGGAGAGCTGGTGCGGGAGGGAATGCTTAAACGCGTCCAGGTGAGTGAGTGCCAGCAGTGCTTCCGCCCGCTGCTTCATCTCGTCTTCCGGTAGTTTTTGGGCTGAAAGGCGCAGGCCGTACACGATATTTTCATAGATTGAAAGCCACGGGAAGAGGGCGTGGTCCTGGAAGACCATGGCAGCCGAAAGACTGCCCCTGCCATTCCCCTGCTCTTCGTGGACGGTCCCGCTGTCTGCCTGTTCAAGGCCTCCGATTATCCGGAGCAGTGTGGACTTTCCGCACCCGGACGGCCCCATGATGCAGACGATCTCATGGGCCCGGACATCAAATGAGATACCGGCGAGAGCGGGGCAGACCTCACCGTTGTCAGCGAATGCCTTTGTAATCTTTTCAAGAGTGAGAACCGGGTCCATCATTCCTTCCCCTGCCAGCTGAAGAACCGGGTCTGGCCTGCCCGGAAGAGGGTATCCGCTCCAAGGCCGATTACGCCGATGATAATCATTCCTGCCCCTATTACCTGGAGCTGGCCGAGATTGTAGGCGTACATGATAAGAAAGCCAAGGCCGGCCGATGTCCCGGGCAGCATCTCGGCGGCTACCACACACATCCATGCCACGCCAAACGATACACGGAGTCCGGTCCATATAACCGGAGAGGCCCCGGGTACCACAACGGTCCGGATCTGTTCGTACTGGGTTGCATGCAGCATCTCTGAAACCTCGATCCATCGTCGTCTTATGCCATTCACCCCGTCCACGGTGTTGATCAGGATAGGGAAAAATGCCCCCGTTACGATGATGAACAGGACTGAATTCAGGCCGATACCAAACCAGGCAATTGCAAACGGCATCCAGGCAATCGGGGGCACAGGACGGAGTGTCTGGATAACGGGATTAAAATATGTCCGCACTGCCGGCGACCAGCCGATAAGCAGGCCGGACGGGATGGCGAGTGCCGCTGCAATGAGAAAACCGGTGATGACCTCTTTCAGGCTCACGCAGGTATTCTCGATGAGGGTCTCGCCTCCGAGTACCGGTTCAAACGGGTGGAGCAGAACCGCAAAAATTTCCCCGAGCGGTGGAAGAATATAGTTGTTCTGGATGACAAGCGCTGCTCCCTCCCACATCAGGAGAAAGATGACGATGATTGCCAGTCCTTTGCCATATTCAAGGATACGCTTTTTCAAAATCAGTACCATACAGTTTCACCGTAATATTCTCATATGCAAGTGCTCCCCGGAGCATGTCCTCCTGGATGGAACTCTGGACCGTTGCAACAACGACCGGCCGCCTGGCGGCAGAACGGCTTTCCACCCAGCGGACAAAACTGTCCCAGTCATTACAGGGAGCCCGGTTATCGACAACAAGTCCTGAACCGCCGGTATTTATTGACTGGATGATGGATGAGGGGTTATCAAGGGCAATCTGCAGTTCTGACGGGACCGAACCGACAAACGCCCCGTCGAGAGCCGTCTGGCCGACCGTTGTCATGATGCCTCCCCCCGACTGGCCGGGTATGAGGTCGATATACGCCGCAGGCGTTTCTCCCACAAAAAGGGTGCAGTGAACCGGTCTCGAGGTGGTAGCGTCGTCAGGAACAAGGCAGAACCCGTACCGGTTACAGAAATACAAAGAATCCATTACCATGACATACAGGGGGGCGAAATTGTCAGAGGAGGGGAGGTACCCGAATGCGAGCGCCGGGACATCCCCGCATGTTTCCGGGACTGCCGAACCATTGAGAAACTGCTCTCCCCTCACCATGATTACCGGGTTGAGCATATCATCAGGGTCATAGCTGCCATTTGATTTCCCGTCCAGTACGTGGGTGACCAGGCCGGATTCCGGCGGTTTCGCATAGGCGGTAAAAACCATGTTGGCAAATGACAGATTTTCCACATCGAGCGGTTCGAGCGATCCTCCCGGGGTCAGGATCGGGCTGTCGCCGAAAACCCAGTCCGCGGTGATCTTCCTGGCACGGTCCGGGTCCTCATTGGTACGGTTAATAGCGGCGGTTGTCAGGGCGGAAAGGAGTGCAGATATATCAGGGTACTGTTCAGCAACGTCATTTCGCACTACCAGGACACAGCTTGCGGCATTCGCCCATTCTCCGGGGGGCGGGAGGTCAGACGGTACTGCGACCCGTTTTCCGGTACCGGCAAGTTCTGCATTAGCAACGACCGGTTCCCAGATCAGGAAGGCATCAATCTGGTTGGTATTGAGCAGCTGGGACATTGAACCGGCAGAGGTATAGAGCATATATACGGTTGGACGTTCACCGGCAGGATAGAGAAGCTGAGGTACCTGGCAGGTGAAGAGCAGGAAGAGAATGATCAGCAGTATACAGCCTGAAATGATGATCCGTGAGATCAGCCTTCGTTCCTGCATGAATGAATCTCTTTTACAAGTAGGTGGTGAGAATAATTATTCTGCCGGTATCGGACTCCGGATATCAGGCAATGCGGATAAATATTATCTCAAAAGACCTTTCCGGGGTTATTTCCCGTTCATCCTCTCCCCCCGGTAGCGATCCGCCTCCCCGTGTTCATGGTGACGGTTTCACAGCCCTATAAGGAAACACATCAACGGGGAGCATCAGCCCCCGGAGTGTCGCATTCAGGGGTGCGGTGAAAGAGGAGTAATGAGGGGTCAGGCCCCGCGGGTTGTACTTCAGGGCTTTGAGTATTGCAACACTGGCATCATCCCCCTCTGCCATATCCGATCATTTTTCGAACAGCAATGATAAATCCTGCTTCCTCCTGCCATCCGGATACAGTCATCTCTGCTGAGTATGACTTCCTGATTAAGTGCCGGGTATCACACAAACCTGCCGGACAAATCCTTGTTTTACTCAATAACAGAACGACTTCGGGACAAGATTCCGGATATTCACTGATAATCATGGAAAACCGGAACCAAAAGATCTATTTCGTATCCGCATACGCCAATAACCAAAAAAAGTGAGAATCAGAGTTCCTTAAGGACCTCTGCAAGCAGGGCATCATACGCCATCGTCAGCCTGTCGACCTCGGTCTCGAAGACCCCGGCGACTTCGGGAGAGACTGCACCGCTCTGCTCATGCTCGGAGAACATGGCTGAAGCAGCAGCCTGCATCGCTTCTTTTGCCTCCATCATCGTTGTATATGCCTCGAGTTTCGCCGCGTTTTCGGGCCTGTCAAGGTACGCACTCTTCACAAAGGCGTTCGCTGCATCATCGAAATCCTGCATCTGCATCCCGAAATCGGCCTTCTCTTCAGTGTCACCGAGCAGCACATAACCGAACGCCTCCTCGACGCCCTGGATGATATCATGGTGCATCAGCAGTAGGAGCAGGGCCGAATGTGCATGGTCGTCGTCACCGAAATCAGCCTCGCTGACCCGGTCGAAGTAGGCCTTCGTGAACGGGCCGAAATCTGAGGTAAATCCATCGATTGCCTCTTCAAAGACAGTCACGTTATCCTTCGTCACGATCAATTCCTTCTCGTATGCAGTAAAGAAGTTCCCTGCAGCATCGACGAGTGCGGCCTTCTTCACAAGGATCACATCGAATTGCGCTTTCGTATCGGCATTTTCAGGCCTGCTGAGGGCGGCCTCACTTTCGAACTGAACGGCGAGCACGTCGAACTCTGCTGATTTCGCCTCGAAATCGCTTTTTTCTTCGGTACTGTTGAGGACCGGGTAGGCAAGCGCTTCTTCGATCGCTTCCATCATAACACCGTGCATCTTCCCGAGGGTGACCGCGGAGGCGAGCGAAACGTTGGCAGTTGCCGGGGGTACGGTGACTGCCGGGGACGTCGTCGGAACGGGGGTTGTCTGCACCTGAGGTGAAGTCCCGGTACATCCCGCGATCAGGACCACGGCAACCAGGGCAAGGGATATTATCCCAAAGGTAAATATGCGTGAAAAATTCTTCATAAATAACCAGTTGGTTTTTGGTCGAAGCTTACGTAAAATTAACCCTTTTATATTGTGGCATCGCCAGGCCGGATCCTGTGATAAAGGGGCTCAAATTTCCGGAGATCCCGGTACGTTTCACCACTCACTCACTCATTTAATGTGTCCCTGGCCCTGATACGGTCGGTGCCATGGAATTCCCGGTAACTGACATCCTGGTCCTGAAAAGACCGGCGGACTCGTGATTTTTAACGAATCGTGTATGATAAATACCAGATGAAGTTTTTTATGAAATACACATCGAGAGATATCGTCGTTTTTGCGGCAGGTATTATAGCAATTATTGCAAGTCCCAGCAATATTGCAATGGGCATATCAGGAACCGGATTTTATTTATCCGTGTTTGTTATCCTGATGTGTATTATCGTTATCGTGGCTACGCTGATGAAGAAACCAAAACCGACAGAATAGCGACAGAATCCCGGTACTGCAAAAAACCCCGCATCGACGCGTTTCTAAACGATACGTGTAAATAAATACTGCGTGAAGTTACGTCCCATGAAGAACACTGCAAGAGATATCATTATCATCGTGGCAAGTCTTGTTGCAATTTCTGTAAATATCCTCAACATTTCCGGGGGTACAACAGGAACCGGGTTTTATTTATCTGAATTTGTTATCCTGATGTTTGTTATCGTTATTGCAGTGACGCTGATAAGAATGTATAAAGAGATGCAATAAAAGCGTAATTTCATGCCGGTGTCCTTCATCCCGTACCCGCCGGCAACCAGGGATACCTTTTCGGATGACGCTATTTCAGGGTATGCCCTGTTCGGCCCGGCCCCTGATCTCGGCATTCATCGTTCCAAACTCCTGCTTCGTGTCTCTGATCGTCCCTGACAGGAAGGGGACGAGCAGCCCGGAGAATGTCTCGCGCTGGATGAGCAGCGCAATATCTCCTTCTTCCTTCCGGATCTCGAATACATGCTCGCCGTCAAACAATCCCGGGAGCCAGAGATGCCCTTTCCACCTGATTTCACGGAACGGATCGACTGCAAGAAGCTTCACGGTCAGGCTGGCACTCCTGCCGCCGGCACTCATGGGTACGCTCAGGTTCTGCCGCAGGGTACGGTTGCGTATGGAGTTCCGGATTTCAACGGGAATGCCGGGGGAGACCACCAGTGCGTCCCAGACATTTTCCGGGGATGCATTGATCCGGATTTCGGTGTGAATAGTCTGCATGGAGTGACCTTAACGGATCTGAAGGGTCCCATTATGAATAAAATTGTTGCCGGCCGCAGGGAGTCCGGTATTGACCGGCGATTTTCCTGTATAAACCAGAGGGCCGGCTCTATCCCTTTTTATTCCCTGGATTACTGTACATTTTTTTACTCATCGGAAGCGATATCAGGACCGTGAACCGAATCATTCTCATATGCATCTCCCCAACAAAAAATGGCTTTTCATTATTGGAGTAATAATTGTTATCGGCCTCGTTTTGTTGTGCGGAATTATGGTGTCAAAAGAGAAATCTGTCTCAAACATCTACATTATTCCTTCGGGCGTTTTGAGTCCGTTCTCAGGGGTATCATCATCGTATCCGGCGTCCCCATCGACAAACGCGACACCGGCCGGATTAGAACCGACAGTGTCACCCCCGATACACGCGTCCACCCCGGTGACTATCGCAAATGCTCCGGATTCCACGCCTGCAGACAGGTCCACCCTGGATGTGTTGCGTGGAGAACCATTCACCATCAACGGATCGGTTGACAACCTGTCGATAAAAACGGTGCAGGCCTGGGTGCTGGATGGCACTATCTCAACAATAATTATTCCTGTCATGCCGGACGGTACATACCAGGTTACACTTGATTCCAGCGAGACTGCCGCACTGTCCCGGACATTTTCATCAGTAATAGTGGTGCAGTATCCTGCTCCCCCTGATCATTTTTCGGTAATGCTGGACACGACCACCGGAGATGTGATCGAGACCGGGACCGGACAGTCCACTCCAATCCTGTCCCACCTGAAAGATCCTGCTATGTATCCCACTACGCAGGTCGATTACCTTGAACAGGGAATAACGGCAGCCGGCAATTCCGCTTTGATATATTTCCTCAACGGGGTTGACGGCCGGATCACAATCGATCCTGTCAGCCCATGCCAGCCGGGGAACCTTGTTGTCAGGGGCAATACGAGTCTCCCTGCCGGGACACCCCTTTCGATCTGGGTTTGCACGGTAAATTTCCACCCGACTCCAAAAAATTATGACTGGTCGCATGAGATTGCCCAAGGATCTGCAGTTGTGTATTCCACAACCGGGGGGGTCAACCAGTACTCCGGAACCATCGATACAACACTACTCAATACGGGAAAATACTTTATCAGTGTCGAATCGCATGATGATACCCTTCAGGCAGATGCTGAAGGTTTTGTCGAAATAATCGCAACTCTTCCCGCAAACCCGGGAGCCGGGAATTACATTGACTGGTCCCGGCTTGCATTACCTGATCTTGTGGTGAACGAATCGCTCATCCCGGTAATGCCTGAAGGGGAATTGCGGATCGTTTTACCCGGGACCCAGGCACGCAACAACGAGGTGCCGTACGGTTCGATCATCGACTGCGCTCCCGATGGGATCTGCAGAATCTTTAACCAGTCCGGGGTCCAGACGCTCGCGGTGTACAATTCGAACGAAGTCCGTATAATGGAAGTGCCGAACGGTGCAATGATAGATTCCGGAACGGTTGGAAATGTCACATTCATCAGGCTCAACGGGGACGTGATCCTGACAAAAATCGACGAGTTTCCACTTTGTTCCTGATTTACCATCATCTGTTACAGAAATCGCTCAAAAAATGAAATTTCAGCACACTACGAGAGAATAACCGGAAATTTTAATAGTTTATTATTTCGTCTATTGCAGTATGCAGGATCCGTGCTGCCATGAACATTATCCGGCCGTGATTGTTATCATATCCAATCTCGTATCGCTCCTGATCTACGTTATCGGGGCGTATATCCTGTACAGGATCAGTCTCATTTTGGCCATTGTTTATGTTATTTTCATTCTTATCCTTGAATTCCGGCTGTTGGGCAGGCATTGCGTGGACTGTTATTATTACGGCAAAACCTGCGCATTCGGGAAGGGATACCTGAGTTCCCTGCTTTTTCCCAGGGGCAGGCCGGAGCGGTTCAACCAGAAAAAGATCACGTGGAAGGATATTGTCCCGGACTTTCTCGTGTTTCTTATCCCGGTTCTCGCAGGCATACTGCTCCTGGTGCAGCAGTTCTCGTGGACTGTCCTCTGTCTCATTGCAGCTCTCATTTTCCTGGGTTTCTTTGGAAATGCCCTTGTAAGAGGGAAACTTGCCTGCAGGTATTGTACACAGAGAGAGATCGGTTGTCCTGCTGAGAAGTTGTTTGACAAAAGAAAAACAAGTTAAAGATCTGCCCGGGGCTCATCCTGGATATCCCCATCGCATTCGTCAGATCTTTATTGTTCGGGAATATGTCCGGACCAGTTCGGCATTCTCCTGAAGAACGGGATCATCTCACCGCTGGCATTCCTGCCCGCTTCCGCAGCGTTTTATCTCCTTTTCCACCGCATTTGAACGTAGTTGTAATATAGTGTGCATCACGGGCAGCAGGGCATTGACACCGTGAGGTCGTACCGGCAGGTGATGTCGGGGGACGACCGGGATTTTACACGGTTGAGGCGTCCAGGAAGAAGGTGACGATCCGTTCGAACTGCTCCGGGTACTGGTACATCATCCCATGTCCTCCGCCGGGGACCTGGATGACCCATGCGCCGGGGATTCGCCCGCCGATAATAAATGCATTCGCCGGGACGCAGATGACGTCCTCCGCCCCGTTCAGGGCGAGCGTCGGGGACCTGATATCAGGAAGGCGGGAATATGTCCCGTTCCATACACCCATCGCCCCTGACTGGCGGATGTAGCTCTCCGGGGGAGACGATTCGGTCGGGACCGGGAAATAGGTCCTTGAATCCGGGTGATCCCGGAGCCAGTCTGCCGGGAACAGGAGCCCGAAGAGTCGCTCACCCTGTTCACGAGCAGAACCTGAGGTATTGGTGAGCTGTTCGAGGACAGCGGGTGCTGCCGGGATACTCTCATTTCCGCCGCATGTCCCGGCATACAGTATGAGCCGGCTGACCTTCGCGGGATGGCGAAGTGCAAGCTCCTGGGCGACGTCGGCACCCATCGACCAGCCGAGGACGTCGGCCCGGCTGATGTTCAGGGCGTCCATCAGTCCTGCCGTATCGTCCGCAAAGAGCTCAATGGAGAACGGTTTTTCCGACGCCGTAGTACGTCCCATACCCCGGTTATCAAAGATGACGACGCGTTTCTTCGAAGAGAGGTTCGAGAGGAGCCCGGGCGGCCACAGGTCCATCGTCGCCCCGTACCCGTTGATGAGGATGAGCGGCTCCCCCTGCCCGAAATCCTTGTACGCGACTTCGATGTCATCGACCCGGGCGGTCCTGACCGGGACCTGGTCGATCCATTGTTGAGGGGAACCGGTGGCATTGAGATGATTTCCGGGTGAAGAGAGTGCCGTATTATTCGTGGACCCGGGCCCGGGGGATGTACAGCCTGCGAAGAAGAGGAACAGAGCGAGGATAATTGTGACGAGAGGGAGGATCGAACGCATATAGCACGATGAGCGACCGGAGGATAAAAGGGTAGGGTATTGGGGCTCATCCCGAAACAGATGAATCAGTACCTGCCCTGACCTGCATCAACCGGAATATCTCTCCAGTCAGCTGTTTTCCGGCAGGCATAGCATTGATCGCAGTCCCGTCTTATCGCCACCTTCGGGATCCGGCCACCAGTCCGGAAATACCGAGTGCGATCACAACAATCTCAGCCCCGGACGGGGCCTGCTGAGTCGGGGTAACTGGGGGCTCATTCTGTCTGGCAAGCCAGTCCAGTGCATAGGTCAGCTGGACATCCTCCCCGGCCATGGACCGTAACACCGTATCCTCGTTAACGGGTACCCTGATCCGGGGTGCAACACCTCCTGCCAGGTCCATATCGCTGTCAACCTGGATAACGCCGTTCATGTCAAGGGATGCCCCGTCAGGGAAGAAGAGGACCTGGCCAAGGGGCATGAGGGCCTGGGGTGAGATCATTCCGAACGCCCCGTTGGTCCCATACCAGGAGATGATCGTTCCGGTCCCGGTATTTGCGAACACCATCGGTACCCCTTCACCGGAGCTGAGGGTATACGGGCTGACGAGTACCGCGACCGGGCCATGGTATGCATTTGGCCGGGGTTGCGTCCAGGCTTCCGAGACAATCGTGAATCTCCGGGACCCGGGATCGTACCTGGTAGTATATTCGTAGAAGACCGGTGTATCTACAAACCAGCCTGCAAAGCATGATGCAATGTTGTCATCCCCCCCGCCGTTGAACCGGAGGTCGAGGACGATCCCCGGAGTCTTGTGTGCAATTGCGGCGAGCATTGCATCTTTGAACGGCTGGTAGACCTCGTATGATTCCTCGTAAATTGCAATGTACGTGTAGCCGCCCGGCAATGTCCGGGAGGTGACAGTGTCATTGCTGATCTGCGGTTTAATATCAGTCCAGCTATGGGCAACCCCCACATCGTTCACCTGTTTTCCGAGGAACGTAGTGGTTTTCGTGAGGGATTCATATCCGTCATCGTATGCCGTGAATTCCAGGGTCCTTGACGGGATCATGGCATTGTTCGAAACCGTGATTGATACAGGTGTCCCGACAGGGGCCCTTGTAAGGAATCGCTGTTTCTGGAGGAGGATCCCTTCTTCTGTGGACGGTTTTTTCGGGGACCAGATGTAGGATGTCGCATTGATGGCATCCATGATATTGTTCCCGTTCCAGGCCAGCACTTCATCCCCGGGCCGGATACCCGCAGTATCAGCCGTACTTCCGTTCGCGACATAACTCACGATGACCTTTCCGGAATCGAGCCTGCTCACCGCAAAACCATAGCCCCCGCCGATGTCTGCGTACTTCGCCCCGAAATCATCGGCGGCCATTATGTTGACATGTCCGTCCGGGATGGAAAACAGGTATCCACGAAGGGCCCGGTAATATGCGGCCTTATCCCCTGTCCTCTCCGCATCGGCAATCTCTGGTGACCAGGTCGTATAGAGTCCGTCCCAGTCGACCGATTTCCACGATGAAAAAGCATACCTTTCACGGAGGAGGGTATGCATCTCAAGGAACGCTTCACTCCACGATTTGTTGCTTAAATCAGGTACAGGTGTCAGGTTTGCCGCAATAAGCCCGTACGCCGACAACATCTCCTGCTCATATGCGGTCTCGTTGTTCCGCTCGAAGGGGACGCAGGTATCCTTCCATATCATCCCACAGGTCTGGCAGGTTCCGGGATCGGCGGCAGGTGCCGGGACAACACAGACCATCACAAGGAGAAGAATCCCTGTAAGGATAACCAGCCAGGACCTTTTGATCATACGCCCGGATATAATCGCAGTATCAGAGGGGGCAATCATAGCAATGGGTGGATACTACCGGGTAACTGAAATAGAGTTCGGATTGTCTGCGGGTCTGTGCCCGGGTGATCCCGGTCCCGGCGATCTGCACTCACCAGTGCCGTTTACCCTTTATAAATCCGTCAATTCCTTTCTTTCTGATTATTGCGATATTCTTCAGGTGTCCGTCGGCATGCACAGGTTTCAGGAAATCCAGTTTTTCACACTGGTCAACCATATCGCATTCCCAGCACCCGGTAATATTTTTTTCCTGGCAGCATTTCCGGATTTTGCAGAACGGCGGACCTCCTCCGTTCCTGCACCCCTTCGTACAACGGAATTTCATCATCTCCCCGAGCAGCTCGTAGCATTCAGGATAATGCACGAATGCCTTTGCAAAGGGGTAGGCCGAGATAGACTCCGCGAATTTTTCATAATGAGCCGTACGCAGTTCCTTTCGCAGGTCCCGTGCGAAGTCCGGAATTTTCCCGGCATGTCCGTGACAGTCCAGGCAGCAGAGCCCGCTATATGCAGTTACGTCGAGATTCTCCTGTTCCATTTCATGAAAATTGATTATGCCTGCTTATATTGTTTTTGCAGTGCGAAAAAGAGAGCCCGGTGTAAAACCAGGCTGTTTTTCATCGCTCGATAGTCAGATCTCCCCGTCTGCAAAAACTGCAATATGGAAAATTCCGATCAATACAATCGTTCATGTTACTCTCAACCGGTCCCATTCTCTGCCATATACGAACCCTTTCCGGATTGCTTTTTCAAGGATCAGCCAGAATATGACCGGCCCGGCAACCATTGCCCAGAGGATGTTGTTGCCGAAGTAACTGATGAACTTGCTCTCAAAGGGTCTGTTAAAAAAGACCGTCCCGCATGCGGCGAGGATTGCCATGCAGGTAAAGGTTGTAACGAATGATACGATCCAGAAACTTCCGAGGCTGTAAGGACTACCCCGAACTTCGTGGCCTTTCATCAGGCGGTGCCAGAGCAGGTACGAGAGGTACGGGTACAGGAAGTTGATGAGAAAACCGAAGATGCTCATCGGGGACCAGGAACCGAAGAGGTCTCCGGCTACGTTGCCGAAGCCAAGGCCCCATGCGGCCGCAGGCCCCCAGAGGATTCCGAAGACAACCGGAAGTGCTGCTGCCGGCCGGATTGAAATCCCGGCAATGACCCAGTGGACCTGGTTGAACGGGACCAGGACCAGTGCATAGATAATCGCACTCAATGCGATGTATGTCAGACCTTTCCTGCTCGTCCAGACCCCGATGAGCTCATGCATACAATACCTATCGGATTTATGGTAAAAAAGACCTTCATGAACATATCGTTTCATTCCTGCAAAATAAGCCGGCCGGTCGCAGGATTCCTCCGTCAGCAGACTAATTGAACCATGCCACCCAATTGAAAAATCTGACGTCGTACGGCTGAACGGAAACAAAAAAAGCACTTCGCCATTTCGTGTGTGGATATAATCCTGCTATTGGTATGATATGTGATGGTTTTTACATCCATATCTCCCATACGATACATTTCGCCGCCCTCGAAAATGCCGCGAAGGCTCCACCTTTCGAAAATAAGGCGACCGTCCGGTCGCCGACAGAGAATACAGCATTCTGAAATGCGTAATTTTGTATGACTTATTTGATTTAACGGCGGCGATTCCGTGACTATTCAGTGTTCCACTTAAGGACAGCGCTTCAACCAGCCTTCACAAAAAATCCGTACAAAACAGCGAGAATGCAAAAAAAGTGAAATGGTGGGTACGGTCACGCGATCAGGTACGTCACCGTCACCGTTGCGGTCACTGTGATGTCCCCGGGCTGTATAGGCGTTGATACCGTGGCGGACGCCACATCAGCCATCGCATAATTCTGGTACCGTACCGGGCTGTATCCTGCTCCGATATCGACCGACTTCACACCGGTGATAGTGACTCCGAGGACTGATGCCACGGTCTGGGCATCGGACCCGGCCCGCTCGGTCGCCTCCTTCAGCGCCTCGGTCCGCAGGACCTGGTTCTGCTCGTCGGAGAGGAGGAACTGGATCGAGTTCGCCTGGTTGATCCCGTTCGCAATGCCGATATCGATTACCTCACCGGTCCGGCTGACGTCGTGGAGAGTGACGGTCAGGGTATTCGTCACGCGATAGGCCTTGATCTTCGGCTCGATCAGGGACTTCGATTCTTCATACACCGGGTAGATGTTGTATCCGGTTGTCTTGAGTGCGTCTTCCGGAATCCCGGCTGCCTTCAGCGCATCCATGACCTGCGTCATGCGGGCTGCATTCTCAACCTGTGCAACCTTGACATCGTAATTCTCGGTCTCGACCGCGAGCGATATCTGTGCACGGTCAGGGGTGCCGATAACGGATCCGGTCCCTGAAGCGGTAATTGTGTTATCAGTGCTCGTATCTGCCGCAGACACGGTCCCGATCGCGATCATGGCGATAAGGAGCAGAAATGCGGTAAGAGCCACCTTACTGTGTTTCATTTTGGATCAGGACTCTTTACGCAGGATTTCTTTTTAAGCCTTGCTATGACTGCGAAGGGATTGGTAGTTATTATGGAGGGTTGGTGGAGGGGGAATGATGATTCTGAAAGGATATTATTGATTATATTCTTATCTTGGCACACGTTTCAATGGGAATATTAAAGAGCTGGATCTCAAACGATCTAATTTTAAATTTTATTTGTGCCCCAACGGGAAGTGACTGATTGGAGAGTAAAATCGTGTTTTCCGAATAATTTCGTATTAATCGCCAAAAGGAATTTATATTACACCCTCATCTTGCTTAGATGTTTCTAGATCTTTTCGTTCAAATAGGAGTAAAGTTATTTATTGGAGATTTAAGGAGATATTAAAATAAGGTTAAGGAAAAAATAAAAAATAGTTCTCACCGATATGGATACTTGTTGGATTAAGGAGCATTTTACGATGTTAGAAAGAGAATCCAGAATGGAGATGGATTACTATGAAAAATTCGATAATTAAATTAAGCCAAAAAGTTTATCGCATTTATTCAAAAATGTCTTGACAAAAATTCGATTCTCTAACTATAATTCATAAATAATTATTATGTCTTCTAGCAATAGATCATTTTAAAGAGAGTTAGTATAGGATTTAGATGAAACATGGTTAAAAATAAAGAAGTTTTTTTTGAAGTCGATTCTCGACTCCTTTTTGAAATTGGTGAAAAATTAGTTACAAATAGAGCTATCGCTTTAGCTGAATTAGTAAAAAACTCTTATGATGCTGATGCAACAAAAACCACAATTACACTTCAAAAAATAAAAAATCCCGGTGGATCAATTATAATTCAAGATGACGGAATTGGGATGAATGAAGATTCATTTAAAAAGGGTTGGATGCGAATTGCAACAATTTTTTCAGAAGAAAAACCCACATCTATAAAATTTAAACGAAAAAAATCCGGTCGAAAAGGAATAGGTCGTTTCGCTTGTAGAAAACTTGCAAAAAAGTTGAGTCTAGTTTCAATATCAGAAAATAATGATGGATCGAAAACTGAATTATCTGCAAACTTTGATTGGTCTTTTTTTATCCCGGGATCAGATGTTGATAAAATTCCCACAAAATATAATATAAAAAAGGTTGATTCATCCATCCCTACAGGAACGACATTAATCTTGGAAAATACAATAGAATCTTGGACTGAAAGGAACATTACGCGACTGAAAAATGAAATAAGTGAATTATTTACTCCTATAATTTTTTTGGAGGAGAAGTTTTATACTAAAAAAATTGATGATTTTTATGAAAAATATAAAGAAATAGATCCTGGTTTTAAATATGATATTATCAGTACTGAATTTTCAATTGGACCGGATTCATTAAATAAAGCATTTTTTCAGAATGCATGGGCAATACTTACTGGATCTGTTGATCAGAATGGATGGGCAACTTACGAGTGCAATATTCAAAACCAAATTGTCACTAAATTCACGAGAGAATTAAAACGTAAAAGTAATTTTAAACAACTAAAAAGTGCAAAATTTAAAATTTTTATTTTCTCTTATCGGACTGATTTATTTAAAAATAATGAATGGAATGTAGCAAAATCAATTGAAATTGGCCGAAAGAGAGGGGGGGTGAAAGTATATGCAGATCTTTTCCGAGTTTTTGGATATGGCGAAGAGGGAAATGATTGGTTATGTGTGGATTATGATCGTGCCCGATCTCGGGCAGCGGTTGATGAAGAATTAACAAATTTTTACCACCCCGACTTAAAACCAGGTTTAGCATTATTCAGAAATGCTGCATTGTTTGGATATGTAACATTTAATCAAGAAAATAATCCAAATTTGGAAATTTTAATTAATCGAGATCGATTAGACAGTGAAAGCACAGCATATAAAGAATTACGAAAATTTGTTAGATTGGGTATTGATTTTGCAACGGTATTATATCGCTCTGAAATCAATGAAGAAGAAACACGATCTAATATCCTTAAAAAAGCAGAGTTAGAGAAAATTCAAAAAATAGAAGAAGAAAAACGTAAATTCGCTGACGAAGAAAAAACAAGAGCAAATGAATCAGCAAATTTTGCAGAAACAGAGACGATTAAAGCTCAAGAAGAAGAAAATATTGCTAGATGTGAACGTCAAATCGCTGAAGAAAAACGACGAAGAGCTGAAGAAGAGCGAAGACAAGCTGAATCGTTAAGACGTTCAGCTGAGGACATTGCCCGAAAGAAAAAACTTCGAGGTGAATGGCAAAAAGCTGAAAAAGCAAGACAAATTGAACTTGAAAAAATAAGAATTGAAAATGATTTACGCCAAATCGAAGAAGAAAAGAGACAAAACGAAGAAAAGGCAATTAAAAAAGCCGATGAGAAACGTAAAGCGGCTGTTTCTATCGCATTATCTTCAATTCAAATTGTGAAGAAGGCTGAAGAAGAAATAATCAATCTTCAAAAAGCAGAATTAAGTCGTGAAAGTCAGAGATATCGCCAAGAATTTTCAAGATTACGGACTCTTGCTTCGACAGGTACTTTAATTTTTATTTTCACGCATGAGATCCAAGCCTTAATAGATGATATGAAATCGCTTACATATCGACTATCGCAAATAATCCAAAAATCGTCCCAAACTGACCAAAAAAAATATTTTACTGATTTAAAAATTTTCAATGAAAGAATTGAAATGATAAAGAATTTTCGCAGATTTTTAGGTTTATCTATTGGGCAAGAAAGTCAGGCAGAAATGAAAAAATGGATAATTAAACCAATTATGGATGACATTACGTCTCCATTCGAAATGCAATTACAAAAACGGGGTATTGAATTTCACAATGCATTACCAGATACATTGTGTACTCCCTTAATGTTCAGATCTGAAATAATTGCAATAATTCACAATTTAATGTCGAATTCAATAAAAGCCGTAAGTGGAGAAACGGATCGAAGAATAAAAATTGATGGATCTGAGGAAAATGATATTCTAATTATTAAATTTTTAGATTCAGGCCCTGGATTAGAGAAAAATTTATGGGAAAAGGTATTTGATCCATTTATATGTTACGGCGAACCGGATCTTATATATGGTGCAGGAACGGGTCTGGGGCTTAAAATTGTACGAGATATTGTTAAGGCATATAATGGAGAAGTTCATTTTATAGAACCTCCAGAAAACTGGAATACTTGTGTCGAAATTAAATTACCGCTGGTGTAGAAATGAATATTAATATTCTATATATTGACGATCAGCAAAGTGATTTAGATCGGTATGGTGATTTTATCGAAGAATGTCCTATACCCGATTATCAATTTAAAGTCCAAACAAAAGTCGGCACTAATATTTCTGAAAATCCCAAAATTCTTGAAGAACAAAATCCTGATTTAATTTTTGTCGATTTTGATTTTTCAAATGTGGATAGTGCAAATCATGTTCTCGGAATGAATGGCGCTACACTGTCGAATTTATTACGGCAAAAATTTCCAGAAGTACCAATAGTTCTATTGACACGCGAGACAATTGAAAAAAGTAGAGATTTTCCTCAAAGCAAAGAGATTTTAGCATGTATTGATGAAATTGCACTAAAAGAGCATCTGATTCCTCCTGATCCAAAATTAATCAATTGTTTAATTAGCCTTTCAGTTGGATACAAAAGCCTACGTGCTTGTGAAAATAAAAATTGGAATAATTTAATAAATTTGATATTAGCACCCAGTAAAAGTATAGAATTCTTGAAAAAATCATATCCGATAGAATATGCTAAAAAAAATAATTGGAATGCGTTTGAAGCTGCTTTTTGGATTAGGAAAATTTTACTGAAATATCCGGGGATTGTATACAACGATATTTTTGCTGCCACATATTTAGGTATTTCAATTGACTCATTCAACAAGGAAGAAGTAAAATCATTCTTTTCGCCTGCATTGTATCAGGGAATATTTGTTGGAGAGCAGGAGTTATGGTGGAAAACCACACTTAATGATATTGTTTATGAAAAAATGAATGATATTGAAAGAAATTTACCACTTCGAAAAGGATTTGTAAAATGTTGGGAGAGAACATTTGGAATTATATTAAATCCATCTGTATGTAATTATAAAAATGATTCTCCCGCTGATACAGTTTGTTGTTTATTAAATACACCAGTGATGCTAAAATACTCATTACGATATTTCCTTGACCCACGACCTGATGTAATGGATGAACCTCGGATTTCGTTTAAGGCAATTCAAACAAGAAACGATGTAAACTTTGATTTATTTGATGAAATTGGTATCGATATTATCAAAGAAAGAAAACTTAAACCATGATAGTATGACTAAAATTTCTGATTATAATAAAAAAATACGTTATCTTTTCACTCAAAGATATATCAGAGATAAAATAGACGTAAATTCCGTTGCTGATATCCCACCACACTGTTCTGCAGAACAAGGTGCAGATGGAAAAACAATATGGAGAATGGATCTTTACGAGACTCCAATAATTTTTAAAATAGTTAATCACGATGTTATTTCAGAAATTGAGATTTTATTCCGATTTGAGGCTGAAGAAGTTGAAGACGGGTTATTAATCAGACAATATAAACTAAATATGAAATTATGGTCAAATAAACCTGGTTTTTGCTTTAGAGAAAAATACGATTCAATGTCTATTAAAGAGATGTGTGACGAGGGGAATTGGAAACGTGTAATGATAAGATTCCACCTTGATAAAAAAGAGCAGGACGTATCTCTTCCAGAGCCATATTTCCATCTCCACGTAGGGGGAAAACAATCTCCAGATGAACATTGCTGGATACCCTCCTCAATTCGTGAACCTAGGATCCCTCATCCCCCTATGGATATTGTTTTGTTACTAGAATATATTTTAATAAATTATTACCCGAACGAAAGTCAAATGTTTAGGAGTAAACGTGAATGGATTGATATTGTTAGATTCAGTCAAAAGTTTTTTCAAGAACAATATTTTATTGAATGTCAAACATTATTGAATGACGATGATAATACATATCTTGGTCACCATTGTTCATTATGTTAAGGATATAAATAATTTATACAACTAATTCATTCACATTCAAAATTCTTCCAATTAATAAATCCATTTTTCTACTAGGTTGGAATTTTTGATTTTTCGCATTTTTTCCGATTTCTCTAATTTTTTTAATACTTGGTAAGGGTATTGTTCGCATATCTGTTGCATTCACTTGAGTATTCCCACTTATTGTTCTAAAATAAATATCATAAAATGAAGTATTCAAGAGTGCAGTAATGCCCATTAAATCAGTATCTGAAATTGATTTATCAACACCGTAAATATAATTAAGATGATTTTCGAGTCCAATTAGCGAAAATTGTCTAAAATCTTTTTTAAAGAGAGGAATTGCATATAACCTTCTTTTTTGGCATTTAGAAGTGAACCGTTTTAATAAAATATAATTGTCGACAGGAATTAACTGTTTTTTCGTTTTATTATTTAATAAAATTCCTTGAGGTTTTGTATATGTTTTAGAAGGCCATTCGATAACACCCTCTTTTAAATTATGCATCCAGAGTAATGGAACCCAATTAGTATCTTCGGAGTTAAATATTAAATTCTCTCTCGTCCGAAAATCAACAACTTTCCCTGTGGATATTTCTAACCCAAGACTTTTTAATGAGTTATTATATGAATCAATTTCTTGAATAATTTTTAAATCGTTTTCAGATTGTGGAATGCGTATGAAAGATTCAGGACTTTTTTGTTCAAAAATTATTTGATTTTGTGCAAAAAAACTAAATGATTTTTTAAAAGTTTTATCATACGATATACTGATTTTTGTTGATTTATTTTGATCTGCATTTGTTTTAATTCCAATTAGAATTACTATCTCTTGATGTACATTATCTTCAAATATTTTCAAACGTGATTCAAAACAATGGATAATCTTAATTTGTGTATTTTTAACAAACCAATTACGGATTTTTCTATAATAAAGACCTGAACAAAAACTTCTTGGTATGATGAAAACAAAACTTCCATTGTCTTTGATCAATTGCATAGCCATAATCATAAAAAGTGAATAAATATTCGGTTGACCAAAAACAAAATCTTTCAATAATAAGGATTCAGGAGATTGAATTTTCAATTTATAATATGGAGGATTTGCGATAACCAAATCATAAATTTTTATCTCTTTTTTTGTTGATATAAGCCGTTTTTGAAAAATTGAATAATCATTATCGATAATAAAATTTGAATTTGAAATATTATATTTTAATTGATGACCATTTTGTAATAATTTTTTTTGACACAGTGTAAGTGTATCTTTCAAAAATGGGATTAGGTTCTTATCATTTTCGTATGCATCAATTATTATAGATGAGGAATGGGTTTTTTCACTTGCAATTCTATCACATACTGCTGCAATAAGGATTCCCGTACCGGCACCCGGATCTAAAATGCGAATATTTTTTTTATCTAATTTTATATTATCTGCCATGAATTTTGCAACGTTTTTTGGTGTGAAAAACTGACCTTTATTTTTTCGAAATTTTACATCGAACTTTTTACAATGATTTTGAGCGAAGGATAAAGAATTGTCGATAATCATGTTGTCAGATATCTGTGCATCCTTCATTATTGCCTTTTTATTTTTAGTTGTATAAAGAATTAACAATTCCCACTCATTCTTCTCCCCTTATACTGCTCTCATCACATCATCTTTGCAATTATCCACATTAATACCAGATTAAATTCCTAGAATTTTACATTTGGTGTGATAAAAACATTCCACATTTATTCATATATTTTCTCATCCAAATCCACCCTAGGGTATACCCACCACCCGCAACCATTATCCCTCCCTGTACTCAGAACCCCCATACATGGGTGATATAGTCGACGACCCCCGGCTCCGGGACCGGAACTATGTCTTTACCGGCCGCCATGACGCCGGAAGACAACTGGGAGCGTTCATCAAAAAACTTCCCGGCATCCGTGACCCGCTCGTCCTTGCCATCCCGGCCGGGGGTGTGCCGATCGGAAAGGAGGTCGCTCTCGCACTCGGTGTACCCCTGTCGCTCGCGATCGTGAGAAAGGTTCGGATCCCGGGCAGCACCGAGGCAGGGTTCGGGGCGGTCACCTGGGACGGACAGGTGCTGATCAACGAGCGGTTGCGTTCCTCGCTCGGTCTTTCACAGCCCGAGGTTGATCAGGCGGTCGAAGAAACAAAAATGAATGTTCGTGAGCGGATTACCAGGTTCACCGGCGGAAAGGGTGTCCCTGCACTAAAAGGAAAAACCGTCATCCTGACCGACGACGGTCTTGCATCCGGGTTCACGATGCTTGCTGCGGTCAAAAGCCTCCGCACCCACATTCCTGAAGGTATCATTGTCGCCGTCCCGACCGCATCTGCTTCATCGGCCGAACTGGTTGCCCGTTCAGTGGATCAACTGGTCTGCCTGAATATCAGGACCACATGGCAGTTCGCCGTCGCCGATGCATATGAACGGTGGCATGACCTGGATGACGAGGAAGTGCTCGAAGAACTTGCCGGAATACACTGAATAATGCCTCCCCAACGACTGCCCGGTCCACCGTCTTGCACTGGCAAAGCGGCGGGTATTCCTCATGCACGCCGAACGGGAATGGGCACTGAGTTTTCTTGAAGAATATAACCGGGAGAATGCATAACCGGTCCACCGGTTACATTTCCCAAAAATTAAGCCTTAAAGGAGCATTGATTATCTTAACATTACGGAGAGGACTCCAATGAACACCGGCCTGTACTTCAATCTTATTCTCATTCTCGTTGCAGTCGTAATCATCGTTTGTATCGTGTGGCGGTACGCATCGCGACGGCATACCATGCCCTGCCCCGTGTGGATGAAAGGTCTGCTGGATCCGCCTTTTACAAAGGGGATTAGTTCACGTACGCGAAAAACGATTGAACGGCTGGACCTCATACCCGGGATGAACGTCCTGGACGCCGGCTGCGGTCCGGGCCGGCTCACGCTTCCCGTCGCTGATTTGGTCGGGCCGGATGGCACCGTGACCGCGATCGATATCCAGGAGGGAATGCTTGACGAGGTAAAAAAACGGGCCGGCGATGCCGGGCTCTCCAATATCCGTTTTATCCAGGCCGGGTTAGGAGACGGCATGCTCCAGCATAACCGGTTCGACCGTGCGGTGATGATCACCGTCCTCGGCGAGATCCCGGACCGTGAAGCTGCATTACGGGAGATCTACCGGGCGATGAAGCCCGGCGGGATCCTGCTCATCGAAGAGACCATCCGCGACCCCCATTTCCAGTCCCGGAGCACGGTCACCAGGCTGGCAGGGGACGCAGGTTTTATCGAAAAGGAATTTTTCGGGAGCCGGTTCTCCTACGCCATGACCCTGGAAAAACCCGTCCACGGCTGACGGTGACGACCGGCAGGCACTGTTAAAAGGTGCCGGAACCGTCACGGCACGGGCTTCCCCGGATCATGTGAAAACACCCTGTCTTTTCAATTACCTTCGGTCCGGGCCTGCCAGTACTTTCCAGGCAGGATGCATGTTTTTTCATATGCACACATTCCAGCCTCGTAAAGAAAACCGTATATCGTCATCAGGTCGACAATATATCAGGAAATTAAATACGGCAGGCGTACATGAGATCCGAACCTGGAGACGACCGGAAAATACATACTCACCAGAAGTATCTCGGCGACAGGGGACTCATCGTGCTCATTGCCGTTCTGTCCGCATTTGTCCCCCTCTCGACCGATCTCTACCTTCCCGCCCTGCCGGGCATGAGCGACTATTTCAATGTCCCAGTCTCCCTCACCAACCTGACACTGATCCTCTTCTTTCTCTTTTTCAGCGTAGGGATGCTCTTCTGGGGGCCGTTAAGCGACAAGTACGGCCGCCGGCCCGTGCTGCTCGCCGGCCTTGCACTCTACATCGCCGCGAGCGCTGCATGCGCCGTATCGTGGGACATCTACCAGCTGATCTTCTTCCGCATTCTCCAGGCCATCGGCGGCAGTGCCGGGTCTGCCGTCGCGACCGCGATCGTCAAGGACGTGTACGACGGGAGGAAACGGGAATCGGTGCTCGCACTCGTCCAGTCCATGGTCGTCATCTCGCCCGCCGTCGCGCCGGTCCTCGGGGCGTTCATGCTGCCCTTCACCTCGTGGCGTGGCCTCTTCTGGACGCTCGCCCTCATCGGAATCGTCTCGATAGCCGGCTGCCTCCTGTACCAGGAGACCGTTCCCTCCCGGTACGCCGGCACCATAACGCAGTCCTTCCGCAGGCTCGGGACCGTGCTCAGAAATCCCGGGTTTACATCGCTTCTTATCGTCTTCTCGCTCGTGAGCACCGCATCGCTTGCATTTATTGCCGACTCGTCGTATATCTACGAAAACGGGTTCGGACTCTCGGCACAGTGGTACAGTTTCTACTTTGCCATCAATGCCGTTGCCCTGATCTCGGGCCCCATCCTCTATCTCTGGCTTTCACGTTACTTCAGGCGGAAATCTGTCATTCTATCCGGTTTTATCATGATGGCTGCCGGTGGGATGCTCGTCTCTCTCTTCGGCGGCTTCGGACCCCTGGTATTTGCCCTTGCACTTTTCCCGGCGTCCCTGATGGGCAGCTGTGTACGGCCGCCCGGTGCATACCTCATGCTCGAACAGCAGAAAGAATACACCGGTGCCGCATCCGCCCTGATCAACTGCTTTGGCCTCGTGTTTGGCAGTTTCGGGATGATCCTCGTCTCCATTGACGGGAGCAGCCTCATCCTTGCCATTGGCTTGATAAACATCGCGGTCGGGTTCATCTGTGCCGGGGCCTGGCTTTTGATCTGCAGGAGCACACTGATAACCGATGTCCCGGAGATGGAGACCTCTGCCCGCTGAACGTCTGGCGAACGTCGGTTTTCACGATATCCCGGGCTCAAAAATTCCGGAGAAATATCATCCCCGGGGAAGCCGGACGGCAGAGCACTTCAAACCGTTGATTCACCGGGCCGAAGAACCGGGGACCCCTATCCGCTCCGGCCTGAAAGGGAGTGAGTCTCCCGTGACGAGCCCCCGGGATAACCGGCAGGAACACCAGGTTTTATCCCGCGCCGCCTGTCCGGGCCGGACGGCAGGGAGGTCCTCAATCCACAGATGTCATGAGAGGCAGGTTTTTTCTTCCTTATTTCTGCCGGGCTGCCAGACAGGATTTGAAATATACACGGATCAGGAATAATGTCCCCTTGTTTCACTCTTGCAAGGTGACTTCCATCCGGGAAAAATTACGTGATTTCCCAAGTATTCACCCGCAGGAAAGCGCAGGAAAATAAGAGCTTTATCTGCCTTCAACACCAATGTGCACTGTATGAGCCAGGGAAAGGAAGAAGACACGACGGTCCGGTTTTCGGTCAGGACAAAGATCCTGCTCGTGTTCCTTGGTCTTTCCCTGGCGGCTCTCCTCGTTACCGGGTTCCTCGCATTTTCGCAGATGGACCAGACCAGCCAATATGCAGTCGACCGCAGTACCGATCTCGGCAATAAGGCAAGCGCCAGCAGCTCGGCAGCCCTGGAAGCCGATGCACAGGCCTCGCTCCTCCGTCTCGCAAAGGACCAGGCCTATATCAGCACTATCCTCTTTGAACAGATCAGGGGGGATATCGATATCATGGCGTATTATGCCGGTGAGATACAGGGGCTGAACAGGACCGACCCGGAACGCAACTATTACACACAGGACGATCCGCCGGCCGACCGGTACTCGGCGACCCTCATTTACTTCGCCCCCGGCACAGAGGATACCGTTTCCGCAGAGGAGGTGAATGCCGCCGGCATGATGGACCAGATCTTTATCCCGATCTACTCGGCGGATCACCGGATATCTGCCGTCTACGTCGGGACCGAAAGCGGGGTAACCTTCATCTACCCGTGGACGAGCGGGCTGAATACCTCGTTTGACCCGAGGCTCCGGAGCTGGTTTGTCGATGCAAAGGAGAACAGGGGAATAACATGGTCGAAACCCTACGTCGACCTGCTCGGCCACGGGCTGATGATGACCTGTTCCCGCCCGGTGTACGACAGCCGGACCGGCCGGACCTGGGTCATCGGCGTCGACGTCACCATTGACACCATCAACCAGAATATCATCGGCACGCAGGTCGGAGACCGCGGGTACGCCCTGCTTATCGATGAAAGCGGGAATATCATCACGAGACCCGGCCTTTCGGCAGGGGACCAGCGGTGGGACGAATCCTTCGAAACCGAAAACCTGCTCAAAAGCAACAATACCGGTCTCGTAGAGGTGACCCGGAGAATGATCTCAGGAGATACCGGGATAGCCCGGGTCGCGTTCGAAGACGGCGACCGGTTCATCGCCTACGCCCCGATCACAGGCGTGAACTGGAGCGTGGGAGTGGTGATGCCGGTCGACGAGGTGACCGCCCCAGCCCGGCTTACCCGGCAGCAGATCGAGAACGAAACCGTCGATGCCGCCGCTCACCTTGCCAGCCAGCAGGAGATGATGAAGACTGTTTTTATCGGTATCTTCTTTGTCCTGCTCGCGGCGGTCATCGTCCTGACCATTGTATTCTCACGGTTTCTGACAGAGCCGCTCTTAAAACTCCAGAAAGGCGCCGAGGCCGTCGGGAAAGGCGACCTCGGGTACCGCGTGGACGTGAACACCCGTGACGAATTCGGAAACCTTGCCCGGGCCTTCAATACCATGGCGTCCGATCTGCGGGAGTATATCAGCACCCTGAAGCGTACCACCGCTGAAAAGGAGCGGATGCTCAAGGAACTCGAAATTGCCAAGGGAATCCAGCAGAGTTTCCTGCCCGAGTCGGCACCCGTCCTCCCCGGCTTCGACCTCGAGGGATTCAGCCTCCCGGCACTCGAAGTCGGCGGCGACTTCTACGATTTCATCCCGCTCGATTCCGATCACTATGGCCTCGTCATCGCAGATGTTTCAGGAAAGGGGGTCCCTGCCGCCCTTTTCATGGCACTCTCCCGGACTCTTATCAGGGCAAGTGCGTCAAGCATAGATGACCCGGTGAGCTCGATCCGCGAAGCGAACTGGCATATCTTCCAGGACTCGAAGACGAGCATGTTCGTGACCCTCTTCTATGCGGTCCTCGACTGCAGGGCACGGGCGCTTCGGTTTATCAACGCCGGCCACAACCCCCCGATCTTCGTCGGTGCCGCACCCGCCGGGGTTACGCTCCTGAACGCCAAAGGGATTGCCCTCGGGGTACTGGACGAGATCGCGCTTGAATCCGTTGATATCCAGCTCCGTTCGGGAGACGTCGTCGTGCTGTATACCGATGGCGTGACCGAGGCAACGAATGAACAGGACGAGGAATACGGCGTGGAACGGCTCACCCGCTGCGTGGAACAGGAAAAGATGCACACGTCCCGCGAAATCATCGAAGCGATCGTGAAGGAAGTCACGGCGTTTGCCGGCACCAGGCCCCAGCATGATGATATCACGATCATGGTGCTGAAAGTCCTGTAATACATCCCCCGGCTGAGCGTATTCCTTTTTTTCCGGCGGGACCACAATTCCCTGGCAGCACCCTGCTCTACCGACTGTCATGTATCCCCCTTCCGAATGTCCGCCCCAGGTCCCACGAGGCGAACCAGGGGTCCGGGTCCCCCTGCCTGAATGGCCCTGACCCTCATACAGGGACTCCTGCAGAACGATCCGCACAGCCCTGATGCCCGCCCGGCCTACCTGACATGAAAACAGATACCCTCATTATACATTCCAGAGAACCTTGACTCCGGTATACCTCGCATGGATGCAATCGACGCAACGAACCTTAGTAAATCGTTCGGGACGGTCACCGCAGTAGACGATGTCAGCATCACGATCCCGGAAGGAGGCATTTTCGGGTTCCTCGGCCCGAACGGGGCCGGGAAGACCACCACGATCCGGATGCTCACCGGCGTGCTGATACCGGATGCCGGATCCGTGCGTATCTTCGGGACGGACGTTGGCAAAGACCCGCTCGCAGCCAAGCTGAAGATGGGCGTCATCCCTGAAAACGGCACGGTCTACAGCGACCTCACCGCAGAACAGAACATCATCCTGACCGCGAAGTTCTACGGCATGGACCGGACGCGCCGCGAAGAGAGGGCCGGGGAGATCCTCGCACGTCTGGGACTCACGAGCCGGCAAAACGACGTCGTCCGCACGTTCTCGAAAGGGATGCGCCAGCGGATCAGCATCGCATGCGCCATCGTCCATTCGCCGCCGCTGCTTATCCTCGACGAGCCGACCACCGGGCTCGACGTATACAGCCGCCGCCTCGTCATCGACACCATCCGGCACATGAACCGCGAGGGCAGCACGGTCCTCCTCACCACCCACAACATCGAGGAGGCGAACGCACTCTGCTCGATGATCAGCGTCATCAACAACGGAAAGATCGTGGCGACGGCAAGCCCTGAAAAACTCAAGAAGACCTTCGATACCTCGCGGTATGTCGAGATCTCGTTCGACCAGCCGGTAGGACCGGCGCTCTTCTCTGCCCCCGGCATCACCCGGGCTGAACCATGGGGGGACAAGTGGCGGGTCTACTCTGACGACCCTGACCTGGCGGTAAAGTACCTCGCTTCCGTGGCTGAGCGGGACCAGCTGACGATCATCTCCATCGCGACCTCGAACCCGACGCTCGAAGAGGCATTTGTAAAACTGACCGGGGGGGCCTGACGATGGACTGGAAGATCTTTACCCGGAGCATCCTCGTCATCACCGAGAAGAACGTGCGGATCTATTACTTCAAGGGGCCGGTGATCATATTCGGCCTGCTCTTTCCCCTCATCATGTTCCTCACGTTCTTCATCGGGCGGAGCCTCGACCTCGTCCTCTTCTTCCCGGGGTTCCTCGGCATGATGCTATTTTTCACGGCCTCCTCGGTCGGCCCGCTGATCACCCCGTGGGAGAAGCGTGAGAAGACCTACGAACGGCTCCTCTCCCTCCCCGTGATCCTCGAGAGTGTCATCATCGGCGACCTGCTTGGCGGTGCACTCTTCGGGATTCTCATCACGACTATCGTTTTTTGCATCTGTGCATGGCTCCTCCACCTCACGGTCATGAATGCCGGGCTCCTTGCATTCTCGTTCATACTCGGGTCGATCGCATTTGCAGCACTTGGTACCCTTCTTTCGTCTCCGTCAACCGAAAACCCGTCAAACATCATGATGCTCTCGAGCCTCGTCCGGCTCCCGCTCATCTTTGTCTCGGGCATCTTCATCCCGCTCGGCCAGCTCACCGGCTGGATATACATCCTTACCTCGCTCTCCCCGCTCACCTACCTCGTCGACCTGTTCCATGCGGCGCTGAACGGCGATGCGGTCTACCCGCCATGGGTCGATGTGCTGGTAATCGTTGCCGTGATTTTGATATTCGTCCTGTGTGCAAAGGGTATACAGAAAAGGAACCTCGTGAAGGGAATTTAGGCATGGATCCCGGGGGACAGGCCCGGAAAAACTCTCTCTTCCGGCAGTATACAGTGAAATTAAAATATCAATATTTTCATTTTTCCGGATACTGTTAAAGAAAACGACAGGACGCACCCGGCGGTTCAACGAACCCGGACACAATCGCTTTTATTCCCCGGTCCTTACAAATTTCCGGGAGTCCCTGCATTCATCGCCCGGATGCATGAATGGTCCTGCCAGACGTCCGCCCCCGGCCATCCGCTCAATTACCCGGATCATTCCCGGAATATCCCGGGTTCTTTTCACGAGATAAAAGGTTACAACCCCGGGTATGAAATAAAAAAAGCCGGGAATTATTCCCCGGTTCAGTGTTTTTTCCAGTACTTCGTCGCTTATCCCAGCGGGGCGACCGTCCTGCCGTAGATATCATTGAGGATAGGACCGAGAGCGGTGTAAATCGCAGCAAAGCCGCTGAATATCCCGATATATCCTGCAAGAATGGTGAACATCGCGGTACCCGTTGCAGCTCCGGCCGCTTCGAGGAAGAACACGAGTGCCAGCGTCCCGAGGACAAACTGGAGTGCCTTTGACATTTTCAGCGATCCTACAAACAGGATTGCCGTGAAAATACCCCAAAGAGCGAGATATGACGCCATTGCACCGGCACCACCGGTTGTTTCTGCCAGCCCGAGAACCGGCAGAATAAGAAGTGCTGCATACGAAAACCAGAAGAGGCCGTAACTTGCATAGGCTGCCATTCCATAGGTGTTCCCCTTCTTCCACTCCATCAGGCCGGCCGTGAACATGGCGAATCCTCCCATGAAGATCGCCATGGCAAGGACCATAGACCCTGCCTGAATTATTCCTGCGTTGACAAGGCTTAAGAGGACCCCCGGCATTCCGTATCCGAGAAGCCCGAGTGCCCCTGCCCCCGCAGTTATGTCTTTGATCTCAACAATTGATCTTTTGTTAGTAGCTGTCTCCATCATAAGTGCTCAAACCCTGATGATAATAGAGAATTATTTTTTATTGGTATATATGGAAGGTGATTTCTTTCCACCTGCGGTCCAACTTCCTGTGTACCGGTGAAGGTCTGGTGAAACCTCATTCCCTGCCCCCACTGCCTTACCCTCCGCCCTTTCATGCATACTGATCTGCAAGAACCAGCGGGGGTATACAATTCTCATGTCCTCCCAGTATTGCCCTCTCTCCTTATCCTCCGTCTGCCTGTACAGAAATAAAGAAGCGTGAAATACACCTGTTTCGCACACTTCCTCCAGGTATCGCCCGTTCACCCGGGCGGGCACCACGATACGACGGCCCCCTCCCTGCATTTACAGGCCCGTTCATCTCCATCATTCACCCTCACCCGGGGAAACACCGCTCATAAAACAGGCAGGACTGTATATCCGCCTGTTATATCTCCACGCAGAGACAGGGAGACCGGAAAAGACGGATGCCAATATAAAAACCAGGATCGTCCCGTCGCTCCGGGTCACCGTTCACTATGCACTTATAGCCCTGCTGGCATTTTACGGAGCATACACACTTCCCGGTTTTATCCATTTCACTTCCCGGTTCGCACCTGTTGGCGCACCCCGGGCGATGATCGTTGGAATATCGGTTGCACGGAATACACCGGAAGAGACCGCGATCAAGATAAAAATACAGGTCCCGGGAGGTCTGGCCAGGGCAATCGCAGCATTCATCCGCCACCTCGTACTGCGGCTGAATCCTTTCGGGATGGTGCTTGCGTATCGGGGTTGTCGTATTTATATGCCAGATTTCAGGCTGACCTGGTTACTCACTGTCCACAGCCCCGACCGTAACTGTAATCCTGTTTTTTTCGCAGATTACCAGTGATATGAGCCCGCTGCTGAATGTCACCATCAGGTTTCCGGGGTGATTACCGGCAGCGTGATTGCAGTGCGGGTCGTCCGGTTCCTCTCTTTTGCAGATCACAATTCGCAATAACCGTGGCCCGGAAAGTTTTCCCTTTATTAAAAGGGCAGGCGGGATCACACCACACTGATCACAATTACCCTCCATTCGGTCCCGTGCATCCCTATGGTGTTCCAGAATGCCTCCTTTTCGACGACCTTCCCAAAACCGGTGCGGTAGAACGAGTATGTGGCATACCCGGTGAGGTTTCCCGAATACTGCCGGGCAAACTCAAGGATCCCGGGGAAGTCTGCATAAAGGGTCTCGTTGAAGGTTTCTTTCCCGATCTCCTCAGGGTCGGGGTCATAAAGGACCCTGCCGCCGGCCTGTGCGACCATGAACGTATACGGTGTCCCGCCGGCCGCATTCTCTGCAACCGGCCCGACGAGCTTCCATGGCAGGAACGCCGTGCTGATAACGCCTGTGAAGTTCCCGTTCCCGGAGTATACAGGATATTCGATGACGGTTGCATACCCGCCCTGTGCCAGCGGTATGAGCCCGCTCATCAGGGGCTTTTGTGTGGCAAGGATCTGCCTGACGGCCGGCTGGTCACCAAGGTTTTCACCGGAAAGCACCTTTGCATCGTCCGGCACTGCCGACACCACGGTCCCGTCCGGGTCGAGGGTAATGACCGTGAGTACGGCAGGGTGAGCGGCCGCCACACGCCCAAGCACCGCGTCTGCCTCAGGGCCGGAAAGACCGGTCATTCCAAGAGCGATTGCTGCATCGGAGGTTGACCGGTCAAGACCGGATAGGGCATCCTGCATACCGCCGGTCACCTCGCTGAGCACCAGGACCATTGCCTCCTGCCCGGTTGCCGCAGTTGTTTCGTTCACGACCGGGGCTGCCTGTTCCTGCACGCAGCCGGCAGCGAGAAGAAGCATGATCACAATTAAAAGAGGTGGGACAACCCGGAACAGATTCATTGTATACCCGTTGGCATGTCAGGAATTTTGTTCTTTCCGGTCTGATACCTCATGGATCCCGGCCGGATACAGGAAAGGGAACTTCATGTGTATCCGGAATGTACCTTTTAAAAAAGATCCGTGGTAAAACGACGGTCGCCACTTCGACAGGGCTGCTACTGCAGTACAGGCTTCCCGGCGAACCGGAACCCGCCGGCCGGCACCACGATCTCGAACCGTGCACCATGTCCCGGTGTGCTCGTCTCTTCGATGGTCATTCCGGTGATGGAAAGGATCTCGCGGGATAAAAAGAGGCCGAGACCGGTATGTTTTCCATACCCGCGTTCGAACAGGTGCTCCTTTTCTTCTGCGGTCATACCGGCGCCATCGTCCTCGCAGGTGATCATAAGCCGGTCCCCGTCCTGTGTGGCAGAGAACCTGATGACCGATATCGATACCCCGCCATACCTGATAGCATTGTCAATTAAGTTACTGAAGATATTTTCAAAGAGCGGGTCGGCAAAGACATCGAGACGGTCTGAAAGATTCTCAACACGGATTTTGCCAAGGGGGAGGACCTCGCGGGCCTGATCGATGCAGTCATTCACGTCGACCCACATCGGGGCCTTCACACCAAGTTCCTGGTAGAGACGGGTAAACGTGATCTGGTGCTGGATGGCCTGCACCGCGAGATGGACTTTCTTAATGAACCGGCCAAATACCACGGGATCTTCCCTGCTCTTCTCTGCGAGGGAGAGGTACCCGTCGAGGAGAGAGAGCTGGTTCAGGATATCGTGCCGCGTGATGCCGGACATCAGCGCCAGTTTCTTCCCGGCGAGCGCCAGAGCCTCTTCGGCCCGTTTCCGTTCAGAAATATCCCGCAGGACGACAAGAATAACAGGACGGCCGTGCAGGGAAAACATCCGTGCACTGACATCGACCGGAACGTTCTGCATATCCCTGTTCGTAACCATCGCCTGGAAGACCGCATGCCCGTCCCTCATAATCCGCTCCCGAAGCATGTTCCAGTCTTCTCCGCCGTCGCTGTAAAAGATATCCGGGGCCGTCATCGCCAGGACGTCGTCACGGGTAAACCCGAGCATCTGGCACCCACGGTCATTGACCTCCACGATCCGTTCAGGGGATGATTCATCAGGCAAAAAGACGAATACCGCATCGTTGATGTTCTGCAGGAGGAGCCGGTACTTCTCCTCGCTCTCGCGTAATTCACTTTCCGTCCGTTTCCGGTCAGTGATATTGGAGAGAATGCTGTGGGTCTGTATGAACCGGCCCTCGCGGTCACGCCCGATCCGGCCCTCAAACGATACGATA
The DNA here is from genome assembly GCA_002503825.1 of Methanoregulaceae archaeon UBA467. Taxonomy (GTDB): domain Archaea; phylum Halobacteriota; class Methanomicrobia; order Methanomicrobiales; family Methanospirillaceae; genus UBA467. Next base: position 248,106 of record DASP01000012.1, read on the forward strand.
ATGTGCGAACCGTCTCTTTTTATCATTGATAACTCGATGCCGTGGAGTACCCCTTCCTCCATGTACTTCGGGAAGGTCTCCCTGAATTTTTTCTGGTCCCCCGGCACTAGGAACTCCCCGAACCAGTGCCCGATTACCTCTTCCCTGCGGTACCCGAAGGTATCAAGCCATGCCCTGTTGACCTCGACAAACCTGCCGTCCGCATCGAGCGACTGGTACCCGAGCGGCGCCGCCTCATACAGCAGCCGGAAACGCTCCTCGCTCTCTCGGAGCGCTGCCTCGGCCCGTTTCTTTTCGGTGATATTGGAGAGGATACAGTGGGTCTGCCTGAATCCTCCTTTTTCATCATGTGCAATCTTCCCGTCAAACGAGACGATGATATGAGACCCGTCCCGCTTTATCATTTCAAATTCAATGTCGTGGATCTCACCCGGATCCCTGAACTCCGGGAAGCAGGACGTAAAATGTTGTATCCCTTCAGGCACGAGGAATTCCCCAAACGAGTGCCCGATTACCTCTTCCCTGCTATATCCGAGGATATCGAGCCAGGCCTGGTTGACCTCGACAAACCTGCCGTCCGCATCGAGCGACTGGCACCCGAGCGGCACCCCCTCGTACAGCAGCCGGAACCACTCCTCGCTCTCACGGAGCTCTTTCTGGACCTGCCGGTACATCGTGATATCGCTCCATACAGACCTGCTGTACAGTATTTCGCCCTGGCTGTCACGGACTGCAGTCGCGTTCAGGAGAACATCAAAAGTACTCCCGTCTTTTTTCATCACCTGCAGTTCAACATTGCAGATTTCCCCGGTCTCGAGAAACTGCTGAAACGCCTTCCGGGCTGCGTCGGCAGAATCAGGATGATAGAGCGATACCTCGTTGCGGCCGATGATCTCATCTTTTTTATACCCGGTCCGTCGTTCAACGGTGTTGTTACAGCCGATGACGGTACAGGTTGCGGCGTCGACCGAGAGGTACATCCCGGGTGCGTTCTCGTAGAGATCCCGGCACCGTGCTTCTGACCGGCTGAGAGCCCGCTCCCGGGCGGCCTTCAGGATAACATTCTCTGCCACTGCAGAGAGCGCCCCGAGTTGCGATCCGGGATCGGATCCCCTCACAAAATAGAACGACGCCCCGGAATTCACGGCGTCGATGACGGTGTCCCCGCCTTCCTCTTTACAGAAAAAAATAACGGGGACGGGGTCTCCGCCCCCGCGTATTTTTTTGAGCACGTCTGTTGCATCCCGGACCGGGAATCCAAGAATAACGGCGTCAAAGCGTTTCGATGCCAGTGCGTCCGGCACCTCCGGCACCGAGTGTGCCGCGGTCACATCAAACGACCCTGATCGCTGAAAGAAGCGGCTGACTGACTCCAGCAGCTGTGTGTCGTCGTCGGCAACAAGGAGCATTTTCACTACTGGCACCCCCACATGTCCAGGTATCTGATAATCGACACCCCCGGCTATAAACTCATTGGTAAAGAACGGTGAGTCCTGAGTAAAGGAAAATGAGAAAACTTTATTTAAGGCTCAGATCGTGCAACAGGATAAACTGGCTGGAGATCGGGAAGGAGAGTGAGTCCTGATTAAGATAACAGGAAGCATCCCATCACCGTGTTTCGCGACGGGTGATACCCGGGAAGCTGATCAGCATGGGGAAAAATTGAGGAAGACCGCATGAAAAATCCCCTTTCGCCATTATTCCCCCGGTTTCTTCCCATGTACGTGAAAGCAGGTGCATCCTGATGAGAACGTCGCGTCTTCCGCCCTTTAAAATCCAGCGTGCGAAAAGGATTTCCGATGAAAATCCCTGGACAACCCCAAAAAAACAGAGATTTTAAACCGGTATTTTCATAATCCGGGAATGAACTCCCCCAACAGGTGTGTTTTAACAGATCACGTCTGCTTTTTTCCCGTCTCTGTATTCTTATTTGAACGGGTCTCAGTTACGCGGACCGCTTCCGCTCCCTGAACCTGAATACCAGGTATACGAAGACAGCACCCGCAATGACTGAGACTGCAACACCGATGCCGAGCAGGAAATTCGAGAGGATCAGCCGCCAGATAACCTCTGATCCCAGTGCAAAGAGCAGGCATTCTGCAGTCCCGCCTATGGCGACGGCAAGGAGTATCCCTGCCGGCGTCAGCCCGGAGATCATTCCGACGATGGTCGCACCCACACCCCCGGTCCCCTGGAACGGGAGGAATACAAAGAAGGCCACCCCCGGGACTCTCCACCGTGCTATCCATGGCCGTTTCTGCATGAACTCATCCCCGGACGCCAGGAACCGGGATATCCACGGCCCGAGATACGGGAGACGGAGCGCTATCCCGAAGTTGAGGAGCATGAACAGACTGGTGAGCACGTCAAGGAGGGCAAGTGCAGCCGCCATCAGCCACCACGGGACGCCGAGCGCAATGCCGAGCGGTATAATCGATTCCTTCCCTGCAGGAGGGACATAATAGAGGATCATCAGGCCGCCGAGTACCCATGCGAGGTGCGGCGTAACGATAAGAAAACACGAGAAAAAAAAGAGAAATGCGATGGTTACGGGGAGCAGCAGGCGGAATGCCATGGTTGCCGGCGATTTTACATCCTCTCCTGAAGCATACCATAACGTCGACATCAGACCGCTGCCCGCCCTTCTGTATCAGGTCCTGCCCGGGTGAAACCCGGAACCGGGCAGTACCTTCCCGGAACCCGGCGCCGGTTATTCAGCCCGATCACGCTCGTACTGTTCCGGCGTCCCGAGTGTGAAAAAGAAAGTACTCCCTTTTCCGACACCATCTGATTCCACCCACACCTTCCCGTTGTGCACCTCGACGATGCGTTTCACGATTGCGAGCCCCACACCGGTCCCCACTATTGCGGGGTCAACCTTTTCAAAAAGATCGAAGACCTTCTCCAGGTATTCGGGAGCGATCCCGATCCCGTTATCCCTGACAAAAAAGGCGGTTTCGCGGTTTTTTTCCACGACGCCGATCTCCAGGACGGGAGCCGGCTGGACCCCCATGAATTTCACTGCATTTTCGATGAGGTTTGATATCACTTCGACAAGCCTGATACGATCGCCGTAGACTTCGGGAAGCGGTTCATGAACGATGACGTTCACTCCCCGGCTGGTGATAAGGAGATTTTGCAGGTTCAGCGCCTCTTCGACCATACTTTTTCCGGGCAGATGTTCGGGGGGGTTCATGATCCGGCCGATCCGGGAGAGTTCGAGCAGTTCACGCAGCAGCTGACCCATCTTTGCAATTGCACCCTGGATACGATTTATATCATCTTTTATCTTCTCCCCGTCCCCTTTTTCAATGTCTTCGAGAAGGTACCCGGAAAACCCTTCAATGGTAATGAGCGGTGTTTTCAGGTCGTGTGAGACGGTATACGTAAACCGTTCAAGCTCGGTATTCTTTGCCTTCAGTTCCCTGATAAGTGACTCGCGCTGCAGTTCAGCCTCTTTTAACCCGGTGATATCCTGGATGATTCCCCGGATACTGACGACCTTCCCCTCCTTTTGTATGGGGATACCATGTGTCCTGACCCACTTGTGCAGCCCGTCGGCACTCATCATCTCAAGTTCGAGATCATAGGGGCGGGCATCTTCAACCGCCTCCCTGATTGCCTGCTCTATCCTCTTCCTCGATTCCCCGGTAAAAAAGCTGACGCCGAACTGCATGGTGGTGGTGACATCAGGGTCAAGCCCGTGAATCCTGGCGACCTCGTCGGTCCAGCTCCCTGCACCGGTGACTGCGTTAAATTCCCAGCCTCCGACCTTCGCCATCTCACCGGTCATATGCAGGAGTTTGTCTTTCTGCTGTATCTCCCGTTCCGCATGTTTCTGTCCGGATATGTCCTGGTTGCTCACCCGGATCCCGAGGAAGCGGCCGGCCTTGTCAATAACCGGCCTGCAGGAGTGCCTGATCCATCGTTCCGTGCCGTCACGGCGGATGATCCGGAACTCTAGCTCTCCCGCCTCCTTTTTATTCATCATCCATGATTCATGGATTTTATATCTCCCGATATCATTTGGATGAATAATTTCCTGAATGAAATTCTTTGTCCGGTAAAAATCCCCGGCAGGGTAACCAGTGATTAACTCACAGGATGGCGACATGTACACGATCCGGTATTCGTTGTCGACCCAGTACTCCCAGTCGGGTGTAAAATCCGCAAGCAGGCGGAATTTTTCCTCGCTTTCTTTCAGCGCCATCCCGGCACTTTTCCTGTGTGAAATATCTGTCGAATAAATCCGGATACTGTCACGGCCGGGCACGTAAGAGACCGCCAGTTCGTACCACCGGCCCCCGAACGGGGTCTCCTTCAGAATAACGGTTCCCGGGTCTTTCTCCAGTTCTGAAAAAAGTGCCGTGTAATCCCCGAAGAGCAGGTGCCGCCCGCCCTCGTTCGTGATATCAGGGAAGTGCCGGTATCCCGCCGGGTTGCAGTAACGGAGCTGCCCGTCCCGCCCAAGTTCACAGACCGGCTGCGGGTTCTGCTCAGGAAATTCGGCCATTTCTTCGACCCTTTTTCGCGTGGCTGCATAGGTTGCGAGCCCCTCCTTCCAGTGACCGAACAACACGGCACCGAGATTTTGTCCGGGGAGGTCGACAGAGGGTATATAATAAAAATTATCGTACAACGTTCTCCCGATCACGGCAATCGGGTGAGTGAGGAGGACATCGAGGAGAACTGACGGCGGAAAAAGCCTTTCATCATACTGGCAGAGGCATGTGCAGGTGTGGCTTTCAAGAAAGGAATTGAGATGTATCTCGTATTCGGTGAGACGGTCCGAACCGGAAAGGTTCCGTCCCGCCCAGCTCATCTCACCGGTGACCCGGAGTGCACTATACCCTTCGGAGAGCGCTTTTTCTGTTTCAGAACCGAGAAACTCAATCATTGCATCGGGGTTAAAGGAACCGCCCTTCAGGTACGTATCGGCTGCGGATGCAAAGACCAGCTGCCCCGGGCCCTGAGGGGTCGCCGGATCTGCGCCGTATCCCTCGAGGTATCCGGTAATAGTCGCGGCTGTGTGGCAATCAAGGATGTAGAGCACTTTTTCATTCCGGAAAAGCCCGTCCTTTATGAATGCGGAGACAAGGTCACGGTGTTCCTCATCAGTCCGGTAAATACCGCAGATATGATCCCCGGTCCGGAGATCACTCACTGACCGCAGAGCAGTCCGCGTATCTCGCCCCTTCATTCGCAGCCCTCAAATATAGCTCCATTGCACCTCCAAATTATATTAATGTGCCATGGAGAGCATGACGTCATGCGGCATCCGGATCGTATCGCGTCACGTCAACGGGATTATGCATTTTGCAGGGGTATCCGGTCGCTGTCCCGCTGTAACTGTCATACTACCTGCTCCTGCCCTGTATGACTCCTGTTTCCGGCCAGGATCGGCATCATCACCACAACTTCCAGGGTCCGCAATGGTCCGTTGGCAGCTGGGGACACTGAAAGAACGGCCCGGACCCATGCATGCTTATCACGGAGATATAAAACCAGCCGGAGCACAGGAACGTAACTGCGATACCCCGGTGCCGGCACGCATGTCTTTTTGCCGGAAGACTTCCTGTTATGCGGCACGGTCTGCATACCAGGCATCAAACGGACTGATTCAGACCTGCGTGACATGAAATAGTCTCATCGTCATGAATTAAAAAATATTAAAAATAACTAATCACATAGGATCATAAAAAGACACCATCCATTCCAGCGCAACAATACCATTCCCATTCACATACCCAGGTGCCTGAACGTGATTTCTGTCCTCTATGTCGATGACGAGCCCGGACTCCTTGAGATAGGGAAGCTGTTCCTTGAAAAAAAAAGTTCAATACGGGTTGATACCGCCATTTCAGCCATCGACGCACTGAAAGTTCTTGACACCCGCAGCTACGATGCAATCATTTCAGACTACCAGATGCCCGGGATAAATGGTATAGAATTCCTTAAAAAGACCCGGAAAAGATATGGCGACATCCCGTTCATCCTCTTTACCGGCAAGGGCCGTGAAGAGGTGGTAATCGAGGCGATAAACTTCGGGGCTGACTTCTACCTCCAGAAAGGAGGGGCTGCCGATTCGCAGTTTGCCGAACTTGCCCACAAAGTCAGGCAGGCAGTAAAACGGCGTCGTGCCGAATCGGGTCTGCAGGATGCCCTGCTGTTCAACCGCGAGGTCATCGAGGGAGCCGGCGAGGGGTTCATCGTCTTTGACCAGGACCTGCGCTGCATCATCTGGAACCGGTTCATGGAACAGCTGACCGGAATTCCTTCCGATGAGATGATCGGCGGCAATCCTCTTGAAATTTTCACCCCGATCGTTTCAGGGATTCATAATTCACTGATCAGGCAGGCATATGAAGGAGAGACTATCCAGTCTGATGACTCCGATTTTTTTATGCCCCGGTCAGGGGTCCGCGGGTGGGTCAAGGTGCTCTATTCGCCGCACCGGGACGCAGGTGGCAGGATCATCGGGGTCATTGCCGTTATCAGGGACATTTCCGACAGGAAAAGAATTGAATTTGACCTTCTACAGAAGAACGATGAACTTTCTGCTGCATACCAGCAGATTGCCGCGACAGGGGACGAGTTGCGGCATAATTACGAGGAACTGGAAGAAAGCCAGCTCAGGCTCACCGCAAGCGAGGAAAAATACCGGGCATTGTTTGAACACACCGGAACCGCCATCGTGGTCATTGAGGAAGACGCGACGATCAGTCTCTCAAATACGGAGTTCCAGCGCCTTATCGGGCACGATGCCCGTGAGATCGACGGAATGATGAGCTGGAAAAACCTTGTCCATCCCGATGATCTCGAGAGAATGTTCGCCCAGCACCGTCTCCGCCGCGAGAGGGATAATGCCGCACTCAACAGTTACGAATTCAGGATGGTTCACAGGAACGGCCAGATAAAGGATATCCTTCTTAATATCGGCATCATCCCGGGCACAAAGAGGAGTGTCGCCTCACTCATAAATATCACACCCCGGAAGGCACTGGAACGAGACCTTGTACGCAATAACCAGGAACTTTCTGCTGCATACCAGCAGATTGCTGCAGCCGAGGACGAACTGCGTATAAATTACGATGACCTTGCAGAGAGCCAGCGCCTGCTCGAAGAGAGTTCAGAGAGATACAGGATTATCTTTGAGCACACCGGGACCGCCATGCTCATCATAGAGGATGACACGACGATCAGTCTCTCGAACACGGAATTTCAGCGCCTGGGCGGATATACGAGGAAAGAGATCGACGGAAAGATGCACTGGGAGGGTTTTGTCCACCCTGACGATCTCGACCTTATGCTCACCCGCCACCGGATAAGGCGCAAAGACCCGGACGACGCACCCGGACAATACGAATTCCGGTTTCTCACCAGGGGCGGAGAGGTGAGGGATATCCTTATTACCATTGATACCATCCCGGGAACGGGAAAAAGCGTTGCCTCGTTAATGGACATCACCGACAGGAAGACCATGGAGGGTGATCTCGTCAAAAGAAATGAAGAATTATTTGCCGCATTCGAACAGATCGCTGCACAGGAGGAGGAACTTCGGTCAAACTACGACGAACTTGCACAGGGCCAGCGCCTGCTGCAGGAGATCGGGGAGCGGTTCCACTCCCTCTTTGACAGCATGACCGAGGGCCATGCCCTGTATGAGCTCGAATATGACAACTGCGGGACCCCGTACGAATACCGGGTACTCGATGTGAACCCGGCGTTTGAAACTATCATCGGGCTCTCACGAAAAGAGGTTGTTGGAAAACTTTCGTGCGAGGCTTTTGGCACTAAAAGACCCCCATTCATCCGCAATTATCTCCCGGTTGCATTAAACGGCCAGACCCTGAACCTTGAGACATACCTTCCGTCATTAAAGAAACATTTCCTCGTATCGGTATATTCCCCAAAGGAAGGGCAGTTTGCCACGATATTCCAGGATGTAACCCGTTTAAAGGAGATGGAGAAAGATATCACCGCACGTGAATCGCTCTTCCGCTCTCTTGTCGAGAACATGCATGACGGGGTCCTCATCCTTGACCGCGATGGCACCGTTCTTTTCGCAAACACTGCTGCCGCCCGGATGGCGGATATCGCGCCGGAACAGGCATTTACCGGCATTAATATCTCCTTTGCGCTCGGGAAAGGCGAATTAGAGCAGGCATTGGCCAATCTTACCCGTGTAACAGACGGAAACATCCCCGTCTCCTGTGAATACCGGTTTACGACCACTCACGGCATAGAAAAATGGGTTGAAACCACCGGGGTCAGGATCGCCTACCAGAACAGGCAGGCGGTGCTTGTCACCCTCCATGAGTTCACCGGGCGGAAACACACTGAAGAGACCATGAAACAGGTAAACCGTCAGGTCCACCTGTTAAACAGCATCACGCGCCATGATATCGTCAATAAAATTACGGCTGTTTTAGGTCAGGTTGCCATTGCAAAGGAACGATGGGACGACCCGGCCCTGCAGGCAGTCTTTGATAAGATCTATTCTGCAACCGATGCAATCAATGACCAGATCGGCTTTGCCCGCCTCTACCAGGACCTCGGGTCCCGGAGTTCGCAGTGGCAGGACCCTGATGCGCTCCTGCCCCGCTCGCAGGTCCCGTCCCAGATCACGTTTCGTGGATCTCTCAGCGGCATTGAGATCTTTTCCGACCCGATGCTCGGGATGGTCTTTTCAAACCTCCTTGACAATTCCATCCGCCATGGCGGGCCGGTCACGTCGGTCACGGTTGCATACCGGGAAACACCGGATGGCCTGGTCATCTCCTTTTCAGATAACGGCACGGGTATCCCGGCAGATGAAAAAGAGGTCATCTTCGAACGGGGATACGGAAATAATACCGGTCTTGGCCTCTTCCTTGTCAGGGAGATCCTGGAGATCACCAGTATTTCCATCAGGGAGACCGGGACACCCGGGAAAGGTGCACGGTTCGAGATCGTGGTGCCGGCAGGGTCATACCGGTTCGGAGATGAAAAACATCTAAATCCACCTGACCGGTCCCCCGGGTAGTGCCGGTTATCCCGGATGTTTCATTCATGCGATATATCAGAAAATACCGGTTCCGCACCGGGAATAAAAACGATTAATCTTTTCAGGATTCAATGCATCTTCACGGTGTTTTTCGTATGGCTGACAAATTCGAAATGACGGATGTAAAAGACTTCGGGTATGAGATATTCATCGCATTTATATCGATATTATCGGTTGTCAACCTCGTCCTTGTCTATCTGCCCGGTGTCGGACCCGCAGCAACCGACGTTGTCTACACCATCAACATCTTTCTCACGATAATCTTTTTCTTTGATTTCGGGTTCCGCCTGTTGACGGCGCAGTCCCGGACCTATTACTTTTTACGGGACTGGGGATGGGCCGACCTGTTCGCCTGTGCACCGGTATTCCGCTTTTTGCGAATATTCAGGATCGTCAAGGCGTACCGTTTCTTCCACACGTATGGAACGAAAAAGACGATGTACTACCTCAGGTACCACCGTGCAGAAGCCGCGCTTTACATCCTGATCTTTTCAGTTATCCTCATCCTGGAAGCAGGCTCATTCCTTGTGCTGCAGGCGGAGAGCGGCGCCCCTGATGCAAATATACTGACCTCGGGCGACGCGCTGTGGTGGGCATATGTCACTATCACCACGGTCGGCTACGGCGATTATCACCCGGTGACGGATAACGGCAGGATTATCGGCATCATTGTCATGACCACGGGAGTCGGCATCTTCGCCACCTTTGCCGGGTACATCGCTCACAAACTCCTCGCTCCGGCTGAGAGGTGCAGAGAGGAGTCCGAAGTGTCAGAAATTGAGAGAAAACTGGACCTCTGCCTTGCGGGCCTCGATGAACTAAGAAAGGAACAGGCGGAAACGGGCATACAGACGGCTGAAAAAATAGAGAACCTCGGGCACCTGATAAAACAAGGGCCGTAAACAAGGTTCATCAGGTAATGAAACTCCTTTGAAGGGTATGAGGGACCTGTCATTTTTTACCATTCGTTATTATAATTACGGATGCCGGAGAACAGCCTCATGAAAGGGCTGTTAAAGTCCCGGATACTGTTTTGATTCGCGTACCTCCCGGGTTGCCCCAGTATTCCGCGAACGTCTGCATGACCACCATGAAAATATCACCGGGCAGCCGTCATCGGCCGGGATCGACGTTCCCGTCAGCAGCGAAGTGCAGGTTATGAGAGGATGAAACGATAAGCCGGAAATATTTTCTAAAACTGCGGTTGTCCTGGTAACGGTTTCATTATCCCTGCATAAGAGATCCTCTCACGGGTGCATACAGTCGGGCCTGATGCATACGAAAAAAAACTGCAGAGACCCGCAGTTGAGAAGTCCCTCAGACAAACTCCCCTTATCGCGGGTTTCCATAACTATTATTGCATTGACCACGCGAATGATTATAAAAGAGGGCAGGTTCATCTTACGCTGACAATGTATCTTCCACAGGATTTCCGAACCGGTCAGGCTCTTAATATCTATGACCCATATTGATAAACCGGATTGTATATGCCGGGGAACTGACTCTGATGCTGCAAATGACCCTGTGAGTGTGAACTCCTTCTCTTTGTCAGAGAACAGATGGCGTGCACTCATCATTGCAGGCACGGCGTTTGTCCTCCTCTTCTCCATCTACTGTCTCTCAAACGGGATTACCACCATCTTCATGCACCTCTATTACTTCCCGATCATCCTGCTTGCATACCGCTACCGGATGAAGGGGGCCGTTCTTGCCACGCTCCTGGCCGTGGCCTACGTCACTCTCGTTATCATTTATGATTACGGACAGGACGAGGTTATCGCCGGGGCGTTCTACCGGTTCATCATATTTGTTGCGATTGGTGCAGTGGTCGGCGCTCTTTCAGACAGGCTCTTCAGGATCCAGATATCATTAAAGGAATCTGCAGCTATTCGCGAGCGTTATATCTCACTCGCCCCGGCCATCATACTCGTGCTTGATGCCGAAGGGAAGATATCACACCTCAACAGGCACGGGTGCACCCTCCTCGGCTGCACTATCGGACAGGTGCAGGGAAAACCGTGGATTGATACTTTTATCCGGGAAGACGCGAGGGATACAGTCCGCCAGGTCTTCAGGAGTTTAATTTCCGGTGAGGTCGAGCCATCCCCCGAATTTAATAACGAAGTCATTTCAATGGACGGGGCAGTCAGGACAATCCACTGGCATAACACGGTGCTTACCGACGAATCCGGGAAGATTACCGGTACATTGAGTTATGGTGAGGATATCACCGAAAATAAACGCAGGGAAGAGATGATCCATACCCTGCAGCAGTTCCAGGAAGGGATCATCACTAATGCAAATGTATGGATCATGGTACTCTCGCCAAAAGGGAAAATCCTCGAATGGAATAACGCGGCCGAGACGATCAGCGGATATTCGAAAGAAGAAACGCTCGGGACCGTGAGCATCTGGAAACTTCTCTACCCGGATCCGCCCTACCGGAAACATGTCACGACCGAGATCGCCCGTGTTATCACCCGCGATACCTACCTCGAGGATTTTGAGACCGAGATACAATGCAGGGACGGGTCCAAAAAGACCATTGCATGGAATACGAAGGGGCTGCGGAATGCTGACGGGGACGTCGAAAATTATATCGCAGTCGGCCGGGATGTCACTGAGCGCAGGAAAGCGGAAGACGCCATTTCGGCATCTGAAGAAAAATACCGCACTCTCGTTGAACGTATCTCAGATGTCATCTATTCCCTGGATGAACGCGGCGTTATCACCTATATAAGCCCGGCAATCGAAAAAATTTCAGGGTATTCACCTTCCGAAATCATGGGAAAGGAGTTCAGACATTTTATCGTCCCCGATGACCTTCAGCGGGTCAGGGAGATCTTTGAAGACGGTAAGCATGTCAGCGTGAAATCATTCCAGTTCAGGATTGTCAATAAGCCGGGTGAAGAGCGCTGGCTGAGAGTCTCAAGTGAACCCGTGGTTGTAAACGGAGAATTTTTTGGAATCAACGGCGTGATGCTTGACATCACTGAACAGAAACGATCGGAAGAAGCCCTGCTAAAGAGCCGGTCCCTGCTTTCAAACGCGATGGACCTTGCCCACATGGCAAGCTGGGAATTTGATGTCGGGACGAATATATTCACCTTTGATGACCGGTTCTATGCCCTGTACGGAACGACTGCTGAGCGCGAAGGGGGGTACCGGATGCCGGTTGAAGTATATGCCCGTGAATTTGTTCATCCTGATGATATGAGCATTGTCGCCGAAGAGGTCAGAAAGGCCGTCGAGGCCCCGGACCCGGGGTATATCTCGCATATAGAGCACCGGATTATACGGAGAGACGGAGCAGTCCGGTATATACTCGTCCGTATCAGCATTACAAAAGACAGTGCAGGCCGGACGATCCGGACCCACGGTGCAAACCAGGATGTCACCGAACGAAAACTTGCTGAACTTGAACTGATAAAACTTGCATCGATTGTTGAGCATTCGGGCGAATTCATCGGTTTATCGAATCCTGATGGCACTGTAATATTCCTCAATAACGCCGGTGCACGGATGATTGGCGTTGATACAAAAGAGATGATATCACATACCCTGATGGATTTTGTCCCTGAACATCTGGTAGATACTGTCCAAAACGATGTAATGCCGGCTTTGATACAGAACGGGGCGTGGGAAGGGGACCTGCAATTAAGGAATTTTTCAACCGGCCGGCTGATTGACGTGCACTCGATGACCTTCACGATCAGTGACCCGGCAACCGGTGCACCGCTCTATCTCGCCAACATCTCGCTTGATATCACCGAACGGAAACAGATGGAGGAGGAACTTCGTAAAAGTAATGCGATGAATCTCTCTCTTTTTGCAGTTATTCCCGACATAATCTTCATCCTCTCTGAAAAAGGAGAGTTTGTTGATTTCCGGGGAGGTTCAAAAGCTGAACTGTATGTTCCTTATGATAGGTTCCTCGGACGGAATATCGACGAATTATTGCCCCGGGATGTTGTATCCCTCGTCCACCACAAGATGCAGGAAGTACTGGATACAGGGGTGATCCAGGCTTTCGAATACTCCCTTGAAATGAACGGAATCCGGCATTATCATGCGCGGATGACCCGGTTTGGCCAGACACAGTTTTTCTGTATCATCCAGGATATCACAGAAAGAAAACGAATGGAAGAGGCGCTCCAGCAGAGTGAAGAGAAATACCGGGCATATATCGAAAATGCTCTTGAAGCCATCTTCATTACTGATAAAAACGGCAGGTACCTCGACTTAAACCCGTCTGCATGCCGGCTCGTCGGGTATACCCGTGACGAGTTGCTCAGTTTCAATATCGCAGACCTTTCAGGTCGTGAAGCCGACCTGGCCGGATTTAACACACTCTTAACAAAGGGCAGGGTAGTCCAGGAGATTTCATTGAAGAGAAAAGACGGAACCGTGGTCCCGGTCATCCTCAATGCAGTTATGCTCCCGGACGGGAACCTGATGGGATTCTGTACCGATATTACCGAACGAAAACGAATGGAAGAGGCGCTGAGGGAGAGCGAGGAGAAATACCGGGCATATATCGAAAATGCCCTTGAGAGCATCTTCATTACTGATAAAAACGGCAGGTACCTCGATGTAAACCCGTCTGCATGCCGGCTCGTCGGGTATACCCGTGACGAGTTGCTCAGTTTCAATATCAGGGACCTGGCTGATCCCGGCGACCTTGAAACTGCACTGGCCGGATTTAACACACTCTTAACAAAGGGCAGTGTAGTCCAGGAGATTTCATTGAAGAGAAAAGACGGGACCCTCGTACCGGTTATTCTTAATGCAGTGATGCTCCCGGACGGGAACCTGATGGGATTCTGTACCGATATTACCGAGCGGAAGATGACCGCGGACGCCCTTGCCCTTGCCGGTAAAAAATTAAACCTGCTTTCAAGCATCACCCGGCATGATATCCTCAACCAGCTCATGGTACTTATCGGGTATCTTGACATGGCCCTCGAGGATGTCCGCGACCCGGTACAACGTAAGTCCATCGAGGTTGAAATGCTGGCTGCAAAAACAATCCAGCGCCAGATCGAGTTCACCCGTGAATACCAGGAGCTCGGAATTCAGGCACCGGTGTGGCTGAATATCAATAAAAGCCTCATGCAGGCGGCTACCAGCCTGCCTATGCGTGATGTCCGCATCTCTATTGACCGTACCGACCTTGAAGTCTATGCAGACCGGCTTTTTGAAAAAGTCTTTTACAACCTGATCGACAATGCCCTCAGGTACGGGGGAGACCGCATGACCTCGATCACGGTCTCATCGCATGAAGAAGAACCTGCACTCGTCATAATCTTCGAGGATAACGGTGCAGGGATCAGTGCCGGCGATAAACCAAAGCTCTTCTCCCGCGGGTTTGGTAAAAATACGGGCCTCGGGCTTTTCCTCTCGCGTGAAATCCTCGCAATTACCGGGATTTCAATCGAAGAGACGAGCGAAACGGGAAAAGGTGCACGGTTTGAGATAACCGTGCCGAAGGGGATGTACCGGTTTACCAGCATGAATTCCGGTGATGAAACAGATACGCCCGGCCCGGCCTGACTAAAGGCATGACCCCCCGTGTTCTTCCCCTTCTTTCTCCGGCAGTAATATCGCAAACGGCACCGCCGGAGTGACTCAGATATCTGCCATAAATAAGCAGGAGTTATCGGAATGATAAAAACCTGCACGGGTACAATGAGACTGTGGTAAAATACCACGCCAAACGTCGAACAGCTACCCCCGGTACAGGTTTTTTCTCCTGCCCGTCCGGTTCGCGTTACCCCAAACCCACCTTTTGCTAAGTACTGATGTTCCGGGACTGCAGCAGGTTCTTCAGCTCATTAAACCGTTTCTCTTTTTCCAGTATCTCCTGATTGATGCGGTCCAGCCAGAGCTCATTATCACCTTCAAACGACGGGAGAAGATCGCATGCGGACAGGGGGATATGAAGATGCCGGAAAAACCGGTGGAGAAGATAGATATCCCGTGAAAGGCCGAGATATTCATTGATCAGTCCGGGTTCCAGATCCGACCGGTCTGCCATTCTTCTGACTTCCCCGCAGTGTCCCCGCCGTTTAAAAAATCCTGACAGGATACCGATGAGATAATCAGACAGGACCGGTTTTATAATATAATCATCGATCAGCCCTGAATATGCATCGACATCTCCGGGGGTCGGCTGTTTTGCAGTGAGGATGATAACCGGGATATCGCGGGTCGACGGCTCCTCCCTGATACGGCGAAGCGTTTCCATACCATCCATTGGTTCCATGAAAATATCGAGGAGAATAAGGTCCGGGCGGAATGATGCAAGCATTTCGATGCATTCAGGACCGCTGAATGCGGCATGCACCTCGTATCCGTGTTCAATGAGGATATTTTGTAATATCCGGGCGAGGACCGGGTAATCATCCACCAGAAGAATGGTCTTCTTCTCAGGGGTCATGACTGTTGCGTTTCCTGCCGGTCCAGTCACCCCCGATCCCGTTATAATGTTCATTCTGCTCCTCTGCTTCCGCTAAAAAGAACCGTAATTATCTCCTGAAGTGCTATTAGTCCCAGGGTCATTTCCGTTTATGCACCGCCGTGAACAGTACCGTCCTCCTGCTCCAACCAGTACGACGGCCCTGTCCCGTGCCGGGCCCAGGCCCGCCCTTTCCACGTGTGCCATCCCGGCAGGTATTCCCCACCAGGACAGTCCGGGTTACCTCCGGTCACCTGGTTCCGGCGGTGTACGGAAACACCATGCCCCTGGAAATTTTTTTCTTTCAAATTCAGTTCACCCCCTCCACTCTTCCCGCAGGAACCCGGCTGTCCGGATATAGTCATCCTCATCCTGGTCTCACCTGCCGGTACCGGGAAATCCATAATGCTTAATAAGATACCTCCTGATCTTTTCAGACTGGAGCCACCCCCGGTCAAGCTGCTGGATAATGCCATCGATCTCCCAGATGCACTGGAGGATCATATCTTTTTCCGGCGTGTCCATTGCATCCACAATACCGGTGATGACCGAGAGAGGGTTCCTGATCTTGTCGTTCAGGATGGCAAGGTATTCAAGGTTCTGCTCAATTTCAACAAACCTCTCTTTTTTTATCTCCTCGAGCTTCTTTTCTGCAGTGATATCAGTCAGTATTCCACTGACCCCGCAGATTTCTGTCCCATCCCGGCTGACCCGCGTCGACGTCTTCATGTACCTGACATCCCCTCCCGAAATTAAGACGCGGAACATGCTTGTACGGGACTCCCCTGACAACGTTTTCAGGAAGTCATTTTTTACCGCCGCGAGATCGTCAGGATAAATAAAACGTTCATAGGAATGTCCGAGGAGGTCCCCGGGAGTATAACCGGTCATCCTTGTAATAACCGGGCTCATAAAGGTTATCGTTCCGTCTGCATCCAGTGAAAAGAGAGCATCATTGATATTAGCGATGATATGGCCGTATCGCTGTTCGGATTCCTGTATAAGCTGCTCGTTCTTTTTACGTTCGGTGATGTTGCGGATGATACTGATATTGAGCCGCCTCTTTTCCTTGGTAAAAATATGTGAACTTACCTCGGCAGGAATGGTATCCCCGTTTTTGGTCTTTAACATCCCGGAAAAGGTGGTCCGCCCTGTTCTGGCGATATCATCTCCAATTTTGGCTTTTTCCTCCGGTGACGGCGGGACAGTTATGTCCGCTATCGTACGCGTGAGAAGCTCTTCCCGTGTGTACCCGAGGATGCTGCAGGCAGGATCGTTGACGTCGAGGAGTATTCCGGGTTGCATTTCAGGGAGGTACTCATGGACGACGATAATATCATTGGCATTATTGAAGAGGTCGCGGTAACGCTTCTCGCTCTCCCTCATTGCATCTTCTGCCTGTTTCCGTTCGGTGATGTCCTGGTTTGCACCGTGGGTCCGGATCGTCCGGCCTGCACTGTCTTTCGTAATGCTGATACGGACGATTATGGAACGGACCGCTCCGTCTCTCCGGATAATCCGGTGCTCTGCATGCGAGATATACCCTGGATCAGGGGTCCCGACGGCCTTTCTGACCTCTTCGGCGACAATGTCCATATCGTCAGGATGAACAAATTCACGGGAATATACTTCAGCCGGCATCAGGTACCCCCCTTCCCGTTCAGCCGTCGTTCCGTACAGGGCATAGAACCGGTCATCAAAGGTGAACATATTTGTCCGGACATCAAATTCCCAGCTTGCCATACGTGCAAGGTCCATCGCGTTTGAAAGCAGGGACCGGCTTTTTTCAAGTGCTTCTTCCACATGTTTCTGTCCGGTAATATCAAGGAGAACCCCGCTGGTACCCAGAAAGACCCCGTTCTCAACCATGGGGTCGCATGAACTTCGCAACCAGCGTTCTTCACCTGATTTACTGATAATCCTGAACTGGAAGGATCTCACGCTGCCATGCGGTGCCGCTTCGAAAGACTCCATGACCCCCGGGATGTCATCGGGGACGATAAAATGCTTCAACTCCTTTCCTGTCATTTCAGAAGGAGGATATCCTGAAATTTTTTCGATTGACGGGCTGATATATGTGATAACGCCGCGTTCATCCAGGGAATAGATGACATCTGAGATACGTTCAATTATTTCCCGGAAATTTTTTTCACTCGCCCCGAGCGAGGCATAGGCATCCATCCGCTCGATAAATTCACCTATCCTCCCGGCGATGACCTCCAGGAGCTCGATCTCCTGAGGGAGAAACGGGTATCGTGACATTCCTCTTTTTTTATCAGAATAATAGACACCGATCTGCCCTTCGGCCTGGCCTTTCACCCTTATCGGCGTTTCCAGGTACCGGGACTGCTCCTTCCACCCGCCGGAAAAAACGCATATCTCCCTGACGCATACCCGGACTCTGACCTTTGCAGGGTACTGTAACGCCCCGGGTATGATATCAAGGAGAGCGCGGCAGAGGCGATCAAGCGAGAGCGAAGGATCTTTCAAGACTTCCGCGAGCCGGAAGAGCGAACGGAGCTCTCTCACCCACCCTGACAGGTCATGGTCCAGGCGCCTCTTTTGCACCTGAAATTCTATTCCGGATGTGATATCCTGCATCACGACGAGAAAGAGCGGGCCATCCGGCGACCTGATGCACCAGGCTTCGGTTGAAATTACCCTCCGGTCGCCGTCAGGCGTTATTATTATGACATCCTCTTTTGACTGCCCGCCACGTTCAATAAGTTTTTTTACAGATTTTTCGATTCCGGACAGGGCATCGTGTGTCCGTGCATCTTCGGGAAGCAGCCTCCACTGGACCTCCCAGACCGGCCTGCCGCATGCCTCCGATGCAGGTATCCCGAGCAGGTTTTCTGCACCCCGGTTCCAGTAGACAATGATCCCGGCCGGATCAACAAAGGCAATTCCTTCGGAAAGGTGTTTTAAGATATCCTCATTGCACATCGGAGGCCGGGTAAAAAAACCGCCGGCGCCGGCACCTGTACCGGTCCCGGTTTCTGTCATTATAATCCCGTTTACCGATCGATTGCGGCAGTGAAGGGGAATTGTCCATAGATATACATCTTTTGTGCATCCGTTCAGATCGTGAAGTTCTGCACGGCAGGGATACCCCTCGTGCTCGTCGCGTTCCGTGACGTCGTGCAGCGAGAGGATATCATAGAGAGAAAACCCGTCGGACAGGGCTGATCCGCATCCAAGCAGGGTCCGGCCGGCACTGTTGACCGTCTGTATCATACCGGTCTTTGAATCGACCAGAAAAAAAGGGAGGGGTATAATATTCCAGAAACCAGCCTGTTGCGGTCCTGCATCCTGCATAGTATACATAGTGATGATTATCACCCGGTTGTATGCAGATATATTTTTGAAATAATATAGATATCGATCGAATAAATAAATCGAAAACCAGGCGGATTTTACCGGTATCCGGTTATTATGAGTGCCGATACACTATCGCCTGATAAACATGGAGACTATCTGCACGGTCATCCGTGATCAGAGGTAACAGAGACATATGATGAGCCGGGCATACGCAGATGGTGACAACCAGGTATGAATTCTTCTCATTGTAAGAATTCCGGCATATTATTTATTATACTGCAGACCGGATATGAGAACATATGAATCCGGGAAAAAGAGACGACGATGCAATCGGACTTGCATTCGGACTTCTCATCCTTGCAATATTCATCGGGCTCTTTGTCATAGCCCTGTTTATTTACCCGTTCTTCATCGGGGGCACAAACGTCGGGACAAAACTCTCAAACGTCCCATATCCCCCGGCAATCGCTTCTGATGTCACCGGATATGAGGATATATCCGGAGTGGTATCAGGGGTGCCGGTCAGCAACCCTGCACCCGATCCGTCCCGCATGGGGCTCGTCACCCTCCCGGTCATGATACAGCAGTTCACACAGGGACCCGAAGGGCCGCCTGCAATCGACATGCGAAAGACCCGGATCTGGTTCACGGCAAACGGTAAAATCGAGGAACTTCCACTCTATGACAACCGTCCGCTGCTAAAGCCCGCATGGACGGTCGCGGGAAAATCAGGCGCCGGAGAGGGGACGTCAGCCGACGAGGACGACTTCCTTGAGCCAAACGAAGTCTTTACCATCCTTGTCTACCCGGGCACCCCGATCGGCCCCGGAACCCCCTTCAGCATCGATATCCGGATGAGCGGCCAGTGGCCTCTCACCGTCAATATGACCGTGCCCGGCCATATCCAGCCCGAGATGAACCTTGGCAAACCTGAAAATATCGCCCGGGAATCGTGAAGAAGGTTCATCTCCTTTTTTATACCGGTCGATAATTACACCACGAATTGCTGACCCGGCAATCACGACCGGTCGCATACCTCAGCAGACGTGTACACTCCTCTGGAATATGGAATACTATCCGGAGAAACTTCCATTCCTTAATGCCGGAGTAGAATAATCGAAAATATTAAATATAAGCCTGTACCAGCCTCTACCTGTAAGGGTCCCGGACTTTTTATTCTACAGCCACTGTTCCTGATATCAACGACGTTTCTACCATTCCGGTACCCCTGTCGGACCACTCAGAGCGGCAGCCGGTCACCGGCCTGCATGATCCGGGTATGCCCTCCGGCACTACCTGTAAAGGAGGAATGGATACGAACCTGAATGAAATGTGCCATAATGGCGGACATCCGGTACCATTTAAACAGATGTCCCGGCGGAGGAGAGAATGAATCCTGAAGAGAGACTTATCGTTGTGATTATTGATGATACCATAAATACCGACACACCCTACGGGCGGACGATTCACCGCATCTCAAAAGGGCTCGCTGATTTTGATATCGAGGTCGTGACCATCGCTTCGCTTGAAGGCGCCCGGTCCGCATATGCAAACCTCCCTGCAGCCGACTGTATCCTGATCGGCTGGGACCTCGGAAACACCCCTGATCACGCGGCAGCAAAACAGCTCATCCACGAGATCCGGCAGCGTAATGAAGATATCCCTATCTTTCTTCTTGCCGACCCGGGCGGAGAGGCCCCGAACGAGCTGACAGTAGATACGATCCGGGAGATCAACGAATATATCTATATCATGGAAGATACGCCCGAGTTTATTGCAGGCCGTATTACCGCTGCTGCAAACCGGTACAAGGAGAAACTCCTCCCGCCGTTCTTTAATGCACTCGTTAAATTTTCAAAGGATTTCGAGTACTCGTGGCATACCCCCGGGCATGCAGGCGGGACTGCATTCCGGAAATCGCCGGCAGGACGGCTCTTTCACAAGTTCTTTGGCGAGCAGCTCTTCCGCTCCGACCTCTCCATATCAGTGGCAGAGACCGGGTCGCTTCTCGACCATTCAGGCCCGGTCGGCGAAGCCGAACGGTATGCCGCAAAGGTCTTTGGCGCCGACGATACCTATTTTGTCACGAACGGCACGTCGACTGCAAACAAGATCGTCTTCTTCAACCGTGTGAGCCGTGACGACGTCGTCCTTGTCGACCGTAACTGCCACAAATCGGCAGAACACGCCCTCACGATGACACATTCGATTGCCATCTTCATGATCCCGACGCGGAACCGCTACGGGATTATCGGCCCGATCCCACCAGGTGAAATGGCAGAGAAGACCATACAGTCCAGGATCGACGCCTGCCCGCTGACAAAGGATATCGAGAGTACGCAGCCGGTCCATGCCATCATCACCAACTCCACCTATGACGGGCTCTGTTACGATGCAACCGGCGTCGAGGACCTGCTCGGGAAAAGCGTCGACAGCATTCATTTCGATGAGGCATGGTACGGGTACGCACGGTTCAACCCTCTCTATTCCGGGAGGTTCGCGATGCGTGACGGAGCAAAGAACGAGAAGGGACCTACGATCTTTGCTACCCAGTCGACGCACAAGCTCCTCGCCGCACTGTCGCAGGCATCCATGGTCCATGTCAGGAACGGCCGTGTGCCAATCGAGCACTCGCGGTTCAACGAGGGCTTCATGATGCACAGTTCCACCTCTCCACTCTACACCATTATCGCATCGCTCGATGTCTCATCAAAAATGATGGAAGGAGCGTCGGGACGCGTCCTTACCACCGAATCCATCGAGGAGGCGATCAGGTTCCGCCGGACGATGGCCCGGATCCATTCCGAGGTCTGCGGCGGTAAAAAGAAAGATGACTGGTGGTTTGAGATGTGGCAGCCTGACAGGGTGGCAGTCCCGGGTTTGAAGGGAAGGGTACCGTTCGCAGAGGCACCGCTTGAGCTGCTCAGGGACAACCCGTCGTGCTGGGTGCTTCACCCCGGCGACAAGTGGCATGGCTTTGCCGGTCTTCCTGACAACTACTGCATGCTCGACCCTATCAAGGTCACCGTGGTCATGCCGGGCGTCTTGGAGAACGGATCTCTCGCCGGCTTCGGTATCCCGGCCGCGGTCGTTGTAAAATTCCTTGACACCCGCGGGATCGTCAACGAGAAGTCAGGTGACTATATCATCCTGTTCCTCTTCTCGATGGGTATCACAAAGGGCAAATGG
This sequence comes from Methanoregulaceae archaeon UBA467, assembly GCA_002503825.1. GTDB lineage: Archaea > Halobacteriota > Methanomicrobia > Methanomicrobiales > Methanospirillaceae > UBA467. The sequence continues at coordinate 270,119 of DASP01000012.1, forward strand.
GGAACGCTCGTCACCGAACTCTTCGAGTTTAAGCGTCATCACGACGAGGAGTCACCCCTCGAAGAGGTATTCCCTGACCTGACCACCCAGTGGCCGGAGCGGTACGGTGGAATGACCTTAAAGAGCCTCTGCGTCGAGATGCACCAGTTCAAGAAGGAGCATAAGATGTGTGAACTTCTCCAGCAGGCATACTCGATCCTGCCGGAACCTGCCATCAGCTATGCAGTGGCCTACCGGAAACTGATCAGGGGGAATGTCGAACATGTGCCGGTCTCAAAGGCAGGGGACCGGATCGTCGCAACCGGTATCTTCCCCTATCCGCCCGGAATACCTGTCCTCGCTCCCGGAGAGCGGACCGGTGCACAGGACGGGCCGATACTGAAGTACCTTTGCTCATTGCAGGACTTTGACCGGCGCTTCCCGGGCTTTGAACACGACACGCACGGTGTCGAGATGATAAACGGCGAATACATGATGTATTGCATAAAAGAGGACGGATCATGAGCAAAGAAGAAGCTCCGGCAGCGAAATCAGGATTCGGTCCGAAGAAAACGCTCGGCGTCTTTGCACTGGCGATGATAAACGTCGCAGCGGTCCTTTCCATCAGGAATTACCCGTCCATGGCGGAGTTCGGGTGGTCATGCATCGGGTGGTACATCATCGGGACCGTGCTCTTCTTAATACCGCTCTCGCTTGCAGGCGCCGAACTTGCGACCATGATGTCGGAGAAAGGCGGCGGCGTCTATGCGTGGTGCAAGGAGGCATTCGGCGAGAAAGGCGGCTTTGTTGCCATCTTCTGCGAATGGTCCAATAACCTCGTCTGGTTCCCGACGGTGCTTGCATTCATCGCATCGACCCTTGCATTCGCACTCTCCCCGTCGCTTGGCAGCAATGCCATTTACCTCTTCGTGGTCATGATGATTGCATTCTGGGGAACAACCGTTATTGCGTACTTTGGCGAGGATATCTCGACCAGGTTCCAGAACATCGGCGTCATCCTCGGGAGCATCATCCCGTCGATCCTTATCATCTTCCTCGGGGTCTGGTGGTGGGCTTCCGGTGCGACCATCGTCCTCCCGCACTTCTCACCGGAACAGATCATCCCGTCCATCAACTTCTCGACGCTGCCGTTCTTCGCGACCGTCATCCTCCTCTTTGCCGGTATGGAGATGGCAGGATTCCATGCACTTGAGACGAGGAATCCGAAAAGCGACTTTCCAAAGGCGATGGCGCTCTCATCGGTGATAATTTTCATCTGCACGGTGCTCGCCACCCTTGCGATAGCCTTTGTCATACCTGCAAAACAGCTCAGCCTTGCCGCCGGTGTTATGCAGGCAATCCAGTACTTCTTCAATGCGGCACATATCCCGTCTGCAATCGCCCCGATGGCAGTCCTCATCACTATCGGCGGTGTCGTCTCACTCGCGGCATGGCTGATTGGTCCTGCCAAGGGCCTCGGTGTCGTGGCAGAGGAAGGGAACCTCCCGCCGCTCTTCAACCGCACCAACAAGTACGGCTCGCCGGTCGCGGTCCTTGTCATACAGGCAGTGATCGGCACGGTTATCTCGCTGTTATATGTCTTTTTGCCGTCTGTCAACCAGGCGTACTGGATCCTCTCGGCAATAACGGTTGAATTGCTTTCGATCGTCTATATCCTGGTCTTTGCAAGCGTTATCAAGCTCCGGTACTCACAGCCGGACGCCCCCCGTCCATTTAAAATCCCTGGCGGGATGGCAGGCATCTGGATTGTCGGAGGTATGGGTGCATTCGGCGTCATCTTCTCGTTTATCGTCGGGCTCATGCCGACAGGGCAATTTAGCGCATCTGAAACATTTGCCTACGTCGCCGGGATACTGATCGGGACCTTCCTACTGGCGGTTCCACCCCTGATCTTTCTGAAGATGAAAAAACCCTCTTGGGTCGAGAAGGGTGGTGCACAGCCATGAACGAAAAAAAGACCACACGACCCTTACCAGGGAGGTGCCGCGATGAGCAGGACTGACGAGATCATCGTCATTATCATTGTCTTCATGTTCGTTGTGCTGCCGTTCGGATGGGTCTTTGTCATTTACCCGGCCCACCCGTATTACATCGTCAACGGCGAACCACTGAAGGAAGCGGCGCAATCGGCAGGCATTACGGTTACTCACACAGAAGATATCCTCTGGCCCTTCCCGGGGGCCACCGGAGGAAAAATCTATCTCCTTGAAGATGATGCAGGCAATACGCTCATGATTCAGACCCAGGCATTCGATAGTGCCGAGAACCGGAACGCTGCACTGCTGACATACTCTGCACAGACTACCGGGAAAGGCAAACCGGTCGGGACCGTGCTGGTCGTCGGCCACGAGGTGATCTATATATCCCCTGACCAGGGCGGGATCCTCGCAAAGATTGCCCCTGAGATCAAGAAAATTGCGGCAGCCGGTTAACCATTTTTCTTTTTTCCCGGATTGCAAAGCAGCCGTGTATTGGGAGTGCCGGAGTCACAAACCAGGGTACTTTTAATGTGTGAAAATTTTTTTGAATTTGGTAACCCGATTTATTTTTGATCCGAAAAAGCAATCTAAAAAATATTGTTTTAGTCCGGATCCGCAGCCGGGACGCCCGTCGGGGGCGGCGTCTGTCATCAGGAGATATCACAAATTACAATGTTTTCAGATTACTACCGTATTTTCACCCGCATAAGACCGCATTTAACCTTCAGTCGTTCCCGGAGCTGATGCATCATACCTCTGGATCACGATAAAACAACCCCTCACAATGAAAATGAGGAGCTATGTTGTTCCCTGTGACAGGACTGACCATTCCGGTTTCAGGAACTACCCGGACACCATATTTCCCATGCATACTTACGCATCCTGCCGCCGTGCCGGGTTTTGGTAAAACACATTTAAATAGCAGTCAATTGAATCCTGCACCTGTATACAATGACCGGACCGGGATTGTCATTGTTGAAACGGATCTTATCCGGGGTGGATCACCCGCACCATATAACCCTGGAAGATCCGCGTAAGGACCTTTCCGGCCGATGACCGGCAGGATGCAGGTGAATCGCAGTTATATGTGATGAATCAGCCAGGCCGGTCCACTGACAGGTAATCTGGAATATATATGCAGCCTTCAAAAAGAGATCCCGGAACTTCACTGTTTCATTTCATGGAGGGAATTCTCCCGCTCGGCCGTGCACAGGTTCCGGCCGAAATTATCGCAGGTGTGACCTTTGCAGCCCTTGCCATACCTGAAGTGATGGGTTACACGAGGATTGCCGGGATGCCTGTCGTTACCGGCCTCTATACGATTCTGCTGCCGATGGCGGTCTTTGCATTCTTCGGGTCGTCACGCCACCTCGTGGTCGGTGCGGATTCGGCGACCGCCGCAATTATTGCCGGCAGCCTCATTGCCATGGCCGCTCCGAGAACCCCGGAATACGTCGGATATGCCGCAATGATAGCGCTCCTTGCAGCAGCACTTCTCGTTGCAGCAAGCCTCTTCAGAATAGGTTTTGTTGCAGATTTCCTCTCCCGTACCGTCCTCATAGGATTCCTTACCGGGGTCGGCATCCAGATCGCGATCGGGCAGACAGCCGGGATGACGGGTATCCCGCAGGACCAGTACGGGACCCTCCTGCAGGTTATCATCTTTTCAGGGTCGATCCCGTGCTGCGTCCACTGGCCTACGCTCCTGCTCTCGCTCACGGTCATAGGGATAATCCTCGTAGCACGGAAGATCGGGACACGGATCCCGGGGGCCCTCATTGCAGTGGCAGGAGCGATGCTCGCGAGTTTTTTATTTGACCTTTCATCTTATGGCATCGCCATTCTTGGCCCGGTCCCGGGCGGACTCCCGGTGATATCCTTCCCTGACGTTGCACTCTCTGAAATTCCGGAACTGACAGGCATAGCCGTGGCCTGCTTTGTGGTGATACTGGCGCAGAGTGCAGCCACCTCACGTGCATACGCGCTGAAATTTTCCGACAGTTACGATGAAAACACCGACCTCCTCGGGCTCGGTCTTGCAAACGCAGCGGCAGGCATTTCAGGCACATTCGTGGTGAACGGAAGCCCGACCAAGACAGAAATGGTATATAGTGCAGGCGGGCGGACCCAGCTGACCCAGCTGACGACAGTTGCCGTTGTCCTTGCCGTTCTCGTCTTTATCACCAGGCCGCTTTCATACCTGCCATCGGCCGCCCTGGCTGCCGTCGTATTTCTCATCGGCCTTCACCTCGTCGATATCAGGGGAATGGCATCACTGCGCACCCGGCGGCCCGTTGAATTCGGGGTAGCCCTGATCACGGCCTTCACCGTCATTTTTGTCAGTGTCACGATAGGAATTGCCGTTGCCGTCGTGCTCTCGGTAATGGCCCACCTGCGTCACAGCTACCGGCCGCTCAATACGCTGCTCATCCCGACTCCCCGGGGTGCAATAAAGTCCACCCCCCTCGGGGAGGGGCAGCAGGCTGCAGAAGGCCTGATGGTCTACCGTTTCGGGTCAAACCTCTATTTCGCCAATGAAAGCCGCTTCACGACAGAAGTCCTCGACGCAGTCACGAATGCCAGCCCGGCCCTGAAATGGTTCTGCCTCTCTGCGGCAAACATCGGCGATGTGGATTATACCTCCGCTGAAACGCTCAAACTTGTCATCTCACAGGTACATAAGAGGGGCGTGACCTTTGTCATGAGTGAAGTTGGAGACCATGTCAGGGATGAATTCGACCGGGACGGGATTTCCGCCATGGTAGGAGATGATCATATCTTTGAATCGGTCCAGGACGTCATCGAAGCGTACGGGGCACAGGATGGGGTGTAAGGAAAGGGACGTAAGGGGTTTCCGGACTCCATTAATGAGAATAACGATATTCTGCTGTCTTTTTATGGGGAGATGCATTATCCGGATTCCCCGCTGTGTTATATGAACCGGATGAGTCGCTCTTTTCTGCACAGATTACAAAATAAGCCTCCCCACTGTTTCGTATGAATTTATAGAAACCCAAATCTTTGATTAGTGATGAATAGTCACTGAACCGCACCAGATGCGCCCTTCGGGGGCTGCGGGATTCACCGTGCCGATGATATGCGGGCAACCGCCCCCATAAATATTGCTTACAATGAATATGATAGCCTGCAGCTTTTAGCAAAGAATACGAAATAATCATTGATCCGCCGTCGTTTAGGAAAAAATCCACGTGATATCACTCACTTCGGCAAATAAAGTGACCGCCTGCCCCCTGGTGACCTCAGGTCATCCCTGGTGAAAGGGGGGACTCCGAATATTTCCAGGGACGGTGGCGGCGGTCTGTCGGAAAACCGGTAAAATATGTAGGTATCTTCATGCGGCTTCCCGGTTTTCAGTCGCACGGGCCCGCACTCACCCTTATGACGTTTCATGTACCGGTGCAAAACCCGGGTCAGCAATGTAACCCACGGTCGAAATTGTTTGCCATGGGAGGTGCATACCTGAAAGGTACAGCATCATGTTCAAATGCCAGTCCGGCCAAGTTCTATTGATATGCCATCCGAGTGCAGGCAATGCGGGACATGCTGCATGTACCTCGGGGATTATATCGTCATCGAACGCCAGACCGGTCCTTTCGAGTTCGAGGCCTGTTGCGTGAGTACCGGAACCGGATTTATTGCCCGTGTTGTTCCTGATAAACAGCACCTCTTCGAAGACCGCACGTTCACCGACGGGCATCCCCGGGCATGCCCATTTCTCAGGCCGGTATGTGACGGCCGGATTGTCTGCACCATCCACGATACCCGCCCGTACCAGTGCAGGGCATTTCATTGCACGACCATGCTGGTGTATTCCCCTGACGGGACCCTTAAAGGGAAGGTGAACGGCAGCCTCGCTATCACGGCACACGACCCGGTGTTGCGTGAACTCTGGAATATGAACCTTGGGGCCATTCCCTTTTCATCCCCTGACATTGAACAGCGGATGCGGGATCTCCTGACGAGTAACGGTTACCGCGTGGAATGACGGCAGGACCGGTTCCCATGAACCGGACTATCCCGGGGACAGCGACAATGTGGCTTCGGCAGGCATTTTACCATACCCCCGACGCACAGGATGACGGTACACCCCGGGCGTACAGGATTTTATCACCGGCAGCTTCGTTTTATCTTTTTACAGCGGAACACAGGAACCGGTTTTGCAGATACGATCCGGCCCGGGTAAATAAAAATGATGAATACCAGGCATGAGCCGGCGTTTCATGTAATACCAATACTAGATCGGCGGAGATACATCCTCTCCTGAATTTCGCGTTTTTTTATGCCGCTGCCCTGTTATTGTCGAGTCACACCAATTCAGCCGTGCGGAACAGTTCTGCACAGGAGTCGCGGCGGTATTGAAAAGAGCGTATATCCGGCCGGCCTGGAAAAGGAGGTATTCAGAAATTATTCTCCTTATCAGCCCGTTTCATCTCGTTATACAGGGAGACCAGCGAGAGGCTGATGAGGTTTAACGTGGTTGCTGCAAACCAGAGCCATAACTCTGTCCGGGTAAGTGTCGTAATCCACCCTGACCAGAGCATGAAACAGATGAGGGTAAACGAAAGCAGGGTATCGAAAGCGAGAAATACCAGCGGCTTCCTGAAATAACGCCCGATCTGGGCAATAGAACAGTACTCGAACCGGGCCTGCCGGTGGACAAGGTCGAGGCCGGCACGGCTGATATTCATCAGGAGGTCGAGGCCGGCCCAGAGGATAATGAGCCACCCGGCACTGGTAAGAATCGGGAAGGTCCCGTCTCCGGCACGGACCGCCGAGATCCCGAATATGAGCTTGAAGAAACAGAAGGGAATCCCGATTGTCAGGCTCAGGAAAAACGGACGGGAAAAAAGATATTGCAGCCTGCCATAGTCTTCTGCCGTCCGGCCGGATTTTTCGGTATATTCCTGTGCTGACATCTGGGTTACTTGCCCCTGCCTGAGCCGGCGGGTCGTTTCCGGGGCTAATCGTGAATCATCGTCAGGAGCATCTTGAACCGGTGAACCGCCCTGACCCCATGCGGAATTCGTGCGGGCATGATTATCATCTGCCCCCTGTTCAGTGAATATTCCTTCCCTGCAACCGTGATCTCAGCCGAGCCCTCGATAATGGTCAAAATCGCATCATAAGGTGCCGTATGTTCAGAGAGGCCTTCCCCGGCATCGAATGCGAAGATCGTAATCGTCCCCGTGGGTTTATTGACAACCATCCTGCTCACAACAGAGCCGTCCTGGTATGAGACCAGCTGTGCCGGATCCAGTATCTTTTCCTTTAATTCTTCATCTGTTTTATCGTTCATTACATGGCACCTGAATCAGAGATGTGCTGTATGATCCTTTAAGTGTGCTTTTCATCATCGCCACCCGCCGGTTCCCGGCACAGGGGAGACGGGTAGTCCCACAGCAACCCATTTTTTAAGGCACATAAGGAATTATATACGGAAACGACTACCGGTAACAGGGATTACATGAAAACCAGAGCCATCCCTGTTGCAAACCTGTTCAGGTGCCTTGAGACTGCCGTGACGGATCCTCTTGTCGGGATCCGGATCACCCGGGTCACGGGAGATGATGAGATGGGCATGTATATTGCAGAACTGGAACCCAAACGGCGGGTTACTGCTCATTTTCATCCTCACGGCAGTGAAATATACTGTATTCTTCGCGGGAACGCGAGGATCCATACAGGTCGGCCCGGAACGCGGGAAACGGTGACCTGGGACGACCCGGCGGACCTTGATGAAGGCGACAGTTTCACAGTTCCGGAGGGTACCGTCCATTCACTTGAGAATACCGGACCGATGCCAGTTCTCTTTCTTGCACTGGCACCTTCATCGCATATTGGAAATGATCGGGTCATTGTCGGGTGAGGCAGGGCCGCAGGGAAGGATAAATGCATGCCTGGCCGGTATACTATTGACGATCCAGGGAAATTCATCGGGAACGACTGTATATATGACCTGTCGATGAGAAAACCTGATGATTTTTTTATGATTTCCCCTGACACATCCTGTTCCGGCAAAATACCTGGCAGTAACGAAGTAATCTGTCCTGGCGGGTTATTGTGCCCGGTGCAGGAATGCCACCCGGCCGGCTCCTGTACCGGTATTTATATAATAAACAGGATCATAGGCCACACATAACAAAGAACCAGAGGTCTATGAGCGAACTTCAACGTTCCCTCGGGGTATGGCAGGCTGCCGCAGTCAGCATCGGGGCAATTATCGGGGCCGGGATATTTGTCCTGATCGGGGTTGCCTCCGGATTGGCAGGACCTGCAGTTATTCTTTCATTCATTCTTGCCGGCCTTGCGGCAATGTTTACTGCATTAAGTGCCGCCGAGCTCTCGTCATTTATCACCGAAGCAGGCGGGTCCTACATCTATACCCACCACGCATTCGGACGGTTCTGGGGATTTCTTGTCGGCTGGATGCAGTCTGCGGATTACATCCTCGGTGCAAGCGCGGTCGCGATAGGATTTGCCGCTTATTTTACCTATTTTGTCAATATCCCGGAGAGCAGGTTCAGCCTGCTGGTCGTCGGGTGTTCCCTCCCCCTTATCCTTGCCCTGCTCAATATGAGGGGAATGAAAGCGGCTGCTGGAGCTAACAGCATTCTCGTCCTCTTAAAGATACTTGCACTGGCAGTCTTTGTAATCGTCGGGTCCGGCTACCTCTTTTCAGACGGTGACATGAGTAATTATTCCCCATTCCTGCCAAACGGCGTATCAGGGCTGTTCCATGGCGCTGCAATCATATTTTTTGCATTTGTCGGGTTCAATACCGTCACGGTAATAGCAGAAGAAGTCAGGGATCCGAAGAAAAATGTTCCAAGGGCGCTCATGCTCGCACTAGTGGTATGTGCAGCGATCTACATCGCCGTCTCGGTGGTCGCAGTCGGTCTCCTGAACTGGTCGGTCCTTGCAAACTCGGCAGCACCCCTCGAAGAAGCACTGATGGTAGCGACGGACAACCAGATCATCCTGAAATATGTCTCACTTGCAGCACTTTTTGCGACCGGCTCGGTAGTCATCTCGATGATCTTCGGCGGGTCACGGGCGATCTTTGCCATGGCACGCCAGCACCTCCTCCCGCACCGGCTGACACGGATATCAAAGCGGGGCGTTCCGGTATATGCGGTCGCGGCCGTTTCAGTTATTATGTCACTCATCATCCTTGTCTCGGGAGGAAATCTTGATACCCTTGCCCAGATTTTTAATTTCGGCACTTTGATGACGTTTTTCTTCATCAACTTGAGCCTTATCAAGCTCCGCTGGGACAAGCCCGGGGCAGAACGCAGTTTTAAGGTTCCGGGGTACCCCCTGACGCCCCTGCTCGGTATAATCTCCTGCAGCCTCCTCCTCGCGTATTTGAGCCGCTATGCAATGCTCTTTGGAGTTATCTGGATTGCTGCAGGCGTATTCATATTTGAAGTGAACATGAACCGCCGCGGGCATCAGCCCCCTGGTAACCCTTAAGTGAAAAGGGAAGCCTGCTTTCCTCTGCGCAGGGAATTTTACCCTGCCGGGCTGCCTTCCCAGATGTACGTCCTGATCAGAATTTTTCAGTGTTATGGAGGTCCTGCCAATACCCGGGCCCCCCAGGTCGTCCTTCAGGGGCGGAAAGAGCCGATACCGGTCTCGTATCCCAGTGCGATGACCGATGCCCCGAGAAGCGGTGCACGCCCGTCGAGTGCGCTGAAGCGGAATTCAGGGGTCTTTAAATAGTGGTCAAGGTGCCGCTGCATGGGACCAAGGATAAGGTCCCTGTTCTGCAGGACGACCGAGCCGTCCAGTATGATGACCTCCGGGTCATAGGCAACGATGACATCGGAGAAGCCCCGTGCATTTATCATTCCCAGCTCTTCGATGAACGAGAGGGCCACCGGATTGCCATTCCCCGCAGCGGAAAAGATCTCCTGTGCCGTATCACAGGCACAACCCGCAGGGGAGAGAGAGTTATACCCGCAATACGCCCGGAAAAACCGCGGGATATGCCTGCCTGACGAAAACCCCTCCCAGTGGCCGTAGTGACCGCACCCGCACCGGTGGTTGTACCGGTCATCGACAATAAAATGGCCGATCTCACAGGCATTTCCGTCCCTCCCGAGGACCAGTCTCCCGTTGAGGATCGCCCCCGCCCCTATCCCGGTAGAGATGGTGATATACAGGAGGTTATCGGTGTCACTGCCGCACCCGTAGGTATATTCCCCGAGCACCCCCGCATGACAGTCATTGACCATGTGCACCGGAACGCCGAAGGTATCCTGAAGGGGATGAACAAGCGGTACTACGGGAAACGGAATATTCGGCGGGTTTATTATCGCTCCGGCATGGATATCCACCGGTCCTGCTGCACTGATACCGATGCCGGATATGGTGATGTCCCCTGCATTCACCAGGAGTCCGTTTATTTTCCTGATGAGATCTGCCGCAATGATATCTGCCGAATTCCCGTGCACCGGTGTGGAGGAGGAGACCGATGCAGACAGGGTTCCTTCTCCGGTCACCAGTGCAACCCGGGTATTGGTGGCCCCTACATCTATGGCGATTACATGGTCCATACTGCTCCCGTCATTATCTGAATGCAAGAGGATATCCTTTTCGGGATTTATGCATGCACGATGCGGGTTAAAGGATTATCCGGGGCACTTCCGGCAGCAGGGAGAAAAATTCCGTATTCCAGGATATGCCGCAGCGGTCGTTCCCGGAACTGCCACGCGATATCTGCACTCCCCGGAGGGGCATCCCGGGACCTTTCGCTTCTGACTCCGCCGGGTCATTTTGACAATGGCGACCCGTTTGCCTGGAGGGATGAATGATACACCGGAGCTCTTTTACCGGATTGGCGGCAGATGGGCAGCCATGTGATAATTCTGTATAGATCCTCTCTGCGGTGTTGTATGGGTTGATGGGAACACATTCGGGAATACCGGGTAGTCACTGGAACGCCGCCCGGGCGCCCTTCGGGAGCGGCGACTTCCATCGTGCCGGGGTACGGGTGCAACAACCCCCGCATATCACGCTCACAAGAAAAATTGCATCTGCACGAATGAGCGAAGACCCATAAAAAAAGGTGTCCGGATTCCCCCTTTTCACAACTGAACAGAGTCTATTTTCGTGACTTAATCCCGCTATATTCTGCCTTTCCGGCAGGGGTGAGGCCGACCGAGAGGATTTGACGCTTTGTTGCCGCATCACGGAGGACGTTCACCGCCCTGAAGACCTCGAGTTTTTGAATGTGTTCAAGCGTCTGCTCAGGGGAGATATGCATCCTCTGGGAGAGCACCCGGGGGGATGCACCCCCCGGGAATTCCTCGCCTAGAAGCCAGATAATCCACTCTTCATTATTGTGAACCACATCGGGCATGATAAACATAAAGGACACTCTGCCGTTCCGCTTATAAAAACCTGACTGCCGGCTTTCTGTAGAACTGCTATTCATATTGCAGTGGTTTTTTTGAGCGATTATGAATAATTAAAATAGTTACAGGGCATTCAGGAAATAATCATGTCTGAAATTTCTAACCGTCAGAAAATGTCGCCAAAAGAACTTCTGGTAGTTCTCGTCATATCTCTCGGGTCATTCATGTCAGGTCTTGATGCAACGATTGTCAATATCGCTCTCCCGACGATTGGAAAAGCATTTGATGTCTCGACCGTGACCGTCTCATGGGTCCTGAACGCATACCTTATCATCCTCGTCAGCCTGCTGCTGGCCGCGTCGCGCCTCGGTGACATCAGGGGGTACCGGAAAGTATTCCTCGGCGGGTTCGTAATTTTTACCTGCGGGTCTGCCTTGTGCGGCATTGCACCGTCAATTGATATTCTTGTTATCTCGCGCATGTTACAGGCAGTCGGAGGTGCGGTCATCGCGGCACTCGGATCGGTCATGGTTACATCCTACCTTGCCTCCTCCCTCCGTGGCCAGGCACTCGGGATTGTGGCAATGTTCACCATGCTCGGGGCTGCCCTCGGCCCTGTTGTCGGAGGATTCCTGACCAGTGCATTCTCATGGCGGTTTATCTTCTATGTCAACCTGCCGGTCGGAATCATTGCAATACTTCTCGGCCTGCATGTCCTGCCACGTGTTGCCGCGGTATCACCAAAAGCCCGTCTCGATGCACCGGGAGTTGCACTCATCTTTGTCGCCCTCGGGACACTCATCTTCGGGCTTACCACGCTCCAGGGATCCACCGCAATGACTGCGGTCGCCGCACTGGTCGTATCATTCGTCTTCTGGAGCCTGTTCTATATGAGAGAGCGCCGTGCCCCGGAACCGCTTATCAATTTCCGCCTCTTTTCCAGCCGGGCGTTCTCGCTCCAGAACATCAACGTGATGCTTATCCAGCTCGGTATGGCGGGTGTCATGATCCTGATGCCGTTCTATCTCGAGATGGTAAAACAGATCCCGACCGACAATGCCGGGACAATCCTCCTTGCCCTCCCGATAGGAATGATCCTCACCTCGCCGATAGCCGGACGAATTTCGGATGTCATAGGAACGAAAAAACCCATTGTCCTCGGATTTGCAATTTGTTCTGTCGCGCTCCTCTTCCTCTCGACCCTCAGCGCCCACTCAAGTATCGGTCATGCAGAGATCTACCTGTTCCTCCTCGGTGCCGGATCAGGGTTTGCATACGCCCCGCTGAACAGTGCGGTCATGGGAATTTCACCGCCTGAATCACGCGGTTCGACTTCAGGCCTGATCAAGATGATGACCAATCTCGGGTCCTCGCTTGGCGTTGCGCTTGTCATGCTTGTAACAACAGCAGCCCTCGGACCAAAACTGGCCCAGTTGTCTGCGCATACACTCCCTGCCGGTGAACTTTCAGGGGCCTTTGATATCGCATTCCTCTTCCTGATGTGCGTGGAGATCCTCGGAATCATCCTGATGCTTGCAATAAAAGACACCCCGAGCACATACAGCACTGACGGAGAACCTGTTGCAGGGTTCTGAAATACTATTTTTTTGCAAAAAATGGTTTATGCTGAAATCCCCATTTCGATAAAGACTGTTCGATCCATTTCTCTGACAGGAGGAGTCGCACCACATCCCGCTTTACCCCCGCTGAAGGATGACCTCCAGGTACGATTGATTGGGATTTTGGGCTTTGTTGAAATACTTAATTTCGATATCATGTTCTATTTATTTTTCTGACAGGAGGGGTTTCGCACCTCCCTGCCCCACCCCCGGGATGTCCTGCGGGCAGGGTTGACCCGGACCTTACTTTTTTTTATAAGAACCTGAGCCACGGTCCTTATCGCAGTATGGAGGTGCACATGCGGCGGGGCATCAGCCCCGGGAATGTCCCGAAGTGGAGTGCGGCGAAAGAGGAATCGTGAGAGTTCCGGAAAGGTTTTCAATATAACCATTTTTTCTTTATTTCAGGCACCCTGGATTTTTTAAAAAAGCATCAGGATGCCACAACGCTGATATCCATTCCGGCGATCTCCCGGCAGACCTTTGCCTGCTCAGACTGGGTCCAGCGGTCAAAGACGAGTGCCTGGAAGGGCTGCCATATCACGACCCACGAAAAAATAACCATAACGTTCTGGAGAATGAGTGCAACCGGTTCGTGCGGGAAACGGTCAGCAAGAACGATTATGGAAAACGCAGGGATACAGACCCCCACGGTCAGCCTGAATTCACGCATCCCGATCTTCCACGTAAGCCTCCTGTCACGACCGAGTTCGCCTGCACGAGTGAGAAAATGAGCCCTTATCGCTGCAGCAATGTCTTTTTCGCGACCGGGATTATAATCTGCCGCCGGAAGGCTGATCTCAAGGCGGCTCCGGGTACGTGCCTTCAGCGGGTACCTGGTATCCAGGACCGCATGCAGGATTGCAGATTCGGCCCGGTCCGAAAGTTCACGGCTTCCCTCGGGAGAAGGGTCGTCAGGGTCATAAAAATGGGCGATCGTCCGGAACGGTACCTGCACACGTTCCTTTTCACTTCCTGTCGATGATGTATCCATATCTGTCCCCCCGGCCTGCCGGTCCGGCGATTGTCCGTCTGGATAAGGTTGTTCAGCGTTTCTATTTGAAGTCATGCTCACCTCAGGTCAGGTCCGTCATATGCCTGAACAGGTAACCGGACAGGTTCCGGGAACCACTTTTTATTTTATTTTTTCGCCGCCCGGGCACCCTTCCGTGCCGGATCCCGGATATCATTTTTCCGGAGCCTTACGGCCCTGCATGAAAAGTCAATAATTAAGATGGATTGATGCTTTTTACTTGTACAGATGACGTCCCGGCGGAAGGGGCCCGTGTACCCTGCTTCGCCGGACAACGAAAAGATTTGTTCACATGAATCCTGAAAGAACGAAAAACCCGGTAAAATCACGGGTCTATGCGATACTCGAGAGATCCCCGGGCAGGGACCGGCTGGCCATACTGGTCCAGATTACACTCGCGATCGTTATCTTACTCAATACGATCCTTGTAGTCATCTACACGGTGCCGTGGATAGCACTTGAGTACTGGGTCCCCATTAATGTCACCATCACGGTCTGCCTGCTGATTTTTACTGCAGAATATATCCTCCGGCTCTGGTCGTGCACGAATGCCCCGACATTCCGGGCGCGGATGACGGAGCGGTTACGGTATGCAACCGGATTTTACATGATCATCGACCTTATATCCATAATCCCGCTGTTTTTCCCGCTTTTCTTCCCGAAGGACTTTGCCCTGCTCAGGACATTTCGCCTGCTCTCAATTTTCAAGCTGGGCCGTTATGCCCGTTACTCCGAATCGCTTGCACTGCTTAAGCGTGTCATCGTCAAGAAACGGGAGATCTTTACCATCATGGTCTTTTTCCTCGTCTTTGTCATCCTCTTTTCATCCACTGTCATGTACCTGGTCGAAAACAGTGCCCAGCCTGACAAGTTCTCAAGTATCCCGGCCGCAATGTGGTGGGCGGTAATGACCGTGACGACTGTCGGATACGGCGATATCATCCCGGTAACACCGCTTGGCCAGACCCTGGCATCGGTTATGACACTTGCGGGCGTCCTTCTCCTCGCACTGCCGTCCGCCATCCTCGCGACAGGATTCATCGAGGAGCGCCAGAAAGACCACGAGACGCCGCCCCATGGTTCTTCGGGAAATGAGCTTGAACTCCTCGAACGGCTTGCTGCGCTGAAAGAGAACGGACACATATCAGGAGAAGAGTTCGAATCACTCAAGCATCTCGTCATACCGGCGCATTCTCCTGGCAAAGGCGACTCCCAGGATGCCCCCGACGTGATCGTGTCAAAAAACAAGAAGATTTAATGGTTTCCCCCCTGGGAAACCGGTTTATTTTTCTGCGTGTTTTTTCCCTTCCGAGAATGCATCGGCGAGGAAATGCCCCATGTGATAATATTTGCTTTTCAGGTAGATGATCGGCTCTATCCTGACCGGGTCAGGGCCAAATTCGGTTGAACAGGCCTTATCCACAAAGACACTCTCCACCTGGCCGATGTATAGTTCATGGCTGCCAAGGTCGACAGACGAATGAAGGCTGCATTCGATATTTATCGGGCACTCGCGGGCCATCGGGGCCTTGAATGTACCGTAAAACGAGGTGAACATTTTTGTCTTGTCCACTTTTGCACCCGACGCGATACCACAGTAATCGGTCTCGATGACCTGCCTGACGCTTGGAACGTTGATTGAGAATGCCTTGTTTTCGTCAATCCCGAGTGCGGTATGGCGTATATGGTTGACGGCCACTGCTATCATCGGAGGTGCGGCACAGGCAGGTGTGCACCATGCTGCAGTCATATAATTTGCTTTTCCTTCCACCTCGGTGCCAACCAGCACGGTCGGCATCGGGAAGAGAAATGCATGCGCACCTGTCGGTTCCAGGGATGTCTTGTCTTTCATAAGTACTCCGGAAGAATGAGAGGGTTGTTCCTGATTATGTAAGTTGCGGTGACATCCGGGAATCTCAGCTCATCACCGGGCGGGCTTTTGCCATTCACCAGTGCTGAGCCCTTAGTAAAACCAGGCACCCAGTGAAGAAGTATACAAGGGAAACGATTGATATTTTTTCCAGGCGGTCCTGTCGGGCGCTGCAGGGTTTCCCTGCCTGAAATGACGGCCCGGTCTTTGAAACAAGTGACTGGCTGACAGATGCGGCTGTTCAACATGAATCGACAGCTGCCGGTCGAATGGTAAAAATGAATCCATGAATTGCATCGCAGATGCCGGATACGATAACCCGGAACAACCGGATCCTGTTTATCCACCGCCACCCCGTTCACAGGCAATGCCGCAGGATTCAGAGATGACGGGCCTCCTTCTGCCTCTTCTGCGACAGGATGCGATACCGTTCGGGAGGGGGCCGTGCAGCCCTCTTATAAATCAGACCGTCCTGGCTGAATTCATTGGAAAAATAACAGGGGATCCCTGAAATACCAGCATAACAACGCCCGGGTCTTTTTATAAAAACGATACCACATATTGATATAGTACCCTGATCAGTCATAATTCTGGGATTTTATTCATAAAGAATAGACCCTGAAGGTGTAATTATGAGCATAACAGAATCATTTATGAAAACGAGCCTTATTCTTATGATCGGACTCCTTGTCTGCAGCCTCCCGGCCCTCGCAGCCGAGACCGGCCCGATAGGTGGAGACCAGGGATATTATGTTGTACATGCCAATGTCGACGGTGCAGCAGTGTATTTTGACAGCGATTATAAGGGAGTCACCACGGCCGGCGAGCTTACTGTTCCGGTCTATGTAACCGGTACCCCGTATAAACAGTTCAGTGTTTCAAAGGAAGGGTATACCACCTTTAGCGAAGCGATTACCGCAGTACCGCAGAAAGGTGAATCGCTCGATCTCTACGCCACCCTCCAGCTCACCACCCCGACGCAGGGACCGATTGGCGGAGACCAGGCATGGTACATGGTCCACTGTAACGTCGACGGTGCAGCAGTCTACTTCGGCAACGATTTAAAGGGAGAGATTACCGGCGGCGTCCTGAATGTCCCGGTCTATACGACCGGAACGCCCTATACCCAGTACAGCGTCCAGAAGACAGGATACACCACGTTTACCGAGGCTATCAGCCAGTACCCTGCAAAGGGTGAGACCGTCGACCTCTATGCAACCCTGAACCTGGCACCAACGCCGACACCTACCAAGGGACCTGTCAGCATCTTCACCATACTTGGCGGCTGTGCAATCATCGGGGCATTGATGGTTTTCAGGTCGTCGAGAAAATAAAACTTTAATTTTTCTTTTTTTTTTTGGTTCAGTACGGGCATTCAATAATATATTTTCTCAGGGAGATATCTGCCGTTCCGGCTTTTTTATGCAGTTTTTGTGAAGTCACGTCACTGACCGGCCTGATCATGCGGGTTTCGCCCTGCATCTTTTTCCAGCCATTCACTGATGAAAAATTACAGTCCCGGCACATGGGTGACATAATCCGGGTGAAATAGCAGAGAAAGATTTAATCCCTGTCATGACTTTCTTTCCATTATGTCACGTGCTGTGCCTTTTATTGTCGTTATCGCGATGCTGCTCATACTCTGTACCCTTGCAGGGTGCACGGGAATTCCAAACAGCGGGGTCACACCGGTCCCCACAACCCCGGTGACGCCCGCGGAAACAGCGGCCTCTGCAACAG
The DNA here is from genome assembly GCA_002503825.1 of Methanoregulaceae archaeon UBA467. GTDB lineage: Archaea > Halobacteriota > Methanomicrobia > Methanomicrobiales > Methanospirillaceae > UBA467. Next base: position 287,740 of record DASP01000012.1, read on the forward strand.
TCAGTGCGACGGGAACGCCGCTCCAGTACCAGGATGCAGAGTTCCTGCTTCTCTACCAGGCCTCACTCCCAAGGATCAGGGAACTTATCCGCCAGATGGACATAAAAATGGTGAAAGTCCAGACCAAAGATGTTGCGCTGACCAGCTGGACCGGTCTGCAGCAGGCGGCAGAGCAGCTCTCGAACGCCACCAGCGAAGACTCTGCAAAATTGTCGGTATTTCTTGACCTAGAGTCCCAGGCCAACCGAAAGACCCGGGACTCGTACGTTGTGTATCTCACCCGGGTAAATTCAATTGCCGGCGATATAGGTAACGGTGCAGACGAAGCCGCACACAAGAACTATGATCAGGCATTAAAGTCCTTTAAATCTGCCCAGAGCGATCTGAACCTCATTACCGATGTCCCGAACCAGAACCACCAGGCACTCATTGAAGAACTGAAAATTCACCTTAGAACGGCGATAAATGTCATGCCAGAAAAAGTATAACGATATTCCCGGTAGGGAATATATCCCCTGCCTTTTTAATAATTCAATATCAGATTTTTTTTTAAATTGACTTTATATTCTTCGCACTCCGGCAGAGAGAGGTTATCCGCACCGGGTGTACTCAGCGGGTTTGTGAAAAATTTCAGGGTGCGAGACAATACGACCCAACTTTGCCACTGAAAGAATAAGAGTGTTCTTGGTCTATTTGTTTTATGCCCAAAAAACCAAGAACATATGAAATTGTCCCCAATCAGAATATATCCTTTCCTATAGGAACTATTTGTGCGGTAGAAAATCTGTATGGGGTTTTGAATTGCAGTGATATTTTTGGGAAACATAAGAAGAATGGCATAGATATCAATAAGCTGCTGATAGCCCTCATCAGTTACAAACTGAGTGAGAATTTCAGCATAAAACGCGCTCACGAATGGATAAACCAGGAAGAAATCCTCAAGATATTTGGTCTGGAAAAGTTCAGTGAAAGAACCCTTTACCGAATTCTTGAGGTGATCGGAGCAAACAAAGAAGAGATAATATCAAACATTCAGGACGTCCTGTTTTCAAGATATGATTTCGAGCATACTGACATCAATATGGACTGGACAAGCATAGTCCTGCATGGAAATGAAGCGAATCTGGGAAAGTACGGGTACAGCCGTGATCACCGGCCGGATAAAAAACAGATAACTCTGGGTGTCAGTGAACTATCCGAACCGATAAATGTTCCAATTGGACTCACCATTGAACCAGGAAATACAAACGATCAGACCCACTTCGAAAAAACCTATCTGCAGGTGAAGGACAGGCTGAAAAGAGACTCACTGGTAATCTTTGATAAAGGCGCGAACAGCCTTACAAATACTGCAATGATCCGGGCAGATAACCTGCAGTATATGACTGCAAAGAAGCTCAACAAAAGTGATGACAAAATAATTTCGAGATTCGAGACATACCATCCTCAGATGATTGACGCAGAAAAGGGTATTCGTGGGATTAAACTCGAAAAACCAAACAGTGTGAATTATCTCTTTTTCTCGAAAAATCTCCAAAAAGAACAGCTGGAATCAAGAGCCAGAAAAATTTTGAGACAGATGCACGAAGCCAAGGCCATACAGCAAAGCATAGATCTTGGGAAAAAACTTCCAAAGCGATTCAGGATTAACAATCTGCTCATAGACGTGGAATATTCTGTTCAGACAAAACTCATTGACCTGAGTGAAGATGAGGCAGTTGAACTCCTGAAAGAAAAGATCATCACCGGAAGAGAGGGATTTTTTTGCCTGAAATCAAGTAAGAATTTGACACTTTATGAGGCTCTTCTGACATACCGAAAAAAGGACTCAATCGAGAAGTGCGACAAGAAGCTTTATCGAGGATTGCGGGTCAATCCGCCGTCCAATCCGTTTGGGATGTACCTACTGCGGCATGCGCTCCGAGGTCAACGGGAGGGTTTGAAGCCCGCGGGACAACGTGGATGAAAACAGAACCCTGATCTGTTCAATCTGCTAGGTAACAGAGGTCAAGGAGAAGCAAACGCTGAATCACCAAAAGGGTCGTCATGAGTAACAAGTGAAAACAGGGTGTCACACTTGAACCAAAAGGTTTGGAATTTGGTCATCACTAGTTTCTCGATAGGATGGCAAACGGACGAAATAATTCCCGGTCTATAGGTGGCTCCTACAACCTCAATCAGCATCTTCGATATGGAACTTGGAAACCCGTATACATCCCTCATCCGAGGTATGGAGGTCGTGAGACCAATAAATGGTGTAGACGGAACAGGATGTCCCAAGAAGCAAATGCCTGCCAGTAATGGGCAGGATAGAGGCATCTGCCTCGGCCTGAAAGGGTGCAAACGTGGGACAGGTATTCCTAAGCAAAAAAGGGAGGTAAACCCGTGAAAGTATGTCATTCAATTACGCCAATCGGCGAGAAGCATACTGACAAGGATCTTGCCCATCAATGGAATTTCATCGACTGGGATAAAGTGAAATCCGACGTTAACAGGCTACAGACCCGGATTGCAAAGGCAACACAAGAAAGAAAATGGAATTTGGTAAAACGACTCTGCTACCTGCTGACACACTCACACTCAGCAAAACTGCTAGCGGTGCGAATTGTCACGCAGAACAAGGGCAAACGTACCCCAGGTATTGATGGGAAACTCTGGAATACCGCATCGGAAAAGATGGGTGCAACTCTGAACCTCTCCGACCAACAGTATCGCGCGCAACCTTTACGACGTATCTACATCCCAAAACCTGGGAAAGATACCAAGCGACCTATCTCCATTCCAATCATGTACGACCGGGCAATGCAGGCACTCTATGGTCTGGCTCTTCAGCCCATCGCAGAGACGACAGCTGATCCCCGATCATTTGGATTCAGGCTCTTCCGATCGGCACAGGATGCATCAGAATATGCGTTCTTATGCCTCTCGAAAAAGAGTTCTGCCCAATGGATTCTGGAAGGAGATATTAAGGGCTGTTTCGATAGCATTGCTCACGACTGGCTCATGGAAAATATTCCCATGGATCGGTCGATACTCACTCAATTCCTCAAAGCAGGTTTTGTCTTTGATGAACAACTCTTCCCAACGGACAGAGGCACGCCCCAGGGCGGAATTATCTCTCCCATACTCGCTAATATGGCGCTTGATGGGATTGAAATAGTCCTCAACGAGAAATTCACAATGATGAAAGTCCACTTCATCCGCTATGCAGATGACTTTTTAGTCACATCTCCAACAAAGGAGATAGCGGAAGAAGCCTGTGAAATCATCCGGGAATTTCTTTCAGGGCGGGGTCTCGAACTATCCATAGAGAAGACGGTGATTACCCACATCGATGATGGATTTGACTTTTTAGGATATAACTTCCGAAAATATAGCAGAACCCTCCTCATTAAGCCGTCCAAGAAATCGATTGAGTCGATCACCAATAAAATCAGGACAACCATTAGAATAGCGAAAGCTTGGTCACAGGATGTCCTTATTAAGACATTAAACCCGATCATACGAGGATGGACAAACTACCACAACCATAACGTCGCCGCAGATACATTCAGGAAACTGGATGCATACATTTGGACAGCAACATGGCAATGGGGCAAACGCCGACATCCCAACAAAGGACACAAATGGATCGCTCGCAAGTACTGGCATTCGGTAGGAAACAGGAACTGGGTCTTCCAGTCAAAGGAGAATAAACTCCTACAATTTTCGGATGCTAAAATTCAGAGACATTCAATCCCAAAACTCAATATGAATCCATTCCTTGATAGGAATTATTTCCTCAGGAGAAAGGATCGTATGCAAAAACACACACCTTGGATTCAAACCAAACTTTCTTTTTTCGCTTTGCCGCCCGTAAACGGGTAGTGGAATGCGCGAGCCGTATGCGGTGAAAGTCGCACGTACGGTTCCTGGAAGGGGGGGTGGAAGTAATTCCCTCCCCCTATTCGACAATTTTCAATTCGCTGAAGAACGAGATCGAAATCAAGCCATTAAGAGTATGGACTGATAACAGCATTTACGGGGCATTAATCATTGGGTTTATTGCTCAGTTGTTTATCTCGCTGATGAGATACGAAATTGCTGAACTCAAACATACATCCACAAAATTCATTAAAAAATCTCTATCGGATTTGACAGTGACTGTGGATTCATGGGGTCGGAAGGTCAAAAGGTATGTCTACTCCAACTTTGATGCCATTAACACGATGGTTTTAAGGCTGAATTGGGGTGTTTCATGAGTCTTGGTGTGATAAATTACTGAACTGTCAAATTGGTTTTCCTGACAAAAAATTGGTTCTGTTAGTTGACCTCTTCGGCATGTGTTAGGGTCAAACTGGCAAAGTTAGGATACGACGGCCGGGTAAGACCTGCCCTGCATGGTCCCGGGTATGAAAACAAGTCCGGTACCGGAAAGGCGCGAATACCCTGCCATAAAAAAAATGCGTCCCGGCAGAAAAAATACACCGGTAAAGGTTCCGGTTCATTCCAGTGAATCGGGTGAGCCGATATACCTCACCCTCCCTACACTCCCGTCTTCGAGCCGCACTTTTATCCCGTGAGGGTGCGTTGCGGACCCGGTTAATATCTCGCAGACACGGCCTGCAGTCAATACCCCGCTCCGCTGGTCTTTTTTTAATTCGATCCTGACATATTCACCATGACGGATATTTTTCCTCTGCCGCCCGTCTTTTTCCGGTGATGAACATGGGTAATGGTCTCTTATTGAACGCTCTTTCATAATTCCCTGCTGTATACTGAAAATATTCAAGGGGCTGGATCTCATAAAAAGGTATAATTTTATTAAGTCCTGTCAATTGATGAATCCGCCGCGGTATTTCATTCGCATATACAATGCTGGCAGAATATACCGGCCCGTCCTTTGCCTTTACATCTTTCGTCCCGGACCTTATCAGAATATTGGATGCTGCAGGGCACCGCCTGTCCCTTTACCGGGCCTGCGGGTCGATGGATTTTGCCGCCATAAATGCACTTGAAAATGCGAACTGGAGGTTGTAACCACCGGTGTCACCATCAATATCAAGCACTTCACCGATACAGAAGAGGTGAGGGACGAGCCGTGATTCCATCGTCTTCCTGTCGATCTCCTCCAGTGAAACTCCCCCCCGGGTGACCATAGCCTCCTCAAACCCGCACAGGCTGCGAACGGTAACGGGAAAAGCTGTCATGAAGGCGATAAGTGCGGCACGGTCTTTTTTTGAGAGGTGCGCACAGGTGAGATCTGCAGGAATACCGAGCAGTTCTGTTATCCTCCGTACAAACCGGACGGGAAGGGCATACTCTGAGAGGACGGTACGAACCTGGCGGGGCCCGTTGGCGGAAATCTTTTCAATAAGGTCTTTTTTTATGGATTCATCATTAAAACCGGCCAGAAATGAAATTTTCAGGTCGTCTCCGGGTTCGATGTAGCGTGAAGAATCGAGTATAACAGGACCTGAAAGCCCCTTGTGTGTGAAGAGCAGGTCACCTGTCTGCTCTTTGATCTTTTTCCCGGCACGGTGGATCGAGACCCTGCTCTTTTCAAACGATATCCCGGCAAGGTCAGTAAAAGGATACTCAACGGAAATTATTCCGGTCAGTGCCGGGGCAATGCCGGTGACGGTGTGACCGAGTTCATTTGCAAGGCGGTACCCGTCGCCGGTCGAACCGGTCGCAGGATATGATGCACCTCCGGTGGCGATTACAATGTGGGAAGACAGGTATGAACTATCAGGGGTGGTGACGACAAATGACCCGTCGCTCTCTTTTGCATGCAGGGCCGGCTCATTATAGTGGACATCAACGTTGTTGTCCCTGCACTCGTCCAGCAGCACTGCAAGGACATCGGCAGACCGGTATGATCCGGGAAAGACCTTCCCCCCTTCAGCGGTGATGAGCGGCAGACCCCGGGTGTTAAAAAAAGTAATCAGGTCATCGTTTGTAAATGATCGGAGTGCCGGCCTCACAAAGGATCCGTGATCGCCGTAACGGGTGAAAAATTCAGAAATACTACCGGAATGGGTAATGTTGCACATACCTGACCCGGTTACAAGCAGTTTCTTCCCGCAGGATGCGTTCTTCTCGAGGAGAAGGACATTTTTTGAACGGCTCGCTGCACGGGCTGCGCAGAACAGCCCTGCCGGCCCGCCGCCGATAATGATAACATTAAAGCGATCCACGGGATGCAATCAGGTTAACGTATATTTCTTATCCTTTTATCACTGCCGGAAGGAGACCCATGCCCGGGCCTGTCCGGCATGCACCAGCTTCCCGGGGGATATTTTTTTTTTTTGAGATTGTAACCCGGTTGAAACCCTTTCCGCCCACTCGCTATTCCTTTTACGCCGCATTCTTCGTCGCGACATTCCCGGCGATGATGCCCGGAGATCATATATGTGCATCCCGGCAATGCAATAAGGATGGTAGATTGTTTTTTTTTTAAACGGACCGCTGGCAACCCTGCCTGAACGCCATCCTGGAGCGGGGCATGGCATGGCGGGATGCAACCCCCTCCGGTCAGAGAAATGGATCGAACATGTCGTATCGAAATGGGGTTTTCAACAAAGCGTGCCATGAGACTCCGGCTCATAGATGAGCATGAAAAAGAAGGGCAGGCGAATATTTTCCGGACTTTTTCATACCAGCCGAAATTGTGATGTTTTTTTTTGAAATAAATCCGGAACAGGTACAGGATAAATCATATCATTTTAATGCAGTTCAAAATAAAAATATAACAATTGATCCTGTGAAGCCGTCCCTGTCCACGCACTCTGCCTTTTCGGTAGAAGAACTGTTTGAGAAAATTGAATTGAATTCTGGATTCCGACCCACGCTGGGCATTATTTTTTCTTCAGTAGCGCTTGGCATCCCACATCTCGCAGAACAACTGAAATCATCCGGCTTTCCGGTATTCGGATCATCTACTGCAGGAGAGATCCTCGTCCACGTTGACGATTCCCCGATGCGGGAACAATCCTGTGTCTGCTGTCTCATGGATCTCGACCCTTCCCACTTTTCGGTCAGGCTTTTTGAGAAAGGATCTGATTCGGGCTTTGACCTCGGCACACAGATCGGTGAATGGGGGAGCAGCATTTTTACCACCCCCGCATTTATCATCGCATTGTCAGGGCTGAAAACCGATGCGGAATCTGTCATTACGGGAATTGCATCAGCCTGTCCCGCAGACACCCCGCTATACGGGGGAATCGCCGGTGATGACTCCGAATTTAAGAATAATTATGTCTTTTCAGAGCAGGGGCACTCCACGAACGGGGTGGTCGTGCTGGTCCTTGACCGATTACATGCGGACATTTCAGGGATAGCCACAAGCGGGTGGGCCGGAGTCGGATCAGAGATGATTGCCACCGGATCTGAAGGAAATGTACTTTTCAGCCTGAATGGCCGTCCTGCCGTTGATATAGTACGCGAATATCTCAGTGTCAGCAACGAAGAACTCGTACAAGTCGGCGTCAATTTTCCGTTCCTTGTCAGGCGTCCGGATGGCAGCGAAGTATTGCGGACCTTCCTTTCAGCTGATTTTAATGAGGGCTCACTCACCTTTGGCGGCACTATTCCCAAGGAATCACATGTGAGGTTTTCAAGTTCATTCGGACCCGAGACGATAGCGAAATCAATCGATGACCTGAGAGCATTCCACAGGTCCAGCCAGACTGCAGACCTCGTTCTGGTCTTCTCATGCATGGCACGGCACCGGGCGGCAGGTAGATTGGTAAACGACGAGATTAATGAGATTGCACGTCTCTGGAAGGCACCTGCCATCGGATTTTTTACCTATGGTGAGATCGGGCATACCCTTCATGGCAAAAGTGATTTTTACAACGAGAACCTCTGCACGGTTCTCCTGAATTTTAGTGATGGATCTCCATGAGACAACTTGAGACCTTTGAAGAGAAGATATCCGCCGTTCTTCCCGACATTCCTGAAAATGAAAGGAAAAAGTTTGAAAAATCGTTCGAACTGCTGAAATCTGCCATTATATTGCAGGAGCGTAAATACCAGCAGGCAATACGGGACCGGGCGGCCGTTCATTCACTCCTGAAAAAAACATCGCAGGACCTCATCGAACGCTACCAGACCATTTTTGAATATTCAGGGACCGCGATGGTCGTAATCGAGAGAGACGGCCTCATATCACTTGTCAATTCGGGTTTTGAAACGATGTTCGGCCTTCCCCGGGAGACGGTCCAGAACCGCCTCCGTTTCCAGGACTTTATTGAGCAGGATTCCAGGCCGCTCCTGGTCGAATTTTACAGGAGACGTTTTGCAGGCGATACCACGGTACCCAGGTCATACGAAATAAAAGTACTCTGCAGGGATAACAGGATATGTGATGTATCGATTAATATCGAGATATTTCCCGACACCGGCCAGAGCATTGCATCGATTACCGATATAACCGGGCATAAAAAAGCAAGGAATGAACTTGAAAACCACAAAGACCACCTTGAGGCCGTGCTCGGGGTCTACCAGATCGGCGAATCGCCGATACGCGAGATAGGATCATACACGCTTTCGAAGGCACTGGAGACAACGAAGAGCAGCCATGGCGTTATAATACTCCCGGGAAAAAATGCCGGTAACGAACAGCAGCGTTGGGACTGGGGATTATCAGACGATCCTGCTGCTGCATTTCAGATGGATGAGATGATAGATCAGGCAATTATCAATGCGACGCCATGTACCCGGAACAATATCTTCTTCGGAGGCGCCGGTGAACCAGAGGGATCTGCGGCACATCGTCTTGCCATTCCTGTCTTTGAATCAGGAACTGTTGTTGCAGTCCTCTGTGTCGGCGGAAGTGAATATGAATATATCCAGTCAGATCTCCTTGAACTGACAGTCCTGATGAACGCGATGTGGAGAGTAATATCGTGGCAGTTACAGGCAAAAAAGATACGTCTTGCCAATGACAAGCTCAACCTTCTCAACAGTGTTACCCGGCATGATGTCAAAAACGCACTAACTGCACTCAACGGGTATCTTGAACTCACGCGTGAGGAGATCCAGTCGCCTGAACTCGCCATAAAATTTCTCGATAAGACAATACACTCTGCATATCATATACAGGAACTTATCGAATTTACAAAGTATTACCAGGATGTCGGCGTGAGAGAGCCTGCATGGTATAATATGTCATATGAGTTCAGCCGGGCAGCTTCGCAGCTTCCGGTCGCAGGGATAAGGATTAACAATGAGGCCGAAGGGCTTGAGATATATACCGACCCGCTTATCGGACAGGTATTTTTTAACCTGATTGATAATTCAATCCGCCATGGCGCCGGAACGACATCCGTTTCCTTAACCTCCCGGCAGGAAAAAGAGGGCACTGTTCTCGTTTACCGTGATAACGGCCCGGGAGTTCCGGATAATAAAAAAGAGATTATTTTTTCCCGCGGGTATGGAAAAAACACCGGGCTTGGCCTTTTTCTGATATGTGAGATTCTCTCGATGACCGGTATCACCATTAAAGAGACCGGGAAATATGGCGAAGGTGCACAATTTGAAATTTTTATCCCGTCTCATAACTGCAGGTTCAGGAACCAGCCGTACTGAGACGACATCCTTCAATTGCCAGGAATTTTTTTTCGTCCCTGTATATGTAACCCGGTATTTCGTGATAAACCGGGCGGGCCGTATCCGTTATACGGTCCGTATCCTGTGAAGTCCCATAGTTATCCCCCGGTGGATCTCACGGCGGGGAGGACAAGGACAAACTGCAGATCATATCGCTCTGGAGGCTATATCCGTATAACCCGGGATGAACTGGAATAAAATTAAAATCGATTTTTAAAAATATCAGAATTATGAATTGATTTATTTAAAATCAAGACCCCCTCTTAAACTCAGTACTCCCTCTGACAGGCACACGGCAAATCACAACCCGACACCGAAGGGCAAACCACATACCGTACCAGACCATACATGAGGAACTGAGAGACGATGGAACCTGATACCATGTCATCGACCCGTACCCCTGTCGGCACTGATTTTTCTGCAACTTCAACACTCTCCTACCGGTTCAGGGTGACCGGCAGGGCGACGCTTTTTATCGGCGAGATACTGAGAATTGAAGATATACGAACAGGAAGCATCTTTTTTGCACGCCTGACCGATCTCCATCACCTCCCCCGTGCTGCCACCGGGAGTACCGGCTCAGGAGACGGGCACGGGGACATAATGCCCGAAGAAGAAGCTGATGCCGTCCCGCTCGGGTTTGTGGATGAATCCGGACGCTTACAGCCCCCCGGTTTCATCCCTGCTGCAGGCTCGCCGGTGAGCCGGCCCCATGCGGAAGATCTGGCATTTATCAGGACTGTCATGGGAGATATCGAAATCGGTGCGCTGAAATCAGGAGGGGGGATCATCCCGGGGTTTCCGGTGGCCCTGTCAACACACATTATCCCACGACATATAGGGGTCTTCGGGACGACAGGGCTTGGAAAAAGCAATTTAATCAAGGTGTTTGCAGCTTCCTGCATGAAGGCCAGGTCATTCGGGCTTCTGGTTGTAGATCCCCATGGAGAATATGCAGTAGGCACCGGTAAGGGTGAAGACAGGGGATCACCCGGCCTTATACATTTTACCGCACATTCAGAGGGTCTTTCAATCTACTCTATCCGTCCCGGAGAGGAACGCCGAAAATACGGGATGAAACCCCTTGTCCTCGAATACGCCGACTTCAGGATGAGCGACCTTACGCTTATCTTCCAGGTATCTGACCCCATGTGGGAGATCATCGAATCCCTCGACACGTTTCCCGGGCAGGACATCATCGACTTCTTCATGGACGAAGGAGTTGACTCACTGCCGTCAGAGTTCAAGACCACAAGCAAGGAGAGCCGGTTTCCCTCGATCGTCAATGCACTCAGGAGTTCGACCCCGGGCAACCTCAAAGGAGTCCAGAGCAGGGTCGAGTCGCTTGTCAGTGAATCTTCAACATTTTTCCGGAGAACGGGATCCTCGCTTCCCGGCATCATCAGTGACCTGCAGCAGAACCGTGTCGTCATTATCGATATACCACTTATGGGGGAGAGCATCGAGCTGTTCCTGCTGTCCGCATTCACCCGCGCGATTATGAGGACCTACCAGGAATACGCCCTGTCCCGGATCGATCACCCCGGGCAGGGTGAGCAGATGGTCATGATTGCAATCGAGGAGGCACAGCGTGTGCTCTCTTCCGGCGGGCACAGGACACATGTATTTTCAGAGTGCGCCATGGAAGGCCGGAAATTTGGCGTAGGGCTCTGTGTCATCACACAGCAGCCCAAGAATATCGACAAAAGGGTGCTTGCACAGGTAAACACGTATATCGTGATGGGGCTTTCAGACCGTGAGGACCGCACCATGATTGCCGGAAGCGCAAAACATGACCTCAGCAGGCTCGATACCGAGATCCAGACACTTACGAGAGGGGATGCAGTCATCAGCACGAGCGGTATAAGTTTCCCGATCAGTACACGGATCCACCTCTATGAGGAGTATATTTCACGCCTCCAATGATCCCGGGGTTTCCGGTCCCGTTTCTTATCAGGACTGCAGGTCCGGATATATCCCCGTAAAAGAAGAGTGGGATACCTTTACATGAAGGACTAACCCCTTTCCTGCCGGCATTACCGGCTGAAACATACTGCAGCCGGTTTACATTTCTTCCGTTGTTCGTCCTGGCGTGCCGCTTTTGAGGCTCATGAAGGCGAAATAACACCTGAAGAACGGGATAAAATTAATAAAAAAACTGTCGCGCTTCAGGCCGTTGATACGGGGATTAAAACCGCTTTTCCAATATAAAAGGGCCCCCCGGGGGCCTGCACCTGTCCATTACGTTGATCCGGCATGCTGACAGCCCGGACATGGCCGGGGACGGTATCGACCGGGTTCACCGGTATTCCATGAGTGCAATCTCCTGGACCGCCTTCCATACCGGCATCATGGGATAATCATTATTTTTCAGCGGGTACTTGAGTTCAATCATCTGCTCGCTCCCAATCCCGTGAATGGAATACCCGAATTCACCGTCAGATTTTCGGACACCCTCCTGGTCGAGAATAAGCGTAATGATGGCCTCCGGTACCGGTGTCGTGATGCGAATCCATGCATACCCGAGCACTTTATCAAAATGCATCGGGATCTGGTATGAGACTTCGACCATGGCCTTCCTGTTTATTATCTGTGTGCAGTAACGGAACATATAATCGTCGGCGTTCCGGGTCATATTCACTCCTGTACTGCCTCGATCTCTTCCACGGGACCGATGCCCGTATGTAGGGGTGACACTTATACTACACTACACAGGGGATCACCCCCCTCTCATCCCGGGAGGAGAAAAAAATGATTGCACTCCGTTTTTACCGGATATATGATATCGGAAGGGAAATCGACCTTGACTGGCTGGAACGTTCCCTCGCGCAGACCTACTTTACCGCCCGGACCAGCTTCCTGCGGGTAAAGCAGAAGTCGATCATGATCGAGGACCCGCCTCTCCAGATACGGATGCAGTCGGTCATTGTCGAGCGTGAGGGTAGTTCGTATGAATTCACCGCATTCGCACGGGTATATGATATCGGGGTTATAAGCTTCTGTTTTAAATACGAAAACGCCGACGCCCAGGTTTCCGACCTCGAAAGGACCGCACTCCTCTTTGCCGGACAGGAAGGACTTGGCGATGCATTTTTACAGTATCTCAGGATGCTCGGTGAGATCCTGAAACCACACATAAAGGGATTTTTAATCGACCCTGATTTTTACGAGGACTACTCGGTCTTTGTCACCGATAAAACAGACGAGACCCTCGACCCGGTCGTGCTTTTAATCGGCGAACGAGTTAATATCTGTTCCCAGATGCGTGAAGAGATCCTGAAAAATTCACTCCAGTATACAAATGACGATCTTGTAGTCCTCTCCTACGACGGTGCATTTATCTGTGACCCTGACAGCCCGAATGATATCATCGATCTCATCGAGTTCGCCAATGTGCAGGTACTGGAACTCAGGTACTACGACCGCGAGCTCGCCAGGCAGATCGAGAAGATGTATGACGACATCGAGGAATCTGACCGCCTGTCGCCGTTCTTCCGGAGCCGAAAGTACCATGCCATCATGGCAAAGCAGATGGAGAGCCATGCTGAGATTTCGGAGGTAATAGAAAAGGTGAACAACCTGCTCAAGGTCACCGAGGATGTCTATTACGCACGTGTCTATGCCATGGTCCTTAAAGTGCTCAGGAGCAGCCAGTGGAGTGAAAGCGTCAGCAGGAAGATCGAGGTCATACAGGAAAATTACTCGATGCTTTCTGACGAAGTGCGTATCCAGCATTCAAATTCCCTCGAATGGATCATTATTATCCTGATTGCACTCGAATTCGGCCTTGCAATATGGCAGAGTTTTACATGACCGGGTGACAATCCACATCTTCCCCCGGCTTCATTTTCGATATGATATATGGCCACTGGAAGCGTTCTCTGCTCGTTACCAGGGCACGATACAACCCGGTTCATTTGCGGGAATTCGGATTTCGCCACGGTAAAACCCTCAGATCCGGCTGAACAGTGGTCGCATGCATCGTATTCCGGACAAAGATCCTCCCGCCCCGGACAGAAACCCGAGATAATCCTTTTATCCCGTTCACTCTGCCAGGGAGCCGTATCACTTCTTCATATCATATTCAGATGATTTTTTCCGGCATTACAGCCCCCCCCGGGAATCTGAAACCCCATGGCC
>DASP01000012.1:301498-361229 GCA_002503825.1 Methanoregulaceae archaeon UBA467
TAAATAACTGCAGGACGCAGAAGAACAATTACAGTACACTATCCGGTCTCCCGTTGCGATGCCGATTAACGCCGTCGCCGGGATATCAGGGCCGGGTATGCATACCGGAACAATTATGACAATGCTGACCAGGGGAATATTTTCCCTGCAGTGATGCAGCCCGAAAATTAAACGACCCGTTTGCCGTGTTAAAAAGTACGGTCAGCCCCTGTGCAATCCGGAATGGAACACCCCATTTTCCTTCAGGACACGATGCCCCCGCCAGGCACGTGTTTGAGAAGTTCTGTTCCATAATCACGGGCGCACCGGGCCTCGTCTGCTGGTTGTGACAGGTGCATAGTAAGGGTAAACCCGTATGTTTCTGATCGAAACCGTACTGAGAGTTCGCCAGACTCATTGACTACTGCCGTAGTGAATCCTTCGCTCTTTATATGTGTGGGATACCCGCTGCAGGATTTTTCAAATTCTAGGTTGAATCTACCGATCAGGATGTTTTTGTTGCCAATTCTATCCCGGATGAGCGTTGAAACGTCAAATGACAGAATTTCAATCGAATGACGATCAAGTATCTCTCTCCAGAATCCGATAATTTTCCCATCATCAGGAGAAGATAACACGCAGGAGGCAAGGAATAGCTGGAGCACGTAGTCACCGGTATGGGTACCCGTATCCGGAATATCCGGCTTTTCATCCCCTGGAGGAATGGAAGAGACACGTGAATACACCCGTCCTGCTTCTGGAAAAACATCACGATCCGGGAATCCGGGGGCAGATATCCTGTGCCTCCGTCTGGCATGGCGCAGAGTATTTCTGTGAATACGTTCCATCTCCAGATAACTCTTGCACATACTCACCCATATTTATCACGCTGATTCAGATTCATCGCTGCGATGAACATTCATCATCACAATCAATGTGAACCAGTCTGATAAGATTATCCGCATGAAGTCGAGCGGATACGGCACTACGACTGCCCCTGAAATATTCATCGTTTTTGATGCTTTTTTAAGATTAATAGGCCAGATTAAAGAGATATTTTTATATAGTTCGCTCTTTTTAGGGTGTGCTGCAGCAGGAATGGCATATACGTCATGTTTTATACAGGGCCTGCCTTTCAGCCCTGCAATCGGAGCGGTCCTGTTCATGGTCGTATTCTCGGTGTATAACCTGAACCGGAAGACCGATGAGGCCGAGGATGCCATTAACCACGCGAACCGGTTCTCTTTTACACGGAAATTTGAAAAACCACTTATTTATGCAGCCATTCTCGCGTATGGATCAGCAGTCCTCATTACGTGTGTCCATAGCCCGTTCGCATCTGTCGTGACCATGATCCCGCTGGTATCAGGAATACTCTACAGTCTCCCGATTCTGCCACGGGCATGTGCCCACAGGCGCATAAAAGAGATCCCGGTGATGAAAAACATCGTGGTCTCGCTTGCCTGGGGCATTTCATTCTCACTCATCCCGGTCCTCATGTCGGGAGAACCTGCAGGGCCGGCATCAATAATCGTCTTTGCCTTCATATTCTGCTGGACCTTTATCGGGTCCGTGCTCCCCGATATCCGTGACCGTGCAGGTGACGCCGCAACAGGTGTAAAAACAATCCCGGTTCTTATCGGTGTCAGGAAGAGCCGGATTCTCCTGACCGTTTTTTGCCTTGTCTCGG
The DNA here is from genome assembly GCA_002503825.1 of Methanoregulaceae archaeon UBA467. Taxonomy (GTDB): domain Archaea; phylum Halobacteriota; class Methanomicrobia; order Methanomicrobiales; family Methanospirillaceae; genus UBA467. The sequence continues at coordinate 303,168 of DASP01000012.1, forward strand.
GAAGCGTCATCATTGCTGCAGGGGCCCCGGTCCTGCCCGCAGCTGCACTTACGGTCATTATCTCATCTCTTGTTTATTCACAGGGATGTATCCTGCTCATAGAACAGACCCGTGATAACGACCTGCTGTGCGATGTCATATCCGACGGGCAGTTCCTCTTTATCGGAGGGATTGCACTTTTCTTCTCCATATAAAAAGGTTTTTCCGGAATGCCCGGCCTTATCCCCGGGTTTTTTCCGTATCCTGCCAGCCTCCGGGTGAAGAGATATATAATCGAATAAAATATCCATCACCCGGTTAAAGAATATAGTACAATGGATTCTCTGGAGGTCTACGAACGGTACCATACCCTTATTCATTCAGTGTACCGGTCACGCCTTAAGGTGCAGATACTTCTGACATTAAACGGGGGAGATGCAACGCTTGCGCACCTTCGCGAGGTGACAGGAAGTACGTCACAGGCAGTCATACCAAAGATCAGGGGACTGGAAGCACAGGCACTGATAGAACAGTCAAATTACCAGTACAGTCTCACTCCACTCGGAACGGTCGTCGCCGCCAACGTAGAGCGGTTCGTCCAGCTGATGGGCGGCATCGGCAGGCACCAGCAGTTCTGGGCTTCACATGACCTGCGGAACCTGCCCGAAGAATTTTTAGAATCGATAAGCGACCTGCTGGACGCCGAAGTCAAGTATGACACTACTGTTGACATGTTCTATGTCTATTCTCATTATATTGAGATCCTGAAGGATGCGTCATACATTCACGGTCTTTCTTCAGTCGCCAGCCCGGGGCTGGCAGAATTTCTTGCACAGAAAGTCGTGTCAGGGATACCGGTTGAGCTCGTCGTCCGGAGGGAGGTCGTCGATCTCCTTCAGCAGGAGCCCTATGCTGCAAATATGAAGGAAATGACATCATTTCCCAACTTCCTTATCTGGGTCACCGGAGAAGACCTCAAAGTCGGCCTGACCGCCACTGACCGCTACCTCTCTCTCGGGTTATTTAAAAAAGATACCAACCTCTATGACAGCTCAACCGATCTCTTCAGTGATGACCCCCAGGCGGTTGCATGGGGTGAGCGTCTCTTCCAGTATTATAAAAAACGGTCTGAACCCCTTAAAATTACGACATTATTCGGTTAATTTTTTCCAAATCTTAATTATCAGGGCGTGACGGATATTTTCCGGATTCCGGCACAGGCAAAGACCTGCATATCAGGATCTTTTTTAATAACCCGGACGAGGTACATGAATAATAAGAACAGGAACGTTCATGTCAGACGCCGTATCGTTGTTTTCCAGGATTGTATTGTTCATACTGCTCATAGGATTACTAATAGTCCTGCTGTTTTTCGACGTGTTCCAGACAGGAACTGCAATAATTGTCAACACCATGACGTCGTCATTTGTTTTTTTTACAGGAGTTCTCGTGCTTGTGGCCGTATCAGATTTTGTCCTTCTCCTTTCATATGTTCAGCTCCGGAACTCCTCGTTTTTTCACCGACGGGCACTCACACCCGATATCTTACTCTTTATCATCGCAACTGCCATTGCCGCGTGGGGCATGTTTACCCTGACCTGCTATAGTGCAATGTTGCTGAAGGGGGTGTCCCTGCACCAGTTTCATGACCATATCTCAGGATACCTGCTTATCGGGGGACTCTTTATCCAGCTTATCGGGTGCGGCCTGATAGGGAAGATCCACCGGCAGGTCCTTTACCAGCTCGCCCTTGTCGGATTGATCGTGGCGGGTATTGGCGGTTTTTTAATGGGTTTTCTCGTTTGTTGAGTTTCCCGGGATACACGGACCTGCCCGGTCCCGGCATCCGTTGTGTTCATAGTGAAAACCGTAGAAACCGGATCTATGACGGGCTGGTGTGAATGCCTGCATTCCGCTGAAATCTGACCGACAACCGTGCATGAAGACCGGGATGATCAACCGGATCCTGTCAAAATTATACTCGCCCTGCATGCGTGCGTGTGCGATGAACGTTCTCAACCCATACGCTTCACATACGTTCATCCTAAAAACCGTGGAATCACATGAATGAAAACTCCGCCTCCCCTTACATGGATCCCTGTGCTTTTATCAGGTTCTAAAAAAAGACAGGTTTCCGGTCCTGCTTTATGAACGGGCCCCGGCCCTAAAACCTGATCTTCCGAAAGAGGTATGCACCTGAAATGGTCATAAACACCGCAAAAGCCCCGAGAACGATAAAGCTCACCACGGGGTTTATCTGCGAAACGCCGGTCAGGCCGTACCGGATACCTTCGACACCGTAGGTCAGCGGGTCGAACAGGGTTATCGGCGCAATCCAGGAGGGGAGGCTGCTGATTGGAAAGAGCGCGCCTGAAAGCCCGAATATCGGGAATACCACGAAGTTCATGATCAGCTGGAACCCGTGCATATCTTCCATGCGTGATGCAATGGCTATGCCAAACGCGGTGAATGAAATCCCGATAAGGGCCATAAACCCGAATGCAATGAGAAAACCGACCGGGTTCGTTATCTGAAGCCCGATAATGAGTGCGAGCAGCATAATTATGACCCCCTGGATAAAGGCGGTAGTTGCCCCGCCAAGGGTCTGGCCAAGCATTATCTCAAGCCGTGAAACAGGTGCGACAAGCGTTTCTTTCAAAAATCCGAACTGTTTGTCCCAGATGATCTGGATCCCGGAAAAGACCGAAGTGAAGAGGACGCTCATCGAGACGACGCCCGGGATCAGGAACTGGATGTAGTCCTGCCCCATGCCCGGTATCTGAACCACCGAATTCAGTCCGAACCCGAGGAATATCAAAAAGAAGAGCGGCATGCTGATACTGCCGATAATCCTGCTCTTTGACCTGATGTACCGCTTGATGCTCCGGAGCCAGATCGTATAGATAATGTCCATGGTTACCGCCTCGCCTTTCTCTGGAACATCCTCACCATATCGCGGTGGTCAGCCTCTTCTTCACGGATGGTCTTTCCGGTAAAACAGAGAAAGACATCCTCGAGCGTGGGCTTGTGAATCGATACCGATTCAACCGGGATCCCTTTCGCGGCAAGCCGGGTAATAATCCCGCTGATGTGCTCCTCGGCATTCTTCAGGCTTAATGTGACGGTCCCGTCATGTTCTTCCAGCCGGGAGATCCACGGGTCATCCAGAGTCAGGGCAATTGCACGTGCATTCTCTGATCTCAGTGTGACAACATCTCCCCCGATACCCTCTTTGAGGTTCTGCGGTGAATCGAGCGCGATAATCTTCCCATGGTCGATGATGGCCACACGGTTGCAGAGCCGGTCCGCCTCCTCCATGTAATGGGTAGTCAGTATGATAGTAATCCCCTTTTCACGGTTCAGGGTTGCAATATACTGCCAGAGGTGATTCCGCGTCTGGGGATCGAGTCCCAGCGTTGGTTCGTCGAGGAAGAGTACCTTCGGCTCGTGCAGGAGCCCGCGGGCTATCTCAAGGCGGCGTCGCATCCCGCCAGAGAACGTCTTTACGAGGTCGTCTTTCCGGTCGGATAACTCGACCAGTGCAAGCAGCACGTCGATACGCTTCCTCCGGGTTTCTGCCGGTATCCGGTACAGGCGCCCGTGAAAGTCCATGTTCTCCCATCCGGTGAGTTCCTCATCAAGGCTCTGGTCCTGGAATACGATCCCGATGGACTTTCGTACGCCATCCTCGTCATGGATAATATCCATGCCATTCACTGTTGCCGAACCTGATGTGGGTTTGAGCATCGTGGAAAGCATGGAAATCGTCGTCGTCTTACCGGCTCCGTTCGGCCCGAGGAGCCCGAATATCTCTCCGGGTTCGATATCGAACGATATGCTGTCGACTGCCACGAGGTTCTGGAAGCGCCGTGTCAGGTTTTCTACATGTATTGCTGCATTCATAGTCAGGGAATACTCCGTAAATCATTGAGGCATTGTTCAAGAAGCCCTACCACCCGGTCCTCATTTCCCGGAGGCATTGTTTCCACGGCGGTTCTTATCTCGAAAAGGAGATGTTTTACCGTGAATTTTTCTTCCCCGAAGATATCGAGGATCAGGTTCTTGTAAAGCGCCATCTTTTTATGGGACTCGCGTCCACGTTCCCTGATTGTCGTCAGGGTTTCTGCTCCTTTTCCGGTCAGCCCGTACACTTTCCTGGAGCGCCTTTCACTGGAGATGATAACAATCAGATCTTCTTCTTCCAGCTGCAGGAGAACAGGATAAATAGTCCCTTTGCTCGGGATCCAGAGCCCGTTGGTCTTTTCCCCGATTTCTTTCCGCAGATCGTACCCTGACGCCGGGTTCCTCTGCAGGGAATGGAGGATATAAAGCGCCAGTAAACTCCTCATTTTACCGTCATGTGATCCAAATTTGAACAGGCTGGCCATTTTAATAGTCCGAATTCGTACTATCTGATAATTAGATTTTCAGGTATAAGAAGATGCGTTTTGCACCAAAGCCTGCAAAAGAGGAGCAAAATTGATGACCATTAACATAAGAGATAGTACAGGCGCTGTTGCAGGAAAGAACGCCCACACTCCCGGAAAAAGCCGGGCCTGCCTTCTGATTGGCAGTGGTGCCGGAGAACCGATCCGCTCTTACGGCAGGCTTCCCTGTAAAACTATGTTCCGGACGTGATATGCATGGATGAGAGAGAATTCGAGGCACAGCCTCCGGGGCTGTCCAAGGGCAGGATCGAGACCCTGACCGACGGGATATTTGCAATTGCAATGACCCTTCTCATACTCGGGATCGAAGTCCCGCAGATAGACCCGCTCACGCCCATGGATACCCTTATCCATTCGCTGATACCGGATATTTTACAGTACGTGGTTGCGTTTCTGGTGCTTGCGGTATTCTGGACCATTCATCACAACCAGTTCTACTATATCAGGGTCATCGATTACCGGCTCCTCTGGCTCAATATATTCTGGCTTCTCCTCGTCGGGGGAATGCCGTTTACCACTTCGCTTGCAGAGACATATATCCACGATTACCAGGCGATGATAATTTTTGGCTGCAATATCATGCTCATTGACATCATACTCGCAGCCCACTGGCATTATGCCGCGAAGGAACGGCACCTGATTGATCCTGCAACGAGCAGCGAGGTTATAGCCGCAGGCGAAAGAAGAGAACGGCTCATCTTTATTCTTTCACTGGCGGGAACGATCGCGGCACCGCTCTCCGTATATGCAAGCATTATTTTCTTTGCCTTAATCCCGCTTACATTCATACTGAATACACGTCTGACCAGGTTTTCGCCCAGAATACCATCGATATGGAAACAGGAACAGGAAACGCCGGATAAACGATGACTATAATACTTTTATCTCCCCTTTTCATGACTATTCCGGGACTATCTGCCTGATTCCTGCCCTTTTGCATACCGGCAGCTGATATATGCCCGTTTTTTCAGGTTGAGCAGGTGCATAAAAAAGGTTTTGGAGAAATACCTGCGTACAGGCAAATATTTCGCTGGCATCTGCCCGGATAATGAAAAAGCCATTGATAATGGCAACAGTGCAACCCGGATCCAATTCTATTTACTCTGGAACATCATGATAATACAGAAATGGATCCATCAAAATCACCTGAATCCGTTAAAACGCGTGATGACCAGCATGTAGTGGAACACTACTTTGAAGGGGCCCTCTGGAGTTCCCGGCTGATCGTGCTCCTTGCGGTAATTTTTGGTACCTTCAGTTCAATCGTGCTCTTTATTTCAGGCTCGCTTGAGATTATCAGCACCCTGATCTCCGCAGTAAACCTGAGTCACTTTGAAGTGGAGCATACCGAGATCCTGATCGGCATCATCGGAGCGGTGGACTTTTACCTGATAGGAATGGTCCTGATCATCTTCAGTTTCGGCATTTATGAACTCTTTATCTCGAAGATCGACATCGCCCGGGCTACCGGGAGTTTCCATACCATCCTTGAGATCACCAGCCTCGATGACCTTAAAAACAAGATCATAAAAGTGATCATCATGGTGCTTATCGTCAGCTTCTTCCAGCGCGTCCTTGCCATGAAACTGACAACCGGTACCGACATGCTCTTTATGGCACTCTCGATCTCGGCAATATGCATAGGAGTGTATTTCCTTCAGAAACTGAAGGTTTAAACAGTCTTTTTTTCCAGCCTGACTTATCCGGTTCAGACCTGCCCGGATACATGCGAGAATGCTGAAACATCTCTACCCGAAAACAGCACATCCGGTTTTTCGATGGTGAAAACGATAATCCGAACGGATCTGATTCATTCGTTCAGTCATTATATGCCGGGATGAGCCTCCCGCTCAATTTCAGACCTGAGTTATACGTGTCACTGGAACGGGTATGAAACGATACCGGTCAGAGACTGCAGGTTCCACTATTTAAGGTGTCATTCTCTTCCACCCGGCAATAGTCCGGGCTCCAACAGAACAACCAGAAAAAAGATCGGATTACAGGTACCGGTTCTTCCGTAACCAGTCTACCTGCGGGGGCAAGTATCGATAGATAATATCACACTTTTCGTCCTGGAAAGACCACGGGACAACAATTAAGGTATCGCCCTCGCGGATCCAGACCCTTTTCTTGATCTTTCCCTTGATTCTCCCCATGCGGGTGACACCATCGATACACCGCACGCGGATATGATTTGCCCCCATCATAAGGTCGGCAGAGGCAAACATTTCATTAGCCCATTTTTTTGGTAACCTTACACGGACGGTCGGCGTGCCGTCCTCATTTACTGCATCATAATCCACTGCTTCAGTGGGATTCTTCCTTGGACCGGGTATTCAAACAACTCCAATTTATATACATGAGTGCTGAAAGGAGAAGAATGTATGTATTGGAAGGCTGGTTTTGAAAAAAAGATACGGATTTCATCACGCATCACTCCCAACCGGCAGCACTGTCATCAGTCATTTGTCTGCGGACAGGTACTGTACATTACCTGCAGGCACTGAACATGTGCAAGGGTCTATATTTTTTGCCATATCAAACTGATCAATGCGAACCAACAGACACCAGTATTTTCTCGACCTTGCGCTGCGGTGTGCACACCAGGGGACCTGCCTTCGGCGGAATTTTGGTGCAATCATCGTTGACGAATACAATACCATCGTATCGACAGGCTATACGGGAGCCCCCCGGAAGCAGATGGACTGCACGGAATTAAAGAAGTGCTGGAGAAAAGAACACAATATACCGTCCGGTTCAAATTACGAGCGGTGCCGGAGCGTCCATGCCGAGATGAATGCACTCATACAGGCCGGCAAGCTCGCACGGGGGTGCACTCTGTACCTCGCCGGGTTTGATGTCGACACCGAAGCGCTTACACAGATCTGGCCTTGTTTTCTCTGTTCAAAGATGATCGTGAACAGCGGAGTGAAAAATGTCATTATGCGGACCACCCCCGACGAATACAGGGAGGCAGACCCGATGGTGCTCTACCAGATGCGGAGCAGTGAAGCTCTTGGGGAGGACCTGTCTGACTGATGCCCCTTACCGGATAAGAATAGAGGCGTGACTTCGTTAAAAGGGGAGATAAGAAAAATTATTGGCAGTTCCATTACATGCCACAAGCCCGTGCGGTTTATATGATCCTGATGGTGGATATCCGTACAGGTATCCCCCACATGGCCGTGGTCGCGACGTCAGGTTCCGGAACAAATGTGAATACAATACGGGTCCCGTCTTTCTGGTAATAGGGCTCGAGATTTACCGGGAAATAATTCCTGCCGTCATCACCGGTTATTCCATAAAATCCACCTTCGAGCGGTATGTATGTAACCGTCCCGGAGATCTCATCCTGTCCGCCCGGGGTCGTTGTACAGCCGCCTGATATGACGGCAGCAGAAAGAACCATCAGAATCGATACGAGAGCTACCGCCCGTGCATGTTCAGGATTCATACTGTGTAGTGGCAGGCAATGCATCAAGAATGTTCCTGATACTTCACCACCCCGGGGTTATATAAAAAAAACCTGCACTGCCTTTATGCATATTAAAACGCCAGGGAAGAGAGGAATCAGCGGCCCCGCCTGTTCCATGTATGGTCCCCGGGTCATGCTCATCCGCGTTAAGTACAATCGTCAATCGTTTCATTTCCGGACAGCCGTTAAAGAGCCGGCGTGAAACGGCAGGGCCCGGCTGACGCCGGCGGGCGATGAAGGATATATATACGGGATTTGCTCCATGTTCAGATACGCGGAAGGTGTACAGGGATGAATGCCGGAAAGATTATTTTGTCAGGAATAGCAGGGGGAGTCGTTCTTTTCATTGCGACGCTTCTTCTCGACTGGATTGCGATCCTTACTGCACCGTATGATATAATGTCCCTCGCAGGAATGCGTGCGCCGGATGACCCGGTTATGGTTTTATTCTTCGTATATCCCTTTGTCTTTTCATTTGCTGCTGCTATCCTGTTCGACATCGTTCATGCATCGCTCCCGTCAGAGCGGGTCAGGAAGGGCATTTGTTTTGGCCTGCTCCTGTTTCTGATCCATACAATCCCGTCCATGTGTATGGTCTTTACAACCATGGTCTACCCGGCAGGATTTTTTATCGGCATGTTTCTCACAGGGATTCTTGCATACCCGCTGATGGGTATAACGTTCGTAATAACAAGGGAGAGATAAAAAAATCACCTGTGTTCTTCATGGCACGGACATATTGCCACCCTCCATTTCACGCATCCGGGCATAATATTATACCGGGTATAGCGGGGACGGGTACTGAATCCCGGGGGACTACAATGAAACACGTTTTTTATTGCACTCCCGCGGAACCGCCCCGCCGGCATACCGGCAGGTCATCTGCCAAGGTTTTATTTTCTTTAAAGTAAAATGGCAACAATACCGGCATGTGATAGTATGGAGGATCATTCATTTACCGACCCTGCCCCGTTTCTCCCAAAAATCGAGGATATCAGGCCCGGGGACCACGTTGCATTTTTCTACCGTCAGGGCGATGAATACTGGACCGTCATCAACCAGTGTATCCTCCATGCACGTTCCCTCAGGTTCAAGGTCCTTTTCTTCAGCCAGAACCATTCGGATGAGGAAATACAGTCAATACTGACGACCGGGGGCATCAATGACGCGGACATCGGACTGCACATCAAAATTTTTGCCCGGAGCAATACAGAGGTCCATTCAATCTTCAAGGATATCTCCCGGACAGTTACGTTCCTTCAAAACGAAGTCCAGACTGCGAGAAATGAGGACTATGAAGGCTGTTTTATCCTGAGGGAGATCGTCGGGGCACATAAAGTCAGGAGTACCTCAAGCATGATCAACGATATGGCCGGGATGGAACCGCTCCTCGATTCCGGTCGTCTCACCCTGATCTGCATCTACCGGGCTTCGGATTTTCCTGCATACATACTGAAGGACGTTGTCCGGACTCATCCGAAGCTGATCATCGGAAATGAAATGTATAACAATGTATTTTATATTCCCCCGGCCGAATCCCGCGGACATGACGTGGATTCTGTTGAACTCGGTCATTGGATCAGGACGATGCGTGAACTGACACATACCGGGGCGGCCCTGAAGGCAGGCATTGAGAGGTATTACGATCTCGTAGAGAACTCAAATGACATGATCCAGAGTGTCGCCCCGGACGGGCGGTTTCTTTTTGTCAACAGGGAGTGGGAAAAACAGATGGGTTATACCGGTGATGAAGCACGAAAAATGATATTATTCGAAATCATCAGCCCTGACAGCCTTGAAAAATGCCGCCGTATCTTTGAAAAAGTCATGTGCGGAAATGATGTGGGCCTGATCGATGCAACATTCGTCACCAGGAGCGGAGAACGGCTCGATGTGCAAGGTACCGTCAACACGAAATTTTCAGGATCTGTGCCGCTGTATACACGCGGTATCTTCAGGATTGTAAAAAAATAAAGACATGAACCGCCGGTGCCGACCTCCACCATTCCGGGTGCGACCCCACCAGTCCGGGCATTACTCCTTTTAAATGAAGGCTGCCCGGACCCGTTCATTCTTCGTATTCGATAGCCGCCTTCCGGGATCCAGGTATTTTTATCGCTTTTTCCCATATGATGAGACGACATCGGTGATCTTTCCCGACTGGACGGTAACCTCCACGAGGGCCCGGTCGGAAACCGCCGGGTCCTTTACAGACCGCATATCGTATGTATATACAAACTTCCAGCAGGACGGGCATTTGAGCGTGACCACTTCAGGAAGAGTCAGGTTCGCCCCGTCATACCCGGTATACTCCTTTGTTGACAGCACATACTGTTCAGCGGTCTGCCGGCTTTCCTCAAGCGTAAAGGTGTGGGGATATACAGGCCGGGGGGAACCTTCGATGATCCGGACAGAGATGATTTTTACCGGCTTTCCCCATGTAACGGCAGAAACATCCTCGTCAGGAGTGACGAATGTAAAACTGACACGTGTATTGTTCTTCGCGAGAGCCGGATCGAGGTTAACGGGATAATACATCACCCCGTCATCCCCGTTAATCGCGTACAATCCGTCGTCTGGTGACAGCCAGGTGACGGTCCCGGTAATCCCGGCCTCCTCTTCTGCAGGACTGACTCCCGACAGGCAGCCCCCGGACACGCTGGCGCAGGCGATAAGTATTCCAAGGAGACAAAGGGCCGTAAACATCTTTACGCCGTCGCTACTCATTCATGAATATACGCCGGCCGGCCATGAAATAGTACCGGTTTTTCCGGCCACAGCATACACCCTCATTCAGCGGGTACTACCTTCATCTCCTGCTTTTATGCCGGCCCTCACCAGTCGCCCGACAAGACACGTGCAACCGCAGCCTGTGTTTCATATTTCGCATTCTCCTTCCGGCCTGTTCATACCACCTGACATCAGGTAGAAAATACAACCAGGCCCGGCCCTGTAAAGACCAGGCACAACCAATATGGGTTCCTTCCGACTGTTCCGTGATCAGGAACCCCGGGATACCATAAAAGAGACTGCGGATGCCGGAGCAGATCTGAGTACATTATTGCTGCATCTGTATCCTGCTCCGGATCCATCCTGCCTGAGCCCGCAACCGGAACTCGTACTGGTATCTGGAACGGGCAGGATTCTCCCATGACTGAAGTGTACACGAAAATATGCGGGAGCCGGGTTATAGAGTGCACCGGCAGGCCTGAAGATGCCCTGATAACCCCGGGATCGGGACACGTTGATTTCCATCCATCAATTTTCTGAACAGAAGCCCTGTACCGGAATAAACGTGTTTTTAGAAAAGGTGACCGAGATGAATGCCAGGTTACACCATGAACTTTTTCCGGACTATCCCGAATGTACCCGCCTGAACCGACCGTAAGAGAGATAAGCGATGCATTACTTCTTTTCCTCGGAATAACTGACCATGACCGCCCGACACGCTCACGGATATTTTTCCCCTTTATTAACCGGATTGCTCGTCCTTATCCTGTGCAGCAGCCTTGTATCTGCCGCCGGGAATATCTCGGGAACGTTTTCCCCGGATACGAATTCCAGGGATTTCTCCCCTTCATCCCCCGCCACCGGATCGCCGGGTCCCGGTCTGCCTGAGGACCCCTCACCGGCCACTGATCCGGTAACAACAGACCTGAACACCACATTGCCTGACAACCTGCAAACCGGCGTGCAATCCTTTTCAAAAACGTTTACACTTATCTCCGGCCACGTCTTCCGGGGATCAGGGGGCGGCAGGAATGAAGTCCTTGAAGGGGTGCCGGTCGAGCTCTTCTGTTTATCCACGCCGGACGACCCGGGAGCGGCCGTCCTGGTAACCCGGACGGATTCGTCAGGCAGGTACGAAATCCTGGTCGAGGATACGTGCAGGTATTATATTATAGCGGCCTTCCCTCCCGGCATAGTCATCCGGGCAGAGTCAGAAAAGGGCACAATTATCGAAGGAAACAGGATCCGGTTTACCGCACCACTCACAAATGAAGTAATTGTTGAGAATAACTTCTGGGCCGAATATCCTAAACCCGGAGATGCCCCGCTCCTGTGGGACTCCGGGGGGCTGGTGGTTCTCTGGATGGGGATGTTTGTCGCCGGATTTATTATCATAATTCTCTGGCTGGGTATACTGAGCAAAAAGGGCGATGAGAAGCAGAAAAAATAACTCAGGGATTTAAATTAACAATCCCTGAAGCAATGACTTTTTAAAAAGCGCCCGTTATGAAAAAATCCGGTTAATATTTGCCGGCCCTCCTTTTTCATGATCATCTCTGGACCGGGATGGCTCATAGCGCGTTCTGTTGAAACGGACATGAACCAGTAAGGTTCACACCGGAACCATGAAAATCCAAATATTTGCGAGGCTCTCCCGCTTCAGGGCCTCTCCGAGGCACGGCGGTGAATGGAGGTTTTTTACGATACGTCCACTGATTTACCGGAGGTAAACAGATCGGCCGCGGGGGAATTGATCGCTGCCAGGAATATGGGGATCTTAACTTCCATCACTATGCACGGAACATGTGATTTTCATTCGAAATCCTTCCGGTCTGCTCACGGTCGCTCTTTCGCCGCACTCCGCATCCCGGCACTCCCGGTGCGAACCCGGGTCACCAGCTGTACCAAAGAATCAGACCGATGAAAACCACAGTGTAAATCTTTTTTCCCTGGAGGGCGGCGGTTCACTGACTATTTCATGATCCGGACAGAAAAGAGGTCCTCATTCGACCTGCACAACACGACTGTGATCCATAAAAAAGGAGCATCCATATCCTGGTACACCAGTAAAGAAGCATTCACGCGGCAGTATTGATTATTTACCCTTACCGGTCAGTTCTTCACGTGCCCGGCGGATATTTTCCAGTGCCTCACCTGATACTTCAGGGTAATGCAGGTCAAGGGCCTGTATCTTCGTTGAGATAATATCGGCGATAAGCGTCCGGGAAACCCACTTGAAGTCGGCAGGTATGACATGCCACGGGGCCCATTTTGTGCTCGTTTTTTCGAGCATTTTTTCGTACACCTCCTGGTAGTCGTCCCAGTACTGGCGCTCGGCAAGGTCTGAGAGTGAGAACTTCCAGTATTTATCTTCATTTTCAAGGCGCTCAAGAAGACGCTGTTTTTGCTCCTCCTTTGAAATATGCAGGAAAAATTTAAGGATAAGCGTACCGTTCTGCGTCATGTGTCGTTCAAATGTGTTTATATCCTCGTAGCGGGCGTTCCAGAACCGTCCGTCCCGTTTTCCCGGAGGAAGCCTCATCGTATCAAGTATGTCGGGATGAACACGCACCACCAGCACATCCTCGTAGTAGGACCGGTTAAAAACCCCGATAGTCCCCCTTGGCGGTAATTTCCTGCTGTATCTCCAGAGAAACGTATGATCGACCTCTTCAGGTGTCGGCACTTTAAAGCTGCTGACCTCGACACCCTGAGGGTTGACCCCGGACATAACGTGCCGGATCGTCCCGTCTTTGCCGGCAGTGTCCATCCCCTGAAGGATGATAAGCACCGAGTAGATATCACTCGCCCAGAGGAGCTCCTGCGCAGATGCGAGAGCCTGCCGGTTCTCTTCAAGTAACTCCTCAGCCCGCTCTTTCAAGGCTTCTTTTCCGACATCTTTCAATTCCTTGTAATGGGCCCACCCGGTCCCGAAATTTTTCAGGGATACTTTTTTTCCGGGCACTACCAGAGTTTTTTTAATTATTTTATCCTTTATCATTGCTTTTTCTTCCTTTGACGGTCTTTTTTAGTCAGACAGAATTTCAGAAACACGGCCCTTGAACTGGCTCATGTAGAGGTCATAATAGAATTCCTTCGCAGACATCATCTCATCATGGGTGCCCCGTTCCACGATCTCCCCCTGGTTGATGACAAGGATCTGGTGTGCACCCCGGATAGTGCTCAGACGGTGAGCAATCACGAAACTGGTCCTGCCCTCCTGTAACTTCTTTAATGCGGCCTGGATGTTTTTCTCGGTGCGGGTGTCGACATTGCTGGTCGCTTCGTCGAGGATCAGGATCCGCGGGTTTGAAATCATTGCCCTCGCTATCGTCAGGAGCTGGCGCTGGCCCTGAGAAAGGTTGTTTCCACCGTCAGAAAGCACGGTATCGTACCCTTTCGGGAGCCGCGTAATAAATTCGTGGCAGTTTGCCTCCTTTGCCGCAGCGATGCATTCATCCCCGGATACACCTTCCCGGCCGTATTTTAAATTGTTCATCACCGTGTCCGAGAAGAGGAACGGTTCCTGCAAAACCACGCCAATCTGCCTTCGCAGGCTCTCCTGCGTAACATCATAGATATTCTGCCCGTCGATTTCTATCAGGCCGCTGTCGATATCGTAATAACGGGTGAGAATATTGATGATAGTGCTCTTCCCGGCACCAGTGGGTCCGCATAACCCGATCATCTGACCCGGGAGGGCTTCAAAACTATTATTTTTCAGGATCTGCCGCCCAGGGACGTACGAAAAGTTCACATCCTTAAAGACCACGTGCCCTTCGACCGGTTTGAGATCGACGGCACCGGGCCTGTCCACTACATCAGGCGTTTCATCCAGGATCAGGAATATCCGCCCGGCACTGACGGAAGCAGAGAGGATATAGTTGTAATTTGCAAAAATGGTCAGCATCGGGAGGACAAAGAGCAGGGTTAACGAGAGGAATGTCGTGAGGACCCCTATGGTCAGTGTACCCCTGACAATCATGACCGATCCGACGAGGGCGACGATACCGACATCAAGGTTGGTGATAAGGACCGTCAGCGGGTTGATGACAAGTGAAAGTACCTGTGCCTTTACCCCTACATCACGCGCCTTCTCGCTCACGCCTGCCTGGCGTGCTGCCATGTGCATCTGCTGCCGGTATGCAATGATCGTCTTCTCCCCGGCAATGGTCTCTTCCATAAGACCGTTTAAATCGGCGAGTCGTTCCTGGAGCAGTGCAAATGCAGGTCCGGCTACCCGTGCAAGGAGCCAGACAAGTCCCATCAGGAGGACTATTGCTATCATTGCCACAACAGCCAGCCTGACATTGAGCCAGAACATGGCTGCAAGGGTGGTAAAAAGCATGAAGATCCCCATCAGCAGGGTCCCGAGGGGCTGCTGGAAAAAGGCAGTGATGACATCGATATCATTGGTGACCCTGCTCATCAGTTCACCGATGGGCTGCCGGTCATAGAACCGCAGGGAGAGGGTCTGCATATGTTCAAAAAGATCCTGCCTGAGGCGGAAGAGGGCCGTCTGGGTCACGTCTGCCAGCAGGTAATACCCGGTGTAATAACAGATGAACGAAAGAACGGACAGTCCTGTCATTATCAGCACGATGCGGTAGAGATTGTTCGTCGCTGAAGTAACGGTAAGAGAATTGACCGCAATTCCGAGCATCACCGAGAGTGAGATGAATGAGACCGTCCCGATCAGGAAGAACAGGATGACCACGCCAAGACTGACCTTTCGCAGCGCAAGATACCTGCTTACACGGACCAGGGACTTTAACCTCCCGGTCTTCCCGCGGGGTTCCGGCCGTGCAAGGGCATCGCCCGGTACGGCCGTCATGAGACGTCCTCCTTCCTGATCCCGCCGAGTTGTGATTCAAATATCTCGCGGTAAAGGTCGCTTCTGCCCATAAGTTCAAGATGACTGCCTTTATCCACGATCTGCCCCTGGTCGAGGAGGATGATCGTATCTGCCATCAGGACCGTGCTGATCCTCTGGGCCACTACGAATGTCGTGGTACCTTTGAGAAGTATGCTCATGGCACTCTGGATCCGGCTCTCGGTGGCAACGTCAACCGCACTGGTGCTGTCATCAAGGATCAGTATTCCCGGGTGCGGTGCAATGGCACGTGCGATCGAGAGCCGCTGCCTTTGTCCTCCAGAGAAATTCGTCCCCCTCCGGGCAACACGGGACTCGTAATCACCGGGAATGGAAGAGACAAAACCGTCGGCATCTGCAGTCCGTGCGGCACACTTCACCTGTTCATATGTCATATCCGGGTCTGCAAAGGCGATATTCTCATATATTGTCCCTGAGAAGAGAACTGATTCCTGAAGGGCGATGTCGACGATCATCCTGAGATTGTCTTTTGGAATATCCCGCACATCACGTCCGTCGATCGTGATACGCCCGCTTGTTGTATCATAGAACCGGGGTATAAGGTTGATAAGGGTCGACTTGCCCGAACCGGTCGGCCCGAGAAATGCAACCGTGGTCCCGGGTCCGGCGACGAAACTGATATTTTTTACTGCTTCTTTCCCGCCCGGTCCGTCATAGGAGAAGGAGACGTCCTCGAACGCCACACGTCCTTTTACATCGCCGGGAAGAAGCGCATGTGCCCCGGGAGTGTCACGAACTGCAGAAACCGAATCCATCAGCTCGGCAAGCCGCCCGGCCGATGCTTCCGCTGCAATAATCTGGGGGAGCACAAACGACAAAATCCAGAGCTGTGCAAGGATGAAGAAAAAATACTGGGTAAAAGCTACGATCTCCCCGACATCCATCGTCCCTGCGATGACCTGCAGCCCGCCGAACCAGATGACAAGCGCATTTGAGATCCCGAGTATCAGGAAGATTGCGGGTAACAGGAGTGCCATCGAGTGGAGCGGTGACCGTGACGCACGCCGGAAGATATGGTTTTTCTCTTCGAACCGCCTGTTTTCATATTCCTGCATTACAAACGCCTTGATGACCCTGACTCCTGCAAAATCCTCCTGCAATACATTATTTACCGCATCAAGGGCAGCCTGGCGTTTACGGTACTGTTTCTGAAGTACGAATGAGATAACCCCGAACAGGGCTGCCGTCACGATAATGACCAGCAGAAAGATCCAGACGAGGTCCGGGCTCCCGATGTAGACAAAGACCAGTGCGACGAGGATCATGAAGGGTGCATAGAGCACGTAACGGGTCGCAAAATTGGCAGCCATATTGATCTGGTAGATATCGTTTGTAAGCCTGACCAGCAGCTCACCGATAGGGAAGCGGTCGATGTTACCAAAGGAAAAGGTCTGGACCTTGCGGTACACATTTTTTCGCAGGTAATGAGCTGTTCCTTCCCCTACCCGGGCCGCCACGTAGAGGTTCGCCATCGAAAAGACCCCGGCAAGAATGGCAAAAAAGAGCATTGTAAGCGCACAGTCAACAATGACGGCAATATCTCCGGTGAGAACGCCGACATTGATCAGGGTGGCAACCTGCACGGGAATGAGAAGCATGAAGATCGCACCGAGGAGTACAAAGACCTGCGAGAGCGCTATCCATTTCCAGTTGCCCCTGTATATGATCATCAGCCTGCGAAGATTCGGAAGAAACGGCACTTTTTCATCCTCCTCCCGGACGGTGTGCAAAAGAGTCCCGGCATTGATATCCCGACGCATACACATACCGGAAAGGAACGGTTCCCATGATAAAAGCATGGGAAATGATGTATTTAAATTCACCCTGCACGGCTCATGGGGAATAATACCTGCAGCCAGGGTCGATGATTTCAGACCCTGTTCGTGTTTCCAGGACAAAACGAGCAGGTTTACAGTATTTACCAAAAATATCCCCCCTGCCTGCCATTCTGATTCAGGCTTTCCACTTTTGTCCAGGCAGGTCTCCTGGATCTCGGAATATGCATGCACGGCCGTTGCACATCCCACACACCCGGACTGACTAACGGGCCGGAAGAGCCTGTCGTTCCGCCTCCGCCGATACTGCGCATGCATCATTTCCTCGTGGTTGCCCGGTTATTTTTCCATTTTTTCTGCGGTATGTGTTCAATATATGCAGAAATATGCGGTAATTTCTTTGAACAAGTCACGATTAGCGGCAGAATAAGTATCCGGATTAATTTTTACAAACCGGCAGGCATTCAAAAATTATTATATGACCCGTTAAGAGAGGCAGGACGGCACGGTTATTTGTGAATGGAGAACATGTGGTTCCGAATTATTTTTATACGCAGCCGTAGCCACCTCTGGTCTGATCAATGATGAATGAGGGATTCGTAATCAAACTGGTAAAAATTGAAAAACCGGATGACGTCAATATGATCCTCGGCCATTCACACTTTATCAAAACGGTGGAGGACCTGTATGAAACGATGGTCAGTTCGGTACCGTCGGCACGCTTCGGGCTGGCGTTCTGCGAGGCATCAGGAGAATGCCTTATCCGCATCGAAGGCAACGACGAGGAGTGCAGGGCGATGGCAGAGAATAATGCTCTTTTGTTACGGGCCGGACATTCGTTTCTTATTTTTATGCGTGACTGTTATCCCATCAACGTGTTGAACGCGGTAAAGAATGTACAGGAAGTCTGCACGATTTACTGTGCCACGGCAAACCCTGTTGAGGTTATCCTGGCCGAATCTGCCCTCGGCCGCGGAATTCTTGGCGTGATTGACGGGGCGTCGCCAAACAGCGTGGAACGGCCCGGAGATATTGAGAATCGTACCGGGCTGCTCAGGCGTTTCGGATATAAAAGGGGTTGACACCCTCCTCACGTCCATGCTGAAAAGCGGGATACCGGCCCTGCCGAACTCCTTATTTCAATAAATCAGCAATAATAGTTGAGAGCCCGGGAAGGGTTTCGCCAGGGCTGGAATATAGTGCACACATGGGAATATTCCCGGGTTTATATCGATAAGGCGGACGTTAAAAAAAAGTGAGAGGCAAGGTCCTGCCCTTTGACATACCTGCGGTCTCGTGAACGGAGTATCCCTGATAAGGATAAACTTTATTCTTATGGCTTATACATATGTATGATTAATAAAAAAAAAAGATCTCCTCACGTTACCATGATGCAGGACTATAAACAGGAACTGACCCAGATCAGGGATGTCCTGAAAAAGAACCTTTCAGGGATGAGTGTTACCGATATTGCCAGGGCCCTGAAGAAGAACAAGAACACTATCGGAAGATATCTTGATATCATGCTGATATCGGGACAGGTGAACATGAAGACGTTTGGTATGGCCAAGGTCTTCACGCTCTCACAGCGGGTCCCGCTTTCGGCGATGCTCAGTTTTTCAAACGAACTCATCCTGGTGCTCGACAATGACCATCGCATAACAGAGATCAATGATAACTTTCTCTCCCTGCTCAATATGGAACGGGCCGATGTGGTCGGAAAACAGATCGACTATATCTCTCCACCGGACGTTGATATCCATGAACTGCTTGAAACCCTTATGCAGGAGTCGGAAAAGCCGGTCTCACTGGTAACCTTCCGCTCACCAGGCGGGAAAGAAAAAGTGTACCGTCAGAAATCACTCCCGACCGTCTTTGATGATGGTTCGTCCGGCCTCACCCTTATCCTCGAGGACATTACCTATCGCGTCAGGGCCGAGCGTGAACTTGCCGAAAGGGAAGAACGGTTCAGGATGATGGTCGAAAATATCCATGACGGCCTGGCCATCATCGAAAATGGCGTGATAGTCTTTTCAAACCGCAGGATTTCCGAGATAACAGGATATACCGCAGAAGAACTGGATAATATGCGCCCTGAAGGCGTTGTTGCCCCGGAAGAGACAGAAAAGATCCGGCACCTGCTGTCGTCAACAGAAAAAAAAATCCAGGGGCCGATTGAATTAAGGGTATGGATTGTCAGAAAAGACGGCACCCGAAGGTTCGTATACAGCCGGATAACCCGCTACATAAGAAAAGAGACGGTCTATCATTTCATTATTTTTACCGATATGACTGAAATAAAAGAGCAGGAAGATGCATTGTGGGAGAGCGAACAAAAATTCCGGCGAATGGCATATGCCATCCATGAAGGATTTTTAATTATCGAAGATGAAAAAATTGTCCAGAGCAACAGGCGGATCCATGAAATTACGGGATATACCGCTGAAGAAATATCCCTGATGAACACACATGACCTTGTCCAGCCTGATGATGAACGAAAGATAATACAGGCAATTGATGCTTCGGTACAAAACCCGGGCGTCCCGGATTCAATTACATTCCGGATAAGGACAAAAGAAGGGAAATACCGCTGGATACGCGGGAATATTATATCAGAGATACAGAACGGCCGCACCAGCACCTACCTTACGATGTCAGACGTCACAAGGGATGTCGAACGGGATAACGCGACTTCAATGACAATTGCATCGTTAGAGAAGCTCATTCATTCGATTCCTGTCCCGCTCTGCTATACCGATGGTGATGGTATCCTCCAGGGTTCAAGCCAGCAGTTTATGGAGCTGACCGGGACTGGTGTTCCAGACACCGGAATGTCCATCAGCACGGTTATCACGGTGCCGGAAGGATCCCGTGATACCAGGGAGATCTTCCTGCAGTTAAAAGACGGAAAATCATGTACCTTCAGCGGAACGCTGAAACTCCACGATGGATCGTTGCTCCCGGTCCAATTCGTCCTCAGGCATTTTTCAGACGACCTTGGCAGCCATATAATCTGGATTGCCAGGACTGACTGAAAAGAAGGCTTTTTTCTCCAGTACCTGGATACCAGCCCGGCATTTCAGCATCACGGTTCCTGATCCATTATGGAAGGACATCCACAGGTTTTCCGGGGGCCGGCCTCTTCCGGCGGACAGGCATGGGTTCTGATGCCGCCCCACATCGGCGCCGGGTACGCACCCGGGATATCGTACGGCGAAAGGAATGTATTATAGATATTTATAGGTCATATGTATAATCCATAAAGCGCATATTTATATAATATGATATTTTAAGCTAAGAAGTACAATTCAACAAAGGTGAACCTGAATATGAAAGAACGGAACAGCATATCATCCCTGTTTTCACATTTATCAACCCTTGCGGGGAAATCAGGCATAAAGCACACTGCATTTGCGATGATCCTGATAATTGTAACCGCATGCATTGCCACTCCTGCGATGGCAGGGACAAAATACCTTGCAGGAAATCCGGAATTGTCAGCATCAATCCTCGGGACAAATGAATTTAATCCCGGTGATGATACCACTCTTACCCTGATCCTGCAGAACAGCGGCTTAAATGAGTTCAAATTTGTCCAGTCCGGAATAATGGACCCTGAAGACCTTCCGAACACCGCCAAGCTCGTAACCGTAGCCCTCGACGCAGGCAATGCCCCTGTCGTAATCAAAAGCGATCCCCAGATGGTCGGGGATCTCAGGGGCGGCACAAGTGTCAATGCCAGATTCAATGTCAAGTTCAACAGCAATGCCGCTTCCGGGACGTATAACCTCCCGGTTAAGGTCACCTATACCTACCTTTCTACATCCGAGCAATACGGCACCGATGCAATCCAGTATAACTACCGGCAGAAGGATGTGACGCTTTCCCTGCCGGTGACCATCAGGACCAGTGTTATTCCTGAAGTGGTTTCAGCCGTTCCGGAGCACCTGAATGCCGGGACCGAGGGGTATCTCACGCTCGAAGTGAAGAATGCCGGGAGTGACTATGGCACAAAAACGGTATTAAAAATTGCACGTAACGGCCAGAGCCCGCTGATACCAACAGACAGCGGCGTCTATATCGGCGATTTCCCGCCAGGCTCGGTCGTCACCACGCGGTTTAAGATCTCGGTCGCAGGCTCTGCTGAGGCCCAGTCGTACCCCCTTGATGTCTATGCGACATATACAAGTTACGAGAACGAGACCGTGGACTCGGATAAGACAACGGTAGGCATTCCTGTCGGAGGAAAAATTGACTTTGCAGTCGTATCTGACCCTGCAGAAATAAGCCCGGGAGAGAAGAAGGTTATAACGGTCGTATACAAAAACAACGGGGATGCCACGGTTTACAGTGCACAGGCCCGTATCAGTACCGTAGACCCGTTTACCAGCAGTGACGACACGGCATATCTCGGGGACCTCGCACCGGGAGAGACCAGAGACGCTAAATTTGAAATTTCTGTTGACAGTGCAGCAACAAGAAAGGAATATGCAATCGATTCCGAGATACGATACCGTGATGCTCTGGACAACAGCAAACTCTCTGATACGCTGAAGGTGAATATCATGGTCGACGGAAAAGAGGGGCTTGCTGCAGCTGTACAAAACCCGCTTTCAATTGTCATCATTGTACTGGTCATTCTCGGGGCAGCGTATCTCGGATACAGGAAGGTCCGCACAAAGGAGAACTGATCATATCTCTCTTCCGGGCTTATCTTCAGAATTTTTTCCTGTGGAGTCCGGAACCGGAGGTAACTTTTCCCGCAAACACCCGCTTTTGTCCAGTTGAGGAGATAATATGAAAATATTTGAACGAATCGCCGACGGAATCAACCACCACCCCCTGCCGGTTGCAGCGATACTAATCGCGGTCTTTTGTGTCTGCCTGTACGGGATGACCACCATCACCATGCAGACCGGCTGGGAGACCTATGTTGATAAGAATTCGCCGGACGGAATCGTGTACAATAAATATCTTGCGACCTTCCAGTCCAGTGACCCGATCATTGTCTTTATTGAGACTGACGACCCGCTCAACCCGACCCTGCTGTCATATATTGACAACCTCGAAGAAGGAATCAGGACGCAGCAGAACATCAAAACTGTCCTCGGGATGACGGATCTTTTAAAATCTTATAATAATGGAAGACTTCCGACCTCTGATGCAGAGATCAGGGAAGTAGAGGAGAAAATTCCCGGAGAAATCCTCTCGGCCTACCAGAAGTCGAACCTTATCACCGTCATACAGGTCAATACCAACGAAGGTCTTTCTGATAAGGCCGGCACTGATACCCTGAATAATATCCAGGCGGTGCTCGATAATGCCGACGCTCCGCCCGGTGTCACGCTTACACTTACGGGAAGCGCTGCATTCTCCCAGCAGATGAAGGATGAGATGGGCACATCAACCATGATGCTCATAGGCATTGCCATGCTCCTGATGGTCATTGTCATGGGGATACTGTTCTCATACGTGAGTCACCGGTTCCTCCCTGTCCTTATTGTCGGTATCGGGCTTGTCATTGCAATGGGTGCGATGGGGCTCACAGGTATAAAGCTGAATATGGCAGTTATCGGAGCGTTCCCGGTACTCATCGGTCTCGGGATAGACTATGCGATCCAGTTCCATGCCCGTTTTGATGAAGAAATGCGAAAAGGAACGATTGCCAGCGCAGTCTATATGACCGTGACAAAAACCGGTCCGGCGGTCCTTTTTGCAATGCTCGCCACATGTATGGGTTTTGTCGCTATGTTTATTTCACCTGTACCTATGATACAGAGTTTCGGGCTTGTCGCTATCATCGGTGTGGCCAGCTGTTATTTCGCATCTCTCATTGGTATACCGGTATTTGCAGTTCTTTTGAAGTACAAACCAAAAGAACCGAAAATTGGAGGGCGTAAATCCGGATCAAAATTGAAAAAGTTTTCATACGGTAACCTCCTCACCGGAGTCTCTGTCAGGATTGCGAAAAATCCCATACCGGTACTGCTTATTGCCGGCATGGTAGCCGTGGTCGGGTTCCAGGTGGATTCCATGATCCCGGTCCAGACCAGCGAAAGTGCATTTGTCCCGTCAGACATGCCTGCAAAAGTCCAGAATGATAAAGTAAGCCGCCTCTTCGGTTCAACAGGCACGGCACCCATATATATACACGGTGACGGGGTCAACACCCTTACCGTTCTGAACTGGATAAAGACGTTTGAAGAGCGGGAACTGGAACGTCATAGTGAAATCACCCGTTCTACAAGCATCGTCACGTATATACTTGCCTATAATGACGGGGTAATGCCTGCAACACAGGACGAGCTTAACTCCGTCCTTGACAGGATTCCTGCAGAGACCAAAAAGAATTATATCAGCGGTTCGACCGATGCCGTCGTTGTATTCAATATTGCCGACCTCGAAATGAGTCAGAGGTCAGTTTTAAAAGATCAGATTATCAGTGACATAGAATTTGACCAGCTCCCGACAGGGCTCTCGGCCACACCATCAGGTAATTTCGACCTCTTCACCAAACTCATCGGGGCACTGACCGAATCGAAGGAACAGATGACGGCACTCGGCTTTGTCCTGGTATTCCTCTTCCTCGTCGGCGTGTACCGGAAGATCCATGCAGTAACACCCCTTATCCCGATCATCATCGTCGTCGGGTGGAATGCTATCGCGATGTATCTCCTCGGTATTGACTACACCCCGCTCACGGCAACACTCGGCTCTATGACAATCGGTGTAGCGGCAGAATATACGATCCTCGTGATGGAACGGTATGCCGAGGAATTCGACAACCTTGGGAACCCGATGGACGCTATCAGGCACAGTGTCGAGCGGATAGGCACCTCGATTACCGTCTCCGGCCTTGCAACCTTTTTCGGGTTCTCGGCACTGGTATTTGCAAGCTTCCCTATCATCAGCAACTTCGGAATTACCACCCTGATTGCAGTCGGGTTCTCGCTTACCGGGGCCATCATCATTATGCCCGCCATCCTCTCTGTTATGGGACGGTTTGAAAAACCGGATCGCCATCCGGAGGGTGCAGCCTGCCTTCTGCCCGGAGATGAGGGAGAGCAGGCACCATAAATGCGTAAGAAATTCCGGATACGCTACAAAAATTCACTTTGTTGAAATATGTAATTTCGATATCATGTCCGATCTATTTTTCTGACAGGAGGGGTTTCACCCCTCGCCTGCCACACCCCCGGGGATGTCCTGCGGGCACGGTTGACCGGGACCTTACGATTTTTTATAAGAACCTGAGCACGGTCCTTATTGCAGTATGGGGACGCACACATACGGCCAAGGCATCGGCCCCGGGAGTGTCCCGAAGCGGAGTGCGGTGAAAGTGGAATGGTGAGAGTACCGGGAGGGTTTCAACAAAGCCCAAAAATTTACTTTTTTATGGTTTTGGCGATTTTGACAGGTTCTGCGCGATCCGGGCATTTTAAAAAAAATGTGAGTTGATCGAATCAGACTCCCCCGTTGATTACGACTGCCCCGGGGATCCGGTTTCAGGACGTTCATCTGCTAAAAACCCGGACAGGAAATATCGAAATCCCCACAAATATTTTCACGTCCTGGTACCAATTCCCTGTAATGTCTGTTTTATATGGGGGAGGCCTCGAATAATATGAGAAGGCCGGATTTTTTCATCCTCATTACGGCACTCTGCCTTTTGATATTCCTTTTAATACCGGCAACAGCAGACTCAGCTGGATATGACCCTGACTCCGGCGTTACTCATGTACTCCGTCCGGTAAAAGTCGCCGTGTACGAGTACCCGCCCTTTATCAATTTAAGAGAAGACAAAACGCCTTCAGGATTTTTTATCGACGTGCTGGAAGATATTGCACGTAAAGAGGGATGGTCAGTCACCTATGTTCCCGGAAGCTGGCAGGAGTGTCTTGACCGCACGACCACCGGAGAAGTGGATTTCATCGGGCTTATCACCCATACAAAAGACCGGGAATCATCCTTTGAATTTTCAAACGAGACTTTTTTTGTTACATGGGGGCAATTGTACACACTCAGGGGATCAGGGATCGGGGACCTCCCCTCACTTTCGGAAAAGAAGATTGCGGTCCTGAAAGGTGATATCTATTATCTCCTGTTCAGTTCATATGTGAGCAGTTTCGAGATAAACTGCTCATATATTGAAGCAAACACCTATTCTGATGTATTTTCCCTGGTAGAGAATGGTGCCGCAGATGCCGGACTTGTAGACCGGGTCTATGGTCTGCTCGATTATCGTGAAGATATATTTGCACCAGGTGCAATTGTCTGCTGCCCTATTCACCTGGTTATGGCAACGCCCGCCGGGAAAGAACAGGGCCTTCTCGCCGCATTCGACAGGGACCTCGCAGAACTGAAAAAAGATCAGTCTTCAGTTTATTATACTTCCCTTGACTACTGGTTTGGCAATCTTCCTGAGAAAGAGGTAATCCCTGCCTGGATCTGGTGGGTGACCGGGGGAATTATTGCGGTGCTCATCCTTGCCTGGGCTGCCAATATGCTGCTCTCAAGGCAGGTGCAGCACCGCACACGGGAACTCAGGGATGAGATCGAAGAGCACCGTCAATCTGAACAGGCCCTTGCCTCTGAAAAGGTGAAATTAAAGAGTATTCTCGATGCAATGCCATACGGCGTCTTCATGGTGGACCGGGACTTTGCCATCCAATACATAAATCCGGCGCTTGAATCAGAGTTTGGCCCTGTGACCGGTAAAAAATGCTATGAATACCTCTTCTCGGGGTCGTCACCATGCCCCTGGTGCAGGAATGAACAGGTTTTTTCCGGGCAGTCTTTCAAATGGGAGTGGACCTCTGCGAAGACAAAAAAAGACTATCTGCTCTTTGATATCCCTGTCAGGAACCCGGACGGCAGTATTTACAAACTTGAGATATTCCAGGATATCACCGGGATGAAAAAGGCACAGGAATCTCAAAACCGGTTAAACAGGGCATTAACAGCTGTCAACCGGGCGAATGAGATCCTTGTCCGGGAAAAAGACGAACAACAGCTGCTCGATGCCGTCTGCAGTGTGATCGTAGAAATGGGAGGATATCATGCTGCATGGGTGGCGTACAGGGGCGGTATGGACAGGAACCCGGACACAGGCTTCACCCTTGTCTCTTCTGCCGGAATGACTGCAGATATGCATGCATGGCTCGAGCAAAAGGTATCCGGAGACCAGTTCCAGGATCACAGCACAACGTCAGCTGCTCTTCAGGAGGGCAGCGTTCTGATATATAACGATATTAGTAATAGCCCTGAATTTCGCTATTTCCCTGAACTGGCTGGCCTATGGGAGATCAGGTCAATACTGGTCGTCCCGTTGCGAACCTCCCGGGAAGATATCGGTGCGCTTACGCTTTACGGGAGAGACCCTGATACCTTCACAACGGCTGAAACCGACCTTCTTTCAAGACTCGCCGATGACCTTTCATTCGGGGTCATGGCCATACGAAACGAGCACGAGAGAGAAAAGGCTGTTGCTTCTCTTGCAGAAAACGAGAAAAAATTCAGGGAACTCTTCGATAATGCCAACGATCCCATATTCCTGCATGCCATTACCGGGGAGGGCCGGCCAGGGCAGTTTATAGAAGTGAACATGAAAGCCTGCGAGAGATACGGCTATACGCATGACGAATTCCTGTCGATGACCGTGCTGGATATTAATGATCCAAAATACCCCGGTGACCCCGCATCCATTATGGCCCTCTATTCAACCGGAAGCCATAATACATTTGAATGGGCGCATATGACAAAACACGGGTCAGGTTTCCCGGTTGAGATCAGCACACACAGGTTCACCATGGGTGGCACTGATGTGGCCCTGTCCATTGTCAGGGATATCACCGAAAGAAAACGCTTCGAGGAGGAACGAAAAGTCGCTTATACAAAAATCGAAGAGAACATGAGAGAGATGGCAATCTTAAACGATGAGATCAGGAATCCCCTGAGTGTGATTATTGCAGTGGTGGATATGCTCAATTCCGCTGACGGTGAGCTGGTGAAAAGACAGGTAAAAATCATCGACTCCATCATCAACAAGCTCGACCTGGGCTTTCTCGAGTCAGAGAAAGTAAGGTCTTTTCTTCAACGCTACTCCCGTTTTGATGATTATGAGGGGAATAAAGAAAAATAACAGGCCATCCGGAAACACTGATTATTTTCTGTCCGGACTGCTTTGTCATACACGGGTCATCTGCGGTTGAAAAATTATTTTTTTTCAGCCCTTTTAAATTCATTCCAGTTCTGTCACTATTCCTCTATCGCCGCACCCCTCATCACGGCACTCCCGGGACTGATGCCCACGATCATAAATATGCGTCACCACAATGCAACAGGGACCGTGCTTCGTTCTTATAAAAAATCACAGGATCGCACTCAACCCTGCCTGCATAACATCCCGTGGCGGGGCAGGGAGGTGTGCCATCCCTCCTGTCAGGGTAACGGATCGAACAGGTTTAATTAAAATGAGGATTTCAGCAGGGCCGTTTTTTCAAATCATTCACAGGAACGAGACTATAATTCCTTACCTTTTTTTGTTCATAAAACGCTGGGTATATACCCTTTGAAACATGATCTGGTGAGAAGGAAATATCATTGGCGTTCATCTGCCAGATGTGCGGGGAGTGTTGCAGCTCCATGGGAGAGGTCATCGGTATAAAGGAAGAGACCGGTCATCTCCAATACCGGATTTTTTATAAAATAACCGGTGAAGAACGAATTGTCAGTGTTGATCCTGATAAGCAGGAACTTTTCTGCAGCAGGGATATTACAAAAATCAGGCCGATGGCCTGCCCATTTCTCAGGGAGACTGAACAGGGGACTGTTATCTGCACGGTACATCTGACCCGTCCTGATCTCTGCAGGCAGTATTCGTGTTTCCGTGTCTTGATCCTCGATCTGCAGGGCAGGAGGATTGGCAGGGTGGTTGCCGGAACCCGGTATTTCATCACTACCGATAAAAAACTCCGCACGCTCTGGGAGAGTGCGGTTGAGGGTGTTGCAGAGCCGGACGACGGGAAGTGGGAGGATTTTGTTGAGCAGGTCTGCACGTCCCGCGGGTATCGCGTAATCCGGTAGTATTACCTGCAATTTGTATATTTAAAATTTCAGGGCAGGGCCATATAATATTTGATCCGGAAAAATTATGGAGACACAGACTCTGCTGAAACCCTTACCGTTCTCCTGCTACCACTTGTGATGCAGGGATATATGGATTTCAGCAGACCCGGTGAACAGAAAATACAGAATCAGTATAATTTTTTCCCAGATCATTACACGGACTCGTTCTCAATTTAAAACCAGGGATGAGACTCCCGGTCCGGTGAGCCTGAAACAGGGCTGATATTAAATTAAAAACCCTCCGGATCAGCTGAAAAGCGTAATTTGAAGTGTGTTAAAAGTTGAGTTTTATTTTCCTGAAAGGCCCGTTCACTTCTGTTCCGGCAGGATCATGACGTCTTACAGAATTATGCAAAAATCGTCATATTCACCGGTTGGGTTTTCCCAGGCAACCGCGATGTTTTCAACCGCGATAAACGGCTCTTCATCAGCCTTCAGTTCAAGAATGAATTCCTCGAGATCGGATTCGATCCCTTCGGCAACGACCTCGACCGATCCGTCGGGCAGATTTTTTGCATAACCGGTTACACCAACTTCACACGCACAGTCGGTTATATAATACCGGTACCCGACACCCTGTACTTTTCCTGTCACGCTAGCGGTGATGCGTCTCATTACAATGAGGGTGGGAATCTCTTGAACTTAATAATATCCTGTACTGCGGACCTGTGCTATTTTGAGAATAAAATTCCATTCAAATGACGAATCCTGAATTCAACAGATTAATCCGCAGTAATATGACGTGCTGCAGGCTCCATCCGCTGGATTTCACCGTATGGCCGGAACATCACCATACCGACCAACAGTCCGGCAATACGGTCAAGGGGCACGGCTTTGAGAAAAATACGTTTTATTTTTGTGTCATGCGATTGTCAAACATGGGACAGGTCCCGCATCCGATACCGCTTCAGTTCTGCGACTCATGCTCCCGGATGTACCTGAAGATCCTTACAGTCCTTCCCTGTCAGCAGGGTTTGGAACTGTACCGGATGCAGATGCGCTCTTCAGGGGTTACTGCATGCCGGGACTGTGTGTACAGGACACATGCATACGGCAGAGTATTTTTAGTATCCGGGCTCAAGGGCACCTGTTTTTTCGACAATTGCATGCATCAGCATTGTGACCCCGGGTCGTTCCGGTTTCCTTAGTCCCGGCCGCCTCCTTCTTGTCCCGACAGGCCGGGACTCATACATTTCCCGGTCCAGTCGTTTTGAAATTTCATCAAAAATTCTTTTATAAGCCGGGCAATGGGGATCAACCGCCATGACCGCACCATTGGACGGGGCCATGGCATTATATGCACACCCACCCCTGCAATAGTCTGTATGGGCACAGTCCCGGCAGTGTTCGTCGACATAGTCCTGGAATTTCTGCATCCGTCTCCATGCCGCAGATGCTGACAGGTCATCCATCGACGGCCGGTCAGAAACATTTCCCATGACCCATTCCGGCATTCCGACGAACCGGTAACATGGGTAAATACTCCCGTCCGGCCCAACGGCAAGTGTATTTCCGAGACAGTTTACAAATGTGCAGACACTGCCCCGGCGGGTAAAGACCCCCCTGCAGAGGTCATTAATATTCATCACCTCGATTTTATCCATATGTTCAAGGTATTTGTCAAGAAGGAAGACGAGAAGCTCCCCGTATTCTTCAGGCGGAAGGGCCCACTCGTCGGGCGCATCACTCCTGAGTGACGGGAGTGCAGGGTGCAGCTTCAATGTAAACCCGTTATTTAAGAAAAATTCAAATATATCCTCTTTTAACTGCACCGACTGCCTGGTAAACGTGCATATGAACCTTACATGAAGGCCATTTGCCCGTGCGATATCGTATCCCCGCATGGTCTTTTTAAAGTACCCGTCCCCTCTCTGGCGGTCGCAAATCTCTTCAGGGCCGTCAATGCTTGAGCCAATCGGGATGTTGTACTCTGAAAGAACCTGTGCGAGTTCCGGTGTCATCAGCCAGAGATTGGTCTGGAGGGCAAACGTCGGGTTCAGGTGCCGTAAACCGTCTGCCAGTAACGGCAGTGCCTCACGGTAAAAGTCCGCACCCGCAAGGAGCGGTTCACCACCGTGAAAAGTGAAGGTAACCCGTTCATTCCTGAATTCTTTGAGCCATTCGACCACTTCCTTTACAGTCCCGGTGCTCATCCTAGGGGATCTCTCATCAGAACTCCAGCAATAATGACACTTCGAGGGACATCCAAGCGTAGGGATGAGCATAACATGGAAAGCAGTCTTCATATCGTACCATTCTTTAGCCTGCTTTTTCCTATTAACTGTTGTTATTCTGACTATATGCCAGTTATCCGGGCTTTGTGCGTTTTGCATCGGGGGTATCGGGATACCGCCCCGGGGTTCTGCAGAAGGCCCGCTGCGTTCGGATATGGATAAGCCGGAAGAGACTGTTGAAATCGCGTATAAGGAAAACCTGTAAATACGGCAGGAGATCTCATGATACCGGATCCCACCCGTGATACACGAAATACAGCCGGACAACATTGAAAATTCTCATCAGACCTGAATCCCTTTAAAGTCCGGATTACACCCGTACTGCCTGTTCAGTAGTTTTCTTCACCGGATGAAATGTACTGATATCGCCTTCCACACACATTCTGCCCGGACAATAACTCCCTTTGAAATGCCACAGTCCTGATACACACCCCCGGCGCCACACCCGGTCACCTGAGGGTTTCACTTATTACCAGGCGGGATTGCAATACGGGCATAATTATCATCGCGGACGGCAGTTATTCTGAAAAATATGATAATACATCCTGGAATCCCGTGGTACTTCTTTTTTCGTCCCGGCAGGCTGATAATACGTCCGGAAAATTCTAAAAATAAAAAATTCTTCCCGGGCCGGGAATTTTACTGCACTCCACCCCCATCATAGCATACTAATAATTCTGCATTACGCTGGCTTCCAGTTCGCCACGTATTTTTTGTAGTTCCTGAATTCCAGGGCCCGTCACTGTTCCTTTTAAAAGATCTTTTTCCGAGTACTGTTGTAAGACTATCGTGTCGATTGCACGAATTTGTCTGGTGACGATTGCACTCCTTGCATTATTATCGGCAATTGCCTTCGCTTTTTCTTCTATTGCCGAATTGGCAGCATCCTGTGCTTCAGTCGCACGGGCATCCGCCGGCACGCGCCCGAAATAATACCCGAGTACGACTCCTGCCATTCCGGTCATAATAGTGAAAAGGTCCTTCGCATTTGCAAGTTTATCAGGGTCGCCTACCAGTGAGAATGTGCCAATCAGAATTATTATCATGAATATCACGATAAGGAGCCCGATGGCACCGGTAATCATCTCTTTCACGTACTGAACAGATTTATCATTCACAGATTGCGGGATATTGTCCCCAGGGTTATCAGAACCGGTCATGTCGAAAATCCCCCATTATAACCGAAGTAACAGAGGGAGATCCGATAAAACTTCTCCCGCGCGGATGAAGGCCTCACTGGTAATTCCGGCCGGATCGCCACATGATGTCGCTCCACCACATCCTTTTCTGGGTTCAGCTCCCATCAACGTTACATGCGTGAGCCAGGACTCGATCTGAACCGTTCAATCTTTCTTATCGTACTTATCGCAATCTGCATTTTTGTCGCCATTGTGTGGCATTTTCCCGGTATATTTGCAAGCCCGGCGGGTAAAGACGGGGTACTGACCGGAAACGTCACTATCGGGCCGCTCTGCCCGGTAGAACCCTGTGAAGTGGATCCCGGCCTTCTGCTGGCTGCATATAATGCCCGGCAGATAATTGTGACAACAACGACCGGAGAACCGGCAGGTTCAGTAACGCCGGACCCGGTTTTAGGGTATTCCTTTCATTTACGGCCCGGAGTCTACATTATTGATACCAGCAGAACAGGAGTTGATTACAGTCCCGATGTTCCTGCCACGGTCACCGTCTCACCCGGAGTTACAACCCGGCATGATATCCATATCGACACAGGTATCAGGTAAGGCTGACACGTAATCCGCAGGTCATGCCAGTCAGGTTTCGATGGCCGGCCCGCCGGAAGATGTGCCTGTTCCAAAGGTCAGGCTGCCGTATCCTGCTGACGCAAACCAGAGGGACCGGCAGGTTTTATTCACGTCTCTCCGGTACCGGTTCACGTTTCCCTACCGCAGCAAGATATATGAGAAACTGGCTGGTCCCATCGATGCCGAGCAACGCATTCATACTATCATCATCATAGGCCGCAACGGCGCATGTCCCGCATCCTGTCGCCTCTGCGGCAAGATAGAGGTTCTGGCAGACATGTCCGGCATCCTTATGCAGTTCACGGTACCCGCGTTCACCGTATCTCCAGGTCATACGGTATGCAACCGCAGTCCAAAGGAAGACAACCCCGGCCCTCATAAGAAACTGCTGGCCAAGACATGCATCTGCAATACGGATATGAAGGTCAGGTTCATCACTCACCAGCTGGAGACGGTGCGACATTGCAAGGTACCGGTATAACCCGGGCCTCAGTCCTTCAACGTTATTTACGAGCAGGTAGGTTTCAATAGCATGGCGAGCCCCGGCAGACGGCACCGTCCTGAATGTCGCATAGGTCCCGACCACTTTTTTTACCCCCTGCGTACACCAGAGCAGGAATGAGAGTTCGGGAAGGTACAGGGGAGCTTTAGCGTAAGAACGTACGCTGTGTCTCAGTTCAATCGCAGCCCTGAGGTCCATCGGCGGGATCTCGATCCTTTCCGGGGGAGGGAGGTCGATATATGGTTTTTCCGGAAGCGGGGGAAGTTCGAGAGGGGGTTGCCGGAGTCCTTTCTCCTGGTCAGACGTCGCCAGGTAACGGTATTTTGTCTTCTCCATAAAATCATTACCAGTGCCGGATTTGAAGGGAGGAGAGGAGGCCATAATATAGGCCTTATACTCATGGATTATAAGCCTTCGTGTTTTTTCTTCTGACATAAATACAAATAAAAGGCGTTATTTTGGAATGTTACTTTATTTTTGCGGGTATTCAAAAAATTAGTCCCGGACTGTTCAACATGAGAGGATGTCACAGATGTATTCTCAGTACAGGAGAAGAAATGTAAAGGTTTTCCAGAGACCGCCCGGTTTTCACTGAAATACAGGATCTTTATTGTAAACATAATGTTTTTTGCCCTTCTTCCCGTTTAAGTACCTGAATGAAAAGACATGCACTACATGCCCGGTGCATGAACGGATGATCCCCCATGAATACCCGGCAGCATGATACGGACGGAAATTTCCCTTTGCTTGAATTTAAGAATATAAGCGTGGTGAAAGGGGGGAAAAAAGTACTGGACTCTGTTTCGGTTACCATCGGTGAAGGTGAGAATATAGCCATTCTCGGACCAAATGGCGCCGGAAAATCGTCTTTTATCAAGACCGTCACCCGGGAATATTACCCGTACGCACCGGATGACGGGACAATCTTCCGGATATGGGGCCACCAGAGATGCGACGTGTTTGATATCCGGGCCCTGCTCGGTATCGTCTCAAACGACCTCCAGTATTCCTTCAATCGTTCCATATCAGGCAGGGAGGTTATTCTCTCCGGGTTTTTCAGCAGCGTGGGACTCTTCCGGCAGGAGGTAACCCCGGCCATGGAGGAAAAAACTGACCGCATCATCAGGTTCCTTGACATTGACCACATCGCCGGACAACCTGTGAACAGGATGTCATCAGGTGAGGCCCGGCGTTTCCTTATCGGCCGGGCCCTGGTCCATGAACCAATGGCGCTCATCCTCGACGAACCGACCAACAGTCTCGACCTTCATGCCCTCCACACGTTCAGACAGACGCTTCGGAAGATCGCCCGTTCGGGAACCGCCATAATCCTTGTCACCCATAACCTGCATGATATCATACCTGAGATAAAGAGGGTAATCCTGATGAAAGACGGTGCATTCTGGAAAGACGGTGACAAAAATCACATTCTGACAACAGAAAACATCGGAGATCTTTTTTCGGTCCCCCTGCATGTAAAGGAAGAGAACGGCTATTATTACGCGACCGGTTACTGAAACGGGAATCCGTGCAGGAATGAGTGTCTTTTAACAGATTGCACGCCTGCCCGGAAGGGGACAGCCGTTATCCCCCGCCATTCCTCCTGATAAAAACCCCTGAAAAACGGTGTCCCTGCAGAAATCGCCAATCCCGGGAGCCATGACAAAAACCGGGCCGGAAGGCGAAATTTAAACAGGATGACTCTGCTGCCGGCGACTCTCTTTGTACCAATTACGCAGCCACAATCCCGGCTGTGATCAACCGGTCGATTAGAAACAACGCCACGATCCATGCACCGAATGCCAGGGCCAGACTCGGGTAGAAAGAATATCGTCCCATGAACAGGTAAAGGACGAGCATGAATAGCACGGTGGGAATCACAAAATAAAATGAATTCAGTACCAGTTGCCGGGTAGCTGCAGCCCCGGTCCCGGTGAACATGAAGATAAATGCAAGGGTGGTGATAATGGGTGCCGTTGCAAGTATCCCACCATATTTTGGGCTGATCTGTTGAGCCAGGACCGTCGTCCCGGCGACTATACTTCCGCCGGCAATAAATTTGAGAAGGGAAAACCAGTTGTTATCCATAGTGTCTGGTACATATCCATTTTTTTCAGGAGAAATACCTTGTTTATGTACTCAGAAAGAACGGTTCGATGCGTGATATTTACGAAATGATACATGTTCACAGGACACGTCTCCAAAAGAAGAGTGGAATAAAAAGAGCGCTTATTATTCCTTCCTGATATACATCCTGGCAACAAACCAGACACCGAGGAGTATCAGGAAAATTGCAACAACTGACGGCCAGTAATCCGGCGGAGTCCAAACAAGACCGACACCGATAAGGATCATAAATATCCCGACAATAAGAGTTATCCAGTTCGCGCCGGCCCGGTCGGATACAAACGATCCTTCCTTCTTTCCCTCCCCCGGCAGAACGACCAGGGACGCAGCGATTAACCCGCAGCCCAGACCTATCAGCACTCCCGGACCGGGATACCCGAGCAGGAGCCCTGCCCCGAGACCTATCAGGACCCCGGCAGGGATGAGCGCATGACTTCCATGGGGTCTCCTGTGCTTCTCCACTTCCTCTGAAGGCATAATAGTCAATGGTTATCGGGATACTTCCTCATAAAATGTGATGGTCGGTACACGGACCGCAACCTGTTACCTGCCCTGGCACGATTACACAATAAAAAGTGAAAAGAGCGCTGTGAAGTGCACATTGTTCTCATAAGTCCTTCCATAATCATGAAAACCCGTAAAAAAATGCATCCGGAAAGAGCACATACACGTCCGGATCTCTCCCTGCATACATCATGCCGGCATCGTGATGAAAAAACAGATTTCCCGTGAAAGATTATTTCAAAATCCAAAAACGCTCCTCCCGCACGAAGTAATACCGGTTATCGCCGGATCCTGGTTTTCATCCTGCCAACCGGAATACTTCACCCCGATCAAAGGTACATAAATCATCAGCCACAATAGATCTGTGATGAACAGCACATTTTTTGATCTGTCTGCTCCTGTCGTCGTTATTGTAAACGTATTCGTATGCCTGCTTTACGGATTTGATAAATGGCAGGCCCGTCGTGAGGGGTGGAGGGTCTCTGAAGGAACACTTCTTTTCTCTGCATTCTTTGCACCATTCGGAGCTGTTTCCGGGATGATCCTGTTCAGGCACAAGATACGAAAAGCAAAATTTTTCATTGCGGTACCATTCTTTGTCGTCCTGCAGGGCATACTAATTTTTATAATCCTTCCCTGAACCCGGAACCCGGCACTTCAGCGAGTGTGTCCATGCATTAAAATCCCCCGTTTTCAGGTCACAGGTTGTGACCGGCCCGCGGCCGTTCATTATTCAGACCCTGTTGCTGTCACGAACCGGTAGCTGAATAGCAGGAACGGCTCCCAGATTTTAGCGGTTTATACCGGTGTTTCAATAAATAACCAGAATGGCACACAATAGTTTACCAGACCGGGATCAGCCCGCCACTCTTACCGGTAATACTTACGCCACCACCGGGTGTGACAACGAATGTATTTTCTATTCCTACCATGCCAACGCCCTTTATCCCTTTCTTGGGTTCGAGTGCAATGACCATTCCCTCCTGCAGGGGATCATCAAACCCTTTTGCAATGACCGGAATTTCGTCGACAAGGAGCCCTACGCCATGCCCGAGGAAATTCACCTGCCGGTTTCCAAAGCCCATAAAATTCTCCCTGAATTCTGGGGTGACGGAGTCCATAATCCCCGAATAAATCCCGGAAGGAGTGTTGCCCGGCCTGAGGAGCGATGCCATTTCATCCTGGATATCGACGCACTGGTAATGGATCTCAATTGCATTGTCAGGCAGCGGTTTGCCAAACATGTAGTTCATCGTCTTGTCGGTCTGGTATCCTTCGACCCCGCATGCATTGTCGATATAGACAAGATCCCCGGGTTTCAGGGTCCTTTTCGGGCTTCCCAGCAGAGGAACCGCAGGACACATCCCGTAGGCACCTCCGGGGCCGTTAAAACGTGTCGGATAGATGGAACTCTCACCAAAGCCAAGTTGTCCGACCTCGATCTCGGTATCGAACATGCCAAACCTTACAACCCCGTGGTGACCTTCCCTGACCAGGAGAGCGTATACCTCGCTGCCGAATCCGGCCTCGCTCATCCCCTCCACGAGAATCCCGGGAATCAGGTCTTCAAGCACCTTCCTGTGGATTTTCCCGGCTTTTTCCATCAGTGACAATTCATAGGGACTTTTCAGGGCACGCACCCAGGCCACCTGCAGGTCCGCCGACCTGACCCTGGTAAATGGAAAATATTTCTGAAACCTTTCAAACATCCCGATCGGGACCAGTTCTGTCTCGGTGAATACGGTGTCGGGAAGATTCCCATAACAGGCTGCCGCATCACGGTAACTTTGCATCGGCCTGATATCGGGAAAATACGACTCCTTTTCTGCCCGGTCATAGCTTCGTCGCACCCAGTAGACTGCCTCGCCATCGCGGGGGATAAGGAGCATCCCGTCCTGCATCGTCCCGGTAAAGTAATACAGGTTGATCTTGCCGAATATGGCAGCCATCTCCCAATCAGGGTTTTCTTTCTCCATACGGGCCCTGAACCGCTCCATTCGCCCGTTAAGTTCCGAAATTGGGACTGACCTGTGCATATCCACATTTTGGAGCCGCGGGTATTTACCGGTATTGAAGGAACAGACGGGTCTTTTGTACATGAAAATACGTCATTTCATTCGATTATTCGAATTTGAAACACGATGCAATCTCTGGCCATTACAAAATGCTTCACTCACCGGTTGCGTTCATACAGGCAGTATGAAGCAGTCGTTACGGTCGTGACCTGCGTAACTCATCGTACGCGGTCCCGCCACAGGCAGGTCCCGGTCAAGTATGCCATCGTTTCGTTCCTTGCAGTTACTGCAGCGTCCTTTGTCACAGTGTTTGTGCATGTTACTTCCGGTACCGCATCGATCAAAGTCATGAGATAGAAAAAGATATCGCCACTGCCCATGAATATCATGCATATAGCATCCTGAAAAAAACCGATGGTGGTAACAGATATATGCCAGGGTTACGGATTTGCGGTTTTACAGGCATGGGCAGGATATTGATAATCTGATGGGGGGGTATGAAAAGATATGGATTATGATACTCAGGAGAGGACAGGAGAAAAAAAAGGCCTTGACGCGGCAGGGGAGACGAATCGGGAAAGGCCTTCGCTATCCCTGATAGAATCAGTACTCCTTATTGATGATAATCCCGATATCGTTGCCCTGTACTCGCGGATGGTTACCGACTGCGGTTACGCGGTGATGACTGCCATGAATTCACAGGAATCACTCGATGCACTGAATAAGAAAACGCCTGACCTCATCCTGCTTGATATTCTCATGAAACCCGAGGACGGCTGGAAAATCCTTAAAAAAATCAGGGCTTATCCGAAAATGTCTTCGACCCCGGTAGTCATGCTGACCGCAAAAATGCCGACGACCAGAGAAATCCTGCAATATTCCGACTCGATTGATGATTACATCATGAAACCGGTCACCCGGGCAGGGATGTGCGACGCCCTGAAACGGATCGATGCATACCGGTCTGAAATATCAGACCAGCTGGCCCGGGCACGGGAACATGGTGTCGTCAGTGAGGTCCTCGAGGAGTATCGTGCCCTTACACGGAAGAAGATGGTGCTCCGGACGATGAGGACCTACCAGTACGGGATAGAAGAAGACTTCAGGGAGTATATGAAACAGTATCCTGATCAGGAAACCATGCATTGTGAAGACATGCTTTCCGAAATTGATAAAAGAATGAAGGAATTAAAGCCGTATTTTGAATAAAAAAACCGGCCCGGCTGGAATCCTCGTTTCGATAAAACCTGTTTTAACCATTTCTCTGGCAGGAGGTTTTTACACCACCCTGCCTGCCATGCTGCAGGGAGGTCTGCAGGCAGGATTGACCGGGGTCTCTTTTTTTAAAGAAATGAAGCACGGCCCTCGTCGCATTCAGGGACGCACACATGCGATCATGGGCGTCGGTGCAGCGAGTGCCGGGACGTGGAGTGCAAAGAAATAGGAATAGTGAGAGAACGGCAGGGTTTTTCTACATATCCTTAAAACCAGGTTATTATCCGGTCAGAATTTTTGTTATACTCCGCATGCTGAACCATTTTTTTACCCGCTTCACACTACAGGGTTATCTGGTGGCATTCAGCGCATGACAATTCCAGGCATGGAAAAATGCTGGTGCTGGTGCTGGTGCTGGTGAACCCGTGTTCCCGTGTATGAGTAAACTTCCGGCCCGTTCTGTAGCTATAATGAAGCTCTCCTTCTCGACCATGTATACACTCTCATGTTACATTTTGCCGGCCGGCTTATTCAATACATTTGCCCGGGATATCCGTGAAATCGTTGTATATGGATGACTGCAGTTACACGACTTTCCCGTGATGTGGAAAAAGGGGGTTTACGTCTATCCTTACAAAAAGTGTGTAAAAGTATGATTCGCGAAAAAATTCATGTAAAATATTTTTTCCACCTGCACTTCGAAGGTTTTGGAACTATCTCATTTTCATGACATTTCCCGCGAAGAAATTCTTCTTTTGTCTCCTCGTACCGTTCACCGAATTCCTTCCAGCGGGGACAGTGGCGGAGGTCGAGAAGGAGTTCATGGCCGGCAATACTACCATTAATCGAGGGGATAGCTACAAACGGATAAATTTTGCAGGCAAGGGGGCGATCCCCGTATGGCAGGACGCATCCGGCATCCAGTTTTCCCGGACAGGTATCACGGAACATCCACCAGTTCCCGAGTTTCTGTGGCCCGGCGGCTTCCGCCTTTTCTCTGCCGATGGCCATGACAAGCCGCTCGTATTCCGCAGTCGTCATATTCGGATGGCGGCAGCAGTTCCCGCCGCAGTCTTTACACAATTCTGGCGAGCTGGTCATATCTATAGCTGGTTCTTTTTTACCGGGATATAATAACTGGTCATTACAGGAAATACAAGGGTGGAATCTGCTCCGGTGTCACGGCCAGGCATTTTAAGAATGGAGATTTATACGAATAAAAATCCGTTTTTCATTCAATCCCGCTTAAAATACGGTATTTTATTAAAAATATATGCCTGACCTTTTCCGCGTCAGGGATATTTTCGCATGCAGTCTTCCATGCAGTCAGGAGAGCCGGACACATCCTGATACCTGATCGCGGGATGGGGAGTCATTACATCCAGATATACGATATTCCAGAAAGTTGATACAGTATATCATACAATATAGGGCACAGCATTTCACAAGAGTTCGTGGCATGATTCTCCAATATTCACCATATTTTTTACCTCTGCTTATTTCAACGCTTTTTCTGGCGGCCCTGATCCCAATTGCATGGAGGTTCCGGACCAGTCCTGAAGGTCGTGCCGTTATCCTCTTTTTAGCCTCGGCCACGATCTGGTCCGCAGCATCGGCAGGAAACGTGGTGAGTGCAGATATTCAGTCCAGTTACTTTTTCACGGCCATTTCCTTTCTCGGAATTGTAACCGTCCCTGTCGCATGGATTCTTCTTGCGATTATCTATATCGGCCAGGACAGGCTGGTTGCATCCCCGAAGTACCTGGTCTTTTTCATCATTCCGGCCCTGACATGCCTGATGGTCTTTACCAACCCGTTCCATCACCTTTTTTATTCGGCTGTTACGCCAGTCCTGCAGGGATCCTCGGTTGTATGGCTCTATTCGTACGGACCATATTTCTGGGTGCATGCACTGTATTCCTATATCCTTGTGATTTCGGGGATGATCCTGCTTTTTGCAAGGTATATAACTTCACAGGCAATCTTTCGTGCACAGATTGTATTGCTCCTCCTTGCCGTGGCCATTCCATTCGGATTTAATCTTCTATGGGTAGCCTATGACCTGCCGTTTCCCGGGTTTGACCCCACCCCGGTCATATTCATCCCTACCGGGCTTATCCTTATCGCCGCTGCCAGCCGTTACCAGCTTTTATCCCTCTCGCCCGTCGCATGCTCCCTGCTTTTTGATTCCATGAATGACAGCGTTATCGTGTTAAATGAACGCGGGATGGTCGTCAGTATAAACCCTGCAGGCATTGCATTGTTCGGTGAATTAAATGGAAAAATTCTTGGTACACCGTTTCATGATGCATTAAAAGGGCTGCCAGCCGGATTCCTCACCTGTACTACTGATACCCATATGGAATGCGACCTCTCATTTGGCGATACCGGAATTCCCCTGCATTACGATATCAGGTGCATGCCGGTCCTTCCGGAAGGAGGGGGCATTAAAGGGAGGATTATTGTTATCCGGGATACTCATGATGCATACCTTGCAAAAAACGCACTCATCGGGACAAACAGGAAATTAAACCTTCTCAATGACATCACACGGCATGATATGCTCAATTCTCTTACGGCCCTGCTGCTCAGCCTTGACCACGCAAAAGATATCTCTCATGACCCTGAAATGCTCACTCTCATTCAAAGATCAGAGCGGGCGGCACACGTCCTGCTCGAACAGGTGGAATTCACCCGTGATTACCAGGACCTCGGGGTGAATACCCCGGTCTGGCAGGATGCAGGAAAAGTTCTTGAAAAGGTCCTTTCAACTCTTTCCCTGGCAAATATCAGTATTAAGTCAAACCTTGACGGAATTCTTGTTTATGCGGACCCCCTCTTTGGAAAAGTTCTCTATAACCTTGCAGATAACGCTATACGTCATGGAAAAGGACTTGATTCTATCCGGTTTGATTATTCCGAAGACCCTGACGGGTTGCTTTTATCTGTCGAAAACAACGGGACAGGAATCCCTCCCGACCAGAAAGAGAAGATATTCCAGAGGGGGTATGGAAAAGGATCAGGACTCGGGCTCTTCCTTGTCAGGGAGATACTTTCCATCACAGGTATCACTATCAGGGAGACCGGGACACCCGGGACGGGGGCACGGTTTGAGATACGGGTGCCTCCGGGATCGTACCGTAAGCCGGGTCCGGTACAATAAAAAAAGAGGAGATATCCCCTGACCGCCCAGCAGGGTAAGATTTAAACGATACCCGGATGCATTATTTTTATCGTTATTCGTGGATTTATATCGTTTTGAAGAGGCCGCCCTCTCATCCCGGCTCACCAAGCGGTTTTTCCAGCCAGATCATATCGAAGATCTCCCCGTTCTTCATACCGGCATTATGAAATCTCCCGCATTCCACGAAACCGAGGTCCTTATAAAATAACAGCCCTTCATTGTTTTTCGAGGAGATATTAGCAAGAAAAACCGATACACCACGGGCTCTGACCGCCTCTGTCATCGAGTCAAGAAGCATTTTACCTATCCCCTGCATCCGGTGGTTATGATGAATATAGAGCGTGACTGCAGACGAACGGGAAAATGTCACAAACGGAAGGAATGGTTTAGCCACCCCGAATCCGACGACCCTTGCCTCACGCTCTGCAACAACAAAGGAATATGCATCCTGCCCGAGCAGATAAAAAAACTGGTCCGGAACGGGTCTTTTTGGATATGCGCCAAAACCGTTCTCCACGTAATAGTTATAAATCGAAATAACAGCAGGGAGATCGTTTTTATCTGCATTCCTGATAAGGACCTGCATTGTCTCACTATCAGCCATATGTGGGGATAGCCATTCAGGTAGATATGAATATCGCCGGGATGCCTTGTGCATCCATGACCCCGGACCTCACATGCCGGGAGAGAACCGGGGAGTGCGGTTTAAGCAGGAAGAGCAGTTTAATTAATTTATGGACCGTAAAGGGTCCTCCATGGCAAAGAGAAATATTGCAGCGGCATATTTTGCCGCCATCAAATAACAAATCAGATATTACCGCGTGGCCTATTCTGTTTTATAAAGGGTCATGGCAGGAGAACGAAATGAAGACCGGCACAGGAGAAAATGATAAAAGAAGCACCGGATCCATCTTTGGACATTCTTACCATAGAAATGCGGGAGGGCGTATATGACGGTCCGGAGACTGCTGAACGACGAGGATATGAAATGGAATATTGCAATTATCCTCGCAGCGACAATTACCCTTATTCTAAATGCAGCAGGGTTGATCTTCGGGATCAGCATTGTACTACCCCATCTCCTGTATATACCGGTCGTCGTTACGTCCTATCACTATCCAAGGAAAGGCCTCTTTTTTGCCATAGCTATCGCTGCGGCCTATATTATTATAGTGTCCGTGCTTACTGCAGGGTCACCCGCAATAATCACCGAGGCACTGGTAAGGGCTGTCGTCATCGTCATCATCGGCGGGCTTATCGCACTCCTCTCGCATAGACTTCGCGAACGTGAGGACCTCTACCAGGGACTGTTCGACCACTCAGAGGCGGGAAGCATTCTCCTTAAAAAACCCGGAGAAGACTGGATGGTTGAAGAGGCAAACTTAATGGCAGTTGATATTCTCAGGATTCCTGACGGTAATGCAAAAGATCTGCCTGTTGCTTCGTTCTGGAACACCGGATATTCAGACCCGGTCTTTCAGCATCTTATCACGAAGGGGAAGATTGTCACCACAGAAACGCTCTTTACCACTGCCGATGGTGACACCATCTCGGTCCTCTTCTCAATTGCACTGCTTCCCGGGCAGCGGGCCATTCTTACCTTTGAAAATATCACGAGGCGTGTCACCGCAGAACGGGCACTCCAGACCGCAAACGATAAATTAAACCTCCTTTCGCGTATCTCATCAGATCACCTGCAGCGGACGGTGAATACGATCATCACGACTACGGATGCGGCAGCGCATGACCGCGGAAACGTTCCTGCAACAGGCTATTTTGATACGATAAAAAAACTGGCAATGAGCCTTGCCCGGCAACTTTCCATTGCAGGCACATACAAGGACCTGGGGAGGTTTCCCCCTGAGTGGATACCTGTGCAGCAGTCCCTTCTTGCCGTCCTGCGGCCTCCGGGAACAGAAGAGATCGCTCTCCGTTTCTGGACAGAACGGCTCATGGTCTATGCAGATCCGCTTATCCGCGATGTCCTGAACCACATCGTTGATAATTCACTGCGACATGGAAAAACGACCAGAAATATGGTCGTCACCTGGCAGCGGTCAGGAGACGGGCTTGATATCATTTTCAGGGATGACGGGACAGGGATTCCGGCCGACTTTAAAGAGAAGATATTTGAATATGATGCCGGGCATTCAGGGCTGGGACTGTTCATATGCCGGCAGATCCTTGCAGTTACCGGGATGACAATAATAGAAAACGGAAAAGAGGGAGAGGGGGCGCGGTTTGTGATCCATGTCCCGGATGGGAATTACAGTATTGAGGGCGCTGGGGACGATGGCCCTGAGCTTCCCAAAAATCCGGACCTGAAGATGCCGGGTCCGGGCGCTGTGCCGCATTCCTCAGGAACACTTGTAAAAGAGCTTGCCTCTGCAGAATT
The DNA here is from genome assembly GCA_002503825.1 of Methanoregulaceae archaeon UBA467. GTDB lineage: Archaea > Halobacteriota > Methanomicrobia > Methanomicrobiales > Methanospirillaceae > UBA467. The sequence continues at coordinate 347,538 of DASP01000012.1, forward strand.
CCCTCTCGCAGAAACGATATGGACCGATTACCACCATACAACGGGCAACCCGTCTTCAGACAGGATCTTTGGGGCATTCTCAGGGAGTGAACTGGTCTCGGTCGCCCGGTGCAAACGACACCCGGACGGGTCTGAAGTGGACGGGGTATTTACTCCTGACCGGTTCCGTGGCAAAGGTTATGCCAATGCAGCGGTATGGGGACTCGTGGAGGCCTGCGGGGGAGATACTCTCTATATGCATTCGGTTGCAAATCTCACCGGGTTTTACGGGCACTTTGGGTTTGTCCCGATCCCGGAACAGGAACTGCCTGACACCATACGGGAACGGTACGCCTGGGCACAGGGCGAAATGGCAGGCGCAAATGTCTGTCCCATGAGACGGGATAAAAACCCCTGGTGAGATATCCATCACTTTTCCTTACCCTCTCCGGGATTAATCCTGTTATTTCCGTTTTTATCGTATATTCTCACCTGATGGACGCGGTGTTGTCCTGCCTTCAGGTGTCGATGGATCATTCAGCATCACCCAGCGGGGGACTGGTAGTATATTGCTGTTAATTTTGCCGGGAGGGTCCATATCATCCGACAATACCAATTCCTTTTAGTAGGGGAAGTGAAAGATAGAATGTATGACCAAGGGTTTTGAGTCCCTCTACCTTCTTCGCTACCTTACCATCATTGCAGTTATCGCATCACTTACCGGGTCGGTACTGATGTTTCTTATCGGTGCCAAAAGGATCTTTGAAAGCGTTATCGTCCTGTTCACCGATATTAACATACATACCGATATGCAACTGCCCATACACCTGGATGAAGACGGTTTAGTCACGGTCCTCGTGGTCCAGGCCGTGGATACGTTCCTTTTTGCACTCGTGCTCCTCATTTTCGCACTTGGCATTTACACCCTTTTTATCATGGCTCCGGAAGAGCGGGAGCAGAAAAAAATACCTGCATGGCTTCATATCAACAGCATCAACCAGCTGAAGTCAAGTCTTGCAAGCGTGATAATCATCATCCTGTTTGTAAATGTCCTCGAAAATATCATCATCGTGGGCTATGAATCACTCAAGTGGGATGCCCTTATCATTCCTGTCACGATTATCCTCCTGGCCGCGGCTCTCCACTGGCTCCCTGAACACTAGAATAACCCCCATTATAAATTCTTATCCGGGAATATGACTGGAAACTGACACAATGCAACATTCATTTACATACCGGAGGCAGAATTATCAGCCGTAAGGGCCCGGGCAGAAATTACTGATATTCTATCGTACGACAGTTCCGTGTTCAGGTCGCGATGACCCCGGAATCCCACGGCAGGAAAAATGTAATTTCCGGGATTGCCTTGCCACACCGTCCCGGAGAGGGCCGCATAACATCAGCAAGCACGTTTATACTCATATCCAGTTTACCGGCTAAGGACAAAATTGGTCTCCGGACAGGGGTTTTTACCGGTGATGCCGGATTAAACATGAAATATAGCTGTAGTTACCGGAGGGGACTCACTGGAAAAATTTTAAACACCTGCAGAACCGGCCTGAAAAAATAAAAAATACCCGGTCAGTACAGGTTGCGGATATCTTCAGACATCATGAGAGAAGCGATTCTATTCGTTTTTTCAACTGCCTGTGCCGGAGGACTTCCTCCTGAAGTTCATTGTCATCATATGAATACAGTGTTTTAAGGAGTGTCAGAAGGTCGGAATTGACCTGCTCCCGGATCGCAAGAGACCGGTATTCTTCAATATTTTGAGGCTTTTTTCCGGACTTGACTGCGATTTTAACCTCTTTTTCGATCTCGGACCGGTCTGAAAAGAACCGGTCGACAAGGTCGGCGAGTTCCCCGCTTGTAAAGGGTTTCAAACGGAAACCGTCTATCATCTTCCCATACATCCTGACATCATTGATCGTGGGCGGTTTTGCCGTCACGATAATGACCGGGATGTCGCGGGTGCCGGGGTTATTCCTGATACTGGTGAGAACATCCCAGCCGTTCATCGGCTCCATCAGGATATCCAGGAGAATGAGGTCAGGGGTATTTTCTTCAAGGTAGGAGAGACAACTCTCACCGCAGGTAACAAAATCGGCAATATATCCACGTTTTGTCAGCATCCGCGAATACATCGGTGACAGATACGGGTGATCTTCGACAATCAGTATCTTTTTCATGCTCTCCACACCAGAACCCTGCATTATTTCTATAAAATCATTTTTTATTTTCACCCGTAATGAAGCATACCTTTTTTGCGTTCGGACCTTTCGGATTCAGGAACGCCTGCATTCTCCGGAGGTTCCCAAAAAAAGTTGCGTTTCAGAAATTATGATACCGGACGCTGGTTTTTCATAAAAAACCTGCCATAGTGTTGCCGGCAGCCCGATACAATATTTTATGCAGGAGAGGGAGAGAATATATACCAAGCACTGACAAAAGGGTTATTTTTGTCTTATCCGCACAAAAGCGGGGTTGGTTGCTATGTTCCCGGAAGGTCATGACATCGTGCAGTATGAATTTTTACGCGAGGCTGCGTACCACCTGGGCGCGGTCGATGCCAGAATCATTCATGTCAGCAGGATTATCATAGAAGACAGGGTAACAAGAAAATGCCATTCAGGGTGCATGGGATATGGTAACAAGCTGACCTGCCCGCCATTTGTGCCGACGCCGGAAGAATTCCGCACGAGTATATCAGGTTACCATACTGCACTGCTGATAAAATTCACGGCGCATGAAGATACTTCGGGTGAAGTCATCTCTGTGATTTACGGGGAATGGATTGATCCTGAGGCTCCTTCTGCCGTGCAGGAAGAAGCAGGGATCTTCCGGGAGCAGCACTTCAGTAAATCAACCCGTACACTCTTTGCGATGCTCGAACTTGAACGAAACGCAATCAGGGCGGGCTACAAAAAAGCACGTGCGTTTGTAAACAGTTCCTGCCGTTTATGCGAAGTGTGCAATGTCGAAACACGGACCTGCCGTTACCCGGATCATGCACGGGTGCCGGGACATGCGGTCGGTATAAATATGAAAAAAACGGCAGTTACCAATGATATTATTCTCAAACCCCCCTCAGAGGGAGGGATTGAACCGCTTACACTTCTCCTCATCGATTAATATTTCCTGCCCGCGGTGTTCCGGTGAAAAAGTCATTCTGGTCCACCGGTATTTCAATCCTGCGAAAGAGAATACATTAAGTATGAATAGCGGACTGAAATGCCGGAATGAGAGAAAATACGCCATGTCACTTCGCGATTAAGTCCCCGGCGCAGGAGTACTGATCTCTTTCTGCATCCAGACCGTGTCAAAAATTACATTGTTTTTTTCCCCGACATTCCTGAAACGACCGCATTCAACAAACCCGTTTCGCTGATGGAACCGGATGCTCCCTGTATTTTTAGAGGAGATATTTGCCAGGATAACCGATATATTCCTTATTTTTGCTTCTGATTCAAGACATGCCAGCATTCTTGTACCAAGGCCTTTCCCGGTCATACCAGGCCTGATAAAATACGTTACCTCGGCGGTGCGGGAGAAAGCGGGCATTGGGTTATGGGCGTGAAGGAGGCCGAACCCGACTATTTTTCCACTATCCGTTTTTACCGTGACTGAAGGGTAATGATTACATTGTGCCATCATCATCCCAAAAAAAACCTCGCCGACAGGATGCTGGGGATAGGCTGCAAAACTGTGTTCAATATAATAATTGAAAATATCAATGATTTCTCCCGAATCCCCGGGCGATATCGCGGAAAAGACATACTCGTCTCTCATGCTCTTTCATCAGGTATTTTTGTTTAGCATCTATATTATATGGGACTGTCCACCTGCAGGGGTATAAAACGGAGGGTAATTCAGGGTATGAAGACCCCTGACTTACTCACCGGCAAGGTCTATTCCTACAACGGCCTTATGAAGGGCATCGACCGTCCCCCGAAGCGCCCTGCCTGCATCCCGCAGGTGGTGATAGACCTCCCTTTTCTTCATTGCTGCCATGGGATCCCCGGTCCGGAATAATTCATCCATGCCGTTAATATAAAACCCCTCGATCTCGTGCATAACCTCCCGTGCCTCCCGTATGATCTCCTTTGTACGTCTCTGGCTCCCGCTCATTTCATGAACCCCCTCGCAGACGAGCGCTGTTCCCCTGATAAGCGCCTTTGTCATCCCGAGAATCGTCCGGTCAGGCAAAACCGAGAAGACATACATCTCCCGGGCAGTTTCGCTTGCATAGTTCAGGATATAGTCCATCTGCCGGGATAGTCCATAGATATCCTGCCGGTCAAACGGTGTGGAGAATGCATCTTTCAACTTTTCCTCGAGGTCATACCTCATATCATCCACCCGGCTCTCAAGGCGGTCCATTTCCACAGGTTCTTCGTCGGGATGATGTTCAAGCCAGTCAAGAAATGCCTCCACTCCTGCCCGCGTCTGGTTCGCCTGCCAGCCAAGCATCTGCTCGAAATCATATTCGACCGGAAATATCCGCTCGAGCAACCCTGATTTTCGTCTTTTCTTTTCGTCTTCGAATTTACAGTCCATCTTCCCTCATACTCCTGCCAGTAAATGCACGGCGGAATAAAGCGCCGCGGCAATGAACATCGTCACTGGTATGGTTACAATCATTGTAATTATAATCTGTTTCCCGACTGACCACCTGACCTTGAGCGGATTTTCTGCAGCACCCACACCGATGACAGACGTTGATATGATATGAGTTGATGATACCGGTGCTCCGGCGATTGTTGAAAGTGCGATGGTCATTCCGGATGAGATCTGGGAATCAAATGAATGTATGGGATTTATCCGGAATATCCTGCGTCCGAGCGTTGCCATGATCCGCCATCCGCCGCCAAGGGTTCCTGCGGCGAGCAGTGCGGCACACCCGAACCGTGCCCAGAGCGGGACTTCAGGCGCAGCAGTCATACCACCCGCGAACAGGATGATGGCGATGATTCCCATCTGTTTCTGGGCATCGTTTGCACCGTTTGAAAAACCCATCACGGCAGCAGCAAACCAGTTCAGACGGACGATGTCGCGGTTGGCCGGACGCCTGGCATTGCGGAGCAGAAACCGGGTGATTTTCCGCATGAGATACCCCCCGGCAAAACCAACCCCGACAGAAACCACGAGAAAAATAAGAATTTTTACCATCCCGGTCATCTCGTGCGGAGGGGCGACCAGGTCGGACACACCCCATGCAACGCTTGAAAGGCCCCCGGCTGCGATACCGGCCCCTGAAAGCCCTCCGACAAGTGCATGTGTCGAAGACGAGGGAAGCCCGTACTTCCAGGTCAGAATATTCCACAATGCTGCGGCAATGAGCGCAACGGTTACAATATAGACAAGGTGTTCATCAGGCTCGATGGTGAGCAGTCCCGATATGGTCAGGGCAACAGCGCTTCCGCCGAAAATTGCTCCAAGGAAGTCCATTGCGGCCACAAAAATAATTCCCTGCCGTGGAGAGGCAGACCGTGATGCGATAAAGGTCGCAGCTACAGAACTTGCATCCTGGAAACCGTTCGTAAACGTAAATGCAAACGCGAGCAGAACAGCCGCAACGGTTATCAGGAACATCAGACGACCCCGGGCATGGTGTATGAAAGATAGGGACTGATTTTTATTAAGTTCTGGGTCAGGTATCCGGCCGCGTAATGCCGCCATTCAGTCATCATGACACCCGTATCATAAATGAAATCTCAATTCAGGGCTGTGCATACCGGGATCGCCGTTATGATATCATACCAATGACAGGTCTGACAGAAAAGAAGCCCTATTCCGGATGTTGCCTCTTCTCATCCACGCGTGCCCTTGCAAGGGACACCCATGCCGCAAAAAGGCAGAGTGCTCCTGCGATACACATAACGATGACCAGGGCAGACGTAAGGATATCATTCCCGGCACCGGTCAGGGGTCCCGTATACCCTGATGCCTGTGCACTCATCACAAGGAGGATGCTGGCAAATGAGGCACCGATTGCCATGCCGAGATTTCTTGCCGTCGCACTCACGCTCGATGCAATGCTCACCTTTTCTGCAGGGAGAGCACTCATCACCTCGGTATTGTTCGGGCTCTGGAACAGGGCAAAACCGACAGCCATAGGAAAAAATGCGGCAATCACCAGGACCAGGTCGCCGGATGATGCCATGATGGCAAGGGCGATTATCGAGAATCCGGCCAGGGTCATCCCGGCCATCGGGTAATAAGGGGAATAATGCCGGTCATACAGCCACCCGGCAAGCGGCGACCCGACCACCATGATCAAAGGTATAACCAGGTAGACAATTCCCACCTGCGACGGGGAAAGGCCGTATACCCCTTCGAAATAGAAGGGGCCGGCCATATTAATCATGAAAATGGCAATAAAGTACAAAAAGGTGGCAAAAATTGAAAGACTGAACGGATACACACGAAATATCGGGAGATCGAGAAGTGGTTCCGACACTCTCCTTTCAATGAGAATGAACGCCCCGAGCGAACACAGGAACACCATGGCAAATCCGGTTACTGCCAGGGAAACGGCATGCTCACCGGCGAACGCGGAGAGCATGAACATAAGCGAGACCATACAGGTCACCATAGCTGCTGCTCCTGCCCAGTCCATCCTGACCGGTTTTATGTCCTGTCCTTCCTTCCTCAAATATTTCATGGCAAGTGGAATGAAGAGTGCACCGATTGGGACATTTATCAGGAAAATGTACTCCCATCCGAGGGTATCGACAAGAAATCCACCCAGAACAGGTCCTGCGATACTTCCCACCGCCACCGTTGCTCCCACATATCCCATCGCCTTTCCACGTTCGGATTTCTGGTAGAGCGAAAAAATGATTGCGCCGGATATGGAAAAGAGCATCGATGCCCCGATCGCCTGGATGACACGGAAAAGGATCAATTGCATGAGGTCCTGCGACAGGCCGCATGCAAGGGATGCGAGGGTGAATACAAGGAACCCGAGTATGAAAACCCGGCGTCTCCCGATAAATTCGGATATACGACCGAAAACGAGGAGAAGGCTTGTCATTGTCACGAGGTAGCCGGTCACAATCCACTGCGAAAGCGTGACGTTTACCCCGAAGTAATCTGTTATTGTCGGCAGGGCGATATTGACGACGCTGCCGTCAACCACGGCCATAAAGATCGCGGCAAAAACAATAACCGGGAGAATGAACAGGGGCTTTTGTCCTTCCCGGGATGATGATGACAGGTTCATCAGGATGCTCAAAGCTACCTCTGTCCGGTATCGTATATATCTCATCGAGTATTGGCTGTCGCGGAAACAGATACCCTGCCCGGATCAGACAATAAAAAGTGAATTCGCGCAGCGGGAAGGAAAACCGGCGATTATGGCAGATTGTAAAATATGATATATCAGAATATTCAGAAATATCAGATAGTTATATCATTTAAGAAAATACAGTTTGTTCTTACAGATAGATATGCCACCAAAGAAAACCGATGAAAGCCGGTTAAACCAGGAAACCGGGCCCTGTACCTGCGAATCAGGGTCCGGGTGCACCGTTGAAGCCATTCTGACTATTGACGAACGGGGACAGATGGTACTCCCGAAGGATATGCGTGAAAAAGCCGGGATAGGACCCGGAGATAAACTTGCACTCATCAGCTGGGAGAGAGACGGGAAGATATGCTGTCTTGCATTAATGAAAACAGAACCTTTGTCAGGCCTTGTAAAAGATATCCTTGGCCCGGTTTTACAGCAGGGGGCGTGAGGAGGATGACTGCAGCCACCGGAAAAAACCCCTGCAGCCCCACCGGCTGCAGCACCTGTAACACCGGTATACAGAACAGTTCTCATCAATGCAGTTGCAGTACGGATACCTGCGGTAAAAGTGAGATCCTTCGCACCGACAGTATCATCAGGCAAACTGATCATCTCGACCACTTACTGGCACGACTGGGTGTAAACCGGATGGGACACCGGGTGAAACCGGGCATTTACCGGATTGGAAATCCGACAGAAGAATCCCCAGTCTTCGCTTCCGCGAACTACACCCTGAGTTTTGATGCATTGCGGGGATCTCTTGCAGGTATTGACGGGTTCATACTCGTGCTTGATACAAAAGGGATAAATGTCTGGTGTGCTGCAGGGAAAGGAACGTTCGGAACCGATGAACTTGTCAACAGGATTGTCTCATCCGGGCTTGCATCGGTTGTATGCCACCGGAGAATAATCGTACCCCAGCTTGGAGCCCCGGGGATCGCTTCGCATGAAGTTCAACGCCGTACCGGATTCAGGGTGGACTACGGGCCGGTCCGTGCAGCTGACCTCCCTGAATATCTCTCAAATGCGAAAGCTTCCCCGGAAATGCGACGCGTATCGTTCCCACTCCATGACAGGCTCGTGCTTGCACCGGTTGAGCTTGTCCATGTTGCACTCCCTGCCATTATAATTGCCACTGCACTCTGGTTCCTGGCCGGGCAGATTGCATCCATCGCAGCTGTTGCTGCAGTCCTCACCGGCACGGTCGTTTTTCCCGCCCTTCTCCCATATCTCCCGACCCGTGACTACAGTACAAAAGGGCTTATTCTCGGCGGTGTTGTCGCCATCCCGTTTTCATTCGTTTATCCCGGCTATCCCGGCCTCCCGGGCTGGGCCGGGATACTCTCTGCACTTGCACCGCTGTTGATAATCCCGGCAGTTACCGCATATCTTGCACTCAACTTTACGGGTTCCACCCCCTATCCCTCAAGGACCGGGGTAAAAAAAGAGATCTTCCGTTATGTCCCGCTGATGGTGATCATGGCAGCATCAGGAGTAGTCCTCGGGATTATACCCGGGTTGCTGCGTCTTGCAGGGGTGATCTGATGTTCGATTCCTACCGGGAGACAACCCTCCGCTTTTACCCGGATAAATGCATTAACTGCCGCCGTTGTTCTGAGGTCTGTCCTCACGGCGTCTTTATTGAAGGGGCGGACCATGCAGAACAGGTCCATCCTGAAACCTGCATGGAATGCGGAGCATGTGCGATGAACTGCCCGGTACAGGCGATCGGGGTCCAGAGCGGAGTCGGGTGCGCCTGGGCGATGATTAGTGCAGCATTGAAAGGAAAAGACATGGACAGCGGGGAGTGCTCGTGCGGCGGACCCGGCAGTTCGTGCTGTGGAGGGGACCGTGAGGAGTCCCCCTGTTGCAGCGAGTAGAGAAAAGGAACGATTCCGGTGAAAATGGCATCGCCGGCATAAAGGCTGCGTTGTATGGGATGATACCCTGAAAGGAGACCGGGAACAGTCTCAGGTATCTCCCTGCAGGACTCTCTATTTAACGTAAAAATATGTCCGGGGCTTTATCATGGGTTTTTTTACCTTCCTGAACGGTCGAAACATCTTATCCTTTTCATCTTAGGTATACCTGAATTGACCTTGTGCAGGGATCCTGTCCCTTCACCGGCTCCGCCCTGAACTGTACTTTTTTACCAGTTGTTTTTTGCTTTACAACGGCTTATCACCACGTTGTAGGCAATAATCAGGATTGCCAGCCATAACGCCCCGATTATGTAACTCCCTATAACGTCACTCGCCCAGTGGGCACCGAGATATATCCGTGAAGGAGCGATAGTAAGAATCAGCACCAGGCACCCTGCAATGACGAGTGCCTGCAGGCGACCTGCAAGATGAATGCATGCAAGATAGGCCAAAAAACCAAAAAAGACCACAAAAAAGAGGACATGTCCGCTCGGGAAACTGAACTGGTCGATGTATCCGAATAAACCGGCCGGATCTACCGGATACCAGGGAGGCCGTGGACGAATTATGAGGATCTTGAGTACAGACGTGAGAAGGACGCTGCTCGTTGTGGCGAGAACAAACAGGGCTTCAATATACATCCGTCTGAACGCAAAAACAGCAGCAACAAACCCTATCAGAACCGTCTGGAACAGGGGCTCACCAAGAGCGCTTACGTATTTCATCGAGCCTGAAAAGACAAGCCCCTCTTTCTCCTGCAGCTCGTGGGTAATTTTAATATCGAACGGAAAGACGGCGAAGACATGTGCAGCAAGCGAGAGGGCGATGCCGCAGGCAAGGAGCATCAGGAGCATTGAAAGCAGCCGTTTATCCATTGCACCATGTATCCCGTATAAGTGCATTAAAGGTTGTTAAAACGCGGGATGGCCGGAACGATAAGATTATGGCAAACGGTGCCGTCATGGAGATTATTACCGGTCTGCCAGCGGATTCATGCTGAAATGCCGGATCAAAGGAAACGCCGGTCGAATGTTCATCACCTGCCTCATGGAGAGGTACAAACCGGGATAAGGCAGGGAACCGGTATTTCGTCATTCTTTCAACAGCAATCTTTAAATTTAGGTAAGATGATGAATTTCCCATGACAGAACGTCCATTGGGAGTAACGATTCTTGGTATACTCTGGATCATCGGAGGGCTCCTTGCACTGCTTGGCGGCCTTGGAGTCGCAGTGGTGGGAACCCTGGTCGCAGGCATCATAGGTCTTGTTTTAGGATTTGTCTTTATAATTATCGGGCTTGTCGATCTCGTGCTTGGCATAGGCTGTTTCAAGGCGTGGCCATGGGTCTGGACTATCGGGGTGATATTCTCGATTCTGAGCATCCTGGCAGGACTGGTAAGTCTCCTGACAAGCGGGGCCGGCGCACTGATCAGTATCATCATCGCGATTGTCATCCTTTATTACCTGTTCCAGCCCCATGTCAAGGCCTATTTTGGCCAGAAATAATCGTAATCCTTTTTTTCGTGAATTAAACATCGTCTGATTGTTCCTGTAATCCCGGCATCCCCCTGAATTATTCATCTGACAGGTCAGGAATTGACAGAAATACGTTCAATATATCAAAAGGTTATTATCAGCAGGATTTCTGCCACGTGGGGTCCGGTCAGACCGAATACAAAGTTTCAATACAATACTGATATCCATGTATACTATATAACGGATTTTTTGGTCCTCCGGGGGCTGTCATGGAGATAATTGCTGCTATTGTCCTCATTCTACTCCTGTCTATCGTTTTTTTATTCATCGGACGCCGGTTTAATATTCCCAGCGTCGTCAGTTTTCTCGTCCTCGGAATCCTTGTCGGTCCGTTTGGACTGGCGATTCTTTCCGACCAGGGCATAATTGAAACAATAGGAGAGATAGGAGTAATTCTCCTCTTATTTGTCATTGGCCTTGAATTTTCTTTTGAAAAACTTTTCAAATCCTGGAAAGTGGTCATTATCGGGGGGCTCCTGCAGGTATGCATGACAATCGTCTCAATGGCACTGATAATACGCTTCCTCGGGTTCCCCTTTAATGAAGCCGTTTTTATCGGGTTTCTTGTCTCTCTCTCGAGTACGGCAATCGTGATGAAAGTACTCCAGGACCGCGGGCAGGTTGAGACCCTCTCCGGCCGGACACTGCTCGGGATCCTGATATTCCAGGATATCGCGATCATTCCGATGATACTTATTACTCCCCTCCTGATAGGAGGCGGCGGCCCGGATTTTAATACTCTTCCTTCAGAGATCCTGAAAGTCGCCGTTCTTATCGTCGTTATCATCGTATCTTCCCGCTGGCTGGTGCCATGGTTCCTGTTCCGGGTAGCCCTTGCAAAAAGCCGCGAACTCTTCTTCTTCGCTATTGCCGGGATCTGTTTCGCTGTTGCATGGCTTACCAGCATGTCAGGACTCTCTTTTACACTCGGAGCATTTGTAGCCGGGCTTATCATCAGTGAATCCGAGTACAGTGTCGATGCAATCAGCCACATCATCCCGTTTCGTGATGTCTTTGCGGCAGTCTTTTTTGTTTCAATAGGGATGCTCCTCGATGCCCGGATTGTAATGGCGAATTATACAATAATTCTCATTATTGTGATACTCATCATCGTCGTGAAGATCCTGACCGGCAGTCTTGCGGTAGCCGCTCTCGGAATGCCGGCACGCGTCTCGATTTTTACCGGCCTTGCACTCTGCCAGATCGGGGAATTTTCATTTGTTCTCGCAGAGAGCGGGCTTAAAGGCGACCTCATTCCCTCTGCCACCTACCAGTTCTTTCTCGGGGCGGCAATCATTACGATGGCCCTGACCCCCTTTACCATGCGGGCGTCTCCTGGCGTGACCCGGCTGCTGTACCGTCTCTTTCCCCGAAGGTTCAGGCCGGCAGAAAACGCGGTCGAAGGTGATCTCCCGGATGAGGGGCCGTCACATGACCATATCATCATTGTCGGATACGGAACGAGAGGCCGAAGCGTTGCACGGGCCGCAGAGATCGCCGGGATCCCGTACATGGTTATTGAGCTCAACCCCGGTATTGTCAGGAAAGAAAGGGCAGAACATCGCAAAAACTGCGTTTTTGGGGATGCAACGCGGGAGGAAATCCTGAAACATGCGGGTATCACGCAGGCGAAGGCACTTGTTATTGTTATCCCTGAACAGGATGAGATTGCAGGAATCATCCACCATGCGCGAAGACTCTCTCCGTCACTTTATATCGTCGCCCGTGCCAGCCGGATAGAATCAGCCCGTGACCTGCTGGATATCGGCGCTGATGAAGTGATTGCCGAAGATTTTGAGGCATCGCTTGAGATATTTGCAAGGATCCTGAACAAATACCAGATATCTGAGGATGAAATATCGAGATTTGTATCAAGGATACGAAGAGGCGGGTACGGCTTCTTTAAGAAGTCCGGCAGTTCTGATATTAACCTCCTGGAATACCGGAAAAAATTTGATGACCAGCGCATCCATACCATCAGGGTTCTTCCGGGGTCATGGGCTGCAGGAAAAACTCTGTCAGAACTGGACCTGAAAAACCAGTTTGGCATAGACGGGGCATCCCTGCGGAGGGAGCATACAACGCAGCTTGACCCGCCCGCTGAAACACAACTCCAGGAAGGTGATGAAATAATACTCTTTACAACCGACCAGAATGTACAAAAGCTGAACGATTATTTTTCATCCTGAAAACGATGCGAATCAATTTGAAAACGTTCGATTTTAAATGCTGCACCCGAAACGGAAGATTATCTGACTATCCGTATGAAAGTATCAAAAAAAGGGAGAATCCATCCCCGTCACCTTTTTCATATTGATCCGTGTAACGGTTCCTTTTTCTGTCCCTTCTCCCGGAATGCGCCCTGGATAAGGTCGCCGGAAAAGACAGACGGGACGGTTCCCGTCTTCGCATAAATATATAGTGCGGTGACAAATATCCCCCTCAATGCAGAATAAAGCACCCCGCATACCCCGAGGAGTACCACGAACAGGACGACAAGGGGGACTACCAGTGGACTTGCGGCAATAATCGCGATAAAAACGGCAACAAATACCAGGATTACCGGGAGCATCACGAGCCCGATACCGATGCTTCCGATAATATTCTCTCCCCACGTCTTTTTGAAGAGACTGACTGAGTTTTTTATTGCCGTGAGGACTCCCTTTTCTTCAAATATCATGACCGGGATAACAAAAAAAGTCACAAGGCTCCATGCAGTCCCGGCGATACCTGCTGCCAGTGAACCGACTGCTCCTCCCCGGTTGCGGATTGCCGACAGGATAAGGCCTACTGTTGCAGATATGACCGCCCACAAAAAAATCTGCCCGACATGCCCGGCTGCATAATGAAACCCGTCTCTGACTGTCGGGTCTCCACCGTTTAACCTGATATAGGCACAGGCAATAAGCCCGCAATTGAAGAATATAACAATAAAAGTAACTGTTCAGCTCCGACCGCAA
>DASP01000008.1 GCA_002503825.1 Methanoregulaceae archaeon UBA467
CCCAGGGAAAAACAGAACATGAAGCTGAAGAGAATGCAAAGGAAGCAATCGAAGCATATCTTGAATCATTCAGAAAAAGGCGAAAAAAGATCCCTGACCAGCAGGGAGTAAGCATCCGGGAAATCGCGGTCGAAGTATAATTTTTGATGACAAAGATTCCCCTCCTTCCGGCGGGAAAAGTTATCAACGCCCTTATCAGGCTTGGATTCCGCATCGATCACCAAAAAGGAAGCCATGTTGTCCTTAAAATCCTTATCCTGAAACTGAACGGGATGTGGCTGCCTTTAAATCTTCTCGTACATATTCCGGCGGTGCCCAACGCGAACTACGAGGATCATAAGTTTTTGATGAATAATATCGAGAATAACCCGGTACTCTCCAACATGAACCGAATAGAGAGGCGAATCTTTTAATCGGTACACCGATTTAGCCGGGTCGTCCTGGATCTGCTCCAGAGTCGAGATTATCCGGACAACTACATTCTTTGGCAATTTTTTTAAGTCCTTCACCGCCCGTGGGGAGATAATAATCTCGTAGGACATTTCAGGAGAGCCCTAATTCTTTTTTGGCGTCTTTCAGAGTGTAATACTTGCCGTCCCGGATCTCTTCCAGCGATTCGGCGATTGCAAGGCGGTCCTCTTCGGTCAATGGTTCCGGATCGGTCATGCGGTCAAGCAACCGGCCGATCACCGTGTCATAGGACTCTTTCGGATGGGTCTTCAGCTTATTCAGCCTCTCCCGGTTTTTGAGACTGATCCGCAGACATGGTGTAGACGATGGCATACATGAGTATACACCTGTAGGCATATTATCGCTTCGGGCAGGACTTCTTCTGCGTTTCATGATGAGAATGTGGCATGTTCTATTAACCTGGAAATGCCTGATCCAATAAGATACACCGGCCTGATTCCGGGGATTGCTCAATTATTATCAAGGGTCCTGATCGGAATTGACGCAGTCTCCAGAAGTGCCATCTTGCATTGCGGTATCACCGGGGATTACTGCATCCTTACCGTCCGGGACGATCCCCGTCACAATGTGCTTACCGGCCTGCTGCTTATCGCCGGGGGAGGGAGGTGCGGGTTGATAAAAGGGTGAGGGGTTTGAACCAGGAAGCTGCACCGGCGGTGAGAAGGGGTGTCCGTATCCGCATCTGCCAGGGCCAGGGAATGAAACATACCATAGATTCATTTCTTTTCAGATATAAGGCCGGCTCACGCCCCGCCTTCGTGATCAGGACAGGGAAAGCATTAACAAGCCACCCCGACAATATATCGGATAACTAAAAAATTACCCGATACCGATATGTCCTCAGAGTATATTCTCCTGGATGAGAGGATCCGGCAGAAAAAAGAGCTTCTCGATGCACTCCGGCCACTTCCTGCGGACGTTGTCCGGCAGCTGTACGATGAGGTCCGGCTCCTGCACACGTACAACTCCAATGCAATTGAAGGAAACACCCTCACGCTCTCCGAGACAAAGGTCGTGCTCGAAGAGGGGATCACAATTGGAGGAAAGACGATACGGGAGCACCTTGAGGCCACGAACAATGCCCGGGGATTTGATCTCATTCTCAGGATGGCAGAGGACAGGGTCCCGGTCAGCCATGTGACGGTTCAGAAGATCCATGAAGTGGTCACCCTGGGAATCCTGGAGCATCCCGGGTGTTACCGGACAAAGAATGTCAGGATCAGCGGAGCTGCCCGTTCTCCCCCGGACTGGCATTCTGTAGTCCGTGATCTTGACCTCCTTTTTGCCGGACTATCAACGCATACGGAGGATGTGATACGGACTTCCGCGGTCCTTCACCACCGTTTTGTTGCTATTCACCCGTTCATCGACGGGAATGGCAGGGTTGCCCGCCTCCTCTCGAACCAGTACCTGGTCCGGGAAGGATACCCCCCGCTTGTCCTTGAAAAAGAAAGACGGATGCAGTATTACCAGTCACTCCGGCAGGCTGACCTCGGGAACCCGGACCCGTTTCTCCTGTTCATTGCCCATGCTGAGAACGATGCCCTTTCCCGGTTCCTTTCAGTAGCCGGGGGGAGAGACCGTCTCGTCCCGCTCAGCGAGCTGGCCGATGCATCCCCCTATTCGCAGGAATACTTAAGCCTTGCTGCCCGCAAGGGGCTCCTTGACGCAACGAAGATCGGAACTGCCTGGCACTCGACACTCCGTGCACTTGACTCCTACCGACGGCGACATGGCAGGAAATGACCGGGTCGATCTCATGCTCCCTGGTTTTGCGAATACAATGGCAGATGAAAAAGACGGATTATAATAGACATTTCTATTCCCAGGACCGGGTACATCATACCCGTAACGGGAGCATCTCCTGCCAGGGTACGCGGAACCACAAAAGAGACGTATTTGTTGATAATAAAGTAGTATACTGCTGCTGCTCTCCAGGGGACTGGTGTGCGGGGTGGGGTTGATTTCACGGGATTAATTACCGGGGACCGGTCATTAATCCCCAGCTGACCGGGCTATGATACCCTGGACCTGAATTTTCGTTCAGAGACCGTGGTCTGCGGGTATATTCTGTTACCGCCGTTTCTTCCCGCCCGCCATCCGGACCTTCTGATCGGTCCCGGCAAGGATGTCGCGCTTCCTTAATTCGGCCACGACCGCTGTGACCATCTCTTTCCCGATTTCAAGGGTGACTGGTGTCGCGTCATCCGTGGCCTTTACCTCCAGCCCGTCGAGATGCCCTGCCAGGCTGGCAACATCGATACTCTTCTCCTGCTCGACCTTGTAGAGGAGGGTGGAGACAAGGAGCGATTTTTGGGCGAGGTTATCTGCGACTGCCCACAGCACTTCTTCGGGTACGGAGAGGTCCTCGAGCAGGTCCAGCACTTCATCCGTGTCGCAGGTGAGGTGGATGAGGGGGTCTGCTATCACGACGTGGAGAAGAGAGTAGTGGCAGGAGAGCTTCGTGGTCATGCCGGTCAGTGCGTCAGGATCGATTTGAGGGACATTTTCAATTTCGAGTTCTACGATAAGCGATCCTTCCGGGATCACCGTATCCAGGTGGAATCCTTCCTGGTCTTCGCTTATTGCCCGGTTCTGTATGAGGAGGACCAATGCCAGGGACCGGGCCGCAGGCCGGCCGATCTCCTTTGAAATCTCCAGGTTTCCCCGTATCCCGGAGTCCTTCGCCCGGTCAATGAACTCTTGTATATCGGTGACTATATCCCTGCGGGTGAAGATGAGGTCGCCCGGGTTTTTTCCTGCTATTATTTCATGGAGAACGTCCCGGGTATTTCGATAGAACTCTTCGGCGTTCCGGAACCAGGCTGCATCCGTTTCTGCTCCGTCCTCTTCGCACCGGACGGCCTCTGTCCCGAGCCATGGGATTATCTGATCGATGGTCCCGGTCAGGAACTCCGTTTCACTGCAGACCGCCTGGACCTCCTTCCGGCAGGGGCAGCCGTTTTTTCGGAGAAATGCAACAAAGGTGGCGGCATCTTCCGAACCGGTGAATATCACGCGCTCTTCAAGCACCATGCATAGGTACTGGAGTTCGGGGGTTAAAATGGAGGCAGGTTTCTCTCCGGCAGAGGGTATAACAGGGCTGCCCGGTCATTAGCCGGCCATGCAGTATGTACACAAAGAAGTTCCTGTCGTGAGTTCTTTTGTTGAAGCAATGGAATAACAGGACCAGCGGTATTTCCCCTGCTCACTGCCCTCTTCGACCCCAACCCATTGAATCCACCCTGGGAATGCATGAGATCAGGTGATGATTATCCGGCTGTCCACCCCTGGAATTTTTGTCACTGTTGACGGATACTCGCATGTTGAATTATGACTACGGGCTACGGAACGATCCCTTTCTCTATCAGTTAAGACCGGACGGGTCCTTTTCCCGGGTGGTAAATGAGGGGTATGATCCCACTTGCACGCCCGGACCCCTTCCCGGAAGGATGCACGCGCAGGGTCAGTTCACGGTGCATCGGTTGCAGTCATTTCGGGGGGTGTGACCCTGACAGGGAAGACCTGGAGAATACCGGCGATGGACCCGGGTATGGTACTGATCGTGAAAAAATCCCTGGCAATGAGGAGTCAGCACGGATATCCCATTGAGACGCCCCCCTGCCGGAAAATCATTTCCCGCAGATGTCCGGAGTCACCCTCTTCCCCCTCATTTGATTTTGCCGGGTTTAAACATTCCCCGCAGATGTACGGAGTCCCCCCCTGTACCACCACTCTCATGCCTGTGTCGTGCGTGAGCCGTGATACAATGCATCCTGACTGCCGCCCTGCCTCCCCGGACGATGTGCTTCGGGGGTTTACTGCTGATCGCCCGGGTGGCTATATGCGGGTGGGGGAACCGGGTACGGGCCGGGTAAAAGCGGGAACGTGCGGATGAAGTGAACGTCCCGGTCTGACCGCCGGCTCGTAAAAAGACACAGAGAGATTGCACCGTTTTGAGGTCAATAAGAGGAAAAATACGTTGCTCAAGGGCTATAATGTGACAGATAGTATAATACCCCTTTTTCTGCCACCCCATATTTTACTGGCTTGTATCAGTAAATACCCGGCTCACAACAATCACAGCCCTACGAACTGCCAGGATGATTTCCCCCGGGCTGCCTTCGATCCGGTTGTTGAATGATGTGTCTTCAGGTCAGGTTTATAGTCATAAAGATCAAATACAACGCTTGTCCTGAGAGATGCATTTACATGCTCGTTAAATTTGAAATATACAACGATGGTGAGTTCTGGTGTGCTCGTGGCATCGGGGTCGATATCTTCACGCAGGGTAAAACTCTTGATGAACTCACGGTGAATATCCAGGATGCAGTAGGTCTACATTTTGAAGAGTGCATCGATGCCGGAGAATTGATAACGATTGTTTCCCTGACTGAATTCCAGGTTGGTTCTGTTGCCAAAATCTCCGGTTGTTAGCGGTCATGATCTTCTGAAGATGCTGAGTCTTATAGGCTATTCCACCCTCCGGCAGAGGGGGAGTCATGTTCAGATGACCAAAAGAACAAGTGCAGGGGAGCACCGGATTACAATTCCTCTGCACGATGAGATTGCCAGGGGAACCCTGAACGATATTATTCAAAAAGTGTCATTATGGAACGGTATTCCAAAAGAAACTCTTCTTGAGATGCTACGATAGTCCCCGGAAAATATACCTTTTAATCAGGTTTTTTCTGCAGGATGATAATCATCCGGACAGAAACATTCACGCAAGACGACCGCCGTCTTTACACAGCCCATAACGTTGGTGTGGATCTGTGCAGCGGCCATCCTGCTGGTATTGATCACGATCTACCGGTTCCGGGGACCGGGGATCATTCACAGAAATGCCAGGTTATTTTTTGCGATTTCATGGATTCTGATTGGCACTGTCGGAATATGCGGTCTCGCCATCGTCTGTTGCGGCATCACCGGGGATTATTGTATTCTTACCGGGTGGGACGATTCCCTTAACAATGCGCCTGCCGGCATGCTGCTGCCCGCCGGTGCGGCCATATGCGGGTGGGCGAACGGGGTGAGATGTCCTGAAAAATATTGAAATGTTTCAGGAACACCCTCCTGCACACTTCAAATCGAAGAATGATCTTTGTTATATCTCATCAGTCTGTCGAAACGGATTGTAAATCCGGAGTCCGTTCACATTCACAAAGTCTTTCTCGTTCCGTGTGACGAGTATTGCATCCAATGATTGTGCCGATGCCGCAATGACCGCATCAGGCAGAGAGATTGATGCATACCTTCGTATATCAATCGTCTTTTCTGCAAGGGTATCAGTGAGGGGTAAGCACCGGGCACAATCCAGCAGTTGACCAGCCTTGACAAGTCCTTCCGGTGTATGTCCTTTCCAGCCCAGAAGTTCGATCCTGGTGATAATAGAGATATTGAATGATTCCTGTAAAATGGTGTCAATGGTGGGTTTCTCTTCCGGTACCAGTGCCCCGGCGAGATAATATATGAGAATATTGGTATCGATGAGATATGCAGTCATACCCGGTTCCACTCATCGCGGAGTGCCTTTGCCTCTGCCCCGGGATCTTTCATCAGGTCCCGGTACATCCCATAGTACTCTGATAGATTGCAGGATGTGGTACGGGGTTGTTTCACCTGAAGCGTCCGCTCCCAGAGTTCAATGGGGATGATGACACCTTTCTTGTGTCCTCCGGCATCATACACATACTGGATATCATTCATTATACGACTATTTCTCTGTTGAAAGAATATAGTTTTTCCAGAGGAACAGGATACGGAGAACGAGCGTCGGACGTAGGATCCTGTTCGTTGTGTGTATCCGGCACTCCATAAAGAGGACAAAAACCTCGAATTGGTTCTATGCAGCGGCCATCCTGCTGGTATTGATCACGATCCGCCGGTTCAGGGGACCGGGGATAATTCACAGGAATGCCTGGTTATTTGGGGTACTATCATGGATCCTGACCGGCATTGTTGTGGTGTGCGGTATCGCCATCATCATCTGCGGCATCACCGGGGAGTACTGCATTCTTACCGGCCGGGATAACCGACCTGAAAATGCGCTTGCCGGCATGCTGCTGCTCGCCGGGGCGGCCGTATACGGGTGGGCGAATTGGGTACAGGGAGGGATAACCAGAGTACATTAACGAGTGAAAAAAATGTCAGCGTCACCCCCGGCTCGTACACAGACACAGAGAAATTGCATCTTTTTAAGGAATAGTGAAAATTTTACGTTTTTCAGAGGTTATCATGAAGTGTTATCCATTCTTCGGGCATATTGAACGTTTTTCGCTTACAAACTATAATTAACTATAGCGCACTATAATTAATTATGCAAAAGACGACGGTCCAGCTCCGGCCGGAGACGAAAGAAAAACTGGATGACCTGAAACTTCATCCACGGGAGACGTACGATGATCTTATCAACCGGCTGGCTGATGCAGCGTACGATGATGAATCGCTCTCTGATGAGGAGATTGAAGATATCAGGGCGAGCGAGAAAGATATAAAAGCCGGCCGGGTCCGAAGCCTGCGGGACATTATGAAGGATCTTGGAGATGACCAGGTGATCCGTTCCCTGGTGGAATAATGGCCTACCAGGTAAAATTCACCCATCGGGCTGAAAACGCATTTGTAGCGCTGGACCGGATGGCACGCATCAGGATTGCAATCGCACTTGAGAAATATGCAGCGAATCCATTTCATCGCCATGATGTAAAGAAAGTAAAGGGATGTCCGCCCGAAACGCCACGGTACCGGATCAGGATCGGGGAAGTGCGGGCGACGTTCCGGATAATCCAGGACCAGCTGGTCATTTGTGTTGTATCAGTCGGAAAAAAGAAGAATTTTGAGTACTGACACCCGGTAAACTAACAATAATCCCGTTCCCAGCCAGGAATTAAAATTCAGATCTGGTAGATTTCCCTCATTTTCTTATTGACTATTGCCCGAAACTCCGGAGTCAGGTTCCCCCAGTTCACCGGGAACAAATTTTTTCATAACTGTGGCAACTTTATCAGGTTTTATAACAGAATCCACTTTTAATCCTGATTCAGGAAATCCGCTGTGCTGCTGCAAAACAGGAATATCACACAGTGAAATGGTAGCCGGGATCTTTGATGAAATGAATGCAACAACGACATCATAGTTATTTTCGTAGAGAATAAGCGAAAGGACGAAGTTTTGTGGCAGACAAATCCGTGAACGGGAAGGGGATAAGGACAATTGTACCTTTCATTGATAAGCAACCCTGATGTCACTGATAGTATAAAGGTCTGGTTCATCATCCAGAAATGTGTAAAGAGAACGTTCTGAAAGCTTCATTACTGCAAGGGTTTCATGCTCCCGGAGCAGTTCATCAAGCTTTTCAGATATTTCAATCACTTTCTTCTTTATATCATGGACATCAGATTCTATGTTCATCATTGCATTTCCATTCCATGTTATAGGTATATTATCGGTTAAAGAATATCGATTTTTTGTCTACGCACTGAAGATCGATAACAATTGTTCATCGTACCGGGTTATCGGAAGTCCTTTGAGATCGGTTCTGGTCCCGGAATCAATAAATAGTATACTTTAAAGTATCATACTTATGAGTATCTTCCTTGACCGGGAGCAGGAACTTGGCGTACTCCGGAGCCGGTTCCATGGAGAGCATGCAGAATTTATTATTCTTTATGGAAGGAGAAGGATCGGGAAGAGCGCATTGATTGAACATTTTCTGAATTCAGTCCGTGGCATCCGTTTATTAGCCCGTGAAGAGTCGCGACACCTCCAGTTAAAAAAATTTTCTTCAGAATGCGCAGCATTTTTTTCCGATGAATTCCTGAATAAGACGACATTTACCGACTGGGACAGTTTTTTTTTGTATCTCTCCGGCAGGGACAATGACCGGATGGTTATTGCGATTGATGAATTTCCGTATCTTGTCAGGGAAGACCCGGCGCTTCCCTCGATTATCCAGGAATACTGGGATACCAGGCTCAAAGATTCCAACATTTTTCTTCTTCTCTCAGGATCCAGCATTTCAATGATGGAAGAGCTCACCATGCAGCATACAAGCCCGTTGTATGGCAGAAGGACCGGACAGATCCTCCTGCAGGGATTCAGATTTATCGATGTACTGGACTATATCGGCGATATGATCCGGGCAGTTGAGTTCTATGCGGTATTCGGAGGAACGCCGGCATACGTGGTCTCGATTGAAAAGGATCACGGCATCTTTAAAAATATTGCAGAAAAGATACTCGCCAGCGATGCACCCCTTTATAAGGATGTTGAGTTTGTTCTTCGGATGGAGTTGAATGAACCACGCTACTATTTTTCCATTCTCCTCTCTATCGCGACAGGGAATAACCGTATTGGTCTGATCATGAATGATACCGGCTTAAACAAAGGGATCATTACCAAATATCTCTCAATACTGATAGATCTCCGGCTGGTCAGGCGGCGGGTCCCGGTAACGGATACATCGACGGGCCGTAAAGGCCTGTATTTCCTTTCGGACAACCTCTTTATGTTCTGGTTCCGGTTTGTCTCCCCACACGTGGAGAGGCTGGAACGGGGTGAGGGAGACCTGGTACTGGAACAGAATATAGCCCCGCTGTTCAGTCAGTACGTGGGAAAACATTTCGAATCTGCTGTTGAAGACCTCTTTATCGAATTCAACCGGGCAGGTCTCTTTCCCTTCACATTCGAGAGGATCGGGGGCTGGTGGGACCGGGAGCAGGAGATTGACCTGATCGCACTGAATGAACCGGAACATGCGGCGCTGTTCTGCGAGTGTAAATGGCAGGACAGGGTTGATGCATGCAGGGTCCTGTCCCGGCTGCGGGAAAAGGCTGCAGGAGTGCCGTGGCATACCGGTGACCGGACAGAATATTTCTCTGTTGTTGCCAGATCATTTTCAAAACGCCCGCCGGAGGGTGAAGATCATGTCATCTGTCTTGACGCGGATGATCTCACAACATGGCATCGCAGGTGCCGAAAAAACGCCGGGCAGGACCCTGTTGATACATCCGGCAGGTAATGGTAAAATGATTCCGGGATCGGCGGGTTCCACCCCACGAACCGGATATGCCATGCCATGGACGAGATCTGACTCCCCGATGAGGAGATCGCAGGAAACATCCTGTGCAGTCAGACCGGGCATAGATTCTCCGGTACCTGCCAGGGGACCGGGTTTTTAGGATCGCCATCATCATGTGCGGTATCACCGGGGATTACTGCATCCTTACCGGCCGGAAAAGTCCCCTTTATAATGCGCACCGGCATGCTGCTGCTTGCCGGTGCGGGTATGTGTGGGGGAATGCGGGGGAGGGAGGTGCGGGTTGATAAAAGGGTGAGGGGTGGGATCAGGAATGGACACCGATGATGAGAAGGGGTGCATGTATCCGCATCTGCCATGGTCAGGGAATGAAACATACCATAGATTCATTTCTTTTCAGATATAAGGCCGGCTCACGCCCCGCCTTCGTGATCAGGACAGGGAAAGCATTAACAAGCCACCCCGACAATATATCGGATAACTAAAAAATTACCCGATACCGATATGTCCTCAGAGTATATTCTCCTGGATGAGAGGATCCGGCAGAAAAAAGAGTATCTCGATGCACTCCGGCCACTTCCTGCGGACGTTGTCCGGCAGCTGTACGATGAGGTCCGGCTCCTGCACACGTACAACTCCAATGCAATTGAAGGAAACACCCTCACGCTCTCCGAGACAAAGGTCGTGCTCGAAGAGGGGATCACAATTGGAGGAAAGACGATACGGGAGCACCTTGAGGCCACGAACAATGCCCGGGGATTTGATCTCATTCTCAGGATGGCAGAGGACGGGGTCCCGGTCAGCCATGTGACGGTTCAGAAGATCCATGAAGTGGTCACCCTGGGAATCCTGGAGCGTCCCGGGTGTTACCGGACAAAGAATGTCAGGATCAGCGGAGCTGCCCGTTCTCCCCCGGACTGGCATTCTGTCGTCCGTGATCTTGACCTCCTTTTTGCCGGACTATCAACGCATACGGAGGATGTGATACGGACTTCCGCGGCCCTTCACCACCGTTTTATTGCGATTCACCCGTTCATCGACGGGAATGGCAGGGTTGCCCGCCTCCTCTCGAACCTGTACCTGGTCCGGGAAGGATACCCCCCGCTTGTCCTTGAAAAAGAAAGACGGATGCAGTATTACCAGTCACTCCGGCAGGCTGACCTCGGGAACCCGGACCCGTTTCTCCTGTTCATTGCACATGCTGAGAACGATGCCCTTTCCCGGTTCCTTTCAGTAGCCGGGGGGAGAGACCGTCTCATCCCGCTCAGCGAGCTGGCCGGTGCATCCCCCTATTCGCAGGAATACTTAAGCCTTGCTGCCCGCAAAGGGCTCCTTGACGCAACGAAGATCGGAACTGCCTGGCACTCGACGCTCCGTGCACTTGACTCCTACCGGCGGCGACATGGCAGGAAATGACCGGGACGATCTCATGCTCCCTGGTTGTGCGAATACAATGGCAGATGAAAAAGACGGATTATAAGAGACATTTCTATTCCCAGGACCGGGTACATCGGACCCGTAACGGGAGCATCTCCTGCCAGGATACGCGGAACCACAAAAGAGACGTATTTGTTGATAATAAAGGAGTATACTGCTGCTGCCCGCCGCGGGACTGGTGTGCGGGGTGGGGGAAACGGGCAGACCCATGTGAAAACCGACCGGACAGGCAGGCACCCGGCATCACAAAAATTCTTTCTGATTCCCCAGTTCTGGGATCAGACGCATAAAAGAGCCCTGTTAAAAACCGGTTCAGAACCGTGAACCCAAGCCCCTGAATACCATTCATTGCCGTGTTGAACCACGGCTCCCACCATTCGTCGTATCTCTGCAGAAAATCAAAATGAAAGGTCAATAATACCCTTTTTGCAGTTTGCATGGCAAAACTTTATCGTTGTGTATTCGTAATTAACAAATAAGACAATCAGACTTCTGACAGTAAAGGGACAGAACTTGGGGGAATAAGGGAGCTGTCCCTTTTTCAGTCATCTACCTGCACGACGGGGGAACACACTTACGCCATCGGATAATTCCAGTGATAACGACATGGACGCACGGAGCCTGTATACCCATGACCGGATCAATAGGTGTACATCGATCTCGTCGCCACTTTTAAGGCATTATTACGAGTTCAACGGGACCATGCAGGCCAATTCTGCGACCGGGGTGCTGGAGGGGCGGAAGGAGCAGAAAGAGCCCCTGCCGCATAATATCCCCACGATCCGGAAGATAAACACAATTCCCACGGAATCAGCAGATTCCCCGGACCGGACCGGACAATCGCAACCGCTCATCGCCATCATCCCTGCGTACAACGAGGAGCTGGTCATCGGGACCGTGGTCCTGGAGACCGGGAAGCATGTGGACCAGGTGATCGTGGTTGACGACGGCTCGACGGACCGCACTGCCGAAGTGGCAGCCCTTGCCGGGGCCGAGGTCATCAGCCTTGAAAAGAACAGGGGCAAGGCCCAGGCCATGATGGCGGGGTTTGCCCGTGTAAGGGAGACCGGATGTGAAGCACTTGTCATGCTCGATGGCGACGGGCAACATAACCCGGACGAGATCCCGGACCTGCTTGTGCCAGTGCTGGACGGATCGGCCGACCTGGTGATCGGGTCCCGGTTCCTGATGGAAGGAAACAACATCCCGAGGTACCGGCAGCTCGGCCAGAAGACACTGGACCTGGCCACCCAGGCCACCTCAGGATATAAGTGCTCAGACTCGCAGTCCGGGTTCAGGGCCATAAGTTGCAAGGGTCTGAAGCACCTTGATTTCAAGTCGGAAGGGTACAACATCGAGTCCGACATGATCACCCATTTTCTTGCAGATGGTCTGAGGATTACGGAAGTGCCGATAACGGTCCGGTACGAGGTCCCGAACAAGCACAAGAAGCACCCGGTTTCGCACGGGTTTGACATATTAGGGCATCTGATCGGGATTGTCGGGTACAAGCGGCCATTGTTGTCGTTCGGTTTGCCGGGCGGGATTCTGGTCCTTATCGGGCTGGTTGTAGGATCATATGCTTTTGCGGAATACTATGCCACTACCCGGTTCCAGTTTACCCTGACAATGTTGAGTGCATTGTTCCTGATTATGGGATTGCTCCTGGTAACGACAGCGTTTATCCTGAATTCGCTGGTACAGATTGTGAAGATGGAGAAGTAAAATACGAATATCTTTGTGGTGAAGGGATGGATACTGCAAAAATTTTAGTTACCGGGGGTGCCGGATTTATTGGTACAAATCTGGTGAATGAACTTCGAAAAAGGGGACATAAAGTTTTTGCCTGCGATTTATACAACACAGAAAGGGACAATTATATCCGGGCCGATGTCAAAAATTTCCGCCAGATTGAACGTGTTTTTAACAATCAGAAATTCGATTATGTGTATCACCTCGCTGCTGAATATGGTCGCTGGAATGGCGAAGACTTTTATGAAAATCTCTGGCAGACGAATGTCATCGGGACAAAACATATCCTTCGCCTGCAGGAAAAGCTGAAATTCCGCATGATATTTTATTCAAGTGCCGAGGTGTACGGGGATTATACCGGGGTCATGACCGAAGATGTTATGGAAAATAACCCGATAAAAGATACCTACCAGATGAACGATTATGCAATTACCAAGTGGGCCGGGGAATTAATGTGCCTGAATTCGGCAAAAATGTTCGGGACCGAGACGGTAAGAGTGAGACCCGTAAATTGCTATGGTCCTCATGAACACTATACCCCCTACCGGGGATTTATCCCTAAATTTATCTATAACTCCCTTCACAACACGCCTTACACTGTCTTTAAAGGTCATAAGCGGATTATCGATTTTGTTGAAGATTCCTGTCGTACCTGGGCAAACATCGTGGACAACTTCATTCCCAGTGAAGTCTATAATGTCGCAGGGAGACCAGAATGGGAAAGGGATATCAAACACTATTCTGATCTTATCCTGAAGGCAGTGGGGAAAGATGATTCCTTAATTCAGTACGAAGAGGCCGAACCTTTCACAACACAGATTAAAACAATAGACTGTTCCAAAGCCATCAGAGATCTCAAACATAATCCGGTTATTCCTCCGGAAGAAGGAATCAAACGAACTGTTGAATGGATGAAAGACTATTACCGCATAAGGGAGATGCCGCAATGAAAGAAATTCAGGAAGGATTCTCAGGGAAAACTGTTCTCGTGACAGGGGGTGCCGGAGCCATAGGGGGCAACCTTGTCCGTGCTTTACACGATCTTGATACAAAAAAGATCATAATTCTTGACAATCTCTCATCATCCTATGCATGGAATATCCCCCGGGGACCAAAGATACAGTTCATTCACGGCGACATCCTGAATGACGAAAATCTCAAATGGGCTTTTCGTGATAAACCCGATATAGTCTATCATCTTGCGGCCCATTTTGCCAACCAGAATTCAGTTGACAACCCGGAGAAGGATCTCCTGGTAAACGGCCTGGGTATCCTGAAAGTACTCCAGTATTCGCAACTGGTAAATGTTGAGCGTTTTGTGTACTCATCATCCGGGTGTGGCGTCTATGGCCTCGAATCAAAAATGCCATTCGAAGAGCATGATGTCTCAATCAAGTTGCATACCCCTTACCAGGTGACCAAGCTCCTTGGTGAGCTCTATACAAATTATTTCCACAACCTTTACAAACTCCCTATAGTAAATGCCCGTTTTTTCAACTCATTCGGTCCTGGAGAAGTACCTGGGAAATACCGGAATGTTATCCCCAACTTCTTTTACTGGGCAATGAAAGGACTACCCCTCCCAATTACCGGTGACGGAACCGAAACCCGTGACTGGACCTATGTCGGGGATATTGTGAACGGACTTCTTGCGATGGGAATAAAAGAAAAGGCAATCGGTGAAGCATTTAATCTTGGTGCAGGCAAGGAGCAGCGGGTTATAGATATGGCGAATTCGGTCCTGAACCTTACCGGAAGCAAGGCCGGGATTGTATATACGGAGCGGAGAGACTGGGATAAAAAGACGCACCTGCTCTCATGCATAACGAAGGGGCAGAATATGATCGGGTATCAGCCGAAGATGACATTTGAAACCGGGTTGAAGGAGACCTATGGCTGGTTCGTTGAGAATTGGAAGAATATTGAAAAAAGTGCGGAATTTTCTTAAGAACAATGAAAATACTTGTTGTTCAGGAGTCAAACTGGCTCACCCGGAACCCCCATCAGCAACACCACCTAATGGAACGTCTCGCTGAGCGGGGTCATTCTGTCAGGGTCATCGATTATGACATCGACTGGAAAAAAAGTAATCAAAAGGGGCTTTCAAATCCTAGGACATTGTATGAAAATGTCCATAAGATTCTTCCTGATGTATCTATACAGGTCATCCGTCCTCGTTCCATTAGGATTTCAATTCTTGAATATCCCGCATTACTGATTACTCATCGCCAAGAGATTATAAGGCAGATAAATGAATTCAAGCCCAATATGATTATTGGATTTGGGATCCTGAATGCCTGGGTAGCTGCACGACTTGCAAAACGCCATAGAATTCCTTTCATCTATTACTGGATAGATGCACTTGACACTCTTATTCCTGAAAAGATGTTTCAGATAGTTGGACGCCTCCTCGAAAAACAGACTCTCCTGAATTCTACGAAGGTCATAGCCATTAACAAAACACTCATGGAATACGCGATAAATCTTGGAGCAAAACCTCAAAGTACTTCGCTCATAGGTGCAGGTATCGATCTAAAACAGTTCAACCCGACTATCGACGGATCTGCAGTCAGATCGGCCTATGGAATTGGGAAGGATGACATCGTACTTTTATTCATGGGCTGGCTCTACAAGTTTTCTGGATTAAAAGAGGTTGCCCTTGAACTCGCCCGCTCACGGGACCGTTTTCCCAATATGAAAATCCTCGTTGTCGGAGACGGGGATGCATACCA
>DASP01000015.1 GCA_002503825.1 Methanoregulaceae archaeon UBA467
TGAGTATAATTCTGGAGTGTCGTTATCTTTCTGATTATTCTGGTTATTTTCAGCCACTAATTGTTACTATGACTTCATTGTACTAGGATCTGGCGGTCGGAGCTGAACAGTTACAAAATTTCAAGGCTGGAAGAACAGTAACGGTTAAGCATGAAACGCGAGGGAAAAACCTCAGGCTTTCCCTTTTGTCTCAATCTTTTTAGAGATTTTTCTGATGGAAACGCAGTTAACGACGGCATCGCCGCCAAAGATATATCGTTTCATCACCTGTCCAAGGACTTCGACGATGTCTCCCTTCCGGATATCCTCGCCGGGTGTAGTAAACATCTTTACTGCAATTTCACCGCTCCGGTCGGCGACAATGTACTGGGGCCTGTTTAAGAACTGGAAATGAACCCGTTCCACAACTCCCTCAATGCGTACTGCCTGTCCGATCATGGTCAGGTTAATCAGCTTGATCCGTACTGGTTTTGCTTCCCTTTCATATATCGGCTGCATCTGTGCATACTGTGACTGGCTCATATAGTTCAGAGCCATCGGTATGACCGCGAGCAGAATAATTGTCGGAACTCCCCAGTACAGAAGTGTAATATCCCCTGTAATTGCGAATGAAACACCTAAAAGAATGGTGAAGAAGACAACCACCGCAATCGCGATGATTGAGATCTTCACATTTTTATTATTGATTTTCATCAGGTTCTCTACTTCAGGGCAGCGATCTCTTTCCGGAATGCGACCCAGTACAGGACCCCGACAAAGAACAGACCGCCGACGATGTTACCGATAGTGACCACGATGATGTTGTTGGTCCACATGGTAACCCAGGTCAGGCTTGCGACCTTTTCAGCACCTATTGTTGCTATCTGGTCTGCAGACAGGAACGGTGCGGTCATCAGGGCGGCCGGGATGAAGTACATGTTCGCAACACAGTGTTCGAATCCGGTTGAAACGAAGGCCATGATCGGGAACCAAATGCCGAAGAATTTTCCGATGAGGTCATCGGCACAGATACCCAGCAGAACTGCGAGGTTGACGAGCCAGTTACAACCGATTGCCTTGAGGAAACACGACCAGGTTGCGGCCATACCGACATAGCTTACCTTGCCAATACCGATGCTGACTGCTGCAAGTCCGAATGCGTTGACTGATCCTGCGCCAGCTGCACTCCAGCCGGTAAAGGGCCCGTAGGCCATGATGTAGGCATATACTATCGAACCGACAAGGTTTCCGATATATACCCATATCCACAGGTTGATGACTGACGCCCAGCTGATCTTGTGGATAAACGCAGCCATTGGTGCAAGCATCGCGTCACCGGTAAACAGTTCTGCTCCGGTAAGCACGATGATAATAAGCCCAACAGGGAACACGGCACCAAGAATGAGTTTTGCAAACCCTGCCCCTAAAAATGTAGCGACACCGGTTGAACATACTGTTGCGAGAGCACCACCGATGGCAATATATGCCCCGGCCATCCAGCCACGAAGGAACATATTCCATGCGGGTAGCCCTACTTTATACTTCCCAGCATCGCCGGCCTTTGCGACGATTGCTACTGGGGGATGAAATACCATTTTTTACACACCTCTCTGTTATGTCCTACCTATACCCATGACATATGAACTCACTTTTCGTATAGGTTCAAAATTAAAATCTTTTCTGGTGTTATTAATAATTTTCTAAATGATTTTTGGTCTTTGTACGGCTTTTTATTGTTTTAAAAGCAAGAAAATGAAATTTCGATTTCACGAAACAGCACTCATATATAAATGTTTTGTTTAATACAGCTGGTTAATTACAGGTTTTTTCTCCTTCCGCTTGCATCGCGGCTGTATTTTCCGAATTCAGTATTACTAATGATATCTCCTTTGAAAACAGGCCCGTCCCTGCAGACCCGAAGCCCGTCGGGGTCAATAGAGCAGGATCCACAGATTCCGATCCCGCATTTCATATACCTGTGGAGACTGAATTGCGAACGGTGCGCCAGATTACGACGTTCGAGATTCCGGAGCACGCCAGACATCATGCGCTCCGGGCCGCAGACACAGATTGTGTCATATTCATCCACCCCGACTCTCTCCATCAGATCGATAACGAACCCGTGATGGCCCGCAGAACCGTCATCGGTGGCGATATGGAGGTCTGTTCGGTCCGAAAGTTCCCTGCAGAATAAAAGTTCGGATTCTGAACGGGCGCCGAGGAGGAATGTATCAACAGAGCCTGTATGGGCAAGGCCGAGCAGCGGGGCAGCCCCCACACCTCCCGCTACGGCAAGAACCCTTCCGCTGGACGAAAACCCGTTACCGAAAGGACCCCGAATTCCGATTCTGTCATTTTTCTTCATGGAAAAGAGCGCGGAAGTTGCATCACCGACCCGCTGGACCGTGATCGACGACCTGCGCGAGAGCGCCATCGGGATCTCGTCCACTCCGGGTACCCATACCATTACAAACTGACCCGGGATGAAGTCAAAATCGGAATCCAGATAAAATGAGCGAATAGAAGGGGTTTCCTCCACGATATCGGTTATACAGACCACCTGCGGGAGCAGTTCAGACATGAGCACACCCCACGATATCTGCCGGGTTCTCCCCGTTCTCTGAATAGAGATCGCCGGCAATCTTTGCAAACAGCAACGGGTCGTCATACACTGCGCTCCCTATCTCCACCGCACTCGCACCGGCCATCATCATCTCCATCACGTCTTCCGCGCAGGATATCCCGCCACATCCGATAACAGGGATGGTGCAGGCCTCATAGAGTTCGTAGACACATCGGACCGCTACAGGAAAGACCGCCCTGCCGGAAAGCCCTCCCGTCCGGTTGCCGAGCACAGGGCGCCGCATTCCTGTTGATATCCGCATGGCTTTCAGGGTATTGATCGCCACGACGGCATCGGCACCCCCGCGCTCCGCGGCCAGTCCGCACAGGGTGATATCTGTCACGTTCGGGGTGAGCTTGACCCACGTGGGTATTCCAAGACGCCTGACAGCCCGTGTGCATGCCTCAACCATGGCAGGGTCACTGCCGAGTGCGGCACCATACCCCGCTGCATGCGGGCAACTCACGTTGAGTTCAAATGCTCTCGCGGAATCCTTAAACCACCCGGCCACTTCGGCAAATTCCCCGGGGTTCCCGCCATATATGCTGACGATGACAGGCCGGTCCCTGATGACCGGGATCTCGTCGAGGAACTCCTTCGAAGGGTTAGGGAGACCCATTGCGTTTAATATTCCCGTGTCTGTTCTCACGAGGCACGGACCGTGATGTCCTTCATTCGGGTACGGGCCGATGGACTTGGTGACGACACCCCCCGCCCCGGAGTTGAGAATCCGGAGAAGGGATGCACCTGTTGTCCCGAGGATCCCTGCGGCGAGGAGCAGGTGGTTATCCAGTCCGACGCCGCCGGCGCTGACCGGACCCGGTTGTAGCTGAACCATTGGAAAACAGATGATCGTAATTGTAATTATTTATTCTGGGCGTGCGAATAGTATGGATTATGACGAGCCTCTCGGTGCTTGGCGTGGGAAAAATCGGAGGGGAAGTTGCGTTTCTTTCAGCGATGTCCGGTCTTTTTGACGAGATGATAATATACGACGCAGCAACCTCCTTTCTCAACTCACAGGTTCTTGATCTTTTGCATACAGGAATAGATATCAAAATCACGACAGATCCCCGTCAGGTGAAACATACGGATATCTGTGTCTTCTCAGCAGGTCTCCCCCGGAACGAAGCCGTAAAGACCCGTGCAGATCTCCTGCAGGCAAATCTCCCGGTAGCAACGGAATGCAGTTCCGCACTCAGAAATTTTGGGGGCGTCCTTATTACGGTCACAAATCCGATGGACGCAAACAACTATTACCTGTGCCGGAAAATCGGACTTGAACCACGCCAGTGTATCGGGTTTGGCGGGCAGCTCGACAGTGCACGGTTCGGCCTGCAACTCACCCGCCATGGCATCGCCGGAACACCGGTCGTGCTCGGCGAGCATGGAGAACACCAGGTCCCTGTCTTTTCCACGCTCGGATGCGAGGTGGCGCAACCCGTCAGGGATGAGATCCTCTCGAACCTCAGGTGTGCCAGCATGGAGGTAATAAAGGGCAAAGGGGGAACCGTCTTTGGGCCTGCATATCATATCCTCGAACTTATCAGGGCTGTGGCAGAAGACCGGAGGGCCGTTATCCCGTGCTCGTGTGTTCTTAATGGCGAATACGGCCTCGACCGCTGTTCGCTCGGGGTTCCCGCCCTTATCGGACGTTCCGGCATACTGGGTATCGAGGAATGGAAACTGGATGAACGGGAAGAGAACGAGTTTAAATCAGCAGGAACGTTTGTAAGGGATCTCTGCAGAACGATAACAGTATAACCATTATGAAAACCGCAGCACAGGGACAGGTGACACAGGAGAGTAAACAAGCGGAGCGTACCCTGGCCTCCTTTGGAAACCTGCATATGGCCGTTAACCAGGTCGAATACTCCAATGAAGCCGGTGGCCCGCTTATCCACATATTCGGTCGCGAACAAGACGGTACCGCACACCATATCAGGGTTTCCGGTTTTCTCCCGTATTTCTATGTCCCTGCGGACCAGGCAGCACGCATGCAGCACCCGGTACAGGTCACCCCCGAAGAGGGGACTGAATATCGCTCGATACGTGATGAGCCGCTCCGCCGCCTCTATACGCGCAGGCCTGCAGATGTCAGGGATGTAAGGGACCGGTACCGCCATTACGAGGCAGACATCCCATTTGCGACCCGTTTCATGATTGACTCCGGTCTTACCGGGGGTTTTTCAACACCGGCAGAGGATGTCGATGTCAGTGAGGTCAGCCCCGAGGAAGTGGATGCACCGGCCCGGACATGCCTGATGGATATCGAGTGCGAGGACGAACGCGGGTTTCCTGAACCTGAACGGGACGCAATTATCTGCATCACTGCCTGGGACTCGTTTACGAAGGAATATTCGACGTTTATCTACGCATCACGGGCAGACCAGGATTTATCCGCGCTCCATACCAGGGAGGGAAAGCCAAACGGATGCTTCTCTGCAGGCTCGCACAATATCAGTATCTTTGAGAATGAAACCGAGATGCTCAGGAATTTTGCCGGGTATATCCGGAGAACGGATCCCGATGTCCTGAGCGGGTGGAATTTCCTCGATTTCGACCTGCCGTACCTCACAAAGCGGATGGAAGCACTGGGACTCCCGTCAGCAGGCCTCTCACGGCTGGAAGGAATGACCGAGAGGAACGCACTCAGGGGAAGGGCCGTATTCGACCTTCTCGAGGCGTATAAAAAGATGCACGGGACCCGGGCTGAGTCATACCGTCTTGATGCAGTTGCCGAGGCCGAGCTCGGGGACTCCAAGGTGCGATATAAAGGGACTATCTGTGAACTCTGGCGGGAGAACCCCTGCCTTCTCGTGGAATACAACTATAAAGACGTTGAACTCTGCGTTGCCATCAACGAGAAGAACAAGATTATCGAGTTTTACCGCGAGATCGCACGTTATGTCGGGTGTCCCCTCGACAGAACACTCAATTCATCAAATGTCATCGATATTTTTGTCCTGCGAAAAGCGCACGGGCGGTACGTCCTTCCTTCAAAAGGATTTGCAGCAGCAAACGAATTTGAAGGCGCAACCGTCTTTGATCCGAGCAGGGGTGTAAAAGAGAACGTGGTGGTCCTCGACTTAAAATCACTGTACCCGATGGCGATGATGACCATCAATGCATCGCCCGAGACAAAGGATAAAGACGGTGAATTAAAGGCTCCAAACGGCATCAGGTTCAGGAAACAACCGGACGGCCTCACAAGGAGTATAATCAGCGACCTCCTGACCGAGCGTGACGAGAAAAAGAGGCTCCGCAACGAATATCCCTTCGGCTCACGGGAATACATCCTGTACGACCTGCAGCAGAACGTCCTCAAGGTCATCATGAACACCTATTACGGTGTAAGCGGGTACACCCGTTTCAGGCTCTATGACCGGGAGATCGGTTCGGCAATCACCTCGGTTGGAAGGGCGATTATCGAGCATACGCGAACCGTCATCGAAGGACTAGGGTACCACGTCATTTACGGGGACACTGATTCGTGCATGGTCAGGCTCCCGCCGTCCGGTATTGAAGAGACCATTTCCGCCGCCCGGGCCATCGAAGAAAAATTAAATAAAAGTTACAGTGAATTTGCGCAAAAGGAACTGAATGCAGAGACCCATTATTTCTCGATAAAGTTCGAGAAAGTCTATGCCCGGTTCTTCCAGGCAGGCAAAAAAAAGAGGTATGCAGGGCACCTTGTCTGGAAAGAAGGCAAAGACGTGGACGAGATCGATATTGTCGGGTTCGAGATACGACGGAGCGATTACCCCTCCATCACAAAGACCGTGCAGCGAAAAGTCATGGAGATGATCCTTCATGGTGCAGGATACGAGGTGGTAAAGGAGTACCTGGGCACTATTATCCTGGATTACCGTGCAGGACGTTATTCTCTTGATGAAACCGGTATTCCGGGCGGGATAGGGAAACACCTTGACGATTACCAGACCGATGACGCCCATGTCCGCGGTGCACGGTATTCAAATGATCACCTCGGGATGGATTTTTCAAAAGGGAGCAAGCCAAAACGTGTCTACATAAAAAATGTCACGGCAAAATACCCAAAGACCGACGTCGTCTGTTTTGAATATGGTGACCAGCTACCTGCCGAATTCCAGGTCGACCGCGAGCTGATGCTGGAAAAAACAATAAGGCAGCCGATTTCCCGGATTATTGAGGCGCTCGGGTGGAACTGGACCGATATCGACCCGTCCCGCACAACCCTGTCACAATGGGGAATCGGCTGAACAGGGCTTAATCCCCTTCTTCATGGACATACGTGATCCCTTCGGGTTCCCTGTACTCAGAGGTTACCACGATGGTATCAGAGAGGCGGTTAAAGAGCCGCAGTCGTGTGCCGGGCATTCCCAGCCACCCGATCAGGCAGTCGACGGGAAGGAGAAACGCCTTTCCGAAACTTTCGAAGAACGCAGCCTGCAGACCGATCTTTTCGCCGCTCCTGCCGGTAACGCGGATATTCATCACCTTTTTACCTACCGACTGTCCAAGGAACCCCTCCATGACAGTCCAGTAGAGAAGGAAACCGGAACTTCGCAGGAGGAAATCGCCTGCCCCCCCTACAAAAGAATTCTCAAACATGCGGAACGGGTTAAAAAATACGTTCAGCACGAGGGAAACAATGATAAAGTCGATAAGCCATGCCCAGAAACGGGTACTCCACCTTGCAAGATGAACGGTTTCCATAGTCTTTCATTTGACGGGAGTTGAAATAGAGTTATTCAAGCCTTAAAAATAATGCAGGGTGCGGAAGTATATGGAGCATACCGCGATTTACGGTATTTTCTGCCCTGCTGAACCACACAGGAAAAAAAGTGTACACAAAATCGTTTTTTAATGCCTGTGGCGGATGTATATAGTGTGGTGAGCAGAATAGATGAGATCAGGGTGAATGGTGTGGACAAGACCCGGATTCCGAGAATCCTGATTGCAGGGACCCATAGCGGGTGTGGGAAAACCACGGTCTCGCGTGGTATTATGCAGGCACTCGTCAACCTGGGATATACGGTCCAGCCGTTCAAGGTCGGCCCCGATTTTATTGATCCGACCTACCATACGGCACTGTGCGGGCGACCGTCACGGAACCTTGACCCGTTTATGATGGGGGAGGACGGGGTGATGCGGACGTTCGGGCAGGCCTGTTCGGGTGCGGATATTGCTGTAATCGAAGGGGTTATGGGCATGTTCGACGGTCTTGACGGTACTGACTGTGCGAGCACCGCTCATGTTGCAAAGATCTTACGGGCCCCGGTCCTCCTGGTCGTCGATGTAAAAGGAATGTCCCGGAGTGCGGCTGCTGTGGTTAAAGGGTTCTCGGAATACGACCCGGCAGCAGGTATATCCGCAATTATTCTCAACCGTGTCGGAAGCCCCAGGCACCGGGAGATGATAGAGCGTTCAATGACGAAACAAGTGCTGGGGTACATACCCCGTGATGACCGTGCAGCACTTGAAAGCCGGCATCTGGGCCTTAAAATGGCATTTGAAATACCCGATCAGACCGGTGCGGGAGATCTCGTCCGGGAGTCGTGCAACCTCGATGAAATTGAACGGCTGGCTGCATCGGCAGTCCCGCTGCCCGTTGTGCCGCCAGACCCCGTATCCTGCACAGGGAATGCCCGGATCGGAGTCGCCCGCGACGAGGCATTCTGCTTTTATTACCAGGACAACCTGGACCTCCTTATCAGTTCAGGGGCAGAGATCGTGTTTTTCAGTCCCATCCGGGACCGCATGCCGGATGTGGACGCCCTGTACCTCGGCGGGGGATATCCTGAGCTCCATGCGGCCGGACTTTCAGCATCTCCCTGCCGTCACGACATCAGGAAAGGTGCGGAAGACGGGCTGCCTGTATATGCCGAATGCGGGGGCCTCCTGTACCTGTGCGACGAAGTGTCAGGAGAAGAGACCTTCAAAATGGCAGGTGTGTTGCCGGCATCGGCATTCATGACTGAAAAAATCCAGGCACTGGGATATTCTGACGGCACGTGGACCGGCGGGCCTTCATATCTTCCTGCAAAAGGCGGATTGAAGGGTCATGAGTTCCATTATTCCCGGTTGGAATGTCGCCCTGATGCACGGTTTGCGGTCAGGCTTTCAAGAGGCAGGGGGATCCGGGATGGAAATGACGGTCTTTTCGAGCACAGCACGGTCGGAAGTTACACGCATGCGTATTTCAGCCGGCAGTTTGCACGCTCTTTTGTCGATGCCGCTCTACAATACCATAAAAAATTGAAATAAATTCAAAGCCGCTCATTCGTTTTTATTAAAAAACGCTCAGGGGAAATCCTTCTCTTCTATCAATATTCTTTATGAATTATTGATGCGCGGATTACAAAAGAGCGCGCTATGAGCCTCCTGCTCATAGATGGATATGAAAAAAGACCGTTAAGCCGTTTGGTTGGACTTTTTCTTACCGGCCTGGTAGAATACTGTCAGGCTTCAAGGTCCCTGAACCGGAAGGTAATCCTCCAGTCAAGCTCCTCGCTCATGGTCAGGTCGTTTACCTCTTCAAGAAGGCTGCAGAGTGTATTCATATCCTCTGCCGCATGTATCTGGTTCCTGACGGATGAGAGGTGCCGCATGATACTTGCATACCGTTCGGAATTTTTGAGGTATTCGCGCTGGACACGGATTGCTGCAAGGGCGGCACCGGCTGCAGGAAGAGTGATGGTCAGCAGGGCCAGGATAAAGGGAAAAGACGGGATCAGGTCTGTTTCGGTATATTCAAGTCCGGTAGCATGCACAACTGCAATGATGAGCGTGATAAAGAAGATCGACTCACCGATATAGGCATAACGGTTGTATTTTTTATTGTTTTCATCGCTGGCAACAGTGTAGAAATTGAGGCGGTTATCGACCCACGCGTTGAGAAGAAACATTTTCAGCGCGTGAAACGGGATGTCAAGCCTGCAGAATTCGATGGGCCGCATATCGAGGATCCGTTCAAATGCAAGGACCATCCAGTCATTCGGGCGGTGTGCGAGGGTTGTATACTGTGTGGAGACCGGTTTATGGCAGCGGATACAGATGACGCAGAGAAAGAATGCCGCACGGGTCCGTTCGGCAAGAAAGCGGTAATCTATCCATTTACGGTGCCATTCGCCAACCCGTGATCCTACAAGAAAGACAATAATGACTGCGATTTCGAGTACTTCAAGCCAGACGATCCAGAGTATGTGCGGGAAAAAAAGGGTCTGGACGGTAATAGTAAACACTGCGAGGGCAGAGAGCGCATACACGACATTTCCGGCCATTTTGTAGAGCGTATGGTAGTGACGGGCAAGCATGTCGGCCCGTACGAAACTGGGCATGATGGTCCTGCAGAGCGGCTTTACCACGTCGGCCGGGATGCCGGAGCGGATGATCTTTTTTGTAAGAATTTCAGCATACCGCTGCATTGTTGCATCGAATGCAGCCCTGTTAACACTCTCTTTGTTGTAGGTATTGAAGTGTTCAAGGGTCTCAAGGTAACGGTCATGGTTTCTCATCTCTATAACCGAACCTGAAGAGAGGTTGATGAAGAAGAGGGACCTTCCTATCAGGCGGGCAAACCTGAGAATATCAACAAAATCCGGATCTTCATCAGGCCGCCCCCGGGAGGCAACAATGAGGATGTCGCACTCCCGGATGAGGGCTTCGTGTACCGGGGAGATCGAGTAGTCACTGCCGGATGGTTCAATCGCGGAAATAACCCTGATTTCTGTGCTTCGCCTGACAAGTTCCATCTGTCCGGTGCCGGAACCATGATGGTCTCCCGAAGTATCATGGTTTTCCGGTGATGCCGGAAGGTACAGCGTGACCGGAAGTGGCGATACGCTCTCATCCGGATTGTCAAGGATGCGTAAAACCGCCTCCGATCCACAACCTGAATCATTGCAAAGGAGTTTTATCGTGTGGGGCGTGGCATTCAGGATATGGCCGATCCTCGTGATGATGTTCCGCAGGAGCCGTTCCGTCACTTCAGGATTACCTGCGGTTTCTGAACATATGAACCCGGCCAGGACCGTATGTGGCAGGATTAGCGAATCAGGATTATCCTTCACGATAAAATCCACCGTATATATGGAACTTGGGCTTCCGCGGGACTTAACCGGATCGGACAACCGGGCTTCAAAAGAGATAAAGATATCCCGGTGTGTATATGTGTGCAGCAGATAAAAGGATGGAATATATGCGAAGCGATGAGGCAAAATCCGGATACTACCGTGCTCCTAACCGGTCGCTGTTACGATCGCTCGGTGTGACCGATAAGGAAATGAACCGCCCGTTTATAGGAATAGCCAATGCCTGGAATGATATCGTACCGGGGCACACACACCTTCGTACGCTCTCCCAGAAAGTGAGGGAGGGGATTGCTGCCGCCGGGGGCGTCCCGTTCGAATTCGGGGTCATCGGAATCTGCGACGGAATCGCCATGGGTCATGAAGGGATGCGCTATTCGCTCCCGTCACGCGAAAATATTGCGGATTCCGTTGAACTCATGGTACAGGCCCACCGGTTTGACGGACTGGTATGTGTCGGGACCTGCGACAAGATTGTGCCGGGAATGCTTATGGCGCAGGCCCGGTGCAATATTCCTGCACTCATGGTGACCGGCGGGCCCATGCTCTCCGGGCACCTGGGAGGCAAAGACCTCTCCCTCATCGACGTGTTTGAAGGGGTCGGAAAAGTCGCAGCAGGCCGGATGAGTGAAGAGGAGCTGAATACCCTTGAGTGCTCTGCGATGCCCGGCTGCGGGAGCTGCCAGGGACTCTACACGGCAAACACCATGGCATGCATGACCGAGGCGATGGGGATGTCCCTTCCGGGCTGTGCGGCCATACCGGCGGTTGACGCCGGTAAACTCAGGATTGCCCGCGAATCAGGCGAGCGGGTCATGGACCTCGTCACTGCCGGAATTACACCCCTCGATATTATCACAAGGGACAGCATGGAAAATGCGATCCGGGTTGATATGGCACTCGGCGGGTCCACCAACACCGTCCTCCACCTCATGGCCATTGCAGCCGAGGCAGGTGTGCCACTCGAACTTGATTCATTCACCAGGATTGGAGAACATGTGCCGCATATCTGTTACATGCAGCCGTCCGGTCCCCACTCGATGCAGACGCTGTACCGGGCCGGAGGGATCCCTGCAGTTTTTAAAAGGCTTGAACCATTCCTGTCGGATACAAAGACGGTTTCAGGCTACTCCATACTCGAAATAGCAAAGAAGGCAAAAATTGCTGATGAAAATGTAATCAGGCCGCTCAATGACCCGGTGAATGCCGCCGGGGGTCTCAAGATACTGAAGGGGAGTCTCGCACCCGGCGGTTCAGTTGTGAAATGTGCGGCCGTTCAGAAAGAGATGTGGATCCACAAGGGTCCTGCACGGGTATTTAACGGCGAAAAGGAAGCCATGGATGCGATATTGAAGAGGAGCATCAAAGAAGGGGATGTCGTGATCATCAGGTATGAAGGCCCGTCCGGGGCTCCCGGTATGCCCGAGATGCTCTCCCCGACGTCAGCACTGATGGGATTTGGCTATACCCGCGTGGTGCTCCTGACCGACGGGCGGTTCTCGGGCGGGACGCGTGGCCCGTGCATAGGGCATATCGCCCCGGAAGCAGCGGTCGGTGGCCCGATTGCACTCGTGGAGGAAGGCGACCCGATCTCGATCGACCTCTTCGAAAAACGGGTTGACCTGCTGGTGGACGAAAAGGTATTACGCGGGCGGAAGTCTGCCTGGAAACCTATGAAGAGGGATCTCGTGGGAGTCCTCGCCCGGTATGCCGATTCAGTGGGGCAGGCAGATCGCGGCGCAGTC
Source organism: Methanoregulaceae archaeon UBA467 (assembly GCA_002503825.1). Lineage (GTDB taxonomy): Archaea > Halobacteriota > Methanomicrobia > Methanomicrobiales > Methanospirillaceae > UBA467. The sequence goes on from DASP01000015.1 coordinate 12,420, forward strand.
CTGAAAAAACCCTGACCTCCGGAGCAGTACGGGGATCATATCCCGGCGCAGTTCTATGGCAACGATAGATCTTATCACATACGAAGGTTCGCAGAAACTAGATCAAAAAGAGTTTGATGCGATTTACCCTGATCTGAAGTTGAGGGTGGGGGAACTCCAGCGGGCAGTCCGGGACAGCGGTGTCCCGGTCATCGTCCTTTTCGAGGGCTGGTACGGTTCAGGCATTTCCCTGGTGATGAACGAGCTGAACCGTGTTCTCGACCCACGCGGGTTCTCGTATTTTGCGACCACCGCACCGGAACAGGACGAAAAAGAATATCCCTTTTTAACGAGGTTCTGGGTCCGCACCCCTTCTGCAGGAAGGATAGCCCTGTTTGACCGGGGGTGGTACGGGCGGACGATGATCGAACGCACGGATTTTTCAGGAAAGGTCGTACTGCAGGATTTTGCCGTTGACGAGATTAATTCTTTTGAGCGGACCCTGTTTGAAAACGGGACATTTATCCTGAAAATTTTTCTTCACATATCCTCGAAGGAGCAGAAAAAACGGTTTAAAAAGCACCAGGACGACCCCTTTACCCTTGGCTACATCCCGGAAGAGGACTGGTCCGTTTTTGTCAAATACAAAAAATATCTGCCCGTGCTGCAGGACCTGTTCACACAAACCGATACGGCAGAAGCCCCCTGGCATATGGTCGATGCATCAGACCAGACCTATGCGATCGCAGAAGTGTTCCGGCTCCTGATATCGGGACTTGAGAACGCACTTACAATGCCGGGTAAGAAAACTCAGAAGCCCGGGTATACACATCCCGGGTACCAGATGCCAGTACGCGGAAGGCTGCCTGACACTGCAGACCTGTCGCTCTCGCTTGAAAAAAGCGATTATGAACGGCAGATGTCAGAATACGGGAAACGGCTCAGGCAGTGCCAGTATGATCTGTTCCGGAAAAAGATACCGACCATCATCCTGTTTGAGGGGTGGGATGCCGCCGGGAAGGGCGGTGCGATCATCAGGATGGCCGGTCATTTAAATCCGAGGGGGTACTCTGTCGAGCCGGTCGGGCCCCCGAACGACATCGAGAAGTTCCATCACCATCTCTGGAGATTCCAAAAAAAAATTCCAAGAGACGGGTATGTCCGTATCTTTGACCGGAGCTGGTACGGGAGGGTCCTGGTTGAAAGGGTGGAAGGGCTCGCGGCACCGCCAGAGTGGGAGAGGGCCTACCGCGAGATTAATGAGATGGAAGAGGCACTTGTCCGTCACGGGGCGCTTCTTATTAAATTCTGGCTTCATATCGACAGGGATGAACAACTCGCCCGCTTCCGCGCCCGTGAAGAAGACCCGTCGAAAAAATGGAAGATCACCCGGGAAGACTGGCGAAACCGGGAAAAATGGGATGAATATGAAGAAGCACTTCGCGACATGTTTGAATATACAAGTACAGCTTCTGCGCCGTGGATAGTCGTTGAATCGAACAATAAGTATTTCTCGAGGGTGAAAGTGTTAAAAACGGTTGTTCAGGCAATGGATGCAGGCCTTGCCAGGTAGCGGGCCTGTGTAAAGGCCCCCCCTGACCGGTCGTTCAGCTCCGCCCTTCTCGTTTCCTAACTTTTAACAGGGTTCAGGTTCTGAATAGTAAAGGGTGGATACAGGATGGACGAACCCAAGAATGAATACGTAGGTGCCCGGTGCTGTCATTGCGAGGGAGCAGGGTGCGTGTATTGTGACAAGACCGGAAAAGTCCTTGTAAAGGCGCCTGCTGTGAAATGCAAGCATTGCGACGGAGTCGGGTGCATTTACTGCGGTTTTACCGGCTGGGCAGGACTGAAAGGAAAATACGATTAAAACCCGGACTGCCTGGAAAATATCCGGCATTCTGAACATTTTTTATATACTGCATTTTGATTCTGCCATTACTCACGTTCAGGACCTTTTTTAATGTACCTGCCAGGTCTCCGGGAAGATATGTAATAGACAGGCCTCATCCGGTTATTATTGGAACTGAGTCTGCTGTCGGATCCGATCGGTTTTTCAGAAAGGGCTGCCGCCTGGCAATTATTGTCCGGGGAGGCCGGGAGGGGTGTGAGAGACCCGATCGGTCAGGCAACCCGGGAGCGCGGAAGATGACTGCTTTCAACAGGGCTGAATAAAATTGGAATTGCGGATTACTGTTCAAATACGAACGTTCCGGCGATCATGTCGTGCAGTCCCTGTTTATAGCGGGTGAATGCAATTATGATGAACCCGATAAAGAGCACGATTAATGAAAGTATTTTTGCAAAAAACCGCAGTGATGCCCGTGAAAATGTGATGCGGTTCCCGTGCATATCAGTGACTGCCGAACGGAGGGCCATCTTGCCGAGGGTAGCCTGGTTTTTTGAACTTTCGAGGTAGGCAAAATAGAGCCACGGGACGAGGATGACGAGGACAAGAAATGCGATAATGACCTGTTGCGGGATTAAAGAATGAACGACCTGCCCGTAACGGTCCGTTATGGGCTGGTGGCGACAATACTGGTAGACCATCCGTATTCCCTCGTTGAATCCGAAAATTCCGGTCAGGACGAGATCAATAATCAGGATAAAGATAAAATCGACGATAAAAGCCAGAAAACGCCTCCCGAGCCCTGCAAATTTTTCAGTACCTACACCTGCCACTTTCTTCCTGAGAAGTGGTTTAGGGGGTATCGCTTTTAAGTCAGCTCCGCACCACTGGCAGAATTTACCTGCATTTTCTGTCTCTCTTCCGCATTTCGAACAATACATCCGCGCACACCTGAATACGTATTAATTGTCAGCGATAACTTCAATCTATCGAAAATGTCTGATAAAGGGAGATAAATCCTGCCGGGGCATTTGCAGGTTTGTTCATTATGCTCCGTTATTTTTTAAAAATCAGCATTATTCTGCACTATAAGGATCAGCCGGCAAGGGTTTTCTTTGCTGCCCATTCTGCAGCCCACTGTGTCAGGAGTGCAAGGAAGACCACAACGAGACTGACAAGAGCGAGGATAAGCCATTGTTCAGGCCCGGCAGTCCCTGTTGCAAGTCGTGCAACAAGGTTGAGCGGGTTGTCCGGAATCGACAGTGCAAGAAGCATTAAAATTACAATTGCTGTTGAGAAGATGAACTGTGCAGCCGTCCGCTCCCTGTAATAGAGTGCGGTAAGCGCACCAAGGAGTATCAGTATCATGGAAAACATCATGACCTGCAGGATGATGGCAGGAATGTTCAGGATTATCACCCCGTTTAACGAGAGAAGCACGATCCATGCCCCTGCCTGAACCGGCACAAGAATTTCGCAGGCGAGCACCTTGCCCCATATCACCTCGCCGAGGGTGACCGGCGTCGAAAGAATGGTCTCAAGCGTACTGTGCTGGTATTCTTCGGTCACTATGTCGATAACGAGGGCCGAGGATATGATTGCCGGCATAAACAGGAGGAGCGGGATGAGGAGGGCGTAGATAAATTCGTAAAAGTCGCTCCCCCCGGTCTGCTCCGGAAACTCAAGTGCGACGGGAATGATATCGAGCCGTGGCTCCCGCACCGACCTTAAATCATCTTCATACCTCAGCAACAGCTCTTTTAATTTGACATTGACAACCGTTGACGAAATATCGTTCTGGATAGTATAGAGGGTAATTTTTATTGGTTCATCCGCATCGGGGGGCGTATCAGGGACATAGATGACTGCCGAAAGTTTCCGTTCCGACAGGGCCGTTACTGCTGGGGAAAGATCCATCCGGTGTACCCGGAATTCACGGTTTTCCGACAGGTAATCCTCGAGGGCGGAATCTGAACCGCTGTACCCGACCGCATATCTCACCCCGGAAAATCGTGAAAGTGAGGACGGGTCATACATCGAGGTAAGCCCGACGACGAGGAAGGATGAGAACATGGCAACGAAGATCTGGAGAATTATTGCAAGAAGGATGGTCCTCTCGTTTAAAAGCCCTTTTAAGTCCTTTCTCATCACAATCCTGATATTTTTTGCCTTCACCCAAACCACCTCATGATAAAGTAAAAGTTATAGATACAATGGACTGCGGTCGCTGCAAGAATCCCGGGTATGTACCCGCGTCGCCCGAGAAGGCGGATCGATGCACCCACTATAAACACCCCGGTGAAGTGCAGGAGAAACGGCAGCCAGAGAACCCCGAGCGAAAGAAAGAGAATACTCCCGAATATGGATTCGGATATCTGTGAAAGCGTGACGAAGAGGAGAAGTTTCTCCCCGAAGAGAAACGCTGCAGCAGTGACGGCAGATGCGAGCACGATCCGTTTCCAGCCAAAGAGGCCGGTTTCCCTGTACATAAGCGTGCTGATCCCGATGGATTTTGCACCCTCCTCTACAAATGCCGCAGAGACGAGGAGGAGAACCAGCGACAGGGGCATGGGAAGGTTAAAAAACAGCACCAGCAGCATCATCTGCGCCATAAAGACGAACGGAATCGAGAATGCGTTCAGCGCAAAAAGCGAGATCCAGGGGTGCCTGTATGAGAGTGCAGTCCCGATGTATTCCCTTATTTTTGGCATGAGCCGCGAGAGGGTAAAGAGGCGTTCCTCCCTGAAATTGACCACGCCGATGTAAAAGAGCACGGCCCCCGTGAGGTAAAAAAGAGATGTCGCGAAGAGATACTGGGTAATTGTATATGGTTCGCCCTGCAGGGTGAATACAATCAGGGTCAGGGGAGAGATCAGGCTTATAATATGGACGTTTGCAAAAATACTCGGGAAAAATAGGTATGAAGTAGCCAGCGTAGAGAAGAATATCGATATGAACGAGAGCTCCTTGAAACTCCTCGCTACCATCCCGATGATCAGTGCATTTGCCAGGAAGAAGAATATCACAGGGATGAGCGGGAAAAGGATTAATAAAGATGCATTGAGCCACAACCCGATAATCGCCGAGATCGCAACCATCGCCAGCAGGTATGGAAGTGCTTTTCCCGCGATAATGACGGAAGGGTGGAGTGGCACCGTAAGGAGGGCTTCGCCACGCCGTTCAAGCCTCTCGTTCATGATACTCATCATAAAGAACTGCGACATGAAATAGAGCGGGAAAATAAAGACAAATATCAGGATGATGGAGTCAAACGGCAGGGGTGGCGAGAGCTGGGAAGGGGTCTTGAAATCGCCGAACGGGCTTTGTTCCGATGTAAATATGTCACTGTACCGTGCGACCTGGCTGGTCTGGCCCTCTAATTCCCGGAGTCCCTGCCTGAGATCCTCCTGCGGGATGTCAATCGTGGAACCGGGTGTGGGGATTTCAATAACCGGGCCTTCGGGTACCGGTGGAGTTGTGGACCGTATGGGCGCTGCCACCCGCTGTCCTGACTGGGTCGCGACAAAGTCAAGTTCGCTCTTCACATTCCGGACATCGATCCAGAGCGGATACGCGGCAAAAAGGTCCTGTTCACGACTGTAGACGCTGTTTAAGTATCGTTCATAATCCCGTTTCAATGTCCGCACTGCAGCCCGTCCCCGGTCGGTATCCTGTGCATAGACCTGATCACCAAGGACAACGACATCGAGTAACTCCCGGGATTCATAGAGCGTGTTCGTGTCAGCCAGGTAAATTGTAAAACGTGAATCAGAAGAAACGATATCGGCAACAGGAGGGTAATTAACCCCTATCCTGTAGATCCCGTCCTGCAGGTGCAACCCGCTCTGGGCGGTAAACCCGGTGACTCCCACGAGGAGGACGAGAAGGACAATGGCTGCCGGGAGCACAGATGTCCCCATCGTCCCGAGCACTCTCTTTACTTCCCAGCGGGCAACTGTCAGGAGTCCTGATAATACCTTCAAACACACCCTCTTTGTGAACTGTTAAGTTCAGCACTTATAATACATTGCAGGTCAAGGAATGCTAAAAAGAGGGGACGGCAATGATTCACGGGCGTGATCTGACAAAGATATATGGCGGGGTTCCGGCGCTCGACCATGTAAATTTTGATTTTGCAGACGCAAAAATTTTCGGGGTTATAGGCCATAACGGTGCAGGAAAGACCACGCTTCTCAAGATTCTCTCCGGGCTTATCCCCCCTACCTCCGGTGAGCTGACGATAAACGGGATAGATGTCATCTCTGACCCTGACGCGATAAAACCCATGCTCGGGTATCTTCCCGAAGAATCAAGGCTCTACGAGACGATGACCGCCGACGAGTACCTCTCTTTTTTCGGTGAGATTTACGGCCTCGGACGGGAGGAGATAAAGTCACGACAGCAGACGCTCCTGGCATCGCTCTCGCTTGACCCCGGGAAAAAGAAGATTGGTGAATTTTCAAAGGGAATGAAACGAAAGGTGGCGATCGCCCGCTCCCTCATCCATAACCCGTCGTTCCTGATCTATGACGAACCGACATCAGGTCTCGACCCCATGACCTCGCGTTATATCATCGATTACCTGCGGGAGTTACGGGACGGTGGAAAGATCATCGTCCTTTCCGCCCACAACCTCTACCAGGTTGAGGCAATCTGTGATCTCGTCATGATCCTCAGGCGGGGAAAGGTTATGGCCATGGGCACGATGCCGGAACTGCGGGAGATGTTCGGCTCGATCAGTTACAGCATTTATTTTACCACGTTCAACATTGCAGGCCTTGGAATTCCTGATTACACCCTCGAAGGAGGATTTTATCATGTCAGGGCAGGGAGTATCGAAGAGATGAACCGCCTGACAGTCGCGATAACGTCTTCGGGGGGTAACGTGGAGCGGATCGAGTCTCATTACCCGAGCCTTGAAGAGATGCTTGTCAGGCTCGGCAAGTAAATAATCCGCTCTTTTTTCCTGAGAAAAAAATGTCCGGGTACGAGGTCGGCCCTCTTATTTCAGCACAGACCAGTCTTCCTCGGTCAGTTCGATATACCCGTATCCCCCGCATTCCTCACACCTGATATATGCACCTGATTCATCGCGTATCATTCCGGTACCCGCACATTTCCGGTGTTTAAACTGTATTTTTTTCTTATCTTTCCTGATATAACGGATGATATGCGGGAGGAGCGGAATGATGATCACGAGGATGACAAGGGCGATGCACATGAAGATGATGCCGTCGATCATCTGCCCGATCCCCATGTCGTTTAAGTATTCATTGACATCGCCCATCGGCATATCCCCGGGGTACGGATTGACATAGGTGGGTATGGGAATGATCATGAAACATCGTGTCCGGAATGGTCCCTGAAAGGTCAGGTACTCTATTTCTCCGGGGCGTATTCAACATGTGGTAACAGGCAGGTCCTGGTACCCGGGTGACATTACGAAGATTTAAACCGGCATACCCCCGGCAGAAGCAGACTGTCATCTGCCATGGATCTGTCGTACCGGGAGATGATGCTATAATCGGAGTCGATTTCTGCCACGAGTGCATCAGGGTATCAGGGCCTGATTTGAAGGAGATTGTCTTTCAGGTGTAAAGGAGGGCATGTTCGTTATGCAAAATATTTGATGAACGTGACTGGAATGAGCAGGGTGAGCACTGGGTATCATTCACGATGATGTACAGATGCCAATGAATATTGCGGCATACGCAGGATATTCCCGCGGAAAATGAACGTTAAAACAGAAGCGGGCCTGAAGGGATTTGAACCCTTGACCTACGGATTAAGAGTCCGTCGCTCTACCGAACTAAGCTACAAGCCCTCGAACTGACCTAAATAAGTGGTTGCCAGTGAGAAATAAAACTTTCGAATTAGTATATGGATTGGGCACTTTTTTTGTATTAATTATTTCAGGGCTGTAACCGTGTTGTAACCTTAATATCCTGCGGCGTTTTAACCTGTAACCATATGCCTGATGCCGTGCCGAACGAGGCTCCTGAACGGATGAAATATATCGTGTTCGGGTGCGGGAGCGTTGGATACAATATAATACAGGAACTAAAGAGCAATAACAACCCGGTTTTAGTTGTTGACAGCGACGAGGAACGGGTCAGACAATTGCGCGACCAGAACTTTGACGCTGTCCTGCGTGACGTGACAAAACCTGATTTTTTAAAGGGTCTCCCGGTTTTTGAGATCGCATTTGTTCTCACCAGCAACCACCAGACCAATATTGCCGCCGTCAAAACCATACGGGCGCAGTACCCCTCGGCGCAGATGGTGGTGCGGGCCATTGATCCCATCAGTGCCGGCCAGCTCGAATCGGCAGGCGCGGATTACGTGATTTACCCGCAGCTGGTCGTTGCAAAGGCTGCAATACACCAGATTAACAAACTCCATTCAAACCGCATCTCCCAGCGCCTTGCAGCTCTCCTCTCGGGCTGGGAAGGGACCTTTGGCATCATTACGCATAAAAACCCGGACCCTGACGCAATATCGAGCGCCATGGCTCTCGCGGCGATTGCAAAAAGTGTCAACCCGAACAAGCTCACCTGCCGCATCTTCTATGACGGCATCATCGGCCACCAGGAGAACCGGACGATGGTGAACCTGCTCGAGATAAAAATGGACCGGCTCGATCCTCAGGCGCTTCAGGAATGCACGTATCTCGCCCTCGTGGACTGCCCGGGTCCGGGAATGAACAACTCGCTCTCACCCCGCACACGCGTCAACATCATCATCGATCATCACAAGGACGGTCACGGGCTGGAATCCGGCATTAATTTTATCGATATCAGGCCGGGCCTCGGGGCGACTGCAAGCATCCTTACCCAGTACATGCAGGAACTGGATATTACCATCGACAGGTTCGTTGCAACCGGACTCCTCTACGGTATCCGCTCGGACACCCGCGATTTTAAAAGAAACACGACACCGCAGGACCTTAACAATGCAGCGTTCCTTCTCCCGCTCACCGATGCAGACCTGCTCGACCAGATCATGTCGCCGTCACTCTCGCAGGAAACACTCGATATCCTCGGGAATGCTATCAGGAACAGGAGGATCCGGAGCGGGTACCTCTTTGCCAATGTCGGCTTTGTCCGGAACCGGGACTCGCTTCCGCAGGCGGCCGACGTTTTAATAACCCTTGAAGGAGTCAACACTGCCCTCGTCTACGGTATATCGGACGATGCCATCATAATGTCGGCACGGAACCGCGATATCAGGCTTCACATCGGCAATGTGCTTGCAGAGGCGTTCGGCGACATCGGTGATGCCGGAGGACACCCCAACATGGCAGCCGCCACCATACCGCTCACCTATTTCCGCCGCGTTAAAAACAAGGACGAACTTCTCGAGCTGATCATCGATCCGCTCCTGAAGAAATTCAACAGCATGGTCGGCCTTGAGAACGAGGGCAAAGATGAACTTTGAGGAATGGGAACCTCTCTACAAGGAAATACTGCAGTATTTTGGCTTTGACCGGTCCGAAGACGAGAAAGCCGCAATTGTTCTCTCCGGGCTTGCCGGACGGGACGACATCGGTCTTCTCAGGGACCTTTGCAGGGGAAGGCATGTAACGGTATGCGGGAACGCCCCCTGTCTCTCTTCAGAACTCGATCGCATACACGGGGTGGTATTTGCTGCAGATGCGGCCTCCGAGGTGCTGCTGGACAGGGGGATCCGCCCTGGTGCGGTCTTTACCGACCTGGACGGCGCCACCGACCGGTATCTTGCCATGAACAATGAAGGGACGGTCATGGTGGTTCATGCACACGGGGACAATATCCCTCTCCTCAATTACTGGGTGCCACGTTTCGCAGGCCCCCTGGTCGCCACCACCCAGGCGGGGCCGTTTGACCGGGTGTATAACTTTGGCGGTTTTACCGACGGTGACCGTGCGGTCTTTGCCGCGGATTCGCTTGGGGCTGCAGGGATCACTATTATCGGGTTTGACCTGGATTCCCGCGATGTCGATCCCATGAAGAGGGGGAAGCTCGCGTGGGCCCGGCGACTCCTCGCGGGTATCGGCTATGAATGCTGATGCGGTAATTATCGACGGATACGTGGATGAACCGGCCTGTTTTGGTGTCCCGCCGTACATTTCCCCGTATATCAGGACCGTTGCCGGTGTGTTGATCGAACATGGTTATTCCCCGATATATAGTACGATCGACCAGCTCAGGAAGGACCCGCTCAGGTTCCGTGACTTTTCCGGTGCTAAAATAGTGGTGATGATCTCGGGCGTCACCGTCCCCGGGAAATACCTTGGCGGGACCCCGGCGACCCTGACCGAGATCCAGCAGATCGGACGGCAGATCAGGGGTCCGACAACCCTGATAGGCGGACCGATCGGGTTCGGGTACTCGCCGGAAGGGGGAAAAAAGGCAATAAAGCAGGCGATCTCCGGTTTTGACCATCTTTTATCAGGATCTCCTGCTGAAGCCCTCGATTCTTTTATCGAATCCGGCAATCCTGCCGGGATCCATGATTATGACAGATCGGACCGGTGGGCCGTCGCGGGAAGCGGGATTATCGTGAGTCATCCTTCCTACCCGCACGTGATGTGCGAGCTGGAGACCGCCCGGGGGTGTTCACGGGTTGCAACAGGCGGATGCTCGTTCTGCACCGAGCCGTTCTACGGGCAGCCGCAGTACAGGCCCGTCGATGGGATCACTGCCGAAGTCGAAGCACTTTACAGCCATGGTGCCCGCCATTTCCGTCTCGGGAGACAGCCTGACCTTTTAACGTACGGTGCAGGCAGAGGCGAATTTCCGGCACCGCGTCCCGACCTCCTTGAAGGTCTCTTTCGTGGGATTCGTCACGCAGCTCCCGGCCTGAAAACCCTCCACATAGATAATGTCAATCCCGGGACCATCGTCAGGCACGAGGAAAAAAGCCGGGACGCGCTAAGGGTGATCATCAGGTATCATACGACCGGGGATGTTGCCGCGTTTGGCATGGAGACTGCCGATCCCGATGTAATTGCTGCAAATAACTTAAAAGCCGGGCCTGATGAGGTGATGAGGGCGATTGAGGTGGTCAACGAGGAAGGGGGGAGAAGACGTGACGGTATCCCCGAACTCCTGCCCGGTCTCAATTTTATTGCAGGTCTGGCCGGGGAAACACCCCTGACATATGAATTAAACGAGCAGTTCCTTTCCGGGCTCCTCTCAGGCGGTCTCCTGGTCCGGCGGATCAATATCAGGCAGCTGATGCCGTTTGAAGGGACGCAGGCGTATGATGCAAATACCCTTGGAAAGTACGAATCACGGTTCAGGCAGTTCAAGGAATATGTCAGGAACAGGATCGACCTGCCCATGCTCAGGCTCGTGTTCCCGCAGGGGACTGTTCTTCCGGAAGTTATTATCGAGCAGCCAGGGCAGATATCCTTCGGGCGGCAGATGGGGTCCTACCCGATACTCGTCGGGGTGCCGATGATGCTTGAGGCAGGATCGGTGATCAGCGCAATCGTTGTCGACTGGGGGAGCCGTTCACTGACCGGTCTCCCGGTCCCGTTCAGGATCAATACCCTGCCTCCGCAGGTCGTAAAATGGATACCCGGATTAGGGAAAAGTGTTAAGGTAAAACTGCTGGCAAAGAGGCCGTTTAAAAATATCGACGAATTCAGGGCGGTATGCGGCCCGACGCTGATCGATCCGTACCTGGAATTCTGAAATTTTTCAGGTCTCTTTTAATTCGATGACCTTGAGGATATCGGTCCTTGTGACGATCCCGACAATGTCCTCTCCCTCCATGACCGGAATCCGCCCGATATTGTTGACCGACATGATCCGCAGCGCGTCGATGACCGGAGCCGCAGGGGGCAGGGTGATTGCACCCCTGGTCATAATGTCCTTTACCTGCATTGCATCGCGGTCTATCTGGGGTACCCGGTGCACGTCTGCAAGGGTGACCATGCCGATAAGGTGTCCTGATTCAATGACCGGAAACCCGAGGTGCTTGCTCTGGTACATCATGTTGATGACGTCCGGAACCGGCATGGACGGGGCGACTGTCATGACATCGCGGGACATCATATCGTTCACTGTCACATCCTTCAGGAGGAAACTGTATTTGACCACGGTTGATTCCTGGCTTGCGCCGATGTAAATAAAGAACGCGATAAGGAGGAGTATGGGGCTGAAGAAGAAGATCCCGGTGATCCCGAAAATGACGGCAAAAATTTTACCGATGTCGGCTGCGATCCGTGTGGCCTTGTGAAGGGGCATTTTTCGGGCCAGGAATGCCCGCAGCACCCTGCCGCCGTCCATCGGGAATGCAGGCAGGAGATTGAAGGCAAAGAGAAAGACATTGAGCAGCCCGAGGTACCCGAATGTAAAGACAAGCACCCCTGCAACCGGGGCGTCCGGGATGCCGACAAAAAAGACATAGACCATCGCACTGCAGGCGATACCGACGGCAAAACTTGCGAGCGGGCCGACGAGCGCCATCGGAAGTTCGACCACAGGGTCAGGCATGCCCTCCTCCATCGAGGATATCCCCCCGAAAATCAGCAGGGTTATGCTGTTAATCTTTATTCCTTTCCTTTTCGCAACAATACAATGCGCTATTTCATGTAACAGGACGCCGGCAAAAAGTCCGAGGGCCACAATCGTCCCGAGGATATAGGGGATATAACCGACTGAAATGATGCTTGTATCGATGGGTACCTGGTAGAGCCCGGCAATCAGCTCGGTGGTAAGAAGGATCTGGCTCCCGATTATCCATGCAAATATCGGGATGATGAGGATGAACGTCCAGTGGATAAGAATGGGAATGTCAAATATGGACCCTATTTTGAGTGACCCGTTCATAAAAGAGTATCTTTTTAACCATTATAGTATATATCTTCCATGATTAGGATGAGAACTCAGATTACAGAGTTGTTCGGGCTTTCAATTTATACGGAAAAGAGTGTCTTCGTCGGTGAGGTGGAAGACGTGATCATCGACATCGAGGGAAAAAAGATGGAGTCCCTTGTCGTCGGGAAATTAAACCAGGAGCTTGTCGATATCAAGAACTACAAGGGCTTAAAAATCCCGTTCCGGATTATCCGGGCTATCGGGGACATTGTCCTCATCCGGCACCTGCCTGGTGCATTCAAATCAGGCAACTTTGATGAGACTTAAGAGCGGAGTAAAAGTTCCGGAAAAGGACCCGGATCTCCCGGACATCATTATTTATCAGTATCCCGGACCATGAAACATCGGGAAATATTTTCAAACCTCCTCACCATCCCGCCGGTTTTTGTCAGGCTTGACGGAAGGGCATTTCACCGCGTTGCAGAACTGTGGGCCCTTGAAAGGCCGTTTGATGAAAGGTTTTCCAGGGCGATGGAGGATGTCAGTATACGCCTGATTAGCGACAGCGGTCTTTCGCCGGATTTTGCATTTACTTTTTCAGATGAAATTAATCTGTACTTCTCCTCTCTCCCGTTTAAGGGCCGGGTGGAAAAGATCGATTCAGTTGCCGCCTCATTTGCTGCAAGCGCCCTGACGCTGGCCATGTCGTCTGCCGGACCGCTCTCCTTTGATGCCCGCATTATCCATGTTACTCCCGACGTAGCGACAGAATACCTGATAAACCGGCAGAGAGAGGCGTGGCGCAACCACCTGAACGCGTACTGCCAGGACGCACTCATGAATGATGGTATGAGCCGGAAAGATGCAGCACTCTACCTGAAGGGGCGACCCTCAAAAGAACTCCACGAGCTCATGTTTTCACATGGTGTCAACCTTGCGAGGACACCTACATGGCAGCGGAGGGGAGTGCTGGTCTATAAAAAGATAAAAAATATTGAAGGGTTCAATCCGAAACTGGAAAAAATGGTTGAGACGGTCAGGACATACGTTGTCAGCGACCGCGAACTGCCGGTCTTCGGGTCGCCGGAAGGAAAAGAGTTCCTTTCACTGTTGATCGGGAGCTTTTGAGAGGGAAAGGATCATCCGGATCCCTTCGACATCCCATTCTTTTTCGAGCCCGTACGGTCCCTCTTTTTGTCTCTTTTCTGTGGTGGTCCGGAGAGTCAGTTCCCGTGCCCTGACCTCTTCTGCGATTCCTTCCTGCCATTTCTCCCTGAGAAGTGTGCAGATCCGTTCATCGGCAACCTCGGCATCAACGATGATGAAGTCCTCAACCCTGAGGTCATACTGCCTCCGCATCTCCTGGAACCTGCGTATCACCTCGCGGGCGTATCCCTCTGCCTCAAGGTCTGGTGTGAGAGTGATGTCCACGTAGACGGTTCCGCCCTGCATCGGGGCTGAGAATATCCCTTCAGGCATCTCTTCCGAAAAGGTGACATAGGTCCCGTCTATCTCAAAGGCCTGGTCGCCATCTTTTAAGGTAACGGTCTGCCCTGAATCAAATGCAGCCTTCATCGTACCTGCATCGGCAGAAAGGATGAGTTCCTTCACTTTCGGAGAGTTTTTGCCAAAGCCGGGGCCGAGGGCCTTCATGACCGGTTCTGCCTTCCAGCCGATCCGTTCCCAGCGGCCCTCGACTGCCCTGACGACGCGGGCGTTAGCCCTGTCCGTGCAGATATCGTTTAAGTCCCGTATGGCAGAAGCAACCTCCCCGGAACCGGCGACTACCACGCACTCCCCTACCGGCCACCTGAGTTTCCGCTTTCCCGCCTGGCGGGCGTTTGCCTGGGCCTCGTCAAAGGACTGCACGACCGCCATCGCCTGCTCGAGGTCAGGATCGGTGAGGGCAGGGTCGCCCGGGAACCAGTCGAGCATGTGGACACTTTCAGGGTCCTGCCCGACTTTGATGTTCCTGTACATCATCTCGGTGATATGTGGAATAAATGGCGAGAGCAGGGTGTTGAGATGGCGGATGACATAATACATCGTCTCGTAGGCCTGTATCTTTTCAGGCGATTCGCCCTCGAGCCACATACGCGGACGTACCAGCTGCACGTACCAGCGGGAGACGTCTTCAAGTATGAAACTGATGAGCGCCCGCGTTGCACGGTGGAGCTGGCACTCATTCACGGCACCGGTAACCAGTGACGCCACCGAGTTTAACCGGGAGATGATCCAGCGGTCTTCCGCACTCATCGACCCATACATGCCCGACACAAAGGAGCCGGTCCAGTTCCCGCCTTCAGATGCAGGGACAAACCCGTCGAGTATCATGTACGGCAGGGGGAACCGGTAGACGTTCCAGAAGATGTTGACTGCCCTGTTTACGGTTTTTACCCCATCCCAGTTGAATTTGAGGTCGTCCCACGGGGCGCTCGATGAGAGCACGTATAATCTCATCACATCGACGCCCTGTTTCTGGATGATCTCCTCAGGGGTGACGACATTCCCGAGGCTCTTGCTCATCTTCCTGCCCTCTGCATCAAGTGCAAACCCGTGCATCAGCACGTTTTTGTAGGGTGCACGGTCGAATGCGATGGTGCTTGCGCCGAGCTGCGAGTAGAACCATCCGCGTGTCTGGTCCTGCCCCTCGGTGATGAAGTCAGCAGGCCAGAGCCGCCTGAAATCTTCGGTCTGTGACGGGAACCGGAGCGTTGCCCATGATGCAACGGCAGAATCAAACCAGACGTCGAATATGTCCTCAACCCGGTGCAGCGTGCCCCCGCACGAGCACGGCAGCGTGACCAGGTCAACATGGGGCCGGTGCGGATCCTTCAGCGGCTGACCGCTCGCAGCTTCCAGCTCCCGGATGGTCCCGAAAACCCTGTGGGTTCCGCAGGTCCGGCACTGCCATATGGGAATGGGAATTCCCCAGTACCGCTGCCTTGAGATGCACCAGTCCCGGGCTTCCTTGATCCAGTCGTAGAAACGTGCGCTTCCTGCCCATTCGGGGTACCATGTCACTTCAGCAACCTCTTCCAGCATCCGTTCCTTCATCTCGGATGCCTTCAGGAACCACTGTTCGGTGGCACGGAAGATGATCGGTGTTTTACAGCGCCAGCAATGGCCGTACCGGTGGACCACGGCCTCTTTTGCAAGCAGGTGATCGCCCAGCTCTTCCAGCACGACAGGGTTGGCCTCTTTTACAAACATGCAGGCGAGCGTTCCGGCCTCTTCGGTAAATGTCCCTGTTGCGTCTACAGGGCAGACAATCGGGAGGTTTTCCTTGCACCCGAGGAGATAATCGTCCCACCCGTGTCCCGGGGCGATATGGACCATTCCGGTATTTTCAAGGGTGACAAAGTCCGCCGTGACCACCCTGTGCGATATTTCGCGCTGTAGCGGCACCTGCTCGTGAAGCGGTGACGAATAGACAAACGATGTCATATCCCGGCCCGGTCGCTTTTCGAGGATGGAAAAGTCCTGGTAACGCCCTTTCCTGAGCACAGGCTCGACGAGGTCCTCCGCGATCCAGAGGATCTCCTGTTTCCCGTCCTTTACGGCTTTTACCCGTGCATAGATGAGATCCGGGTGTACCGCAACTGCAACGTTGGCAGGGAGGGTCCACGGCGTTGTCGTCCAGATGACCAGGTATTCGCAGTCGCAGTCGTCGACCGGGAATTTTACATATATCGAAGGATCTGTCTCGTCCCAGTACTCGACCTCGGCATCGGCGATGGCGGTGGCACAGCGGGGGCACCAGTTTACCACGCGGTGTCCGCGTTCAAGCATCCCGCATTCGTCTGCTTTTTTAATGGTCCACCAGGCAGCCTCGATATACTCGGACTGCATGGTCTGGTACGGGTCGTCAAAATCCATCCAGACGCCGAGACGTTTGAACTGTTCGCTCATCACGTCCTTGTTATCGGCTGCAAAGGTACGGCATTTATCGATAAATTTCTCTATTCCGAATGTTTCAATGTCTTTTTTTGAGGAAAACCCGAGCTGCTGCTCGACACGGACTTCGATGGGCAGCCCGTGCATATCGTACCCTGCACGTGCCGTCACGTTTTTCCCGTTCATTCTCTGAAAGCGGAGAACGGAGTCCTTGATTATTTTATTCCATGCGGTGCCGAGGTGGATGTGACCGGTGGTATACGGCGGGCCGTCCACGAAAAAGAAATCCTTTCCGGTTTTATGAAGTTCTCTTGTCTTTTCAAATATATTATCGCGGTTCCAGAATTCCTGGACATCTTCTTCGATTTCCTGTGCATTGTAGCTGCTGGTGACTTCCTTCACCTTGATCCTCCGGATAAGTATACCCTGCATGCGGGTGTAAGCGAGTATCTTTAATTATACTCCGTGTATGACAAAGTAGTTTTCACTCCGCCGGAGGGAAGATGGACCTGCAACGTGGCCGTACACATGGTGAAGGAGCATGAATGCGTGGGATGCAGACGTCCGGTCTTTTCCATCACGGTCCTGTTTCACGGTGTTTGTGTGGCATGGATTGAAAGCATATATCTGCGCCCGGGCGGATACAGAATTCAGGAGTGAATGGTATGGAGGAATATCCGTTTCTTCTCGGGGGCGTCCCGCGGACAGGCAGCGAACAACAGGAAATAAGGTTCCCGTTCAACGGCGAGTGCATAGCCAGGGTATGGCTTGCAACCGGAGACGATCTCGATGCAGCGGCAGAGTGTGCGATCGAGGGATTTTCAATAACAAAGGAACTCTCGTCATACCAGCGTTCGCGTATTCTTTTCCGGATGGCAGACGAACTGGAACGAAGGAAAGCTGAATTTTCACGCATACTGACCCTCGAAGCAGGCAAAACGGTCGCGGGGGCGGAAGGAGAGGTGGACCGGGCGGTCGGGACCCTCAGGATCTCGGCAGAAGAGGCAAAAAGGATATGCGGCGAGCTCCTGCCGCTTGACTGGACCCCTGATTCTACGGGCCGGATAGGCGTGACAATGCGGGTGCCTGTCGGACCGGTGCTTGGGATCATACCGTTTAATTTTCCCCTGAACAGTGCCTGTCACAAGCTCGGCCCGGCAATTGCTGCCGGAAACCCCGTCATCCTCAAGCCTGCATCGGCAACACCGGTATCATCCATCATGCTCGGCGAAATTGCGGTTGAATCCGGGCTTCCTGCCGAGGCGATAAGTGTTCTGCCATGCCCGGGCGAACGGGCGGAACGTCTCGTTAAAGATGAACGGATTGCCTTTGTTTCGTTTACCGGCAGTGCAGAGGTCGGCTGGCACCTGAAGTCCCTGTCAGGCCGGAAACGGATCACCCTCGAACTCGGCGGGACAGGGGCGGTGATCGTTGAACCGGATGCAGATCTCTCCTACGCGGTGAAGCGCATCGTCACGGGCGGCTATTCCAATGCCGGACAGGTCTGCATATCGGTGCAGCGGGTCTTCCTGCACAAAAGCATCTATGACGAAGCGGTCCGGATGATGACCGATGCAGTCCGGGCCCTTAAAACAGGAGATCCCCGCGATCCTGCCGTGGATATCGGGCCCATGATCTCGTCAGCAGCTGCAGAAAAGGCCTACGGCAAGGTGCGGGAAGCGACCGCCCGGGGTGCAGTGCTTTGTGCAGGCGGGCCCCCGCAGGGGACAATCTTTCCTCCGGGGCTCCTTGCCGGCACAACCCCGGATATGAGGGTGAACAAAGAGGAGGCGTTTGCACCGTTTATCACCGTAACGCCGTATGAAGAGTTCCCTGATGCACTGCGCCTGGCGAACGACACGGATTACGGTCTGCAGATGGGAGTGTTCACCCGCGATATGAATGCCATTCTCATGGCGTTCCGGAACGCGGAGGTGGGAGGGCTCCAGGTCAATGATATTCCCACCTTCAGGGTCGACCAGATGCCCTACGGAGGTGTCAAGGCGTCGGGTACCGGGAGAGAAGGTCCCCGTTATGCGATACAGGAGATGACCGAGCAGAGGCTGATGGTCATAAACACGGCGGTGATGAAATGACCGGCAGGAACTATTTCAGGACAGGGGGTGCATGAGGTCATGTCAGTCCAGATTGCCGTTATCGGGCCGGGAGACTGCAGCAGCGAGGAAGCGGACGCAGCAGAAACGGTCGGGGCGCTCGTCGCACTCAACCATGAAATCCTGGCTTGCGGAGGACTCGGCGGAGTTATGGAGGCTGCCTGCAGGGGCGCGAAGGAAGAGGGAGGAATGACGGTCGGGATCCTGCCTGATGCCGGCGACGGGAACGGGTACCTCGACATTATCATCAGGACCGGGCTTGGTCATGCAAGAAACGTGGTGCTTGTCCAGTCTGCCGATGCGGTCATCGCCATCGGCGGGGCATACGGGACGCTCTCCGAGATAGCAATCGCACTGAAAACAGGAAGGGCAGTATTTGGATGGAAAACCCATGATATTGACGGGGTCTTCCGGTGCGCAACACCGGAAGAAGCGGTCGTTATGGCAGTTCGCGCTGCACGCCTGTTTCGCGGGAGTCGTACCCGCCAAGGTCCTGCAGCACCCGGATGAACTCTTCCGATCGTATCGTGTCGAGAAGCGCCATTATCCTTGGATCGTCCATGTGTTCCGTCCGCACGGCAAGCTCGTAGCGTTCCTGCGCCACGGGCTGGAACGGCAGGGAGAGGGCTTTTGCAGCACTGTAAACGCACATCCCCGCGTCCGCCTCCCCGCTTTTTACTGCAAGGGCGACTCCGATATGCGTTGTGAGCTCCCGGTTGTAGCCCTCGATGCGTGAAACATCGGTACCGCGCTTCTTCAGTTCATAGTCGAGGAGCAGGCGGGTGCCCGACCCTTTCTGCCTGTTCACGAACCGGTGTGCGGGAAGGTCATCGATCCCTATATCCCCGCTGACCGATACGATTCCCTGCTCTCTCCCTGCCACGCATATGAGCGTGATGCGTTCCCCGGGAAGGTAGCGGGAGAGGTACGGGATGTTATAGTCCCCGTCATCCGCGAGCAGGTGCATGGGTGCGGCATGGCAGTCCTGTTTTTTTAAGGAAATAAGGCCGCCCATGCTCCCGGTGTGGGTCGAATGAATATCTACCCCTCCTGACCGCACCATGGTTGCCAGGTAATCGAGGACCGGGTCATGGCTCCCGGTCAGCAGGAGCGCCTCTCCCGCTTCAGACCGGGATACCATCAGATTGGTATCCACTTCTTCTCCTGCCTCGAATCCCTCGACAGGTCGTGGTATCCGGAGATAGGCATTTGCCCTGACACCGCTCATCTGCACGCCGGAACCACGTGATTGCGGCGACGCCACCCACTTTCCCCCGATCTTTCCGACAGACAGGAGAACAAACTCATCAGACCCGGCATCCGAGTGGAGTGTGCTGGTGAGCCGGGCCCGCTGGAGTACTTGATCCGGCAGGGCAAGCCCGTAACGGGCGACGAGGGGGGTGATTATCTCCCTGAGTACTGTCAGTGCCGAGAGCGGGTATCCCGGCATGCCAATTACCGGTTTTCCCCCAACCTTTCCGATAATAACCGGTTTTCCCGGTTTTATTGCCACGCCGTGGACCAGTACTTCACCAAGTTCTGCAATAATATCCGCAGTGAAATCCCGGGTGCCTGCAGAGGACCCGGCAGAGACGATTGCCATGTCGTTATCCTCAACAGCCCTGGCAATCGCGTCCCTTATCAGGTCGGGCTCATCCGGGGTGATCTGGTATCGCGTGCATTGTACACCGAGCGATTCAAGCCATGCAGCTGCCATCACCGTGTTGCTCTCGACGACCTGTCCGGGGGCAGGTTTTATTCCGTGGGGTACAAGTTCGCTGCCGGTGGGAATGATCCCTGCCCTGACGGAAAAGACCGGCAGGCTGGTGATGCCGTAGGTGGCAAGGGCCCCGACCTCGTGGGGACGGATGCGGTGCCGCCCGGGAATGACCATTTCAGACTCTGCGATGTCTTCGCCTGCAGGACGGACATGCTGCCACGGAGCTGTCGGTTTCCTTATCGTGAACCGGTCCCCGTCAACCCTGACATCTTCGATCATGATGACGGCATCAAACCCGGGCGGAACGATGTTTCCGGTATTGACCCTGACGGCTTCGGGGAGGGTTACCGGCCGTTGTTCAGACGCCCCGATGGTGTCGGCGCTCCGGACTGCAATGCCGTCCATTGCTGAGAGGTGGATCTCAGGGACGGAGTACCGTGCAAAAACCGGCCCGGCACTGATACATCCCACCGATTCCTCGAGCGGCACCTCGCGGACCGATGGTGCCGGGGTAAACTCCGCAGTCATAATGTCAAACACCTCCTGCAGCGAAACCACGTCGAGGTAGCGTTTTACCACAGTATCACGTCCACTTCCTCGAATGCCTCGAGCCCCTCGCTCCCAGCAGGTATCCGGACGACCCCGTGACTCTCTACAAGCGTGTTGAGAAGTCCTGATTTTCCAAAGAGCGGATAAGCTGTTTTGTCTTTCATCACGACCCTGACATAGTCTTCCCTGCCGCGGGTGGAGGGGATATTCTCTCCGAGTACTGCCCGTATTGTATGCCGTGTATACGAGGTTTCTCCTGCAAGGGCCGAGAGCATCGGCAGGCCTATGACCATCAGGACAACATAGGCCGAGGCCGGGTGTCCCGGGAGTCCGATTACGGGTTTATTTCCGGCGATCCCGAGTATGGTGGGTTTTCCCGGTGCAATTGCGATCCCGTGCACCCGCACTTCGCCAGCTTCCCTGATGATGTCGGCACTCATATCGCGGTCGTCCTTGGAACTGCCCCCCGAGATAAGGACGGCATCACATTCCGATGCGGCCCTTGCGAGAACCGTCCTGAGGGCATCACGGTCGTCACGCGTTATTCCGTAATAACGCGGAGTACAACCCCTTTGTGCAAGGAACGCCCCGCACATGTAGCTGTTGACATCCCGTACCTGTCCGCCCGACGGAACCGTATCAACCGGGACGAGCTCGTTCCCGGTAGAAATAACGCCTACGACAGGAGATCGGTATACCGGGACTGAGATGCGGCCGACCGCCGCCAGCACCCCGGTATCCTGTGGAGAAAGCCGCCGGCCCTTCTTTACGACGATATTTCCTGCAGTGAAATCTTCACCCCTGAATATGATATTTTCACCCGGGGCGACTGTTTTTTTCACGAGGATCTGGTCGCCTATTGCTTCAGAGTATTCAATCATGGCAACAGCGTCTGATCCCGAAGGAAGTGCCCCGCCGGTCGGTATGTATACACATTCTCCCGGGCGGATCGTGATCTCTTCAGCACTCCCCATTTTTACCATGCCTGAATAGTTCAGCATGGCAGGGGACGATTCTCCGGCCCCGGTCGTATCTGACGCCTTCAGCGCATACCCGTCTACCACGGAACGGGAAAATCCAGGGATATCGACATCTGAAGAGATATCCTCTGCCAGTACCCTGCCCTGGCAGTCCTCCAGCGGGACATTCCCGGTACCGACCGGCTGAACAAGGTCTTTACCCGCGCTGATAGCTTCGTCAACAGGTATCGTGCTTAAAAAAAGACTCATTTAAAGCAGCCCAGCTGGCAGCCCCTGATTTTCACTCCGTTCCTGTTACAGTACTTTGCAATGTCCATCTTCTGGATCCCGTATTTTTCCGAGATAATAAACGCCTGGGGGCATTTTATCTCATTTACAATACCCTCTTTTTCGAATGCTGTCCTGATTTGTTCCTCGTCCATAGTAACAATAGTATGTATACAAAGAAATAGTGTTTATCATATTCATCAGTACGGACAACGGGATGGGATGACATATCAGGAATAAAAAGATCGCACTCGTACACTCCCGGCAGGACCCTGGCGGGACCAGTATCAAAAAACAGGTCGTGGAACTCCTTGCAGCCGGGTCAGGAAATCCGTACCCTCTCGAAAAACACCGTTATGAACTTGTTGAGGTAGAGGAGCGCCTCATTTATGCCGATCATATCGACCGGGAACTCTCATGTGACCTGATAATATTTCTCTCGCGTCATTCCAGTGTCAATCCGGTACCTGTCCTTACCGTGCATGTGACAGGCAATATCAGTTCGGCCGATTTTGGAGGGAAACCCGGTTCACTTCCCCCTGCTGCACCTGCATGGATGCATGCCGTGCTTGGCGGGCTCTCAAAAAATGCACCGCCGGGGTACCGGGTAGCGTACGAGATCACTCATCACGGCCCGTCAGAGCTTGAAACGCCCTCTTTTTTTGTCGAGGTCGGGAGCACCGAAAAAGAATGGAATGACCCTGTTGCAGCCCGTGCAGTTGCGTTAAGTGTTCTCTGCGCAGATCCCGCCGGGGTCATCCCCCTCGCCGGGTTCGGGGGAACCCATTATGCTGCCCGGGAGACCGAAATCGCACTCACCACCCGCGGTGCATTCGGGCACATTGCACATTCACGTGATATTTCGGGATTAAACGCGGATATGGTGCGGCTCATGGCAGAAAAGAGCGGGGCTGTTGCAGTGTATGTCGACAGGAAAGCAGTTACAACGGATGAGAATGCCCGGCTCGACAGGGCATTCTGCGAATGCGGGCTGGTGCGACTCACCGAGGGGGACTTACACCATATGGGCGCCCTTTCGTGGTCGACATACCTCTCCTTCCTCTCGCTTGCCGGGAAGATCGACCCCGGTTCACAGGTGAGCCTGCACAGGTTCCTGTCTGACGGAAGACCGAAATTAATTGAAATTCCAGGTGATTTACTCGAAGAAACCCTGAAAACAAATGAAAAGAGGTTCACAACCGGACTCGGTGAACTCCCCCTCGCCCATCTATCGACAGGTAAACGAGCGGTGCTGCCGGTTTTTATCGCACTGGAGGAGAATTGTCCGGATGTACTGAATGATTTAATAAGCTTATGCGTAACAACCTTAAGTAGCGAAGAACACATTGCGATTGAGGGGGATCACCTTATCATCCGGAAAATGCGGCTCGACCCCATAAAAGCGCGCGAACTGGGGATTCCGAAGGGACCATTACTCGGTGTCCTGATGAAAGGCCGTAACGTGAACGTCGATGGAAGGGAGATCACACCGGAAATGGTCCGGGTTCGCGATGAGAAAAAAATCCACATCCCGGGATTGGAGAATTACCTATGAGATCAATTGTTGAAGAGGCACTCACAAGGGTAAGGGACGAACCACAAGATGTCTCGAAGAATAATGAGGATCTCGACCAGATCCTCAAGGAGTTAAAGACCGAAATCGCCGTGATCGGCTGTGGCGGAAGCGGATCCAATACCATCACCCGCATGATGGAGGAGGGTATTCACGGGGCAAAGCTTATTGCAATCAATACCGATGCCCAGAACCTGATCCGTACACAGGCAGATCAACGCATCCTCATCGGGCGACAACGGACAAGAGGGCTTGGAGCAGGCTCAATCCCCCAGATCGGAGAAGAAGCTGCCCTTGAGAACGAACAGGATATAAAACGTATAGTCTCCGGCTGTGACATGGTATTTATCACCGTCGGCCTCGGGGGAGGCACCGGAACCGGATGTGCACCTATCGTGGCAAAGGCTGCCCGGGACGAGGGGGCACTCACAATTGCTATCGTCACACTGCCGTTCACCGCAGAAGGGGCGATACGAATGGAAAATGCAGAGGCCGGACTTGAGCGCCTCAGGGATGTGGCAGATACCGTCATTGTTGTCCCGAATGATCGCCTGCTTGAAGTCGTACCAAAACTTCCGCTCTACGCTGCATTCAAGGTCGCCGACGAGGTCCTGATGCGTGCGGTCAAGGGGATCACAGAGCTGATCACCATGCCCGGGCTTGTCAACCTGGACTTTGCCGATGTACGGACGGTCATGGAGCGCGGCGGCGTTGCAATGATAGGAATGGGCGAGAGTGACAGCGAAGACAAGGCAGCAGATTCGGTGAAGAAGGCCATCAGGTCCCCGCTGCTCGATGTCGACATATCAGGTTCCACTGCCGCGCTTGTCAATGTCATCGGCGGACCCGACATGACAATGGCTGAGGCAGAAGGCGTGGTTCAGGAAGTGTATAACCGAATCGACCCCAATGCACGCATAATCTGGGGAGTTCAGATCGATCCGGATATGCAGAACAAGATGCGGACGATGCTTGTGGTATGTGGCGTACGGTCGCCACAAATATATGGTAGAAATGAAAAAGTTACCCCAAAAGTTCAGAAGCAATTTGAGATAGATTTCCTGAAGTGATTATACATGGAGATAACAAAACCGGATATAAAATTTAACCTGAATGAGGAGCTATTCAGGAAATACTGGCGTATCCTCAAGCTTGCCAGGACCCCGAAAAGGGAAGAATTTCAGAAAATTGCACTTGTCGCCGCTGCGGGCGTCGCAGTTGTCGGCCTGATGGGATTTATCATCTACGAGATCATGCTGTTGACGCCATGATGGAAATGGAACAGTCCGCCAGCCGTATTTTTGCAATTAAGACTACGTCGAAGCAGGAAAGGACGGTAGCCGACAATATAAAAAAGGCAATCGATACCGGGGCCAGCGATGTAAAGGTTACGGCAGTCATCGTCCCCGATGAACTGAAAGGATACGTGCTCGTGGAGACTCATGAGAGCCTCCCCCGCATCGAACAGCTGGTCGAGAAGGTAGCGCATGCGCGCAGTGTCATCAAAGGCGAGACTGCCCTTTCCGAGGTCGGGCACTTCCTGGTACCGAAACCTGTTGTCAGCGGGATATCTGAAGGCACTATAGTCGAACTCATAGCCGGTCCCTTCAAGGGTGAGAAAGCGGTCGTAAAACGCATCGATGCCGGAAAAGAAGAAATTACTGTGGAATTATACGAGAGTGTGCTCCCGATCCCCATCACGGTCCGCGGCGATAATGTCAGGGTCGTTGATAAGGGCGATCTGAGCTGATATACACCCCTGTTTTTTCCGGTTCTGGTATACATTTAAGTCAGTACCGGTCAACCTTACTTAACCCACGCGGAGTACCCGTTTGCGGGACAGCATGGTGATACTATGGCAGAAGTGGTCGAGGTATTAGTACCCGGAGGCAAGGCAACCGCAGGTCCGCCAATCGGACCCGCTCTTGGACCACTTGGCATTAACGTGAAGGCAGTTGTTGATGAGATCAACAACAAGACGTCGTCATTCAACGGCATGCAGGTGCCGGTGAAGATCGAGGTCGATGACAAGAAGAACTTCACGGTCACAGTAGGTATTCCACCTACGACGGCCCTTATTAAAAAAGAGGTTAATGTTGAGAAGGGTTCGGCAGAACCCAATATCCAGATAGTCGGTGACCTGCCTATAGAGGCCGCTGTCAGAATAGCCCGTATGAAACAGAACGATATGCTCTCCTATGACCTGAAGAATGCGGTCAAGGAAGTTGTCGGAACCTGTGTCAGCATGGGTGTCAATGTCGACGGCAAGAGACCGAAAGAGGTTCTCTCTGCAATTGACAATGGCGTATATGACAAGGTCCTCGCAGAATAGACAAGATAGAAAAACCATAGAAGATCGTAAAGGTCGGAGAACTATGGAGGAATCAGATGGTTGAAAGGGCCAGAATTTTGGATGCCGTGAATACGGCTATCGAAAAAGCGCCTAAACGCAAATTCTCTGAGAGTGTAGATATTACCATCAATCTCAAGAATATCGATATGGCGCAGCCGAAAAATCGTATTGACGAGACGATTCTTCTTCCCCATGGTACTGGTAAAAAAGTCGGCATAGCGGTCCTCGGCAAGGGCGATATCACCACACAGGCAAAAGAAGCCGGTGTGGACCTGATTATCGGCCCCGAAGAGATTGAACGACTGGGCGGAGAGCCCCGCGAAGCACGCGGGGTCGCCAGTTCGTATCGTTTCTTCCTTGCTGAGACCGGTGTGATGCCGCTTGTCGGTCGCTGGCTCGGGCCGCGGCTCGGTCCACGTGGACGGATGCCGCTCCCAATCGCGAGCGGGACCGATATCAGGCCAATAGTAGAACGTCTTCGTAATTCCGTGAAGATACGCACAAAGGACAAGAAACTGTTCCATGTAAAGGTGGGAACGACAGAGATGCCCCCTGAGCAGATCGCAGAGAATATCGATGCGGTCATGAAGCGTGTCGAATCGGTACTTGAACAGGGACCCATGAATATCAGGTCGGTGTTTGTCAAGACTACCATGGGCCCGGCAGAGAGGCTGGTATAGATGGCATTGTATACCCATCATCTCCCGGCATGGAAACGGAAGGAAGTCGAAGAGATCAAGGCGGATGCAGGCAGTTACACCCTTGTAGGGCTTGTAGACATGTACGGCATCCCTGCCACGCAGCTCCAGCAGATCCGGCGAAACCTGAAGGGTAGCGCCAAGATCAAGATGACCAGGAATACCCTGATCAGGCATGCATTCGAAGAGCTCGGCGGGGACATGCAGTCTGTTTCAGGCCACCTGTCAGGCCAGTCTGCACTTATCTTTACGAACGAAAACCCGTTCAAGCTGTTCAAGACCCTCGAAAAGACCAAGACCAAGATGGCTGCAAAGCCGGGTGAAACAGCTCCTGAAGATATTATTATCGAGAAGGGGCCGACGAGCTTCAAACCCGGCCCGATAGTCGGGGAACTCCAGCAGGCAGGTATCCCGGCAGCCATCGAGGGTGGCAAGGTCAAAATCCGTGAGACAAAGACCGTCGTGAAAAAGGGAGAGGCCATCAACCAGAAACTGGCAGCTGTCCTCGCCAAGCTCGACGTCAAACCGATGGATATCGGGCTTATCCTTCAGATCGCATACTATGAAGGAACCATATACGAACCGTCGGTCCTCGCGATTGATGAGACCGCCATACTCAGGCAGATTACGCTCGCCTCACAGCAGGCATTCAACCTCTCGGTGAATGCAGCGATTCCGACAAAGGAAACAATTGCACCTATCCTGACAAAGGCGGTGCGTGAAGCACGTGGTCTTGCCATTGAGGCATGCGTCTACGAGAAGGACGTAATTGATGCGATTATAGGAAAAGCGTACAGAGAAATGTCAGCCCTCCAGAACGTTGTGAGCGGCAAATCAGATTAAACACTGAGGTGAAAAAGATGGAATATATCTATGCAGCACTTCTCCTGCACAAGGCAGGCAAAGGAATCAAGGAAGAGAATCTTAAGGCAGTCCTTACCGCTGCCGGTATCGCCGTTGACGAATCCCGCGTAAAAGCGCTCGTTGCAGCGCTTGATGGCGTCGACATCGAGGATGCAATCAGCAAGGCAGCAGCAGCACCTGTTGCAGTTGCAGCAGCACCCGCAGCAGCAGCAGCACCCGCAGCAGCTGCAGAAGAAGAAGTCGAAGACAAGAAGGAAGAGGAAGAGAGCGGAATGGCAGGGCTCGGTGCCCTGTTCGGCTAAACCTTTTTTCTTTCGTATCCAGTCCGCACTTTAATCAGTTTTTTTATACATCTGTCCGGAACGCAACGCTTCCGGCATTGTTATAATCGTCCTTCTGAACAATTTTACGTGGTTTTCGATCCAGTACGGGCTCTCCGGTTCTGCAGTTTACCAGGCATTGGTCTGAAATGCAGGTCATACCTTTGAACCCGGGGTATCCTACCAATTAAAATATTGCCGGACCGAACATGGCTGGCAGTCATCCATGAAATCAGTCAGTTCAGCCTTTATCATATTCTGTACGGTCATCCTGGCACTGAATGCCGTGACCGGCACACAATGCAGTGCTTCATTCTCCGACGTCTCTACCCCGTATAGCAGCGGGTACCTGCAATCCTATTCCTCTCTTCAGCATCAGCAGGTTTCCCGTTATTCCCCTGCCATGGAATCGTATGCGGGATATTCGATCTCCAGGTCCGTTATGACCGTTGAAAAGGGATCGTTTGCGTCATTGTCGACACTCTCCCTGCGTTACACCGGTAACTCTGCAGCACCCCTTATCACAGACAGCCTGGGTTCGGTTTATGTGCCTGCTGCCGGAGAATCAGGGTATTCTGTCATGGGAGAACTCCTGGACCGTGGTGTGTGCCCGGTAACTGCCGGTGCGCTTGCAGGATCGGTTGTGGATGACAGTTCAGGGCTATGCGTCCTCCTTCTTAATTCCGGAGGGGTTGTGGGTTTTACCGACGGGCAGTTGTCAGGTTATTTTGCCTGTTGAAACCCATGCTTAACCCTTTTGTCTGGTAAAACTTTACTTTTGAAACCGTTTTCTTCTATTAATCTTCCGGGTGTATTATTGGCAGGAGGATTATAACAAAGATGGAAATACCGAAAAATCAGGCTATACCTTACCAGGAATGTTCCGGCACTGGTGCAGATAAAAAAAGAGAAAACAACTCTGTCATGCCAGATAAATCAGGATTAATTCTCGCTGGATTGCTCTCCTTATACATTCCCTGACCGGGCAGATGTCTCTTCGTTAATTACAGAATTATAGGGTCCAGTTTGGCCGCACTCCTCACCCCGACACACCCGGGGATTGTGCCCCGCCGTTGCGGCGACCCGGGGTGCGACAGGGACCGTGCTCAGCGCTTTCACAAAAAAACCGGTAAAATATTTCCTGGAGATAATACCGTACCTCCTGCCTGCCAGAATTTACCTATCCAGACCTCCTAAAAAAGAGCCTTTATCAGACTATCCTGCGAAGGGATTGTATCATAAATGCCATTTATAATTCCTTTTCCTGAAATTTACAGGTAATTCAGGGTGGAAATATACAGCGTTTTAAAATATCTGCATGAGAAATAACTAACAAAAGGTGATTTTTTTATCACACCAGGGGACCGATATGGATAAAACAAACAGAAAAAGGCCGGGAAATCCGGGATGCGTCCGGACTCATTTTTCCGGAGAGGTGTCATTAAATGAGCGTGGTTGAGGTAACAGACCTGAAAAAATCGTTCGGCAGGAAGGTCGTCCTCAACGGTATCAGTTTCACGGTTGAGAAAGGCGAGGTTTTCGGATTTCTCGGTCCGAACGGCGCCGGGAAGACGACGACCATGCGCATCCTTCTCGGGCTGCTCCATGCCGGTTCGGGCAGCGCCCGGGTCATGGGGGCGGACCTCGGCGTTGACGATGCCGTACGGGGCAGGGTAGGGGTCCTTCTAGAGAACAACGGTATCTATGACCGGCTGAGTGCGTACGAGAACCTTTCCTATTATGCACAGCTCTACGGGGTGGAGAATCCCGGTGACCGCATCAGTGAACTGCTGCAATTTGCCGGGCTGACAGAACGGAAAGATGACCCCGCCGGGACGTTCTCGACCGGGATGAAGAGAAAGCTCGGGATTGCCAGGGCAATCCTGCACGACCCGGAGATAGTCTTTCTCGACGAGCCGTCTTCGGGGCTCGACCCGGAAGCCCAGCACATGGTCAGGGACCTGATCCTCAGGCTTTCAGGCCGGGAAGGGATTACGATATTTCTCAATTCGCATAACCTCGATGAAGTCCAGCGGGTCTGCAACAGGGTTGCCATCCTCAACCAGGGTGAGATAAAAGCACTCGACAGCGTGAGCAGCCTGACGGCCGGTGCAGGCATGACGGTCTTTGGCGTGACGCTTTCGGACAAGGCGCAGGCCGGTGCCGCACAGCGTGTTCTCGAAGGGATTGCAGGGGTGTCGGACCTGCAGGTACAGGGCGATCACATCTCGATGAAGATCCCGCACAATGGTGCCCCGGAAGTCCTTTTCACACTCACCGGGGCCGGGATCTCGCTTGAAGAGGCGAAGAAGCAGTCGAGGTCGCTTGAAGAAATTTACCTTGACGTAATGAAAAAGGCGGAGGCGTCATCGTGAGAGAAGTGATGGTAGTTGCGAGGAGGGAGATACAGCAGATCCTCCGTTCGAAAAACCTCCTTATCTCTGCAGTCGCGTTTGTCGTGGTGTTCGGGGCGATCTCGACGCCGGCAGTGATCATTGCCGCCGATAACCCGGCCGTCATACTGGACCAGCTCGGGTTTTACCTTGTCCTGACGCTCGGGATATTCTGCGGGTACATCTTTTCAGGACAGGCATTCCTGCGGGAAAAGACTGAAGGTGTCATCGAGACGCTGCTCTGCTCCCCGCTGTCGCTCCGCCAGATCTGGCTTGGGAAGGTAACCGGGGTGACCATCCCTGCATACGTGATGGCACTTGCAACAGCGGTTATCATTGCTGCCGGATCGTCTGCCATCCTGGAAAGGACGATCATATACTCCCCGCAGGTCATCGTGCACATCCTGATTGTCATTCCCGCATTCATTGCGGCGGCATCAGGCCTTATCGGGTTTGCACAGCTCCTCCTCGGGATGAGGGAGAACCAGATCCTGAACTTCGGCATCATCATGGGCCTGATCTTCGTGATCAGTTTCACCCGCGAGGTCATCGGGCCGACAGTCGAGATTACGTGGCCGGTCCTGCTGGGAACGCTGCTTGTCGCCGGAGCGCTCCTTGCCCTGATCTTCTGGCTTGTCCGGTTCCTTGACCGTGAGCGGATCGTCACCACCCTGCCGGAGTGAAATACTCCGGGTCGGGAGCGGTGACGTTCATCGTGGTGGGGGTGTAGGGATGAGAGGTCTTATATTCATTTTAACTGTATAACCAAGATTTTTGAGAAACGCGATGAGTCCTTTGCCGTTGATGACCGGGAGCATCATGCACCCTGAATTATTTCGACCTCTCGAAACCCTACAAAAGTATTGACCTGTTCAAGATTCGAGTCTTCCATGCAGAGGGCGATAACCTCCCGGATGCGTTCGAGGGCTTCGTCAATAGTCTTCCCATAACTATGGCAGCCTTTGAACCGGGGGCAGGATACGATGAAGATCCCGTCCTCATCGGTCTCGATAAGTACGGGAACATGGATCGTTTTCATATGGCTAATCATCGGTATTCATGCATTAATTCTTTTTTTACTGCACGACGCTTTTTTAAGTCACTGTTGTGCATCAAAGAGCATCGTGTCCGACGTCCCCGCGAGCGAAGGGTGGCCCTCATTTCCTGGTTTCGCATACTATTATTAGCATAAAATCCGATAACTGGTATCAAAACATGAAGACCCTCATTGAAGTCCATAAGGAAGGAAAATATGTCGTGGCCGTGGATCTCCTCACGAATATCGCTGACCAGGGTTCATCAGAAGAGGAAGCTGTGCAGAACCTCAAAAAAGGGCTTGAGGAACACTACCAGCTCCTGATCGAACTGACTCCCCGGGACCATAAGCTGACTTACCTGGACATTGAAGTGGAGAATCTTGTCAAAAATTCCCCTGCTGTCAGCTCTTGAAATCATAAAGATCCTCGCTGTTTTTGGTTTCAAACCGGTAAGACAGACCGGCAGCCATATTCATCTCATGCATCCCGAGAGTCGAAGGCTCGTGACGGTTCCCAATCATCCCGAAATTGCCACAGGAACATTACTCGCGATCCTCAGGCAGGCGAATATTGAAAAAGAAGAATTTTTAAAGCATATTAAGTGAAAGGAGCCAGTGCTATCTGAAATTATGTGATCGATTGCTTACCTGGTGACACGGGGATACAAAAAATCAGGGGCAATAATTACCCAATCACCAAAATTATTTTTGCATCACGGGCGGAGCAACATCATCCACGGCCGCACCGTCGATCTTCTCCTGGCATGATACGCAGAACTGCTTCTTCTTCCGGTCGAGGTCTTCCAGCGTCTGCGGGTTGTACATGATACACGCAGGGTCTGAACAATGCTCAAGCCCGAGCAGGTGTCCAAGCTCATGCATCCCCTCTTTTGCGATGCGGTCGACGAATATCTCCTCGTCGGTATGGAGATTGTAGTATTCATTGCAGAGCCGTGCGGTTGACACAACAGCTACCCCTGCGGAAGGCCGGGCAAGGCCGAACAGGAATTCATCGCCCGGCCTGAAGAGATCGGTCCCTATGATGAGGAGTACCTTCGCCTTTACCTTCATCCGGTGCCTGAAGATATCAAGTGCGTCCAGTACCGCCGCTGCATCGATCTGGCGGCGTGAACTGGCATATCCATTCAGCAGGACGGGACTTTCATGGACCTCGGGACCCTTCCCGAGCAAAAAGCCGACTGCCCGTGATACCGGAAGCTGAAATCCGTCAGGGGCTGTGCAATCCCAAAAAATAAGGGTGTCCATTACCACTATATCTTGGAATGAGCGGGCATAAACATATTGAACGGCATATCGGCCGGTTCATCGCATCACGTTACGGGAACGTGGCCGAGATCGGGGCCGGAAGGAACCTTGACGCCGCCCGGATCATCCGTGATACCGGGGCCCGTATCTTCTGCACCGATATCAGGCCTGCCCCGGAAGCATGCGATATCCGCTATGTGAAGGACGATATCTTCGCCCCCGATATCAGCCTCTACGAGGGGCTCGACCTCATCTACTCCATCCGGCCCGCCGAAGAGATGACCGGAGCGCTCATCTCGCTCGCCCGGGCGGTCGACTGCGACCTGCTCGTGTACCACCTCGGGTTCGAGGGGTACGGTGACGGGGGGGAGATCATCGACTGCGGGGTGGTCCTCCACTATTATTACCGCGGTCAGAAGCCGTCAAAAAGTGTTTTCTGAGTCTTTTTAGGTTCGTCCGGTGCAGGTTCCTGCTCTGCCGGTTCCGGGGGCAGTGTCGACTGCACCGGTGCGGGTTCCTTTTTCCTTTCAGCTGATTTTCTCTTCTTTTCTGCCTCTTTATCCAGGAGATCGCGCTCTTTTTCCCGGGCTTTCTCCTCGGCGGCGATGGTTTTCATAACCCCCTGCGTCTTTGCCTTGTCGTGGAGGAACATATTGAGCCCGTCGGCATCGAGCGAAAATTCCTTTGCATACCCGAGCGGGTCTTTTTCAATCAGGATACCGAGCTGGCTCAGGTACCCCTCTTTCACGGTGCCCTGGGACATGTGGAGCCGTTCCGCGATGGAATGCAGGGTGTTGATACGGACATTCTTCTGCTTGCGGTACGTACCCATCCTCTTCCAGCGTTCGGGCGACGATATCCGGGCGTGAATCCCCTCGCTGCCTGCTGCATCAGATACCCCCAGGATCATCAGCGCTGTTGCATATCGCCACAGTGTATGGTACTGCTGCCGGTAGGTGTAGCCAAGGTATTCATCGGCCCGTGAAAGCGAATCGTATGCACGGGTCACCTGTGATATGTCCTTAAGATGCGTCACGTTGGCCTCTATCCACTGGGCAAGCGTCTCGGGAGTCTCGTCCACCTCGTATGACATCCGTAAGAGCTTCTCGCTGTCGGTCCGCCCGAAAATACCGCTTATCAGGTCAAAGATACTTGAACGTGAGTCTTTCCGCGATGTAGAAAGCGAATCCTCAACTATCTGGTCTCTCCCTATGGCCGTCGCATAGAGCATGTTCACCGCTGCCCGCATATCTCCATGGGCTTCTTCCGCAATATCCCGGAGTGCGATATCGCTGCAGGATCTCTTCTCTGCACTGCAGATGTACTTCAGCCTGGGTGCTACCGAACGTGCCTGGAGTGCCCTGAACTGCACCAGGTCGCACCGTGAACGGATCTCTGCCGGGAGGTCGTACAGTTCGTTTGCGATCAGGATAATAGGCTGCCGCGATTTTTTGATGACGTCAAGTATTGCCCGTGCGCCGCCCCGGTCTGCATTCCCCTGGAGGTTGTCGGCTTCATCAAGGATGATAAGTTTCCGCTTTGCACCGGTCAGGCTCCCGGTGGTGCTGCTGGTTCCTGCAACCCTCTCGATAACTGCCTTTGTCCGCTGGTCGGATGCATTGAGTTCAACAACTTCCCAGGCCATATCGCGTGCAAGCGCGTACGCACTGGAGGTTTTGCCGGTCCCGGGTTTACCGTACAATATAAGGGGCCGGCTCTCTTTATTCCAGGCAGAGGCCCAATCCAGCATCTGGCGTATTGCAGGCCCGTTTCCCACGACATCCTCGAGATGCAGGGGCCTGTATTTCTCCACCCAGTCCATATCCACACTTTGACCGTATATCAAATAAATTATGTCTGATGATGCTGAATTCATTACTAGAATCATAATGTTGGTGTTATAGTGGTACACAGCTGCTCCACAGCAAAGATTGCAATGGTAGTCAGGGAATACGAGGGGGTACGGAGAAAACAGGCCATCGGCGAGATGGTGAAAGCCATACGAATCGACTCACCCGGCATCATTGCATCATTTGGTGAAGATGCGGCTGTTATCGAGCATGGATCAGAGGCACTGCTTCTTGCGGCGGACGGAATATGGAGCCGCCTGATGGAGGCGGACCCCTACTGGGCAGGATACTGCTCGGTGCTTGTCAATATCCATGATATCGCGGCCATGGGAGGAAAGCCCCTCGCGATGGTCGATGTTTTTTCCATATCAGACACAGGCATCCAGAAACAGGTAATTGCCGGCATGCATGATGCCTCCCTCCAGTTCGGGGTCCCGATCGTCGGGGGACACCTCCATCCCGACACCCCGTACAGCGTGATAGACGTGGCCATACTCGGTGTAGCCCCAAAAGACGGCATCATATACAGTCACACTGCAGGCCTTGGCGATGTAATTATTGCCGCCGTCGACCTGACCGGAAGAGTTCACCCTTCCTGTATCCTGAACTGGGACTCGGTGACCATGAAGTCGGCAGCGGAAGTCCGGGCCCAGATAAGCGTGCTTGAATCGCTCGGGCGGGACCACCTGGTCACTGCAGGAAAAGATATCAGTAACCCGGGCATCATAGGAACGCTCGGGATGCTGCTCGAAGTCAGCGGAAAAGGTGCGACAATTGACCTTGATGCCATTCCACGGCCCGACCTGAAAGAAAACGGCATGACGTTCGAACAATGGGTCAGGATATACCCTGGAATGGGTTTTGTGCTGACTGCCCGCGAATCGTGCGTGGAAGAGGTGCAAAGGCGGTTTGCAGCAGCCGGGATGACCGCAGCGGTGATAGGCACCATTGACGCCAGCAGGGAACTCCGGATCACCTACAAGGGTGAAGATTCATCTGTGTTTGATTTTGCCCAAAACGGTATCATGCGATTATTTTCTGATGATGTGCCATGCCACACCCCGTAGTCGGTATCGGAATAGGAGATAATGCCGAAAAGGTTATTGAAAGCGTGAGAAAGGCCGGGCTGCAATCGTCTGTCATGGTCTATTGCCGCCCCGGAGTTGTTCCTGCGCAGCTATCCCTGTTCTCCCTATCAGAATCAGATTCGCCCTGGGACCGGATGGTGCATGACCTCATGGAGGGACGCATTCATGCTGCAGTGAGAGGTACACTCCCTGCCAATGAAACTTTGAAAGCACTGAAACACCAGGCCGGGGTCGACCATCTTGAACGGGCGGCCCTTCTTGAAACTGCATCCGGGAAGAAATTTTTCCTCGCCCCGGTCGGTGTCGATGAAGGGTGGACAGTATCGGATAAAGTCGGGCTTGTTGCGAAAGTGCGGGAGATAGCGATCCGTTTTGGGCTGGGTGACCGGATCGGTGTTCTTTCAGGAGGCCGGATGGGGGATATCGGCAGGCACCCTGTCGTGGACCAGAGCCTCGCCGATGCAGAACTTGTATCCCGGATCACCGGTGCAGTTCACTACGAGATCCGTATCGAGGACGCAATCGGTACGTGTGGTGGAATTATCGCCCCTGAAGGCATTTCAGGCAATTTGATCTTCCGTACATTAACCTTTCTCGGATCGGGTCACGGACATGGCGCACCTGTCCTAAATATCGACAGAATCTTTGTAGATACTTCGCGCGCCTCTCCAGATTATGTGAACGCACTATTGCTGGCAGAATCGTTGTTAAAGTAAATAAATAAAATAAATTATTCTTGAAAATTAATATAAACCTTAAATTTCATTTTTTTATTTTCATCGCGATGTCCTGCATCAAATGAGTCTGATGCCTGAATTGTGGTGCCGGATAGCATAATTAGAGCAAATTCTGACGAGAATCACGAAATGTTTAAATATTTCCTGATACACTTTTGAATTGAGGTAAAATATAATGGCAGATTTACCTATTGCTGCAGTTGTTAGAATTGCAAAAAAGAATGGTGCTGAGAGAGTCGGAAGCGACGCTGCTGCTGCACTTGTTGCAAAAGCTGAAGATTACATTGCAAACCTGACCAAGGAAGCAAACAGGCTTGCACTTCATGCCGGACGTAAGACGATCAAGGAAGAGGACGTAGAGCTTGCGGCAAAGTCCGCATAAACTCACTCTTTCTCAGTGAACCACGAAACCATTCAGCAAAAGGGTAAAAAAATCAAGGTGGCATCAATCTCTTTTCTGATTAACCTGTCACTGAAAGGTTTTCGGTAATTCATTCAGGCGCTTAAAACTGTTCATCTGTCCTGTTGTAGTCGGCCTGAAATCTCAATTGCAGGTAGTTAGTTTCCATGTGTCAATAAATATATTTATGCCATGCACAGGTGAATGGCGCATTCTTTTTTATGAGTGTGTCAAACTACTGGTTTGCCCTCTGGATGAGGGATAAAATGGGGGGAGTTGATGGCAGGGTATAAGTCGGCAGTCCTGGAAAAAACCAGCCCTGACATTGTTCAATCGGTAAAAGATCTGGCCAGGATAGGTCCGCCCGCAGCGGAATATCTTGTCCTTGCCCTTAATGACGAGGACAAGAAGGTTAAAATCGCGGCAGCGAAGGCTCTTGGAGATATCGGTGACAGAGGATGTGTGGATTCACTTATTGTGATGCTTGGTGATTATGACAAGGACATCCGTTTTGCATCTGCCATTGCATTGGGAAAAGTTGGGGACCAGAGAGCCGTCGGACCGCTGATCAAGACCTGTATGGATGAAAATTGTTTTGTACGCATTGCCGCGAGGGAATCCCTCGCCAGGGTATATGAAAATACCCGGACATAGCTGACATTATTTATTAAAAAAAATCGGGCAGGGAGAAAGTGCCTGAAGTGCCTTTTTTTAGTCTATAATTTTCCCTTTGTGCTTGGGATATCATCAGCGGAACGCGTGATGCGTGTTGCATCTCTTAAGGCGATGCCGAACGCCTTGAAGAGCGCCTCGCACTGGTGATGGTCATTCTTCCCATAAAATGAGATGTGCGCATTCATTCCTGCCCTTATACAGAGGCTGTAGAAGAAGTGTTCAAAGACATTATTCTCAATGCCCCCGAGAAGCGGGTTGTAAAATGATCCCTGGTATACAAGGTACCCTCTCCCGCCGATATCAAGCGCTACCGTTGCCAGTGCCTCGTCCATAGGGACTGAAATACTTGCAAACCGCCTGATGCCCCGGCCTTCTCCTATCGCCTGCTTCAATGCGTCGCCGAGCACGATGCCGATATCCTCGATGGTATGATGGCAGTCAACCTCAAGATCTCCCACGGCCTTACAGGTCACGTCAAATCCGCCGTGCCTGCAAAAAGAGTTTAGCATGTGGTCAAAAAACGGAATTCCGCTCTGTATATCGCAGTCACCTTTCCCGTCGAGGTCGACTGTCACGCTGATGGCGGTCTCCCTGGTTTCCCTGTTACCTTTACCTGTCCTCATATGCTCTCCTCCAGGGCGTCTTCGAGCCTCAGTTTCCCACTGTAGAGGGCTGACCCCAGTACTACCCCATATGCTCCGATCTTTTTTAATCCTGCCACATCATTCCGGTCGGAAATGCCTCCGGCCACGGTGACAGGCAGGCCTGTATGGTCAATGAGGCGCCTGACCGGACTGAAGGAAACCCCCTGCTGCAGACCCTCGACATCCACATTTGTGTACAATAATGATCCCGCACCCTTCTCTTCGAAAAGGGAGGCCCACGAGAGGTAATCGCCACTGGTTTCCTGCCACCCTTCAATGGCAATCTGGTCTCCACGTGCGTCAACTCCGGCCATGATACGACGGGAACCGAATTCGGTTGCAAGTCTTGTAAGGACGTCCGGGTCTTTTGTTGCGAGGGTCCCGATAATTACACGTTCGACACCGCAGTCAAGCCATGACCGTGCGTCATCAAACGACCTTATGCCCCCGCCGAGCTGGATGATAACCCCTGTTTCACTGACCAGTTCCCTGATAAGACCGGCATTTTTTTCCGACCTGCCGAATGCCCCGTCGAGGTTGATTACGTGCAGGGCATGGGCGCCGGACGACAGCCAGCGGCGGGCACACTCTATCGGTGTCCCGAAATCGGTGGCGCTGTCTGCATTTCCCTGGACCAGCTGGACACACCTGCCGTGCAGGATATCGACGGCGGGAAAGACCTCCATCAGCGGATCATCCTCTCGATTGACATGACAAGGATATCCCGTGCCCCGGCCTGCTTGAGGGCATTGATCAGCTGGTAGACCCGCTCCTCTGATACGACCGCATGGACCGCAACAAGGTCCTCGCGTGAGGCGACTTCCATGACGGTTGGTCCGGAAAGGCCTGGCAGGACCGATTTGACGTCGTCGAGGTGTGAACGGCTCACATTCATCATGAGGTAACACTGCCCCTGCGCCCTGATCACGCTCTCGAGGGCAAGGACGATCTCGTCGATCTTCGAAGCCTTTTTCTGGTGTGCGGACCGGTTTGCGATAAGCACGGTGCTTGTCGAGAGGACATCATCTATAACGCGAAGGCGGTTCTGCCGCAGTGTATTGCCTGAGCTGACAAGGTCTATGATCGCATCGGCAATGCCGAGGTACGGCGTCGCCTCGCATGCCCCGCCCACCGGGACAACGGTCACCTGTATCCCGCGTGACTGGAAATAATCCCGGGTGATGACAGGAAATTCAGTTGCAATTCGTGCATGAGAAAGGTCAGCAGCAGATTTTACGTGGGATTCGTCCCGGACTGCAAGGACAAGCCGGGCCTTCCCGAACTGGAGATCGAGAAGTTCCTCCACGTCAGATCCGCGTTCCATGACCATGTCGTGACCGGTGATCCCGATATCGGCTGCACCGTTCGCAACGTATTCCGGAATATCGACCGGACGTGCGAAGAGGATCTCGACATGCGGATCAAGGGTGCGGGATATGAGCCGTCGTTCTCCCGGATCGATCAGGTGAAGTCCGCTCTTCTCCATCAGGTCGTTTATCGGTTCTGATATGCGGCCCTTGTTTGGTATGGCCATCCTGACGACAGGTGTATCCTCACGCTCGACCGCAGCCGAAGGAAATTTATTCTGTTCCATTTCTTTCAGAACGTCCGTACTTCACCGCGGATTATCTTCTCTGTTATGCAGGTGATATTTGCCAGTCCCTCATCTATAACAGATTCGATGTCGCTGTTAATGCCGGCCATCGAGATGTCCGGTTTTGCGAGGACCTGCACGCTTGCCACCAGCGGGTAATCGATCGGTTTTCCTATCTGTGAGAGGAGCCTGATATAAATCTCATCGATGCCGTCCACTTTACTGACGCATTCCTGTGCAAGCTGGGTGGCGAGAATGTTATAGATCTTTCCGATATGGTTTATCGGGTTTTTGCCGCTCGTCGCTTCCATGCTCATCGGCCGGTTTGGTGTAATAAGTCCGTTGCAACGGTTTCCACGACCGACTGACCCATCGTCGCCCATCTCGGCCGAAGTCCCGGTGACGGTCAGGAAGACGCTCC
Source organism: Methanoregulaceae archaeon UBA467 (assembly GCA_002503825.1). GTDB lineage: Archaea > Halobacteriota > Methanomicrobia > Methanomicrobiales > Methanospirillaceae > UBA467. The sequence continues at coordinate 52,495 of DASP01000015.1, forward strand.
CGGTATCGATGTCATCGGCGGTATTGACATGGACCTCAACGTTGCGGTTGGTGAATTTCTTTGCAAGGACCGTTGCATGCTCCTGCAGGATATCCTTGTATTCACAGTACTGGGCAAGGCCCGAGCAGTATTTGTCAACCATTGCGCAGGCAATCGTCAGTGTGATAGTATCCCCGTCACGAAGCCCCATGATCTTGATGTCCTGTCCGATTGCAGGATACTTGTGCCTGAGTGTGTCATCGATATAGTCGCTTAAAGCAAGGGTAATCGTTTCAACCTCGGAGAACGGCGCATGCCCGACACCAAACGATGTGTCATTTGCACGGGGGATGTTTGTCTGGCAGGGTTTGAACACATCACGGAGATCGGTTGAGCCGGTGCCCATGCGACAGTCGATAATGATGTCCCGGTCAAGGTTCATGTTGGTCAGGGTTTTTTTCAGGTAATTACGTGCAGCTTCGATAGCTATGGAATCAGTGGGTATATTTATGCCATCGAACTGCTTGGTCGCCCGTCCGTCCAGGAGCATGTAGATCGGCCGTATGACCTTTCCTCCGCCGTATTTTGGCAATGACTCCCCGGCTACGACCTCGCCCTGGTCTGTGTTGTGGTGGAGAATAGCGCCGCACTCTTCGATATATGCCATTGAGAGTGCCCTGCTGATTGATTCTGCAACTCCATCGGCCAGGCTGTCGGGGTGACCGATGCATTTCCGTTCAACGAGTTCAATCTGCTGTTTTTCAAGCGGAACCTGGTGAAGTGCTTCGACTTTTATATTTCTCTTCATTAAATCCCTCATTATCCGGATAGATGATCATTATAAAAAGGTGTGGAAATCACTTAATCATTCCTTTTGCGTCTCCCTGAAAACCACGGGTGTGTGGTGGGAAGCAGAAAAGAGAATAGTTAATGTGGCTATGCAGACAAGGACGTTATGGGCCTGACCATGGATACACCAATAAACCTGCTTGATGAACCGCAGGTGCCACCCGGCGCCTTTTTCTCCCTTATAGACGGGTCGATGCACGGCCTTGTCAGGATGGCGTGTATCGCGTCGGCAGTGGAGGCCGGAATGTTCGAGGTGCTGGAGACCCCATGCCCTGTGTCAGACCTTGCCTCACGAATAAATGGAACTGAAGAGATTGTATCGGCACTCTGCCGGGTCCTTGAAAGTCTCGGTCTCCTCGAATATTCAGGCGGGATGTACCGGAATTCGCCTATCTCGTCCACGTATCTTTCCAGGTCATCACAGTTTTCACAGTTGAAGTACATCGAAAAGACCTGGCGGCACTCACTGGATCTTTTTATACAACTCCCGGTGATAATGAGGTCCGGTCCTGTGTCCTACGAAAAAGAGCACTTTTTCCGGGATCTCTCTCTTCCGGGAATGGCTGAAAATGCCCTGACCGGACGGTTACAGAGGACGATACGGCCGATCGTTGACCTTCCCGGGTTTGGTTCGTTTAAACGTATGATTGACCTCGGCGGCGGTCATGGGCTCTACGCCATTGCACTGGTCCAGCAGAACCCCTCGCTTGAAGCAGTGGTATTTGACCTGCCGTTTGTGACGGCGTCTGCCGATGACTATATCAGGAAATACGGGGCCACGAGAGTGAAAACGGTTGGTGGTAATTTTTTCACCGATGATATCGGCACGGGATACGATCTTGTCTTCTCGTCGTCAAACCCAAGCGGAAAGAGTATTGAAATCCTTTCAAAGATCTCGTCGGCACTGAATCCCGGAGGAGTGTTTGTCAATGTCCAGTCCGGGGATAGTGAACCAAGGGACGTCTATACGATGCTTGAGTGGAAGCTCTGGACGATAGATAACACCCGGAGGGGCGAAGGACATCATACAAAGGAACAACCGTTTCTTACCCCCGAATACCTGGAAGCGCTAGAAAAGTGCGGACTTTCAATAATTTTCCAGGGGGATATCCCTGACGATTATCACCAGGGCTCGTTAGTACGGATGATAATCGCTGAAAAAAAAGCCGTGCCTGATTCCCGCAGTAAAGGGGATGAAGGAGAACCGGTATGATGCGGGCCCGGGTATTCCTGCCGGCGCTTGTGGCCGTTCTTGTTGTATCCGCAGTGTTCAGCGGGTGTATTCACGGGACCGGTCATGCACCGGCCGGGAACAGGGGGGTCGACGGCCTGTATATATACGAAGTAATGCTGATGACCGATGCTCCCGTCACGAACGTTTCGCTCATGGTGCCATTGCCGTATCTCGAGGGGGTGTCGACAGTGGCTGACGCCATCGAGCGTGGAGATGGTATGAGTGCGCCCGCAGGATGGAATATTATGATCATCGATGGAGATGACGCCATATTCCTTAAAATAGATGCTCCGGAAGCCGTGAAGTGTGATACGATCATATCCTCCGGCGAAAACCCGTATGGGTGCATGCGGGTTATCCCTGCCAGAGATGTCCCCCCGGATACTGCCTGCATATTCAGGATAGTAGTCCCGGCCCGTATTTCGGTTCCGGGAGGTTTCCCTGCAATTAATAATCCTCTGCTTTACCCAAAAACGGAAATAGAGATGCAGAAGGGAGATGTCGATGGCAGCATGCGACCAGCATCGACGCTCCTGTTTCCGGCCGTTTCGTATCAGTCGCTTGTATATGCCAGGTACGATACAACGGAGAGCACCCGTCTTCATGGTTATATACTCATAAACGGGGTCATCCCTGAAAGGACCGGTCTTTCCGTATATTCTGAACCGGGATGTTACAAAGCGGTGTATACCGATGAAATCATGCTGGACCTGACCGGTCCACAGGCGGGATGGCACCCTGTGAATGGCACGGTTGTCTACCGGGTATGAGGGCAGCGGTGATTGCAGTATGAGAAGTGGTTGAAAGCCCGGGCAAGAGATATGGTTCGAACCGGTTTTATCGAAATGAGCGTTTCAATAAAGCCTGAAAAGAAAGAAAAACAGGAATGATGACTGGCAGGTGGCAGCAGGCCTGCTGAACATGCCCCTATGCTGACTGAAAAAAAGTATTATCGCCTGAAGAACCGGAAACCGCCTTTCCTCTCTTTCTTTTCAGGGGTTTTTACCGGTTCAGGTTCAGGCCGGGGCTGACTGACGGGCTTTGGGGCCGGGGCAGGAGTCTTATCGCGGGCATGCGCCTGGTGCATCCGGGTCCCGCAGAACGGACAGAAATTTGCATTGGGCGGGAGTTTTTTGCCGCAGTGGAAACAGAACTGGATCTCGGTGATGCCCGTGGACGAAGGAGCCGGAGCAGGTCTTTTTTCAGGGACCGGGGTTTCCCGTACAACCGCCTGAGGTTCTGCCGGAGGTGATGGCGGTGCTGCCGGCGTGGTTTTCCGTGAGACCGGAAAGACGATCGTCTCTGAAAGGGAGCGTGCCTCGGGAGCTGTTGCAGGAGGTTCGCGTGCCGGAATTTTAAAGTCTTCTTCTCCCGGGCCTGTGCTGGACGGAGCAGGTTCGTTGTCGTGCGGCCCGTGCTGGATAAGGTGGACCCACTCCTCTGCCTGTAATACGCGGTCTTCTCCGGTGTGTGAAAAGACCATCTTCATCGTCCTGACATCTTCATCAGATGTCCGGATTGAGAGTACAAGGATCGGTTCCTGTGACTGGGACTGTTCAAGGTAGGCATCCACAATGGAGTCCACCGGTATCTCCTTTGCAGTCACTCCCGGTTTTTTTTCGTTTAAATCGACGAGGAACAGCCGTTTATCTGTCAGGAACGCCTCAAATTTGAACTTCTTGATCTGGACTTCCGTGCTGAATATGAGGAGTTCTTCCCCGGGCTGGAGGTATCGTTCCGGTCCCTGCGCCTCGCCGGTCTCGTCAGCAGTATCAAATCCGGAATTATCGTACTGGCTCATAATGAATACCTGCAATTACACTTTACGTTTCTTTTGAAGATTTATATTGTTTCCAGATGGACGTGCAGGAGGACACGGCCGGATAAAAAAAGGTACGGCGCAAATGATGCAGATCGCATGCCTGAAAAATCAGGGATGATATCATCACCCTGCACGTATGCGGAATACGCCACGCTTTACATGATCTCTTTGATAAGCCTCGGGATCTCCGACGGCCGGGATGCAACCGGGACCCCGAGCGATTTCAGACGTGCGATCTTTGAACGTGCGTCGCCTTCCCCGCCTTCGATAATTGCACCTGCATGACCCATCCGCTTGTCCGGGGGTGCAGAAACCCCTGCGATATATGATACAATGGGAAGATCGGTGAAACGTGCACCCTCTTCCTCGAGTGCACCGCCCACTTCCCCGATAAGGACGACCGCCTTTGTCAGCGGGTCCTCCTCGAAACGCCCGAGTACATCGACGAATGTCTGGCCGATAACCGGGTCACCGCCGATACCGACAACGGTGCTCTGGCCGAGACCCGCCCTCGTGAGTTCATCGACGATCTCGTATGTCAGGGTGCCGCTGCGGGAGATTACCCCGATATTTCCACGGGAAAAGAGCTGGGCCGGCATGATGCCCATCTTTACCTCGCCCGGTGAGAGGAGCCCGGGACAGTTCGGGCCGATAACCGCACAGCCGTTCAACGTTGCAAACGAGACCGCCTTCATGGTGTCATGGACCGGGATATGTTCGGTAATTGCCACGACCAGTTCGATCCCGGCATTCGCTGCCTCCATGATTGAATCACCCGCTGCCTGGGCCGGGACAAAGACGACCTGTACCGACGCGTCATGGTCCTTCATAGCCTCGCGTATGCTGTTATAGACCGGGACCCCGTGTATCTCCTGCCCGCCTTTTCCGGGAGTAACGCCGGCTACGACACCTTTCCCGCCGACACCTGCTGCGTATTCATTCATCAGCGCGATATGAAAGGCGCCCTGGCGCCCGGTTGCACCCTGTACAATTATCCCGGTCTTTTTATCGCCGTAAATCATCGTGTCGCCTCCACTGCAGCCTTGACGGCCTGTTCCATCGTGTCCAGCATCCTGTATCCGGCCTGCCCGAGGAGATGCCGGCCCTCCTCTTCATTGGTTCCCGCGAGCCTGACGATGACCTTCTGGTCGATCTGTGCGCTGATTATACCCTTTGCAACCTCGTCGCAGCGCGTGATGCCGCCGAGCAGGTTCACGATGATGACCTTCACCGACGGGACTCCGGCGACCAGCCTGACGGCATGCATGACACGCTCCTGTTCTGCCCCGCCGCCGACATCGAGGAAATTGGCAGCCCTGCCATCGTAATATTCGATCAGGTCGAGGGTCGCCATGGTGAGCCCTGCACCGTTCCCGATGACACCGATATCTCCGCTCAGTTCAACGTAGGAGAACCCGTGTTGTTCGGCCTGTCGTTCCCGCTCGGTCAGGTCCCGGTTGAGGGTTATCCCCTGGCGTCCGAGCGCGTTGTCATCGATGATGAGCTTGGCGTCGGCAGCGTATACGCCGGACGGGGTGGTGACGAGCGGGTTTATTTCAGCGAGAAGCGCGTCTTTTTCACAGAATGCACGGTAAAGCCTGTTTATTACAGCGCCGACCTCCTTTGGTGCACGCCCGAGCAGCTCCCTGAGCATAAAAGGCGGGAGTTCATGCATGATGACCGGTATCGAGACCCTCCTGACTGCTTCAGGCTTTTCCCGGGCAAGGGTTTCAATATCGACGCCGCCGGCATCTGCAAAGAGTATGAGGGCCTGCTTGCTGGAACGGTCTATCGCGATGGAAAGGTAATACTCCTGCGAAATATCAAGCCTCTCTTCAGCGAGAACTTCCTTCACCGGCAGCCCCTTGATCTCCTTTGCAAAGAGCTCACGGGCTACCGCGGTCCCTGTTGCCGGATCCGCCATGAGGATCCCGCCTGCCTTTCCGCGTCCGCCCACATCGACCTGTGCCTTCAGGACAAAACTGTCACCGATTGCGTTTATCCGGGCCTGCAGTTCTTCAGGGCTCTTAATGAGCACACTCTTCGGAACAGAGATTCCATACTCACTAAAAACCTGTTTAGCTTCGTATTCCAGAAGTTTCACGTATTCACTCTCCTTTTGAAATCAGTTCGAATCCCCGGGTCATTGCCTTGAGGTTTAAGGATTCCGTTCCCTTCGGCACGCTGTCAAGGATTGCTTTTTCAATTGCAGTCTCTCCCACTACATGCGTTGATGCGACCAGTGCTCCAAGCATGACGATATTTGCCACGATCTCGCGTCCAAGGGTCTGTTTGGCTTCCCTCGTTGCCGGGACCTCGATACAGCGGCATCCTGGCCGGGAATGAACGAGGCCCGAATCGACGAGCATCACGGCATCGGCAGGTGCTTCAGAACCGTATTTTTCAAATCCCTCCTGCGACATGATAACAAAAATATCAGGGGTAATCACTTTCGGGAAGAGGATGGGGTCATCATCGATGATGACCGCGCTCATCGATGCCCCGCCCCGTGCCTCGGGCCCGTAGACCTGTGTCTGAACTGCGAATTTATTGTCGTACATGGCAGCGGCCCTTCCGAGGATCACTGCCGAAAGGATAATTCCCTGTCCGCCAAACCCTGAGAACCTTACCTCGTGTCTCATACCTTCACCCCCAGTGCCGGCCGGTTCCGGCGCACGAACTCCCCTACCGGAATAACGGGATCAGGGAATTTTTCGCCCTGTTCTTCCATTCTTTTCAGTTTCTGGATAAGAACCGTGTGGCTCCTCATGAATTCGACCTGGTCGAGCACCTGTTTGAACTTGTTTCTTCTCCCGTAATTCGTCGGGCACTGGACAAGGGCTTCAATAAAGGAGAGGCCGGGTGTCTGCATGCCGGTAAGGACCGCCCGTGTCAGCTCCTTGACATGGTACGAGGTCCACCGCGAGACATAATTCGCACCGGCGGCCATCGCCAGCTCGCACAGATCAAATGCAGGTTCTGCGGACCCGTACGGGGTAGTCGTGGACAGGGCCCCCATCGGGGTGGTCGGGCTGCCCTGCCCGCCTGTCATGCCGTAGATCTGGTTGTTCATGCATACCACGGTAAGGTCTATGTTCCGCCGGCAGGCGTGGATGAAATGGTTTCCCCCGATTGCCGCGAGATCACCGTCCCCGGTAAAGACAACGACGTGAAGGTCGGGATTGCCCAGCTTCACCCCGGTGGCGAATGCAAGGGCACGGCCATGGGTGGTATGGAGAGAATCGGTGACAATATATCCCGGGGCACGTGACGAACACCCGATGCCCGAGATAAATGCCGTATCCTCTTTCTTCCATCCCATTTCATCGACGGCCATCAGGGTACAGTTGATAACAGTCCCGTTACCGCATCCGGTACAGTAGATGTGCGGCAGGCGGTCTTCCCTGAACCATTCCTGGTAGGTCACAGGTATCCCTCCAGCACAGTCGTCAGCTCGGCCGGCGAATGCAGTGCGCCCCCGAGTTTCGGGAGCATGACAACCTCGTTTTTCGTATGTCGCTGCACTTCCCTGGCGATCTGGCCGAGGTTCAATTCCGGGACCAGGAACGTCTTTGCATTCTTAAAGATGCGAAGGGCAGAATCCGGAAACGGCCAGACGAGTTTAAGTCTTAAATGGCCGACATCCGGGTTTTTCTGGTCGTGGAGCACCTGCTGGACCGACCGTGCGGGTACCCCGTACGAGATAAACACCGTTTCTGCGTCAGGGTTGACAACATCATAATCAGCAATTTCGTCCCGGTGCGATTCGATCTTGTTTACAAGGCGTTTGACAAGCTCTTCGTGCAGGGCAGGGCTCGTGGCGCAGGGGTATCCCCGTTCGTCATGGGTGAGGCCTGTGACATGGACCCCGTACCCCTTTCCGAACTGCGGGAATCCGGGAACAAGGTCTTCGTCAGGGTGAAACGGTAATACTCCCTGCTGAAGCGGTTTTCTCCCCTGCATCGGAACAGTATCGGGTATCACGAGTTTTTCGCGCATATGCCCGATTATTTCATCTGCCATCAGGAACGCGGGTGTCCTGAACCGGTCCGAGAGGTTGAACGCCTTTGCGGTCAGGTCAAACATCTCCTGCACGCTTGCAGGAGCAAGTGCGATGACGCTGTAGTCACCGTGAGACCCGAACCTGCACTGCATCATGTCGCCCTGTCCGGACATGGTCGGCTGGCCTGTACTCGGCCCGCCACGCTGGATATTCACCACCACGCAGGGGGTCTCTGTCATGACGGCATAGCCGATGTTCTCCATCATCAGTGAAAAACCCGGTCCGCTTGTGGCCGTCATGGAACGCTTCCCGGCCCATGACGCACCGATGATCGATGCCATGCTGGCGATCTCGTCCTCCATCTGGATGAAGACGCCCCCTGCTTTCGGGAGCTTCCTTGCCATGTGTTCGGCCACTTCTGTCGACGGGGTGATCGGGTATCCGCCGAAAAACCTGCAGCCGGCTGCAAGGGCTCCTTCGGCGCATGCAGTGTTGCCCTGCATGAAGTCAGTCCGGGTCAATATTCAATCGCCACCTTATGAGGTTCGTTTGGTTTTTCTTCTTCCCAGCGGATAGCCTGGTCCGGGCATATCATCTGGCACATGCCGCAGAGGGTCCGTCCGTAGAGGTGCCGGAGGCGGCAGTTTGTACATCGTTCAGGCCTGTCAAGTTCAGGTATTATGGTACCCTTCCTGTTGGGGGTTTTTCCGGGACGAAATATCCGGTACGGGCAGACCAGGGTGCAGAGATTGCAGCCCTTGCAACGTCGTTCGTCAATTACCAGTTTCATGATACGGGTCCTTTTCCCTCACAGAACCGCGTGTGAAATACCTTTTCTGAATTCATTGTCACGTCCCTGAAGATATCGTTTCCATGTGCGTCAATTCCCACCACCAGCGGGAGGCGGTCGAGATCGAATGCCCAGACTGCTTCCGCCATTCCGAGGTCTTCGAAAAAGACCCCGGCAAGTTTCATCCGCGAGGCAGCGAGCGCGGCGCATCCCCCGGTGAATGCAAGGTATACCGCCCTGCCCTCGAGCTGTTCAACAACCAGCGGGCCCATGCCGCCTTTCCCGATCAACGCCCTTACACCGGCATCAATTAAAAAGCCTGTAAGGTTGTTCATCCGTGCCGACGTGGTAGGCCCGGCAGCAACGATGCGGTCGTCCTGAATGACAGGGCCGCAGTGATAGATGACGGCACCCTCGGGATCAAACGGGATCCCCTCTTCCATCATTCTCAGGTGCGCCTCGTCACGGGCGGTATAGACCCTTCCCGAAAGGGTGACCCGGTCGCCTGCACGGAGCGACAGGACTTCGTCCCCGAGCGGGGTGCAGAGGTGTGTGCCGGTCATCGGTTCACCCCGACGGTTACCCGCCTGCAGGCCCAGCACTGCACGTTGACAGCAACCGGAAGCGATGCGGTATGGCATCCGGCGGTTTTTACCTTGACGGCAAGGGCGGTGGTCTTTCCACCAAGGCCCATCGGCCCGATGCCGAGTTCGTTTACGAGATCGCACAGCTCCTGTTCAAATGCATCCATCGTGTCGACCGGTAAAAGGAGCGCTTCTTTCGCGAGCGCCGCAGCACCGTCGAATGTGCCGCCGATCCCGACGCCGAGGACCACCGGCGGGCATGGTTTGCCACCGGCGAGCAGCATCGTTTCCGCAACGACGCGGGGTATCTGGTCCTTTTGCGAAGGGAGCAGCATGACAATTCTTGACATGTTTTCTGCGCCGGCACCCTTTGGCAGTACCGTAATAGTAAGGCGGTCCCCGGGTTGAACATGGATTGCAGGCATTCCCGGTCCGGTATTATCTTTTGAATTCTCGCGTGAGAGCGGGTGCACCACGTTCGGGCGCAGTGGCACAGCCAGTGTCGCATCCCTGACCCCTTTCGCTACGGCTTCGTATATGGAGGGGGTGAGGGCGATATCAGGGGGGATCGTCATGTAAATGACCGGAACCCCGGTGTCCTGGCATATGGGAACACCGAGTTCTTCTGCACGGCTGATGTTGGATAAAATGTTCGCAAGCTCGCCGCGTGCCAGGTCACTGGTCTCACGATCGGCAGCCCGCGACAGGGCCCTGATCACATCGCCGGGCAGGTGGATTTCTGCCTCGCGGAATGCACGGCAGGTTGAGCGGGAAATTGCATTCAGCAAGGAGGATTCTGCCGTGTTTACCATCGTTTATTATGAGGAAAAGAAAAGTATAATAATTTCTGTCTTTCGTTGTGATAATTCCACAAAAAAAGTAAACCGGGAGAAAAAAATTACTCTGTTGCCGGGGCTTCCGGCATGGTCTTCTCGACGATTTTTATATACGTAGGTGAGGGGAGTTTATGGCCTCCGTGCCAGAGGGCATCCTTTGACTTGTCAATATACTGGGGAGTGGTATATACAGTAAAGATGATCTGTCCGGATGCCACGCGGGCTGCAGTGCCGACCGCCTTTCCGAAGGCAAGCCGCATACCTTCTGATACACGGTCTGCTCCCGCACCGGTTGCCTGCTTGTTCTCACGAAGCACGTGGTGTGGGAATACCCTCAGCTTGAGGTGGAAGTTCATTCTCCCGACATCCTTGATGAGTTTCCTGTTGATACTGATACGTGCAGCCTCAAGTGCGGTATGACGTATCTGGCAGGCCTCTTCAACGGTAAGGTTAATCTCAAGCGGGAACTCCTGTGAAAGGTTTCCCATCTCGAACTGAACAATTTTACTCCCAGGAACCCCGCCCATATATTCTCTGCGTGTATATGCTTTCTTTGCGATATTCCTGTACATCTTTCCTGGTTTTCGTACCATCTCTCAGAACTCCTCGTCCCTATTCGTGCTTTATAAAATGGAGATGTGTCCTATTAAACCTTACTGGGGATGACCCGGGTCTTCAATAAGATCAAGGACATGACGGCGAATCCGGGCAAATTCGGCACTGGTCCGGTCCCGGGGCCGCGGGAGGTCGAGGGGAATTACTTCCCGTACCCTGCCCGGCCTGCGGGTGAGCACCACGATCCGGTCGGCAAGGAATACTGCCTCATCCACACTGTGTGTTACAAAAATTATTGTTTTCCTGGTCTTTCCCCAGATATCCAGGAGTTCTTTCTGGAGCTTGTTCCGGGTCTGGGCATCAAGTGCGCCGAACGGCTCGTCCATGAGGAGCACCTCGGGTTCGACCGAGAGTGCCCGGGCCACGGCCACCCTCTGTCTCATACCGCCGGATAACTCGTACGGGTAACTTTTTTCAAACCCGTTGAGGCCGACGAGCTCAAGGTACCTGGAGGCGGCACTATAGCGCTCCTCTTTTGGAATGCCCCTGACCTCGAGACCGAACGCAATATTATCGATGACATTCCTCCACGGATAGAGTGAATACTCCTGGAATATCATCGCCATCTTCGGGTCAGGGCCGGCAATCACATGGTCGTCGATGACTGCCTTGCCTCCGGTGGCGGAATCAAGCCCGGCAATAATCCGGAGCAGGGTTGTCTTCCCGCACCCTGACGGGCCGAGGAAGCAGACAAACTCCTTGTCTTCGATTTCCAGGCTGATATCCTCAAGGGCGGTTATCTGTTCCCCGGCATTTGAGAGGAAACGCTTTTCAAGGTGCTCTATTTTTAATTTCATGAACTGATCCACCTACCGCTCAAGCCCCTGCCACATGAACTTCTTCCGTTCCACCTGTTTCAGGAGATAATCAATCACGAGACCTATGATTCCGATTACTACCATGCCTGCGATAATCACCTGGATCTGGCCGAAGTTATAGGCATAGATGATAAGGTACCCGAGCCCCGAAGTGGTGCCCGGGAGCATCTCTGCTGCAACCACCGACATCCACGCAATCCCGAACCCGACCCGCAGGCCTGTCCAGATCGTCGGCGCTGCTGCCGGAACGATGACCTTGTAAAGGATCTGCAATTCCCTTGTTCCAAATATATACGCCGTCTCTATCCAGGTACGGTTCACTCTCTTTACCCCGTCGATGGTGTTGAGAAGAATCGGGAAGAACGCCCCGATGAAGATGATAAACACGATCGAGGTGAAGCCTATCTTAAACCAGGCCAGTGCGAGCGGGATCCAGGCAATGGGTGGTATAGGCCGGAAGATCTGTATAAGAGGGTCTAAAAATTCATTGACCCATTGCAACCGCCCCATAAGAATCCCGACCGGGATGGCGGCAAGGGCGCCGAGTAAAAATCCAGTAACGACCCGGTATAGACTGACAGTTGCATTTTCCGCCAGGCTGCCGCTCCCGAGGATGTCAGTAAACGGCTGGAGAAGGACAAGGAAGACCGATCCTACCCTTGGGAGGATGTATTCATTATTGACATAGATTGCAAGGATCTCCCAGATTAAAATAAGGATGATTGGGGAGATTATCTTGATGTATCGTTTCATTTAGACTCGATCACCGCCACACCGCTCTGCTCAAGTGCGAATTTTAACTGTACGTCCTGGATCGAGCCTTTCGGTGCGACTGCAATCGTGACTGTTTTTCCTTTCGCTCCCTCTTCTTTAATCCATGAAACGAAGCTGTCCCAGCCGGTTACCTGCGCTTTTGACGTGACCACGAGGCCCGATCCTTCCGTGTGTAATGGGAAGAGAATCTTTATAGGTGTTCCCTTGTCGATTGCGGAGATCGTCGGGGGTGTTCCCGCCTCGGCGAAGTCAATGGTATTGGATGCAAGAAGCGTCATAAGCTGTGCGCCGCCTTCACCCTTGACGAGCTGCACATCAGCGACCTTCTTTCCGTTCACGATGAGCTCGGCCTTCTCGACTTTACCCGGTGCATCGGTGACCGGTTTTAAGGCGATTCCGTACTTGTCTTCAAAGTACTTCCATTCCTTGAGTGCGACAAAGAGCGGGGCGTCATGGTCAGAGAGCAGGTACCCGATGGTTATCTTCTGCATTTCGCCTTCCGGTGTCGGAACAGTGCCTTTCTGTATGAGGGCCTTTGCGTTCTCGTACGGTCCGAAGTCGTAGAGCAGGGCATCGCTTTCCTCAGGGCTCACGTTGGCAAGGGATCCGGTCACGTAGCCGATGTCTTTTAACGCACCGATGAACACGCTGTTTGATTCCTTCCACTGCGGCGAGGGATCGTTGGTGAACCTGATCGTAGGTATGGATGCCTTTTCGACATCGACACTGGATACGGTGACATTCCCGAATGTCAGGTTTCCTCCTCCGAAGATCCAGTCCGCACATATCTCGGCGGTCCTGTCAGGGTTCTCCTTAGCATACGTAGTCGCATCGACAAGTACCACCGAAAGTGCATTGGTCAGGTCAGGGTTGGCAGCGACGATATCATTCCTCGCGACAAGGCTGTCGCATGAGTGGTCTTCCCAGAGTCCCGGCGGCGGAAGGTTCTGCGAATATGATACAACGGTCCCGAAACCCCCTACTTCAGCTACAGCGACAAACGGCTGCCAGACCATGTAGCCGTCAACCTGTCCGGTTGCAAGCAGCTGCGGCATCTGGCCTACACTGGTATACAGGAAACTGACAGTCGCATTGCCGGTCTGTGGTTCTGAAGGTTGAGTACACCCGGCTATAAGAAGGGCAACTGCAACAATTCCAATGAATGCAAGAATTTTTGCGTGATGCATACGTAGTATTGAAAAATATATTATTTAAAATTCTCCAAATAAACAAATAAAATTCTTTATTGTATTAAATCAAATTTATTTTTATTACAATTGGCTAACATAACATGCATTGATGTCCTTTATTTCGAGTTCCATCCCGCGCATTGATGGACAAAAAGATATTTATAACACAAAATTTACCCTTATTGTATCCATTCATGGTACAGCTTGACCCAATAGACCGCCTGACACGGGCGGCGTTACTGTCAGACCAGGACTTTGTACAGGTGCTGCATGATATAATGAAGCACGAACTCCGTATCAGTGTGAGGGAACTGGCTGATGCGAGCGGAATCGCACAGAGCTCGCTCTATAAAATCCTGCACGGCAAGCGTTCACCAAATCTCACCACGCTCAGGGCAGTGGTGCATGCCCTGCGTCATTTTTACCGCACCGGTGAAGGAGAGTTTATCGGCCTTATCGCCGCACGTCCGGTCCTTGATATCGTCCAGGAACGTACTGCAGATATCGACGGTCACCGCATGAGAGTGAGGGAATATCCGGTGCACACGTGGGAGGATGCAATAGTCGCAGCGGTACGTGCCGAACGTGAAGGTGCAATCGCCATCGTATGTGCGCCGATCGTATCCAGTATTATCGAACAACTGGTGCATATTCCCGTTGCAACCATCATCCCGAGAGAATCCGTGCAGCGCGCGATTGAACTTGCAGCACGAAAGGCGTGGCTTTAATCTCGTTCTGCAACCCTTATCTTATCAGAGGTTGTGAAAAAGGATGCCAGACGACGTGGTGAGGCGGGGGCGCCTTACCGGAGAGCGTACCGGTGAAATGATGCATTTTCTGTCTTCAATGAAGGCAGACCGCTGCATTGCCGATGCGGATATTCTCGTGGATATCGCCCATACCCTGATGCTTCAGAAGCAGAAGATCATCGGCGACGAACCGGCACGGAAGTTACTCGCGGGACTCCTCGTACTCTATGACAGCGGTGTCCCGGAGGTCGCGTTTGATGAGCGGTTCGAGGATATTCATGCAGGGATCGAGTCCCTGTTAATCGAGTCCGCGGGAGAAGAGGTCGGCGGCCGGCTGCATATCGGGCGGTCGAGAAACGATGAAGTCGTGACCTGCATGAGGATACGTCTCCGCGAGGATCTGCTCAAGCAGATGACGGCACTTGTACGTCTTCGCGAGACCCTCCTCACCCTTGCCGGGGAGCATACCGAAACGGTCATGCCCGGTTTCACGCACTTCCAGCATGCACAGCCGACCACCCTGGCCCATCACCTTCTCGCATACGAGCAGGCATTCGGGCGGGATTTTGAGCGGCTTTCGGGTGCATATATACGGGTGAACCGCTCACCGCTCGGTGCGGCAGCCTTTGCATCGACAGGTTATCCCATCAACCGGGAACTCACCGCAAAAATGCTCGGGTTTGACGGCCTTGTGCTCAATACGATGGATGCAGTTGCATCACGCGATTTTGCCCTTGAGGTGCTTGCGGATCTTTCTGTTATGATGTCGAATGCAAGCAGGCTGTGCGAGGAGTTTATCCTGTGGTCGTCTTCGTTCATCGGTTTTGTCACGCTGGACGATGCATTCTGCTCGACCAGTTCGATTATGCCGCAGAAGAAAAATCCTGACACCGCAGAGATAATGAGGGCGAAGTGTGCGTCAGTGCTTGGATCGTATACACAGGCACTGGTTACGGTCAAGGGGCTTCCCATGAGTTATAACCGGGACCTGCAGGAGCTTACCCCCGGGCTCTGGAGGGGTGTCTGGGATGCAAAGCACAGCATGCGGCTGCTCGTTGACATGCTGGCAACGGCAGTCTTTCACCCGTCACGGATGGCAGAGGAAGCCGCGAAAGGGAACACCACGGCAACGGACGTTGCAGATATGCTTGTCCGCCGGTACGGCATGCCATTCCGGACTGCCCATTCGGTCATCGGCCGGGCAGTGCAGAAGGGAACGGTTGACCTTGCAACAATAGATGAAGCAGCGGTCGAAATTACAGGAAAACCGTTATCGCGTGACGGTCTTACACAAAACGACATTGAAGAAGCGTTGCAGGTTTCAAAAAGCGTCGCTTCAAGGGATGCACCGGGCGGCCCCTCGGCCATGGCGGTCAGGGTCGCTCTCGCTGAACGGCGTGCCCTGATCGATAAAGACAGGGCAGAACTGGATGGCCGTATTTCTGCCATTTCAGAGGCGGTCACACGCCTTATTAATGATGCACGGAGGATGACTGCGTAATGGGCGAATTTGAGACCGGTGACCGTGTGGTCTGCAGGTATGGCGGTGAACCGAGGGATGGCACATATATTACGGACCGTGACGGATGGGCAGTGATCAAGCTCGACAGCGGCTATAACATCGGCGTATCCCCCGACACCTGCACGCTGGTCGAACGCATTCCTGCAATTCCTGCCCGGGAAGCAGACGCAGGCCAGGACGAATCCCTTCCGCTTCTCTCGATTGTTTCAACCGGAGGGACGATTGCAAGCCGGATCGATTACCGGACCGGTGCGGTTACGAGCCAGTTCAGCGCGGGTGATATTTTAAGGGCGATTCCCGGCCTCAGCTCGGTCGGCCGGTTCACAACAAGGCAGCTCTACACGATCCTTTCAGAGAACATGAACCCTGCAATCTGGCAGGAACTCGCCCGTGCGGTGTATGAAGAGATACGTGACGGGGCGACCGGGGTTATCGTGACCCACGGTACTGATACGATGGCATACAGCGCCGCCGCGGTCAGCTTCATGGTCGATACCCCGGTCCCGGTCATATTCGTCGGGTCGCAGCGCTCGGCAGACCGGCCGAGCAGTGACAACGTGATGAACGGACTCTGCAGCGCCAGTGCCGCGGTCAGCCCGCTCGGTGAGGTGGCAGTCGTCATGCACGATACCACAAGTGACGACCGGTGCGCAATTCACAGGGGAACCCGGGTCCGGAAGATGCACAGCTCAAGGAGGGATGCCTTCCGGAGTATCGGCGTGTCCCCGCTCGGATACGTGAACTACCCCTCGCTTGAAGTCACCCTCTCGGATCATGCGGTCCGCCGGGCGACAAAAGGGCCCGCATTGCACGACCGTCTTGAAGAACGCTGCGGGCTGGTATGGTTTTACCCGGGCATGCCCCCGTCTGTCCTTTCAGGATTCGAAGGCATGAAAGGTCTTGTTATCGCGGGAACCGGGCTTGGCCACGTCGGTACCTCTCTGATACAACCCTTAAAGGCCATGATCGACGCAGGGTGCGAGGTCGTCATGACCACGCAGTGTCTCCACGGCCGCGTCTGCGACCGCGTGTATGACACCGGCAGGGACCTCCTCGATATCGGGGTGATTGAAGGAGGGGACATGCTGCCTGAGACCGCACTGGTCAAGCTGATGTGGGTGCTCGGAAATGCATCGGGCCGGGAACAGGTGCGGGTTCTTATGACGCGTGATCTCAAGGGCGAATGTAACGGGAGGTCATATAATGGACTATGAGGCGCTCGGGTTAAAGGCAGGCATCGAGATCCACCAGCAGCTCAACACCCACGAAAAGCTCTTCTGCCGGTGTCCCACGACGCTCCGGAAATTCGAAGAACGATCCGGGGAGTTTTATCGCTACCTGCGGGCTACGGTCAGTGAAATGGGAGAAATTGACAGGGCAGCCCGCGAAGAGATGAAGCAGTCCAGGAAGTTCTGCTATTACACGTACGATTCCACCTGTCTTGTGGAGAATGACGAGGAGCCTCCCGCACCGCTGAATACCGAAGCGCTGGAGATCTGCCTGACGATTGCACGGATGTTTCAGATGACCCCGATCGAACAGGTGCATACCATGAGGAAACTGGTGATCGACGGGTCGAATACCAGCGGTTTCCAGCGCACCGCCCTCGTCGCCATAAACGGGGTGCTCCCGGGCGGAGGGTTGATAGAGACCATCTGTATCGAGGAGGAGGCAGCGCAGCGGGTGGAAGATGAGACCTTCTCCCTCGACCGCCTCGGTATCCCGCTCGTCGAGATAACCACCTCGCCCTGCATGCACACCCCGGAGCAGGTCCAGGAAGTGGCGGGATACATGGGAATGGTCCTCCGTTCGACCGGAAGGGTCAGGCGGGGACTGGGCACGATCAGGCAGGACGTGAATATATCGGTCCGCGACGGCGCCCGCGTGGAGATCAAGGGGGTACAGGAACTCGATCTGATTGCCGAAGTGGTGCGACGGGAAGCCCTGCGGCAGGTTGGACTGATCGCGATACGGGATGAACTCCGTGCACGAAATGCATCTGCCGGGGAAGAGGCGATCGACGTGACAGGGTTATTCTCCGGCACTGCGTCAAGCGTCCTCAAAAAGGCGAAAGTAATCCTCGCCCTGAAACTCCCGGGCTTTGGCGGTCTGGTCGGGCGTGAAATACAGCCCGGGAGGCGTCTCGGGAGTGAATTTTCCGACTATGCCAAAAAATGCGGAGTCGGCGGCATTTTTCATACCGACGAACTCCCGGCATACGGGGTGACCGGAGACGAAGTGGCTGCCTTAAAGTCTGCGGCCGGAGCCGGGGAGCAGGACTGTGTCATCCTCGTGGCTGCAACCAGGGAAAAAGCAGCCTGCGCTGTTTCACAGGTTGTCAGGAGGGCACAGATGGCACTGGAGCAGGTCCCGGAAGAGACGCGGAAAATGCTCGAAGGGGGCAGCACTGCATACATGAGGCCCCTGCCCGGTGCAGCGAGAATGTACCCCGAGACCGACGTCCTTCCTGTCTGTATCGGGCCGGATGTCATGGAAAACCTGGCTGTCCCGGAACTTCTGACAGAGAAGGCTGACCGTTTTGCAACGGTTCTGAAGTTTGATCCGGCAGTCGCGCGGCAGATTGCATATTCTGAACAGCTTCCGCTCTTTGAGCTGGCGGTAACCGGGGGAATCACCCCGATGCTTGTATACAGGACCATTTACGGCACATACAAGGAGCTGAAAAGGGAGGGCGTGCAGGTCGAGGACATACCTGACGGATCGCTCATTGCCGTTTTAAAGGCAGTTGAGGAAGGAAAGGCCGCAAAAGAGGCAATTCCGGGTATCCTGACAAAAGTTGCGGACGGTATGGCAGTCGGACCGGCGATAAGCGAGTGCTCTCCCTCGATGTCCAGGTCGGATCTGGAGGAGATCGTGCGTCGGATCCTCTCGGAAAGGACTGATTTTATCAGGGAGAAAAAGCAGGCTGCACTCGGGCCGCTGATGGGCGTAGTGATGGCAGAGGTGCGGGGTGCCGTCGACGGGAAGCTCGTAAGCGAGGTACTGAGGAAAGAACTGGAACGTGTGCTGAATGCCTGAAATTTTCTTTTTTCATCTGGTTTGTACTGCATTGAGCGAACCTTTATGTCCGTACTTACCCTAATAGATAAGGAGTTTGATTATGGGAAAGACAGGAACAACCCAGTGGGTGCAGGTGAAAGGTGTAAAAGGCCAGATACGCCTTGTACCGAAGCGAGAAGGAGAACTAAAGAGGCCAGGCCCGAACCAGCGGTTTAAAGCCGGAGCATCCTTACGGAAACTTGAACAGGCAATGGGAGATTCCCGCGGCGGACGCAGTGGCGGACGCGGACGTCGTGGAGGAGCCCGTGGGCGTGGCAGGGGAGAGTCAGGTCCTGTTGCAAACCCGATGGTCAGGAAGTCAATGCGCCGGTCCAAGATCTCAATAATGGGCGCAAAGCAAAAATCAGCCCGCTGATAATTACCGGCAGTTTCCGGTATAAAACCGGACTTTTTCTTTCAGGCAGTTTTTTTCTGCCAGAAATATCATTTATCTGTAGATTAAATTCTTTACATGGATCTAAAAACCGCGGTTAAGAGCTACCAGTTCGCTGAACGGGCAAAGAGTGAACTGATCATCTGCTCACAGATGGAGATGGCGCTGGGCAGTTTCCCCGAGTCCGAACGGGCCGGGGGAAAGAGGATGCTGATACTACTCCTTCAGTCAGTCAGGTCAGAAACTGATTTTGCACACCGGAGCACCGAAAGAAACGAGTTTAAAAGGTCGGCAGATCTTCTTTCGGAAGCGATCAGCCTTACAGAGAGCGACCAGTTCGAAGCGGCATCATTAAAGATCAGCGAATCCGTTTCGTCAGCCACCACCGCTGCGCAGGGTGCATGGGAGGTACTCGGGGAAAATGGACTCCTCTGAATTTTTTGATTTTCTCACCACGCGGTGCTCGGTACGGGAATACAGCAAAGAGCCCGTAAAACCGGATGAAGTGGAATATATACTGGATTGTGCCTCTACTGCACCGAGCGCAGGGAACCTTGAGGCGTGGGATGTCGTACTAGTGCCTGATGAAGGCGTCAGGGAGGTCCTTTCGCATGCAGCCTTTGACCAGCCCCATGTCGAAAATGCCGCGGTCCTTTTTGTCGTATGTGCAAATTATGTCAGATCGATGTCGCGGTACGGTGAGAGGGGTATCCTGTACGCAGTGCAGGACGCAACGATTGCATGTACCTACATGATGCTTGCAGCGCACTCGATACGGCTGCAGGCCTGCTGGGTCGGGGCATTTGACGAGGAAGAAGTGCGACAGGTGCTGAAACTCCCCCAGCATGTCCGGCCGCTTGCAATACTGTGCGTCGGGAAAGGGACCCCGCCCGGACATTATACGGAACGCATGTCGATAGCAGAACACGTCCATGAGGACGTGTGGTGAGTTATAGTAATAAGGAGGGCGCAAATTATGCCTGATTATCTGGTTACGCTTGAATCAGCATGGATTATAAAAGATGTAAAGACACTTGACGATGCCATCGGTATCGCCATCAGTGAGGCAGGGAAACGATTAAACCCTGCAGCAAAGTACGTCGAGGTTGAGGCAGGGATGCTTGCCTGTCCCTTCTGTGACGGAGAACTCAACAGTGCAATCGTTGTCGCAAATACAGCGCTTGTAGGCCTGATGCTCGAGATGCGGGTGTTCCGTGCAGACTCTGAACAGCATGCCACCCGGATTGCACGATCGGTGATCGGAAAAGCGCTCCGGGACGTCCCCCTTGAAGTAAAGGGTGTAAGCGAGATATGATCCACGTCGTCGGACATACCGCGATAGATCATATATCCCGTGTCACGCATTTTCCCCAGGTCAACGGTTCGACCCTGATCCTCGACCGCAGGATATACTATGGCGGCGGAGCGGCAAATATCGCAGCAGGGATAGCAACACTCGGGGAATCCTGCACGCTGGTCAGTGCGGTGGGAGGGGACTTTGAAGGCAGCGATTACCAGAAGTATATGAACGGTCTCGGGATCACTCCTCTCTTCTACGTACAGGAAGATGCCAATACCCCGACTGCATTCATGTTTACCGATACGGCGGGCGACCAGATCACGTTCTTTGAATGGGGTGCGTCAAGAGCCTTCGAAACATCGGATCCGCCATCATTCCCGTTTGTTCACATGGCCACGGCAGACCCGGAATTCAACGTGAAAGTTGCCAGGTCGAGCACATTCTCTTCATTTGATCCCGGCCAGGACCTTCACCGCTACAGCGCCGGACAACTCTTCGCGATACTCGATCATATCTCAATTCTTTTTGCTAACAAGCATGAAGTTGAAGGGATGTGCAGGACCATGGGGCTCAACAGGGAAGAGCTGACGGACCTCGTCCCCCTTGCGGTCTTTACGATGAGCGGCGAAGGAAGCGTGCTCCACTCGGACGGCAGGGAACTCTTCATACCTGCAGTCCCTGTCGAACTTGCCGATCCGACCGGTGCGGGCGATGCATACCGTGCAGGGTTCCTGACTGCGTATCAACGGGGGTTCCCGCCCCTGACCTGCTGTAAAATCGGCACAGTGACCGCGTCTTTTGTTGTCGAAAAGGTTGGCTGCCAGACAAATCTTGCAGACTGGAACCGCATGACCGCCCGGTACGAACGACACTTCGGTCCACTCGACGAGAAAGAGAGGAAGATCACGTGATATAGATGCCCGGGCACGCGGACAGCATCAGTTTTCACCCTGCCTTCAGGCATCGGGAAGGAGATACGGGCCGGCACACCGGGATCTTATTTATTCATCCGGAGTTATTACCTGATATCGTGAAGCATATCCGCAGCACCAGTGATCCGAAAAATACGGGAGACTGACAATGCCCGTTATCAGCAGCGACGTCAAGATGGAGCGGCTCACAAAATACCTGTTCAATGCGCCGTCATGGCCCCGGTCGCTTCTTATAATCATCGTGCTCGGCATTGTTATAGACGGCGCGAGCCTTCGGATGGGGCAGGACGTAAAGTTCCTTGGAACACTTGGATTTACAATTCCTGCTCTTGTCGCATTCATCTTCACAAAACCTGCCATAGGACTCCTGGGCAGGGCGATGACCTGGAACCGTTCTGCAATGCTTGCGATGAGCTGCACGGTTTTTGGCATTATCATCTCGCTCTCGGCACTCATCTTCTCCTTTGATCTCCTCCCGCTTTTCTATGCGATATCCCTCGGGTTCATATCGGGCATCAGGCTTTTCATACTTGTTGCGATTGCCGATTACCGGCCCTCACGGATGCTCTCTCCCGCGCTTATTCACGGGTTTTTCGGCATATTCATGGGATATTTCCTGTTTGCCGCATCGTTTGTCCTGCTCGCACTTGTCCTCCAGCTCGTCTTTGTCTTAGGCGTCCTTCTCCTCGTCTGGACGATAGAACGGCCTTTGTACCGTGCATTTGGTATAAGGGGATTGCACCTTCTGAATTCGTTCCTCGAACACCTTACCGATGGTTCGAAGGGCATGGAAGGCTTTTTCAGGGATATCGGAGAAGAGGTCTGGGTTCCGCAGGTCAGCCTGTTCTTTAAACGGGAGGGAAAACGCGGCCTTACCTTCACGGTCCCGAACGTGCACCCCGGACCGATCGGTGAGATCGGCGGAGGCAATATACCACGCTGCCTTCAGGAGCATAACGCAGATCTTGTCATGGCTGCCCATGGCACGGCCACGCACGACTTTAACCTCGTATCAGAATCTGAGATTTCCAAAATCATCAGTGCAATGAGGAAATCAAAAGAAAAAGCAGTGTATTCACCCATGGTCTCGCGGTCGGTGCGTTACCGGTACGGCACGGTCGATATACTGTACCAGGTTTTTCATGACACTCTCCTGATCGTCGGCACGCGTTCTCCTGAAAAGACCGAAGACCTTGAATACGGCATAGGTATGACCATAATGGCCGAAGGCCATCGCTCATTCCCCAATATCGCATTTGTCGATGCACACAATGCCCATACCGGGGATCTCACCGCGATCCAGCCCGGGACGCTGACTGCGACCGAATACTTAAACGCCTGTATCCATGCAGTCGATACTGCACCAGCACTGGAAAAATACCCGGTTCTGGTCGGAATGTCCCATGTGGCGGTTCCCTTTACGCGAGAACAGGGATTCGGGGACCAGGGTATCCAGACGATGGTCATCGGGACGGCCGGGCAGCGGACGGCATACATGCTGTTTGACGGGAATAATATGCACGAGGGTGTACGGGAGGCCCTGCGGGAGAAGTTACTTGGGTATGCCGATGATGGAGAGGTTATGACCACCGATTCCCATGTTGTCAATACCATCAGCGGCAAGAATCCCATCGGTTACCATGTCCCGGTTGAGGAGATCCTTCCCTATGTGGATAAAGCACTGGAGGAGGCAATTGCCGACCTGTCTCCGGCCTCTGTGGGCGGAAGTACGGCAACCTGCGAGCGTGTCGTCGTCTTTGGATCTGACAGTATCGCACAGCTTGCAAGCACGGTCAATACGATGATCCTGTTCATACCCCCCCTGGGAGTGGCAATACTTCTCCTGGCATTCCTGCTCTCATTTATGGCATATATCGTGATAGGATGAACCAGGTGTGCCGGTGCGGTAATTATGCCTCCGGAACGGTGTTGCAGCAAAAGACGCTTCTGGTAACGGTTAAAAGGAAGGACCGGGTATATGGGCGCCGGAAATTCTGACGGCCCTGGTGGCAGGTGTCACCGGCCCGGCTCAGGACTCCTGCCCGTTATCGGTCCGGAAAGCCGCATCCTTGTGCTCGGGAGTTTTCCTGGTGAAGAATCCTTGAGAAAGAGGCAGTACTATGCACACCCGCGTAACCGTTTCTGGTATATCTGTGAAGAGGTGCTTGGCTGTCCGCGGGATTTCGCGTATGATGCACGTGTGAAATGCCTGAAGGGCAGGGGGATTGCACTCTGGGACGTTCTTGATTCCTGCAGGCGTTGCCAGAGCAGCGACAGCAGTATTTCTGATCCGCGACCAAACCCGATACCTCTCTGCTTCCGGCAGTATCCGGCGATCCATCGTGTTGTACTGAATGGTTCTGCTGCTGCCGGTCTTTTTATGAGATCGTTTGAAGGACAATATCCTGATACCCTTGAAGTGGTGAGAATGCCGTCTACGAGCCCTGCAAATGCAAGGGTTACGACACCGGACCTTGTCAGGCTGTGGCAGGCTGCCCTGGGCTGACGATGGCATCCGCTCTCTTTTATGGTTTGATCAAAAGGGACCAGCATGGTCCGGGCAGGGGATATACAATTGATGCATTGAGAGTATCAGTCATGGATCAATTAGAGTATCAGCATGAGTATGCTAAACCCTGCCTCAGGCCATGTTGGTTTCAATTTCATGTTGTCTTGATCAGGATATAAACCTTTCCTTAAAAACCTGTTGAAAAGCGAGTATTTTCGATATTGACGCCGTAGAGGATGAAGTGCGCCATTACACTATGAATGTCAGACATTTGTCATACAACCCGGGCACCCCGTTCCTCCGGGCTCTTGAGGTTCCGGGCTGTAAAACCCTGCTGCCTGCCTGGGAAACGATGCAGAAGCGATAAAATTTAAACCACAATTCTCTGTTATTTCAGAAAAATACGGCCGAAATTTTGTCTGACGCCAGCTATACATGCACCGGAATCCTAGTGTAACAGTGGTGATATCATGAGGCACACCATAACAGAACAATACATCCGGGCCGGGATCGCCCGGAAGTCTGGCAAAGGGCTGATGATTGAGATTGCCGGGGGCAGTTTTTTTATCACCCCCGATGAAATGCCTGCGCTCATGGGGGACCGCCCGGCAGAGGTGGTCAACCACGCAGGGGAGACTGAAGGGACGGCATGGCTTTCACCGGTCGTATCGTCCCGTAAACTGGAACTTACCGCCATGATCCGGAAAAAACTCTATGTCCTTGCATACCGTGACGTGAACCGGCTGCTTTCCGGTGCATGCCGGGATGCACTGGTCAGGGAATTCATCCCGTGCTGACGGTACATGAACTTTACAACTATCTTTTTTTACTTTCTCCGTCATATCTGAATAACCAGGGGATTCTGACCTGACAAGCTCTCTTGCGCATATGGCGCTTCTCATCCTCGAAGGGCCGTGGTGGACACCGGAGCAGAAGCCGAAACGACCGTCGGTACTGCTTTTCTTCGAAGGCATGGAAAATTACAAGGGAAATTTCAATATCTATTACTCAAATTTTTACGAAAAAACAGGGTTTAAACGTGCCCTCGAAGACGACCTGACTCATACAAGAGAAGATCGGCTGTTCCTGTACGTGGCAGCCCACGGGTATAACCGGATGTTCGGGGGACTTGGCGCAAAGAAAGGGATGCAGATCAGCACGCTGATGCGGGAAGTAAAAAAAGCGGCAAATTACTCAAACATCGAGGGAGTGGTCTTTGGCTCATGCAATATCGGGCACAACGTGGATGATTTTATCCAGACCGTCAAGGGTTCCCATATTGCCTGGATGTTTGGTTATACGTGCGAGATAGACTGGATGACCAGCACCTTCATAGATGTCTCCATATTCGAATACATGATGGGCCAGAAGAAAGGAGACCTCCGGAGCGGCGAACATATTATCGACACGGTTGCCGCCGCCCTGGGCCGGTTCAACCCTGAATTTTACATCTGCAGTGAGGAGAACGACAGGGTCATGCTCAAAGATGCCATCCGCCTCGTGATACAGCCGCGGGGAAGGGGTATAAAACCGGCTGATGCAACATCCCGGCTTATTGAGAAGCTTGGATGGGACAGGGAACGCGTATAGTCCCACACCTGCACCGGCCTGTTTTTAAGGGCCGGTTGCGGCAACAGGGAATCCCGGGGGTCATCCTGTCGTCAGTGCGGACGATTACGGTCATACCTGCGCCGGAGATGCATCCGCATTACCACACAGGAAATGCGATGCCTGCGCTCAGCCCCGGTTCCGCTGTTTGTTCCTGCAGATTTTGTATCGCGGTGAGAGAGGGAGGGATTTCCTTACACCGTTCCGTATACTATCCGCTCCCGTCCCGGTCGCATGAGAATGATATGGCCGGAAACGGGAGAATCTGCCCTGGAATGCCGTGAAAATGAATGTTTCCTGTTCATCCAGGGAGATGCCTGATTTCCGGGATGTAACTGAGGTCACCGCAATCAAAAGGGTTCATCAATGAATAGACCGAAATAAAGAGACATTTAATAAATTCCATACGTCAGGAATGAAATTATCAGGAGACCGAGTGAATGGAGAGGCTGTTTAAATATTATCCGGAAGATTTCGGTGAACTAACTGTAAAAGTACTTCACATGGACCTTGTTTTTGATATATACGATGACCATACCGTTGCCGACTCAAGACTCCGGATCCGGAACCTCGATAAACCGCTCCAGGACCTGGCCCTGAACGCAAAAGACCTGGAAATCATTGAAGTCTTCTGCAGCAGCGGGGATGTCGTTCACCACTATGACCGTGCAGCAGCAAAACTGCACCTGACGTTTGAACCGCCGCTCGATCCGCGAAAGGAATGCGTGATATCCACAAAGACGGTGTGCCGGCCGACGAGTAATGTTCTCGAGGGACTCTACTACGACAGGACGCCTCCCGGTGCTCCGCCAACCCAGATAACCCAGTGCCAGCAATGGGGGTTCCAGCGTATCGTCCCCTGTATCGATGATATGACCGCGAAATGCACCTATACAACCACGATTATCGCCGACAGCCGGTATACAACGATGATCTCGAACGGGGACGTCTCACAACCGCGTGCCCCTGCAGGGAAGGGTCGCGATACGATACAGTATGCCAATACCATCACCCCGATGGCACCGTACCTCTTTTTCCTCGGTGTCGGGACATATGATACCCATTCACTGGAATGCGAATATCCTGACGGCCGTTCCTTCATGCTCGAACTCCTTGTCCCGCCCGGTTCTGACCCGTCTGAAGCGGGCCATGCACTCGACGTGCTCTCGGATGCAGTCATCTGGGTCTGGCTTTTTACCGGCCCTGACCAGTATAACGCAGTGGATACCCGGATGCGTATTCTCGCCCTGTGTAAAGAGAGGGATGCGATAAAAAAATCAGGGGAAGAACCCGGCCGGCTCAAAGACCTCAAAAATGAGTTAAAGATCCTTATCAAAACGATAAAACCCGGGTATGCGTATACCGGGACGGTGTACCGCGAGATTGGCATGCAGAATTCCGACTTCGGCGGAATGGAAAATGTCGGGAACACGACGATTACGACCAACCGTATCATGCCCTTTTCACGTATGACCGACCCTTCGTTCGAATACATGGTCAGGGTCAAGGTCCATGAATTCTACCACAACCTCAACGGCTCGGAGGTGACCGGCCGGAGTCCTTTTGAAATATGGTTGAATGAAGCGGTGACGGTCCATATCGAGGAGCAGTATCACCGCTTCCTCTTCGGGGAAGAGTACGGACGCCTCCAGACTGTTCTTTCACTTCTTGCACCCGGTGTCGGGACGTTTGCCCTTGACCAGGGTGCAGGGGCAATGCCGGTAGAACCCGACGGGTTCAACGACCCGAATGAGCTTATCACTGCCGTGACCTATGTGAAAGCGCCGGAATTTGTAAGGATGATAGAGATCATGATGGGAAAAGAGCTCTTTGCACGCGGTCTCGATCTCTATCACAGCCGGTACCGTCATAAAAATGCCTCGGGTGCCAGCTGGCTCGTGTCGATGGAGGAAGTATCGGGAATGGATTTTTCAGGGATGGCACAGGCATGGCTGAAAGAGACAGGGTTTCCGGTAGTAAACGCCATGCCAGCCTATGACAATGAAAAAAAAGTCTTTTCACTCTCGCTTGTCCAGTCCCCGTCGCAGGGCGGTGATACGGTCTGGGAATTTCCATTCACTTTTGCACTTGTAGATAAGAACGGGGCTGATATCGTTGAAATTACACAGAAGGTCAGGAAAAGGGAAGAACGAATCATCATCAGGGACGTGGAAAGACCCGCCTATCTCTCTCTGAACAGGGGCTATTCCTTTTATGGGAAAGCAGAGGACAATGCCACTACGGAGGAGCTCTATCTGCAGGTGAAGACCGATTCAGATACAATCAATCGTTTTATTGCGTATTTCAGGATTCTCGACGCAGAAAAAATGAGGCTCCTTGCGGATCCTTCAGCGGTTCCCGACCCTGCCTTTTCACGCCTGTTTTATGATCTCCTGTGCGATCACGATCTGATGGACCGTGCGGGAGCACAGTTCCTGACCATTTTTGAGTCGGTGGAAGACCCGGGCAATGCCCACAGGTACCGGGCATTGTATGACATAAAGAAAAAAATCCAGCGGTCGGTTGCAGAACAGTATTCAGGTCCGGTTCTCACCCTTTATGGGAAATACAGCATAGCAGATGGAGAGGGCGGCTATCTCCCCGCCATGGTAAGGGCTATCAGGAGGCGCCAGGTGAAAAATACCTGCCTTTCGATCCTTGCCTCGCGTGACACTCCTGATATCCATGCGCTTATCCGGCGGCAGTTCGACGATCCGGAAGCAACTGCGACAGACCGGCTGGTTGCGTTCTCCCTTTATCTTGACAGCAGTGCACCTGATAAAAAATTCGTGCTGGAACAATTCGGTATTGAATCCCGGTCTCACCCTGTATCCTGGGAGACATACCTCTCGGCTGTTGCCGGCAGCAGCAGCGATGATCTTGTCGGGATGGTTGCGGCGATCGAGGCTTCGGAGGATTTTCATGTCGAACAGGCGAACGAGCAGCGTGCGCTGTATGGCCGGTTTGCAATGAACAGGAAAATATCACTTCAGACCGCCGGGGGCAGGCAGTTTCTGACGTCGATGCTGGTGAAACTTGCGCGGGTCAACGAGTACAGCACCGTGATGGCGTTACAGACCCTTTCAGCAGTCGACTACATGGAAGTGGAGTACCGTGCGGATGCGGTGAAGGTCCTTGCAGACCTGCTCTCGTCTCTTGACCCTGAGGAGACCCCGAGTGTCTATAATACTGCAAAAAGACTCATGAAAGGTTCGCCGAAGGCATGCAGGGAATATGAAGAGAAATTCGGGTTTCTTCCGGTTCAGGTGTAACCGGGCCGGGATGAGAGGGGGTCCCGGATATACATCCGGGCTCATTATTTTACCAGTTCGCGTAATTGCCGTTTATTATTGCCATTAGTGACCGTTTATCCTGCCGGAAAAGGAATGACCGCCGCTGATGAACTGTTTGTGGTTCACCCCCGGTATCTGGCGGGAGTATCCGTTTATCCTGCCGGAAAAAAAGAATGCCTGCCACGAATCAGCGTGGTCTGCATATGTAAAGGAGACCGAGTGCCAGGATGGCAAAAAATGCACCGGCCGGCACCATGGCGGCCTTTGTGGGTGCCGGGGTCGGAACGGGTTCAAGAACGGCATTCATTGTCATCTGCGTCCCGGCGACGACGTCGATCTGCTGCTGATACTGCTGGTATCCTGCTGACTGGAGCGTTATCGTGTGACTCCCGGGCGACAGGTCGGACAGTGTCAGCGGGCTTACACCGCGAAACATGTTGTCAACCATGATCTGTGCTCCGGAAGGGACAGACGTTACCGCCAGTGTCCCGCTGGTATACGGATTTAATGTGGCGGTTACCTTCACCATGCCGTCACTTGGCAGATACACCTCTTTTGTATATGGTGCATACCCGTCGAGGTGCAGTTCAATGCTATACGAGCCTGCAGAAAGGGTACGCGTATATACCCCGGATGGCGGGACTTTTCCTGACAGTTTCCCGTTCAGGTAGACATCAGGTCCTGCAGGCGAAGAGAGAATCGTCAGTGTTCCCGGCGTATATACTGGGAGGGCATCCAGCGTTGCATAGAGGTCGATGGTCTCTCCGGCGGCCGGGACCGTATAAATAGGGCCGTTATAATAACTGTAGCCCTCCTTTACCACCCGGAACGAGGTATATGGTGTCCCGGTGACATACACCGGGACTGAGAGGACTCCCTGCTGAATAGTGCCTTTGAATACATTATCCATATAGACGAGTGCACCGTCCACATTACAGTGGACCAGGTAGTATCCCTGCTCTCCCCCGATTAATCCGTCATCTGCCGTACATGGTGCAGACACGATGAGGGCACCGACGCACAAGAGGAACGGGACATATAAAACAGAATAGCGCATGTGTTGAAATCTCCTTCTCTATAGTTAAAGGGTTGTAATCCGTGTATATAAGGTTATCAGTCAGGATGACTGCCGGACCGGGCCCGGAGTGAGTATAAACCCACCTTTCAGGAGTGCTCTCTCACTGGAATTCACTGTCAATACTCTAAAAAAAAAATGGTCGCCGGGATTTATTAGATGGGACAGGCAATCCTTATAGTGACCAGATTCAGAAATCAGTCATGTAAGACAGGTGTGAAAGCAGATGATATCAGTTCTCGTTGTCGATGATGAACCCGATTTTCTTGACCTCATTCGCAGGTTTCTCGGGAAAGACGAGATGACGGTTGATACCAGCGGATCCGGACCGGATGCGATTAAAAAGCTTTCAAAGACCGGCTACGACGCACTCGTCCTTGATTACGAAATGCCCGGTATGGACGGGATTGAGCTGCTAAAGAAGGTTAAATCAGGGGAAAAAGAAACACCTGTCATCATTTTCACTGGTAAAGGCAGAGAAGACGTCGTCATTAACGCCCTCAACAACGGAGCCGATTTTTACCTGCAGAAAGGCAAGGACCCGAGGATGAACTTCCTTGAACTCCGGTACATGATACAGGAAGCAGTGCGGCGGACTGACGAAAGAATCAAATTAAGGGAAAGCGAGCGCCGTTTTCGCGAATCTCTCGAAAATGCCCGCCTGATTGCCTTCCAGCTCAGCCGGGAAGGCATTACAACCTTCTGCAACGATTTTTTCCTCGATACCACCGGCTGGCAACGCGAGGACGTCATCGGGGAGAACTGGTTCGACCTCTTTGTCCCGTACCGTGAACGCGGAAAAATGAAAAAAGCGTACCTGAAAAATATCAGGGAAAAAAAAGTGAACGAGCATTTTTTCGCCCGCATCCAGACTCATGACGGGAGTGTACGCCATATCCTTCTCAACAATACCCCCCTCTACAGTCCGGAAGGAGAGATAACCGGGATTTCAAGTATCGGAGAGGATATCACCGAGCGGGACCGCGTGAACGAGGAGATGAAACAGTCTGAAGAACGGTTCAAGATGATCTTTGAATATGCTCCCGATGCGGTCTATATCAATGACCTCAAGGGAGTATTCATTGACGGCAACAGGGCAGCGGAAGAGCTGATCGGGTATAAGAGAGAGGAGCTGATCGGGAAAAGTTTCCTGGAAGCGGGGATCCTTTCACCCGGCGATATCCAGAAGGCGATCAATCTCCTTTCACAACATGTGGCAGGCCAGCCGACTGGCCCTGAAGAACTGAGCCTCGTCAGAAAGGGCGGAGCGATAGTGGTTGTTGAGTTGAGAAACTACCCGGTAACCATCCGCGGAAAACCGTTTGTACTTGGAATCGCCCATGACATCACCGAGAGAAAACGGTCGGAGCAGGCGATGCAGAAGGTAAACGAGAAATTAAACCTGCTGCACAGCGTGACCCGCCACGATATCTTAAACACGCTCACTGCGCTCCTCCTCTATGTCGAACTGTTAAAAGAAGATGAAAAGGATCCTGCCATGCAGGAGACCATCGAGAAGGTCGGAACGCTGGCAGAGACAATCCGGCGACAGATTGAATTTACCCGCATGTACCAGGATATCGGGGTGCATTCACCCCAGTGGCAGTCAGTTGCCGAGGTCTTCCAGCGTGCCGTGAATGCTGCCGACGTCGGGGACCTTACCATCAACAATGAGATTACCGACCTGGAGATTTATGCAGATCCACTGCTTGAAAACGTTTTTTCTAACCTTCTCGATAACTCAGGCCGTCATGGCGGCCATGTGAGTGCAGTATGGGTGACCTCGCTTCCGGACAGGCGGAACATGAAAATCGTCTACGAGGACAACGGCAGGGGAATACAGGGAAAGGAGAAAGAAAAAATATTCATGCGGGGATATGGGAAAAACACAGGGTTCGGACTTTTTATTTCGAGGGAAATTCTTTCGATCACCGGCATGGAGATCAAGGAGACCGGAAGCCCGGGGAAAGGGGCACGGTTTGAAATACGTATCCCTGAAGGGAATTACCGCCAGATCGAGAGGTCGCAGGCAGGGTGACCGGGTCAGGCGGAATGAATTTTTTTTCCGGAACTCTACCCTGCTGAAATCCTTATATCCGGAAATCAGCAGGAATATTGAGATTAATGGATTGGTTGTAACGGGGTCCTGAAAAATATAGTTTTCATCATTTTTCAGGAATATTGAAATCTCCTCCCTGCATCCGGATTAACAAAAGGGGATGAAACAGAAAAAACGTTCAGGATCTCCTCATGGCTGACTGGCCGACCGTCGCTTTTTCAAAGAGCGGTATCCCCGCGGTCAGAAAAAGCCAATAATGATACTGGCAACACCGTACGATGCATACATCACAATAGTGCATGCAATCAGCCAACCGGCAAGCATCAGTGCAATCGCCTTCCGTCCTCGCCACTGGAAGAGCCAGGCTATCAGGGCACACCCGTAAAGGCCGATTCCGGGGATCCAGATGATCGGGAGAAGCATCAGTTCGCCATATTTCTGGAAACCGGTGTGTTCCTGGCTGATTTCATGCATCTTGGCGAGCCAGCGGGACACCCGTTCCGAGTTATCTGCGAATGTGTCACAGATCTCAAAAATCGCAAGAATAATTGCAAGGGCCACAGAGGTCATAATAAAGAGGATAAACCCCGGGTGTATCTGCAGCCCGAGACCGACAACGACTGCGAGCGCCTGGAAAACAATAACGGACGAGACAAGCCCGAACATTGCATGGACCGGGATATTGAGAACGACCGCGAATGCCAGCGGAAGCACAATGCAGCCGGCAAGGAGGATTGTACCTGCTTTTGAGGTCTTTATTGCAATATGCCTCAGTTCATTGATCCTCATTTCGGTCTGTATAGTATGGGACACCTTACCCGATAAGCACTTCTTACTGATCTTTCCCTGCACTGCCGTATCGTCAGGGAACAGGTGGTCAGGGCGACAATCGGGCCTTTCGCCGGGAGGGTCCGTCTGTGCACGAGGTATAATGAATACACTTTTGTACCGGGCAGGTTAACCGGAGAAGAGTGGACACCTTTACCCATGCACTGAGCGCCTCGCTCCTCTTTATTGCTGCAGGGCACCCTGAGTACCTCCCGTTCGGGATCCTCGGGGCGATTGTGCCTGATATCGATTTCTTCTTCAAATTTTTGTCAGACCGTGACCCGAAACTTTATATTTTCACACACGGGGGAATCACCCATACCTTCAGTGGAGCACTCGGGCTTTCGTGTGTTTCTCTTGCCGTAGTGTATATCTTCGGAGTACTCGGAACAGGCATCGAGGTCGTCACGGTTGCAGGTATTTTCCTGGTTTTTTGTTCCATATTGTCGGGATATCTTTTTCATCTCTTCCTGGATTATCTTGCATATCCCGGGATACCCCTTTTTTACCCGGTTTCGGACCGGAAATACACGGCTGGTATCTTTCCGGGGCCGAGCCTGTTTCTGATGGTGGTGAGTACCGGCTTTATTGTCCTTTACATGACCGGTGTGGCGACGTTTGCCGATATATGGGTATATGCAGCCATTTTTACCGGGTACATTCTCTTCCGGGCATTCCTGAAGATCTATATGGCAATGAAGTTTCCCGGCAGGACCATCCCGAGGTTCAACCCCTTTTCGTGGCTGGTCCTGGACAGGACCGGGTCATCATACGAACTGTGGTCGTACGTGATGCCCGGAAAAATATCAGGAAAAAAAGTCTATGAAAAGTGCCGCGGTGTTTCGTGTACTATTTTCAGGGAGTCCGAAGGCCTGCCCGAATACCGGCGGCTCCGTTATTACTCGTATTTTGTTGTGGCCGAACGAGACGGGGATTCGGTGCGGTTGTACGACCCGCTGAGGGATGAACGGATCATCTTCTATCCCCCGTATTATTCATCTCTCGTCATCCCGCTGGAGCGTGGTGATACCGGTTCTGCACTTTTGGCTGGCTGACGGCGGATACGGGGCCCTGGTTCCCGGGAAAAAGTATGTTATATTTTATTGTACATTTGAGAGCCTTCCACGGGCATCATCGAGAGAACACTGCAGTACCTCGATGAGCGCCGAAATGACCGCATCGGAAAAAATGAGTGCAGATGTTTCAAAAAGCGTTCCGAACGGTGCGAAAGAGGTCGTGACCGATCGGTACTGCCCGGTGATCTGCCTCACCTCGTACTGGCTGGGAATATCGTCTGGATCGGCCTTCCCCTCGCCGAGCGTGACAATGCATTCGGCAAGTTGTGCGGAGCGGGATTCGGGTGAAAACGTGATAAGGCAGATCTTCGCGCCGATATCCTTTGCGGTCTCACAGATATCGACGATTGAATTGGTTTCGCCTGACCCCGAAAATGCAACCAGCGTATCGCCGGCAAGGAGTGCAGGCGTTATGGTCTCCCCGACAACGAACGATTCAAACCCGATATGCATGAGCCGCATGGCGAATGCACGTGATACAAGGCCCGAACGGCCTGCACCGGCAACATAGATGCGCCGTGCCGCAAGCATTTCGTCCACAAAACGGGCGGCCTGGTCTTCATCAAGAGAACGTGCGGTCTCCCGCATCCTGTATGACATAAGGAGCATGAGCTCGTTGATCTTCGGGTAATCGACAACCATCCGTATAGACTATGCAGTCCGGTTCTCATCAAAATTGCCGTATGGAGTGGCAATGGCACGGGCCGAACACCGGTCCGGTACCTGGCACCACAGAGTAGTAATTCCATAATATGCTGACGCCCGGGAAAATATCGCGGAAAAATTAATATGTCTGTACACCGGCACTGTTCCAAACGAAACCAATATGTCCGGCCGCTGTATATAAATCTGGAGGCAGCGCGGGAGGGGGCATGATTTTTAAACCTGGTTCTTCTGAAAATGGCCATAAATACTCTTATCCCGTCCTGGATGAGGGATTGCATGCATAGAGGCAGTAGGTATATATACACATTATTTCTGATTTTGGTAATTTCCGGGATTATTTCATTCCCGGTTGCAGCGGCAGGGGACCAGTTGAAGGACACGGGTCAGCGCTGGGCCGTCATCATCGGGATATCCGATTACCAGAACCTTGGTGATCTTGACAATGCAGTAAACGATGCACTGGATATGAAATCGGTGCTTATCAATAGCTGTAATTTTGCGTCCGATCACGTGTATACCTACACAAACGGCCAGGCCTCGAAAAGGAGCATCCAGAATGCCCTCAGCCTGATGAGCACGAGGGCCGGTCCCTCAGATATGGTCCTGTTTTATTTCAGCGGTCACGGGGACCAGATGGACCGGGACCTTTCCCCGTATGACGAAGCTGACGGTATGGACGAGGTGATCTGCCCGTATGATTCCTATTCTGACAGTTATGACCGGGATATCAGCGATGACGAACTCCAGACCTGGCTCGGGAGGATCAACTCGAAAAATACCATCTGTATTTTTGATACGTGTAACAGCGGGGGAATGGTAAAAGGATCAAGGATCGGTGCTATCTACGGGGCATCAAAGGCATCTCCCGCAGTTGAGGCATTTGTCTGGAATGACGGGATTTCGGAAGATCTCATAAAAGATGCCCGTTCCAGCAAATATGTCATGCTGATGGCAAGTGACGATGATGAGTCCGCTGTTGATTCTTCACGTCTTGGAAACGGTGTATTCACCTACTACCTTATAGAGGGACTCACGTCGACGTCTGCGAATAGTGATTCGGATCGATATATCTCCATAGAAGAGGCCTTCACGTATGCCCAGGCAGCAAGTACCCGGTACGACTCCCGCATGCATCCCCAGATTTATGACGGTGACCGTTATACCGAAATAGAGTTCTCAACCCTTTCTTCCGCACCAGCCCCGACTGTTACCCAGGGCGCTGCTGCCGTAGATATTACCGGAAAGACGGTTCAGGGGTATATTTCATCAGGGCAGTTGCAGTATTATTATTTTGATATCCCCCCGGGAGGGTCCGTAAATTCATGCACCGTTACTCTTGCAGGGCCATCGGGATCGGATTTTGACATTTATATAAGAAAAGGCACAAATCCGACCAAGGACGTTTACGATTACCGCGGGTTTACCTCGACAGCAAGCGAACAGGTGAGCATAAGTTCACCGTCATCCGGCAGATACTACGTGATGGTACAGGCATACAGCGGTTCCGGCTCATATAGTATATCAGAGACCCACAGCGGCAGTTCAATCCCGACGGTTACCCCGACTCCGACAATAACGAGGACTGTATTTCCGACCGCCACCCCTACACCGACGGTGACCATGAGTACAACGGTCACGGATATAACCGGTAAAACGGTGACCGGATCGATCTCATCGGGGCAGTCGTGTTATTACTACTTTGATATATCCCCCCTGCAATCCGGGCGTTCATGTACGATAACGCTTGACGGGCCATCGGGTGCGGATTTCGACCTGTACGTAAAGAAAGGGTCCGGCCCGACAACAGACAGCTATGATTACCGCGGGTATACGGCATCGGCAGATGAACAGGTGAGCATCAGTTCGCCGACGTCCGGCAGGTACTATGTCATGGTGAAGGCCTATAGCGGGTCAGGTTCCTACTCCATCACAGAAACGACAAGCGGGAGCAGCATACTGACGATTACGCCCACTCCGACAATAACGCGGCCTGTATTTCCGACAAACACCCCGTCACCGACAATAACAGGGACGGTATCCCCGACAGCTACTCCTTCACCGACGGTGACCATGAGTACAACGGTCACGGATATTACCGGAAAAAGAGTAACCGGACTGGTCTCATCGGGGCAGTCGCAGTATTATTACTTTGATGTATCTTCCATCCGGTCCGGGCAACCGTGTACGATAACGCTTGACGGGCCATCGGGTGCAGATTTTGACCTGTACGTGAAGAAAGGCACAACGCCGACAACTGACAGCTATGATTACCGCGGGTATACGGCATCGGCAGATGAACAGGTGAGCATCAGTTCGCCGACGTCCGGCAGGTACTACGTCATGGTAAAGGCCTACAGCGGATCAGGTCTGTATATTATATCTGAGATGACGGGCGGGAGCAGCATACTGACGATTACGCCCACTCCGACAATAACGCGGCCTGTATTTCCGACAAACACCCCGTCACCGACAATAACAGGGACGGTATCCCCGACAGCTACTCCTTCACCGACGGTGGCACCGGGAACGAGTGGTACGGATATTACCGGAAAAAGAGTAACCGGACTGGTCTCATCGGGGCAGTCGTGTTATTACTACTTTGATATATCCCCCCTGCAATCCGGGCGTTCATGTACGATAACGCTTGACGGGCCATCGGGTGCAGATTTTGACCTGTACGTGAAGAAAGGCACAACGCCGACAACTGACAGCTATGATTACCGCGGGTATACGGCATCGGCAGATGAACAGGTGAGCATCAGTTCGCCGACGTCCGGCAGGTACTACGTCATGGTAAAGGCCTACAGCGGATCAGGTCTGTATATTATATCTGAGATGACGGGCGGGAGCAGCATACTGACGATTACGCCCACTCCGACAATAACAGGGACTGTTTCCCAGACCACAAGCCAGACCCCGGCACCGGCAGTGACCCCGGGCACGGACAGCACGGATATTACCGGAAAGACTGTCCCGGGCTCTGTCTCATCAGGGCGGTCGCAGTATTATTATTTTGATATCCCCTCCGGCACCGGGGTCAGTTCATGCATGGTAACCCTTGACGGACCGCCCGGAGCAGATTACGACCTGTTTGTGAAGCGTGGGAGCAACCCGAGTACGTGGATGTACGATTACAGTTCATCAGGGCGGACTGCAGACGAGGCTGTCACGATATACAACCCGTTACCAGGGCGGTACTGTGTCATGGTGAAGTACAACAGCGGTCCGGGAAGTTACCTCATACGTGAGACTCATTCCGGGGCGGATACGGGGCCCGTAATGCCGGCAGTTACCAGTACTGGGGCTATTCCAACGACGGTTTCACCAACAACCGCTCCACCAGCGATTTCACCGGCAACGGTTTCGCCAACGACTGCACCCCTGTCTGGAGGAGAGACCGGATATGGATTTATCCCGGTGACTTCCAGCCCGACAAGTGCATGGATATACCTGGACGGCGTCCCGGCACGAAAGATCACCCCCTCGACGCTCACCGTTTCGTCGGGAACTCACACTATTGGATGCAGGAAAACAGGTTATCCCGAACAGGTCCGGACGATCACGGTCGTATCAGGAATGACCACCGGCGTTGCGTTCACGTTGTGATGAACGAACGGTAATACCGTTTTTTAAGCACCGGGAAAATATACCGGCAAAGGGCTGTTAAAAATAAAATGAACCGTAATCTCCGGATCTAATCCTTTGAAAAGTGAAAAACGCAGTTTATCCATGCGAAAGGTGTGCCGGCACCAGTCGTGTTGCATGGTGTGTGATAACCTATGGACGCTACGCGGTATCAGGTAACTGTATACACGTGGAAGACAAATATTAGCACAACACGCTGACATTATATTTGGAAATCAATTAAAATTAATTACGTTAATAAATTAATAGAATTAAATTGAACTGGCGGAAACGGTTGAGATGACAGATACCCGGGATGACAGTGAAGATATTTCCGTAGCTGACACCCTCAACTGGAATGAAGAGTGGGAAAGGAGATATATCCGCCACTTAATTACGGTATCAAGCAAAAATTGCGGGGAATACTGGAAAAACCCGCGGAATGTGCAAAGGGTTATCAAGCGCGGGACGTTCCCGGCGCGGCAGGCATCACACCAGTTGAAGCAGATAGAGATCCCTGAATCTGCCACAGTCCTGGATATCGGGTCCGGTACCGGGACTCTTGCAATACCGCTTGCGAAGCGGGGCTGTTCCGTGACCGCGGTAGAACCATCGAAGGCAATGATAGACTCGATGCTTCGCTGCCAGACCAAGCTGAAGTCCCCGCATATCAGGACGGTCAACAAGTCATGGGAAGATGTGACCCCCGATGAGCTGGAGACCTATGACGTGGTCATCGCCTCGTATTCCCTTACGATGAAGGACATCGCGGATGCGGTGAGAAAGATGGACCTTGTTTCGCGCGGTTCGGTGTATCTCTTCTGGTACCTTACACCCCCGGCATGGGCCCAGATCATGCAGAACCTCTGGCCGAAGGTCTACGGGAGCCCGTATTATTTCAAACCGACTGCGGAGGTGCTTTTCCAGGTTCTTTTACAGCATAAGATCTATCCGAATATGGAAGTCGAGATCGGTTCGCATTCCCCGGTCTACTCGTCGCTCGGTGAAGCAGCAGATGATTTTTGTGCCCGGATGAACTGCAAGGACGACCGTGCGCGAAGAATCATTACGAATTATTTACGCCAGCATATGAAATGGGATGAGAAGGGCTGGGAACTGCGGGGAGATTCCTGGAATGCCCGGATATGGTGGAAAAAGGGTCAGACCCCGGTGCCGAGGAACTGATGGGCTGAAAAAAACGCTCTCATCCGGAATACGGACGCATCAGGGAGTCCGGGAGAGCCTGTCGTTCTATCTGCCGGCTGATAAAGGGGCCGGACGTTTACAA
Organism: Methanoregulaceae archaeon UBA467; assembly: GCA_002503825.1. GTDB lineage: Archaea > Halobacteriota > Methanomicrobia > Methanomicrobiales > Methanospirillaceae > UBA467. Next base: position 91,972 of record DASP01000015.1, read on the forward strand.
TTACAAAAAATTATTGTGCAATTTGTACGGAATGAGTCTTGTTTGAAAGAACAGAGCCGTCCTTCATGATAGCAACATCAAACTGGTATGTCCCTTCATCGAGACCAGCACAATGTGAACATGACGGGAGGTTGTAGTCATAGATAACGATCGCCGGGCCGGGTGAAGACGGAACTGGCAGCGTATGTTCCAGCCTCATTTTTCCATTCCTGTCTTCAATTCCCTGGATTGCCACCGTTGCATTCTGCCCTTCACCCGGTGACCGGAGCGATATGACGATCTTCATGACTTCATTTGAATGGTAGAGGTCTTTGTCGGTGGATACCGAGGTAATTTCGGCCCTTCCGGTTCCAAGATATGAAGGAGCAACGGATATCACGACGAGAACCAGTACAATAACCCCTGCAAGAACGAGAATGAGCTGATCTTTCCGCATAAAAAGAGATCTGATGCGATTCTCAATGAGACTTTCGCCCCCGGGGAGTCATCACGCCCTCCCTGCGGGTTCTCCCATGATACCATGATACGCCTGGTGGCGGGTGCCGGTGTGGAAAACAGGGGAATGAGCAATTGCAGGTTCAGACAGGATAAGGAAAGACCTGTCAGATTCTGTTTTACCGGAATAATGGTAATTATTGTAGTACGGAGTATTCCCGCAGCATCCGGCTGTACTTCCTGATCCTGCACCGGGAAATATAACGAATGCCACTGCTGCAGCAGGATTTTCCATCTTTCCGGCAGTGCGTATTACTCCCGTTCTCCTGGAAATCCGGCCTGCGGCCATTATTGTATTAGTGGATGAATCAGGCTTCAAATGTTTTTCAATCCGGTCTTTTTAGTTAAATTAATCTTACTTTGATCCTTATAAATTAAAAACGGAGATGGACTGAAATATGCTGCGTTTGGGTCTGCAACGAACCATAATATTTTTTTTAATTCTGTGCACGGGTGTGGGACTCTGCATCAATCCCTGTCAGGCAGAGGAAAAATACTATTCAGGCGGACCTGATCTTTTTGTATCCCTTGGTTCAGGCGACGAGCTGATCCCCGGGTCCACCGTGGAATTACCGCTTGTTCTTGAGAACAAGGGGAAAATAACGATGGAATTTTATAATGCATATACTATCCAGCCCGAATATCTTCCGACTACCGCCAAATTTGCCACGGTTCGGCTTGTCCGTGGGGATGCTCCCGTCAGGGTGAAATCCAATCCCCAGATTGTCGGGGACATACCGGCGGGTGTGGTTGTCCCTGCAGGTTTTATCGTTGAGATCCCTCAGGATGCAAAGGCCGGCAGTTACACGATGCAGGCAGTCGTCACCTACCAGTACGTCCCGAGGGTGGTTCAGCAGGGTACCGACAATATTGAATATTATTTCAGGGATGCAGAAACAATCCTTCCCGTTCACGTGGTAATCAGGCCGATGGTCGTTTTGTCGGTGGAAAATACCCGGAGCGAAGACCTCAATGCCGGCGGTGAAGGATACATAACATTCACCATCAGGAATACCGGCCAGGACACGGGGAATCGTACATCCATCTACCTTTTACCGGAAGGGGCAAGCCCCGTGGTGCCGTACAGCAACGGTATCTATATAGGCGACCTTCACCCGGACGGAACGGCACAACCACGGTTCAAGGTCACGGTCTCGAGAAATGCAGACCCCACCCAGACATACCCTGTCACCCTGTATGCAACATACCGTGACTTTGAGGGAAATAACGCCATTTCGCCGCAGGTGAGTACAGGGGTAACATTCGGTGAGAAAGTGCAATTCGAATGCACCAGCACGCCGTCGGTTATTCACCCGGGACAGACCGATATCGTCAGTACGACCTATAAAAATACCGGGAATACGACGGTCTACAACGCACAGGCCCGCATCAGCGTTATCGACCCTTTTTCAAGCGACGATGACACCGCGTATATCGGCAACCTTAAGCCGGGGGAGTCGGCCACCGCATTATTCAGTGTCAGGACAGATGCGGGAGCAACGATCAAGACCTATTCCGTGGACTCCGAAGTGCAGTATACCGATTCCGCCAATACTGCGTTTATATCTGACAATATTCCCGTGATCCTCGATGTGCAGCCGGGTTCAGATGCAGGCCTCATCGCGATAATCCTGATCATTGTTATCGTCGCAACAGGGGCGTTCCTGTGGCACCGGAAGAAGAGAACGGCCGGTATAAAGTGACGGTTCCCATGACCCGCCATTTTCCGCCTGAAATGGTGCATTCCTCAAATGCACCTTTTATCGTGCTTTCCGGGCTCGTTCTCGCCTTATTCCTGTGTTGTGCCCCGTGTCTTGCGGCGGGATACATCTACCTCGATACCGGTGAGCAGCCGACCCTTGTGGCGCAGTCAGAAGGAGACACACGGTACTACCCGGGCGACACGTTTGAGATGACCGTCCTCCTGACCAACCGGGGGAGGGATTCGGCAATGCAGGTGGCCCCGCTCCTGACGCCCGGTGCCTATGACCCGAGCACCGCCCTCGGTGTCACGGTCAGGCCCGGTGCAGGGGATGCCCCGGTCACCCTCAAAAGCCTGCCAATAGTTGCCGGGGATATCGGTTCATGGGACCAGGTACCGCTCACCCTCCGGGGCACCGTTCATCAGGATGCCTCTCCGGGTGTCTATTATGTCCCCCTTCTGGTAACCTACCGGTACGCGTATGCAATACCCATGGTCGGACCGGATTTTTCAACGTTTGAAATTCTTTACCGCGAGAAGGAACAGGTCCTTCCGGTCACCATCCGGGTGATGAGCGAGGTACGCCCGGCCGTCATCAGCGAGGATGCCCTGAACATGGTGCCAGGTACGCAGGGGTACCTGGCAGTGGAGGTTAAAAACATCGGCTATGCGACCGGCACCGAGGTCACCCTTCGAATTGTGCCCTCCGACAACGTCACGTTCCAGATGGTTGAGGACAGCGTGTACTTCGGGAGATTCGGGCCCGGTGATACCGCACCGGTCCGGGTGAGGATTGCGGTCAGAGAGCACACTGCAGCCGGATCATACCCTGCGTCTCTTGAAGGGGTATATCGTGATGCAGACGGTATCTTCCGCAACACCCCGCAGGTCCCGCTCGGGATACCGGTATCACGGGGTGCAGTAATAGATGCGGTTACAAAGGACCTGACCATCGGAACGGGAGAAAAAGAGACGATATCAATTTCTTACATCAATACAGGCGACACCCCGGCGATAAATGCGCAGGCCCGTATTATCGGGAACCAGATCCTCGTGCCGGTGACTGACAGTGCCTCACTGGGGACCATCGGTCCCCATGAAACCAGAACCGCACAATTCGTTCTCTCGGCTCAATCAGCCATTGCAGGAAAACGGTATGTCCTTGACACCGAAGTGAAGTACCGCGACGGGCTGGACGCCCTGATGCTCTCTGACAAGATGAGTTTCGGGGTGGACATACAACAGCCCACTGGCCTTAATGCAATAACCTCAAACCCGGTCATCCTGATTATCATAGCAGGCGTTCTCGTAATACTCATCTATGCCGGCTGGAAATTACGGCGAAGGCAGATATAGTCATCGGGAATGGATCTCCTGAGTGCACAATCCTATAAAAGAAACCTTACTCCATTTTCCTGTTCGCAGACATGCCGGATCCCGTGAAGAGGAGGATATTCCACTGTTTTTTTACTCCCATAATGTGCCGTCCGTGACATTTCAAACGCCTTTAACGACCGAATTCTCCTTAAAGACACGGCGAAGATGCCTGCATCCTTCGCGGTTATGATTTAGCCTGACCTTGTGTGAACCGGTACACCCGTTTTGGCACCGCAATCTCGAACCGTGCACCAATGCCCGGTTCCCCGGTTTCACTCACAGTTATTTCGGTTATTGCAAGGATCTCACCGATTAAAAAGAGGCCGAGCCCGGTGTTCTTCCCGTATCCTTTTGAAAAAATCTTTTTCTTTTCTCCGGCAGGGATCCCGACACCGTTATCCTCCCAGACAATGGTGACGCCCCCCTCATTTTTCACCGCTGAAACATGAATTTCCGACACCCGCTGCCCGTGCTGCAGGGAGTTGTCCATCAGGTTGTAAAAGACTTTTTCAAGAATCGGATCTGCATATAATTCAATGCCGTGCAGATCGGTGTGCAGGGTAACATGGTCAGGGATTGATAAATTTCGTAGGATCGTATCCAGCGACTGCCATTGCGGTTCATGGGTGCCAAGGTCCTGGTAAACCCGGGTGAACTCAATCTGCAGCTTGATTTTCCTTGTCGCCTCCTCAAGAATTTTGAAAATAGCTGCTATTTCTTTGGCTGACGATTCCAGTTTTAAAAGATCCAGATACCCTCCGATCAACTGGATCTGGTTTAGGATGTCGTGCCGGGTAATGTCTGAGAGGAGGTTGATCTTATGGTTTGCCTGCAGGAGTTCCTGTTCGGCGAGTTTAAGTTCGGTGATGTCCTGGTTCGCCCCATGGATTTTACTGGTCCGGCCGTGTGCATCCCTGGTGATCCCTATCCGCATAGCGATGTGCTTGATCTCGCCGTCCCTTGCGATAATCCGGTGGCCGAACAGGGCTACGTACCTGGGATCGGTTGCATGTTTGGCTTTATCAAATTCGGCGGTTACTGCACCCCGGTCGTCCGGATGAACGAATTCCCGGGTATAGGTTTCAAGCGACATCAGGCTGGCGCCTTCCCGTTCCGCGGTGGTGCCATACAGGGAGTAGAACCGGTCATCAACCGTAAAAGTGCCGGTTGCAACCTCAAATTCCCAGTTTGCCAGATGAGCGAGGTCCATCGCTTCGGCGAGCAGTTGCTGGCCTTTTCGTATCAGCCCCTCTGATTGTTTACGTTCGATTTCAGCGGTCGCTTTCACCGCTATCAGGTCGATAATTTCCTGGAGGGCCGGCGGGGCCTGGAGCGGTCGCCGGGTGAGAACGCAGAGAATTCCCATCACCTGGCCTTTTGCATTCCGCATTGCGGTGCCGACATAGCCCTGGATATTGAGCTCAACCATGTCCTTTGCAGTCGGGAACAAACGAACGGCATCTTTTGTATAGATGCAGTATCCTTTCTCGGTTACATTTTCACAGGGAGAACCCTTCAGCGTATAAAAAAAATCCGTGACATGGTTACCATCGAGTATCATGGACAGTACCCTGACCTGTTTCTTATCAGGCGTGATCTCTCCGATCATCACGCAATCCGCCTCCAGCCAGGAGGCGACGCTCTCCGTGATCCTGTCAAGGGATTCCAGTCCGATTGAGGCCACGATACTCCTGACCGTTGCCCGGAACGCTGCATCCTTCGATTTGATTTTCGTGATGTCCCGGATAATACCCATCACTTTCACTGGATTTCCCGCAGTGTTCCGGATAACCCGGCCGACGGAGCTGACGATCTTCCGGCCGGAACCGTCTGCCGGGTCCACTGAATATTCAAGATTATATTCATTCCCCTGTTCGATCAGGTCGATTAATGCACGGTGTACCCTCTCCCGTTCCGGGATGCATGCTTCAATATCAGGTAACCGGAACGTCCCGTCGGGCGGCCGGATCAGCCCGAAGATCAGGGAGGTTTTTTCTGATATCCATACCGTATCTGATGTAAGGTCATAGTCCCATATCCCGGTATCCGCTATGTCCTGTGCGATATGCAACCGCCCGGTGTCTGCCGTATCGGATTCTTCTTCCTGCCTCTTCGTGACTGCAAGCCTGAGTTTTTGCACGAGTTCTGAACACCGGACCGCCGGGTCTCCGTCCTTCCTGAGATAGAAATCAGCGCCTCCGTTCAGCGCCTCGATGACAACCTCTTCGTGTACGTTTTCTGAGAAAAGGATAAAGGGAAGGTTGTCAAACCGTGCACGGACCTCATGCAGGAATGCGATGCCATCCGTTTCAGGCAGGTGGTGACCGGAAATGACTGCATCAAAGGACCGGGTTGCAAGAATATCCAGTCCATTGACGACTGATGTAGCGGTTTTTACGGAAAAATCCCCGGTGGATTCAAGATAATTTTTTACTGCCGTAAGGAATTTTTCATCATGATCGGTATAGCAGATGGTATACAAGGAGCCACATCCTGAAATTGCCTGGAGATGCACACGACGCTAATCCTGATTGCAACAATTTTGACTGTTACTTTACAGGCTGTTAAACTTTTGGAATGTACCTGCATTGAAAGCGCAAAAATAAATACTGCAATAAACAACCCGCCGGAGCCTTCTCCGGGCTGATATGAAGCGATTCTTCGTATTTTTCAAGGCAGGGATGAAGTCCTTCATCGATCGCCTCTACCACGGATTTATCCATACACCGACGACCGCCCCCGGAGTTATCCGGGCGGCTGCAGTCTTCACCGAATACGGGCAGTCTGACCCCCCCTGTAAAAGGGTTTGCCCTGGAGGCCATGGTAAGACCGCCTGAGGCGCCCGGCTACTAAATCAGGGAGAGATTTCCTGTGTACGGGTTCTCTGACCGTGGGTCGGTCCGCCAGGACGAAACGGTCATGAAAAAATCATATACTGTGCGATACCGCATGGTCAATCCGGGAATATGACCCGGAAGACCCCGGTTCCCGCTTGATAGCGCCCTCTTCGTGACCCGTCCGGGACGTCGCAAGGGGGTGGTCCGGGCGGGAATATCACCGGAGTGTCCATGGCGAATGGAACTATATACCGGCAGATTACGTGCCGGCATATTTTTCCCGCCGAAAAGGAGGTACACGGCTCAGTTTCTGTTCTGCTATTACGTCCTTTTGTGTATACTGCCGGTGCCGGCGCACGTCTGAACCTGTGAATATTAGCAAAAGTATGAATGACATTGACAATGATATCAGGAGAAATGATTCCCCTCCATGACCTGCCCGAGTTATCAAAAGAGTATGGTCTTACTTCCGAATCCGTTCATGTGATGCGGGAACGGTATGGGAAGAATGAACTCACCCCGCCCCGTCGTACACCGTTGTGGCGGCAGTACCTGGAGAAATTCAATGATCCGATTATCCGTATCCTGCTCGTTGCAGTCCTCATCTCTGCACTTGTGACGATATTCGAGGGAAAGAGTCTCATTGATACGATCGGGATTGTCCTTGCAGTCCTCCTTGCCACAGGAATCTCATTCCTTACCGAGTATCGCAGCAATCGCGAGTTTGAAGCCTTGAACGCCATGCGGGAAGATACCGGGACCAAAGTGATCCGGGACGGTCATGCGGCGACCATTCCCATGCGGCAACTGGTCGCTGGTGATCTCGTCCTCCTGGAAGCAGGGGATGCCGTTCCGACCGACGGGTACCTCATCACGGCTTCCGATTTTGAAGTCGATGAATCTGCATTTACCGGGGAGAGCGAGCCGGTCAGGAAGAGTACCGGGGAAACTGTTCTGAAAGGGACCTGGATCACTGCAGGGAGAGGACGCATGCTCACCGGCGCAGTCGGTGATTCGACACGCATGGGGCAGATTGCTGCGGATCTCGCCGGGGGTTCCCGCCCGGAAACGCCCCTGCAGATAAAACTCCGTCATCTTGCTGACCTTGTCAGCAGGTTTGGGTACCTGATGGCCGGCCTGATCATTGCGACCCTTATGATCCGGGGGGCGGTTACGGGAGTATTCTTTGAGAGCCCGGCCACGATCGCGAGGTATATTCTGGACAGTTTCATGTTTGCCGTGATCATTATCGTTGTGTCAGTACCTGAAGGGCTCCCGGTGAGTGTCACGGTCTCACTGGCACTGACAATGCGGAAGATGACGCGGGCAGCAAGCCTTGTACGACGCCTCATTGCCTGCGAGACGATTGGATCGGTGACCGTGATCTGTACTGACAAGACCGGCACCCTGACGTTGAACCAGATGGATGTCGTTGCATCTTCCATAGAATTTCCCGAATCAGGGTCTGGTATTCCCGCGACCCCCGCCGGATGGATCACCCTCAATGCGGCGGTAAACAGCACTGCCGAGCTCGAGTCCCGCGAGGGAAAACTCGTTACCGTGGGGAACTCGACCGAGGCGGCGCTGCTCCGCTGGCTCCACAGGGTCGGGCTCTCGTACCTGGATATCAGGTCAGGGTATCCGCCGGTCTCCCAGGAACTCTTTGATTCGAGGAAAAAGAAGATGTCGACGGTGGTCAATGTATCGGGACGGCCATTCCTCCTTGTCAAGGGTGCACCAGAGGTTCTTGCAGGATCCTGCGTCCCAACTCCCGATCTGACCCATATCCATGAACTTGCGAACCGGGCTATGCGGACCCTGGCATTCGCACACGGGGAGATCCTTCCCGACGGCACTCTTCCCTCCTCACTTATCTGGGACGGATACGTTGGCATCCGTGACGAAGTGCGGCCGGACGTACCGGATGCAGTTCAGACCTGCAGAAATGCAGGGATACAAGTGAAGATGGTCACGGGAGACAATCCTGTGACTGCAGCAGCAATCGCCAGGGAGACCGGGATCCTCACGATGGGAACGGTCCTTGCCGGAAGTGAATTCAGGACTCTTTCCGGGGAGGAACGGGTTAATGCCGCCCGCAACCTGGAGGTTCTCGCCCGCTCAGAGCCGTCCGACAAGCTGCTCATCGTCCAGACCCTGCAGGAGATGGGGGAGGTGGTGGCCGTTACCGGTGACGGCACCAATGATGCCCCTGCCCTTCGTTATGCAAATGTCGGGCTTGCGATGGGAATTGCTGGAACCGATGTTGCACGGGAGGCGAGCGATATAATTCTCCTCGATGATTCTTTCCCTACAATAAAAAATGCAGTCTGGTGGGGAAGGGCGCTCTATGAAAATATCCAGCGTTTTCTCATCTTTCAGCTGACAATTAACATTTCTGCAGCAGTGCTGTCATTCCTCGCGCCTCTCCTCGGGCTTCCGCCGCCTTTTACCATTATACAACTGCTCTGGATCAATATCGTAATGGATTCCCTTGCCGCACTCGCCCTGTGTTCGGAAGCTCCCCACCGGGCCCTGATGAACCGCCTTCCTGTCCCGAAGGACGACCCCGTGATTACCCCGTATATGAAATGGGCCATCCTGATCACTGCCTCGGCCTATATCGTGGCCGGCATGACCGCCATACTTGCAGGCATTCCATTCATGCATTCGCCCGGGCAGCAGGCCACGGCGTTTTTTACAGGCTTTGTCGTGGCACAGTTCTGGAACGGGATAAACTGCCGTGGTATCAACGGGATTATGCCGCCCGTTTTCCGGGGCAACCCGGCATTTTTTGGAATTATGTCCGTAATCGTCGTAATCCAGGTCCTGATTGTCCAGTACGGCGGGACGTTCTTCTCTACCGTGCCGCTGGATCCAGCCCAGTGGTTATTTATAATTCTCATTACATTCCCGGTAATTCTTCTATGGCCGTTTATACGGTGGTGGGTTAAGAAGAGAGAATCCTCCGGGAGTTCTCAAGGGTAATTATTGAACAGTCATTTACTATCATGTGAAGGTAAAATATGGGTTCCTGTGCCGATGATGCATCGCAGGCGTTCACCCTTCCGCCTTTCATTGCTTCCGGGAAGGATTGTAACGTTTTTTTGTTTCCCGCCATTTTAACGTGTTCTCACTCTTTTCATCCCGAACAAATCGCCTGAATAAGATTACGATACATATATATCAACACATGGGCTCTCATGGTATGAGGATATGAAAATGGGGCTGAACCGGTGGATTGGAGGAGGTATAATGGTCGTTCTTATTTGCACGGTGATGATCAGCGGCTGCGAGGAGCAGAAAAATCAGACGCAGGTTATCAACACGGGAACTCCCGCACCGGACCTGGTGACTGACATGCTGTACCGTCAGATCGACCTTCCCCTTCGCAACAACCCTGAAATTCCTGCAGGACTCGAAATCAGCAACCTCTCGGTCGGGACCCTGAAGGACGGAAACCTGCTCTTCCGGGGAATGGTTTCCAATACGCGAACGGAACCTGTCCCGGGCTATACTATCGTATACATCGAGATGCTGGGGAAAGATTCAACCCCTGTTGCGATGAGCCCGCCGCTCGTATCAGAAAAGAACCTTCCGGCGGGAGAAACATTCCCGTATTTCTATGTAACCCTTGAACCATCGAAAGAGAATATCACGGCCTACCGGATGATCGTACAGATCTCCGGCAGGTACCCGGGGGTATAAAACGGGGTACAATTACCATTGGCCCAATTGTTCATGGAAATGAGTGACAAGAATAATCAGTATTGAAGGGATTAGATGTATCAATGAAGTCCACGTGGTTCAGTTCGCCATTATGCAATACTGAAAGGGTTGTTGCGCAACGACATGGCAGCAGGAGGACACTCCCGTTCCGTCCTCGTATCCTGACGGTCCTGGTTCTGGTGCTCGTCCTGTTATGGAGTGTTCCTGTATCAGCGGCGATTCTGGAAGGACAGGTCCTGGGGTGTGCCGGCGGAGCTGATCTTACCATAGAACCAACCCTCGGATTTACCAGGGACGATATCGTGAGGTCAGAGGTTTCTCTCAGGGACACACGCGAGGGGGATTTTCTCCAATGGACGTTTACCGGGCCGCAAGGGATGACATATAATGAGAGCCGGACCCTCACCCCCGGCCAGAGTACGGCCAGGGCAAAGCTCGATCTCAGCCTTTTGACAACGAATGAGGCCGTTGGCTCCTGGACACTGGACCTCTCCCTGAATGGAGTACCGGCAGACCGGCAGAACTTTACCGTCGAGCCCCTCACCGGGCTTGTCTGGTGGGCCCCCTTCGTCGGGGCGGGTTTGCTCGTGCTGTCCGTGGTGATTCTCGGGGTGCTGGTATTTGCAGGAGTGGTAATAATACAACGGGTTTTCCGGCGAAAAAAGAAATGAATAATGGCTTTGTTGAAACACTTCCGGGACTCTCGCTCTTCCTCTTTCGCCGCACTCCACTTCGGGACACTCCCGGGGACGATACCCCGCCGTATGCGTGCGCCCCCATACTGCGACAGGTGGACGTGCTCAGGTTCTTATAAAAAATCGTAAGGTACCACAGTCAACCCTGCCCGCTGGACATCTCCGGGGGTAAGGCAGGGAGGGGTGAAACCCCTCCTGTCAGAAAAATAGAACGAATATGATATCGAAATTAAGCTTTCTAATGAAAATGGACCTGTTCCATATATTGTGATGTAAGTTAAGACCCCCACACTCCTGGCAGCGATCAATTCCCCCGCGGCAGATCTGTTTACCCCCCGGTAAATCAGTGGACGTATCGTAAAAAACCTCCTTGCCCCGCTGTGCCTCGGAGAGGCCCTGAGGCGGGAGAACCTCGTAAATATTAGGATTTTCATGGTTCCGGAGTGAACCTTAACGGGTCATGTCCGTTTCAACAAAGCAGGAATAATCAAAAAGGGATCACACCGTGGTATCAGGCAGAGACTGATCATTCTCCTGATAATTTCAAAAAATACCGGGAGTACTGTATCTTCGTTTCCACGGCGGAAGGCATGGAAACGTCGTCCGGGTTTTTCGCTGAAAGAACGCAATAAGCGAAGAGCAGGATCAGATGATAAAGGAGCCGGGTATGATACCCTCATTGTATGGAAACGATTCAGACCAAAAGATGGTGATTTGTCTCCCGACAAAACCGGACACCGGGGAACTCCTTATCATCAATATCCCGGCACTCCTGCCCAGGGATTCGTATCAACAGAACTTCGGTCCAGGGTCTCTCCTGTCTCGCACGAGCAGAATGCACGCAGCGCATAGTACCCCTGTTCCCCGGTTGTAGGATTCGTCTGGTTGATCCACACACAGCATGGCTCGCACCCTGCACAGGGATCGTCATTGAACGTCGTCCCCGGGCAGCAGTTTTCAGGATGATCCGGTGTGCAGGCCGCGGTATTCACGCATCCCCAGGTCGCTTTTGTAACCGGTGGAGAGGTAGTGGGGATAGTCGTAGTCTCGATTATTGTCGGTGTGGTCCAGGGGGGAGTGGGGGTAGGCGTTAGCTTGGGAATCACTACTTCGTTTGACTCGATCACGTACCCTCCGAGGTCATATTTCATAGAGAGCCGTGTCCCGGGTTCGAATTTAAAGAGATCCTTCCAGTTGTTGAAATTTGGATCCGGTGGCGGGGTTGCGAAGATAGGGGTCAGAGACAGCGGCATTTCGTTCCGCTGACCGCCAGGAGTAATTTCCACAAGGTATGCTCCGTTCTTCACGACGAGATCATACCCGCTCCATGCATCGGGTTCAGAATGGACCTGCTTCAACGTGCTATGCACGATATACTGGTCGTCGTCCGGGTCTTCAGGCAGGTATTTCTCTACCGATAACCGGGCGTTAAAGCGGGGCAGGAACCGGTCCAGTACCTCCGCACTCGCCCGGACTGCCGTAGGTATCAGTACTTTCCGCTGGGCGTTGATTACTTTCTCGTCTATGCGGTACACACGCTTTAACACCCCTGCCGGTAGTAATGGCTGGAACAGGGAGATGTCCTCCCGTGCGAGTGCTCCTACCCCGGCAACCGGCGAATAATAATACCCGTCTGCATCGGGGGTGAGTCCTTCCAGAGATGGCTCAGGATAGTAATAAGAGGTATAATCACTCCCCGTATTTATCTCCTCATAGCGAATCGGCGTCGTGTCAGCAGAATAGAAATTCCTGTTCACCGCAGTCGCGATGCGGACCATGACGTCCCGGAGCGTTCCCTGGTCATAATTGAGGTTAAGGGGTTTTCCGCCCGCGTAGACGTATACCTCATGGGAGCCGACCGAGTCTTCATAGGGATCTGACCATGCATGGCCATCATTTCTCACATGTGCGGGAACGGTCATATCTGAGACAAGGTGCATGGTCTCCCCGACAGCCCTCCATGCCTGGCCATACTGAGGATTCGCCCGCGTGGAAGATGCGAGTGCGGCCTCGTAATACCGAAGGCCGTCGTTCCACGAGTAGTCCTGAATAAAATAACCGTACCCAAGGTCACGATCAAACGCCCAGTCCACCGCGGTAAGGTGAGGGCTCGCAAAATCAGCATCCATGAATTCCCCAAATTCCTGCAGGAATTTTAAATCCGTGAGATATGCAGGCTCCGGATGCACAGGGTCATAAAAATGTACCAGGGACATGGTATATTCCGGTTCGTCGGCAGAATACCCCCCATCTTCGATCCATTGATGAAGCAGTTTACTGCGAAGATTGCTGATCATATTCCTGGGAGCGATATCCGCGTTGCCATCCGTTTCATCCCATGCCCATCCCCAGCTTGCATCCCCGTGTATCGAGGTGCCTGCAAGCAGCGGATCTTTGGGGAGCAGGTTCTGCTCAAAATAAAGTACCGCAAACTCGTTAATCGTGGGATGGCCACCAACGTTGGTATTTGAATAGGCCATGACCTGGAGCGGGATACATGCCAGTACTATGAGTGCGATAATTAAAATCCAACGATTTTCCATACCAAAAACTCCCTTACCGTGTAGAACGAATGAGGTTTTCCCCTGTAGGTAGTCTCATAGATGATGAGGTTATCATGCATCTCCACCTCTTCTGCATCCCGAAGCGCCTGTGCGATTTCAGCCGCATCTTCCTCGGAAATAGCGGGCTGCTCTCCTATCTGTTCCTGTAGTTCCAGGGGCAGAGCAGCTACAAGCCAGCCGGTATCACCCTGTTCAACATTATCGGCTGCCTCGTTGAGCACGTTCCTGCTCTCTTCTATCGCCAGGAGGGTTACAGGAGAGAGCGTCGCCCATGAATCCCCGGAAGCGCTCGTGGGCACAGGGGTGACTGCCGGTGTAAGCGTCTTCCAGTTATCATCGGGTTCCACGCACGCTGCAAAAATGATGCTGAGGAACAGGAGTATACACAATGTAAGGCCAAGTCCCGGTTTCATCAGAGTGGTATGGACGAGCACGGTATAAATCTGTTCGGTTCGTGATTAAAACCATTTCAGCGTCAGATGTTCCATATGAGACAGCTTCGTCGTGGATAGGCTGCAAATTCGTGTGAGGACGTATGCAGCAACAGGTCAGGGATCCGGACACGGGGATCCTGACAGGCTGATGCCGTTTTTCAGACAGAATAATGCAGGCGTGGGATCGTGTGCGTGTATCGTTCCCGCACCGCTCCGCGATCTCTTCTTCTATACGCTAAAAAAAACCGGCTAAGGCGTTCTGAGCGTAAATTTGGTTATTTCACTCGCGGCGGTATATTATCGGTATTAATGCTCACGGGTCTGCTGCTTCATGACAGCACCTTGTTTCCCTATCCGAATGCCTCTCTTTCTGGCTTCTGCTACTGTTTATACGTGGTATCTGGTAATGCCCGCAGCCGGGGCTGCCTTTCTTGCTATGTCTCACGGGATCCGGGATATCCCCCCGGCAACGCGCAACAATAATCTCTGGAAACCGGGCAGGGAGATAGATGTTTTTATGCACAACTGCCGAAATAGAGTGAGAAAAGACTTTACCCCCGGAGAATGTCAGGATGAAGATCACTCTTGCCCAGCCTGACCCTGTCGTCGGCGATATCGACGGTAACGTGGCACGGATCGAGGAGACGCTGCACCAGTGCATGGATGAATCGCCGCTGCATTGTGTCATACCATTTTTTAAACTTCTTTAAGACAACACGTTGTCGATGAAAAAAATTTCATTGGTTAGTCTCTTTTGCCTTCTTTCGTTTTATCTCTCACTTTCAGGATGTTCACAGTCTCGTCCTCTTCCCGCAACACAGAATGATACCATGACGTTCGATTCTCCTCATTTTGTGATATCATTACACTATCCAAATAAATGGACCGTCACAATCGAAGAATGTACGTCTAAAAATCCAATGAATTACACTTATCAAACATTTCAGTTGAAATATACAGGCAATACCACAGGATTATTTCTCATATCCGGCTCAAGATCTGATTGTGATCCCTATAAATTTCATGAAATTTTCACCGGAAGTGAAGTGTGTGGGTTTGTGATATTTGATGACCGACCAAACCTGGCAGTGAGTGAATCTCATGAACCTGTTTCAATCGGGGGCGTAAAAGCCCGGAGGTCTAAATATATATATTCCAGGAGCTAGGGATGGAAACCGTGGAATCAACGTATGATATATGCAGAACCTACAAATCCGGCCCGAGTATTACCTACAGGATATTGTGGAGTGTTTCGTCCGAAGAATTTTTCACTGTTAAACCTGTTATTCAAGAGGTTGTGGACTCTATCCGATTTTATGAACCCGCATGAATGATTGTATTCTTTTTTGCCTGCAGATCGCGAAATCACCTAGATGTGGGTCGCACTACAACTCATCGGAACAAGGATCAGTATACGGATTATGTTTGTGGGGGTGGATCCGGCCAGGCCAGAATATTTCGGGATATTTTTGTGATCTTCTTCTTGGATAGGGGCACACAGCGACGAACCGTCTGCATCAGCAGTCTGTGAGGAGCGGGATGGAACAGCCGCCCGCCGGGTCCGGAGCGTCTTTGTATTGTGAATCAGCCGAAGAAATACAGGGCAATGAGGTGAGCCGACGCGAACATGCCTGCCCGTCTATATTTTGTATGGTCCTCATTATCCATGCTAATTGGATATACCAATAGCAACGTTCATACATCTCCCTTTTCACGCGACAATATGTTTATCGTTTACCATGGACAATGTACAAACTTAGAAAAAACAGATTTTCTGAAGCTGATTATGTGATATCTCTTCTCTATGTAGATGATGAACCGGCCTTACTCGAAATATGCAAATTGTATCTTGAGAGAAAGGGGATATTCACGGTTGATACAACAGAGTCTGCACCGACAGCACTGGAAAAAATACATACGACTTCTTACGACGCTATCATCTCCGATTTCCAGATGCCCGATATGGATGGCATCGAATTTTTAAAAGCACTCCGGTCGTCAGGGGACGAAACGCCATTTATCATTTTTACCGGGAAAGGAAGAGAAGAAGTTGTTATTAAAGCATTCGAGAGTGGAGCAGATTTTTATTTACAGAAAGGCGGAGAGCCGAAGGCACAGTTTACCGAGCTCGAGCACAAAGTGAAGCAGGCGGTCAAGCTCCGAAAGGCCGGCACAGTCCGGAGGGAGAGCGAGAAGAGGCTTATCAGTATCATCGACTTCCTCCCGGATGCAACGTTTGCCCTCGATAAGGATGGCAGGGTAATCATGTGGAACCGTGCCATCGAGAAGATGACCGGGGTCAGCGCAGACGATATGGTGGGAAAAGGGAACTACGAATACGCCCTTTTATTCTACGGCGAACGGCGGCCAATCCTTATCGACCTGGCATTGCAGGATTATGATGAGGTGAAGAGTAAATACACCTACATCCGGCGTGAGGACGGTCGTCTGGTTGCCGAGACGCTCGGTGCCCGCCTCCAGGGGAAGGAAGTAGTACTCTGGGGGATGGCTTCCCCTCTCTATGACAGCTATGGCCAGCTGACAGGAGCGATTGAGTCAATCAGGGATATTACCGACCAGAAACAGGCGGAAGAGGCAATCAGGAGGAGCGAAGGCCGATCCCGTGCCCTGATCGAGAACGCATCTGACCTGATACGGATCCTGGACCGGAACGGACGGATTGTCTTTGACTCAGCGGCCTCGATGCGTATCCTGGGCTATCCCTCCGGGTCAACAATCGGGAGAAGCCCGCTTGAATATATTCATCCGGACGATTATCAGCGGGTGCTGGATGAGTTTCAACAGGTATTTGACCGGACGAACCCGGGCATCCCGACTGAGTTCCGGATCCGGAGAGCAGATGGTTCGTATACATGGGTGGAGTCTCTCGGGAAAAACCTCATCGGTGTGCCAGGAGTCGATGGTATTGTAATAACCTCCCGGTTTATCGATGAGCGAAAGAAGGCAGATACAGCAATACGAGAGAGTGAAGAGCGTTTCAGGGCAATCGCAGAGCAGAGTCCGGATATTATCTTTATCACCGATGCACAGGGGATAATCATGTATGTATCCCCTGTAGTGGAGGTACTCTTCGGATACCCGCAGAAAGATGTCATTGGCAGACATTTCGCCGCAGTGCTCCCAAAAGATGAACAGGAAAAGATCATCGCCCTTTTTGCCAGTACCATGGAGCACGGCACGATAGTGAAAAACTATGAACTTCAGGTACAGCGGAAGGACGGAACTGTCTTTTTTGGTGAATTAAACGCCTCTGCATATAGGGCAGGTAATTTTTACGGGGTCGCAGGAGTCTTCCGGGATATCACGGATCGCAAACGGGCCGAAGAAGCATTCCACGAATCATATGCTGTTCTCAACGGCATTGTTGAAAGCCCCCGTAATGTCGTGATCTTCGCACTTGACCGTGAATACCGCTACCTCGCCTTCAACGATAACCACCGCAGGACCATGAAACAAATCTGGGGGGTTGATATCGCAATCGGGGTCAGTATGCTTGCATATATCAGTGTTGCATCTGACCGGGAACGAGCGAAGGAGAACTTTGACCGTGCCCTCTCAGGAGAATCATTCACAATCACCGAAGAATACGGCGATCTATCACACGAACGGAGGTGGTATGAGGATACCTATAATCCGATATTCGATAAAGACGGGACGATCATCGGGCTCACATTATTCCTGACAGATGTCACCGGCCGCAATCAGACTGAGCAGGCACTCCGGGAGAGCGAGGAGCGTTTCCGCCTCCTCGCGGAAAATACCACCGATACGATCTGGATGATGCAGACGGACGGGACGTTCACTTACCATAGCCCGGCCGTAGAGCACCTCCGCGGTTATACTCCTGAAGAGGCTGATAGCCTTACACTGAACGAGACCTTCACTCCGGCATCCCTCGGGTATATCATGGAGATCTTTCAGGAGGAGGGCCGGAAGCCAGTAGCCGAACAGTGGCCAGACCGCACCATTGAACTCGAAATGTTCCACAAGGGCGGGACGACGGTCTGGACCGAGGTCTCGATACGGGCCGTCCGTGATGCGAAGGGGAATGTGACGCACCTGCAGGGGAGCACGCGGGACATTACCAGGAGAAAAATGGTAGAAGAGGCAATCAGACAGAGCGAAGAAAAATTCCGCACCCTTCTTGAAAATATGCCGGACCTGGTCCTGGTGCACCGGGATGAAAAATTCCTCTACGTTAACCCGGCCATGATCAAGACTCTGGGATTCACCCCCGAAAACGTCCAAAACAAACCAATTGTTGACTATATCGTGCCAAAATATCATGAACGCGTTGCTGTGTCGATACGGAAATGGAACGCTGCACAACCCCTGGATCCCTATGAGATTGAGATCCGGTCAAAGAGCGGGGAGCTCCGGACGGTGATCGTACGGGGTGCCCTGATAGAATTCGGTGGATCCCCGGCAATCCTGAACGTGCTTACTGACGTCACCGAACGCAGACGGGCAGACCAGAAATTACAGGAGAGTGAGGGCCGGTACAGTGCCCTTTTTGACCGTAATTATTCAATCTCCCTGTTAATCGACCCTGGTACAGCATGCATCGTGGACGCAAACGATGCTGCATGCCGCTATTACGGGTTTTCCCGTGATCAGCTTATGGCACGGGGGATCTATGACCTCAACCGGCTGCCACGGGAAAAAGTTATTTCGCACCTGATCCGGGCAAAAAATGAGCGGGAAAAGCATTTCCTTTCCACCCATTACCTTGCAAACGGGGAGAGGCGGAACGTAGAAATTTATTCGGGTCCGATCACAGTCCAGGGCCGGCCACTCTTCTACTCGATCATCCATGACATCACCGATCGGAAGCAGATGGAACAGTCGCTGAGAGAGAGCGAACAACGGTACCATAATATCATTGAGGACCAGACCGAGTTTATCTGCAGGTTTACGCCGGACGGGACGCATGTCTTTATTAATGACGCCTATGCCCGCTACTTTGGGAAGACCCGGGAGGAATTAATCGGGAGGATTTTCCATCCTGACATATTCCAGGATGATCGAGAGAAGGTCCGGCAGTTCTTTGCCACCCTCACTCCGGTACACCCGGTGGATTATATTCAGCACCGGATCATCATGCCCGACGGTGAAGTCCGGTGGCAGCAATGGAGTGACCGGGCGATCTTTGATGATGACGGCTCTGTTATCGAGTACCAGTCGGTGGGCCGGGACGTCACCGCCCATAAACAAATAGAAGAAGCACTGCACATTGCAAATACGAAGTTAAACCTCCTCTTCTCAATCACCCGGCATGACATCTTCAACCAGCTGGTCGTGCTCGATGGCTATCTCGATATGCTGCACGAGGAGATTCCCGCCCCCGACAAGAGCGACTATTTTGCCAGGATCGCGAACACAAGTTCCATGATTGGATCGATTATCCGGTTTACCGAGGCGTATGAACAAATTGGTGTTCACCTGCCGGTCTGGCAGGACATCGGAATTCAGGTAACTGCTACCGGCAGGACTATCGATACGGGCCGAATCAACCTGGTTAATCATCTTCCCGCTGGAATGGAAGTGAACGCCGACCCGATGATTATGAAGGTCTTTTTCAATCTCCTGGACAATTCCATCCGCCATGGCCAGCGGGTGACCATGATCCGGGTGTCGTGCAGGGAATCGGATGAGGGGCTGACTATTCTATGGGAGGACGACGGGGTTGGAATTCCTGAGAAAGAAAAGTCACTTATCTTCAAACGGGGGTATGGGAAGAATACCGGTCTCGGTCTCTTCTTAGTACAGGAGATCCTGTCAATCAATGAAATTACCATTAAAGAAACGGGCGAACCGGGAAAGGGAGCACGTTTTGAGATTGCGGTGCCGAAAGGACGGTACCGGTTCACAGGAGCCGGGGAAGAATAAGGGATGAGAGAGAAGGACTGTCAATCCTGCCGCTGTATCTCTCGTCCTGGTGACAGGGACCTTTTTCTTCTGTCTCTTTTCATATACCCTCCTGAATGGGTCCTTTTCCTACCCCGGTGAAAAGGATTAAATCCCGGACCTGTACTACTTTCAACGCACTCTCTTCGTGTTTCATATACCCGGTTCCCCAGCTTCTCAGCATGGCGACCTACTACCTCATGTCTGTTCAGATGTTGTTCCATGATTGCGAAATATTTGAATATGACTATGTCCCGGAAAACCGGAACTTTCCCTTCGGCACGGTCATCTCGAACCGGGCTCCCTTCCCCGGCTCTCCGTTCTCCATGATGGTAATTCCTGTTATTGCGAGGATCTCCCGCGAGAGGAACAGCCCGAGACCGGTATTCTCCCCGAAACCGTGTTCGAACAGATGTTTCCTGGCATCTTCCGGGATCCCGGCGCCATTGTCTTCGAATACGACAGACAGGTCCCCACCTGTTTCTGTGCATGAAATAGTAATTGTCGTGAACGGGGGTGCATACCGGAATGAATTTTCAAAGAGGTTGTAGAACACCTTCTGCAGCAGGGGATCTGCAAAAATTTCAATATTCCCGCATGTAATGGTCAGGGTCACGTTCTCCATCTTAAATACCGTGCCGGTCTTCTGTACCGTGTCCCTGACATTCTGCCACTTTGCTTCTTTCACACCAATCTCCTGGTATTCCCTGGCGAATTCGATCTGGTGATGGATTGTCTTCACTGCATGGTCCATATGGTCGAAATATTCCTGTATTCCCGGGTTTTGGACCTCGTCACCGGCAAGTTCAATATAACCTTTCAAGACGGCTACACCGTTGAGAATGTCGTGCCGGGTGATGCTGGAGAGGAGGTTGAGTTTCTTGTTTGCCTGCATAAGAGCTTCTTCTGCCTGTTTCCGTTCGGTGATATCCGTGAGCACGTTCAGGATTGCAGGTAAACCGCCAAATTCAATCATAGTTGCGCTGACGACAACAATCCGGCGCTCGCCGGTCTTTGAAAAAACTTCGATCTCATAGGGTTCAAGTTTTCCAGCGATCATCCGTTTACGGAGTGATGCAGAAACAGATTCAGAATATCCAGGGGCGATGTAATTAAAAATCGATGTGTTGAGGACTTCATCCGGAGTGTACCCCATGGTATGAATCATCGCCGGGTTAACATAGACAATGTTCCCATTCCGGTGTACCAAAACCAAATCCGGCATATTTTCCAGAACGGAGCGGAATTTTTCTTCGCTCTGCCTGATTGCATCCTCCACCCGCTTGCGGTCAGTAATGTCAATGAAGGCCGTTGAGAACCTGCCCCTTGCCGGACAAGACGCCGTGATCTGTAAATACTTCTGGGCGGGTTCGAAATAGGCTTCGAACGTGGCTGGCTCACCGGTCTCGGCGATCTTGGAATAGATGTCCAGATAAGGGGCTTTAGCCGTTCCGTAAAGCTGTGATTCCAGTGCCCCGATGGCCTGAGATCTGCTGATTCCCAGTATCTTCTCATACGCTGAATTAACATCGAGTATCCTGTAGTCCACCGCCCTGCCGCCATCGTAGATGACCTCGTCAATACAGATTCCAGCCGCCATGTTCTCAAAGAGCGAACGGAACTTGTCCTCGCTTTCCCGCAGCGCATCTTCAGCCTGCTTGTGCCTGGTGATATCTGTGGCTATTGCTATCAATACGTCCTGTCCAAAATATACTCCCTTACAGAGCCGGATGTCATTGAGAAATACCTCCCCGTTTTTCCGTCCGGCCCATAATTCCAGCTGCTGAGGTATTCCCGAAAATGCCAGGTGGATCTTATCCATCACTGAATTAAAATCGTGCCTCCCGGGGGCCGGGAGAAATTCCGGGATCCTCCCGATGAATTCTTCGCGGGAATATCCGAACATGGCAAGGGCACCTTCGTTAATATCAATGATCCTTGCTTCCGCATCGTGGATGAAGATCGCCTGCCGGATGGTATTGAAAAGTCCCCGGTAGGTCGCTTCGCTTTCCCGCAGGGTCTCATCTGCACGTTTCTGTTCGGTGATGTCCCGGATTGTGCCCTGGAACCCGAGTGCATTGCCATCCGCGTCTTTCCTGGGAACAGATGTAACGAGCGTAGAGATGATTGCCCCGTCTTTTTTACGCAGATTGATTGGGTATTCCTTCGTATAACCCTGTTCTATAATGATCCGGATGTGAGTCCGGCGTTCATCAGGATTTTCGTATAATTCAGCCACATTTACCGACAGAAGCTCTTCCCTGCTGTCATAGCCACTCATTTCGATGAATGAAGTACTGACATCCACTATCTCTCCTTCAAGGGCGGTGATAAAGACGGCATCACGCGATGTCTTGAAAAAGTCGCGATATTTTTTCTCACTCTCTTCCAACGCGTATTTTTCGTGGTGATGCATTACCGCGGTCTCGATCATGTGGATTAGTTCGGCAAACTGTGACCGTGGTTCTCCTCCCTTTTGGAGATAGGAGTCGGCCCCACTGTTGAGTGCCTCGATCACCACCTCCTCCCGGCCTCTTCCAGTAAATATGATGAAAGGTGTCGTATCACCGGAGGAACGTAATGTTTTTAAAAATCTGATGCCGTCCATGCCCGGCATCTGGTAATCGGAAACGATAGCGTCGTAGGTGATCGTTTGCATTTTTTCCAGTGCTGCCTGTGCCGACTCTGCGATATCTACGGTGAAGTCCCCATTTTGCTCAAGATACCGTTTACACAGGTGAAGGAGGCCGGATTCATCGTCAACATAGATTATAGAAGTCATACCAGTCCGGCATTCACCGGAAACCTCATTGTGCAAACATGCAGGAGTATAAACCTTAAATATTCCGTTTTGTTAGAATCACTTCTTTTCCCTGAAGAAAAAATAAGATAAAATGCCAGATTATTCCAGAGATATTCTTGAAAATAACGACAAAATGCAGATATTTAGGATTTCTGATAAAAAGTTTGATTCCTGTTTATGTGCCAAGCGGGGTTGTGGAGAACCCGTAGAGCGTGTCGGCGTTCTCCATGATTACCCAGTACCCTTTAAAAGGCAGGACATCAACAGTCGGTCCACCGCGAGCATATCCCCAGCCAGGCTGGTTCAGGGCCGGGCTTATTACCATGCTGTACCCGGTTTTTCCGCCGCTCGTCTCATTAATGCTGACGAGTGCCTGCGATACGGGCAGTACCGTAAATGATCCGTCTTCGTAGGGAGCAGCCGCACTGATCAGGCTGACACCTGCCGGAAGGGAGCGGACCGGCGGGGTGGTAAGGTCTGACGACGGCACGAGGCAGGCAACGGCCTGTCCGTGTGCCTTGATAAAGAGGGCCTGGAGCGGTACGAGGTCGTACGAGGCATCAGGAATAAACCAGTACCCGTTCCAGCCAAGAACTACGGCAATCTTTCCTTGTTCGCTTTCGTTGAAGATGCGGTCAAGCCCGGAATTATCCGGGTCCAGGCTGACGGGTGTTGAGAACAGGTTCCAGCCGTCACCGAGCGGCACGAAGAATGACGTGGCCGGATTCCTGATGATAACGGAGACACTTGCAGATTCGGTACTGCTGAGGTTATCGAGGCTATTCGGAGTAGACACCGCGTAAATGGTGTAGGTACCTGCATCTATGCTGAGGTTTGCGGTTTCCCACATGTACTCCCACGTGTTGTCTTCCTCGACGACTGCACGGGTAAACGAGCTCCCGATACCGTCAACGACGGCTGAATGCGGGTCGGTCAGCGTGCCGCCGGCTGCCGGAAGATCCGGTCCGGTGATGAACAGGTACGTCGTGTCGGTTGCCTCGGAGTTAACACCGGAAATCCCGACGTCCTCTCCCTTGGAATAGACCTGGTCTCCTGCCGCAACCGTCACGGTTCCTTTCTCTACCAGGACATCGACTTCGTCACCCGAGTACTGTCCGTCCTCCTCACTCTCGACTCTGAAGGTGTACTGCATGACCCTGGTATCCTGGCTGGTCAGCCATCCTACGGTACGGGTACCGCTGGCGGAGGTCGTAATCTGTGCATAGTAGCAGACCCCGTCGGAGGGGGCAGCTGGGACATCGTCCCTGATGGTCGGTCCTGATAAACCCCCGTACTGGTAACTGCCGATGGTGTACGGCCCGCCAACCGGGTCTGTGGCCACTCCGCTCTGGGTCGGAACGAGAACCGGGGGCATGTCGGTCGGGGTCCCGCTCATCTGTCCGGTTCCCTCGACCCACAGGTAGTAGGATGTGCCGGGGCGGCTGGTAATAGTCACCGAGATCGGGTTGCCACGGACGACCGAGTCCCTGGATGCCTCGATCCGTACCGGGTCTAATGCAATGGTGATGGTCCGGACCGCAGAAACGGTCTTTCCGGTGTAATCAGCTCCATTAGGGGCCTTATAGTTGTCCTTCATGCCGTTGACGTTGCACTCGGCCCACGCCGTGTATACCCCGTACTTGTACATCCGTGCACCCTGTGCATCATGAACTCCGGTATTCCAGCCTGCGTAGGGAGTGGATGCGCCGGCGAGGGGTGCGGTGGAGACCCAGTAATAGAGCGGGGAGTCAAGGTTGAGGGCGGTCAGCGGGATCGAAATGGTTGTATCCTGGAATAGTTCGGTATAGACTGCACCGTCAGAGTTCCTGACCCTGATGGTGACCTGTCCGTCGGTTGTCGCGTTGTATCCGGCACGGTTCGTAATGGAATACAGGTTGCTCTCAACCCTGAAGTTCTCAATGCTGCCGTTTGGAACCGACTTGCCGGTGACATCCTTCTGTGAGGTCTGGTCCCGGACCATGATCTCGATGGACGGGTCTACGACTATGAAGGCTGGTCCCTGATTTGCCCCGTTCCACCTGTACCAGGTCCCGGTCTTTCCGACGAAATTCATCGGTGCGATGTAGAAGTTACCGGAATCGCCTACGTTGAGGATTGAATCAGGGATATCGGCAGAGGGGTCCTTACCTGAAGCAAACCAGGCGATCTGGGTAGAATTTCCAGCTGCCGCCGAGATGTCCAAACCCTGTTCACCGATAAATACGTCTCCGCCCTGGTCAATTATATTGACAACCGCGTGTACAGGGGCGGCGATCACAAGAAAAAAAATGAATGCAATAAAAAATATCGATAGTTGTTTCATGTATCAATATCCCCCCATTTTGTATAGGTATACAATAAAAAGAGGAAAGGATTATAAAACTTTGGCTGGTATGAACGCCATCCTCCGATTATGCAATTGCATCACCCAGGGAGAGCCAGAGACGAAATATCGTCAATAACAACCTCATCCACGTTCATCGCATCTCTCACAGTGAATGCTATTGAACTGGCCTTTCATAACATCCCTCACATAGCCTCACTCCTCTCTTCCGGGCACTCCACACGGCCGGCTCAAGGTCACATACCGTGCATCGGCTGATTGAGACGCTCACCCGTTCCATGCTCGAAGTATCAATCACACAAGGCAGGGGAGGAGCCGCGGTCCGTTCCCGGTCTACTGCCGCCCGGGTTACATTGCCTGTAAATCATCCGGGCCACCCGCCGGTCCTTATTATGCTTGGTTATAAGGCCTGATGCCATTGCTTTGTCAATTGCGAAGCCGCCATAAACGGATTCGACGCTTGAAAATTATCCTCCCGTAAGGACATTGTGGAAGATGTCATTCAACATGGTCAGAAAGGATGTATAAAAAGACTTCACAAAAAATCCTGAAAAAGAAAATAAGCCTCAGGCGAGATTTGAACTCGCGGCCTCGTCCTTACCAAGGACGCGCTCTGCCGGCTGAGCCACTGAGGCACAGTGCACCAATAACATTAGGAGTATTCGTTTTAAAAGATTGCGGAAATGCCCTGAAAAAAAGGACATTTTTCGCCTGAATTCTATCCGGAAATGTCACATCCCGCCCGTGTCGCATACAGGAATATCCAGGATCGGTGCAAACTAACATGGTAAAATCAGGTTTAAAGGCCTTCAAGCATCTTGATGCTCGAAATGACTCCCTCGAGTGTCGACACCTCTACAATTGGAGTAGCCCTGTCACGGGCGACCGCCTTCATGACCGCGGTGAAATCAATGGTTCCTTCACCGACTGCAGAATGTGTATCCTCCTTTCCGTCGTTGTCGTGCAGGTGTACATGGCTGATCCTGCAGTCGAGAAAGTCATCAAGGCACTGGTTCAGGTTGGCATGCCCCACGTCGAGTGCAAAACCGCAGCCGTCGATGATATCGAGTTCATCGGGTGTTTTGAGGAAGAAATAGTTCCAGTTTCCCATGTTCTCGATGTAGTAGTTCACCGAATACTGGTCTGCCAGCGCTTCGAGTTCACGGAGTGACCGCCGGAACTGCTTCAAAGCCTTCTTCCGCTCCTCCTCCCATGCAAAATAACCCGGGTGGACGATGACGCCGGCGCGGATCTCCCCTGCTACCGAGAAGCACTGCTCCATGACTTCCACGCTGGCCCTCCTGATAGGTTCGAGCACGCTCGCGATATTCACCCCGCGTGAAGGGGCGTGCAGGGCATACTGAAGCGAGAACGAGGAGAGCTGGTCGGGAGATTCAATGAAATGCGGGCCGTCGTCCATGATCTCGACGAGGCTGGTAATTCCGGAGAGAGTCTCAAGTGCTTCATCGAGAGGTTCTGCATGGAGACAAAACGACGAGACGCCGAACATACATGCCGTTAGGTGAAAAACCAAAAAAATGTTGTGATAGTGAACAATCACTGAAGGTGTCCGAAAAAAGAGGTATGCTGTTGTTCCGGGCTACTTGCGCATGTGCACATCCATCTGCGGGAACGGGATCTCGATTCCCTCTTCTTCGAACCGCTCTGCAATCCGTGTGTTGATTGCGTCCTGCACATCCCAGGTCATCGAAAAGTCGGTTGTCCAGACCAGCATCTGGAAGTTCAGGCTCGAAGCCCCGAACTCGAGGAAAAAGATCAGCGGTTCCGGATCGGTGAGGAGGTAGGGTAATTTTTCTGCCTGTTCCCACGCAATCTCCAGGACTATCTTTTTTACTTTGTTGACATCAGTGCCATACGCCACGCTGACCGGTATGCGGACCTTGAGACGGGTATCGGGCTGGGCATAGTTTATTACGAAATTCTCGACGATCTTCTTGTTCGGGACGGTTACGATCTGGTTATCGAGCGTTTTTATCCGTGTGCTCCGTGAGCCGACCGAGATGACATCGCCGTAGAATTCGTCGATTTTCACGCGGTCACCGATTTTGAAGGGTTTATCCGCTGCAATGATCGCCCCGCCGAAGAAGTTCGAGAGGACGTCCTGCAACGCAAGGGTGATACCGAGGGTGACGATCCCTGCACCTGCGAGGAACGGGGTGATATCCACCTCGAGGGTGTAGAGGACGAGCATGATGGCCGCAAACCAGATGATGTATTTGGCCGCCATCTGGGCGAGCGTTATCATGCGGTCATCCATATCGGTCTCGGTCTTTGCCGCGATCCTGTGGCCGTATATCGTGAGGATGTCATAGAAAAAGCTTGAGACGATCCAGGCACCGATAATGATCCATATCGAATTGAAGTACTTGCTGTCGACGACCCATGCGTAGGCCTCAGGCAGGTCCGCGACCTGGAGTGCAATATAGATGGAAATGACCATGATCGCGATGACCATGGGTATTCCGATCGCCGAAAGGATGATGTCGTCCAGCATGGTATCTGTTTCTTCGGCCTTACCACGGAGCCAGCCGACGATGGCGTAGAGCAGGAGTGCCACTACAAAACCGGCAATAATCACGCCAACGGCAAGCAGGTTCCCGGAAATACCGAATAATGTTCCGGCTGACATATCACTATTATTATCATTCAGCCATGTTAATATTTTAGGCAATAATGGCGATTGGAAAGGATATAACCCGGAAACTCCACGAACTCACCGATCGTGACCTCACCTTCATGCACATCTGCGGGACCCACGAGGCGGCGATCGCCCGGAACGGCATCCGGAGCGTGCTCCCGAAGAACCTGAAGATCGTGATGGGGCCGGGATGCCCGGTCTGTATCACGCCGCAGGGTGAGATCGATGCCGCCCTCGAACTGGTGGAACAGGACTGTATCGTCGCCACCTACGGAGACCTGCTCAGGGTGCCGGGCTCGAAGGGGTCTCTCGAGTCGAGCGGCGGTGACGTGAGGGTGGTGCAGGGTGTCCACAAGGCCGTTGAGATTGCGAATTCGACCGATAAAGAGGTCGTGTTCATCTCGGTCGGGTTCGAGACGACCGCACCGACCGTTGCGGCGACTATTCTTACCAATCCCCCTGAGAACTTTTCCATTCTCTCGTGCCACCGGCTTGTCCCGCCGGCGATGCAGTGGCTGCTCGAACAGGGCGAGGCGAAGCTCCACGGGTTCCTGCTCCCGGGTCATGTCTGCACCGTGATGGGATACAAGGAGTACCTCCCGTTCCCGGTCCCGCAGGTGGTCGCCGGGTTCGAGCCCGACGATATCCTGCTCGGGCTCCTGATGCTCGTCGAGCAGGTCAGGGAAGGTGTGGCGAGGCTCGACAACGCCTACCCGAGGGCGGTCTCGTGCGAGGGGAATGTGAAGGCACAGGAGATGATGTACCGGGTCTTTGAGCCGTGCGACGTGGAATGGAGAGGGTTCCCCGTCATCCCGAAGTCAGGCCTCCGCCTGAAGAAAGAGTATGAACAGTACGATGCGCAGAAGAAGTTCGGCATCGAGTTCAAGCATGTCGGCAAGCATTCGGCCTGCATCTGCGACAAGGTGCTGCGGGGAATCGCCCAGCCCTCTGACTGCAAGCTCTTCGGGAAGGTCTGCACACCCCGGACGCCGGTCGGCCCGTGCATGGTCAGCCATGAAGGGGCATGCAAGATCTGGCACATGTACCAGGTCAAGCGTACGTGAACCGGTTCATTTTTTTGTATATCCACAAAAACAGGGGTGTATTACCGGTTTCCCGGGTCTCTATTTTTTGAACTCTTTTCAGCAGCCACAATAACCAATACACATTGATTCTTCCCTGGTCCGATACGCAGCGGCAGAAATGTCTGTATGCGGACGTAGTCTGATCCTATCGGGTGTGAAGTCACTAAACGGTAAATGCATCGTTTATCGCGGGTTCATGTGTCCTGACTCCGGATTGCGTACATGCACTACCCGGGGAAAACGGCAGGATTTGTGGGGGGTGTCCGATCCTGTCGTCCGTTCAATTGAAACAGTATAATACCTGTGGATACGAATCGATGGTAATTGTACGATCACCGAAACGGCAGCCTGGCCCCCTCCATGGCGAAATTCGAAGTGGTATCCGGCAATGAGTGGGATCTCGTGTTTTCCCGCCCGGAAAAAATGATGATGGTGTGAGAGCTGGTGGACAAAGCAGACCGGGAAGGCCCGGAGAGAGAGACTACCGGAGCAACGACGAGTGGCAGCGGTCAACTGGATGAGATAATCAAAGCGGAACTGGACCTTGGCACCATGCTCTTTTCCGCCGGGTCACCAGGGCAGAGGATCCTCGACTCTGTCACCTTCCTTAACGAGAAGCTGCACGGGGGGAAGATGCATGTCCTTCTCGGGTTCGAAGCGCTGGTAATCTCCCAGGAACGGGATGGCAGGCGACGGGTCGGCATGCGGCAGTTACCGTTTCCGGCAACGGTGAACGGGCAGTCCCTTGTCAGCATAAGCCGCTACCTGAATTCACTTCCTGCCGCCGTGGATGCATCCCGGGTCTCCCGGGACCTTGAAGATCTTGAGCTCCGGCCGGGTCGTTCCCTGGCACTTACGATGATTGCGCTGGTCATTTTCACGGCGATATTCGGCTACTTCAACCGTGCGGACGGGTGGGCCCTCGTCATCATCAGCATCGCAGCCCTCCTGGCCGGGATGACCCGCGAGGTGGTGATCAGGAAGGAATTCGATTACTATCTCGGGGTCCTCGCCGCCACGCTGGTCGCCACGACGTCGGCAGCGCTGCTATCGCAGGTCATCCCGACGGGAAGCCCGCTCGTCTCGCTCATCATCCCCTGCGTCTTTCTCATCCCGGGCTTCCAGCTCATCAACGGCGGCTGGGAGGTCCTCCGGAACCACATGCACATCGGCATGCCCCGCCTGATGGTGTTCGTAAGTGTCCTTGCCATCATGTCGGTCGGGCTGCTCGCCGTCCTCCTGCTCTATTCCCCGGCAGCGGAGAGTGTCGGTTTTTCCTTCACGACCGAGGTTACGTTGATAATTGATATGCTGCTCGGCGCACTTGCAGCGCTTTGTTTCTGTATCCTCATGAAGGGCCCGAGAAATGTATTCCTCGTCTGCCTGCTCTGCGGTGCAGCGGGACGGTTCATACGCACAATCGTCGTCGCCGAAGGGGGATCCGGGTATGCGGGGGTGTTCTTCGGCACGCTCGCCCTCACGGTCCTGGCCGTGATCATCTGCAGGCGACTGGAAATTCCGGTTCTCCTGCCCGTGGTAGCGGCATCGGTACAGTTCATCCCGGGATATTATTACATCCTGACCCTGCAGGATATGGCAACGGTTATCCAGATGGGAACTTCAGCACCGTATACTATCGTTGCTTCAATGGTATCAACAGGACTGCTCACGCTCTTTATCTCTGCCTCCATTGTCTTTGGGACCCTCCTGCCGATGCTCGTTATGATGAGGAAGACCCGGTTTTACTGAGGGGGGAGCGGCAGGTGACGGCCGGGCGGGAACGGTGAACAACAGGGTGTGAGCATGTGGGCTCCGCCAGTAAGGAGGGATACGAAACAGGGTATTCATTTTCACCGGTTTTTCCTTTCGTCCGGTTAAAATTGGCGCGAATCTGGAAAGGTGATATGTGCAAATAGTTCCGGACCGGCTGTCAA
Organism: Methanoregulaceae archaeon UBA467; assembly: GCA_002503825.1. Taxonomy (GTDB): domain Archaea; phylum Halobacteriota; class Methanomicrobia; order Methanomicrobiales; family Methanospirillaceae; genus UBA467. The sequence goes on from DASP01000015.1 coordinate 122,555, forward strand.
TCTCTGAAGAGTTATGGTCTTACAGAAAAAGGTATTTCAATATCCCCAACCCTGTTATATAAGAATTACAAGACGACGGGATCTCCTGTGTGTGCTTTGTGGTTCGACGCCTTGTCCCGGTAGGGTAGTGGACATCCTAGAAGCCTCCGGAGCTTTTGACCCGGGTTCAAATCCCGGCCGGGGCGTAAATCTGTTTTGATGAAGGGAGCATTTCGACTGTTTACGCCGTATATTGTTCGATTTTTATGTTTCCCCCAGGGTGTTGTTGGTGTGGATAAGCCTGTATGACGAGAGCTTATCGCTCTTCTCGGTCGGGGCCGGGGCTGATCGATGTGGACCGGCTTGAACGGGCGACCGTTGAAATAGGGCGATGCACGGTGTGCGGGTTGGAGAAAGCGGTATGGGTGGACCGGGAGAAGGGAGTGAAGTTATGTGAAGGGTGTTGGGGGAGGGAAGTTTTCAAGGATTGAATTCATCAATCCAGCATTTTACTTTTCTTCCTCCATTCCGAGAGAAGGTTTTTACATTCATTTTTTGGGGGATTCCTCCTATTCTGTTGCATTACCTGGTATGCAGAAATTGCATCCTTATAGGCAATGATGGACTGGCTGGCAAGAAAATCGAGTAACCAGCAGGTCCCATAGCAGGTAACCCCGATTTGAACAGCTACATGCCGGAGATTTTCATCCCCGGAGATCAAAATGGTGTTTTGCGACTTCGCAAGAATTAATACTGAAATATCCTCGTATGACGGTTTGTCGTATATCTCAAGGAGTTCTGATATCTCTGCGACTTCGGCAGACGTTAGCGGCTCAACTATCAGTCCCATCCGGGACAATTCATCAAAAGGAGGAAATCTGATTTCATGACGGAGAAAGTCGGTGATGATAAATGTGCAGGGCAGGGTGAATATACGAGGGAGCAGGTTGCAAAAATGGAGGTCGATGAGGGTATTTGTATCAACTACATACGAGGGGTGAGGGCTCAAAATCAGAATCTCCTTCCAGCGAACAAAATGTGCTGATACTCTGGTTTAATAATTCGGCCGCCTTTGATGTTGATATTACCCCTTCTGCATGAGCTTTTAATACGATAGCATTCATGTGAATGGGCTTTTCCCCTTTTTTATCATCTCCGGGCTCTTTTTTATTCAAGCCCTGTATTGAGAATATTTTACGTGTTGTAACAAATTCCTCCTCTGTGATAATACCAAGATCTTTCGCCCGGTACAGCCATGCCCCCATAGAGAGCCCGTATTTTTCTTTGAGCAGAAACAGTTCCTTTGTGGATATTTTATGTCTTTTTTTACCCAGTTCAAAGAAAGCCCTCCTTGCAGGAACAAGAAATGCACCTGCAAAGCGGTGCATCGCTTTTTCAACATCGAAATCTTCTTCCACTTCAAGGAGGCAATGCCCGACTTCGTGCATGAGGGAGAACCGCTGCCGGGACCGGGGAAGATCTTCTTTGACAACGATTATTGGATTCCCCTTATACTCTGTTGAAAGAGCGTCAAATTGTGTAATACCCTTGATAATTCCAATCTTTATTCCCTTGTCCTCCAGGAGTGTGGTCAGGTTCTCAATGGGATCCATCCCCAGGTCCCACACCGTTCTTAAATCATCAGCGGCTGTTTCGACATCTTCAAATGAGGAGATAGTTCGTGGAAATCCTTCCGGCATTTCAAATGGACGCTCACTTCCGGTCATTTTCTCTACCTGGAGGTACCGTTCCAGCCACTCTTTTGTTTCCTCATTGATCTGCCTTTCCTCACGTTTTTTCATTTTTTTGGTGCGGAAGGCAAAATGGTTCAATTCAATCCGCTGGCTTTGTGGTCGTAAAAGGGCTGCAACCGGGACCTGAAGTGATTCACTCAGTGCGATTAATTTTGTGGAATCGGGCACCGCTTCATTCTTTTCATATTTCCTGATCATCGCATGCGATACACCGATCTGTTCTCCAAGCGCCCGCAAAGAAAATCCTAATATTAGTCGTCTTTGTTTAATCCGGTCCCCCAAACTCATAGCAACACCAGAATCGTCGGTATACAAACCAATCTATAGCATTACTATTTGTAAACTAATATTTATAATTATATCATTTTTACATTTTGAGAAGAGGGATTTTGGGATACATTTCGATGGAGCCTGTGGAATTGGTTATGTTGGGATTTTGTACCATTGCCCGTTATTCTCCGGCGCAGCGGCAGGGGTCACAGGTTCCCTTTTTTTATAGAGTTAAAGGGCGTTAGATAATAAAACGTGTATCATCTTTCAATCCCAATAACCATTATTATTCAGGCTGTTACAAGGAAAATCAATCCTTTCGAGGAGATATTGTTCAAGAGATGCAGGCTCAACCTAAGCACATTACGGTTGCATGGGAACGGCTTGTTTCCAAAGGAGTGGTATAACCAGGTTACATTTTTCAAACAAAATGCATAGTGAAGGGTTCACTCCCGTTTTTGTGGAGTAATCAGAAATTTGCAGGTATTTTTTCCTGCTGGACGGTTCCGGCAGAGGTCATCAGCGGCGGTCCAGGGTTTCACAGAGAGGGGTGTAAAGTCCCGTCCCACTTTTCCGAAAGAAGAGGATATCTGATCGTATCCCGTTTTGTAGGTATTACATGGACGAATTGGCGGTCCCTGGACCTATACAAAATACGCCTTGAAACCGCGCAAGAAAAACCGGTGATCCGGCCGGCGAGGTACTCAGCACTGCCTGATGATGAAACCGCAACCGGTACTACTCGTTTTTGGTGGTAAAGGCCCTCCAAATGAAAAATAAGGCACGGATGGAAGAATATTCCCGGGATACTATCACCCCTGCCGATTCGTAAAATATACAACAGATCCTGAATCAGCCGGGTGACATTCATAGCTCCGATGAATGATAATCGCAGAAATAACTATTTTATTGTATTTTCGCGCTTTTAAAAAGAAATGTTTAAATTTCAACCTTCTTTATAGTTGAAGGTGCACAACCGCATGGCGCCAGATCTCTTTATATGCTTTTTGATTCTGCCGCCGGGGACTGCACAGGTGAATTATGAAGAGTGGAACGAAACCATATCGTGTATCACGAGAGGTTAACCAGGCCTCCGAACTCCGGAACGGGTTCGCAGGTACCGGAACATTCCTGACAACAGATGGGAATTCCGAAATCACGGGGGAAGAATGTCGAACAACAGCGTGACCCGCCCGGTTAAGAATATGTCTACCAAAACACAGCTAATCGGGGCGGGGTCATTAGCTAACTGTCTTTATGACCCAATAAAATTATCCGATACGGTCCGGTGATCTCATGGCTGGTTATTATAATGAGCTCATCAGAGCGTGTAGCAACGGCTCGGTCCGTATCGACACGCCAGCCGGGATATATTATCTTTCCCGGCGGGAGATACGGACACTCCTGTTCTTTGGGAACCGGGTCCCGCTCAGGCAGGCCGGGGGAATTGCCAACGAGACAGCGATTGCCAGACCGTTCCGGAACGGGGATGGAATCCTGATCGTACCCGCCCACCAGGCGTACCATATCAGGAGGTCTCCCGTTGTCCTCGTTGCAACGGGCACACTGGCACCAAACCCGATGACCTCTCTGCCGACGGGGGTCTGAAGATGACCAGGACCACCTATACCAGGGGCCGTGAAGTCGTGTACATGGCTCGCGAGATGCTCATCTCCAACGGCTATCACGTTATACGGTGTGCAGCGTCAAAGTCGCCGGTCGACCTGGTCGCCTGGCGGGAACATGAGTACCCTGTCTTTCTGCAGGTGAAACGGTCCCGTGTCCATCTGAGCGATCCCCGTACGGTCGTACAGACCTATCGCGATGATATCGACGCCTTCCGGACCATAACCTGCCCGCACATGGCATCACGATATCTCTGGGTATGGGAAGGACGCCGGGGCTGGCGGTTCTTCCACGTCCTGCAGGGAGGGATCTGCGAGGTGTCGGATGCTGTATGACCGGCAGACCTCCCGTGGTATCAGGCAAAAATCCTGCGCAGCCAGGCCAGGAGGGGTTATTGTACGCTGCCGGAGTGTCACGGTACCCCTGTTCCTGATACCGGGAGCTATGTTCCGTAACCGGGAAAGAACGGCAGATCGTTCACCGGAACCAGCGGGGGACCATGTCGGATGACGTCCTCGCCGCTGCCTGTCTCCTTATCGGTCCGGGCGGAGTCGCCGAGGTCAGGGCCATCACCGACGACGGGACGGCCTCAGGATACTTCGATTCCCTGGAAGAGCTTGCGGCAAAGGTTGAGGCCCTCGACGGGCTTGCGCAGGTGCAGGGGATCTACGTCACCCTGAACCGGGTAAACCCTGCCCTTCTTTCCCGCCGGGCAAACCGGATCAAGATGCGGCTTGGTAAAAAGGATGCAACGACTGCGGATGCCGATATCCTCTCGCGGAGATGGTTCCCCATTGATATCGACCCGTGCAGGCCGTCAGGGGTCTCCTCGACCGCCGCCGAGCACCGGGCCGCACTTGAGAGAGCCGTGAAAATATCTGCGTTTCTCGGGGGCGAATACGGCTGGCCTGACCCGGTCCTCGCAGATTCGGGAAACGGTGCACACCTGCTCTACCGGGTGGACCTGCCGAATGATGACCAGAGCAGGGAGCTCGTGAAGCGATGCCTTGAAGTTCTTTCCGCCCAGTTCGGGGACGATTTGGCCGAAGTAGACACTGCGAATTTCAACGCTTCCCGGATCTGGAAGCTCTACGGGACGATGTCCCGGAAAGGGGACCATACCGATACACGACCGCACCGGAGGTCTGCAGTGCGTTCCGTACCTAAAGAACTGCACCCGGTGAGCACGGACCTCCTCACCCGGCTGGCATCGGCACTGCCCGAAGAGCCTGCAGTCCGGGGTGCGAACATTCCGGGACGAGCCGGAAGTGCTCCCAAAAAACCAGTCGACCTTTCCAAATGGCTTTCCGACCACCATATCGGGGTGGCCTCTGAGAAACCGTACCGGGGCGGGACGCTCTTTCTCCTCGATGAATGCCCGTTCTCGGGCGGACATAAAGACGGTGCGTTCGCCATCCAGTTCGAAAGCGGCGGCATATACGCCGGGTGCCATCATGCCTCCTGCGGAGCGGGACAGAACCGGTGGCAGGACCTCAGGGACCGGTACGAACAGGGCAGGGAGAAGAAGAAGGCCGGCACGGCCGGGCCTCCGGGCGGTTATCCCCCTGCACCGGGCGACTTCCCGGGCAGGGACGAGGCAGTTGCCGTTCTTTTGCATGGCGACCCGAAACAGGCGATGCTCCGGACCTTTGCGATTGACCACGAAGGGGACGAAACGGTAGCGGAATGTCTGATCATGTCCTTGGCGTCCCGGTCGGTCATCAACACGAACGGCCTGCACGTCTCGGTAACCGGCGAGAGCGGGAAGGGTAAAAGTCACGCTTTTTCGACGATGCTCCGGCAGGTCCCGGAACGGTTCCGGCTTTCTGGTGCACTGTCGAACAAGGCGCTCTTCTACATCGATGACCTCCAGCCCGGAATGTCGATCGTGCTGGACGATACCGCACTCTCGGAAGAGATGGCCGAGATCTTAAAAGGGGTCACGACCAGTTTCGGAAAGCCGTTTCTGTACCGGACGGTCAACAAGGACCGCAAGGGACAGGTCTGCACTATCCCGGAACGGTGCGTCTGGTGGGTCGCAAAAGTCGAAGGGTCCGGGGATGACCAGGTGTTTAACCGGATGCTCACCTGCTGGATCGACGACTCACCCGAGCAGGACGGGCGGGTCCTGGCCAGGATCCTTCACCGGAATTCGTCCCCGCCCGAACGGGTGAACGGCGAGCGGGATGAGGTGATGGTATGCCGGGCGATGTGGGAGGTCCTCGGCAGGGAGCGGATGCACGTTATCATCCCGTTTGCGAACCGGATCCGGTTCCAGGCTGCGGAAAACCGGAGGAATCCCGACATGCTGCTGGACCTGGTCAAGGCGAACGCACTGCTCCGGTTCATGCAGCGGGACCGCAAGGAGGTCGCAGGTGTGCCCTGTATCACGGCGATCAGGGAGGACTTCACCGGAGCTGCCCGGCTCTACGGTCACCTGAACGGGACAACCGGCGGGCAGACGACGAAACTTACCAGGAGGGAGTCGGACCTGGTGGACATCATCGCGGAGAACGCCTGGGACGAGTTTACCATCCCGATGCTGCAAAAGGCTACCGGGCTCTCGAACGGTGTAATCCACAAGACGATTCACGGGTATGCCAGCCGGGGATCCACGTACACCGGTTTGCTGGAGAAATGCCCGGCTATTGCCTATACTGACCGGACGGTTGTCGCCATGGACGAGGAGACCGGTGCTTCGATGCGAAGGCGGACGAATGCGTATACCTTTGACCAGGAGCTCTATCGCTCCTGGTGCTCGGGCGGGGCGGTCTGGATTGAGGAGGATGCAGAGCGTGATGATACGGATGATGATAACTATCCTTCCGCACCTTCTGCATCCTTCCGCACTACTTCCGCACCTGCGGAAGGACAGGAAAACGATACTATGGACGTTGATTCTCTATCTAAAGATAATAACACACATATGTGTGTGTACAAGGATCTATCCTTCCGCAAAGTGGAAGGTTCAGAGTGTGGTGAAACGTTCCGTGCATTTCACTCTCTCTGTGAACGTGGAAGTGCGGAAGGACAGAACTCAATCTCTGATAAATCGCTACCGATTGACAGGAACGAAACGGAAACAGCCCAAAATACCCTTCCGCACCTGCGGAAGTATGCTGGAGGACAGCCCGGTTCTGCAGAAGGTGCAGAAGGACATGAGACGGTCCGGGCGGCTGACTACAATAGGCTGGACCTGCCGGACCGGCGGGCAACGTGCCATGCCTGCGGAAAGAACGGCGTTTCATACATCGAAAAATTCACACCCGGCCGGGAGACGAGGAAGAACGAACCGGCCCTGCGGATCTGCCGGAGGTGCTATGATGCTGCCGTGCGGAGGGACCGGACTGCAGCACCGCCGCTTCCGGGGGTGATCTCCCTCACCGGGTTGAAACGTACCGCAAAGGAGATCGGCAGGTGCACGGTCTGCAATCTCGGGGTTGCGGTCTACAGCGATCCTGATGCCGGTGTAAAACTCTGCGAGGCGTGTTACAACCGCGAACAACGGCAGCAGGCCGACGGGAGGGCGGGATCATGAGTATCGTGAAGTGCCCTCCGATCTGTCTCCGGCCCGACGGGCAAAAGACCTGTACAGGGGATCGCTCCCTCCCCTTCACCGGTCATGGCCGGGTCGAAGGAGCCGGGGTGACCCGGCGATTTGCAATGGAAGTCCCGGCCCTGCGGATCGGTGATGCGGTCTCTCCATCAGCTGAACCGTGGATCGGCGATGACCCATTCCTGCCGGAGGTGAAGGTATGATCGGCCTCCTGAAACAATTGATAACGAGAATTCGATCCGTGTTCCGCACCGGGCCGGAACCATCCGCGACAGAACCGGAACCGGCTTTCACACCGGGCATTCCCGTAGATGAGGCTGACTCCACACCAGAGCGTGTGGGCGGGTCCTCCTTTGTCGTGACTACCCATTCCAGGCAGACGTTCGAGAAGGTCGGCCGGGTCTACATGGACAACGGGGATTTGGTCATCAGGTCGGACCGTGACAGCCGGGGGTTCTTCATGGGTGATGAGGACCTTGACCTGGCCCTGACCGGCGGAGTCGGGTCGGTCCGCCTCCTTGAAACGGCAGAACTAATCGGGACCGCCCGGCTCTCGACGTCCGGCCGTGCCCTGAATATGCGTATCGACGAGCAGCTTCACACGGTCCCGCTCCGGTCCCTAACCCCGGTCATTACCGGCTGCAACCGCAAGGGTCCGTTATTTATTCCTGCGGAGGACCTGGCACCGGACCAATCGGGGTGAATTTGCACGCTCATACAGCATATCCCCTGGCCGAATTCTTATATTCTGGTGCATGGAATAACTACGAATGAGCTCTGGCGTCACCATCGATGAAGTATACCAGGAGATCAAAAAGATTCGGGAAACAATGGTCCGGCGTGAAGATCTCGAAGCTCTTGTTGATACCATAGAAATACTCAGCAATCCTGAAACAATGGAGATAGTAAAACGAAGTGAATCTGACATTGCAGCAGGCCGTGTAAAAGAGGTCTCATCACTCGAAGACCTTTTGAATGAGATATCCTCATGAGCTGGACAATAAAGCGTACTTGTAGTGTCAAATGCCATTGTAACTAAATAAAATCATCAATTGTAAAATTTTCTATTTTTTTATCTTTATTGAGTATCTTTTTAAATTTCTTAAAAAAATCAGGTTTAATTGCTGATTTTTGTTTTAAATATGTAAAAAATGATTCGTCAGAATTGACAATATCCATCTGAGCTCTAAATTCATTGTTCAATTCAAATGAATTAGTATAATTTGAGAAAAATTTTGGATAGACTTTAATTAATTCGTCATTTAGATGATATTCCTGATAAATATCTTTTTTCTTTGAAAAGTTTAAATATTTTACATAATTGTAACTTGTTTTATCGAAAAATCTTGCTTTATGTTCAATTTGGAGATGTATTGGAAGAGGGCGGCCTCCTCCTGCTTGAGGGGATTTATTAACTCCAATAATATCCACCCCTAATGGCGAAGAAAGAATATCAGAAGCTCCACAAAATTCATCGGTTGCGTGAGGATTTATTTCTCGTCGTATATTTGTTGCATATAATAAAACGTTATCAATTAGGCCCATTTTATCAATAATTTTATGAAAACCACGTATTTGGGGGGAATATTTTAAGGATCCGGCTCCCTCAAAATCAAGCCAAAAAAATCTATGTCCTTCATCTAATAAAGTTGTTAATATCGATTTAAACGAGTTTGGCCCCATTTTTAAGGAAATTGGTATAAATATTGGTTTGTTATTTCTAAACTTTAAGTTATTATACGCCTCGCTTAAATATTTTACATATTCTTCTTTGGAAATAATGGATTTTCTATTTTTATTTTCATAAGTGAAAGCTTTTATATTAGGGATAAAAAGGAAATCACTTTTCCCGTAATAAATATCCAAAAAAGTATCTAACTTATCTGTTGCATTTTTTAGTGTATATGGATTAAAATTGAATGTAATTGTGTTAATAATGATTTTATCCTTTAAAAATGGTACATTTCTAAAATTTTCATATGACTCTCGTAAATATACGAGATCTACATCATTTATAGCATTTTCAAAAGTCGTTTGGTTTAATGATCTACTTTTTTCAAGTAAAGAATTATCATTTATATGGATTAATTCAGTATTTTTTAAATTTGATCCTTGGGGTGCATAATTGAAATCAAGTATTTTAAATGGAGTTTTAATTGAAGGTATATTTTGGCCTATCTGAACTGTTTTTTGAGTTAAAAGAGACTCTTCGTCTGGAATTACGTTTGATATCTTAATTTGTGCCATTTTCTACCTTTTTTAGTTTTAAGATTTCGTTATCTACAATTTTAGGTGATATCCTGAAATTACTCTTTTTTATTTGCTCTAATATATTTATCGCCTCTACCGATGTAAAAATATGAAAGTGATAATTACAAAACCTGATTAATCCAATAGTCCCAATGATACACCCTCTAATTTCAGAGATATATTCTATAACCAATTCTCTTGCCTTCCCATCATCAAGAACCCCAAAAAAATCAGATATTCCATTAGTATTATAATAAAATGACATACAAATAACCTCAAACTCCCCCTTAGCAAAAATAGGTTTTAAATATTGTAGGATTGAACTCGATCGCTCAATTGCCGAATCAATTTGTAAAAGTGATAATTTAGATTCAAATAATGTAATATCATTTTTTTCAGTGATTTCCTCATAAACAATTGGAGTTACTTCAACAGTAAACGAGTTAAGAAAACGAATGAAATATTCAATTCTAACAGCATCATCTAATAATCCTTCCAAATCTCCAAAAAAGCAAATAAAAAATGAAGAATCAGGAATTAATTTCATTTCTCTCACTAATTAACTCCTGATATCTTCGTTGAGTTATTACCCCTTTATCCAATAATTTACGTGCTAGATATCTTCGATTTTTCATTAAAGCATTAAAAACCTCAGATTTTTCAGTATACCCATAAGTTTCATAAATTAAAAACATAAATTCCTGGTCATTGAGTTTATCGTAAAGAGATCTTATATTTTTTAAAATATGCTCTAAAATTTTTCGTTTTTCAAAACTCATTTGTTTTAATAAATGGTTATGGTATTCTTTTCCTTCAGAGGTTAATTCAATACCTTTTTTATCTTGATTATATAATTCAGGATAGTTTTCAATTATGTAATCTGCCTCATTCGAATATGGGCCATATTTATGAGGAATAAACTGAAACAGCGGTTGAAATTTTGGAAACGATTGAACCACTAAAAATAATTCTTTTTGAAAATTAATTTTACTGTTAATTCGATTATTAACACTTCCAAGTAATAATACAATCAATTCATTTCTTATATCTTCCTCTTCCTCAAAGGATGCGTCTTTTTCAGCCATTCCCTTTCGTCACATTTATTTTTTTTACCAGTATTGGAGTCTCATCTGTAATTGGTTCGCTTGGATCTTTTATGAATGGTGTAAATGTAATTTCTGTGTTTTCATCCCACCCCGTCTGAATGATGATCTCTCGTGGGATATTAACACGATATTGAGTCTTGGACTTTGTGATTTTAACCATAGAGTGGTCACTCTGTGATAATATTATATTCCTTTTTTATGACTGATATATACCTTTTATAGGTATAAAAATATTTTGTACAAATTAAAAAGAGGGTGTTTTTACCTTTAATATCTACATCGGAATCTTGAATCCGAGCTTCTGGATCTCCCTCTCGTTATTGTTCACAATGATGGTTAAACGGAGTGTTTTCACGTCGCGGTGAAGAGGTGCGCGGGATTTATCAGTGATTAGATCACCTTCCTGGTTTCGGCGAAGTCACTTCTTTAAAAATGATACAGAACAGTTCAGACCATGAGCAATCTTGTTTAGCTTGAATCCCCTAATAGTGAGGTGCGATCATCACGATGAGAAATAGAAAACGATTTTAAAAGATATTCGGAGTAGGGGAGTCGAACCCCTGATAACCACTTATTATCTCCCTTTTACACAACCGGATTTTCGCTGAACCGTCAGCACTCCATCCAGAGGGGTCCGGTTAAAACAATTGATGCTGTCATTGCTAAGACCAACGTGAGGTTCACTGATAGATTTAAGCTAAGATTCAAGTTGCTCATCATGCATAACATCCCTGATAGGGAGATTTCTGGGCGGTAATACCCCGCAATCGTATAAATCATATAAAATTTATTAGTCTTAATAATTTTCACTGCGATTAATTTTTGTATGGAAAATGGTAGCGATATCACTTTACACTACACGTACTGATACGTTCTTAGAGTGTCTTGCAAAAATTAAGGGGAATAAAGAAGCCCTTTTAGAACTTGGTAAAAAGATCAAACGGCTTTCAAAAGACCCACTCCATACTGGTGGATGGCTTACCGGAGCATTACACGGTAAAAAGTCGACCCGGGTCGCAAAACGGTACAGGTTGATTTTCCTCCCGGATGAAAAAGAGCAGGTTGTCTATCTCATCGCCATTGATCACAGGGAGCATGTCTATGAATGATAAACCTCGTATACCAGACTGGCCCTGACCGGCGGGGTCGGGTCGGTCCGCCTCCTTGAAACGGCAGAACTAATCGGGACCGCCCGGCTCTCGACGTCCGGCCGTGCCCTGAATATGCGTATCGACGAGCAGCTTCACACGGTCCCGCTCCGGTCCCTAACCCCGGTCATTACCGGCTGCAACCGCAAGGGTCCGTTATTTATTCCTGCGGAGGACCTGGCACCGGACCAATCGGGGTGAGTCTGTATCTATCAAACCCCTCATTTTTATGAAAAAAAAGATTTTTATCAGTTCTTCACTGTGTCGAGAAAATGGAAGATTATTTTCTAATTTGAACCCCTTTACACGTTCTACCACTATCGGGGCACATATATTTACCCTCTTCAAATTCTCCTGTCTGCACAAGGTCACTGATTACTTCATTCTCCGCTTGTTTCGTATCGGGATTACGAGCATAATTTTCTCTCAACCAATAATCCAAGCTGTTGGGTTTCGTATGATTGGCTATCGTGCATTTTTGTTGACCCTGAATTATGTAATCTCTTCCTGATTTCTGAATGTAATTCTTTAACTCCTCGGTTGAAAATGAATTTTGCCCAAACGGTAGCCGGATCGTTGCCATAGTGAGATGCTATAGTCAATGACTGGTTTAATCTTTTCACATGGGTGCAGGAGTCTGCATTTTAAGTCTTATCAAATCTTAATGTTCGTGGTAACGAAACCAATCCTCGACCTGATCTCTCATAATCTGCACTTTTAAATTTTTCCGATGGCCTTCAATTCAAGAACGGGGCTTTTATAATCCTCTAATCTCGAAACGGCCCGAAAATATATAACATGCCAGACCTATTTTTCAAAGCCCCCGGATGGGGGCAGGAACTACCAAAACATGGCAGATTTTGTCGAACAGACCGTCACCAAGACGGCAGTCAGGACGCTTGCCGCACCCATCGCGGATGTAGCAGCGTTCACCACCATCGTCAACGAAGTTATCGGCACCAACCCGTTTGGATGCACCACGTATGACGTCGGCGGGGTCCCGCAGGCCGCGGTGATCAAAAGCAAGGAGTCGTACACTGCCAAGGCAGTCTACGAGGACAACGAGGCCAAGGCGGTCGGGAACGCCAGTGCAAAGTGTCCGACCGTTGCAGCGTTCAACACGACCATTGCAAACATCCTCGCAAATACCGCCCTTGAAACCGCAATGGGCGGCGATGTGTCCCGTGATACCGAAGGGGAGAGCTATTCCGCAACCCTGAAGTGCCACGACGCCAGCGGGGAGATCTACTACGTGTCGTTCTCACGTCAGGCAGTGCGGGTCTCATCCTACTCTGACAACGCCATCGTGGCAACCGTCGAGGCATGGGCTGACACCGTCCCGGCACTGGCCTGAAGATCACCTCATGACGGGGGCAGGGGGGCGAAGACCCCTCGGGCTCTCCCTCTTTTTCTCCCGTCGTTCTGGGGAGCGATTATGGAAAATCCTGATATTATAGTCATCATCCTCGCCGTCGTGCTACCGGTATACCCGGCCCTCTGGACCATTTACCAGAAGATCGGGCAGTATGACGCCGTATGCGCCGACTTTGAACGGCTGAAGGATGAGCACCGGAAAAATCACTACGTGGAGCATCAGCATGGAACCCGAACTCATCACGATCATTGAACTGTTTGCCACCGCTATCCTGGCACTGTTCGCTTATATTCAGAACCGACAGAAGAACACGATCAAGAAGGAGAATGCACAGGTCGTCGCCTTCTTCGACCCGGCTGATGAAACAGTCAGCACCGCACCGGCCAGTGTGCCGGGCAGGTCCTACAAGATGGGCACTGCGACAAAGCGGTGGCTGACCTTCGACCATTCACCGGAAGAACGGGAATCGCTGCTCCGGCAGGTGGCAGAGGCGGAATCGGAACGGAAGGCAGCCTATACGATTACGGTCCCGTCCGCTTGGTACGAGATCGAGTATGGCCTGGTGAAGGCATCCGGCAAGACGGAGGCCTGACGATGAACAGACTTACAAAGCGTCGGAAAATGCTCATTGCCGGATGCGTATTTGCGGCGGTCGTGGCAGGTGTTGCCTGCTGCGGGCATGCCGATGCGGCAGTGATGAGCGTTGCACTGCTCGGCGGGAGCGACCAGATGATGTCGGTCTCGTCCGGCTGGGGATGGTCTGCATCGAGCGGGGACATGAACCAGGTGCCTCCCCTGGCACCCGGGCAGGAGGTGTTGACCGGGAGTTATTCGGGGTCGCTATTGTCGACCGGGCCGGGGCAGTATGAAGGGTCCCGGTCACTGAACAACACGGAGATTGTGACGTTTTCGACGGGGAGCCAGGTGATAACCGGCGGGACCGGTCTGTATGACGAGAGCCTGTCGCTCTTCTCTGTCGGAGCCGGCGCTGCTACTGCGACATGTGGAGTGGAGGCGTTGCAGGCCGATGCAGCGAATTACACGGCTGTCCCGTACTGCGAGAGGGTGATCACCGGGACCTCGTATTCGGTGAATGATCTGGTGTATCGTTCGCAGGGGAGTATTTCGCAGGCGGATGATGTGATGCCCGATTCGCTTGGGTTTGTTGTATTGAGTAACGGGTCCGGGTCCGGGACGTTCTTCGCACGGTCGGGAAGTATGGCCGGTATTGGTCCTTCGGGTGAACTTGGTTATACGAATGGTGTTTTTGAATCGCTTGCTGTCGGTGGGCGGTTTGAGCTGGGTGGGAAGGTGCAGTGGAGTTCTTTTGCTTCTCCACTTTAACTATTTACGAGGGCGATATTTTCAGTAACAATTCTTTAAAAATTTGAGGATGTGTCGTATTTGCGTTAAATATTAGATAATTATGAAAAACCATTTGATATTTGAAGTATTATCCTGAACAAACGGAGCCAGATATGATGAACGAAACCGAATGTGGAAATGATACCATTCCTCCGAAATCCGGTCCGGAGATCCATACCGTCCCGGTTACTGCTCTTATGAGTGAACGAGCCCTTTCAAAAGACTGGCTCAAACCAGAGGAAAACGAGGCATGGGATTATTTATAAAAGGCGAAGTTGTCGTTGTACCGTTTCCATTCTCAGATTTATCAGATAGCGCTCAGCAAGAAGTAACATATTGGTTTTCTCTGGCATCATTATATGGAACTGCTGAAGAAGTTCCGGATATGCGGATTTGACACTACTCATCCCATGATCGAATTCTTTATCCGCATTTTTTCTCAATTGAATAATCATCCGCAGAACCATACTATACGTTTTGATTGCGAGTATGGAAGGTCCGAAAAACTCCTCACATAAACAACCCGGATTATTTCGTACCAGAGATACAAACCAAAAAATAGATTGCATGTGCTCCGGAAGATTACCTAAACCTGGGTTACCAGGAGGTTGTCAGGTTGGCATTTATACGAGGGTGTGAAAAATGGTTCGCTATCTGATAGATATCCGTCAGATGGGCTCCGTCAAGCACCAGATTAGCACATTAAGCAATCAGTTGTCCGAGAAATTTAATATCAGGGACAAATGTGTAGTCCCGCATATCACCCTTGTCGGGCCATTTTCAACCCCGTATGAAGAAAAACTCGTCGAAGATTTCACAAGAGTTTGTGCCGGCCAGGAGAAGATCCCGAAATATGAGGTTGGGGGGTACGGTTTTTTTGACGATACGAGGGTTGTTTTTGTTTCGATTACTCCTGACGAAACCTTGACACAATTCAGGTATCTGCTGTCCCAGGCAATCTCCCCCTATTGTTCATTACGTACCTATGACCTGGATTCCGCCGAAAGATTCATGTTCCACTCTACACTCGCTATGAAACTTGACTGGCTCACCTTCCAGAGAATAAAATGGTATGTTCGGGGAAAGGAAAAAGTCACGTACCGGCACCACCCGATCCGTGTAACATTGCTCCGGAACTCAAAAATTGTCTGCGAATATGATTTTATCCAGAAGAGGATGCTGAGCCGGAAACAGGCTATGAGTAAGGCAACACGGATGCGTGATTATGATATCCTTAAGGTGTGGGCTGACGGGAGTTGGGAATCAGAGTACAAGCATCCGTGATTTCCCTGAAATTTTGGAGAAAAAAACTCGAAATAAGGGCGGCATCACCGCTGTATTGTGCGATGAGGGATTTTGGAGATACTTTATGATACAATCCGGATTCTACCCGGAATAAGAAGATAGTAAAATAGTGGTGGTTTTAACACCCGTGTCATAAATCACGGTTAAGGAATTCGATCACTCATACCGGGTAATAAATTCGGATAGAGTCCACAACCTCCTGAACATCAGGCTTGACTTTGAAAAATTCTTCGGAGGGAACGCTCCATACTATCTGATAGATCATCCCCGGGCCGGTTTGGTAGGTTTTACAGATATCATACCTTGTTTCCACGGTTTCCATCCCTGGCTCATGGAGTATGTAGATAAACCTCCGGGTTTTTACGCCACCGACAAAAACAGGTTGATACGCTTCACTCACGGTCAGGTTTGGGCGGTCATCCATTATCACAAACCCACATTCTTCACTTCCGGTGAAATTTTCATGTACCTTCGATGGATCACAATCAGATCTCCAGCAGGATATGAGAAATAATCCTGTGGTATTATCCGTATATTTGAATTCAATTGTTTGAAAGGTGGAATTTATTGGATTTTTAGACGCACATTCTCCGGTTGTGACGGTCCATTCATTCGGATACTGGAATGATATCCCAAAATGAGGAGAATCGAACGTCACCGTATCATTCTGTGGTGCAGGAAGAGGACGAGACTGTGAACATCCTGAAAGTGAGAGACACAATAAGAGAATGCAAAAGAGAATAACCAATGAAATTTTTTTCATCGAAGACGGGTAGGCATACAGAAGGATAAAAGTTGGTGCGACTCAATGCTGCTTCCACCATTCCCCCCCCTTCACCATCTACTGATCCCCGAAATCCACGCCTTCGTCCCCTGCACCCGCGTATGACTCTCGAACGTCGCCGGCCTGATGAAATCGATGGTCCAGCCATCCCCGAAACTCTCCCCGATATCCCGCTTCGAGATCCTCCTCGGACCGTACCCGGCCGGTTCCAGGTCGGAAAAGCAGAGCATGAAGTACTTCCCGCCCGGGACCAGGGCCGCTGCAAGGTTCTTCACGAAGACCGGCCGGTCCGCATCAGAGAGCGTATGGAAAAGCCCCGAATCCGTGGCCGTATCGAATGTCCTCCCGAGCGTGTCGAGGGAAAGAGCGTTCATGACACGAAAATTCACACGAAGCCCCCGTGCCGAAGCCTTCTCCTCTGCCTTCCGGACCGCCCGGGGCGACGCGTCAATCCCCCACACCTTGTGCCCCGCCTCCGCAAAGAAGAGGGCGTGATCCCCGGTCCCGCACCCGATGTCGAGGACCGACCCCGTAATCTCACCGGCCCGGACCAGCTCGACGAACGCCTTCCGGGGCCGGCCGATGTCCCACGGGGGTCTGCCCTCGTACGCCGATTCAAAAAACTCTATGCAACACCATCCCCGGCAGTGATGTTATTCCTGTTGCTTCATGGCGATCAACCGGCCATGGAACCCGTTAAGTGCAGCACTATCTATCCATTGGTACCGGTTAAAAAGGAGTTTCAATTATAAGCAATAAATATCGATACTTTCGTTATTGGTCACAACATCCGGCTGGTGATCAGCAGGTATTAAAAATAAAGATTCACGAAATAAACAAGAATTTTTCTCATAATTCCCGAAGAAGTGCAGGATAAAGACGTTTTTGCCGGACTCTTCCCTCACCCGTACAGCCCGGCCTTGCATACCCTCGCCAGGTTGATCGCATTTTCGGCGACCTTTGGAACCGAAGAGTCCATGAGGGATTCTGCAATCTCCAGCGCCTTCAATTCCTCGTCCCTGGAAAGTGCCATATAGTGGTCCATCGAGGCTTTATCCATAACCCCCTTCTCGTAGGATACGTAGGTGCCGACCTGCTGGTTGTATTCGCGGGAGGCGATATAATGCCCGTAAGCTTCCGTTAACCTGATATAATCCGGGGTATTGAGCGGACCGATATTCCTTTTCACTTCACGAATAATGTCGGCCGATCCCGATGTACCGGATGTGCGTTCCAGTGCGGCTAGTGTCGTGGTTATCTGCTGGACACTGGTGTACATTGCTTCAAACTCGGTTTTCGCACGTTGATTTTCCTGCCCGGCAGAACTCCAGTCCATGGAATTTATAGACGAAGCCATCTGGGTCTGAGAGGAATAAGCCCTCACTCCGCTGGCACTCACGTCGCTTGCGTTGATCAGCAGTTCGGTGACCAGCAGCATCGACTGGAGGTCTTCCTGTCCGGGATTCGACGGGTCGCGGACAGAACTTAGGATGTCATGGGCCTGTATAAAATCACGTTTTGCTGATTCGACCTGGGAGAGGGACGAAAAGCCGTCCCCAATCTGAACCGTGTTCAGTTTCTGAATCCCGTTCCTGTTCAGGGTATCCGCACGTGCAATTGCAATGGGTGCCTGGAACACCGTAAAAATGATGATGCCCCCGACGAGGATGACTGCAATGAACCCGATCATCGATACCGCCTTTGTTTCTTTCCAGGGGATCTCTCCTGCATTCATCCGTTTTGAGGTCTTGTATGCATGGTACATCGCATAGACCCAGATGATAAGACCTGGAATGATGAAAAGAATGAGTCCGATGATGGTGAGGAGCAGAAAAATAATACCCTTCACGATTTGTCCGCAATAGATCTGCCCGAGGCCCGGTATGACCGAAAGAACGGCAGCAATTACCGGGTTTTTGTCTTTCCGCAAATGCTTTGGGGTTTGCCGGGGAACCTCGGGTCCTGCTTCGGTTTGGCTGCGTAGTTTTAATTGAATCACTTTTTCATTGCATTTCCTTGCTTCTTCCTCTCTTCCCAGTTTCCGCAGGGTGAATCCAAGATTATTCCAGGCGTCGAGATAGTCCGGATACATTTCGATTGCGTGAACATACTTCTCAACAGCAGAAGCATACGCTCCTCTCGAAAACTCTTCATCTCCGGCTTTCTTCAATGCCTCAGGTGTATCCGGATTCGTCTGCGAGTCAGGATCGGAATTCAATCGGGAGGTGCTCCAGAGATTGATTCTGCCCATGACAGAATAATTATTTCTTTTTAAGCTGACTGCGGCAATTACCGGAAACGGCCGAACCATACGATCCCAGGAATAGTCTGATTCGTGCCAGGAATGTCCCCTGGACCGTACCAGGCATACCATTATAATCGGATTTAACCTGGTATTGACTATGAGGATGGTAGTTGTAACGGTAGTTCTTGCTCTCCTGGTGCTATCCGTGTTCCTGGCGGCATGCACCTCGTCGGGTTGCGGGTTTTGCTCCTCGCCGAATCAGTGCTGTAAGGACACATGCATGATACCATGCCCTGAGGGGCAGTTTCGCGATTATGATGATTGTCTCTGTTATCCTGAATCTGTCGTCCGATGTGACTGCGGGGACTATAAATACTGCGAGGCGGGAGGCAAATGTTGCAATAACCGGTGGATAAAATGCCCGGACGGGTCCTTTCTGGGCACGGATTGCCTGTGCTATGATGAAGGGACGGTGAAATGCAATTGCGGAATCTACTCTTATTGTAAATCAGGCGGCCAATGCTGTAATAACGAGTGGATCATCTGTCCGCCCGGAACATTCCTGGGAGATGATTGTTACTGCTACCAGAATGGCACGGTCAAATGCAACTGCGGGGGAGAGATGTATTGCGCTCCAGGAGGACAGTGCTGCAACAACCAATGGCTTACGTGTCCGGCAGGACAGAAGCTGACCAAGGAATGTTATTGCATGCCAATACGATAATGGATATTTTTCCGCAATTTTTTTTGATCATCCTGAATGCGAGATATACTACGAAATATCCTTACTGGCAAGAAGTGCCCAGGTATCCAATAAAAAATGCAGACTGTCGGGCACGATGCTTCTGGTGCTGAGTGCGCTATGCTCACGCTATCGGCATACATGGCCCGGCGGTCTTTTATCTTTCACCTCCGGAATCGAGGTACCTGTGGTAAAAAAGAGTTTATTCCATGGACCACGTTCGTTTACTCCACCCGCCGGAGCGTATCGATCGCTATCGTCGACGGCGTCCCGTCGTCCCGGAAGACGAGCCGGATCTCCTTGTCCGAAACGATCATGCCGTCATCGAACCCCTCCGGGAACTCCACGACCGCGAGAGTCATCCCGTCCCGGCCGATAACTCCGGCGAACAGCTTGGTCAGCGTGGTCCCGTTCGTCACGTAGGCAAGCTCTCCTGTAAAGAGACGGTCCTCGTGGGAGGTGATATTCATCGTCAGAACGCCATTGACGATGCCGTACCCGGACCCCTTCTCCATGTACCCACGCGAGGTGCCGAGCCAGGTCCCGGTGAGACGGACGGCGGTGGTTCCAGCCGGGGTCGGAGATGCCCCGGACCTGACAAAGGTATCGATGGAGATCCTCGAGGGGTCGTTGGTGTCCCGGAAGATAAGCTGGACCTCGTCTGCCGAGATGACGATGCCGTTCGAAAAACCGTCCGGGTACTCAATCGTTGTAAAGGACGTCCCGTCACGGGAAAAGATGCCGGCAAACTCCTTTTCAACGAGGGTGCCATGGTACACGAAGGAAACGGTCCCCGAGAAGAACCGTCCGTCCGCCTTGGTGACGTCCATGGTTATTGCACTACGGGACACCTGGTATCCTGACTGCTCGATATAGCCTGCCGACGTCCCGTTCCAGGACCCGATCATGTCAGGCATGGCCGGGAGGGCCGGTGACGCAGCCGCCGGCGCTGCATCAGACCGCCGGAGCAGATCGATGCAGATCGTCGAGGGATCAGCCTCGTCGCGGAAGATCAGTTCGATCCCGCCTCCCGGGAGCAGTGCCCCGTCAGAGAACCCGGATGGATACTCGATTTCCTGTATCGTCGTCCCGTCATCGGAAAGCACCCCGGCAACGGCCTTTGTCGTAACGGTCCCGTCTTTCATCGGGAAGGTAAGGATTCCCGTGAAGAGACGGCCTTCCTGCGAGGTCACCTGCATCGTGAGGGTATCATTAAAAATCTCGTACCCGGACCGGTACATATAACCGGTCGACGTGCCGGACCAGTTCCCGGTCAGGTCAGGAATAACCTGGGCCGACGGCGTGGTCACAGCAGGAGTCCCGGCCGTTGCGACCGGGGTGGTCGCCGGGGTGGGCGTGGTGCAGCCGGCAACGAGCATCATGCCGGCAACGAGTATGATCAGAGCAATCCATTTCATAGATAAGAATCATTGATCGATGAACCGAGAAAAGGATGGCGGTTTGAGGGAGGACGAGGGAGTATTACCTTCAAAAACCCTGGTGAGCGAAAATTAGTGATCCGGCGGGTCACCACCTGCTCCACGGACCGGCAGTGAACCCTTCTTATAAGGGAAGATTATATCCCGTCGAAAATATATTCTCAATCACAACAATCAGGGAGGAATTCATATACCTCACAAGGTGGCATCTGGCAATTTTACATACCGGAAGGTAATCTTCCACATCTGTATCGTACTGCTCTTCTGTATCGTGCTCTTCACCCCTGCTTCTGCAACGACCTGGACGGTCTGCCCGTCGGGGTGCAACTTCACGAGTATCCAGGAGGCGATCAATTCCGCCTCCGACGGCGACACGATCGAAGTGATGAGCGGCAAGTACAACGAGACAATCGTGGTGAACCGGTCCGTGACCCTGACCGGGATACGCACGGCCGGGTACCTCCCCGACGTGGGGAAGGACGGGGAGCCGGTCATCGTGACGATCTCGGCGCCCGGCGTGACGTTCGAACAGTTCTGGGTCCACGGGGCATCGGAGAATGCGCTGGTCCTGGAAGCGGACGTCGTGCGGGTGCATGAGGTCTACTTCACCACCCACCGCCCTGACACGGAAACAGACCCCATCATCACCGGGACCGGGCTCGCCGGGGTCGAGATTTCGAACTGCATGATGGACTCGGAGGGAACGCTCGGGATCTTCCTGCAGGACTGCAGCCAGGTATTTGTCCTGGACAACCGGGTCAGCGTGAACCCTGATGCGGAGGGGACCGCCATCGCTGTCCGGTACACCCCGCAGGCGGGCTCCTATTCCGATATCAGCATCGAGGATAACCGGGCCTACGGGGGGTCCGTCGACGTGAGCGTCATGTCCCCGCCCGGAAACCCGGCCCAGCCCGACCTGTACTACATCAGGATCTGCAATAACATGGTGGACGAGAGCAGCTCGTACGGCATCCGTGCCGGCGGAATCTTCGCGATCACCGGGGAAGAGGTCTTCGTGCCACACCTCCACAACGTGACCGTGGAGCAGAACACGGTGACGGCTTATACGACCGGCCCGGGGATCGGAGTCGCCTGGGCCGGGGACGGCGCAATCCGCGGCAACTCGGTCAGCGACGGGTCCGGCGAGACCACGGGCCTCATGCTGGGCTACTCGAACGGTTTCTCTGTTGCCGGCAACACGGTGACCGGCTGCGACCTCGGCATCTACCTGGACTCAGTTGAGAACGCGGTCCTCTCCGATAACACGATGGCCGGCAACACCATGAACTTCGGCGTGGAAGGGAGGGGAATCGATGAGTACCGCCACGCCATCGACACCACCAACACCGTCGACGGCCGGCCGGTCTACTACCTCGTCGACCAGTCCGGTGCGATCGTTGACGGCAGTACCAGGGCGGGGACCGTGTACATCATCAACTGCACGGACGTCGCGGTGAGTGACGTGGTGCTTCGGAACAACATGTTCGGGCTCGTCCTGATGGGGTCTGACCACTCAGAGATCACAAACGTCACCGCCACCGGGAACTCCCTGGGGTTCCGGGCACGGGACTGCTCGTTCACCCGGTTCCGGTATTGTTCGGCCACGGATAACGACGACGGGTATTACCTCAGGTACCTTGACAATGTGAGGGTCTACGCCTCGGAGGCATCCTCGAACACGGGCCCGGTCGGGTGCGGTATATGGCTTCACGGCTGCAGCGGTGCCGACCTCCTGCAGGTAACCGCAAACTCGAACACGTTCGCCGGGATCGATATCACCAGGTCGGACGAGGTCGTTATCGATGACGTCACCATGGACGGCAACGACGCGGGGCTCATCCTCAACGGGAAGCAGATCACGGTTACCGGCTGCCATGTCAGGGACAACCGCCAGGTGGGGATCGGGGTCTTCGACGTGGAAGACGCCTGGATCTGGAACAATTACTTCAACAACGAGAAAAACGTGGACATCGCCCAGGGGCTCGTGACCGGTGTGGACTGGAACGTCGGGAAAAAGGAGGGCCAGAACATCGTTGACGGGCCGTTCACCGGCGGGAACTACTGGGCAAAGCCCGACGGCACCGGCTGGTCCCAGGTGACCCCGGACCGGGGCGACGGGTTCTGCACCGCACCGTTTGTCCTTGACGGGGACAACGTCGACTCCCTCCCGCTGCACCTGCAGGATACCCCGCCGTTCTACGCGGACTTCACCGCAGAGCCCTGTTCCGGGGATGCGCCGCTCACCGTGCAGTTCACCGACGCATCAAGCGGCGAGCCGTTCCGCTGGTACTACCAGTTCGGCGACGGGTACTCCTCGACCTCGCCAGACCCGGTGCACACGTACCGGAACCCGGGCACCTATACCGTGACCCTCTCGATCATGAAGAGGGTGAATACAAGGATTGTCACCACGACGACCGAGAAGGTCGGGTACATCACGGTGAACGGGACGCCGGAAAGCCAGCTCGAAGCAAAATTCACCGCGACGCCCGTGACCGGTGAAGCACCGCTCGCAGTCACTTTCACCGACACCTCGACCGGGGACCCGACCGGGTACCGGTACTCGTTCGGGGACATCTACGTTTCGTCGGGCCAGAACCCGGTCCATACCTACCAGCGGCCCGGGACCTACGACGTCCAGCTGACGGTCTGGTCGACGGCAGGCGGGGACCTGAAGAGCAACACCACCGTGTGCAGGAACTGTATCACGGTTACGTGACCCTTGGCTCACATTTTTTTTGCGGCCGGGCGGGACATTCAGGTAGGACCGTTTGGGAATGGTCCTGGTTCCGTTGCCCGGCCGGCCACGATGAGGTGTCAGATACACCAGGCAATGCGGGAAATGCGGTTCCGGTGTCAACACCCTCCCCTGAACTGAGGATACTCAATACGGTTTCACAGCACTCGTGAGGGCTTTTTTAAAAAACCTCTCATCTCCTCTTTTCCACGTTGTCCCTCTGCCGGATCCTTATACTGTGGTGCAACCGCTCTTGTGCAGGCCCTTGACCGACGGGCTGAGTTGTCCCTCTGCCGGATCCTTTTACTGTGGTGCAACGGACCTGTCTATCCGGAAGATCCGGGAACCAATGGTCCGGCGAAAAGACCGTGAGCCACTCATCGACACCATGGGAGTTCCCGGCAATCCATCAACCAATGGAGACAACAATGCGGAGTGAATCCGGTAGTGCGGCCGGCAGGGGAAAAGGGATATCGCCGGTCGATGAGCTTCTCAATGAGATCTCCTGGTGAACTCTGGAAACCCGGCAGACAGATACGTTTCGGATAAGTATGTCCCATACCAGGGGACCGACCCCGAAATCTCACCGGCCCGGACCAGCTCGACAAACGCGTTTTGGGGCCTGCCGATGTCCCACGGGGGTCTGCCCCCGTATGCCGATTCAAAGAAATCTTGTTATACATCGACATCCGGCACCTGCATACTTATGAAAAACCATTTGATATTTGAAGTATTATCCTGAATAAACGGAGCCAGGTATGGTAAACGAAACCGAATGTGGAAATGATACAATCTCTCCGGAATCCGGTCTGGAGATTCCTACCATTCCGGCAACTACTCTTCTAAGTGAAAGAGCCCTTTCAAACGACTGGCTCAAATCCGAGGAGGACGAAACGTGGGATTATTTATAAATGGCGAATTTGTCGAAACGTCCCGTATGTGACAAACAGGTCCTTCCCAAAACCCTTACAAAATACCAAACCCCCCTTCACCCTCTCCTTATCCCCGAAATCCACGCCTTCGTTCCCTCAACCCGCGTCCGACTCTCGAACGTCGCCGGCCTGATGTAATCGATGGTCCAGCCGTTGCCGAAACTCTCCGCGATATCCCGCTTTGAGATCCTCCTCGGACCGTGCCTGACAGGGGCGTAAATCACTTTTTGTGAATTTAAACGCCTAAACCGAATTATTTGAACCACCTTCTTTTACAATAAACACGATCACAGCAACTGCTAAATAATAAAAAGGGGATTCATGGAATTGTGAAATTTCATGTCAGCGGAAGAGAACAAGGCGGTTGTACGCAGGTTTATTGAAGCGTACAATGACCGGAACCTGGAACTATTTGACGATTTGGTGGCACCGGACTACGTTGACGGGACCCATCGGCAGCGGGGCAGGGACAATTTCAAACAGCTCTTTACGCTGGCGTTTGAGGCTTTTCCCGACTGGCACGAACAGATCGAAGAGATGATTGCAGAAGGAGATATGGTGTGGGTCCGTGTTACCGCAACGGGGACCCATACGGGAGAATGGAGTCTTTCCGGTGTCCCGATACCCCCGACCGGCAGGAAGCTCGCCATGCAGATGGTATTCATCTGGCGTGTGGTGAATGGCAGGCTCGCAGAGGGAAGGGAAGTTGATGATTCCGTGGAGTTCCTCAGGCAGCTGGGCCTTCTCGAATACACGGCAAAAGGAAATAAAGTATTTGAAGAGGATGCCGGATAAGCCGTCAGGATCCGGTCGATTAGCAAATACATGCAGCAGGTGAGCGGCAACCCGGATGGCGCAGCCGGAATGAAATAGATTGTTTCAGGCGGGAAAATCTCCACCGATAATGGTCACAGCGGGATTGAAAAGCAGCGATGTTGTAATTCACAAATGTTTTTTTTCACTCTATATCAAATCCGGAAAGACGCAACGCACCCATTATCCCTTCACCCCCCCTAAATCCAGAGAGGTGTAAGACTCTTGCCGGAAAACCCCGTGAGCGATCTCTCTGCGACCTCGTTCCTCACCCTGTACTGTCATGCCGCCGATGCCCGGTCCGGTGAACCGGTCCTGAATGATATCAAATCCCTTGAGATCGCCGCATTTCTCGATACATTTCTCTCATCATCAGGGGACCCGCTTGCCCGGGACCTTGTTGCCGGACGGCTGAAGGGGAGCCTGGTGACCCATATCGCCATGCGGGCGAAGCGGTACGACGAGTACGTGCGTGAGTTCCTCGCCCGATACCCCGAAGGCGTGGTCGTCAACATCGGCTGCGGGCTGGACTCCCGGTTTTTCCGGACCGACAACGGAACGGTGCACTTCTACGACCTCGACCTGCCGGAGGTGGTCTCACTGCGGCACCGGTTCTTCGGGGATACGGACCGGTATCACCAGATCGCATCATCGGTCCTCGAGTATGGGTGGATGGACGCCGTTTCCGTTCACCAGGGGCCGTTCCTGTTCATGGCAGAGGGAGTGTTCATGTACCTTGCGCCGGGCGACGTGAAAGCCCTCGTCCTCGAGCTGCAGAAACGGTTCCCGGGATCTGAACTGGTCTGCGAGGTGGTGAATGCAGGGTGGCTGGAAGGTCCGTTCCGGAAGATCGTCGATTTCAAGATGAGACGGGAGCTTCATATCGGGAAAGAAGCTGCATTCCGGTCCGGCTTACGGCACACGCGGGAGATGGAGGAGTGGAATGCCGGGATTGAATTCCTCGACGACTGGTCATATGTAGACTCGTACGAAAAGAACCTGGGGTGGTTACGGATCTTCCGGAATATCAGGTGGATGAGATACATCCAGTGGACCGTTCATTACCGGTTGAACTGAGAGTATCCCCTGTCCCGCATCGTGTGTCCGGCAGGCTTCGCCCTGGTTATCCCTCCTATCCGGACCGGCCCGAACACTCTTCGAGAGCAGTTTTGAGGGTGGATCGTTCCTTTGGATCTGTACGTAATGCCAGGGCTCTGCCGGTAACTTTGCAGGGTGTATGGATAAAGTGCGAATGTGTGATTCGGAAAGATACAAGGGGTTACGTGTCCGGACCTCGGTGGGAATTACGTTTCACAACATTCATTCCCTGGCCCGTCGTTCCTGATTTATTCGACAATGGTGCCTGTATGAACGGGAAATACATGAAGTTTCCAAAGGACGTATCCGGCCTCGTGCTGATAGCGGCCGGGATGTTCTTTCTCTTTGCCATCGCGGTCGAATTTTTAGAAACGTCGCTCGTGCTGTTCTCAATTTTTATCGTCTATCTTGCGTACTGCTGGCGGGTCCTGCCGGAAATCGACCGCAGGATTGAAAAAACGAAAGGTGGCGGAACCGATGCGGAGAATACCAGGCCCGGGGCAGAACAACGCGACTCCTTTGAACGTCTGAAATCTTCTCCGCTTCGCGAGGTCCTCACGTTCCTGTCCATCACCGTTATCTCGTTTCTGGTCCTGCATCTGTTCGTCCTCATGATGCACGAGTTCTCGCATAGTTTCCTTGCGTACTTCCTCGGGGCGAAGCAGGACCCGTGGGACATCGTGTACGGGAACTGGATCGGGGCCCACTGGGACGAGAACGTTGAGTACTCGGTCCAGTTCGCCGCAGGAAAGGGGGCGACCGCGGCGGCCATCGCCTTTGCAGGACCCCTCTCAAACATCGTGCTCTTTTTCATAACCGCAGGGCTCATGTCGGCCAGGACCGTGAAAAAACACCGGTGGGCCTATCATTGCGTCTTCTGGACCTGCGTCATCACCTTCGTGATGGTGTTCGAGTACGTCTTTACCCGTTCGTTCCTGAAGTACGACGATTTCGGCAATATCACTCACGGGCTCGGAATATCGCCGTGGCCGATCTTTCTTGCCGGAACAATACTCGGGATAATCGGGCTGTATTACCTTCTTACATACAAACTGCCGGAATATTACCCGATCGTGGCCCTGCACCGGCGTCCGCTTGAATATATCGCGGTTTCGGCGGTCTCCTTCGTCATCTTCCTGTTCTATATCGGCCTGAGAATCACGGCGTATCCGGTTATCCCCGAGTGGTGGTGCGGGGTTGCCGGCATTGCTGCGTTGTTCATCGTCCCGGTCGCAGCAGGCCCGGCCCGGGAATGGGTGAAGGAGCGTATGAAGAAATCCGGCCAGCGGGGCGGATGACGATACATCTGTTCATCCTCCTGTCCCTCGGCGGCCTTCCTCATCAGGCTGATGAAGCCGTTCACCTCAAGCTCATCGCGGCGTCCTTACCGGGTGAATGATGCACCGGCAGTGATAACAACTGACCTTTCCTCAAGAGCTTTCTGATCCGGCTACTTCACTTCCGGTTGATATCGTCCCGGATCCTTCTGATCAGGTCGGATATCATCTGCCTGAACTCGTTTCCGATCTCTTCCCATGTGGGGCCGGATGTGGATCCTCCGGCCCGGCCCGGTCCGGGTGAAGGAGTGGCGTGGTCCGGTTTCCTTTTCCAGGATTCCGCAGCGATAGAGATATAGCCTGCAATTATCACGACGATGAAGGTGAGCGGATAGAGGATCATCCTGATCGGTTCGAGGCCGGGAAAAAGGCCCAATGAATAGAATGTGTCGAGGAACCCGAGAACCCTGAAGAGAAACGAGATAAGAAAGACGCCGCCGACCGCGTTGAAGACCGGGAACGGAAGGCTGAAAGGGAATGGGAAAGCCGCGAAAATATCCCCGAACATGAACAGGACGGAAATGAAGATAAGGAGCACGACATTGGCAACGAGGAGGTCGACAAACCCGGAGAACAGCGCAAAGGAAGTATGGCCGGCAATAAACCTGCAGAGTACGAGCACAAGGAGGAATATGATAATCCCGGCCAGGCCCGAAAACAGGGCCCGGAGCGGCGAACGGCGGGTATGGTTGATCATGGTAAACGGCTCTCCCCCCACGATCGGAAGATCGTGTGAATACTGCAGTACTGTTTACAGTTGGGGATAATAAAGGATTATTCGAAAGACAGCGGAAAAAAGAGGGCCTCCTCCTTCGGTTCTCTCCATATCTGCATCGTGAAGGACCACGACAGGGTGTCCGGGCAGTTTTCCATGTCCCTTGGTATCCCTTTTGCAGGAAAGCCGGGTCTCTAACCCAGCCACTCCTGGCATATGTCTGACCAGCCTGGATGAGGTCCGGGCAGAAACCGTCCATGTAACGGTCAGGAGATCTCATAATGGTCAAAGGCCGCAGGATCCCCGTCTGCAGTTTTGAACAGCAGGATACTCCCCCGGGAGAAACACCTGCCCGTGAAGGTTTTTCTCCCGCCGGGTCGTACCGCTTTTCATGAGCGACACCCCCGATCTGATAACGATCACCAGTGAAAATATCGGCGATTATCCGGGCCTCTCCTGTTTTATGAACCCAAAACAGGAAGGGGCAAAGACCCGGGCGGACTGGATACGGGAACGTTTGTCCGAAGGCCTGACCATCCGGCTGCTGTATCATCCCGGGACCGGGAAGACCGTCGGATATATCGAATACGTCCCCGGTGAATATGCCTGGCGGGCGGTGGACGCCGCGGATTACCTGTTCATCCACTGTATCTGGGTCTACCCGAAGCCCTCGAGGGAGCTCGGGAACGGCTCGCGGCTGGTGCAGGCATGCATCGAAGATGCAGGGCGGGCCGGGAAGCTCGGTGTGGCGGTGATTGCAAGTGAAGGACCGTTCATGGCCGCAAAAGCTCTTTTCCTGAAAAACGGGTTCTCTGTCACCGAAGAAGCCCCCCCCTCGTACTCGCTCCTCGTGCATCCCCTGAAAAAAGGGCCGCTGCCGAAATTCCGGGACTGGCGATTACGCCTGTCAGAATACGAGGGGCTGTATCTGGTCTACGCCAACCAGTGTCCGTGGGTCGCCCGGTCGGTTGGAGAGATCACAAAAATTGCATCGGAACTCGGAGTCGTTCTCAAGGTCACCGAACTGAAAACAGCCGCAGACGCACAGGACGCCCCGTCAGTGTACGGGATCTTCAGCCTGATATATAACGGAAAACTTCTGGCTGATCATTACATCAGCGCCACCCGGTTCAGAAATATACTAAAGAAAGAGATCCCCGGAATGGAGAAGAAAAGCAGGTAAACACCTGGCCCCTCACATTTACGGGAAAAAAGGGAAAGGTCCGGAATGAAAACCAAAAAATGTTCTTCTCTCGTTGTTAACGATTGAAATATGGGTGAGCGGTTCTTAATCAGGACCGTGAAGTTACAGTATTTTTCGTTTCCTTACGGTCTTTGTATGCCGGAAATAAAAAGAAATATTCTTAATAAGGGTTCAATATCTTTAACTTGGTCTCGATATGAGGTGAAACCGGATAATATGCCGGGTCTGCGTTCCTGGCCGAATCAAAATAATCCTTCTCGCCCAGGCGTATGGCGTGACGCAGATCATCTTCAGTAATTCCGAACTGTTCGAATTCAACCTCCCGGTAGATCTGCGAACCGTCATCAAAGACCCTGGCATTCCACATGCTTACCTCGTCCCTGTGGACCATGACATAATAAAATAACGATGTGTCAGTCGGGGAGGGCTCTTTCTCCTCCATCCTGCTTTTTTTTATCGCTTTCTTTTGTCCTGTCGCCACGGACTTTTGCCTTGTATTCCGTGGGACCTGTTCCAGACTTGGCATTTCGTTACCTCCGTTGAGAGTTACTTATATTCACATCAGGATTCATCGCCTTTCATGGCGAGGTATCTGACCCTTCACATCCTGAAGGATCCGTACTTCTCTGCGTCCTTTCCATCACCCCCCTGAAACAGCAATGACACTGTATGGAAGGAAGGTACTTTCTATACTATATATAATTTACTATTGTAGTAACTGTCATACCAGCATGGCTCCGGGATAATAAATTGTAACCCGACGAGATCATCCTCATGCCAGCGGGTGAGGAGTCATACCAGCATGGCTCCGGGATAATAAATTGTAACCCTCAGGGTCTGAAAAAGGGCAAAAATTTCTTGAAAAAGAGAATTTAACCGGTGATTGCCCATGTACCGCTGTACACAGGGGATACCCGGATTTTCCTTAACGCTGAAGTGTATTTACACCTGTTACGTGCCGAGCGGGGTTGTTGAGAACCCGTAGAACGTATCAGCGTTCTCCATGATAACCCAGTACCCCTTGAACGGCAGGATGTCGACCATCGGGCCCCCTCGTGCATATCCCCAGCCGGGCTGGTTCAGGGCCGGACTGATGACCATGCTGTACCCGGTTTTTCCACCGCTCGTCTCATTGATGCTGATGAGTGCCTGCGAGATGGGCATTACCGTAAATGCTCCGTCCTGGTACGGGGCAGCCGGGCTGATCAGGCTGACACCTTCCGGAAGGGAGCGGGACGGGGGTGCGGTTACCTCGGATGATGGCACGAGATAGGCGATGGCCTGCCCGTTTACCTTGATATAGAGCGCCTGCAGCGGTACAAGGTCATACGTGGCGTCAGGGACAAACCAGTAGCCGTTCCAGCCGAGGACCACGGCGATCTTCTCCTGTTCGCTCTGGTTGAAGATCCGGTCAAGCCGGGAATTCTCCGTGTCCAGCCGGACCGGTGTTGAAAACAGGTTCCAGTTGTCACCAAGCGTCACGAAGAATGACGTTACGGGTTCAAGGTCTGCATACAGGTCGATCGTACCATCCTTTGGAGGATACGTGGTGATCGGTGCCGAATAGGTGCTATATCCCTGTTTTTCAACGGAGTAATGTGTGATCGGCGCTGCCGTGAGATAGATTGTTACCAGGAGCGTGCCATTTTCGATGGTACCCCGGTAGTTGTCGTTGAAATAGACTTCGGCCCCGTCGACATTCGAATGGACAAGGAAATAACCCTTATCCCCGCCGATTGAAGGCATGCTCATCACCGTGACCGGATCTTCTGCGGTCTTTGTGTAGGTGAGGTTCTCACAGTATACGGTGAGCGATACCGTATAATCCCCCGGGGCCGTGTAGGTGTGGAGCGGACTGTATTCCGATGAGGTCGTGTTATCACCGAAATCCCACAGGAGGCCGGTATGGTTCGAGACCTGCAGGAGCGTGAAATTCACGGGGAGCGGTGCAAAACCGCTGTCAGGAACTGCAGTGAAATGGGCAAACGGCCGTGCATCGATGATCAACTCCTCAAAATGAGCATGGATGGTGTGGTCTGAGGTCACATTGTTGAATGTATACATGACCGGATCCCGTGACGGCTGGATCGCCACGGTCTGGCCGTCGATCGAATAATTCCATACTACCCAGGTCGTTCCTCCTCCCCAGCAGTTTATATTTCCCTGGTCAGGCGTCATCACAAACGTCTGGTCTGAACCTTCCAGGACCTGGATTTCCCCCGCGGGGTCTATCGTGCCGTTTTGTCCGGCCGTTGCCGTTATGGTAAATGTCTGGTCAGCAAGCACTGCAGGGCATACAAGTGCAATGATGATGATGATCAGGCATATCCTTCCGGTCAGGTATCGGGACATACTCCTATATCGGCAAATAAGACTATAAATAGTTCGGCTTCCCGAATAATCCTCAAACCTTTTGTTGAGACTTCGCACCCGGCGGGATCAATTTTTTATATATACAACCTCAACTTCTGGCTGTACAGGATAGACAGGCGATGCACATGATTCACAAAATGTCGGTAGCAATAATAGTGATTTTCCTTATTCTGGCCTCACTCGTAGTCCCGGTAATGGCAGCAGGCGGAAACGGAGGAAATGGCGGCTCGTCAGGATCAGGCGGGTCGGGAGGAAGCAGCGATTCTTCAGGTTCAGGTAATTCGGGAGGGAATGGTGGATCCTCAGGATCGGATAATTCAGGCGGAGCCAGCGATTCTTCAGGGAATGCCGGAACGGGATCTGCTCAACCCGGCCAGGAAGGGCCCCAGTCCCAGCAGCTGCTGGAAGAACAGGCACGAAAACAGCAGGAGGCCGTCGAACAGCCCGGTGTACAGATCAACCAGCAGGACCGTGACCAGGACCAGAGCAGGACCAATATCTCATCAGCTGAAGAACAGGCCACTGCGGATCTAATCCGCCAGCAGGACCGTGATTATTTCTTCGACCAGATCAAAGAGCAGCAACAGAACCTTTCGCGTGACCGTGACCAGGACCAGGCACAGGTCGACCTTGCCCTCTACGCCCTTTCAATCTCTGCGAACGTGAGCGGCAGCACCGAACCTCAGCTTACCCGCCTCGCAGCCGAAGTCAACAGTTCTTTTACGGCTGCATTACAGGCACAGCAGCAGATACAGAACCGGGACTCCTTCTCGCGGGTGCTCTTTGGCGGAGATCAGCAGGCGGCCGGATTGCTGCTTCAATATTCTGATCAAAACCAGCAGCGTATCCAGGAGATGGAGCAACTGCTTATGAACTGTTCGGACTGTGACCCGCAGGTGCGTCTGATGCTGGAAGAACAGGTGAAAGTGCTTTCACAGGAACAGAACCGGCTCACCGTCATCGGACAACAGGAACAGGGTGAGAAGGGACTCTTCGGCTGGCTGTTCGGCTGAGCAGAAGATCTTTTTTACCATTTTTTTCAGGTATGCCTGAATCTTCAGGGAATTATTACGTGAAAAGTGCGGGACAACCGCACGTTCTTCCCTGCCGGACAGGTCTTTTTATCACCATTCTTCAGGAAAAAAGGTACTATACCGGGGCGATATCCGGTCAGAAATGACTTTTTACCGCTATTCTTCAGGAAAAAAGGTACTATACAGCGGTGATATCCGGTCAGACCGCTCGCTTATCACAGGATTCTCCAGCAGGGGTAAAACGCCGGATGATATGAATAAGGTATAGGTCAGAACGGGAAGTTTCGTACTGCCATTTTTTCGGGTGGAGACAGTGGGTGCGGGTTTACCGGAAGGGTTTCAACAAAGCCGTATTTCATTAAAATATCTCTGATATGCACGGTCCGGAGGGACAGGTATATTGATCGTGGCGTTCAATAATGCTGCAGGAGGGAAAATACCTCGTGATAAAACCTGCACTTCTGATCATCGACATGCAGAACGATTTCATCCGGGAGGGCTCCCCGCTCCGTATCGGGGGGGCAGGGGCAGCCATCGGGAACATGGCCGATATCCTTGATCTGTTCCGCGTAAAAGGCCACCCGGTCATTCATGTATTGAGAATTCACCGGCAGGACGGGTCTGATGTTGAGATCTCACGACGGGACCTTTTCAGGAAAACGCCGTTTGCGGTTGAAGGCACCCCGGGATCTGAAGTTATCAGTGAGTTATCACCCCGTTCCGGGGAGTATATCATACATAAGACCCGGATGAGTGCCTTCATGGGCACCGATCTCGATCTCCTTCTCCGTTCACTCGGTGCTGACACCCTGTTCGTGACAGGGGTGCAGACCCCGAACTGCATCAGGACAACGGTCTTTGATGCATTCGCACTTAATTACGAGACATATCTTGTCGATGATGCGGTTGCGGCACAGACCCCGGAGATCCACCAGTCAAATGTCCGTGACATGGCCGCTATCGGTATTCATATCGTGAAAACAGAAGAGATCAGGGGATTTTTATAGGGCCTGTGCCGGTGTCCGTGCCAGGGAATCTCACTTCCCGTCAAAATCCGGCACCATTTCATTTTTTATTTTCCTGTTCAGGTCATCCCGATCCAGGCACTTTTACAGGCAATTACGATATGCACGTACTATATTTCCATGATTCTCCTCATCCGTGCGGATGTGCAGGGAAGAACAGAACCTGTGCATTCCTGCAATGATGCACGTGCCGTTAAACGTCAGATTTTCTGATGGTAAAGGAGATCCTGGCACCCATAGAGGGAGTACCTGGGACGCGATCTTCTGCCCATATGGTACCCCCGTATGATTCCACCAGCGTCCGGGCGATGAAAAGACCAAGACCTTTTCCGCTTTGTTTGCTGGTGCCCTTCCTGAACCGGTTAAAAATCAGGGGTTTTAAGTCGTCGGCAATACCCGGTCCGGTATCTTCGACCGAGACCTCGATCATACCCTCTTTTTCGCGTGCAGTTATATGGATATCAACGTCGGGGCCGCCGAACTTGGCACTGTTCCCGATCAGGTTGGTAAAGATCTCACCCATCAGTTCGTCTGCAAGCACAAAAAATGAGACAGGGCCGGATGTAATCCTGGCATCGGGAAACCGTGCGGTTTCGGCTGATATCACTTTTTGAAGGTCAACAATCCTTAAAACCTGCTCTTTTTCACGCATTTTCCGGATCGTCGAGACATTCCTGATAATCTCAACGCTCTGCCAGATACCGGAGAACACCCGGCGTGCAAATTCCTTTGTTTCACCGCTGGTCTCCTCGATCAGGAATTCTGCATACCCGAGTGAGCCTGCATTCGCGTTGTTGATATCGTGTGTCATGATATCGAGGTACAGGTTCGCATCGTCATTCAGTTGTTCCAGCCTTTTCTGGAGCAGACCCTTCTGAAGCCCGGCACCAAGTTCCCTCCCGAGAGAATTGAGGATTTCCCTGATCTCGGGGGTGAGGGTATCCGTTCCCCTGGAAAATACACATAATGCCCCGAATACCCGGTCTTCCACGCGTAACGGGACACAGGTGCATGTTATCATGCCCTCAGGAAAAATCCCTGGTTCCTGCACCGGTAAATGATGAATGTCAACTGGCAGTGCATCCCTGAAAAGGGGACTGAAATCCGACTCGTCGATAGTGACCGTCATCATACTTTCAGGCAGATCGTGTGGGAGCTTATGGGAATAGCGAAGCGTGGCGGTTGTATTATTCTGGTCGGCAAGGTAAATCACCCCTCCGGTGAACGAAAGAAGATCGACGGTCTTTTCAAGAGATGATTCAAGGAGTTCTTCTACAGAAATAGATGATGTCGATGCACTGATTACCTGGTTGATAATGGAAAGGTACTTGTTATTATTTTTGATCTCCTCTTCGGCCCGCTTTCTTTCACGGATATCATGCATCACGGTGGCAAAACAATACGGCGTGTCATCAGACGGGCGCCTGATCAAAAACGTCGTAACATCAACGTCGATATGTTCGCCTGTCTTGACATTGAGAATCTGCGTTTCGCCCTTCCACCACCCCCGTGAGTTCAGCGCTGGCATGATCTCTGTCATGAACAGGTCTATGTCTTCCGGCAGGACGAAATCGGTGACTTTTGTCGCTGTTACATCCCCTGCTGAAATGCCGGCAAGGGCCTGTCCTTCCGGGTTAATATAAGTGACATTCCCGTCGAGGTCTGCAATGCCGATAAATTCCCGGCTTGATTCGACCACTGCAAGGAGTCTCTGCTGCCGTTCTTCCATTTTCTTCTGTTCGGTCACATCGATAAGTACGAGAATGACGCCGGGAACTCCATCGAATAATACCTGGCTGGCAGCCGGGTGGACCATAACTGCCCGTACCTCGCCGCTTCTCGTTACTACCTCGATCTCATAAGGGCTGACTGGCTCTCCCTGCTGGCGCCGTATCATCATTTCCCGGGCGCGTTTCTGGCTGGCCCCGGTCAGGTACGTAAAAAGGGAAGAGTTGATGAGTTCTTCACGTGAGTAACCCATGGTCCTGACGGTCGCCGGATTTGCATAGATGATGCGGTCTCCACTATATACAATTACATATTCAGGAAGGTTTTCAACGAGCGTCCTGTAACGCTCCTCACTTTCGGCGAGTGCAAGTTCTGTGGATTTAAGTTCTGAAATATCCCTTGATATGCCAAGGAGCCTGATTTTTTCACCGGCATTTTTTGCAAGCGGGACCAGTCGCGTGTCAAGCCACCGTACACTGCCCTCCTGCTCAATCCGGTGCTGGAAGTGCGCAGGTATACCGGTAGACAGGACTTCCATGATATTACTGGAAAGCAGGCCCGACAAATCGGCAGGGAATATGTCGTATATCGTCCTGCCCGTAATAATATGTTCATTTCCGGTAAAGGAACGGGTCCCGAAGAGGTTCATGTATTCCAGAGTCCCGTCATAGCCTACGATGAATATCGAATCCTGTGCGGTTTCGGCAAGTGTACGGTAACGGTTTTCACTCTCACGCAATGATTCCTCGGCTTTGACACTTGTAGTAATATCGACACCGATTGCAACGAACCTGCTCATTTCACCCCCGGTCCCTGGCAGTCCCCGCGTGTTCCAGAGAAGAACTTTCCGGGCGTTGTCCTTTGTGTGAATCGTGGTCTCAAAGTTCTGCAGGAATGCATCTTTCCTGATGATGTCCTGGATGGTTTTGGTTATCCGTTGCCGGTACTCTTTATCAGGGTAAAGAAGTTTCCAGATAGTGCCGGAACCGAGCACCTCGTCGGCCGTGTACCCGCTGATACGTTCTGCAGCCTTGTTCCAGACAAGTATCTTCCCCCTGCCATCGAGGACCATCAGCCATACATTTGCATTCGAAATAATGCTCTGCTGCAGCTGGGTTATATCACGGAGATGGGATTCAGTTCCTTTCCTCTCGGTGATGTCGGTGATGGTGAGAACGATGCTTCTCCCGGAAAGGGCGGTTGCAGAAAGAAGTACTGTTGCATGCGCTCCATCTTTTTTTACCATCACCGATTCAAAGTCCCTGAGTTCCGTCTGTTCATCAAGCGCGTGCATAAATTGTTCGCCGACATCTGGATCGGCAAAAAGGCTCTTAATATGGATCTGGTTCCACTCTGCTGCTGAGTATCCGAATAAAGTGTCAGCCTGGGGGTTATGAATCCTCATCGCCATTCCAGGGCCTTCAAGAACGATAATGGCGTTTCCGCCTTTCAGGAAGATCTGTTCGAAGTTTTTCCTTGCCGCGACAAGAACCGTTGAAAGCCATGCGACAACCGCTGAAATGACCCCGAAGACAACGAGCCTTATGACGGCAGATTCAAGTTCAGCGGAAGGCGGATAGGTGAAGATGCCGACCAGTATCACGTATACCAGGCCGAGGCACACTGACATTGCAACCCCCCTGGCCCGGTAGTGGTAGGACAATAAAATTATCGGGACATAGTAGAGGTGCATGAAAACGGTGGTGATCCCGGATGAGAGGCAGAATATGGTCGCAAGAATTACAAGGAGAGAGCTAATGCACGAGAGAAACAGCCACTCTTTCTCGCTCAGGGACTTTTTATTCAGGTCGGATGGGATCATGATATCATTTCAAAAAATCCGGCTCTTATCCTCTCATTCGTTCAATTGAATAATAATAATAGCTGTTGCGACGAAGGCAGGGCATGGCAGGTGATAACCCGGGAACAATGAAAATTGAACAGGTCTTGAAAAAAGGGAACGTGCAGAATTTATGACCGTTCACTAAGTCCTCTGGTCTCTGCCGGGCCCATTACTTTCTTCTCCTCGGCCGAGAGTTTCTCAAGGATATCATGTGTCAGTCCAATATCGACAATCCTTCCTCCCCGCATAAGTGCAACCCTGTCGCAGGTATCACGGACAAATTCCATGTCGTGGGAGATGATCACAAATGTCTCATCCATCTCGTTTCGTGCATGAAGAATGGAATGCCGGACGTCCTGTTTCGTTATCGGGTCCATGGTCCCGGTGGGTTCGTCGAGGACGACGATACGCGGCTCCCTGATCAGTACCTGCGCAAGTGCGACGCGGTGCCGCTCACCCTCTGAAAGTTCCCCGGGCTGTCGTTTCAGGATCGATTCGACTGTACTGTCAGTAAAACCTGACATCTTAAGACTTATCCGGGCCTTGTAGAGTGCCAGTTCCTTTGGGAATTCAAGTCCGATAGCATCGGTAAGGTTGTCGAGGACATTCCTGTGCGGGTAAAGGTCATATTCCTGGTGCAGCAGGCCGATGTACGGCTTGGCACGCCCTCTCTCGCTGATACCTGCCTTCGTCATATCAACCCAGTCGTCACCGATCCTGATGTTCATCTCGCCGCTCGTGGGCTCGATTATTCCTGACATGATCCTTGACAATGTCGTTTTTCCGGCGCCGCTTGTGCCGATTATCCCGAATATTTCCCGTTCTGCGACTTCGAAGCTGACATCGTGTACTGCCCTTATCACCCCGCGGTCGACCGTCAGGTACCGTTTTGCAAGGTCACGGGCGGAAATTATACGGTCGCCGTGCTGACTTGGGACAACGATATCCTCTTCTGAGAGGTTTTTCATGAAATAATCGATAACCTCCGCGGGCTGCCCGATTTTTGCAATTTTTCCCTCGTCAAGGAGCATGGCACGGTGGGCGACATCTTGTATGACGCCTGAAAAATGCGAGGTGATGACCATCCCCATGTTATGGGCGCGTGCCGCATCAAGGAGCATCGCATGCACGAGGTGTGCAGTACGTGAATCGAGCGTCCCGGTCGGTTCATCGGCGAAGAGGAGGACCGGGTCTTTTGCAAGCTGGCGGGCAAGCACGACACGCTGTTTCTCTCCCCCGGAGAGGTCACGGGCGATATGCATCATGCGATGAGTGAGGCGGACCCTGTCAATAAGGTCGGCTGCCCGCTGGATTGCATCTTCAGCCGGGTATTCCACGTCATCGAGGGCACGGAGGACATTTTCAATCACCCTGTCGTTTCCGTAGAGTGCAAATGTGCGCTGAAACATCATTGCAGTCCGCAGCATTGCCTTTTTGCGGGTCTCTTCGTCAGATCCGTTCCAGAGATCGATATCTGCGGTCCGGTAGTTATCGCCGCACCGCGAGCAGGGTGTTCCGGCATTACCCGGGATATCCATGTGGCCGCATCCCGGGCATTCGGCCATGTGATAGACCACCGAGCCGGATGTGGGTGGCTGATCGATACCCCGAAGGAGGTGCATCAGAACGGTTTTTCCGCTGCCGCTGCGACCGATGATCCCGAGGATCTCACCCTGGCTTAAATCAAACGAGATATTGTCCAGGGCACGCTCTCCCTGGAAATCCATGGTAAGGTTCCTGACGCGTATAAACGGTACCTGTTGTGCCTCGAACATTGCCGTATCCCCGCATCAGTGGTCGTGATGACAGCTGCTCTCACCAGGGACAATCCGTCCTGCAATGAAGTCCTGTGCAACGATATCAACAGGCCCTGAAACGCCAAGAATAACCTGGATCCCGTTCTGGTTAAAAAGGTCGACTGCTTTCGGTCCCATCCCCCCGGCGATTATATGGGTCACGTCGTGGGAGGCGAGAAATACCGGTAATTTTCCTGGTTCGTGGGGCGGGCTCTCCAGTTCGTCCTGCCGGTAAATGACAGAGTCCTTAATCTGGTATATCGCATATCCCTCACAGTGTCCAAAATGGGCTGATACACGCCCACCGTCTTTTGCTATTGCTAATTTCATCATGTACCTCTCTAATCTTATCAGCGGAAATTGCCCCTGCGCCTGCCGCCGCCAGGCCCTCTCCCGCATCTGTACGGGATTCCGATCCTGCTTCCCCTGGATGCCGGTACGACAGGCCCGGGAATCTCTGAAGCGTTATTTCCAGGACCTTCCACCGGATACCGGTTTCCGGAAAAATTCATTGTTTTTTCAGGAGACGTGCACCGTCCACGGCGCCATCCCTCTGTCTGTCCCGCTCCTGCGGGGCCTTTTCCGTCAGGTCCTGGCATTGAATAATCACCTGGCACGATGGAGACGTACCATAATTACTCATATGAGCGAAAATATATAAAAATAGTGAACACGGCATCAGGGAGATGTGGCGTCATCGGGCCCGGACCTGCGGTGCCAGTATTTCGGGCAACTGTCACCTTCCCGGGGACAGATGTCCTCATCCTCCTTTGGGCACAACCCTTCGGTACGCAACGTGCACTCGGATACCTTGATACCCTTTCCGTATATCAGTGCCTCCGCGATCTTTCGCCGCGCCTCATGAAGGTCCCGCCATACGGTCCGCCGGGAGATGCCGAGGACTGATGCGGCCTCCTCCTGCTGCATTCCCTCAAGGTCCACAAGCCTGAGGAGCTCGATCTCCTCGGGCAGGAGCGACACCGTCTCTTCTTCGCCCTTTATGCGGCATTGCGGGGAAAAACAGCGCAATGTGTTATCTTCGGATATTCTCCGCTGCACGCGGGGTCTGCCCCTTCGCGGGGGTTGTGTTTCAATCACGTCTTCATCTGGCATGGGGCGCTCACCATATAACAGGTTCTAACTTTTCCCATATCATATGAATGGCTTCGGAAGCCGGACATTTTGTCTTTGTCACCGGTTCACCTCTCC
The DNA here is from genome assembly GCA_002503825.1 of Methanoregulaceae archaeon UBA467. Classification (GTDB taxonomy): domain Archaea; phylum Halobacteriota; class Methanomicrobia; order Methanomicrobiales; family Methanospirillaceae; genus UBA467. The sequence goes on from DASP01000015.1 coordinate 163,343, forward strand.
TGATCGATTCGATGACTTCCGTATCGAACGGGATATCTCCAAGTACCATAATGGATTCACGCCTGCAGAATTCATGAATCGTCCGGGTCATTTCGTCGTCAAGATCAGCGCGGTTGATAACGACGAAGATCAGCGGACGGAACCTCCTGATGACCTGTATCAGCCGCTCAAGATCATGATGTCCCGACCGGCTCGGTTCGGTGACAATAAGAGCCACATCGGCTCCGCTTATCGTGGAGATGAGCGGACAACCTGTTCCCGGGGGTCCGTCCAGGAGGGTCAGTTCGCAGTCCTGCCCGAGTTTATCGGCCTGTTTTCTCAATTCATGCACAAGGAGGCCGGAATTGCCTGCACCCGGGTAAAGGCGTGCATGGATAAGCATCCCGTATTCTGTCAGGGAATGGAAAATTTCGCCGCAGGCACGTGGTTCCATCGTGATCGCCGCGGCCGGACAGAATGCGTGGCAGACCGCACACCCTTCACAGTGCAGGGGATCGATGAAGAAACGGTTGTTCTCCATCTTTACCGCATGAAAACGGCAGGCCATGGCGCAGGCCCCGCATGCGAGACAGAGGTCCTGGTCTATGGCCGCCACTGACATGCCTGTGAAGGGTTCATTGTGGATGGTCTCCGGGGTGAGGAGCAGGCTTAAATTGGCTGCATCCACGTCACAGTCGACCATTATCTTTTTCCTTTTGCAGATATGTGCAAGTGCTCCGGTCACCATGGTCTTTCCCGTGCCTCCCTTCCCGCTGACGACTGCAAGTCTTTTCATAGCGACCACTCTGCCAGCTTCATGCATTCCAACCCCAGTGTCCTGAATTTTTCCTGCCACTCCGGGTCCCCGGCGGAAAAGAGGATGCCCCGTCCCTGTTTTGCAGCGATGCCGCGGTCAAAGGGGATGGTCATCAGGACCGGGATCTCCTTTTCCCTGCAGAAACTCCTGACCTGTTCATCAGAACCATCGCTCCGGTTGATGACAACTCCTGACGGGATGTTCAGGATCCCTGCCAGTGATACGGCAAGTTCAAGATCATGGAGCCCGAACGGTGTGGACTCGGTGACAAGGATGCAGACGTCGCAGCCGTCCAGTGCGGCAACCACCGGGCAGGACGTCCCGGGAGCGGAATCAAGTATCACGCAGGAATCGCCGTCGGTCTCTTCCTTTACCGCGCCGATGACCTTCCCGGAGAGGACTTCTCCTGCATTCAGTGTCCCCCAGACGAGCCTGAGGTTGTGATGCGGTTTTGAAACGGAAAGCGTCCCGATACTCCTGTCTTTTTCATCGATTGCATACAGGGGGCAGATATGCATGCACCCGCCACAGGAATGGCAGAGTTCGGGGAAGAACAGGACCCTGTCTTTGAGGACGGCAAGGGCCCCGTACTGGCAGAACTCTCCGCATTTTCCGCAGTAATTGCAGACTTCGGTGTCAATTTCAGGAACAGACGAATATACCTGCTCGGTCTGCGGATCGCCCGGGAAAAAAAGGTGCTGGTTGGGCTCTTCAACGTCACAATCTGCGAGAGTGACCGGATGGTCCCGCGAGAGTGCAAGGGCAAGGTTCGCCGCGACTGTGCTCTTCCCGGTACCGCCCTTTCCACTTGCTACTGCAATTTTCATTATGTGTTTCCGGTCAGAGGATCCGGGGAAGGTTTCCCTCAATATGGCGTGCATATGCCTGTCCGACTGTCCCCTCCTCACGGAATTCAAAGACCCCGACACCTGCCGCCTCGAGTGCACGTGCGGCGTTGTCTCCCACCTGCCCTGTAATTACGGTGCCGACACCGTGAGAGAGGAGGAGCTGGACTGCCTTTGTGCCGACTCCGCCTGCTCCTGATGCGGCCGGATTTTCAATCGTGGTGTCAGTTCCGGTATCGCTGTCAATAATGACATAATAGGGTGCCCTGCCGAATCTCATCTCGACGAGGGAATCTTTTCCCGGATTTTTAGAGGTTATTGCGGTCTTCATTTTATATCACACTTCTGAATTATTACTCATATGAGCATAATAAATCTCTCATAGTGCATCTACTTCTGCCCTTCCCGCCCGTAATGCAGGGTGAAGAGCGAGACATGGTCGTCCGAATAACATGAGGTGTCGGATCGGATGGTAAATTCCTGGCCAAGCGATGACCTGAAGAGGTCGGTCCACTGGGTCTTCAGCATGTGGTAATCTGTCCGGACCCCACGCGGTTCCGTAAGAAGTGATACGAGCTCGGCCATAAGAAAACTATCCACGCAGCCGACTGCAACGTCGACCGGAGCATCATGGGAGAACACAAAATCAATTATCCGCCCGTAGGACTGGTAGAGCGAGAGTGCGAGTTCGGGAGACCGGCATTCCGGCGTGTCGTTGTTTGCGTCCAGTTCGAAGAGAACGAAGTGGTCTATCCATGGTTTCAGCAGGCAGAGCTGGACCTGTTTTTCTTCGGACGGCATGTGGTGATAAGCAAGAGAGCTGATTGCAACGTCATAATGCCGGTCAAGGGATCGTGTAAAGTCTTCAACCCGCATGTTGGCAACATCTACCCGGGTGTCCGGGAATGCGGACTGTACCGTGGAAGATGCAAGGCGGGCCATGGCAGGGGACGGATCGATAAGAAGGACCTCTCCGATGCAATCGACTTTACCGGTCTCCTGCAGGTGCTCCAGCAGAGAGACGGTAAGGCCCCCGTCACCACACCCGATATCCATGAACCTGAACGGACTTCCTGCAAAGGATGGGAGAGAATGCCCGCACTGGTGAATGAATCGGTCCCGTGCTTTTTTCATGGCAGGGACGCCTGCGAAATGGATAAAATGCCGGGGGTCGCTGAAAATCTCTGCAGGCCGGAGAAGCGTCCCGTTCCGGCGTTCGATGTACCCGACCAGAAAGCCGGATGAGAAAAGGCCGTCTTCTTCGAGGACCGCCCCGGCCTCCAGCCATTCGAGGCCGTCCTGCACCCTGCCGCGGGAAGAGAGCAGTGCACCGGTATAAAAATAAAAAGCAGGGATGAGGTTACTCCTGATCTCACCGGAAAAAGAGGACGGCCTTATTCTGTTCGTGAGGATATCGCTGGCCATTCCGGCCCATCCGGTTTTTTCGCGTTCTGATAAAAAAAGCATATTTCACCATTCATTACGGATAACGATACCCGTTTCCATATAAGAAACAGGTGATACAGGTATATCTGTCTGACTCCCTGCGGTCAGGATGCACCGGTCCGGCTCACCGGGACGGGATATGGGTCAGGTTCAAATGAGATCGGGTTCAATGGAGAATAAACGGGTGGAAACGATCTGTGTTTCCACCTCACCGGGTTTTACAGAGGTGTACAGGTGGCCGGGACGCTTCCATTTCTGATATCGGTACCGCATTGCGGGATTATGGTCCCCGGGGAGGTACAGGGCCGGCTGGCACTTTCATCCCATGACATACTCTATTACAGCGACCCCTGTACTGCAGCCATTTACGATTTTACACTTGAAGTAACGTCGGTAACACGGGGGCTGGTATCCCGTATCATCGTTGACCTGAACCGTCCTCCGTACCACCTGCCCCCGAAACATCCCGACGGCGCGATAAAGGCAGTCACGGTTGACGGCACGGCAATTTACCGTGGCGGATGGTATCCTGATATGACCCTGATGCACCGCCTGATGATGAAATACTACTTTCCATACCATGCCGGGCTTGACCAGATCCTCGGGCAGGGAGATGTGGTGCTGGCACTCGACTGTCACAGCATGCTCCCGGTGGGGCCTCCCGGCCAGCGTGATGCCGGGAAAAAAAGACCTCTTGTCTGTCTTGGGAATAATGGTGACCGCCTTGGCAACGCTAAACCCGGCCTCCTTTCAACGTGTCCTGCACCGGTAATACAGGCACTTGCATCCGCATTTTCGCAATTGTTTCCGGGTGAGGGAAATGTCGCGATAAACACGCCCTTTTCCGGCGGGTTCATATCAAATGCACATTACTGGCATAAGGGTGTGCCATGGATACAGGTCGAGATAAACCGTGGTCTTTATGAATCAGAAAAGCCTGCAGCCGGCGGATATCCCGTACAGGACGCTGAACGTGTCGGTGAGCTGAACCGTAAGATCAGGTCTGTGTTTTACGAATTTTTTGAAGTGTTTCAATCGTCCTGACTTTTTCCCCTGTGGGTCAATACGAGGTTGGGATTGTCTTACGGGCAGGATAAACGATAACCGTCCTGACTTTTTCCCCTGTGGGTCAATACGAGGTTGGGATCGTC